>NZ_JBIAWS010000020.1:0-32291 GCF_042896045.1 Streptomyces sp. NPDC001351 | reverse complement strand
CCCCGCGCCCGCTTGGGTTTGTGTGCTCCGGGGCGGGGCGCGCGGGGGGGGGGGGGGCCGCCCCCCCCGGGGGGGGCGCCCCCCCCCCCCCCCCCCCCCCCCCCGCGGCTGCCTCACCGAAAGCGTCCTGCCCTGCCAAGGGCTCGCCTTCGCATCGGCATGGCCCACGGTCGACTGCCGGTCCACGACAGGACGATAGGGACGCGGTCCGGTGCCTCGTTGTCCGGGGTGCCGGGGGAGAGCGCGTCGTGTGCACTCCTCGTATGGGCGCGGTCCTGCCGAAGGACCGGTGGCAGGACGCAAGTTGCAGATCGGGCTCCAGGCGCGGCGCTTCCATTGCCACCGTTCCTCCTACACGAAGAAGGCCTTCGTCGAGCGGTCGACGCCATCTTCTGGCGCGACCCGACACCAGCCCATCAAATCCCCAACCTGGGATGAAACAGCAGGAAGAAACGACCTCTCAGTGGGTTGACCTGGCAGCTGCCGACTCTCGGAAGTCGACGACAGCTTCGCCGTTGGTTCGCGCCCACTCGGTCAGCATCACGATCGGCTCCTGGAGTGTCTGGCCGAGCGCGGTCAGGCTGTACTCGACCCGCGGCGGCGCTTCGACGTACACCTGCCGGTCGACCAGGCCGTTGCTCTGCAGGCGGCGAAGGGTCTGCGTCAGTACCTTGCGTGAGATCCCGCCGGACAGCGCGACGAGTTCGCTGTGTCTCTTGGGGCCGCCGGTGAGAGCGAACAGGACAACGACCGACCACTTGTTGGCGATGATCTCTATCGCCAGCCGTGCGGGACAGTCGGCGAGGAACACCGTGCCCGCTTCCAGGTCCTTTGCCGCGCTCGCCAGGTCGGCTGCGGTCATGTTCACGAGCCGAAGGTTACCATTTGGTACCTATCGGCTTCCTAACGTCGACGCCATGGAACTTCACTCCGGCCAGAGCCGCCCCACGGCCACGCTCAACCGTCAGGTCATCGCCGTCAAGCCCATCACCGTTCCCACCACCGACCGCGGCATCGATCTGCAGGTCAAGGTCACCGCACCGGTCGACGGCAGAGACTTGCCCGTCATCCTCTTCTCCCACGGCAACGCCTGGTCGATGGACGGCTACGAGCCCCTCGTCGACCGCTGGGCTGCTGCCGGGTTTGTCGTGGTGCAGCCCACCCATCTGGACTCCCGCCGCCACGGAATCAGCTTCGACGATCCCCGTTTCGCCACCATCTGGCGCGTGCGGATAGCCGATCTGCACAGTGTCCTGGACAACCTCGGTGACATCCTCGAGCAGGTCAGCGGTCTGGGTGCCCGAGTCGACCGCGATCGCGTCGCCGTCGTCGGGCACTCCTGGGGAGCGCAGACGGCCGGAGCCCTCCTGGGCGCCCGCGTCCTCGACTCCGAGGGCAACCCGGGCGAGGACTTCTCCCACCCCGCCGTCAAGGCGGGCGCGCTCATCGCGGCGGCCGGCGCCGGGGACGCCCTGACGCCCTTCGCGCTCACGTATCTCCCGTTCGCGCGCCCGGACTTCTCCGGCATGACCGTCCCCGCCCTGGTCGTCGCCGGCGGAAAGGACCAGTCGGAGATGACTACCCGCGGACCGGAATGGTTCACCGATGCCTATCACCTCAGTCCGGGCCCGAAGCGACTGCTCACCATCGCCGAGGGCGAGCACCTCTTCGGCGGAATCTCCGGCGAGGCCGCCAAGGACACCACCGACGAGGACCCTGCCCGCGTCGTCCTCGTCGCCGACGCCGTCTCCGCCTATCTGTACGAGGTCCTGAGCGCCGACGCACGAGGCTGGCAGGCCCTACGGGACCGGATCAGCCACAGCGCCGGAGCTGTCAGCACCGAGAGCAAGTAGGTGCTTCGTGGTCTGGGGCTCGAGATCTGACAGGCTCCGAGCCCCAGGCCAGGAGTCAAGGCCGAGCTGACATCAGCCCAAAGCCCGCGATGGGAGCTTCCTGCGGGGTCGCCCAAGCCGTTCGCTGCTGTGAGGAGGCAGGGCCAGGAGGCCCGGTTGCGTTTTCCCGGTGGGAAGGAACGCATCGTCCGGCTGGCGGGTGTGCCGCGGACGGACGACGAGGGGTGCCTGATCGTGGCCTCCTGGGTGAGGGAACACCCCGGCCGGGTCATGGCGCTGACGGACATGGTCCCGTGATGGACAGCTGTCTTCCTCCGTGGGCCAGGGGCACGGGGATGACCTGACCTTGAAAAAGATCACCTCCGAAGCTCTCGGCGTACGGGTTTTTCTCCCGGTCGCGTACGGGTGAACGCCTCCAGTTGTCAGGCCACTTCGGTCTCGCGCTCGATGGCCTGGAGGCGGTTCTCGAGCCGGTGGCTGGGGCTGCTGATGGCACCACTTGGCAGTGGTGGAGGAGCCGGCCGAGGACCGCGGTGGCGAGCGCGGCAGTCACCCCTTCGCTGTCCCAGCCCCCCGCCCGCCGGAGCCCGCCCTCGCCGGGACCAGTCCCCACAGTTCCGGCGTCTGTGCCCGCGCTCGACATGCCGGGTCCCCCAATCCTCGAAGGCCGCGTCAACAGGACCAAAACGCTCACGAGGGCAATGTGCGGCGGGGCCTCGTTAACGCTCCTTCGGGCCTGGATCCTCACCCAGCCGTGAGCTTCATGGGCTCCGCTCAGCGCTGTTCGCCCACCGGTGACGTCGTTGATCGGAGTTGCCCCACGGTCGGTCGGCGCCGTCCGAGTCCGGAGCGCCGGGATCGGTCAGTGGACGGCGAACTCAATCAGCACCAAGCCCCATGGCGCGAAGATCACTGGCGCTGATATGAGCAAGCCCATCCTCCAGGATGTCCTGGACCCGATGAAGACGCAGAACAGTGCCATCAGGATTGTGTAGACCAGGAAGACGTATGCGATGACCCCCGCACCCGAACCCACCGTGCCTCCTCGTGTGATCTGCCGTGCGGACGACGGCAGTTCCTTCTCGGCCGAAGAGAATTGAACATGTTCAAATCCTGTGGGTCAAGCGAAGGCGAGATCGCATGCGGCAGCTGGCGTGGGCCGCTGGCCGGTATTGGGAGGCGCAGACCGCCGTGGCCGTAGGTGCCTCGGCGTCTCGTGCTACGGGGGTCGGTGCCCTTGCTCTTGAGGGCACGCGAGCCGCTACGGAGCGGGGCGCGGGACGGCATCAGGTCTCGTTCTCGCTCCGGAGAATCGATGACGAACACAGGCAGCCGAACCAGGTCCGCTGACGAGGCTACTTGGCGAGCAGGCCGCGCTTGCGGAGGAGCTCGAATCCTGCGCGGCCGGACATCTGGCGCTTGGGCATCGTGATCCGGTTGCCGTGTCCTTGCGCGACACCGGAGTTCTGTGGTGGGGAGGGGCTGGCGAAGACGTCGTCAAGGTTGCGCGGTCCTGGGCGGCGGGGTGCTCCATCACCGCCTGCTCGATGGCGCTTTCGGTTTCCCGCGACGCCCGGGGGTTCGCCAGTTTGGTGAGCATCGCAGCGGACAGTCTCGAGTGCCATCCTCCTCGGCGCCCACGTGGCGCACCCTCGCCGCCGCCGATACCGCGGTCGGCGTTGTCGTCCTGGCGGACGGCATGATCGGCGGAACGATTCCGGCGAGCGCGCTGCCGGAATGTCACGCTGTGCTGCGCAGCGCGCTCCATGTGTCGTGTGCCACGATGCCGTCGGCCTTGAGCCCCCGGTCGGTCTGGAAGGTCCGGACTGCGGTTTCCGTGTCGGGTCCGAACTCGCCGTCCACACCGGTGTTTCCCAGACTGTATCCGCGCTTGGTGAGCATGCACTGGACCTGCTGTACACGTTTGCCGTTGTCGCCGAGGCGTGTGCGTCCGTTGCCGGAGTAGTACGTGCATTCGGAGAGCCAGGGAGTGGTGTCGGCTCCGGCGGACGGGCTGTCGGCGGACGGTGCGGGGGAGAGGGAGGTGTCCGGCGTGGTACCCGGGGCAGAGGCGTCGGCGTGCTGGTTGTCGACTGAGCCTGAAGGGCCGGGCCGCAGGGTGGAGCCGGTCTTGCTCTCGCGCTCTTCGACTGCGCCGCCGTTGACGTTCGGGCGGGGCTGTTCGTTCGTGCTGGGGGACACCTGAGCGCTGGAGTCGCCACGGGGCGCGGTGCCGACGGTCTTTGCGACACCGCCTTTCGCGGAGCCGGTGGCGGGAGGGTCCTGTTGTGTGAGCAGTAAGGTCACCGCAACAACGGCGCAGGCCGAGATGCCCGCGACGGCGACCAGCCACGGCTTTCTCCGGGCCCGGGCAGGGGCTCTCGCCGGGCCGCCGTCGGCCTTGGACGGGGGCTCCATGACAGGTTGAGCATGTTCAGGCGTCCGCGCGGACGGGACCGGCGGCAGGGCAGCGGGAGACCCTGAGCGGGTCATGCCGGCGGCAGGCATGCGGTGCAGCGTCTCGTACGCCCGCTGTCGGGCCAGCACCTTGGCGCCCAGTGGCTCAGGCCAGGTGGACAGGACGTTGCGCACTCCGGCCGCGTCGATGAGCTCCTGCGGGGTGGGCCGCCGCTCGGGCTCCTTGGCCAGGCAGGCGGTCAGCAGGGAGCCGAGCTCCGGGTCCGCCGTCGAGATCTGACCGATCACCTCGGGACGGGGGTCCTCGAACGCTACCCGGTGCATCACGTCGACGCCGGTCCCGTCACCGAACGGCGCCCGCCCTGTTGCCGCGTAGACCAGCGTCCCGGCCAGCGAGAACACGTCCGACGCCGTGTCGGACCGTCCCTCCCTCAGATGCTCGGGCGACATGTAGGCGGGAGTCCCCACCCGGTTTCCGGTACCGGTGATCGCACTCGCGTCTGCGGCCTTCGCGATACCGAAGTCGATCACGTGCGCGCCCCGGACGGACAGCAGTACGTTGGACGGCTTCAGGTCCCGGTGGACGATTCCCTCGGCGGTGAGGTCTGCGAGTGCCTGCCCCAGCTCCGCCGCCAGCCGCCAGATCGCGGCCGGCTCCAGGGGGCCGCCCTCCTGTACGGCTTCCGCCAGATCGAAGCCGGGGAGGTACTCGGTGGCCATCCACAGCAGTTCGTCGTCGAAGCCCGTGCCGGACAGCCGTGCTGTGTGCGGTGTACGAAGACGGGCGTGCACCGACGCCTCCCGCTCGAACCGGCGTCGGAACCTGGGATCTTCCGAGTATTCCGGCCTGATCACCTTCACCGCGACCAGACCGGGGCTGTCGTCCATGGGGCGGGCCAGAAAGACCCGTCCCATGCCACCACTGCCGAGCAGCGCCATCGGAGCATAGGGGCCGACGCGCCGTGGGTCGCCGACCCGCAGCGGAGAGGCACCGGTCTGCCGCAGCGCGGCAGCCGCATCGTCCGTCGGCACCGGCCGCTCTCCTGACAAGAAATCCCCCGAAGTCACGTTCGATGCACGTCAGTTCACGCGAGTGGAAGACGAGGTTAACCCCAGCCCGAGCGTGTGTTCAGGGAATCGGTTACTTCTGCCGCGCGGGTCACGGGGCGCGGCGGATCCCCGTTGACGATTACGGGGTGCCCAGCCTTGCGGCGCCGATTCCTTGGGTTCGGCGCCGCGGTGGTCGGTCCTCGGTGGCTCGGCTTCGCGGTGCTTACCTGACGTCGACGAAGTCGCCGGGCGCTGTCGAGGCGGCGGTGGTGGCGGTGCCGGCGAAGACGTAGCGGTAGTACCCGTCGACCGTGGCCGTGGTGGTGGTCTTCAGGACACCGGTGGTGTTGGTCTTGACGGTCTTGAGGGTGCTGTAGGTGCTGCTGCCCTTCTTGCGGAACTGCAGGTTCGCGGGCTGGTTCGCGTAGCCCGCGTACGTGGCCGTAGACCAGTTCGCGCGGGCGAGCTTGCCCGTGACCGTGATGGTCTTGCCCTTCGTGACCGGCTCGGGCGTGGCGTCGGCGGTCAGCGTGGAGAGCTTCTTGATCGAGGCGGTGGTGACGTCGTCGTTGTAGCTGGCGTTCGCGTACAGGTCCCAGGCGCCCAGGAACAGCTTCCAGGTCCCGGCCACGCCGTTGTTCTTCATGTCGGTGGCCGGGTGGATGTTGAAGACGGCCTTGCAGTGGTAGACGCCCTGGGTCGCGGTCTCCGTGCAGGTGGGGTCGTCGTCCGTGCCCAGGCCGCCGGTGATGCCCTCCGTGGTCGAACTGTCGGTGCCCTGCCACAGGAAGGCCTCGGTGAGCGCGACGCCGTTCTGGTCGGTGGCGGTGTACGTGACGGTGACGGACTTCGTGCCGGTGGTGCCGAGAACGATGTCCTTGCCGCCGTTGACGACCGCGTTCGAGAATTTGGTGTTGCCGAGTGAGTCGTTGGGCCGAACGGCCTTCGAGGCGAAGGAGCTCAGCTTCGCCGACACACTCGCTCGCTCTGCCGCCTGAGCGGCGGCCGGAAGAGCGAGCGCGGACAGAACGACGGCACCGGAAGCCACGGCGGCTGCGACGCGTATACGCATGAATCCCCCACAGGAACGTGAGAGGCCCGCCGAAGTGTCCCTCCGGCCGGGCCTGTTGATCTCCGCATCATATGAACTAACGTCGGAAATAGTGAAGATCCTCTGTGCGATAAGTGTGTAATGGGCCAGTGGTGTACAGCGGATCACGTGCCCGCATCCAGCCGCCAAGGCCTGCATGTCCGACCGAGGCGTCCAGGCGAATCCTGCCTCCAGCTCGGCGAAGTCCTTGTCCTCAGCTCGAAGTTCAAGTACCGCGAAGCCTGACTGGAAGCGCTGAAGGCCTTGAGGGCCGCCGCTGCACAAGGGGCTGCACCCAGTGCTTCTCGGCCGCCACCGAAGGCTCATGGCCGACGCCGGCCCGAGGAACTTCGAGAATCGACGAGCACAGCCCGTCCTCCTCAGTCTCCCGCGTCCACTGGGCGATGCCCCATGTCATGGCCCGACGCCCCGCGAGCGCGCACCCCTACGTGGCGTGAGACGCAGACGGTGGCACCCCGAGCTCCCGGACTACCCCCCGCCTTGCCGTTTTCAACGGGGCCCGCGCCCCGCCCGAACCCCGTGATGACCGCGAAGCTCGACCATGCACTGCTGCCGAAGAACATCGAGGCAGGCGCCGACCCAGACGGTGTGCCGAAGGACCCCGGCTGTACGACGACGCCAACGACGCCGTACGGCCCCTCCGGGAAGGGAAGTCCGGGCTCTGGTCGCGAGAAGGCCTGGTCATCTTCCGCGATGGCTGTTCAGCGCCCGCTTCCCCATCCGCTCCCAGAACAACCTCAGTGAGGTGAGGTCCGTGTCCCGTTGCCAGCGCGCCTCGGGTCGCACAAAGGGCCGCCATCGCGGCCGCGACAGGAGGGTCAACTGAGCCCGGCAGAAGGCCTCGGACAGCTCCGGGCGGTAACCGCCCAGCCCCGAGGGGGGATAGGGACACAGCTCGAAGGCACAATCGTCGTGGCAGTTGGAGCCGGCGTGGGAGACGGCCGTGCGCACCGGGGCACGGTCCGGGGCGAGCGGGCGACGGTCCTGGGTCAGGCACGGCGGCAGGTCCGCCCGGTCGGTGCGGCGCAGACGGCGCAGCCGGTCCTTGGGCCAGTCGCCACGCTCGG
Organism: Streptomyces sp. NPDC001351; assembly: GCF_042896045.1. NCBI lineage: Bacteria > Bacillati > Actinomycetota > Actinomycetes > Kitasatosporales > Streptomycetaceae > Streptomyces > Streptomyces sp. NPDC001351. The sequence continues at coordinate 24,792 of NZ_JBIAWS010000020.1, read as the reverse complement.
CGAGGTTGAGCAGAAGCATGACGTCGGCGAGGAGCTGCTGGGCGCGGGGGTGCAGGGTGCTCCAGCCTGTTGAGGGCGGGATCCACAGCTGGTGCTTGCGCATCTCCCCGTCCCCGGCCGGCTGGGAACCGACGTACGCGGACACCCCGGCCTCGTCGATCCACAGGAACCGTTCCGGCCGACCGGTCATCAGCGCCCAGACGCACAGCTCGGCGGCGGCCTCGACGAACGGGTGCTGGGCCGAGCCGCCCGGGAGGGCGAGCCACTGACGTACTTGTTTCGCGGGGTGGGAACCGTGCTCGCCGAGGTCGGTGGCCGCCGTCGCGCCCTCGGGCAGTTCCCACAGCGTCAGCGCATGCAGCAGCGTGAGCCGGGTGAACCAGAAACGGGAGCGCTTGAGCATGTCCCGGGCCTGCTCGCTGAGGTACTCGCGGGCCTGTGGGCGGGCGTGCGGATGGCGGGCCCGCCGGTTGGCCGCGTACTTGAAGCCCTGGGCCAGGGCGACCTCCAGGCCCAGGTCCAGGGCGGACCCGTCCTGCTCGTGAGCACCTACGCGCCGTACCCAGTTCTCCAGGACCTCGAAGGGGGTGTCGTGGTGGCGGCGGGTGGTGACGGAGCCCACGAGCAGGGGGATCAGCCAGGCGCACAGGGTGTCCTCGCGTCGAGTGCGTTCCTCGTCCTCGCGTTCCTGCTCCTCCAGCCGCCGCAGCAGCGCGATGTCGTCCTGCGCTCCCGGTTCCTCCGGGCTGTCGGGCCGCTGGTCCGGCCACAGATGCAGCGGCCAGTCCGCAGGGCGTTCCAGGGGCCGATCCTGGACGGTCTGCGGAGCACGCAACTGAGGCTCCAGCACCTCGAAGGCGAGGTCGCCGCCCGCTCCGATCTCCTGCGCGACGGCGACCCGGACGCTGTACGACGGCTCCAGGCGCCCGATGAGGAAGAGCTCACGGTACGCGGCCTGCTTGGGGTCCTGGCGGGCGACGCCGCGCACGGCCTCGCCGAAGCGGGTCACGAGCTGCGACTTGGCGACGCTCAGGGTGTGCGGGTCGCGTGCCCGCAGCTCCGGCCAGGACACCGCCACCTCCATCGCGATCTGCTGCTGCTTCGGCTGCGCCTCGAGGCTGTCGATCTCCAGGGCCGCGGTGTACATCTCGAGCGCCTTGGCATGCAGGGTCCGGATGAACAGGTGCTGTGGATCGGCCGGGTCGTGGTGCCCGTCGTCCGGTCGGCGGCCGGTGTCGGACTGGGCGTGGCAGGCGGCGCGCAGCAGTAGGTCCCGTGCCGTGGAGACCGGGCACCAGGTGTGCTCGTCCGTCGGGCGGGCCATGCGCGGGCAGGAGCCGTCCGGCGTGCGGGAGTGGAGCACCAGGGCGAGCAGCAGTTCCCGGCCCGGGTTCTCCAGGGCCGCCGGGAAGTACCTGTCCCGCGTGGGTGTGTCGGGCACGTCCGGATGGAGCACCGCGTTCATGAAGCGGGCTCCCAGGTGGGCCTGGATCACACTGTGCTGGAACCGCACGCGGTCACCGCCGAGTTCCACCAGACCCATGCCCATACCCCAGTGCGCGGCCAGCCGGATGTCCAGCCGGCTGCCCTGCACCCGCTTCGCCAGCTCCGCGACGATCTCCGGGTAGGGGGAGGCCGCCGGATCGTGCTCGTCGAGGACCTGGGCGATGCGGACCTCGGCCGAGTCGACGGCCAGCCCCACGCAGGCGAGTGCGGAGAGGTACTCCAGCGCCACCCGGCGGTCGTCCTGGCCCAGCGGCAGCTGTGGCCGCAGGCGTCCGGTGACGAGAGCGCCCAGCCAGGTGTCGAGCAGGTGCAGGCGCAGCGCCGCCCGGTCGCCGCCCCGCGTCTCGACGCCCTCCTCGAACCGGCCCGTGAGGGCGCGCTCCAGCAGACCCTCCTGGTTGAGCTCCCGCGCGACCTGAAGGTAGGTGGGCGCCTCGGCGATTCTCGCCTTCTCCACGATCCAGTCGAGCCGCTGCCGGTCCTCCCAGGCGGTGCCGGAGGAGATGTAGGCGAGGGCCGCCTCCTCGCTGAGCGGCTCCAGATCGGTCACCGAGGCGTCCAGGCCACGCAGCGCGTCGTGCGGACGCGAGGTGATGACGAGCGGCAGCCGCTCCTCGTTGGCGCGGCGGACTGCCAGCCGGATGACGGTGTCGCGGTCCTCCGTCAGTTCGTTCTCCGTCAGGGCGTCCTCCAGGCCGTCCGCGAGGACCACGATGCGGCCCTGCTGGCACAGCCGCCGCCAGACCTTCTCCGCCTCGCCCTCGGACCGGATGTGCCCCTGCACCTCCCGCTTGAAGCGCTCGTACGCGAGCGCCCGGAAGTCCAGGTCGGCCCCGACCCCGCGCAGGCGCAGCGGCACGGGCACGGCCCTGCGCTGCGCCAGCCGCCCGGTGAGCAGCACGAGCAGCGCGGTCTTGCCTGTGCCGATGCCTCCGACCACCACGTGGGCGCGGCGGAACCGGGTGTCCCGCAGGTCCTCCATCAGGACGTCGCACAGCTGGTCGCGCCCGACCACCCGGCCGAAGATGCCGCCCGCGGTCTCGACCAGGTCGAGCGGGGCCTCCCTGGCCTTGGTGAGGTAGGCATCGCTCACCCGGCGGAAGCGGAAGAAGAGGTAGGTGAGCGAGGCCAGGGCGAGGGTGAGCAGGGGCGTGAGGACGCCGGACACGACACTGCAGGACTGCCCTTTGTTCTGGCAGGCGTCCTCCGCCCAATCGAAGTCCGCGGGCGATCCGGCCAGCGCGGCCACGGCCAGGCCGATCAGGACGAGTTCGGTGAGCGCGCCCAGTACGGTCAGGGTGAGCACCGGGAAGTACCAGCGGCTCTTGCGGACCCGCCAGGTGCGGGCGCGCTCGTAGCCCCGTCGGGTCAGCTGGGAGGAGGACGTCCGGTGCAGGTTCACGTCACGGAGGTTCCATGGGGAACTCCCGGGGATTCCCTCCCGGCCGCGGTTTTCATCCTGCCCCGACCGTCTTTCACCCGCCCGGATCAGCGAACCGGCGAAGCTGACCGTGCGGGGCAGGCACCGGAACCCGGCGGGCGTCCGGCAACTCCTTCGGGAAGCTGCTGTAGACCGAGGACGGCAGAGACCTGCAAAAGGCGCTCGCGCCTGTTCGTCGGTGGCCGCGGCCGATTCGACATCGATCACACCGTCGTTCTGGAACAGCCCGGTGGTGAGTGGGCCGGCGTCGGTGGTGCCCTCCGGTTCTAGCAGGACGCGTGCGGCAAGGCCGGCTCGGCCGGGCAGGTGGTCGAGCCTGACTAGGAGGATGCCAAAGCCGCGCCCGGTAAAGGGTCCGCGATGGCCCTGCGCGCCGCCGGCGAGTACGCGCAGCGGCTCGATCCGCTCCCACAGCTCATCCGACACGATCCATGGTGATGCCCCAGCTGGCTCATGCCGCTCTTGCCCGGGCCGTATGAGCCGGCTGACGGCACCGAGAACGCGGCCCGATGCGTGGACCGCTCGCGGACGCGGTCGTGGACGGCCGAAGGACGTGTCAGCCGGCCCGGAGACCGACCGCCAGCGTCAGTTCAAGGACCCGGTGTGGTGATGCGAGATCCGGAAACAGCTCCCGCAGCTGCGTCATCCGGTACCGGACCGTCTGGGGATGGACGAACAACGCCGCCGCCACCTCGTCCCGCCTGCCCTGGTGCAGCAGCCACTCCCGCAAGGTCTCCTCCAGCCGCCGTGCGGTCGCGTCAGGCAAGGTCCTGAGCGGTGCGAGGGCTCTGGCACGCAGGTCTGCGAACGCGTCCGCGTCGGCGGTCAGCACCAGCTCGGGCAGGTGGTCCTCGGTGTCGCGGATGTCGGAGGAGAGGGAGCGCGCGCGTGCGGCGCGTGCGTACGAGGCGGACGCACGAGTCCATGGCCGGGCCGGGCCGACCACGGCGGTGCGCTCGCTCAGCTGCCGCAGGAGACGTGATCGGTCGGCATCGGGGACGAGCAGCACACCGGTGGCGTCCGGCAGATCGTCGAGGACGAGGGTGCTCGCATCGAGCGTGCGGTGGGCAGGCCGGGCCTGGGCGGCCGGCAGCAGGACCGCGGTCAGCGAAAGGGGAGGCTGCCACCCGGCTCGTTGAGCGGAGGCCAGCAGCACGTCCGGGCTCGCGCCGGCGAGGAGGTCGCGGGCCAGCTGTTCCAGCTGGCGCTCGTGGGCCCTGCCCCGGGCGGCCAGCTCGTCGGCGTGGCCGGCGGCGCTCGCGGCGGAGAGTTCGTCGATGTAGGCGAAGGTCAGCTCGGCGAACTTGGCGACCTCGGCGGCGGGCAGACCTGCGGGTACGGCACCCGCTGCCAGGCATCGCCAGGCCACGCGGGCGCCGACGCGGTAGGCGCTGAGCAGGGCGTCCATCGAACGGCCGTCGCGTACCTCGCCGCGGCCCAGCTCGTAGGCCGCGTCACTGGCGTCGCCGCCTGTGGCGTTCCCGCTCGCGAGGTCCAGGTAGTGACCCAGGGCGGTGCGGACGGCTCGGCGGATGGTGGCGCCCATGTGGCCCGACAGGGCGTTGGTGTAGGGAGGGACCTCGTCGATGATCGCCTGGACGACCTCGTCGGCGGTGGTCTTCAGCGCCGCCCGAAGTACGGTGACCGTCTTCTCGTCCAGGGCCAGTTCGCTGGCCCTCTGGATTGCATGGCTCATGCTTTTATTCCCTGCGAACAATTCCGCCGACCAGATTCACGTCCTGTGGTCAGGACTTTACGCCTTGAGACGCAGCAAGCTGGGGTCATGATGAGTACAGCCCTGCGCAGCAGGGCGTGGAAACTGCTGGAGATGGTCACGACGCCGCTGCTGCCGTCGGACTACCTCGACCTGGTCAGCCCGCTGCGTGCGGGCGCTGACCTGCGGGGGCGCATCGAGGCCGTGCACCCCGAGACGGGTGACGCCGCGACCATCGTGATCAGGCCGGGACGGGGCTGGCGCGGCCACACAGCCGGTCAGTACGTACGGATCGGGGTCGACGTCGACGGGGTCCGCCTGTGGCGTGCCTACTCCCTCACCTCGCCGACACACCGCCCGGACGGCCGCGTCACGATCACCGTGAAGGCGATCCCGGACGGCAAGGTCAGCAACCACCTGGTCCGCAGAGCGAAACCGGGCACGCTGATCCAGCTCGACCAGCCGACCGGCGACTTCGTACTGCCGCAGGCCAAGCCCGCCAAGGTGCTCTACCTGACGGCCGGCAGCGGCATCACGCCCGTGATGGGCATGCTGCGCGACACCGAGTTCGACGACGTCGTCATGGTCCATTGCGCGCCCCGGCCGCAGGACGTGATCTTCCGCAGCGAACTGCACGACCTCGTCGCGGACAGGAAGCTGCGTCTCACCGAGGTGCACACCGACACCGACGGCGTGCTCGACATCGCCCGTCTCGACGAACTCGTGCCCGACTGGGCCGAGCGCGAGACCTGGGCCTGCGGGCCTGCAGGGCTGCTCGACGCCGCCGAGAAGCACTGGAGCGAGCACGGCGTCCCAGAGCGCCTGCACACCGAACGCTTCCGCCCCAGCATCGCCGTCGCCGGCGACGGCGGCGAGGTCACGTTCAGCGCCACCGGCAAGAAAGTCGACGCGGACGGCGCCACACCGTTGCTGGACATCGGCGAGGAGGCCGGCGTGCTCATGCCGTCGGGGTGCCGTATGGGCATCTGCTTCGGCTGCGTCACCCCGCTGAAGGCGGGAGCCGTCCGCGACCTGCGCACCGGCGAGATCACCGAGGCCGAGCCGGGCGTCCTCATCCAGACCTGTGTGTCCGCCGCGGCGGGCCCCTGCGACATCGAACGGTAGGAGCACTTTGACCGCCATCGACCCCACCGCCCACCTGACCGCGGAGCAGATCGAGGAACTCGGCCGCGAGCTGGACGCGATCCGCGACGAGGTGATCGCCAGCCGCGGGGAGCAGGACGCCGCGTACATCCGCAAGGTCATCGGCGCCCAGCGCAAGCTGGAGCTGGCCAGCAGGGCCGTACTGCTGTTCTCGATGTTCCCGCCCGCGTGGGTGATCGGCACCGCCGGCCTGTCCGTGGCGAAGATCATGGACAACATGGAGATCGGCCACAACATCCTGCACGGCCAGTGGGACTGGATGCGAGACCCGAAGATCCACTCCACCACCTGGGAGTGGGATCACGTCTCGCCGGCCGACCAGTGGAAGCACTCGCACAACGAGCTGCACCACACGTACACCAACGTGATCGGCAAGGACAACGACCTCGGCTACGGCATCATGCGCGTCGACGAGGACCAGAAGTGGTACCCGTTCCACCTCGGCCAGCCGCTGTGGAACTTCATCAACGCCTGCTTCTTCGAGTACGGCATCGCAGCGTACGACCTGGAGCTCGGCAAGAACCTGCACAAGCGGCGCCGCAACAACCCGGAGTTCCGCGCGCGGGCCAGGGCCGTGGGCCGCAAGATCCGCAAGCAGGTGCTCAAGGACTACGTGATCCACCCGCTGCTGTCGGGCCCGTCGTTCCTCCCCACGCTCGCCGCCACGTTCACCGCGAACCTGGTCCGCAACCTCTGGTCCCATTCGGTGATCATGTGCGGTCACTTCCCCGAGGGCGTACAGGTCTTCGAGCGCCGGTCGATCAAGGGCGAGACGCGCGGCCAGTGGTACCTGCGCCAGATGATGGGCTCGGCGAACATCAGCGGCAGCAAGGCCATGCACTTCATGACCGGCAACCTCTCCCACCAGATCGAGCACCACCTGTTCCCGGACCTGCCGAGCAACCGGTACGCCGAGGTCGCGGTGAAGGTGCGCGCGCTGTTCGAGAAGTACGAGCTGGAGTACGTCACCGGGCCGCTGCCCAAGCAGGTGTTCTCCGCGTGGCGCAAGGTCTTCCGGCTCTCGCTGCCGAACAAGAAGCCCACGGTCAGGACGCCGGACCGCGAGCAGGAGCTCGTCGCGGCCTGATTCACGGTATTGGTTGAGATCTTTCGGCCGTACCGTCGGCACCGCTGGGCTCCGTGAGATCCGTTGCGGACGGTGGACGGCCGCTACGTCAGACGTACGTCACAGGATTCGCGCAGCCCGGTGTCCGGCTGCGCTGCCTGGACGTGCACCAGGAACTCAGTCCACTCGCGGTCCGCTTCCCCGGCGGGCGGATCACTCTGCCCCAGTCCGCAAACAGGACTCCTCCTGATGGGGGCCGCCGGCTGCGTGCCGAACGCCAGCCGGTATTCCGCCACCCTGCCCCGGTGCCGCTTTTATCTGTTATGCGGCTTGTCGACCTCATCTGTGTTCCCCGTCCTGCCGTGAAATCCGCCGTCTGCCAGGTCCGCCAAAAACGGCTCGGCGACGACGGGTTGCGCGCCTGCCGTCCGTTGGCGGCCCATCGCTTGTTCCGGCCGGCTTGCGGCCCGGGCCGTATCGGCACGACGGCGGCGGCGAGTTCGCCGGTGTCCCTCCTGACGGCTTCTGGCCGCAAGCCCGAACCGCTTCAGGGCTCCCGGCAGGCGCGTTGGCCCCGGCGGTGACTACCGCGCGCCCCTGGCCTGCGGGGCCGGGTGGTGTGGGACGCACCGTGGGTGGCCCGGCGTCTCGCGGGCGCTGAGTACTGTTCTGACGTGTCCATACCTCCGGCGCCGCAGTCGCCGTACCAGATGCCCCTCGCCCCCTGGGGCACTGCGCCCCCAGCCCCGCCGGAGAAGAGCCGGGTTGGCCTCATAGCCGCGATCATCGGCGGGGTCTTCCTCCTCATCATCGTTGTGCTCTTGGTAGCGCTGGTGGTGATAGGGAAGAGGGTCGAGAACAGCTATCCCCGAGCCGAGTTCTCCCTGACGGTCCCGCGGACACTGCTTGATGGCCGCTTCAAGCTGACCAAGGACGACTCACCAACCATGGGCGGGACGCTGCAAAGGAGCTGGAGGCACAGCTGGGACGCCGAGGCCGTCCACGGCGTCGCCGCCGTGTACCAGCCCAATAGCATCGAACGGGGTGATCTCGTAGTGACCGGCATGTACGGCCGGTTCAAGAACACCGATGAGGTGCGCTCCCGGGTCCTGGCAGACAACGGCTCCAAGAACAGCCGGGTGAAGGTGCTCACGCCTCCGGAAGATGACACCCCGTCCGGCTCCCGCATCAAGATCAGCTGCGAGGCGGTGACCCGGACCTGGGCCGACGGAGCGACACTCAGCTACCCCGTCTGCGCCTGGGCGGACGGCAACACCTGGGCCCGGGTGGCGGACATGACCCTTCTTGCCTCGACGAACCTCGACCTGAAGGCCACTGCGAGGAGCACCCTCCAGATCCGCTCCGAGATGGTAAAGCCGATCACCTGACGGTCCCGCCGCGCGAGTCCAGCCGCGGTTCACCAGGCAAGGCCACACTCCCTCACGGGATGCCCACTCCACAGAGTCCTCAGGATGCACTTGCCATGCGGTGGTGCGGTGCTTCCACGCGATGGCCTCGAGCGTGCGGCGGTGGTCGCGGCCCACCGCCGCACGTGAACCGGATCGGCCGGCACCAGCGGCTTGATCCTGCTCCGCATGGCGTGAGTGATCACTGATCGGACAGGCACATGCGATCAACGGACCGGCCCGTCATGGTGATACGCGCTGGCGGGGCCCCTCGCTGGTGCCCTGTCTGGTGTCGGCGAGCCAGCAGGCACCGCCCTGGGGTCGCCAGTCGAATCCGTCGAGCATGGCGACGACCCGCCGGACCAGAGCCTCGGGGCTCCCGCTCCACGCCTTGAAACCGCTGCGGCCCAGGTCTCCCACGGCCATCAGCCCACCGCTCAGCAACTCGGTGAGTACTTCCACTGACACGACCCGGAAGCCGCTGCCGGCCTGTTCGGCCGTCTCCTGGGCGAGCCCGATCAGGCGGTCGATGGGCGCCCAGTCGTCCAGCCCTTCCTCCAGCAGCTCGCCGATGATGAACTCCGTGCTCATGACGGCAGGTGCACCTTCTTTCCCTTGCCTGTGACGGCGAAGACATCGATGGTCTCGCCACCCGAGCCGATGATGCACGCCACTGGGTGATCGTGCCGTGCCCGCGTCCGCGCCGGAGAGGTCGATACAGACTGGCGCGACCAACAGCGACAGCGCCCCCGCCGCCTGGCCCCAGCGCGGTCCCGCCGGGAGCCTGACCGCGGTCCGGCGGTTCGGGGAGGTTTCCGTACGGGGCACGAAGCGGGCTCCTTGTGCGGAGACGGGCCCGGGTACCGCGTACCGGCCACGCATGCTGCCGCGGAGACGCGAGAGAGCGGGCTGTGCCAACAGCCGTACCGACGAGGCTTGGCTTCTACCGCCCGCCGGACATGGTGACCGTCGTACCGGTCACATACGAAGCCGCCGGTGACATCAGCCAGGCGACCGCCTCTGCCACCTCCCGGGGCTGGCCCGGGCGGCCCATCGGCACACCCGCCTCCGCGAGCCGGTCCAGGTCGGGCGGGGCCATGTCGGTGTCGACGAGGCCGGGGGCCACGGCGTTGACGCGGATGTCCTCTCGCGCGACCTCGTTTGCCAGGCCCCGGGTGAGGCTTTCCACGGCGCCCTTCGTCGCCGCGTAGGCCACCGCGCCGGGAATCCCGCCCGAACGGGCGGCGACAGAACTGATGTTGACGATGGCTCCGCCCCGCCCGCCATGCCGGTCGGAGAGCCGGTCGACCGCCGCACGGCAGCACAGCAGCGGGCCTAGCACGTTCACGGCCAACAGCCGTTCCAGAGCACCGACTTCCTGCTCTGCCAGCCGCCCGGTCTCACCGAAGACACCGGCGTTGTTCACGAGCCCGGCCAGCGGGCCCAGTTCGGCCTCTGCCTCCTTGAACAGCGCGCCGACCTGCCGCTCGTCGGAGACGTCCGCCGCAATGGCCCGCGCACGGCCCCCGGCAGCCGTGACGGAGTCCACCACCGCCTCGGCCGCATCCTTGTGGCCCGCGTAGTTCACCGCCACCGGGTGGCCGAAGGCGGCCAGCGTGCGGCACACCTCGGCGCCGATGCCGCGGCTGCCGCCGGTGACGACGACGAGCCCCGGCTTCGCCGTCTCGTGTGTCTCGGTCATCGTCGGTCCTCCTGTACCTCTCTGGACGGCAGGCCGGTCAGCGGACCCGTTCGCCGTCGACCTCGACGTGGACCTTGTCGCCGTGGAAACAGAGGTGCTCGGCGGCGGGCAGGGCCTCCGGCAGTGGGTGGGGCAGGCTCCACGCGGCGTCAGGCACCCGCACGCCGTCGGCCACCAGATGCCAGTGCTGACCATCGCCCTTGTACGGGCACTCGCTGACGGTCCCACTCCGCTCCAGCAGGCCGAGGTCCACGTCGGCGGACGGCAGGTAGTAGCGCACCGGCAGCCCCGTCTCGAACAGCAGCTTCGGACGGAGGGTCTCGGCCACGGGGACGTCCCTGTGCAGTACCAGGACATGACGCGATGACGCGCGCACATCCACCCGGTGATAGGGATCGCGGGGACCGGCGTACAGCGGCTCGTCCTCCTCGAACCAGCGGTCCATCGCAGCGAAGTCGATCGTCACGTGGTCGTCGAGCGGCGGGGCGTCCGGGTGTGTGGCGGGCGGGCCGGTGACCGCCTCCGGCGCGGTGCGCCCACCCACGACCACGCTCCAGAACTCCGGGCCCTCGCCGGTGCGGACGCCGTCAGCCGGGAGGAGCAGGTCCGTCTGCACGTCGGCCAGTGGGAACCAGTGCCGGGGCGGCTCGCCACGCCGGTACAGCACCTTGCCGCGCCGGCTGTCGAGGACGGTCCGGCCGGCCAGCACCGCCCGCATGCGCCGGGGCCACTCCTCGACATACCACCAGTCCTCGGGCGGCGGGCCGGAGCCGAACGCGCCGCCGCCGGGCCCGAACGGACCGCTGCCGAGCGTCAAAGTCATCATCGCCTCCCCGACACGGACAGGACGGAAAGGAACGCGCACCGTGCACGGCGTATGCGTTCCGCATCCTGTGCGCGGTACCCGCGAGACCCGGCCCCACACACCCCACTCCGGCATGGGATTCGAGGCCGGCACAGACGAGGAGGAGAACGCCTGAAACGGCTCATCCACGGGTGTGCCTGGTACGGGCGCGAACTCATCGTGATCGATCGCTGTTTCCCCAGCTCGAAGCTGTGCGGAAGCCGCGGCAGGGTCGGCGGGAAGCTGCCATTGAATGTGCGTGAGTGGACGTGCGAGCACTGCGGTGCGGTGTATGACCGCGACGTGAACGCGGCGCGCAACATCCTGGCCACCGGGCTGGCGGCGTCTGCCGGTGGAGACGGAACCCCCGCCTTTGGGCAGGGGAGGAAGTCAACGGATCTCGTTGTCGGGATGCTGCGCGTCGTATGCCTGGCGGGCATGGGCGATGGAGTCTCGGTGCTCGAGTGACCAGTCGGCCAGTGCCTTGACGAGGTGGGTCAGGCTTGCGCCGGTCTCGGTGAGTCGGTAGTCGACCTGGGCGGGCACGGTTGGGTAGACGGTCCGAAGTACCAGCCCGTCGCGTTCCAGCCGGCGGACGGTCAGCGTCAGCATCCGCTGGGAGATCCCATCGATCGCGCGCTGAAGTTGCCGGAAACGCCGCGCCCCGTTCGCAAGCTCGACGATCACGAGGACCGACCACTTGTCACCCACGCGGTCGAGCACGTCGCGGATCCCGCAGTCGGGATGGTCCGGCTGCCCGCACGGTTCCAGGTCTGCAGGTCCAGCGGTTACATCGGTGTGCCTCACTGACACGAGACTGCCTCCTTGTGGGCCGACCGCGGCCGGTTCAGGATCACCGTAGTTACTGAAGAGAACCACGGTGGGAGACTGAACCGCAATGATCATGGTGACCGGCGCGAACGGACAGCTCGGCTCCCTCACGCTTCAGGAGTTGGCCGGCCGGAAGGTGCCCGCCCTGGGCGGCAGCCGGACACCCGCCGACGGGCAGCGCCACCTGGACTTCGACGAGCCCGCCAGCCTGGGCCTCGCCGGTGTCTCGACGCTGGTGCTGGTCTCGGCCGGGTATGCCGAGGACGACCAGGTCATCGCTCGTCATCGGGCTCTTCTCGACGCTGCGGTCCGTGACGGGGTCACGCACGTGATCTACACCAGCCTGACCGGTACCGGGGATCACCTCGGGTTCGCGCTCGCCCACCGCGCCACTGAGGACCTGGTCAGGGCCAGCGGTCTCGGGTGGACGATCCTGCGCAACGGGCTCTACGCCGAGCTCTTCGGAGCGTTGCTGACATGGGCACCCGATGGGCTGGAGTCGGCTTTTGGCGATGGCGCTCTCTCTGCGGTGGCTCGGGCGGACCTGGCCGCCGCAGCAGCCATCGTTGCCAGCCACCCGACTGCGCACGCCGACAAGACCTACGACCTGGTCGGCGAACCGATCACCGCCGACGACGTCGCCGGACGTCTCGACGTCGCCCACCGAACGATCGGGCTCAGCGAGTACCGCGCCCGGCTCCTCGCGGACGACACACTGCTGCCGTTCCAGCCTCCGATGCTCGCCTCGATCGCCACCAGCGTCCGCCATGGGTTCCTGAGCAACTCCAGCCCCGACCTCCTACACCTGCTCGACCGACCGCTCACCGACGCGCTGGCCGTTGCGGCGGACACCGCGGCTACGATGCGTCCCGGCGGACGCTGACGCGGATGGTTCATCGCAACGCGTCGCTGTCGCTCGAAGGCCGTCGGCGGCTGTCGAACGCTGCCTTACCCGTCCCCTCGCACACGTGGCCGCCGAGAGGCCGTTGTCAGTGCCTTCAGTGCCCTCAGTGCGGCGGTGCGTGTGGCCCGCTCATCGCGCACCTCCGCCGTACCGGACAGGCGGGCTGTGGCCGCGGTTGTTTCCCGTCGTAGGCCGAGCAACTGTGCCTGCCCTGCTACCCATGCCGCCTCGACGACCAGTGGTCGCGCCGGCGGCCCACTCTCCGGCAGGTCCGCTGCACGGGACGTGTGCCCGGACGGGTGAACCAGGCGTCTGCCGCGACGAGTTGGCCCAGACGCCCGTCCGCCAGGAGTTCCCGCACCCGGCCCAGCGACGGAGCATTCCGCAGGAACATCGCCTGGCGGCGACGGGCGGCGTGTATGACGACTCCGCGCGGTCCATAACCGTGAGACGTCGGGAGCCTGCTGGAAGGGCTCTTCGCCGACACCGGCGCGCCATGGATGCTCAGTCCGTCCTGGGGTGGCCGAGGTGCCTTCGGGGATCTGGGGATCCTTCTCGTCGACCTGTTGCGCCGGCTGCGCCCCGAGGCCGGGCTCACGGTGCGCGCCGCCTCGCTCCGCCCCCTCCCGGCGGGTCGGGGGAGGCCGGGGCACGGCGCTCCTGGAGACCAGGAAGGCGCAGGGGTGGCCGACGCCGTGGTGTGCACGCGCGTGCTGGAAGCGGTCGTCGAGGCTGCCGTATGACGATGGTTCAGGAACTCGTCCCCGACGCGTGCTTGGTCCGCCACGTGGTCTTCTTGGCCTGGTTCCCGCAGGTGTCCATGGAGCACCAGCGCCGGTGGCCCGGGCGGGACGTGTCGAGGAACCAGGCGGCGCAGGTCGGCCCGGCGCACGCGCGGACCCGCTCCAGAACGGGGGACGTCGCCAGGGTCAGCGCATCGCGGGCGATGTCGGCGAGAACCGCGCCGACCGGGTCGGCCGCGGTGTAGGTCAGCGTGCCGTGCTCGTCGAGCACTGGCACCGGCGGCGCCGCGCCGGCCGCCTGGTTCAGCCGCGCACGGTCGCCCGCAGGGCATCCGGCGGGGCCGCTGTCGCCGCGGGCTGCCGTCAGGAGCGCATGCACGGACTCCCGCACCTCCCGCGCCTGATGCAGCACGGCCTGAGACGGGACCGGGACGACCGTGCCGTCAGGGAACGGCCCCAGTTGGACGACCCAGGCGGACAGGGCCTCGGGGGTGTCCAACTCCTCGGTGACGCCGTCCAAGCCGCGCAGCCGCAGGGTGCGCATGAAGTCCAGGCAGAGCCGTCCGGATCCACTGCGGAAGCGGGAGACCGGCGGTGCGGGAGAGACAGCCATGCGGAACAGCCTACTGCGGAACCGGTTTAACTGGTACGTTGAAGGAACCGGTTAAACCGGTTCCAGGTGGCGAGTCGTCACCTCCCCCTCTCGTACCCTCCTTCCTCTCCTGCCCGAGGTGTGCCGTGGCTCCAGGCGTTTCCTCCGCTACGTCGCCGGCGTTGAGCCGGCCCCTGATCCTGCTCCTCTCCGTCGCCTGCGGCATCGCGGTGGCCAACATCTACTTCCCCCAGGCGATCAGCCCGCTGATCGCCGACGACCTGCACGTGCGCCCCGCCTCCGCGGCCGTGGTCGTCACCTGCGCGCAGCTCGGCTACGCCGCGGGCATCTTCCTGCTGGTCCCCCTCGGCGACCGGCTCCGCCACCGCGGACTGGTCACCACCCTTCTGCTGGTGACCTGCGCGGGGCTCGTGCTCGCCGGGACGGCCACCTCCCTGCCCGTCCTCGCCGTCGCCAGCGCCCTGGTCGGCCTGACCACGGTCGTGCCGCAGATCCTCATCCCCATGGCAGCCGGCCTGACCGACCCGGAACGCCGCGGCGCAGTCACCGGAACCCTGCTCTCCGGCCTGATCGGCGGGATCCTGTTGGCCCGCACCTTCTCGGGCACCCTCGGCGAATGGCTGGGCTGGCGCGCCCCCTACCTCGTCGCCGCAGTCATGGTGCTGATCCTCACCCTCGTGCTGGCCGCCGCGCTCCCGCACACGACGCCCAGCACCGACCAGCGCTACCCGGCGCTCCTGGCGGCCTCCCTGCACCTGCTGCGCACCGAACCGCTGCTGCGCCGCTCGTGCCAGTACCAGATCCTGGTGTTCGCCGCGTTCAGCGCGGCCTGGACCGCCCTCGCCCTGTTCATCACCGGCCCGCACTACGACCTGGGCACCCCGGCCGTGGGCGTGCTCGCCCTGGTCGGTGCGGCCAGCATGTTCGCCACGCCCATCGCCGGCCGGCGCACAGACCGGCGCGGCCCCGACGCCGTCAACCTGGTGTGCATGCTGGGCGCCATCGCGGCGGGGGCGCTGCTGCTCACCGGTCGCCTGGGCGGCGCCGTCGGGCTGGTGGGTCTGGGTGCGGGGATGCTGCTGCTCGACGTGGCCGTGCAGTCCGGTCAGGTCGCCAACCAGGCCCGCATCTTCGCACTGCGACCGGAGGCCCGAGCCCGGCTCAACACCGCATACATGACCTGCGCCTTCCTGGGCGGCAGCGCCGGTTCGTGGCTCGGTGTCCGCGCCTACTCCGCCTTCGGCTGGAACGGCGTGTGCGGCCTGGTCGCACTTCTGGCCGGTCTGAGCCTGCTCCGTCACGTCCTGCGAACCCGGGCGACCACGGCCGCCGCAGACGCAGGAGTACCGGCGTCCGCCGGGAAGGACGGCGTGCCCGCCGGACGCTGAACCATGCCCGCGCACATCGTCGCGAAGGTCCTGTGATGGCCCGCGGGCGGCTGAGGGCCGCCATGTACGTCAAGGACCTGCCCACCCACGAGGAACTGATCCTGTTTCCA
The DNA here is from genome assembly GCF_042896045.1 of Streptomyces sp. NPDC001351. NCBI lineage: Bacteria > Bacillati > Actinomycetota > Actinomycetes > Kitasatosporales > Streptomycetaceae > Streptomyces > Streptomyces sp. NPDC001351. Next base: position 9,360 of record NZ_JBIAWS010000020.1, on the reverse strand, counting down.
GGCGAGAGCCCGCCGCCGGAGATCGCCACGCTGGTGACGAACCCCGATGCCTGGGATCGCTGTCGGCGAGCCGGACCCGACGGGAGGTACGGTCGAGCCCGAGCCTGTGTCATGTCCCCGGCCGGGGCGCCCGCCACCGGAGAGATGACACAGGCTCACACAGGCAACGAATTCGTCAGATCGGTGTCGTCTCGCACGCCGCGTAGTGGTCGTTCGGCGCGCCGGCGCCGGCGCAGTGGAGGTCGATGAGGGGGGTGCCGTTCGAGAGGAACAGGGCCTGCTGAGGGGCGTTGACGATGACCGTGGATGACGAGAAGCCGTCTCCACCGGTGATGACCGTGTTCGTGTCGGCGGAGGCAACTCCTGCACTACCGCAGAAAGCGCTGAGTGCGATTGCTGTGATAACCGCGAACTTCCTGGACAACTCGGTTCCTTCCTGAATTCACGCATGTGCACGCTTGCGTCCCAGGCGTGGCCGTGATCGTTCACCTTCCGCCGGGGGTCTCTTCCGAAAGTAGATACAGGTACATATCCCGGGTCAGGTCTCCTCCACGATGGCTGGTCCGTGGTGTGCGCGCACGAGGAACACCGCCAACCAGTGGACCCGGCAACTCGCGGTGCCGGCGACCACCCACCGGCGGCCTGCGTACGAGGGCGTAGCCGGGGTGACCGTGGCTTCCCGGTCGCACCGCGGTACGGGTCACCTCGGGCCCCTGTCCGCGCTGAACTGCCGGTACAGGACAGAGCGCGGTCGTCCATGGCCGGGTCCAACAGGTCGGAGGCGTCCAGCCGGTGGGGCGCAGCTGCGACGCGCGGCGGGCTGCCCGGCCGGCGATGTGACTCAGGAATGCGACACCCTGCTGGGTAGTAGTCGTCCTGTTCATTCCCCATTGAGACACCGGCCCGTCGCCTGGGCCAGCAGATCCTGGCCTGGCGAAAATCCACCGGAGCCGCCGTGGGGCTCGAGCCCAGCCCCTTTTTCACTGCCTCCTCCTCACCTGCCTCCGACACCAGTTGACATCTCCCGAGCGCGCCAGCCGGCCTGAGCGAGGCGGGCCTTGTTCCCGCTTGCGCACCGCCAACGCTCCTCCACCTGCCGGTTGTCCGGCGAGGCGTCATCCCTTGGAATGTGCCAAGTCGGGGTCGTGGGAGCAATTGTCAAACCCTGTGGATCTGATCGCTCCCTCACGGCCGGGCGTCGATCGCATCGTCAGATGCGATGACGACGAGCCGCGTTTCGTCTCAGAGGGCGGTTCGTGAGGTGATGTCTGTTTCCAGGTGATGCCTGGGGCAGGGTTGCTGGTCGCGGCGCTGGTTACTGCTTCCTGGCGAAGTTGCCGGTGTTGGCTTCAGTGAGAATGCCGGGTTTGACCAGGCGCTTCAGCTTGGCTCGGGTGCCGGGGGTCTGCTACTGCCTGGACAGCGCCCTGAGACGGGTCCGGGTGGAGGGCTCCGACGTCACGGCCGAGTTCGCGGACGGGTACACGGCGCAAGGCCACTTCCTGGTGGGCGCCGACGGAATCGGCTCGGCGACGCGCCGACTGCTCGATCCCGCCACCCGCCCCTCGTACGCTGGCTACGTGGCCTGGCGAGGCCTGGAGCCGGAATCCGCCCTGCCCGGGGATCTGCTGGAGCTGCTGACGGGTCGGTTCACGTTCTTCGGCTCGGACGGCCTCCAGATGCTCTGCTACCTCGTCCCGAGTCCCGACGGCGAGCTGACGGAGGGTTCCAGACGCGTCAACACACGCCGCCGACACAGCGCGGCCGGCGGGCTACCTCCGGTGGAGTTCGAACGAACCATCACCGAAGCCCGGCCACGCTCGCATCAGAAGGTCCGAGCAGCATAGGGAAGTCCTCCACGTTTCGAGGGGATTGACACACCTGACTTCCGAGCGCAGTCGGCCCTGGCCCTTGGCATTGACCTCTCGATGGATAACGGCTATCTATATAGCTAGCCGTTATCTGGGGGTGCCGTGCGGCAAGAAGTAGTACTAGCGATGCTGGCGAAGGAGCCGTCCCACGGCTACGAGCTGCGCGGCCGCCTGCGTGACCTCCTGGGCCCGCTCGGGGAGTCGATGAACGCCGGCCAGATCTATGTGGCGCTGACCCGGCTGGAGAAGGCGGGCCTGGCACGGTCGGAGCAGGCTGCCGGGCTTCCGGACCGGCCGGAGCGCAAGGTCTACGCCCTGACCTCGGCCGGCCATCAGCGGGTGGCCTCCTGGGTCGGCGCGGTCACCTGGCCCAAGCCGGACCTGGCCGAATTCCACCTGAAACTCTTCGCCGCGGCCGCCGCGGGCCTGGCCGACCCCGTCGCCCTCGTGGACGCCCAACGTGCCGAGCTGCTCCAGCTCCTAAGAGACGCCCAGCGCGCGGCGATGGAACTGGCGGAGGGCTCGGAGTCGGCGCTGCTGCTGGAGGGCATCGTGCTGCGGCTGCAAGCGGATCTGCACTGGCTGGACGCCTGCGAACGGACTTGGACGGAAAAGAGGGGGGACACCCGATGAAAGACGGCGGCAGGCCCGTGGTTATGCGGGTCCGCGGGCTGGAGAAGCGGTACGGCGCCGACGAGGGTCTGGTCAGGGCCGTCGACGGCATCGACCTCGACATCGCCCCAGGAGAGACGGTCGCCGTCACGGGACCCAGCGGTTGCGGCAAGTCCACGCTGCTCCACCTGCTGGGCGGCCTGGACCGGCCCGATTCCGGCCAGATCACGCTAGCTGGCCAGCGCATCGACCAGATGCCGGAACGCTCGCTTGCCCGGCTGCGCCGCACCTGTATCGGCTTCATGTTTCAGGCGTTCCACCTGGTGGACGAACTCACCGCGGTCGAGAACTGCGAGCTGCCCGCGCTGCTCGCTGGCTGCTCGGCCCGCGTGGCCCGCAAGCGCGCCAGCACACTGCTGGAGCAGGTGGGCCTGGCCGAGCGGGCCCGGCACCTGCCCGGCCAGCTGTCTGGTGGTCAGCGCCAGCGGGTGGCGGTGGCCCGGGCACTGATCAACGAGCCGGTGATCGTGCTCGCCGACGAGCCCACCGGCAACCTGGACAGCGAGGCCACCCTCGACGTGCTGCGACTGTTCGAGGCCCTGCACACGGCCGGGCAGACCCTGATCATCGTCACCCACGACCAGCGGGTCGCCGCCACCGCGGGCCGCATCCTCAGCATGCGCGACGGCATGCTGGTCGGCGAGACCCGACTGGCGGACGGCCCGCGCGATCTCGGCGCACTCGTCGACCTGGAGGGCTGAGCCATGGGACGCCTACGGCTTCTCGCCCGGCTCGCGGCCCGCGACCTGCGCCGCCGCCGAACGGAAGCGCTGCTGTTGCTGCTCGCGTTCACCGCCGCGATGACCACACTGACGCTCGGGCTCATCCTCGGCGACGTCACCGACCAGCCATACCAGCAGACCCGCGCGGCGACCCACGGCCCGGACGTCGTGGCACTGGCCTACCCACCGGCCCGGAATGCCGGACAGGCCCCGAAGACATTGACACAGCTGGTCTCCACCTCCGGCGTCACCGCCCACAGCGGGCCGTTCCCGGCCGTCTGGGTGCCCCACCTGCGAGCCGACAGCCACACGGCCTCCGCCCAGGTGATGGGCCGCGCCACCCGGACGGCCCCGGTCGACCAGCCGCACGTCACCAACGGGGGCTGGCTGACCGGCGACGGCACCGTCGTGGTCGAGCGCAGCTTCGCCGACGCCCTCGGCATTCGCGTCGGCGCCACGCTCAGCCTCGACGGGCGCCCCTTCCACGTCGTCGGCATCGCGGTGACCGCGGCGGTGCCGCCCTTCCCGCAGGTGTGCACGATCGGGTGCGAGCCCGCCACAACTCGTGCCCAGGGCGACCGGACCGGCCTGCTGTGGGCCACCGACACAGCCACCCGGAGCCTGGCCACCACCGAGCACCGACTGTCCTACCTACTGAACCTCAAACTGTCCGATCCCGACGCGGCCCAGCAGTTCATGACGGCTCACACCCTCGCCCCGGACACCACGACGGGGCCATTCATGAACACCTGGCACACCATCAGTTGGCAGGACGGCAAGGTCATCGAGATGGAGCAGCGGGACCTGGCCATCGGCAGCTGGCTGCTGGGCCTGCTGGCCGTGGCCAGCGTCGCCGTGCTGGTCGGCGGTCGCATGGCCGACCAGATCCGACGGGTCGGGCTGCTCAAGGCGGCTGGCGCCACACCCGGTCTCATCGCCATGACCCTGCTGGTGGAATACGTGTTCCTGGCGCTGGTGGCAGCAGGAGTCGGGCTGATCGGCGGCCGACTGGCGGCCCCGCTTTTCACCGGCCCCGGCGCGGGGCTGCTCGGCACCGCCCAGGCCCCCTCGATCACGGCCGGCACCGTCACCAAGGTGGTCTTCACGGCCGTGGCGGTCGCTGCGGCAGCGACCTTCGTGCCGACGTTGCGCGCAGCGCGCACCAGCACGGTACGGGCCCTGACCGACGCCGCACGGCCGCCACGGCGCGCGGCCGTGCTGATTACGCTGTCGGCCCGGTTGCCGGTGACCCTGCTCATCGGCTTCCGACTGGCCGCGCGCCGGCCCCGCCGCACGCTGCTCAGCATCGCCAGCGTCATGGTCACGATCGCCGGGCTGGTCGCCGTCCTCACCTCGCGAGCGCAGACGAGCGCCCAGGTCCAGGCAGCCGGGCTGGGCAACCCACAGGTCGACCGACTCGCCAAGGTCCTCCTGGCGCTGACGGTGACCATGGTGGTGCTGGCCGCGGTCAACGCCATCTTCATCACCTGGGCCACGGTGCTGGACGCCCGGCACATCTCGGCGCTGACGCGCGCCCTGGGCGCGACGCCGCGCCAGGTCAGTGCCGGCCTTTCTGCGGCGCAGGTGCTGCCCGCACTGCTCGGCGCGACGCTCGGCATTCCGGTCGGGATCGGCCTGTTCGCGGCCGTCCGCCACGGCGGCACCATGAACTATCCACCAATCTGGACGTTGGCGGCCACCGCTGTCCTGACCGCACCCATCGTTGCCGCACTCACCGCGCTACCTGCCCGTCTGGGTGCACGCAGACCGGTAGCCGAGACACTGAGCGCGGAATCGGCATAAGAGGCCACCACGGCGAAGCCAACCGGGGATGGCGGCGGGCAACGATCAGCTCAAACGCGGGAAGCCATAGCGCAGAGGGCCGGTGGCCTCGTGTCTCGGCCTCTTGCAGCCGGGTCTGCAGGGCGTCGATCTGTGCGCGAAGGTCGTCGGCCAGGGCCCTGGCGGCGTCCTCCTGGAGGTCCAGTGCCTGAAGGAGGGGGCGAATGTTCATGCGTGCACTGCCTCTTCGCGCCAGGTGGAGGTGTTCGCGCCGGTGAGGCGGCGGACCATGACGTGGGACATCGCCCAGTAGACGCGGGAGGCGGACGAGGCGGTGTGATGCTCGTAGTCACGGACCAGGCGCCGGTGCAGTATCAGGATCCCGTAGGTTTGCTCGACCCTCCACCGCTTCGGCTGCGGCAGGAATCCCCGGTGCCCGGGGTTGCGTTTGACGATCTCGACGTCGATGCCCAGGGCGGCGCCGTGTGCGACGACCTGGTTCTTGAAGCCCTGGTCGACCAGGGCTTTGCGGACGGTGTTGCCGGTGTGCTCGGCGACCTGGTCCAGCAGGCCGATGCCCGCGATGTTGTCGTGGATGTTCGCGGCGAGGATGACGACCGCGATGACCAGGCCGAGGACGTCCACGGCCAGGCCGCGCTTGCGGCCCGGCACCCGCTTGGCCGGATCGTGGCCGGTCGTGGAGGCGGGGACCCCGACGGCCGCATGGACACTCTGCGTGTCCAGCACCACCAGGGTCGGGTCCTCTAATCGTCGGGCGCGTTCACGGACTTGGCAGCGCAGAAGTTCATGAATGACATGGTCGGTTCCGTCGTCCCGCCAGGCGGCGAAGTAGTAGTACGTCGCACTCTTCTGTGGCAGGTCGTGCGGAAGGTAGGCCCACTGGCAGCCAGTCCGCCCCTGGTAGAGGATCGCGTTCAGGATCTCCCGCATGTCGTAGGCGCCCTGATGACCGCTGACCGAGCAGTGCCGGTCCTTCCATGCGGTGATCACCGGCTCGATCAACCACCACTGCTCGTCCGATAAGTCGCTGGGATACGGCTTGCGTTCACTCACTCCGTCAACCCCAGCAGACCCGCACCGCGGACCCGCGGATTCCGCCCACACCCCACACCATCAGGCGACCACAGAACGACTCAAAGACTCACGAACCGCCCTCTCACAGACTGGCGCATTGCCGTTGCCTGGTGGATGAGCTGCTAGCTTCCGCGTCATGGTGGACCGTGACGAGAGGACAGCCGACCGGATGCTGGTGGCCGGTGCCGAGGGTGGTGTCCTGCTGTTCGGTATCACGCCGCCGCGGCTGAGTACCACGCCCGAGCGGATCCGGGAGATCACCGCGGCTACCTTGGCGCGGTTGGACTTCCTCGATGTGGACGGTCTGGCGCTGTACGACATCGCCGATGAGAGCGACCGCAATCCGGCGGAGCGGCCGTTTCCGTATCTGCCGACGATCGATCCCGCCGTGTATCACGCGGAGTACCTCGGCGGGTGGAACCGCCCCGCGGTCATCTACCGGTGCGTCGGCAAGTACACCGAGGCGGAGCTGCGGACCTGGCTGCAGATGGCCGACACCGATCGCGTGCTCTCCGTCTTCGTCGGCGCGTCCTCGAAAGGCAAGGCGGTGCGGACCGGCTTGTCCGAGGCGCAGGCCCTGCGCCTTGACGCCCGTCCGGACCTGCTGCTCGGCGGCGTCGCCATCACCGAGCGCCCCGAGGAGCATCAGCGGCTGCTCGCCAAGCAGCAGTCGGGATGCGTGTACTTCATCTCGCAGGTCATCTACAACGTCGGCGCGGCCAAGAGCATGGTCTCCGACTACTACTACGCTTGCCGCGAGCGGCAGCTGGAACCCAAGCCCGTCCTGTTCACGCTCTCGGTGTGCGGGTCGGTGAAGACGCTGGCGTTCCTCAAGTGGCTCGGCGTGGACGTCCCACGCTGGCTGGAGAACTCTCTGCGCCACGCGGACGACACGCTGGCCGAGTCCTACCAGCACTGTCTGGCGAACGCCCGCGACTTGATTGCCTTCTGCCGCAAACTCGGCATGCCGTTCGGGTTCCTCGTGGAGAGCGTGTCGATCCGCAGGGTCGAGATCGAGGCTTCGGTCGCTCTGGCTGCCGAACTGGGCGGACTGCTGGGACGAGGCCGACCGTCCGCATGAGGCCGGTCGTGAACGTGCAGCTGCCGGATCCTGCGATTGGGACGTAGCTCAGGCTGCTGTCATCTCCTCGCGTTCGACGAGGACGCCCTTGTCGAAGCGGGCTCCGGCTCGGACGAGGGCGACGAGGTGGGGTGCGTTCACGGCCCGCCACCGCTGCTGGGCGGACTCGACGAGCTTGAAAACCATCGCGAGGGCGGCGGCTCGGGAGCCGGCCCCTTTGGTGACCTTGGTCCGTAGCCGGACGGTCGCGAAGGTTGACTCGATGGGGTTCGTGGTACGCAAGTGGATCCAGTGCTCAGCGGGGAAGTCGTAGAACGCCAGCAGCTCGGCCTCGTCACTGGTGATCTTCTTCACCGCCTTGGGAAACTTCGCGCCGTACTGCTTGGCGAACGCTTTGACCGCGGCGGCCGCGTGCTCACGGTCCTCGGCGTTGTAGATGTCCTGGATGGCCTTCTTCGCCGCGGGCTGAGCCGACTTCGGGAGGCTGTCGAGGCAGTTGGCCGCTTTATGAACCCAGCATCTTTGGTGGCGGGTTTCGGGGAAGACCTCGTTCAGTGCGTTCCAGAACCCGAGGGCGCCGTCGCCGACGGCGAGGACGGGAGCGCGCATGCCGCGCCGCTGACAGTCCCGCAGCAGACCGGCCCAGGACTTCGAGGACTCGCGGTATCCGTCGGCCATCGCGATCAGTTCCTTGGTGCCGTCCGCGCGCACGCCCATGACGACCAGGACCGCAGCCTTGGCTTCCTCCAGGCGGATGCGCAGGTGGATGCCGTCGGCCCAGACGTAGACGTAGTCGGTGGCGGACAGATCGCGCTCGCCGAACGCCTGGTGGTCGCCTTGCCACTGGGCCGTGAGTCGGGTCACGGTTGCCGGGGACAGGCCGGCCGAGGAGCCGAGGAACTGTTCCAGCGCGGGCACGAAGTCCCCCGACGACAGGCCGTGGAGATAGAGCAGTGGCAGCACCTCGCTGATCTTCGGGGACTTGCGGCACCACGGCGGCAGGATCGCCGAGCTGAACCGCTTGCGCTCACCGGTCGCCTCGTCGATGCGCTTGTCGTTGACGCGCGGAGCCTTGACCTTGACTGTCCCGGCAGAGGTGGTCACCGAGCGGGGCCGATGGTGGCCGTTGCGGACCACGAGCCGCCGCCCACGTTCGTCCCTCTCGTCAGCCAACTCGGCTATATAACTGTCGACCTCGGCCTCCAGCGCGGCGGCCAGCATCCGCCGCGCGCCCTCCCGGACGATCTCGTCGATGAGCGAGGAGCCGTTGGCCGTGGTGCCGTCGGCGTTGACTGCGCTGAGCATGGGCGTACCCTTCCCAACCCGCGCGCCAACGCGGGCCTACTCGATACCAGCCGATCGATCACTCGGGAAGGTACGCCCTCCCGAGTCGATCCACAGGATCTGAGCATTGCTCGGGTCGTGGCGCTGCAGCTCCTTGCGGAGTTGGGAGAGCGCCCGGTGCAGTGTGCTCTTGACCGTGCCGGCCGCCATGCCCAGGGCAGCGGCCGTCTCTTCCGTGGACAGCTGCTCCCAGTGCCGTAGTACGACGACGCTGCGCTGCTGGGGTGTCAGTGTCTTCATGAGGTCCATCAGTAACTGACGGTCGGAGTGCTGCTCGGTGAGGTCTTCGATGCTCGTGTCCGGTAGCTGCTCGGTGGGGAGCTCCTGCAGCTTCCGTGCCCGCCACCACTCGGTGCGGGTGTTGATCATGACACGGCGCAGGTAGGCGTCTGCGAGTCGCTTGTCCGCTATGCGGTGCCAGTGAAGGTAGGTGCGGGTGAGCGCGGTCTGCAACAGGTCCTGGGCGTCGAGTGGGTCGGCCACCAGGCGGCGTGCGCTGCGCAGCAGAGCGGTGTGCCGTGTGCGGACGTACTCGTCGAAGTCCTGTTCCTCCCGGTGGCGCCTGTGTCGGCTCACGGTGGGTCCTTTCATGGTGGATGGATGGCGGTGGTTGGTCCCTCTGCGGGATGGCCTCTGCCCTGCTGGGGGGCGGCTCCTGCGGCGGGTGGCTGTGCGCTGCTTGCTGCGGCAGCCAGGCAGGGGGGTGCTTCTATCTGTTCGGTCAAGGTCTGTGGGCTTGGTCAGGCTGTTTGTTCGTGCCCGGGTTGGTAGAGGGTGCGGTGCTTGAGCATGG
>NZ_JBIAWS010000019.1:0-213314 GCF_042896045.1 Streptomyces sp. NPDC001351 | reverse complement strand
CTGCAGGGGGGACCCTGTGGGAGAGTAGGACGCCGCCGAACAATTGTTGAGGAAACCCCCGTACCGTTTATTCGGTACGGGGGTTTTCTGCGTTTCAGGGCTTGGGTCTTGGGCCCCTCAAAGAGGGCCCTCCCCTTACAGGCCCTTACAGGCGTCCCGCCGCCTTCAGGGCCAGATACGCATCTGCAAGTGCTGGCGCCAGTTCTTCCGGAGTCTCGTCGACGACCGTCACACCGTGCCGGCGGAGCTGCTCCGCGGTGCGGTGGCGCTCACTTTGGGCCTGGGCAGCGGCTGCAGCTTCGTAGACGGATTCGGCGCTTCCACGGGCGCTCGCCATACGGGCGATGTATGGATCCGCTACCGATGCCATCAGAATCGTGTGGCGCTGCGTGAGTTGGGAGAGCACGGGAAGCAGCCCCTCCTCCACGGGTGCCGCATCGAGGCTTGTGAGCAGCACGATGAGTGAGCGGCGGGGGGCCGTGCGGAGTGCGGCCGCTGTCAGGCCTCGGGCATCCAGTTCGACCAGTTCGGGTTCGACCGTGGCCATCGCGTTGACCAGGGACGGGAGGACGTCGCGTGCTGTGCGGCCCTGAACGAGGGCGCGTACCCGGCGGTCGTAGGCGAGCAGGTCCACCCGGTCGCCGGCGCGTGAAGCGAGTGCTGCCAGGAGCAGGGCCGCGTCCATGGAGGCATCGAGGCGTGGGGCGTCCCCGACGCGGCCTGCTGAGGTGCGGCCGGTGTCCAGGACGATCAGGATGTGGCGGTCACGTTCGGGGCGCCACGTGCGCACGGCGACCGCGGACTGGCGGGCCGTCGCACGCCAGTCGATGGAGCGGGTGTCGTCGCCCGGTACGTACTCGCGCAGGCTGTCGAATTCTGTTCCTTCGCCGCGGGTGAGCACACTGGTGCGGCCGTCGAGCTCGCGGAGGCGGGCTAGTTTCGAGGGCAGGTGCTTGCGGCTGGTGAAGGGGGGCAGGACGCGCACTGTCCAGGGGACCTGGTGGCTGCCTTGGCGTGAGGAGAGACCGAGGGGGCCGTAGGAGCGGATCGTCACGCGGTCTGCTTGACGGTCGCCGCGGCGGCTGGGACGTAGACGGGTGGTGGCCCGGCGGCGTTCGCCTGCAGGAACGGTCAGGCGGTGGCGCGAGGCCTCGATTTCCGTGCCGGGCTGCCAGCTGCTGGGGGGCCAGGCGTCACGCAGACGGGCGCGGAGGAGACGGCGCGAGGGATTGGTGACGGTAAGGGTCACGTCGGCGGCCTCGCCCAGGCGGACGGACGTGTCGCCGGAGCGGGTCAGGCCGAGGCGTCGTACCGGTGCTGCTAGGGCGAAGTCGCAGGCGCAGGCCAAAGCCAGGGGACCGTTCACGGCGAGGATGCCCGTCCAGCTGGGGTCCCAGATACCGACGGGCAGGGAGCCGAGGGCCGCGAGGAGCGCGGCGCGTCCGGTGAGTGGCATCAGCGGGGGACGGGGACGTGGGCGAGGATCGCGTTGATGACGGAGTCGGCCGTGACGCCTTCCATCTCTGCCTCTGGGCGGAGTTGCACGCGATGTCGGAGAGTGGGGAGGGCCAGGGCCTTCACGTCGTCGGGGATGACGTAGTCACGACCCGTGAGCCACGCCCATGCGCGCGAGGTGGCAAGGAGGGCCGTGGCGCCGCGTGGGGAGACGCCCAGGGCGAGGGACGGCGACTCGCGGGTGGCCCGGCAGATGTCCACCACGTAGGCGGTGATTTCCGGGGAGATGGCCGTCTTGGCGACTGCGGCGCGGGCGGCCTCCAAATCGGCCCCGCCGGCCACGGGGCGTACGCCGGCGGCGCGCAGGTCGCGCGGATTGAAGCCCTCGGCGTGACGGGTGAGGACGTCGATCTCGTCCTGGCGGGAGGGGAGAGGGACCGTCAGTTTGAGGAGGAAGCGGTCCAGTTGGGCTTCGGGGAGGGGGTAGGTGCCCTCGTACTCGACAGGGTTCTGGGTTGCGGCGACCAGGAAGGGGTCGGGGAGCGGGCGCGGGGTGCCGTCGACCGTGACCTGCCGTTCCTCCATGGCTTCCAGGAGGGACGACTGGGTCTTCGGGGGCGTGCGGTTGATCTCGTCGGCCAGGAGGAGGTTGGTGAAGACCGGGCCGGGCTGGAACGAGAACTCGGCGGTGCGAGTGTCGTAGACCAGGGAGCCCGTTACGTCGCTCGGCATCAGATCGGGAGTGAACTGCACGCGCTTCGTGTCGAGTTCGAGTGCGGAGGCGAGGGCGCGTACAAGCAACGTTTTGGCGACCCCGGGGACTCCTTCTAGTAGTACATGTCCGCGGCAGAGGAGGGCGACGACGAGGCCGGTCACGGCAGGGTCCTGGCCGACCACGGCTTTGGCGATCTCGGCGCGCAGGGCTTCCAGGGAGGCTCGGGCTTTGCCCGGATCCCCGGTGTTCCCGGCGTTGTCAGTGGTCGGGTCCATCATGGACGGCGTACCTCTCTTTCGAGGGCGTCGAGTTGGTCGGCGAGGGAGATGAGGGCCGCGTCGTCGCCTGGCGGCGGGCCGAAGAGGAGGGGTTGCAGGGCCTGCCCGTCACCGTGGAGATGGGCGGACAGGGCAGGGAGCAGGGCCTCGGGTGCGTGCGCCTGGGCGACGGGGACACCTACGAGGGGGGCGAGGCGGGTGCGGGTGGCGGAGCGAAGAGCGGCGGCCGCGCGGTCGCGGGCGTTCGCCTTGCGGTAGAGGCGGGCGCGGCCTTCGACGGTTTCGGAGGCGCGGATCGCCACGGGGAGTTTTTCGGGCACGAGGGGGCCCAGCCGGCGTGCCCGCCAGAAGGCGGCGAGGGCTGCCGCGACGAAGAGTTGCAGCGTGCCCCAGAGCCAGCCGGAGGGGAGCAGGTCGAAGAAGCCTTTTTCGTCGCCCGTGTCGGTGGCGGAGCTGTCGGAAAGCGTGGGGAGGTACCAGACCAGATGGGGGCGGGAGCCGAGGAGTTGGAGGGCGAGGGAGGCGTTGCCCTCCTTGTCGAGGCGGTCGTTGAAGAGGATGTCGGGCGCGCCGAGGACGACGGTGTCGCCGTCTCCGGAGGTCTCCGGAAGGCGCAGGAGGGTGGCCAGGCGCTCGCTGCGGTAGCACTCGTCGGCGCCGCGGCGTGTGGTGGTGTAGCGGATGCCGCCCGTGTCGGCGGTGCCCGCACGGCGGGCGGCAGGCAGCCGGCAGTCGGGTGGCAGCGTCGAGTCGAGGCTGGTCGCGGGGTCCGCCGTGACACCGGGGGCAAGCTTCTCGACGGACGAGCTGCCTGGAGCGATGAGGACGGTGCGGCCACCCGAGTGTGCGGTCGCGGAGTGCAGCCGGGTCTGTTGACGCTGTGTCAACAGGTCAGGGAGGGCGACCAGGAGGGTTGTGTCCGAGGCGGCTGCGGCCCGCGCCCCGTCCAGAGTGGTGACCACGCGCGTGGACACACCGCGGTCGGCGAGGAGTTCGGCGACGGCGCGGCTGCCTTGGGGGTCGACGGAGCGTGGGTCGAGTTCGCCGTGCCGGGTGTCGGAGCGGATTACGGCGATCACGACGGCCGCCGCCAGGAGGAGCACGACGGCGAGTGCGATGCCGCGTGCGCGGGTCCAGACCTGGCGTGCGGTGGGCGAGGCCGAGGTGGACGGGAGCATGACCTCGGTCGTCATCCGGCGGCTCCCTGGCGGGAGTTGTGGGCTGTGCTGAGGTTGCTGTTCGCGAGCTGGGGCTTGGTGCTTTCGAGGTCGCGGTCGAGTTCCGCCATGCGGTGGTACGACTGCTCGCTCGCCCTTCGGCCGCCGTATGTCACATCGTCGAAGTCCCGGGCGGCGGCGTGCAGCCGGTCTCGGTGGTCGGGCAGTGCTCGGCCTGCTTCTGCGGCCGCCTCGTCCGCGGTGCGGCCGGGGCGGATGTCGAGCAGCGCGCGTTCCTCGAGGGAGCGGACGATGCCGCGCATGCGTTCCTGGACGGCTTGGTTCCAGTGGCCCTGGGCGGCGTGCGCTTCGGCGGCCGCGCGGTGCTCGGCGGCGCTGCGGGGGCGATCGTCGAACAGGGTGGCGGACGAGGTGGGTTCACGCCGTGGTGTGCCCAGCCGCCACCACAGCGCGCCCAGCAACGCGAGAACGGCCACGATGACGACAACCAGGCCGAGTGTGCCTCCGGGGGTCGCGGCCGCCGCCGAGCCGAACAGTTTGTCGACCCAGTCCCAGAAGGCGTTCAGGGCGCGCTGGAACAGGCTGGGATCGTTCTCGTGGTACATGCGCTTCGACAGCTCGCGACGGGCTGCCTCACGCGCGGGATCCCGAGGGATCGTCACCGGCGGTTCGTTGTCGGAGGGCGCCAGCGACAGGACGGATGCGGTGCCGGTGCGCAGCAGCGTTCGTACGGCCGATTCCGCGGCGCGCGGCAGGACCGTCGGCACCGCTGTGAGAACTCCCCCCGTCATGCTCACCGCATCAGCCCCCCGAGCCGGCGTCGGCCCCGTAGCCCTGGACACCGGCGGCGCGGGCCAGTTCGAGATCCAGGGCTTCGCGGCGGATGCGCTGGTCGATGTAGAGGAGCACGGTGACGCCGGCGTTGATCGGGAAAGTGATCATGGAGCCGATCACCGAGCCGATCCCGCTGATGATGAGGAAGGTCCAGCCGAAGTTGTTGCCCTGCCCGTTGAGGAAGCCGACGACGCCTTCGCCGCCGAGCGCTGCGGCGAGGAAAGTGAAGGGGATGACGACGATCGCCGAGATGATGTTCGCGATGATTCCGGCGAGCAACTGGATGCCGAAGACACGCCACCAGGAGCCTCGGACCAGTTTCGCGGATCGGCTCATCGACTTCACGACGCCCTGCTTCTCCAGCATCAGCGCGGGCGACGCCAGGGAGAAGCGGATCGTCAGCCACAGGGCGACGACGCCGGCGGCGAGGCCGCCCAGGACGGCGAGTGCGACACCCCCGTCGGCGTTACCGAAGACCGCCACGAGGATGCCGGGCAGCGCGCCCACGAAGACAATGGTGACGGCGATGAGAGGCAACAGCAGGATCAGGCCGAACAGCTTCACGACCTGAGGGCGGGCATCGCGCCAGGCCTCGCCCGTGGTCACGGAGCGGCCGAGGACCGCGCGGCTGGTGACGGTGGTGAGCAGGGCGGTCGCGGCGACTGTGGCGATCAGAGAGATCAGGAAGACCGCACCGGAGCTGAGCATGACCTCGCCCATGGCGCGGGTCAGTTCGCTCGCGGTGGCGCTCGGGTCGTCGAGGGCCGCAGTGCTGGTGTCGTTGAGCACCAGGCCCTGCAGCAGGATGACGAGGACCTCGGTGACGACCGCGACGGTCAAGGAGATACCCAGCACTGTGCGCCAGTAAGTGCGCATGGTGGAGACGGCGCCGTCGAGGATCTCGCCCACGCCGAGCGGGCGGAGCGGAATGACGCCGGGCTTGGCGGCGGGCGGGGGACCGCCCCAGCCGCCGCCCCATGCGGGGTATCCGGGAGTGCCGTAGGCATGGAAGCCGCCGGGACCGTGGCCTCCGGGGGGAGGCTGGGTGCCCCAGCCGGGGCTGGGCGGTGGGGGTGGCGGAGCAGGCCGGCCGGAGCCTGCCGGGTCGGCGGGCGCGGACCACTGGCCGGGTGGCGGCTGCTGCTTGGACCACTGCGAGCCGGGGCGCTGCGGGTCAGGCGTGTCCTGCGGGGCGGAACCGGGCTGATCCGCGGGCTCCGCGGTACCGGGTCGGTCGGTGGGCCCGGCAGGGCCGGACGCGCCGGGCTCCTGCCCGTCGGACGGGGCAGATCCGGGCGAGGCCCAGCCCGGAGTGTCTTTCATCGTCGCTCCTTCACGGTGCCCGTCCGCGGTCGCGGCGGCAGGTTGGCAGCCATCGTGCCATGGGGTGGTCGCCGAGGTACCGGCCGCGGTATGGGCTGCACACCTTCAATTGTCCGCGGGATAAGGGGCAGACTGACCGCATGGCTGATCAGTACGTGCAATCCGGCGAAGACAGCAGTCCGACCGAGATACCGGCGATCCGCTGGGAGGAGCCACCAGAAGGGCCCGTACTGGTACTTCTCGACCAGACGAGGTTGCCGGCCGAGGAGGTCGAGCGGGTTTGCACGGACGCACCCGCGCTGGTGGAGGCGATCCGTTCGCTGGCCGTGCGCGGGGCGCCACTGCTCGGCATCGCCGGAGCGTACGGTGTCGCGCTCGCCGCCGCGCGCGGCTTCGACGTGGACGAGGCCGCAACTGCGCTGGCGGGTGCCCGGCCCACTGCGGTGAACCTCGCTGTCGGTGTGCGCAGGGCCCAGAGCGCCTACCGGGCCGAGTTCGCCAGGAGCGGCGACGCCGGGCAGGCTGCTGCGGCGGCGCTTGCCGCGGCCCGTCGGCTGCACAAGGAGGACGCCGAGGCAAGTGCCCGAATGGCCGAGTTCGGGCTGGCACTTCTGGACGAGCTGCTGCCCGGTGGCGGGCACCGGATCCTCACCCACTGCAACACCGGCTCGTTGGTGTCGGGCGGGGAGGGGACTGCTTTCGCGGTGGCGCTCGCGGCGCACCGCGCGGGGAGCTTGCGGCGGCTGTGGGTGGACGAGACGCGTCCGTTGCTGCAAGGCGCTCGTCTGACCGCTTATGAGGCGGCCCGCAGCGGCATGGCGTACACCTTGCTCACGGACAACGCGGCGGGCTCGCTCTTCGCGGCCGGCGAGGTGGACGCGGTGCTGATCGGCGCGGACCGCATTGCCGCCGACGGTTCGGTGGCGAACAAGGTCGGGAGCTATCCGCTCGCGGTGCTCGCGCGGTACCACCATGTGCCGTTCATCGTGGTGGCACCGCTGACGACGGTGGATCCGGACACTCCCGACGGGGCCTCCATCGAGGTCGAGCAGCGGCCCGGCCATGAGGTGACCGAGGTCACCGCACCTCAGGTGCCGGTGGCGGGAGCGGAAGCAGGAGGCGGAGTTCCGGTGGCGCCACTGGGGACCCAGGCGTACAACCCGGCGTTCGATGTGACGCCGCCCGAGCTGGTGACCGCGATCGTCACGGAAGAGGGTGCCGTTTCGCCTGTGACAGCTGAGGCTCTTGCGGAGCTCTGTGCCAGGTCGCGCGAGGTGACGATCGGCTGAGGGCTGAGTTCGGCCCGAGCGAGTGCGATCGGGTCGGGCATGGCATGTCCGTCCCGCCGTCGCTGCGGTCCGGCCAGGAGCCACTGGGCCGACCGTATGGTCAGGCTCCGCCTACCCTGGGTAGCTGACATCCGTGTCTGACATCGACGTCGCGGGACAGGGGCAGACAGTGACGGCCGGGTACGACTATCGTCACGGGCCAGTGACCCTGCTCACCTGCACCTTCACCACCGTTATGAGAATGGGATGATGTCGTTTATGAAGGGACGAGTCCTTGTCGTCGACGACGACACGGCACTGGCCGAGATGCTCGGCATCGTGCTGCGTGGTGAAGGTTTTGAGCCGTCTTTCGTAGCCGACGGCGACAAGGCGCTGGCCGCATTCCGTGAGAGCAAACCCGACCTGGTGCTGCTCGACCTGATGCTGCCCGGGCGGGACGGCATCGAGGTGTGCCGCCTGATCAGGGCGGAGTCGGGCGTGCCGATCGTGATGCTGACGGCCAAGAGCGACACCGTCGACGTGGTGGTCGGGCTGGAGTCGGGTGCCGACGACTACATCGTGAAGCCGTTCAAGCCGAAGGAGCTGGTCGCCCGGATCCGGGCGCGGCTGCGGAGGTCGGAGGAGCCGGCGCCGGAACAGTTGGCCATAGGTGACCTCGTCATCGACGTGGCCGGTCACTCCGTGAAGCGGGACGGGCAGTCGATCGCGTTGACGCCGCTGGAGTTCGATCTGCTGGTGGCGCTGGCGCGCAAGCCGTGGCAGGTGTTCACGCGTGAGGTGCTGCTCGAGCAGGTGTGGGGATACCGGCACGCTGCGGACACCCGGCTTGTGAATGTTCACGTGCAGCGGCTGCGCTCCAAGGTCGAGAAGGACCCGGAGCGGCCGGAGATCGTGGTGACCGTCAGGGGCGTTGGTTACAAGGCAGGGCCCAGCTGACGTGTCCGGTGACAGTGCCGCTTCGGCGCCAGGGCCGGACAGGGTCGGCGCGGGGCGGCCTGTCGGCCGGAGGACGACAGGATCGCGCTGGGGCCGACTGCTGGAGGGCGGTCTGCTGCAGGGCGGAGTCCAGGGCAGCCCGGTGCTCCGCTTGTTCATGCGCTGGGTCCGCCGGCCGTTGCTGCCCGTCATGCGGCTGTGGCGGCGGAACATCCAGCTCAAGGTCGTCGCCACCACCCTGCTGATGTCCTTGGGTGTGGTGCTGCTGCTCGGATTCGTCGTCATCGGTCAGGTGCGCAACGGGCTGCTGGACGCCAAGGTGAAGGCCTCGCAGAGCCAGGCCACGGGTGGGTTCGCGGTGGCCAAGCAGAAGGCCGACGAGGCAGCGGTCGGGACCAGCGACGACGGCACGGCGGCGGACCAACGGCAGTCGCAGAACCTCACCTCCTGGATGAGCGACCTGGTGGAGTCCCTGTCCAGCGGTGGCCAGGGCGCCTTCGACGTGGTGACGCTGCCCGCGGGCGACGACAACAGCGGCGGCGGGCGTGGGCCGCGTGCCTCCGGATACGTCGATCCGACGGCCAGCGTGCCCGAGGACCTGCGCGCACGGATCAACGACGACACGACAGCCGCCCAGAGCTACACCCGCATCCTCTACAGCAACAACAAGGAGTCGCAGCCGGCACTCGTCATCGGCAAGCAGGTCAACGACCCCAACGGCGAGCCGTACCAGCTCTACTACCTCTTCCCGCTCACCCAGGAGGAGAAGTCACTGAGCCTGGTCAAGGGCACGCTGGCGACCGCGGGGCTCTTCGTCGTCGTACTGCTCGGGGCGATCGCGTGGCTGGTCGTACGGCAGGTCGTCACGCCCGTGCGGATGGCCGCGGGGATCGCCGAGCGGCTGTCCGCCGGCCGGCTGCAGGAGCGTATGAAGGTCACCGGCGAGGACGACATCGCCCGCCTCGGCGAGGCCTTCAACAAGATGGCGCAGAACCTGCAGTTGAAGATCCAGCAGCTGGAGGACCTGTCGCGGATGCAGCGGCGGTTCGTGTCGGACGTGTCGCACGAGCTGCGGACACCACTGACGACCGTACGGATGGCGGCGGACGTCATCCACGAGGCACGGGAGGACTTCGATCCGGTGACCGCGCGGTCGGCGGAGCTGCTGGCCGACCAGTTGGACCGGTTCGAGTCGCTGCTCGCGGACCTGCTGGAGATCAGCCGGTTCGACGCGGGCGCGGCGGCGCTGGAGGCGGAGCCGATAGACCTCAGGGAGGTCGTACGGCGCGTCGTCAGCGGGGCCGCGCCGCTAGCCGAGCGCAAGGGCACGCACATACGTGTACTGGGCGACCAGCAGCCCGTCGTCGCCGAGGCGGACGCGCGGCGCGTGGAGCGGGTTCTGCGCAACCTCGTGGTCAACGCCGTGGAGCACGGCGAGGGCAAGGACGTCCTCGTCAAGCTCGCCGCGGCCGGCGGGGCGGTCGCCGTCGCGGTGCGCGACTACGGCGTCGGACTCAAGCCCGGTGAGGCCACGCGCGTGTTCAGCCGCTTCTGGCGGGCCGACCCGGCACGCGCGCGTACGACCGGTGGTACGGGCCTGGGGCTGTCCATCGCCCTGGAGGACGCGCGGCTGCACGGCGGCTGGCTGCAGGCCTGGGGGGAGCCCGGCGGAGGCTCGCAGTTCCGGCTGACGCTGCCGCGGACCGCGGACGAGCCGCTGCGGGGCTCGCCGATACCCCTGGAGCCCAAGGACTCGCGGCGCAACCGAGGACTCAACGACGCCGGCCTGCCGCGCGGCGACAAAGCCGCCACCGTGCCCGCGCAGCCGGTCGCGGACCAGATACCGCCCATGGCCCCCAGACGGGGCGGTGCGGCCGCCACAGCCGACCCGACGGCACTGCCCGGGAACGGCGCGCGCGTGGTGCCCCGTCCGACTTCCGCAGCCAGACGACAGAACGAGAGCCCTGGCGAGGACGGGGCCGAGACGTCGAGCCGCCCGGACACCGGGCCGGAGGAGTCCAAGAAGCAAGGGGAGGCATTTCGTGGGCGCTGACCGCGAGGGGGGCGCCGGGCGCAGACCGATGCGCGCGGCGACGTACGCAGTCTGTGGCGCCGTCCTGCTGGCGGGATGCGCCTCGATGCCTGACAGCGGCGATCTGAGCGGCGTCGACTCCACACCGCGACAGGACTCCCAGGTGCGGGTCTTCGCCATGCCGCCCCAGGAGGACGCTCAGCCCTCGGACATCGTCTCCGGTTTTCTCGAGGCGCTGACCAGCGACGATCCGAACTATTCGACGGCGCGGCAATACCTGACCAAGACGGCGTCACAGACGTGGAAACCGGGGCAGTCCAGCACGGTCCTCGCCAATGGGCCCGGCATCGACCCCAACCGCCTGGGCGGCCGGGAGGGCGCCGACGACCTCTCGTTCACACTGACCGGCACGCGGGTCGCGAACGTGGACGAACAGCAGGCGTACTCGCCCGCCGACGGGCCCTATGACGCGCCGGTGCATCTCACGCGCGACAAGAAGACCAAGCAGTGGCGCATCGACAGGCTGCCGCAGGGCGTCGTCATGGGTAAGTCGGACTTCCAGCGCAACTACATGTCCGTCAACAAGTACTACTTCGCCTCGAACGCGGCGGCCGGGAGCACGGCACAGCCGGCGGCAGTCGCCGATCCCGTGTACGTCCGCCGGCGCGTGGACCCCATGACGCAGATGGTCCGCTCGCTGCTCAACGGGCCCACCAACTGGCTCGACCACGTGGTGCGGACGAGTTTCCCGACGGGTACGGCGCTGAAGGACGGCGTCACCACGCTGACGCCCGACGACCAGAACACGCTGACCGTGCCGCTGAACGAGAAAGCCCGCCGGGTCGGTCAGGGCCAGTGCAACGAGATGGCCGCCCAGCTCCTGTTCACCCTGCAGGACCTCACCCCCGCGGTGGACCAGGTCGAGCTGCGGTCCGGCAACTCGCGGCTGTGCTCGCTGCGCGAGTCCGACGCCACCACCGCGCGCGGCACGGTGCAGCAGCCGGGCTACCTGTATTTCATCGACAACAAGAACCGGCTCGTACGGATGGGGACCGGCAACAGCCCCAGCCCCAAGGCCGAACCGGTGGCGGGGGCTCTCGGCGCGGGCGAGAAGGCGCTGCGCTCGGTCGCCGTGTCGCACGACGAGAACAAGGCGGCCGCCGTCTCCGGCGACGGCAAGGAGCTGTACGTCGCCTCGCTGGTGTCCGGCGATTCACTCGGGACCCCCGTAGTGACCAGCCACGCCACTTCGGACAAGGACCGGCTGACGGCACCGAGCTGGGATGTCTACGGCGACCTCTGGGTGGCCGACCGCGATCCCCGCAACCCCCGGTTGCTCCTGCTGGAACAGGGCAGGGGCGAACCGCTCGCGGTGAAGATCCCGGAGCTGGACGGCCGTATCAAGGACGTCCGGGTGGCCGCCGACGGAGTGCGCATAGCGCTCGTGGTGGCGAAGGGCAGCACGAAGTCCCTGCTCATCGGGCGGATCGAGCGGCGGCAGGAGGCCGCGGAGGGGCGGCCCACCGTCTCGGTGCTCGGACTGCACACCGCAACGCCGGAGTTGGAGGACGTCACGGCCATGTCCTGGGCCGGGGACAGCCGGCTCGTGGTGGTCGGACGTGAACAGGGCGGACTGCAGACCATGCGGTACGCGCAGGTCGACGGGTCCACACCCGAGGGACCGGCACCCGCGGCCCTGTCCGGCATCAAGGAGATCACCGCGGGCGAGTCCGACCGCCTGCCGTTGGTGGCTGACTCGGAGGACGGGATCGTACGACTGCCCTCCGGCGGCCAGTGGCAGAAGGTCACGGACGGGGCGGCGCCGGTCTATCCGGGGTGACGCTCTCGGGCGGGGGAGCCGGTGAGGTTGTCCGGGGTGGCTGCTTTCGGCCGCATCGAGGGGGATGGTTTGCACCCCGGACGACTTGTCCACAGGGAGTTATCCACAGGGCTGGCCGGGGGGCTCGGGGGTTGGCAGAGTGGTGGGCATGCGGGGGTGGTGGCAGGACCTCACCGACCTGGTGCTGCCGGCCGAGTGCGGAGGCTGCGGGAGGCCTCGCACGGTGCTCTGCCCGGAGTGCCGTGCCGTCCTGAGCGGGACCGCACCGAGCCGGGTGCGACCGGTGCCGGAGCCGCCCGGGCTGCCCGTGGTGCACGCGGCCGCCCGGTACGCCGACGAGGTGCGGGCCACGCTGCTGGCCCACAAGGAACGGGGCGCGCTGGCCCTCGCGGCACCGCTCGGCACGGCACTGGCAGGTGCCGTGCAGGCGGGGCTCAGCGAGGCGGCGGCCGGCCCTGCGGCTGCGGGCGGTGGAATGCCCGTACTGCTCGTTCCCGTGCCGTCCGCGCGTGCGGCGGTGCGGGCGCGGGGCCACGACCCGGTACGGCGGATCGCGCTCGCGGCGGCGGGCGAGCTGCGGCGGACCGGGACCGCGGCCCGAGTCCTCGCCGTGCTGCGGCAGCGGCGCGCTGTGGCCGACCAGTCGGGGCTCAACTCCCGGCAGCGGCTGGACAATCTCGCGGGCGCCCTGGCGGTGACTCCCGGCGGAGACCGGCTGCTTCGCGGGGGTTCGATCGTGCTCGTCGACGACCTGATGACCACCGGCGCATCCCTGGCCGAAGCGGCACGGGCCGTGCGTGCGGCGACGGAGCCGGAAGGAAGGACGGGCGCGCACGGGAGGAGAGGACAACGGGCGGTTGGGCAACGGCAGTTCTCGGGGCTGGATTCGTACGACGAGGCAACTACGGCTGTGTACACGGCAGCCGCTCGGGAAGGCACAGGAGAACGGATCGCCGGCTCGGCAGACGGGTCGCCCGGTCGTATGCACTCAGTGCCAGGAATGGTGGGTGCGGGCGGAACGGGTGACGTCATCTGCGCAGCCGTGGTCGCAGCGCCCCCAGATTCTTTCGGAATAAACCGGAACTGACTGCCAACTTGCATCGTTGCAGGTAATGAGAGGGTCAATTCACCTGAACGGAGGTACGCCGCGGTAGAGGGTGACGACATCCGTCCGGGCGAGATATGTTCGGTTGTGAGAGAAAGGCGCAGGCCATCGCTCTCGTACCCGAATGCTGTGCTGCGGGTTTTTCACAATCACCCGTAGCGGTGGAGTGGAGATCTTGTCCGCGGGGGAGGAGGTGGAAGTCACCGAGTCCGTAGGTTCCGGAGCTCGCCGGAGCCTGGTGCAAAAGGGAGATGCTCCGCCAGTGGAGCGGAGTGATCCGGGAACGGAGTTCTGCGTGGACATCGTCGTCAAGGGCCGCAAGACCGAGGTGCCCGAGCGGTTCCGCAAGCACGTGGCCGAGAAGCTGAAGCTGGAGAAGATCCAGAAGCTCGACGGCAAGGTGATCAGCCTCGACGTCGAGGTGTCCAAGGAGCCCAACCCCCGACAGGCCGACCGTTGTGATCGAGTGGAGATCACGCTCCGCTCCCGCGGTCCGGTGATCCGGGCGGAGGCAGCGGCCAGCGACCCGTACGCGGCGCTGGACCTGGCAGCGGAGAAGCTGGATGCCCGGCTGCGCAAGCAGCACGACAAGCGGTTCTCCCGCCGCGGCGCGCGCAGGATCTCGGCCGCCGAGGTCCCCGACCACGTCCCGGGCGCGGCGACGCTCAACGGGAACGGCCACCCCGTCCACGAGGAAGACCAGGACGGAGTGCCCACCAAGAAGATCGGCTCACTGGAGGTCAAGGGCGAAGGCCCCCTCATCGTGCGCGAGAAGACCCATGTCGCCTCCCCGATGACCCTCGACCAGGCCCTCTACGAGATGGAACTGGTCGGACACGACTTCTACCTGTTCGTCGACTCCGAGACGAAGGAACCCAGTGTCGTCTACCGGCGGCACGCCTACGACTACGGCGTCATCCACCTCAGCACCGACCCGATGGTTGCCCAGGCGCAGTCTCCCGCGCCCGGCGGCACCCTGGGTGGCTGACCCGCGCGGCTGACGGCTGAGCGCCGGTGCCCCTGGAGCGCCTATGCGCCCCCAGGGGCACCGGTGTGACCCCTTCGCGAACTGCTCTGTCACCGCGTTGTCGCCCGGGCATGGAATCATGGCGTCAATGGCCCAACCGGTGGGTCACTGCCTTGGGTTGGCGATGGCACAGCACCACAGGCCACAGCCTTCAGGGGGAGGAACGATGGCGGACAGCTTCGGACCGATGCGTGACGAGGATGCCGACGGCGGCGTCGTCGGCATGGGCCCGGATGCGGGCTCTCCACGCAAGGAGCCGATCAGAGTCCTTGTTGTGGACGACCACGCCCTCTTCCGCCGGGGCCTGGAGATCGTGCTCGCGGCCGAGGAGGACATCCAGGTCGTGGGGGAGGCCGGAGACGGTGCGGAGGCCGTCGACAAGGCGGCCGACCTGCTGCCGGACATCGTCCTGATGGACGTACGGATGCCGAAGCGGGGCGGGATCGAGGCCTGCACCTCCATCAAGGAGGTTGCCCCCAGCGCCAAGATCATCATGTTGACGATCAGCGACGAGGAAGCCGACCTCTACGACGCGATCAAGGCGGGCGCGACCGGTTATCTCCTCAAGGAGATCTCCACGGACGAGGTGGCCACCGCCATTCGCGCGGTGGCCGACGGGCAGTCGCAGATCAGCCCGTCCATGGCGTCGAAGCTGCTCACCGAGTTCAAGTCGATGATCCAGCGGACCGACGAGCGCCGGCTGGTGCCGGCGCCGCGGTTGACGGACCGCGAACTGGAGGTCCTCAAACTCGTCGCCACCGGGATGAACAACCGTGACATCGCCAAGGAACTGTTCATCTCCGAGAACACCGTGAAGAACCACGTCCGCAACATCCTGGAGAAGCTGCAGCTGCACTCCAGGATGGAAGCGGTGGTGTACGCGATGCGGGAGAAGATCCTCGAGATCCGCTGACGGGCCGGTGGCCCGGTCAGCGCATGGCCGCGACGAGTGCCCGGGTCACCTCCTTGGTGAGCGGCTCGTGCAGCTCCGGGGCGTCCACGCGCTCCACGCGTACGCTGGTGCAGTTCACCCAGCTCGCCGCCTCGACCAGTGCCTCCGCCACGGCCGGTACCACCTTGGGGCCGTCCAGGGTGACCTGCCTGGCGACCAGCGTGGCGCCGTCACGGGCCGGGTCCACCCGGCCGACGAGGCGGCCGCCGGCAAGGACCGGCATGGCGAAGTAGCCGTACACCCGCTTCGGCTTCGGCACATAGGCCTCCAGGCGGTGGGTGAAGCCGAAGATCCGCTCCGTGCGCGCCCTCTCCCAGATCAGGGAGTCGAAGGGGGACAGGAGCGTGGTGCGGTGGCGGCCGCGCGGCGGCGTGTCCAGGGCGGCGGGGTCGGCCCAGGCCGGTTTGGACCAGCCCTCGACCGTGACCGGGACCAGGCCCGAGTCGGCGATCACCGCGTCGACCTGCTCGCCCTTGAGGCGGTGGTAGTCGGCGATGTCCGCGCGCGTACCGACGCCCAGGGACTGGCCCGCCAGGCGGACCAGGCGGCGCAGGCACTCCGTGTCATCCAGCTCGTCGTGCAGCAGCGCGTCCGGGATCGCTCGCTCGGCGAGGTCGTACACCCGCTTCCAGCCGCGGCGCTCCACACACACCACCTCCCCGTACATCAGCGCACGCTCCACGGCGACCTTGGCGCCGGACCAGTCCCACCACTCACTGGTGCGCTTCGCACCGCCCAACTCCGTCGCCGTGAGGGGGCCTTCGGCGCGGAGCTGCTTGATGACCTGGTCGTAGGTGCCGTCCGGGAGGTCGTGGTTCCAGTGCGGGCGGTTTCGGTAGGCGCGGCGGCGGAAGGCGAAGTGGGGCCACTCCTCGACGGGGAGGATGCACGCGGCGTGCGACCAGTACTCGAAGGCGTGCGGGGCGGCGGACGGTGCCTTCCAGTACGCGTCCTCCACCTTTGCGCGGCCCACCGCGCCGAGGCGGGCGTACGGGATCAGCTCGTGGGAACGCGCCAGCACCGAGATGGTGTCCAGCTGGACCGCGCCGAGATGGCGCAGGACCCCGCGGACGCCGGCTCTGCGGTCGGGTGTGCCGAGAAGGCCCTGGGCGCGGAGGGCGATGCGGCGGGCTTCGTCTGCCGAGAGATCGGTGGCGGGGCGCGGGGTCGTCATGGTCCGCACGATAGAAGGCGGCACTGACAACGCGGGATGACCTGCGAATTCACCACTGGACGCCCGATGTTGAGGCGGGCGCCGGGAGGTACGGTGCCGTCGACGCCAGCCCCAGGTCCGAGGGCAGCAGGGCACCCACCCAGGAGTCCCGGCGCACGCCCTGGTGGATGATCGCGGAGCGCAGGACGCCCTCGATGACGAAGCCGGCGCGTTCCGCCACCGCGCGGGAGGCGTTGTTGCCGACTTCCGCACGCCATTCCACGCGGTCGACCGACAGCTCGGTGAAGGCCCAGCGGGAGACCTCGACGACGGCCTCGGTGACATAGCCGTTGCCGCGGTGCTCCTTCGTGCCCCAGAAGCCGATCTCGGCCATGCTCAGGGAATGCATGGTGAGGCTGAGCATGCCCACGAGTTCCTCCCCTTCGGGGAGGAACAGAGCGAAGGTGAGTATGGAACCGTTCGCCCACCCCTTGGGGGCGAGTTCCTCGGTGAAAGTCCGCGCGTGCTCGGCGAGGTAGGGCGAGGGAATCGTCGTCCAGCGCTGGATGTCGGGATCCTGGGCCGCGGCGTACACCGCGTCGGTGTCCTCGGGGCCGACCGTGCGCAGGAGCAGCCGGGAGGTCGTGAGCGTGACGGGTTCCATCGGCTGATTCTCCTCGCAGGCCCGACACGGACGCCATCCTTTTGCCGTGCGTGAGCGCGTGATCACAATTCGCGCAATTCGTAGGCGTCATGCGGCACCATCCGCGGGGCCCGTCCGTTGTCCCCTTTGAAGAAGATTTGAAGCGGTGCGCGAAGCCTTCGGCGGTCGTCGTACCGGCGGGCCTCCCGGCTTGGTGGGGTCCTCGCATACGATGGCCGTTGCTCAGCAAGTCAAATGGAAACCGACCGTCCCAGGCCCGACCGGCAAGGAGACCAACCCCCGTGTCCGTCCTCTCGAAGATCATGCGTGCAGGCGAAGGCAAAATCCTGCGCAAGCTGCACCGCATCGCGGACCAGGTCAACTCCATCGAAGAGGATTTCGTCGACCTCTCCGACGCCGAGCTGCGGGCCCTCACCGATGAGTACAAGCAGCGGTACGCCGACGGCGAGAGCCTGGACGACCTGCTCCCCGAGGCGTTCGCCACCGTGCGCGAGGCCGCCAAGCGCGTCCTCGGGCAGCGTCACTACGACGTGCAGATGATGGGTGGCGCGGCGCTCCACCTCGGCTATGTCGCCGAGATGAAGACCGGTGAGGGCAAGACCCTGGTGGGCACGCTGCCGGCGTATCTGAACGCCTTGTCCGGGGACGGCGTTCACCTGATCACGGTCAACGACTATCTGGCCGAGCGCGACTCCGAGATGATGGGCCGCGTCCACAAGTTCCTGGGCCTGAGCGTCGGCTGCATCCTCGCCAACATGACGCCGGCCGAGCGCCGCCAGCAGTACGAGTGCGACATCACGTACGGCACGAACAACGAGTTCGGCTTCGACTACCTGCGCGACAACATGGCGTGGTCGAAGGACGAACTGGTGCAGCGCGGCCACAACTTCGCCATCGTCGACGAGGTCGACTCCATCCTGGTCGACGAGGCCCGTACGCCGCTGATCATCTCCGGTCCCGCCGACCAGGCCACGAAGTGGTACGGCGACTTCGCCAAGCTGGTCACCCGACTGAAGAAGGGCGAGGCGGGCAACCCGCTCAAGGGCGTCGAGGAGACCGGCGACTACGACGTCGACGAGAAGAAGCGCACGGTCGCCATCCACGAGTCCGGCGTCAGCAAGGTCGAGGACTGGCTGGGCATCGACAACCTCTACGAGTCGGTGAACACGCCTCTGGTGGGCTACCTGAACAACGCCATCAAGGCCAAGGAGCTCTTCAAGAAGGACAAGGACTACGTCGTCATCGACGGCGAGGTCATGATCGTCGACGAGCACACCGGCCGTATCCTCGCCGGCCGCCGCTACAACGAGGGCATGCACCAGGCGATCGAGGCGAAGGAAGGGGTGGACATCAAGGACGAGAACCAGACGCTCGCCACGATCACCCTGCAGAACTTCTTCCGCCTCTACAAGAAGCTCTCCGGCATGACCGGTACGGCGATGACCGAGGCGGCCGAGTTCCACCAGATCTACAAGCTCGGCGTCGTCCCGATCCCGACCAACAAGCCGATGATCCGCAAGGACCAGTCGGACCTGATCTACCGCACCGAGGTCGCCAAGTTCGAGGCGGTCGTCGACGACATCGCCGAGAAGCACGAGAAGGGGCAGCCGATCCTCGTCGGTACGACGTCGGTCGAGAAGTCCGAATACCTCTCGCAGCAGCTCTCCAAGCGCGGCATCCAGCACGAAGTGCTGAACGCGAAGCAGCACGACCGTGAGGCGACGATCGTCGCCCAGGCCGGCCGCAAGGGCGCCGTGACCGTCGCCACGAACATGGCCGGCCGTGGTACGGACATCAAGCTCGGCGGCAACCCCGACGACCTCGCCGAGGCGGAGCTGCGCCAGCGCGGCCTCGACCCCGAGGAGCACATCGAGGAGTGGGCGCACTTCCTGCCCGACGCCCTGGAGCGTGCCGAGAAGGCCGTGAAGGCGGAGTTCGAAGAGGTCAAGGAGCTCGGCGGGCTCTACGTCCTGGGCACCGAGCGGCACGAGTCGCGACGTATCGACAACCAGCTGCGCGGTCGTTCCGGCCGTCAGGGCGACCCGGGCGAGTCCCGCTTCTACCTCTCGCTCGGCGACGACCTGATGAGGCTCTTCAAGGCCCAGATGGTCGAGCGCGTGATGTCGATGGCGAACGTCCCGGACGACGTACCGATCGAGAACAAGATGGTCACGCGCGCGATCGCGTCCGCGCAGTCGCAGGTCGAGCAGCAGAACTTCGAGACCCGTAAGAACGTCCTGAAGTACGACGAGGTCCTCAACCGCCAGCGTGAGGTCATCTACGGCGAGCGGCGCCGCGTCCTGGAGGGCGAGGACCTGCAGGAGCAGGTCGGGCACTTCATGGACGACACGATCGACGCGTACATCGCCGCGGAGACCGCCGAGGGCTTCGCGGAAGACTGGGACCTCGACCGGCTGTGGGGCGCCTTCAAGCAGCTCTACCCGGTGAAGGTGACCGTGGAGGAGCTGGAGGAGGCGGCCGGTGACCGGGCCGGTCTGACCGCCGAGTTCATCTCCGAGTCCATCAAGGACGACATCCACCAGCAGTACGAGGCACGCGAGGCGCAGCTCGGCTCCGAGATCATGCGTGAGCTGGAGCGCCGGGTCGTGCTGTCGGTCCTGGACCGCAAGTGGCGCGAGCACCTCTACGAGATGGACTACCTCCAGGAGGGCATCGGCCTGCGCGCGATGGCGCAGAAGGACCCGCTGGTCGAGTACCAGCGCGAGGGCTTCGACATGTTCACCGCCATGATGGAGGGCATCAAGGAGGAGTCCGTCGGCTACCTGTTCAACCTGGAGGTCCAGGTCGAGCAGCAGGTCGAGGAGATCCCGGTGGAGGACGCCGAGCCGGTCGACATGGAGAAGCAGGACGTGGTGTCGGCGCAGGCGGGTGGCCGTCCGGAGATCCGCGCCAAGGGGCTGGACGCTCCGCAGCGCCGGAACCTGCACTTCTCCGCGCCGACCGTGGACGGCGAGGGCGGCACCATCGAGGGCGACTTCGTGGGCGACGAGGAGCCGGTGCGCTCGGAGGCCGACGGTCTCACGCGCGCGGAGCGGCGCAAGCAGTCCCGGAGCGGGCGTCGCCGCAAGAAGTGAGTAGCGCGTCGTAGCGGCTCGAAGGGCCGGGTCACCTCAGGGTGGCCCGGCCTTTCTGTGTACGGCGGTGCGGCCCGGCGGGAAGGGCTGGGCCGGCGGTCCCTGCGGTCGTCTAGTCGTCGCCTGTGGGGCGCGGCGGGCGGGGGCCGCCGAGCTCCACCGCCGTGCAGCGCCAGCGAAGGTCCTGGCCCCGTTCCAGGCGGAAGGCCATCGCCCGCAGCTGGTCACCGGCGCCGATGCGGGCGAAGGCCTCGACGGCACCGGGACGGGCTTCGTAGTAGCCGATGTCGCGGACGACGGGGCGTGCGCCGCGGGTGCGCAGGGGGCCGCGTTCGGCGAGCCAGGCCAGTTCGTCGTAGGCCCGGCCCGCGGTGTGCCGCAGCATCGAGTGCACGGGGCGCTGACCGCTCAGCACGGCGAGCAGGAGGTCGGCGAAGACGTCGGTGGGGCGGGGCTGGGGGACCGGACGGGTGCGGCCGGCTGGATTCCCGACGGCAAGGGCGGTTCCCTCTGCAGCGGGAGCCGTGCTGCACGGCGCGTGGGTGGTGGTGCGGCCTGCGGCAGCGGTACGCGCGCCCGCAGCCGTCGTGGTGGCGCCTTTGGATGGCGTGGCCTTGCCCTGTGGGCTGACCGGCCCTGTGTGGGCGCTGGTCGTGTTCCTGGCCGTAGTGGCAGTGGCTGTCGGCGGGCGGTTGTCGGCGGGTCCCGTGCTCGGGGAGGGGCTCTCGGTCCGGGAGCCCGGTGGGCGGCCGCCGCCCGGGGCGGTGCGGGTCGAGGTTCCGCCCGGGGTGCGGCGCGGGGCGCCGCCAGGGCGGCGGGAGTCGCGGCGGCCGGGAGGGCGGGCGCCCGGGTGGTGCTGCGCCCTGGTCATGATCTTGTGCATGTGCGTCCCCGTTCGGTGAGACGGATTGATACCCGCCGGTAACTTGGCGTTGGGGATCTTGTACGGGGCGAGGGGCGGCGGCAGCAAGGACGCGGGGAGCCGGACCGGGGCGGTCGGAATCTTCACCTATCAGAGTGAGGGAGGGGGCCTGGAGCCCCGTGATCACGGGGGTGCGCCGGGTGAATTCCGAGGCCTGAAGTGGACGCCTCCGGGCGCATGGGCAGGGACTCGAAAGGGGACTCCGGCACGTATCCTGAAGGCCTTTCAGAAGGCGCCTGAGCGCGCCCAGCCATCGACGACGAAAGTGGCCGGCCATGCGCGTCTACGTCCCCCTGACCCTCTCCGGTCTCGCCGAGGCGTACAAGACGGGAGAGCTGGGGGCAGGGCCGCTCGTGGCGTACGCCGTCACGCCCGCCCTGCGCGAGTGGTACCTCTCCGACGACATCGAGGAACTGGAGTACGCCGCCCTCAACCGCGCCGCGCTGGCCTCGCTTCGGCTGCTGGCCGCGGACCCCGGAGCCGTACGGCGCCGGGTCGTGGTCGCCGTCGACGTGCCCGACGGCGCCGCGTCCGCCGACCCCGACCGGAGCCTCGACCCGGCCGCGCTCGGCGAGGTACGGGTGACCGGGGTCGTGGCGCTGGCCAAGGCCGCCGCCGTCCATGTCGACCTCGACGACGCGGAGGGGGACGTGGCCGCCGCGGCCGAGGCGCTCGAAGCGGCGGACCGCGGGGACGACGACGCACAGTTCGTGGTGGACGGCGCCGAGGACCACGAACTGCTGTGGTACGCGACGCAGGAGATCCCCCACCTGGTCGGGCTCGGCGACTGAGCCCGCCGTGCCTGAGCCCTTCCACGTCGGCTCAATGGCCGTCTGACCTGCGGCGCTCTTGATTGTCAGTGGCGGCGGGTACGTTTTTGGCATGGGGAAGCAGACAGGGGCGCACATCGTCTGGGACTGGAACGGGACGCTGTTCCACGACAATGACGCGATCATCGGGGCGACGAACGCGGCGTTCGCCGAGCTCGGCCTCGAGCCGATCACGCTGGAGCGGTACCGGGCGCTGTACTGCGTGCCGGTGCCGAAGTTCTACGAGCGGCTCATGGGCCGGCTGCCGACGGACGCCGAATGGGAGGTCATGGACGAGACCTTCCACCGGTACTACGCCGAGCACCTGATCGGCTGCGGGCTGACCGAAGGTGCGGCGGAGCTGCTCGCGGGGTGGCGGTCGGCGGGACGCAGCCAGTCGATCCTGAGCATGTACACGCACGACGAACTCGTGCCGTTGGTGCGGGGGTTCGGGATAGAGGCGCACTTCATACGCGTCGACGGGCGGACCGGCCCCTCGGGCGGCAGTAAGGCGGAGCACATGGTGCGCCACCTCGGCTCACTGGTCGGTGTGGATCCGGCCCGTACGGTGGTGATCGGGGATGCCGCCGATGATGCGGTGGCCGCGCTGCACGTGGGGGCGCGGGCGGTGCTGTACACCGGGGGGTCGCATGGCCGGGCCAGCCTTGAGGAGGTCGGGGTGCCGGTGGTTGACACGCTGGCGGACGCGGTGGCGGAGGCA
Source organism: Streptomyces sp. NPDC001351 (assembly GCF_042896045.1). Taxonomy (NCBI): domain Bacteria; kingdom Bacillati; phylum Actinomycetota; class Actinomycetes; order Kitasatosporales; family Streptomycetaceae; genus Streptomyces; species Streptomyces sp. NPDC001351. The sequence goes on along the minus strand of NZ_JBIAWS010000019.1, from coordinate 190,986 downwards.
CAGCGGCTGGCGGCGTGAGCGGGGTGGTGCCGCGCCGGTGCTGCAATTGGGCAGGGGGCGGGCGCGCGACCCGGCGCGGCGGGGGCCGCTGCGCCCACCCCGTGCCGCCCCGGCGGCACGACTGCTGCCCGCAGCTACCGGCGGTGCGGCACAACTGCCCGTAGCTGCGTCACCCCGTCACGTCACCGGGGCCTTTGCCCGTAGCACCGTCAGGAACTCGCGCATCCAGGCCGGGTGGTCCGGCCAGGCGCGGGAGGAGATCAGGGTGCCGTCGACCACGGCCTCGCTGTCCTGGAAGGTGGCGCCGGCGGCCTGCATGTCGGGTTCCAGGGCGGGGTACGCCGTGACGCGGCGGCCGCGCAGGCCGTCGACCGCGGCGGTGAGCAGGGGGCCGTGGCAGATCTGGGCGACGGGTTTGTCCGCGTCGAAGAAGGACTTGAGGATCTTGCGGAGTTCGGGGTCGTTGCGGAGGTACTCGGGGGCGCGGCCGCCCGGGATGACGAGGGCGGCGTACTCGCCGGCGTCGACCTCGGCGAAGGCGAGATCGGCCGGCCAGGTGTAGCCGGGCTTCTCGGTGTAGGTGTCGAAACCGGGTTCGAAGTCGTGGACGACGAACTGGAGCTTCTTGCGGGCGGGGGCCGCGATATGGACGTCGTAGCCCTCCTCGCGGAGGCGCTGGTAGGGATACAGGACCTCGAGTGACTCTGCTGCGTCGCCGGTGACGATGAGGATTTTCGCGGTCATGTCGGGCGGCTCCCCTCGGGCGGGCGTGCGCTGTCATGGGCAACGTGCCTCCTCGGGGTGGCCTTGCCAAGGGGTCCGGTCGTATTCGAGCAAGGGGGATCAGATGAGGGGTGCGTTTCGTCGGACCGCACGACGGCGGGGCCTTTGCCGCTGTGCAGAGTGTCAAAGTTCCACCCCCGGTTTTGTACACATACGGCTCATGACGGGGCCCCCGTACTGAGCGATAGCCTTATGGCGTGATCAGCGCGATAGCTCGCGGGGGCACCGTTGCCCCTGCCCTGCGCCCGGCGAGCACGGACCATCTCCGTGACCGGGCGGCGGTCGCTGGTCTTCGCGGGCAGGAGGGGGCCGGAAGGGCTCCCGGGATGCCATTCACCCCCTGGACGCGGCCGCTGCGGAGAGCAGCGTCACACCTTCGGGGCGGCTCAAATATGGCTCATATCTTCCCGCTCATCTCACCTTGCGGCATAGCGTCGGAGCAGACCGGAGAACCCGGGCCGTGGCGTCGAGCCGCAGGGGAAGAGACCGTACTTCCTTCTACGTCACGCAACGGCGCGCGACAGGAGCCAGAGGACAATGCAGACCAAGCTGGACGAAGCCAAGGCCGAGCTGCTCGAGAGGGCCGCCCGGGTAGCTGAGAACAGCCCGGTCGGGGGGAACCTACCGACCGGGACGACGGACGAGAGCACCCCGGACCGGGACACCGTGCTCGCGTTCCTCCAGCGCTACTACCTGCACACCGCCCCGGAGGACCTCAACGGCCGCGACCCGGTCGACATCTTCGGAGCCGCGCTCTCGCACTACCGGTTGGCTGAGAATCGCCCCCAGGGCACGGCCAACGTGCGGGTCCACACGCCCACGGTGGAGGAGAACGGGTGGACGTGCAGCCACTCCGTCGTCGAGGTCGTCACCGACGACATGCCCTTCCTGGTCGACTCCGTCACCAATGAGCTGACGCGACAGGGACGCGGGATCCACGTCGTCATCCACCCGCAGGTCGTCGTCCGCCGGGATGTCACCGGCAAGCTCATCGAGGTGCTCAGCGCACAGCCGGGCGGCGGCCTGCCGCACGACGCGCACACCGAGTCCTGGATCCACGTCGAGATCGACCGTGAGACCGACCGGGGCGACCTCAAGCAGATCACCGCCGACCTGCTGCGCGTGCTGTCCGACGTCCGCGAGGCCGTCGAGGACTGGGACAAGATGCGGGACGCGGCGCTGCGCATGGCCGACGAACTGCCCGAGGAACCCGTCGCCACCGACCTGCGCGAGCAGGACATCGAGGAGGCCCGCGAGCTGCTGCGCTGGCTGTCCGCCGATCACTTCACCTTCCTCGGCTACCGCGAGTACCAGCTGCGTGAGGACGACTCGCTGGCCGCCGTGCCCGGCACCGGCCTCGGCATCCTGCGCTCCGACCCGCACCACGCCGGGGACGACAGCCACCCGGTGAGCCCGTCCTTCGAGCGGCTGCCCGCCGACGCCCGCGCCAAGGCCCGCGAGCACAAGCTCCTCGTTCTGACCAAGGCGAACAGCCGGGCCACCGTGCACCGGCCCTCGTACCTGGACTACATCGGCGTCAAGAAGTTCGACGCGGACGGCAACGTCGTCGGCGAGCGCCGCTTCCTCGGACTGTTCTCCTCCGCCGCCTACACCGAGTCGGTGCGCCGGGTCCCGGTCATCCGCCGCAAGGTCGAGGAGGTCCTGGAGCGCGCCGGCTTCTCGCCCAACAGCCACGACGGGCGCGACCTGCTGCAGATCCTGGAGACCTACCCGCGCGACGAGCTCTTCCAGACGCCGGCCGACGAGCTCGAGTCCATCGCCACCTCCGTCCTGTACCTGCAGGAGCGCCGGAGGCTGCGCCTCTACCTGCGGCAGGACGAGTACGGGCGCTACTACTCCGCCCTCGTCTACCTCCCGCGCGACCGCTACACCACCGGTGTGCGCCTGAGGATCATCGACATCCTGAAGGAGGAACTCGGCGGCACCAGCGTCGACTTCACGGCCTGGAACACCGAGTCGATCCTGTCCCGGCTGCACTTCGTGGTGCGGGTCCCGCAGGGCACCGAGCTGCCACAGCTGTCGGACGCCGACAAGGAGCGCATCGAGGCCCGCCTGGTGGAGGCCGCCCGTTCCTGGGCCGACGGCTTCGCCGAGGCGCTGAACGCCGAATGCGGCGAGGAGCGCGCCGCCGAACTGCTGCGCCGCTACAACAACGCCTTCCCCGAGGGCTACAAGGCCGACCACAACCCGCGTGCCGCGGTCGCCGACCTCGTCCACCTGGAACAGCTCAGCGAGGCACAGGCCGACAGCGGCCAGGACTTCTCGCTCAGTCTGTACGAGCCCGTCGGCGCCGCCCCCGAGGAGCGCCGGTTCAAGATCTACCGCAAGGGCGAGGCCGTCTCGCTGTCCGCGGTGCTGCCGGCCCTCAGCCGGCTCGGTGTCGAGGTGACGGACGAGCGGCCGTACGAGCTGCGCTGCTCGGACCGCACCAGCGCGTGGATCTACGACTTCGGCCTGCGCATGCCCAAGTCGCAGAACGGCAGCGGCGACTACCTCGGCGACGACGCCCGCGAGCGCTTCCAGGAGGCCTTCGCCGCCACCTGGACCGGCAAGGCGGAGAACGACGGCTTCAACGCCCTGGTGCTGAGCGCCGGACTGACCTGGCGGCAGGCGATGGTGCTGCGGGCGTACGCCAAGTACCTGCGCCAGGCCGGGTCCACGTTCAGCCAGGACTACATGGAGGACACCCTCCGTAACAACGTCCACACCACGCGGCTGCTCGTCTCGCTGTTCGAGGCGCGGATGTCCCCGGACCGGCAGCGCGCCGGGCACGAGATCGTCGACGCGCTGCTCGAAGAGGTCGACGCGGCCCTCGACCAGGTGGCCTCCCTCGACGAGGACCGGATCCTGCGGTCCTTCCTGACCGTCATCAAGGCGACGCTGCGTACGAACTTCTTCCAGGAGGCGGCGGGCGGCAGGCCGCACGCGTACGTGTCCATGAAGTTCGACCCGCAGGCGATCCCCGATCTGCCGGCGCCGCGCCCGGCGTACGAGATCTGGGTGTACTCGCCGCGCGTGGAGGGCGTCCACCTGCGCTTCGGCAAGGTCGCCCGAGGCGGTCTGCGCTGGTCCGATCGGCGTGAGGACTTCCGGACCGAGATCCTCGGCCTGGTGAAGGCGCAGATGGTGAAGAACACCGTCATCGTGCCGGTCGGCGCGAAGGGCGGCTTCGTCGCCAAGCAGCTGCCGGACCCGAGCGTGGACCGGGACGCGTGGCTGGCCGAGGGCATCGCCAGCTACAAGACGTTCATCTCGGCCCTGCTCGACATCACCGACAACATGGTGGCCGGCGAGGTCGTGCCCCCGGCGGACGTCGTGCGGCACGACGAGGACGACACCTACCTCGTGGTCGCCGCCGACAAGGGCACCGCCACGTTCTCGGACATCGCCAACGGGGTCGCTGAGACGTACAACTTCTGGCTCGGTGACGCCTTCGCCTCCGGTGGCTCGGCCGGCTACGACCACAAGGGCATGGGTATCACCGCCCGCGGCGCCTGGGAGTCCGTCAAGCGGCACTTCCGGGAGCTGGGCGTCGACACGCAGAGCGAGGACTTCACCGTCGTCGGCATCGGCGACATGTCGGGTGACGTGTTCGGCAACGGCATGCTGCTGAGCGAGCACATCCGACTGGTCGCCGCCTTCGACCACCGGCACATCTTCATCGACCCGGACCCGGACGCGGCCACCTCGTACGCCGAGCGCCGCCGCATCTTCGAGCTGCCGCGCTCCAGCTGGGCCGACTACAACGCCGAGCTCATCTCGGCCGGTGGCGGTGTGTTCCCGCGGACCGCCAAGGCCATCCAGCTCAACTCGCACATCCGCGAGGCCCTCGGTATCGAGGGCAAGGTCTCCAAGATGACCCCGGCCGATCTGATGAAGGCCATCCTCCAGGCCCCGGTGGACCTGCTGTGGAACGGCGGCATCGGTACATATGTGAAGGCCAGCACGGAGAGCCAGGCGGACGTCGGCGACAAGGCCAACGACCCGATCCGGGTCGACGGCGCCGACCTGCGCGTCAAGGTCGTCGGCGAGGGCGGCAACCTGGGTCTGACCCAGCTCGGCCGGATCGAGTTCGCACGGCACGGCGGCAAGATCAACACGGACGCGATCGACAACAGCGCGGGCGTGGACACCTCCGACCACGAGGTGAACATCAAGATCCTGCTCAACGGCCTGGTCGCCGACGGCGACATGACCGTCAAGCAGCGCAACAAGCTGCTCGCCGAGATGACCGACGAGGTCGGCGCGCTGGTCCTGCGCAACAACTACGCGCAGAACACGGCGCTCGCCAACGCCCTGGCCCAGTCCAAGGACATGCTCCACGCCCAGCAGCGGTTCATCCGCCACATGGTGCGCGAGGGCCACCTCGACCGGGCGCTGGAGTTCCTCCCCGCCGACCGCCAGATCCGCGAGCGCCTCAGCGCAGGCCAGGGCCTCACCGGCCCCGAGACGGCCGTCCTGCTGGCGTACACCAAGATCACGGTCGCCGAGGAGCTGCTGCACACCTCGCTGCCGGACGACCCCTATCTGCGGGGCCTGCTGCACGCCTACTTCCCGACGGCCCTGCGCGAGAAGTTCGCCGACCACATCGACGGTCACCCGCTGCACCGCGAGATCACCACGACCGTCCTGGTCAACGACACGGTCAACACGGGCGGTACGACCTATCTGCACCGGCTGCGCGAGGAGACCGGCGCCTCCCTCGAGGAGATCGTGCGGGCGCAGACCGCGGCGCGGGCGATCTTCTGCTCGGCACCGGTGTGGGACGCAGTCGAGGGCCTGGACAACCAGGTCGAGGCCGCCGTCCAGACCCGTATCCGGCTGCACTCGCGCCGACTGGTGGAGCGCGGCACGCGCTGGCTGCTCAACAACCGCCCGCAGCCGCTGCAGCTCGCGGAGACGGTGGACTTCTTCGGCGAGCGCGTCGAGCAGGTCTGGCAGCAGCTCACCAAGCTGCTGCGCGGCGCGGACCTCGAGTGGTGGCAGCAGATCTACGACGAGCTGACCGGCGCCGGCGTCCCGGACGAGCTCGCCACCCGCGTGGCCGGGTTCTCCTCCGCCTTCCCGGCGCTCGACATCGTGTCGGTGGCCGACCGCATGGGCAAGGAGCCGCTGGACGTCGCCGAGGTGTACTACGACCTCGCCGACCGTCTGCACATCACCCAGCTCATGGACCGCATCATCGAGCTGCCGCGCGCCGACCGCTGGCAGTCCATGGCCCGCGCCTCCATCCGTGAGGACCTGTACGCGGCGCACTCGGCGCTGACCGCGGACGTCCTGGCGGTGGGCAACGGCACCTCGACTCCCGAGCAGCGCTTCAAGGCCTGGGAGGAGAAGAACGCGGCGATCCTGGGCCGGGCGCGCACGACGCTGGAGGAGATCCAGAGCTCGGAGACGTTCGACCTCGCCAACCTGTCGGTGGCGATGCGCACGATGCGCACCCTGCTGCGCACGCACTCGTAGCGGGCGGTACGAAAGCGGGGTGCCCCGAGCCGGCCGGCTCGGGGCACCCCGCTTTGGTTGCGGTGTTCAGGCGGCCTTCGGCTTGTCCGCGCCGCCGGTGAACTCCTCGTACGCCGCCATGACCTCCTCGGTCGGGCCGTCCATGCGCAGTTCGCCGCGCTCCAGCCACAGCACGCGTTCGCAGGTGTCGCGGATGGACTTGTTGTTGTGGCTGACCAGGAACACCGTGCCGGCCTTCTCGCGCAGTTCGCGGATGCGTTCCTCGGAGCGCTTCTGGAAGGACCGGTCGCCGGTGGCGAGCGCCTCGTCGATGAGGAGCACGTCGTGGTCCTTGGCGGCGGCGATGGAGAAGCGCAGGCGGGCGCCCATGCCGGAGGAGTACGTCCGCATGGGGAGGGTGATGAAGTCGCCCTTCTCGTTGATGCCGGAGAAGTCGACGATGCCCTCGTAGCGGTCCCTGATCTCCTCGCGGGACATGCCCATGGCGAGGCCGCCGAGGTAGACGTTCTTCTCGCCGGTCAGGTCGCCCATCAGGGCCGCGTTGACGCCGAGGAGGGAGGGCTGGCCGTCGGTGTAGATGTGGCCGTTCTCGACCGGCAGCAGGCCCGCGACCGCCTTCAGCAGGGTCGACTTGCCGGAGCCGTTGGTGCCGATCAGGCCGACCGCCTCGCCCTTGTAGGCGACGAAGGACACGTTCTTGACGGCGTGCACCGTGCGGACGCCGGACGCCTTCTCCGTCTGCTTGCGGCGCACCATGCGGTTGAGCGCCGCGGTGGCGGAGCCCTTGCCCGTACCGGTGCCGTTGACCCGGTAGACGATGTCGACGCCGTCGACGACGACGGTGGGGATGCGTTCGATGGTGTGCTCAGCCACGGCCGTACGTCTCCTCAGCCTTCCAGAAGTAGATGAAGCCGCCGACTCCGGCGAGCAGGGCCCAGCCGGCCGCGTACAGCCACACATGGTGCGGCAACTGCTTGGCGTGGAAGCTGTCGATCAGCGCGAAGCGCATGAGGTCGATGTAGACCGCGGCCGGCTGGGCCTGGAGCACCGGCTCCACCCAGTGCGGCAGCCCGCTGTGCTTGCCGGCCAGCTTGTCGATGCTCCACATCACGCCGGACACATACATCCAGGTACGCAGGACGAAAGGCATCAGCTGGGCGATGTCCGGGGTCTTGGCCCCCATCCGGGCCATGATCAACGAGACGCCGGTGTTGAAGGTGAACTGCAGGACCAGCGCCGGGAACGCCAGCAGCCACGAGAACGCGACCGGCACCCCGAAGCAGAGCAGGATGACGACCAGCGCGGCCATCGAGAACAGCAGCTGCTGCAGCTGCTGGAGGCAGAAGGAGATCGGCAGCGCGGCCCGCGGGAAGTGCAGCGCCCGGACCAGGCCGAGGTTGCCGGAGATCGCGCGGGTGCCCGCCATGATCGAGCTCTGGGTGAACGTCCAGATGAACACGCCCGTGACCAGGAACGGGATGTAGTCCGGCACGTGCCGCTTGGTGCCGAGCAGGACACCGAAGATGAAGTAGTACACCGCCGCGTTCAGCAGCGGGGTCATGACCTGCCAGACCTGGCCGAGCTTCGCCTGGGCGTACTGGGCGGTGAGCTTGGCGGTGGCGAAGGCGGTGATGAAGTGGCGCCGGGCCCACAGCTGCCGTACGTACTCGGGCAGGGAGGGGCGGGCGCCGCTGACCGAGAGGCCGTGGCGGGCGGCGAGGGCCGCGAGGTCGTCGTCGGCCGGGGCCGGCGTCGGGGGCGGTGTGTCGAGGACCTGGCTCACATCCGCTGCTTTCACTCGGGGGAGGGGGTGCTGGCGTCGTCCGGCCCGCCGGCCGGACGGTCCGGTGCCCGGCGTTTCCTTACGCTTCTCTTCACGTTCTCTTACGTCAGGACGGGACCGTATCGTCGCAACGCGAGCGTAAGACACGTTGACGTCGGAACGCAACCGTTTCGTCGTAACGTGTTCGTCGGGTCGGGCCGGGTCGGTTCGGAGCGGGCCGTCACGACGCAACCGTTTCGTCGCAACGCCCCTATGCTGGTCCGCATGACGACGAACGCCGAGGAGCCCCAGACGCGTCCGCGCCGCCGGACCCCCGCGGGGGCGGCCGTACTGCGGGAGGACGTGACGGAAGCCATCCGTGCGGCCGTCTTCGAGGAGCTCGCGGCCGTCGGCTATGCGCGGATGTCCATCGAGGGGATCGCGCGCCGTGCGGGCGTCGGCAAGACCGCGGTCTACCGCCGCTGGCGCTCCAAGCTGCACCTGGTCCTCGACGTCGTCTCGGCGATCGCGGTGCTGGGGCTGCCGACTCCGGACACGGGTTCCCTGGAGGGTGATCTGCGGCTGCTGTACGAGGTCACCTCGCGCGCGCTGCGGCACCCGGTGGCCTCGCAGATCATCCCGGACCTGCAGGCCGAGGCTGCCCGCAACCCGGAGATCGCCGAAGCCATGCAGAAGACCCTGCGGGAGGGGCAGGAAGGCGTGGCCCTCAAGATCATCGTGGCGGCGGCGCAGCGCGGTGAGATCAACGGGGAGCTGGACGAGGACCTCGCGCTCGACCTGATCTCCGGGCCCCTCTACTGGCGCTCGGTGGTGATCCGCAGCCCGAAGCTGCCGAAGGACTATCTGGCGGCGCTGGCGCGGGCCACCGCGGAGGCCCTCAAGGCGCTGTGAGCGTGCTGCGGCCCCCCCGGCCGCCAGTGGCCGAAAGCGAGTCGCCGCCCCGCGGTGACCGGAGCTGAGGCGGAACCACCGCGAGAGTTGTGATCGCCGAGGACAACGCCCTGCTCCGGGAGCCGCCTCGTCCTGCTGCTGACGTCCGCCGGGCACGAGGTCGTGGCCGTTGCCGGCACCGGGCCCGAAGTCCTGCCCGCGCTCCTGGAGCACCGTCCCGACGCCGCTGTGCTCAGTACGTCGAGGAGTCCTGCGCCGCCGAGCTGCTGACCGGGGGTGCGAGCGGGCTCGGCTGTCTGCTCGAGGACCGGGTCGGCCGGGTCGACGAGTTCCTCGACGCACTGGAGCGGGTTGCCGCCGGCGGTACGACGCTCGACCCCGAGACCTCAGCGGCAACGTCTTCGGGCCCGTCCGCCGAAGAGGGACGCGGGCGAGCCGTAGAGCGGCGCAGCCCCGCGCCCCTTCAGGGTGCGCGTCTCCGCGCGGGGTCTAGGCGCGCGCCGCCTCCGGATGTACCCGTACCCAGCCCTCCCAGGCTGAGGTGATCATGTCCTGGACGTCGTGTTTGGCCTTCCAGCCCAGTTCGGTGGCGGCGCGGTCCGCGGAGGCGACCACCCGGGCCGGGTCGCCCGGGCGGCGGGGGGTGATGGTCGGGGGGCGGTCGTAGCCCGTGATGGCGTTGATGCGGTCGATCATTTCGCGGACCGAGACGCCCTCGCCGCGTCCGATGTTGAGGGTGAGCCGGCGGCCCGGTGCGGACTGGAGCGTGCGGGCGGCTGCCACGTGGGCTTCGGCCAGGTCCACGACGTGGATGTAGTCGCGGACACAGGTCCCGTCGGGGGTTTCGTAGTCGTCGCCGAAGATGCGCGGGGGCGCGTCGTCCGTCAGCTTCTCGAAGACCATGGGGATCAGGTTGTGGACACCCGTGTCCGCGAGTTCGGGGGTCGCGGCACCCGCCACGTTGAAGTAGCGGAGGGAGGCGGTGGAGAGGCCTGTCGCGCGAGCCGTCGCGCTGACCAGCCATTCGCCGACCAGCTTCGTCTCGCCGTACGGCGACATGGGCAGACAGCGTGTCTCCTCCGTCACCAGGGGCTCGTCCGGCATGCCGTACACCGCCGCGGAGGACGAGAAGACGAAGGACGGGACACCGGCCCCGGTCACCGCCTCCAGGAGGACGCGCAGACCCTCGACGTTCTCCCGGTAGTAGTGCAGCGGCAGGTCCACCGACTCGCCCACCTGCTTCTTCGCCGCCAGGTGGATGACCCCGCTGACGTCGTGGACCGCGAGGGCGCGCGCGACCCGCTCGCCGTCCAGCGTCGATCCCACCACCAGTTGCACACCCCGCGGCACGCGCTCGGCGACGCCCGTCGACAGGTCGTCGTACACCACGGTCCGCTCGCCCGCCTCGATCATCGCCCGGACGACGTGCGCCCCGATGTATCCGGCGCCGCCGGTGATCAGCCAGGTCATGTGCGGCCGTCCCCTTCGTCAGTTGGCCCGTGGTGTGCGGTGTCAGTGGTGCAGGCGGTGGATCCCGTCAGCGACTGCTATGCGCCGGAGTGCTCGGGGAGGCGTCGGGTGACCGGGTCCGGTCCGTGCGTGGATGCGGGAGTCACCGGCGCCGGGCGGGTGGAGCGCCACAGCCGGACGAGGGACAGTACGGCGGCCGTGGCGAGCAGCCCGTTGCGGGCGAGCATCAGCACGCAGCCCGGCCAGGTGCAGGCGATGACCTGGTCGTAGAAGGCCGGATAGGCGACTGTGCTGAGCACGGTCGCGGCCAGCACCAGGGCGGCCACCGGGCGCTGCACGGTGTGCCGCGAGGTCAGGCACACGGCGGCCAGGCCCAGCAGCCAGATCATGTACTGCGGGCTGATCACCCTGCTGGTGACGGTGAAGAGCAGGACGGCGCTCAGCGCGGCGTCGTACGGCGTGGCGGGCGTCCAGCGCTTGGCCCGCAGCCGCCACAGGAGCAGCAGTGCGAAGGCGACCGCCGTGAGCGCGAGGGAGAGGTGCGCCACGGTCCGCACGTGCGGGCCGGTGAACTCCATGGCGCCGTACTGGTATTGCACCTTCCCCGGCCATCCGGCGTGTGTCGCGAAGGCGAGCGCCGTACCGCCGAGCGACTCGATCTGCACGCCCCGCCCGCCCTGTTGGCGCAGGAAGGAGGAGGGGTTGGCGAACAGCGCCGCGAGGACCGCGAGCGACCCCGCCCCGGTGACGGCGGCCCACACCCACGCCGAACGCGTCGTACGCCCCCTCGGCGTGCCCAGCAGCACCAGCGCCGGCCACACCTTCACCAGGGCGCCGAGCGCCGCGAACACCCCGCACGCGCGCGTGGAGCGCGGCAGCGTCAACAGGGAGATGACGGCGAAGGCCGTGACCTGCACGTCGTAGCGGGCCAGCGGGACGTGCAGGAGGAGCGGGAGGCCGCCCACCCACATCGCCGCCCCGAGGAGCCTGCGGCCGGGGCGGTTGCCCGCGACGGCCAGCGCCAGCGTGATCGCCGCGTCGGCGGCGAGGGTGAGCACGACGAACGCCTGGAAGTACGTCAGGCCCGGCAGCAGCTCGGGCGACAGCAGTACCGCGCCGGCTCCCGGCGGGTACTGCCACAGCGGGTCGTGCGCCGGGAAGGCGCCGTGCGCGAGGGTCCCGTACCAGTCGTGGTACAGGTGCCACACCTCCCGTGCGACCGTGCCCCCGCCGAGCCGGGGCGCCGCGTCGTGTGCGAGCAGCCACAGCATCAGGGCGCGGGTGGCGAGCCAGGCGGCGGCGAGGGCGAGGAGCCGGCGTTTTCCGGCGGTGGACATCACGGCTTTCGTCACGGCGTTCATCACGGCGGATCGTAAGCCGGGCGTATGGTGTATGCCTGCTAATACACCGTCAATGCTCGGTAAGAGCCCGTCCGCGGGAGAAAATCAGCCGTGTGCTGAGCGAGGACGCGGGGCGGGCGAACCGTCGGTGGGTGCGTGCGGAGATCGTTGCCGTGGCGGTTCCCGCCGTCGTCATACTCGCGATCGGTCTGTGGGGGCTGGACCGCGGCGGCATGTGGGGCGACGAGAGCGTCACCTTCCTCGTCGGTCGGCGCACGGTGCCGCAGATCTGGCAGCTGCTGCACGGCCTGGACGCCGTGCACGGCCTGTACTACCTGTTCATGCACGTCGTCCTCGCCGTCCACCCCGGTGAGGTCGTCCTCCGGCTGCCGTCCGTGCTCGGGGCCGCCGCGACCGCCGGGCTGGTCGCGGCTCTCGGGGTACGGCTGGTCCGTCCGCGGGTCGGGCTGTGGGCGGGGCTGTTGTACGCGATCACGCCCATGACCGGCCATTATGCGCAGGAAGGCCGCTCGTACGCACTCGTCGCGGCGGGCGTGGCGGGGGCGACACTGCTGCTGGTGCGCGCCGTGGAGGGACGGTCGCGGCAGGATTGGCGATGGTACGGCGGTGTCCTCGCCGTGACGTGTCTGCTGCACGAAATGGTCGTCCTGGTGCTGTGCGCGCATGCGCTGACGCTGGCGCTCATGCGGGTGCCGAAGCGGGTGTGGCTGGGCTGGGCGCGGGCGGCGGGGCTGGCGGGGGCCCTTCTGCTGCCCTTGGTGTGGGTGTCGCATGAGCAGGCGGGGCAGGTGGGGTGGCTGGTGACACCCGGGTGGGACCAGGCGGGACTGCTGGTGCGGGACTTCGCCTTCGCTCCGGACGGGGCGGTGTTCTGGGTGGCCGTCGCGATGATGGTGCTGGGGCTCGGGGCGGGCCGGCTGGCGGCGGTGGCACTTCCGCTGCTGGTACTGCCCCCGGCGCTCCTGATCGCCGTATCGCAGATCCGGCCGCTGTTTCACGAGCGGTATGTGCTGTACGCGTTGGCGGGGGCGCCGCTGCTGGCCGCCGCCGGCGCCGAGCGGGTGGCCGGGTTGCTGGAGCGCCTGCGGCTGGGCGGTCGACGTGTGCCCTACGGCAGGCTCGGCACCCTCACCGGTGTCCTGGCCGTCGCGCTCGCCTTCGTGCAGTGCCTCCCGCTCTACCGGCAGGACCGCTCCCCGGCGCACCGCCCCGAGAACCTCGGTGCCGTCGCCGCCCGGGCCGCCCGCGACATCCGTCCCGGTGATCCGGTGCTGTTCCTGCCGTCGAACTGGCGGCTGACGGCGCTGGCCTATCCGAAGGCGTTCCGCAGGGCCCGGGACATCGCGCTGCGGGAGTCCGGGACCCGGTCCGGGACGCTGAGCGGCATCGAGACCACACCTCAGGAGCTGCGGCGCAAGCTGGCCGGCGTGGACCGCGTCTGGGTCGTCGGCCAGTCGAGGCTGCTGAGGTCGGGGCTGCTGCCGGCCGACCCGACCGAGCGCGTCAAACTCGCCGTCGTGGAGGAGCAGTTCACCGTCCGCGAGAGATACGTCAGCGGCCGGGTGACCTTCCTCCTCTACGTCCGCCGCTCCGCCGCCTCCGCCTCCGCCGCCGTGGCCGCGTCAAGGCCCCTGGTGAGCTCGTCGAGCCGCGACCGCAGCTCCCGGATCTCCTCCACGTCGAAGCCCGTCGCCGCGGCGATCCGGCGCGGTACCTGAACCGCCTGATCGCGCAGGGCGGCGCCCTCCTCCGTCAGCCGGACCTCCACCGAGCGCTCGTCGCGGGCGCTGCGCTCACGCCGTACCAGACCGGCCGTCTCCAGCCGCTTGAGCAGCGGGGACAGGGTGCCGGAGTCGAGCCGCAGATGCTCGCCCAGCTTCTTGACCGGCAGCTCGCCGTGCTCCCACAGCAGCAGCATCACCAGGTACTGCGGATAGGTGAGCCCGAGGTCCTTGAGGATCACCCGGTAGATGCCGCCGAAGGCGCGCGAGGCGGCGTTCAGGGAGAAGCAGATCTGCTGGTCGAGGCGGAGCCAGTCGGTGGCCGGGGTGTCGGGCGCGGTCGTCATGGATCCAGGATAGCTCTTGCGAGCCATTCAGTTGTGTGCAATTGAATTGTGTGCTCTACTTGTCGTCGTGAGGCGGCCGCCAGAAGGGCCGCCGGAACACGACTCCGAGAGGGATGGTCATCCATGGACGCGCTCTACACCGCTGTCGCCACCGCCACCCACGGCCGTGACGGTCGCGCCTTCACCAACGACGGCAAGGTCGACGTCAAGCTGGCCCCGCCGGTGGAGTTCGGCGGCAACGGCGAGGGCACCAACCCCGAGCAGCTGTTCGCCGCCGGTTACGCGGCCTGCTTCGGCAGCGCCCTCGGCCTCGTCGGCCGTCAGGCGAAGGTCGACGTCAGCGACGCCGCGGTGACCGCCGAGGTGGGCATCGGCAAGCAGGGCGAGGGCTTCGGGCTCAAGGTCACCCTGCGCATCGAGCTGCCGGACACCGTGGACGAGGCGACCGGCCGCAAGCTGGTCGAGACCGCCCACCAGGTGTGCCCGTACTCCAACGCGACCCGCGGCAACATCGACGTCGACCTCGTCATCGAGTAGAGCCGGACGACCGTCAGCTCAGCGAGTGCGCCCGCTCCGACGCAGGAGCGGGCAGCACGGCGGCCGTCTGCGGCGCCGGCATCTGCTCGCCGAGCAGCACCGTCCGTACGACCCGCTCGGCGGCCCGTCCGTCGTCGAACTCGCAGAACCGCTCCCGGAAGGCGGCCCTGAGTCCCGCCGACTCCTCGTCCCGCCAGGTGTCCGAGGCGAACAGCCAGGCCAGCTCCCGGTAGGAGCGCGACACATGGCCGGGCGCCTCGGCGGTGATGTCGAAGTAGACGCCCCGGCTCGCCGCGTACGCGCCCCAGTCGTCGGCGTGGATCACGATCGGCCGGTCCAGGTTGGCGTAGTCGAACATAAGGGCCGAGTAGTCGGTGACCAGCACGTCGGAGGCGAGCATCAGGTCCTCGACGTGTGGCTCGTCCGTCGCGTCGACGAGTACGCCGCGCGCGTGCAGATCGGAGAGGCCGAGCCCGCGCGCCGTGCCGGTGGCGAGGGTGGGGTGCAGACGTACGACGAGGGTGTGTCCGGCGCCGAGGTCCGCGGCGAACCGCGCCAGGTCGATCCGGTCGACGTGCCCGCCCCGCCGGTAGTCGCGGCGGGTCGGCGCATACAGCACGACCGTGTTCCCGGCGGGGACGCCGAGCCGCGCACGGACGGCCGCACCGTGCTCCGCGGGCTGCTCGACCAGCACGTCGTTGCGTGGACTGCCCGTCCGCAGCGAGGTGAAGTGGCAGGGGTAGGCCCGGTCCCACACCAGCTCGGAGTGCCGGTTGGCGACCAGGCTCAGATCCCAGCGGTCGGCGCGGTGCAGCATCTTCGGCACGCTGAAGCCGTACCGGGCGCCGGGCTTGGTCAGCAGGTCGGCACCCATGTACTTGAGCGGTGTGCCCTGGTGGGTGTGCACATGGATCTGACCCGTGCGTTTGACCAGGGAGCCCGGCCAGTTGACGTTGTTGACCCAGTACGTGGCCCGCGCCATGACCGCGTGGTACTCGCGCGAGCCCGGCGTCACATAGTCGGTGCCGGGCGGCAGCGAGTCCACCGCGTCCTCGCGGACCACCCACACCCCGCGGATGTGCGGCGCGAGTTCGCGGGCCTTGGCGTGGATCGCGGCCGGGTCGCCGTGCACCCCCGCGTGGTGGGTGGCCGAGTAGACGGCCAGGCGCGGATCGAGCGGGAGCTGCGACTGGGCGGCGTACCAGGCGCGTTGGACCGCCGCCGATGCCTTGCCGACCGTACGCCGCTTGCCCGCCCCGGCGATCCTGCGCAGACCGCGGACCCCGCGCAGCGCCGCGTACGACACGTAGGGCGAGCCCGCCAGGAGCCGCATCTCGGTGCCGCGCGGGCCGTCCGGCGGGGTGAAGTCCTCGGGACAGTGACGGCGGTGGAAGGAACGCATCTCGCGGTAGAAGGCGGAGCGGTCCGACGGGGTCACCCGGTCCTCGCGGGCGATCACGAACAGCATGTGGTCCAGGGCCCGTTCGAAGAGCAGGGGCCGCGCCCAGGCGAGGTCCTCGCGCTCCTGAAGGAACGCGAACAGGCCCTCGTACTGCGGAAAGATGTCGAAGTGCCTGCGTCCCGGCGTCTTGGTGATCGCGCCCTGCCGGCGCTGCCGGTACTCGACACCGATGCGGTTGAGACAGGCGATACGGTCGGCCAGCACCATCGAGCGGTAGGTGACGGGCGCGTCCTCGTACAGTCCGGACGCGTACTGCAGCCCGTGCCCCTGGAAGAAGGCCCTCCGGTACGCCTTGTTCCAGGCGACCAGGAACAGATGGACGTACTGCGGGCTCTCGCGGAGGCTGAAGACGTCCTGGCCCGCGGCGGCCAGCAGCTCGGAGGCGTCGCTCGGGCCGCCCCGCCCCCACCAGTGGGTGCGTACATGGTCGAAGACCAGGATGTCCGGGTCCTCGGCCGACTTCAGCCGGTCGGCGACGGCGGCAAGCAGGCCCGGCGTGTAGTGGTCGTCGCTGTCGAGGAAGAGGACGTAGTCGCCGCGCGCCTCGGCCAGCCCGGCGTTGCGGGCCCGGCCGAGTCCGACGTTCTTGGGCAGGTGCAGCACGCGCACCCGCTCGTCGCGTGCCGCGTACTCGTCGAGGATCGCGCCGCAGCCGTCGGGCGAGCGGTCGTCGACGGCGATCACCTCGAAGTCGGGGTACGACTGTCCGAGCACCGAGTCGATGCACTCGCGCAGGAAGCCCTGCACCTTGTAGACGGGGACGATGATGCTGAAGCGGGGCACGGGTTTCAGTTCCTCACAAGGGCGGGGACCGGGGCCGGGGTGCGCTCGGCGAGCGGGATCACGGGCGGGATCGACTCGGGCGGCTCGCCCAGCAGCACCCGGCGCACGACCCGCTCGGCGGCGCGCCCGTCGTCGAACTGGCAGAACCGCTCACGGAAGGCGGCCCGTGCCGCCGTCGACTCCGCTCCCGCCCAGGAGCCGTCGCGGAAGACCCGGGCCAGCTCCTCGGGCGTGCGGGCCACCGGCCCCGGCGGGTGTTCCATCAGGTCGAAGTAGACGCCCCGGGTCTCCCGGTAGACGTCCCAGTCGTCGGCGTACACCACGACGGGCCGGTCCAGGTTGGCGTAGTCGAACATGATCGACGAGTAGTCGGTGATCAGGGCGTCCGCGGCCAGACACACGTCCTCGGAGGAGCGGTGCGCCGTCACGTCGATGATCCGGCCGGTGCTTCGCGCCGTGCCCTGGTCGTAGAAGTAGTGGGCGCGCAGCAGCACGACCACGTCCTCGCCCACCTCCTCGCAGAACGCCTCCAGGTCCAGGCCCGTCTCGAAGCCCGTGTGGTAGTCGCGGTGGGTGGGCGCGTACAGGACGGCCGTCTTCCCTTCGGGGACCCCGAGCTCCCGCCGGATGCGGGCCACGTCGTCCGCCGTCGCCGTGTAGTACACGTCGTTGCGCGGATAGCCGTACTCGAGCGTCTCGTGCGCGGCGGGGAAGGCCCGCTCCCACATCTCGGTGGAGTGGCGGTTGGAGGTGAGGTTGTAGTCCCAGCGGTCGATACGGGCCAGCAGCTTGGCGAAGCTGCCGGTCGCCGCGGCCACCACCGGATAGGTCGCCTGGTCGACGCCCATCTTCTTCAGCGGGGTGCCGTGCTGGGTCGACAGATGGACGCTGCCGGGGCGCTTGACGACGGCGTCCGCGAAGTTGGCGTTGTTGACGAGGTACTTGGCGGCGGCCAGCACGTCCCAGTACTTGGTGCTGCCGATGACCGCGTACTCGATGCCCTCCGGCAGGGTGTGCTCCTGATCCGGTTCGACCAGGAACACCGAGCGCAGATGCGGGGCGAGTTCGCGGGCCTTGGCGTGGATCGCGGCCGGGTTGCAGGCATAGCCGCGGCCCCAGTAGGCGCAGTAGACGACCAGGTTGGGGTCGAGTGGGCGGCGCAGATTGCGCGCGTACCGCAGACGGGTGCGCACCATGTGGGGGCGCGGCAGCCGCTCGGCCGCCTTCACCGCCGCCTGGTTGGCCTCCCGCAGGGCACGGAACGCCGTGTACGCCCCGGCCGCCAGCAGCCGGTGCTGCAGACCGAGGCTGCCGGGCGGGGTCCGATGGCCGACGGGGCGGTGCCGGCGGTACAGCGTGCTCGCCAGCCGGAAGAAGGCGCGGCGCCTGCCGGACAGCCGCCTGGGGTGCGCGGCGGTCTTCAGGACGGCCGCGAAGAGCTGCTCGAACAGCGCGTTCAAGCGATCGCAGGGCAGGTCGAGTTCGGCGGCGTGGGTGAGGACCAGGTCGGTCTGGGCGAGGAGTTCGAGGTGGTGCTCGCCGGGGAGGGCGAGCCGGCTTCCCTGTCTGCGCACCAGATGCCGTACGACGACCTGGCGCAGCACCGCGGCCTTCTCGGCCGCCAGCGTGACCAGGCCGCCGAAGCCCACATCGGTGAAGTGGCCGTCGGGGAAGCCGATGCGCTGCTCGACCAGGAAGGCCCTACGGTAGGCGGCGCTCCACGCCGGCAGCTGCACGCCCGTGAGCTCGGGCACCTCGTCGGGGGAGAAGGCGCCCGCCGGTGTCCTCGGCAGGAGCAGCGCGGCCGGATTGGTCGGCTCGCCCTCCCACCAGGGCACCCGCTCGTGCTCCAGGTACAGGACGTCCACGTCACCCGTCTCGGCCAGGCGTGCGTCCAGCGCCGCCAGGGCGCCGGGGACGAAGGTGTCGTCGCAGTCGAGGAACAGCAGATAGGTGCCGGTCGACGCCCGCATCCCGGTGTTGCGCGCCCCGGACAGACCGGCCGTGGGCGGCGAGTGCACCGTGGTCACCCGGGAGTCCCGCTCGGCGTATCCGTCGACGACGTCCGCCGCGGGCGTGCCCGGGCCGTCGCAGACCGGGATCAGCTCGAAGTCGCCGAAGGACTGCGCGAGCACGGAGTCCAGCGCCTGGGACAGCCGGCCTGCCACCCCATGGGACGGGACGATGATGCTGAAGCGGGGCATGCTGCTCTTTCTGTCGATGTTCGTGCGGGGACCCGAATGCGTCTCAGCCGAGGCGTCCCGGCCGCCCTGTGGGACGCCAGGTGGACGGCCGGCTCGGTGTGGGCCGCGACGGGCTGGAGGGCATGCGAACTCCCCGGAGTGAGAACGGCGTTCAGAGGCTGTCGGTGACGGTCAGCGGACCGCCGGGTTGCGGCACGGTCGCCTGCGGGGAGCGCGCGAGGGTCGCGGCCGCCGAGGGCACGGGGTGGCGCTCGGCGAGCGGGGTCACCGGCGGCAGTTCGGTTTCGCCCAGGACGACCCGGCGTACGACGCGCTCGGCGGCGCGCCCGTCGTCGTACGGGCAGAAGCGCTCGCGGAACGCGGTCCGCAGCTGCGTCGAGCGGGAGCCACGCCAGTGGCCGGTGGCGAAGATGTCGATCAACTCGTCCTCGCTGCGGGCGACCGCGCCCGGTGGGAAGGCGCGCACGTCGAAGTAGGTGCCGCGGGCCGCCTCGTACGCCGCCCGGTCGTCGTCGGCCGAGTGGAGCACGATCGGGCGGTCCAGGCCCGCGTAGTCGAACATGAGGGACGAGTAGTCCGTGAGCAGGACGTCCGAGGCCAGGCAGAGGGACTCGACGCCGGGACCAGCGGTCACGTCGATGATCCGGGCGCTCTGCGGGACGGGGCCGTGGGTGCGGGCGAGGACGACATAGCGGGGGCCCAGGCGGCGCAGGACGCGTTCCAGGTCCAGCGGGGAGCGCTGGGTGCGGCAGTGGTCGCGGCGGGCGGGGGCGTAGAGGATCGCGACGCTGTCCTCGGGGATGCCGAGGGACTCGCGCAGGCGGGTGACGTCGTTCGACGTGGCCTTCTGGAACACGTCGCTGCGCGGGGAGCCGTATTCGAGCGTGGTGTAGCCGCCCGGGTGGACCCGCTCCCAGGTGAGGGTGGAGTGGCGGTTCGCCGACACGACGTAGTCCCATCTGTCGACGTCTTTGAGGAGCCCTTCGAAGTCCAGGCCGCGCGCCGCGGCCGGGCGTTCCTGGAGGTCGAGGCCCGCGTGCCCGAGCGGGGTGCCCGCCGGTGTCTGGACCAGGATCTGCTGGGGCCGCTTGACCAGGCGGGGCTCGAAGCCGTTGTCGCTGACGAGGTACTTGGAGCGGGCCAGGGCCGTCCAGTAGGCGGCCGTGTCGGGGCGGGCGAGCCAGGTCGTGCGGATGTGCGGCGCGAAGGTGCGGAAGGCCTCCTCCAGGGCGCCAGGGTTGCAGCCGTGCTCGTGGCCGTCGTACGCGGTGAAGGCGGCGCGGTCGGCGCGCAGGGGCAGCCGGAGCTGGATGCGGTAGTGCAGACGCAGCGCCGTCGCCCTCGCGGCGCGCAGGAGTTTGACGGAGAGCTTGCCCGTCCTGCGGTGCAGGGCCGCCGCCAGCTGCAGTGAGCGGTAGGTGCGGTGCAGGCCCCAGCGGATCAGGGTGTGGCGCAGACGGGAGCCCAGCGGGAGGGGCGGGCCGGGGACGCGGTAACGGCGGTAGTGGGCACGGGCCTTGCGCAGGAACTCGGCGCGCGAACCGCGCGGCAGGCGGTCGCGGTGGGAGAACACCTTCGTCAGATGGTCGACCATGCGGCGGAACAACATCGGCCGCCAGCGGGCGAATTGGGGACGCGCGTCGAGGAACGCGAAGACCCGGTCGTACTGTTCGAAGAGGTCGAAGTGCTTACGGCTGGTGGTGGAGAGGATGTTGCCCCGGCGGCGCTGCCGGTAGTGCACGCACACCCGGTCGAGGGTCGTGATGGACTCCGCGGCCATCAGCACCGGGAACGTCCACGGGGTGTCCTCGTAGTAGCCGGGTGGGAAGGTGAAGCCCTCGCGTTCGATGAACTCCCGCCGGTACGCCTTGTTCCAGGCCACCATCAGCACCTTGAGCAGTCCCGGGCGGTCCTCCAGGCGGAAGGGGGCCGGGCTCTGCTCGGTGAGCTGGTCGGCGACGATGTTGCGGACGGTCTCGCCCGACCAGTAGGTGCGTGCGTAGTCGTAGACGACGACGTCCGGTTCGCCCGTCTCCTTGAGGCGGTCGGCGATGGCGCGCAGGGCGTGCGGGGTGAGGGTGTCGTCTCCGTCCAGGAAGACCAGGTAGTCGCCGCTCGCCCGCGCGAGGCCCGCGTTGCGGGCGTGGCCCAGGCCCTGGTTCTCGGTCAGGTGCAGGGGCTGCACGCGCGGGTCGCGGGCCGCGAACTCGTCGATGATCGCGCCGCTCGCGTCCGGGGAGCAGTCGTCGACGGCGATCAGTTCGAGATCGGGATACGACTGCGACAGCACCGATTCCAGGCATTCGTGCAGATACGCCTGAACCTTGTACGCGGGGACGATGACACTGAACCTGGGCAAGGCACATCCATGGGGTCGGCGCGGACGACGGGGCCTTGCCCGGGAACGGCCGATGGAGTGACTTGGTTACGCTGCCTGCGGCATACGGGGGATCCTGGGTGAACGGAAGGGGGCGGGACCGTAACGTCCCACCCCCTTCGGCGCGTTGTCCCCCAGGGCTATTTGACGGCGCCCGCCATGACGCCCGAGACGAACTGCCGCTGGAACGCGAAGAACACGACCAGCGGGATCACCATCGAGATGAACGCGCCGGGCGCCAGTACGTCGATGTTGTTGCCGAACTGCCGTACCTGCTGCTGCAGGGCGACCGTCAGCGGCTGCGACTCCGCGTTCGAGAACACCAGCGCCACCAGCATGTCGTTCCACACCCACAGGAACTGGAAGATGCCGAGGGACGCGATCGCCGGCGCACCCAGCGGCATGACGACGGTGAGGAACAGCCGGGTCTCGCCCGCGCCGTCCAGCCGTGCCGCCTCCAGGAGTTCACGCGGGATCTCCGCGAAGAAGTTCCTGAGCAGGAAGATCGCGAACGGCAGTCCGAAGCCGACGTGGAAGAGGACCACGCCGATGATGTCGCCGAAGATCCCGATCTTGCCGAAGAGATCGGCGAGCGGGATCAGGGCCACCTGGACCGGCACCACCAGCAGCGCCACCACCACCAGGAACCACCAGTCGCGGCCCTTGAAGTCCATCCAGGCGAAGGCGTATCCGGCCATCGCGCCGAGCAGCACCACGAGAAGCGTCGCCGGCACTGTGATCCAGACCGTGTTGAACAGCGCGTGGGTGATCGCGTCCTTCTCCAGGAGCGACTGGTAGCTCTTGGCGGTCAGCCGGCTCGGCGCGGTGAAGACCTTCCACCAGCCCGAGGTGGCGATGTCGGTCGGGTCGCGGAACGACGAGACCAGCAGCCCGAAGGTGGGCACCAGCCAGAACAGGGCGACCAGGATCAGGAAGATCCGCATCACCCCGCCCGCCGCGCCGCTCGCCACCCGCGCGGCGAGGGAGCGCTTGGCGCGCACGGTCGTGTCGAGGGCGGTCACCGCTGACGCTCCTTCCTCAGCCGGCGGATGTTCACGAACATCACCGGCAGCACGAGCAGCAGCAGGATGACGCCGATCGCGCTGCCGACGCCCTCGTTGCCGCCGCCGCCGAAGGACGACAGGAACAACTGCAGGGCAAGGACGTTGGCGTCGTCCTGACTGGGCTGCGGGGCGATGATGTAGACCAGGTCGAAGATCTTCATCACGTTGATCATCAGCGTGATGAGGACGACCACCAGGACCGGTGCGAGCAGCGGGACCGTGACCCTTCTGAAGACCTGCCACTCGTTGGCGCCGTCCACCCGGGCCGCCTCCAGCAGGTTGCGGTCCACGCCCGCCAGGCCCGCCGCGATCAGCACCATCGCGAAGCCCGCCCACATCCACACGTACGCGCCGATGATGGCCGGGGTGACCAGCGTCGGTCCGAGCCAGTCGATGCCGTTGTACGGAGCCGAGAAGTTCGAGGCGGGGAGCCTGAGTTGGGCCCCGTCGGCCTCGGCCGGCAGGGTGAAGGTGCCGTCGGCGCCGCTCTTGGCGGAGGCGACCACCTTGCCGCCCTTCACGGCCTCCACCTTGACGCCCTTCAGCGCCTTCTCACCCGGGTCGACCTTGCCCTTCATACCGCCGCCGCCCAGCTTGAAGTCCAGCCAGACGGTGCCGGTGACGCCCGAGCCGCTCGCCGTCCTCGCGTTCTCGGGGGTGCCGGGCAGCCTGTTGGGCGCGATGCCGACCAGGGGCAGCAGGGCCGGAGTCCCCGCCTTCACGGTGCCGGTCGTCGTGAACGAGCCGCCGCCGGACGGCTTCAGATCGGTCGCCGTCTCGTTCGGCCGCGCACCCGGATACACCGACGACGACACGAACGTGTCATGGATGGACTTGGCGACCGCGTTGGCGGCGCCCAGGTTGGGGTCCTGCTCGTAGACGAGACGGAAGATGATCCCGGCGGCGAGCATCGAGATCGCCATCGGCATGAAGACGATCAGCTTGAACGCCGTTCCCCAGCGCACCCGCTCGGTCATCACGGCGAAGATCAGACCCAGCGCGGTGACGATCGCGGGCGCCACCGCCACCCAGATCGCGGTGTTGCGTACGGCGGTCAGGGTGGCGTCGTTGCTGAAGATGTCGCCGTAGTTCTTCAGCCCGACGAAACCGGAGCCGTCGGCGTCGTAGAGACTGCGCCAGACGGAGTACCCGATCGGGTAGACCACGAGCGCCCCGAGAAGCACGAACGCGGGCAGCAGAAACAGCACCGCCACCCACAGCCGGGTCCCCGTGACGCTCTTGCGCGGCGAGACCGAGGGCGTCGGCAGTGCGCCGGCGCCCCCCGTCGAGTTCGCTACGGACGTCATGGCCGCGCCGTCAGCCCGCCGCGTACGCCTTGGCCGCGTCGGCCTCCAGCTTCTGCTGGGCGCCGGCGACGTCCTTCGGGTTCCTCAGGAAGTCCTGCAGGTCCTTCCACTCGCCGATGCCGGCCGTGCCGCCGAAGGCGGCCGGGGCCTGGTCGGACATGTCGAAGCGGAAGTTGTCACCGGCCGCGAGGAGTTGCTTGGCGATCTGCGCGGTGATCGCGTCCTTGTACTTGGACTGGTCCATCTCCTTGTTCGGGGAGAGTATGCCGCCCTGCGCCGCCCAGATCTCCGCCGCGTCGGTGGAGGCCAGGAACGTCAGCAGCGCCTGGGCGCCCTTGCTGTCCTTCAGCGCCACGGCCACGTCGCCGCCGCTGACCACGGGAGCCTGGGAGCCGACCGCCGGGAACGGGAACACCTTCGCGTCCGTGCCCAGCTTCGCCTTGGTGTCGCCGTTGATGTTCGCGGCCACGAAGTCGCCCTCGAAGACCATCGCCGCCGGGGTGCTGCCGGAGAAGGTCTGCGTGACGGACTTCGGGAACTCAGTGTTCAGCGCGCCCTTGGTGCCGCCCGCGATCAGGTCATTCTTGCCCCAGAGCTGGGCGAGCGTGGTGAGCGCGTCCTTGACGGACGGATCCGTCCACTTGATCTTGTGGGCGGCCAGCTGGTCGTACTTCTCGGGGCCCGCCTGGGAGAGATAGACGTTCTCGAACCAGTCGGTGAGCGTCCAGCCGTCCGCGCCGCCGATCGACACGGCGGGCGAGCCGGCGTCGGAGAGCGTCTGCGCGGTGCTGAGGAAGTCCTTCCAGGTCTTCGGCGCCTGCGTGATGCCCGCCGCCTCGAAGGCCTTCGTGTTGTACCAGACCAGGGACTTGTTGGCGGCCTTGGCGTAGACGCCGTACTGCTTGCCCTTCCAGGCGCCGAGGTCGACCCAGCCCTTGCTGAAGTTCTTGTCCAACTGGGCCTTGGCGTCCGCGCCGAGCGGCTTGAGCCAGCCCTTGTCCGCGAACTGGTGCAACACGCCGACCTGCGGCAGGAACGCGACGTCCGGCGGCTGACCGCCCTGGATCTTGGTACCGAGGAACGTGGAGGTGTTGTTGCCCGTCGGCACGAAGTTGACCTTCGCGCCGGTGCGCTTCTTGAACTCGTCCATGACCTTCATGAAGTTGTCCTGCTCGGCGCCGGTCCAGACGGCTGCCACCTCGAGCGTCTGGCCGTTCAGCTTGGGCAGCTTGACGGAGCCCGAGCCTCCCGAGCTGCCACCGCCGTTGCTGCTCTTGCCGCCGCCCCCGCCACAGCCCGTGAGTGCCAGCGCGAGTGCCGCCGCCAGGAGGGCGGCCGCGGATTTGGCGGCCCTGCGTGTCCGGTTCTTGCTGCTCGTGCTGCGCATCACTGCCCCGTTCTCCGTTCTTCGTCGAACGTCGAGCGCTGTCCCGTGTGATCTGGTCTACGCCTGCGGGATGGGGTCGGCAAGTGTGCGTCCGCTGTCAACCGGGGGATCGTGACCGCCTCGTGACCAGGCGTCCGGCGTTGGTATGACCGCCCACTGGGGGCTGCCGCCCCCAGCCCCCCGCTTCGGCCTGAACGGCCTCGTCCTCAATCGCCGGACGGGCTGGGATGGCCGACCGGGGCTGGAAAATGCTGAACGAAAGAGGACCTACAGGAGCGAAGGGACCTCCGATGCCGAGACCTCCCGGGCCGCTCGCTCCAGCGCGCTGGCCAGCAACGCCAGGTCCGTCGGGCCGTTGCCCAGTTCCCGTACGGGTCTGCGGGTCGGGGGGTCGCCCATGCGCTGCCAGTCCAGGGGGACGACCGTGGGGCGGAGGGTGGCCGTGCGGGGGATGCGGCCCGTGACGCGGCCGCCCTGGAAGGGGGTTGTCCGGCCGTCGGGGCGGGTCAGGCTGCCGCGGCCCGGTGCCGGGTCGTCAGGTCCGGTGGCCGGGGCGCCGAGGGTCACCCGGAGGGTGGCCTTCCGGGCCGGTTCCGTGTCCGCCGTACGGCCGCCGGGGGCGGTTGCGGCCACCAGGTGGACGCCGAGGCGCTCGCCCTCGCGGGCCACCGCCTCCAGCGCCCGCATGACGGAACCCGCGGCCGGGCGGCCCGGTGAGCCGAGTGCGGGGGAGACCAGGGCGTCCAGGTCGTCCACGACCACCACCAGCCGGGGGAGGGGCGGTGCCGCCTCTGTCTGCCGACGCGCCGCCCCCGGACGCAGCCGTATCGTCGAGCTGGGCGGGGAGTCCAGGTCGCCGGTCGCGGTCGTGCCGGTCGCCCGCTGGGTCACCATGCGGCCCGACAGCTCCCGGCCCGTGTGCCACTCGGCGAAGGCGGAGCGGCCCAGCAGCTCGGCCCGGCGCTTCAGCTCGGCGCTCAGGGACTGCGCGAACTCCCGCATGCGGACGGGGTCGTTGGCGGTGAGGTGGGTCGTGACGTGCGGGACGTCCGTACAGACCCGCAGGCCGTCGCCGTGCCCGCCGCCGGAGGGGGTACCCCCCGCGCCCACGCTGTCCCGGCCGTCCATGAGGACGATGCCCAGCCGATCAGGGCGCTCGGCCGCGGCCAGCGAGGCGACCACGGCCCGCAGCAGCTCCGTACGACCGCTGCCCGCCGGGCCCTCGATCAGCAGGTGCGGGCCGTCGGCGGCGAGGTCCGCGCTGACCGGGCCGCGCGGACCGGCCCCGAGCACGGCCCAGGCCCGCCCGCCGAGCGCCTGAGCGTCGTCCGCCGCGTCCGCCCAACGCGCCATCAACGACGCCGGGGTGGCCCTCGCGAGCCCCAACTCGTCCAGCAGCCGCGCCGCCTGGGGCAACGGCACGGACACACGTGCGTGCCGCTCGGTCCCCGAACCGTCCGTCCTGAGCGGCGCCAGCGCCCGCGCGAACCGCTCGGCCCAGGCCAGCGAGACGGCGTCCACCGCGGCCACGGTGCCGGGGCCTATGGGGCCGGGGTGCGGGTGGGCGGTGGCACCCGCGGGCGGGGCGGTGGCCGGGGCTATGGGCACGGGCATGGTGTGCGTGTCGGCCGGTGACGCCGTGTCCGTGCGGACGGCCTGGTCCGCCGGAGGCGGCGGGCGGTCCGCGGCCCCGCCTCCGGGGATGGCCGAACCGGTCCGTGCCACCCGCATCAGCCGCAGCGCCGTCGCCACGTCCCCGCTCAGCAGGGCGACCGCGCCGCAGTCCCGGAAGGCCGGTGCCACCGCGCACGCCGCCTCGTACGTCTCCGTCACCGGCGACGCGGGCGAGGCCGATGCCGTCTCGGCGAGGCAGACGACATGTATCCCGGCCCGCGGCCCCTCCAGGGCCAGCCGCGCCACCGCCTCCCGCACGGCGGCGCCTCCCGGATCGCCGTCCACGACGACCACGGTGTACGGCCCGGGGAAGCCGTCCCGCTCCTCCGCTCCGTCGTCCGCCCGGGCCCAGGAGGGCCTGCGGGCCTGGGCGTGGTCGGGGGTGCGGGGTGCCGCCGGCCGAGTTCCGTGCCGTGTCTCCGCCTGCTGGTCCTCCAGGCGCCGCAGCAGCTCGTCGGTGCGGGCCGTGGCCTGCTCGCGGTCGTAGGCGAGGAGGAGACGGCAGTCCTGGCCGTGGCCGGGGCGCAGATGGGGGAGCCAGCCGAGCCAGGACCATTCCGCGGTGCGCTCCTCCAGCGGGCGGGAGCGGTCCGCGGCGATCAGGACGATCTCCAGGGCTTCGGGCGAGTGCAGCGCGGCCAGCTGGGCCAGCACCGCGCGGGCCAGCCCGGACAGCCGGGCGCGGGGGCCGGCCAGGCCCAGCGCGCCTGCCTCGCGCAGATCCGCGGTCACCGGCACCGCGGGCAGCAGCCCGGAGCCGTCGGGCGCCGCCCGGTCCGCCGTGCCGAGCCGCACCGTGAGCGCCTCCGGGTGCCCCGGCCCGCGCTCCCACAGCCGGGGACCGGGGCCGAGCGCCGTCAGCAACAGCGCCGCCGGGTCGGGCCAGGTCTCCGGGAGCTGGGGGCCGGTGCGGGGGGCGGGCCCCGCCGTGGTGTCCGGGCCGTCGTCCTCGTCGTACGCCTCATGCGCGGTCATGGCCTGCTCGCCGCGGCCGCCGGCCAGCCGTCGTGCCCACGCGGAGAGCCCACCGCGCCTGCGCAGGCCCGGTGGCACGTCGGTCCCACGGAGCGGGGTCCCCTTGCGGCGGCCGGTCTCGGGGGCGTCCGTGCCCTCCGGTGAGTCCCATACGACCGCACCGAAACGGCCCGCAGGGGGGTCCCCCCGCTCGGGCGAAGCCGGGAGTGGGGGAGTGTCGCCGCCCGCTGCGGACGGTCCTGCGGTCCTCATCTCCATCCGCGGTGCGCCGCCCTGCTCGGGCACCAGCGGGGGTTCGGCGGAGCCGTGGCCCTGGGCGGAGGGCATGCCGCGCGAGGGGGTTACGGAGGGGTCGCCGCCGTCGGCCACGCGTGCGTGAGGCGTGGCCTCGGGCGCCGGGGTGCCGCTCCCAGGGGCCGCATGTGCCCTGTCGGCGGTCGCCGGCTCCAGCTCACCCCCTGACGCCACCCGGACATGCCCTTCCCCGTCCGGAGCCGTCGGCACCCGCGCGCCCGGTCCCCCGGCCGGAGCAACCCGCAGTGCCGACTCGCCGACACGGAGCAGCGCGCCCGGGGTGAAACGCACCGGGCGGGTGCCCAGGCGGGTGCCGTCCAGGGTCGTGCCGTTCGTGGAGTCGAGGTCGGCGACCGAGACCTGGCCGTCCGCGGCGACCGTGACCGCGCAGTGGAGGCGGGAGACATCCGGGTCGTCGAGCGGGACGTCGGCGTCCGCGGAGCGGCCGACGCGGATCTCGCCGCCATGCAGCAGATGCACGCCGCCCGCGTCCGGACCCGCGATCACATGCAGCTGGGTCGGGGCGTCGTCCAGCTCGGGGTGCGGCTCCGGCTCGGCGGGGGCGCCCAGGGAGAGCACCGCGCCGTCGATCAGCGGGGGCTCGCCGAGCGTGCTGCGGCGGTCGTCCAGGCGCTCCGCGCCCGCGTACAGCACCACCGCGCCGCCGGAGGCCGAGGCACTCGCGTCACCCGCGACCGCCGAGGCCAGCGCCGACGCCACCGCGGCCAGCGCCGTGCCGGCGGGCGCCGTGACCAGTACGTCACAGCTCGCCGAGCGGCCCCGCGCGCGGTCGGGCGGGCCCAGGGGGTCTACGACGGTCAGCCGGATCTGCATCGCCGTCAGCGGTCCCTTCTGCGCGGGTCTGCGCGGGCGCGGACTTCCCCCACCCCACACGAGCACATCGGCCAGTACTGATACTCCACGCATCCTCGCACCTGCCACTGACAACGCGCCCGCCGCTCGGGGGCAAGTGATCTTGATTGGTCGGCTCTGCCCGCAAAAGTGCCTGACAGATGACACAGCGCAGACCGCTTGAGATCAGTCACGCCCGCCTCGGGCAACCGGTGGACCAAGTCGAGCGTCTTTCCTTCGAACATGCACGGGAAGGCGTACGTAAGACGCTGGGACGGCGACAGGTCGGTGCCGCGCACAGCGGCACTACAGTGGGTCGGAACGGTAAGCAAGCAGCAGGGAGCACATGACGTGCGGCCGGTAGGCAGCAAGTACCTGCTCGAGGAGCCGCTCGGTCGCGGCGCCACGGGCACCGTCTGGCGGGCCCGCCAGCGAGAGACCGCGGGGGCCGAGGCCGCCGTGCCCGGTCAGCCCGGCGAGACCGTCGCGATCAAGGTCCTGAAGGAAGAGCTCGCGAACGACGCGGACATCGTGATGCGCTTCCTCAGAGAGCGCTCCGTGCTGCTGCGCCTGACCCACCCGAACATCGTCCGGGTGCGCGACCTGGTCGTGGAGGGCGATCTGCTGGCGCTGGTCATGGACCTGGTCGAGGGCCCCGACCTGCACCGCTACCTGCGCGAGAACGGCCCCTTCAGCCCGGTGGCCGCTGCTCTGCTCACCGCCCAGATCGCCGACGCGCTCGCCGCCAGCCACGCCGACGGCGTCGTGCACCGCGATCTGAAGCCCGCCAACGTCCTGCTCAAGCAGGACGGCGGCCAGATGCACCCGATGCTCACCGACTTCGGCATCGCCCGCCTGGCCGACTCCCCGGGTCTGACCCGCACCCACGAGTTCGTCGGCACGCCCGCGTACGTGGCACCGGAGTCCGCCGAGGGCCGCCCGCAGACGTCCGCCGTCGACATCTACGGCGCGGGCATCCTGATGTACGAGCTGGTCACCGGCCGTCCCCCGTTCGGCGGCGGCTCGGCCCTGGAAGTACTGCACCAGCATCTGAGCGCCGAGCCGCGCCGTCCGTCCACGATTCCGGACCCGCTCTGGACGGTCATAGAGCGCTGTCTGCGCAAGAACCCGGACGAAAGGCCCAGCGCCGAGAACCTCGCGCGCTCCCTGCGCGTCGTCGCCGAGGGCGTCGGTGTGCACGCGAACGCCGCGCAGATCGCCGCCGCGGAGGCCGTCGGCGCCCTGCTGGCCCCCGACCCGATGCCGGCCGCCGTCCCCGGCTCGGCCGACCCCACGCAGGTCCTGCAGCACGGAGCGGGCTCGTACGACCCGAACGCGGCGACCAGCTTCCTGCCCCACACCGGCGGCGCACCGGGCGCCGCCGATCCCACCGCCGTACTCCCGAACACGGGAGCCGCGGACCCTACCGCCGTCATGCCGCCGATGCCCCAGGGACAGCCGGGGCAGCAGCCCGAGCAGCCGCACCCCTGGCAGAACCAGCTGCGCGCCGCCCGCGACCGCAACGAGCAGACGCAGGTCCAGTACCTCGACCCCGACGAGGACCCGCTGCGCCGCCGCCCCCAGCGGCAGGCCGCCCGCCCGCAGCAGCAGCGCCCCCGGCAGCAGCGGCCGCAGCAGGCGTACGGCTATCCGCAGCAGCAACAGCCGCAGCAGTACGCCCCGCCGCAGCACCAGCAGCCCCAGCGGTACGCGCCTCCGCAGCAGCCGCAGCAGCCCGCCCGTGAGCCCCGGCAGCCGCGGCAGCGCAGCGCCAACCCGATGAAGATCCCCGGGCTCGGCTGTCTGAAGGGCTGCCTGTTCACGATCGTCATCCTGTTCGTCGCGGGCTGGCTGGTCTGGGAGCTGAGCCCGCTCCAGGAGTGGATCGGCACGAGCAAGAGCTACTTGCAGCAGCTGTCCGACATGTTCAGCACCGTGAGCGGCTGGATCGGGAAGCTGGGCCACCTCGTCAGCAGCAAAGGCGGCAACTGAGCAGCGAGCTTGGTGATTTGTCGACACCTGGCGGGTGATTTCCGTCTCTGCGGTGAAGGTTGGCTCCTCGGACGCGTAGTTTTGTCGGCTGGGGGTCTGGGGGTTATCCCCCAGGAAGGCGCAGCAGCGACACAACGCGTCCCGTAGGAGCAGTCTTGGCACGGAAGATCGGCAGCCGGTACACCGCGAACCAGATCCTTGGGCGGGGCAGCGCCGGCACGGTGTGGCTGGGCGAGGGGCCCGAGGGACCCGTCGCCATCAAGCTGCTGCGCGAGGATCTCGCGTCCGACCAGGAACTCGTCGGCCGCTTCGTGCAGGAACGCACGGCGCTGCTCGGTCTCGACCACCCGAACGTCGTCTCCGTACGCGACCTGGTGGTGGACGGCAACGACCTCGCACTGGTCATGGACCTGGTCCGCGGCACCGACCTGCGCACCCGTCTCGACCGCGAACGCCGGCTCGCGCCCGCGGCCGCGGTGGCGATCGTGGCCGACGTCGCGGACGGCCTGGCTGCCGCGCACGCGGCGGGCGTCGTGCACCGCGACGTCAAGCCGGAGAACGTCCTCCTCGACATGCAGGGACCGCTGGGCCCCGGCGGCTCCCACCCCGCCCTCCTGACCGACTTCGGCGTCGCGAAGCTGATCGACTCCCCGCGCCGCACCCGCGCGACGAAGATCATCGGCACCCCGGACTACCTGGCCCCGGAGATCGTGGAGGGCCTGCCCCCACGCGCGGCGGTCGACATCTACGCCCTCGCGACCGTCCTCTACGAGCTGCTCGCGGGCTTCACCCCGTTCGGCGGCGGCCACCCCGGCGCCGTGCTGCGCCGCCACGTCACGGAGACGGTGGTCCCGCTCCCGGGGATCCCGGACGAGCTCTGGCAGCTCCTCGTGCAGTGCCTGGCCAAGGCACCGGCCTCCCGGCTGCGCGCCTCGGAGCTGGGCGCCCGGCTGCGGGAACTGCTGCCGCTGGTCGCGGGCATGCCACCACTGGACGTGGACGAGCCGGACACGGAGCCGACCGAGGAGCCGGAGCCGGCGGCCGGGGAGACCGCGGCCCCGGCCCGCGAACGGGTACGGCGCGGCGCGGTCCCCCTGGTACCGGGCGCGAAGCCGGCCGACTCCAACCGGGACACCCATACGTCGATGAGGGTCCCGGCCCCGGACGAGCTGGCCGGCGGTGCCCGCGGCACGGCCCGGGTACCCCGGGCGACGGGCGCACCGCGGCCGGGTTCCGCACGGCACCGCGCCGTGACGCGCCGTCGCCGGATGGTGCTGGGGACGGCCGCGGCGCTGCTGGTGGCGGCGGCCGGGGTGGGCACGTGGCTGGCGACCTCGGGGGACGACGCGGGGGCGACACCGCAGGACTCGAAGCACTCGGCACCGGCGTCGCCGTGACCAGGGTGGTTCGCTCGCCCGCGCTCGCGGGGTGCCGCCCCAGCGGCACGACTGCCCGCAGCTACGGCGCTGTAGCCGGGCGCTCACCGCTTGGCGGAGCCGTTACGCTGGAGGCGTGGCAGTCGTCGATGTATCCGAAGAGCTCAAGTCCCTCTCCTCGACCATGGAGTCGATCGAGGCCGTTCTGGACCTCGACAAGCTGAGGGCAGACATCGCCGTGCTCGAGGAGCAGGCGGCCGCGCCGTCCCTGTGGGACAACCCGGACGAGGCGCAGAAGATCACCAGCAAGCTGAGCCACCTGCAGGCCGAGGTCAGGAAGGCCGAGGCGCTGCGCGGGCGGATCGACGATCTCGCCGTGCTCTTCGAGATGGCCGAGGAGGAGGACGACCCGGACACCCGAGCCGAGGCCGAGTCCGAGCTCGCCGCCGTCAGGAAGGCGCTGGACGAGATGGAGGTCCGCACGCTCCTGAGCGGTGAGTACGACTCCCGTGAGGCGCTCGTCAACATCCGCGCCGAGGCCGGTGGCGTCGACGCCGCAGACTTCGCGGAGAAGCTGCAGCGGATGTATCTGCGCTGGGCGGAGCAGAAGGGCTACAAGACCGAGCTCATCGAGACGTCGTACGCGGAAGAGGCCGGCATCAAGTCGACCACCTTCGCCGTGCAGGTGCCGTACGCCTACGGCACGCTCTCGGTCGAGCAGGGCACCCACCGGCTCGTGCGCATCTCGCCCTTCGACAACCAGGGACGGCGCCAGACCTCCTTCGCGGGCGTCGAGGTGCTCCCCGTGGTCGAGCAGACCGACCACATCGAGATCGACGAGTCCGAGCTGCGCGTGGACGTGTACCGGTCCTCGGGCCCCGGCGGCCAGGGCGTCAACACCACCGACTCCGCGGTGCGCCTCACCCACCTCCCCACCGGCATCGTCGTCTCCTGTCAGAACGAGCGGTCGCAGATCCAGAACAAGGCGACCGCCATGAACGTTCTCCAGGCGAAGCTGCTGGAGCGGCAGCGTCAGGAGGAGCGGGCCAAGATGGACGCCCTCAAGGACGGCGGCAGCTCCTGGGGCAACCAGATGCGTTCGTACGTCCTGCACCCGTACCAGATGGTCAAGGACCTGCGTACCGATTTCGAAGTCGGCAACCCCGAGGCCGTGTTCAACGGTGAGATCGACGGCTTCATCGAGGCGGGTATTCGCTGGCGCAAGCAGCAAGAGAAGTAACTTTGTCGACTTGCCAACTGCCGCCCCACGGGCGGCAGTTGCTGTTTGTCTGGGTTTTACATCACACTCACAGGTTCCAACTCGATGTAAACAACCCGCAAGTGGACATTGCGCACGCAATGCCCTTGACGTTGCTTTGAAAAATGGGAAGGGTAAAGCGCGGCATGCGTATCTCTGGGGCGCATGTGAACCGGGGGAATTTTGCAATGCAGCTACCTCCGTCGATCACGGCCCCGAGCGCCGCCCAACTGACGAGCAGCTACTGGGGGTAGCAAACACATGACGAACAAGACGCGGATCCGTTTGGCGCGGATTGCCGCGGGTGCCGTGATCGCCGCCGGCGCGTCACTGACCGCTGCGGGTGCCGCTTCCGCCGATGACTGTCTCCCGATCGTCGGGTGCGCCACGCCGGACCCGACGCCGACCGAGCTCCCGACGGACCCGGCCCCGACCGGTCTGCCCACGGACCTCCCGACGGACCTCCCGACGGACCTTCCGACGGAGCCCACCGGTCAGCCGACCGAGCCGACGGAGCAGCCGCCCACCACTCCGCCCACGGACAACCCGAC
Source organism: Streptomyces sp. NPDC001351 (assembly GCF_042896045.1). Classification (NCBI taxonomy): domain Bacteria; kingdom Bacillati; phylum Actinomycetota; class Actinomycetes; order Kitasatosporales; family Streptomycetaceae; genus Streptomyces; species Streptomyces sp. NPDC001351. The sequence goes on along the minus strand of NZ_JBIAWS010000019.1, from coordinate 157,053 downwards.
CACTGCGCCGACCAACCCGGGCAATGGAAACGGCAACGGCAACGGCAACGGGCACAACGGTGGTGGCAACTCCAACACCAACCCCGACGGCAACACCGGCACCTCCACCCAGGACCAGGGCTCCTCGGTCCTCACGGACACCGGCTCGAACACCGCGACCCAGACCAAGGGCAACGGTCAGCAGCTCGCCGAGACCGGTGCAGGCCAGACGACCTTCCTGATCATCGGTGCCGCCACCATGATCGCCGGTGGCGTCGGCTTCCGCCTTCTGCCGCGCCTCGTGGGCGGCCGTGGCGGTGCGGCTGCCTGACGGTAGCCGTGCGCACACGCAATGTGTGTGACGACGTACGACGAGGGGCCCGGAGCGTGCATCGCTCCGGGCCCCTCGGGCGTCTCAGTGCCCCTTTGACGCGCCCTAGGCGGTCTGGTGCGCCAGTAGCGCCACCGCCGCGATCAGCACTGCCAGCAGTGCGATCAGCGCCATGGGGTTGAGCCCCGCGAAGAAGTTCTCCTGCTGCAGCCGCTCGCGGTTCGCGCGGCACACGGGGCACCGGCCCTCGCTCACGGGCGCCGCGCAGTTTGCGCACACCAGCCGGTCGTACGTCATGCGCTCGCCCTCCTTGCGAATACGTTCCACTGGGAGAACGGTTTGTGGTTGCCGAACGTTCCCCTCTCTACTGTGCCAGGTTCCTCCGGAGGTCGCGCGGGTTCCTCCCGGAGGGTGCGCTGGGGCGCCTCCAGAGGGGATGTGAGGCTTGTCTCGCGGCTGCCCCTTACGAAGCCCCGCACAAAAACGCACAACCTGCACCCAACCGCAACCGCTGCCTGCACTTGTGCACCCGACTCGCGTATGGTCACGCTCATCTACCCCCGGCGACCCGTGGTGCATCCGTGATCCGATTCGACAACGTCTCCAAGGTCTACCCCAAGCAGACCCGTCCTGCACTCAGGGATGTGTCCCTGGAAGTGGAGAAGGGCGAGTTCGTGTTCCTCGTGGGGTCCTCGGGCTCCGGAAAGTCCACCTTTCTGCGGCTGATCCTCCGCGAGGAGCGGTGCAGCCACGGTCAGGTGCATGTTCTGGGCAAGGACCTCGCGCGCCTCTCCAACTGGAAGGTCCCGCAGATGCGGCGCCAGTTGGGAACGGTGTTCCAGGACTTCCGGCTGCTGCCGAACAAGACGGTGGCCGAGAACGTCGCCTTCGCGCAGGAGGTCATCGGCAAGTCGAAGGGCGAGATCCGCAAGTCCGTGCCGCAGGTGCTCGACCTTGTCGGGCTGGGCGGAAAAGAAGATCGGATGCCCGGTGAGTTGTCCGGTGGTGAACAGCAGCGCGTGGCCATCGCGCGCGCCTTCGTCAACCGGCCCAAACTGCTCATCGCGGACGAGCCGACCGGCAACCTCGACCCGCAGACCTCCGTCGGCATCATGAAGCTGCTCGACCGGATCAACCGGACCGGCACCACCGTGGTGATGGCGACGCACGACCAGAACATCGTGGACCAGATGCGCAAGCGCGTCATCGAGCTGGAGAAGGGCCGCCTCGTCCGCGACCAGGCACGCGGCGTCTACGGCTACCAGCACTGACCGCCACGTCCACGGAAAGGCTCAACCAGTCGCCATGCGCGCACAGTTCGTACTCTCCGAGATCGGTGTCGGTCTCCGCCGCAACCTCACCATGACCTTCGCGGTCATCGTCTCCGTCGCCCTGTCCCTGGCCCTGTTCGGCGGGTCGCTCCTCATGAGCGACCAGGTCAGCACCATGAAGGGCTACTGGTACGACAAGGTCAACGTCTCGATCTTCCTCTGCAACAAGAGCGACGCCGAGTCCGACCCGAACTGCGCCAAGGGCGCGGTCACCGACGACCAGAAGAAGCAGATCCTCTCCGACCTGGACAAGATGACCACGGTTGTGCAGAAGGTCACATACGAGTCGCAGGACGCGGCGTACAAGCACTACAAGGAGCAGTTCGGCGACTCCCCTCTGGCCAGCTCCCTCACGCCGGACCAGATGCAGGAGTCGTACCGGATCAAGCTGAAGGACCCGCAGAAGTACCAGGTCATCGCGACCGCCTTCGACGGGCGCGACGGTGTGCAGTCCGTTCAGGACCAAAAGGGCATTCTGGACAATCTGTTCGGGCTGCTGAACGGCATGAACTGGGCCGCGCGGGCGGTGATGGCGCTGATGCTGGTGGTTGCGCTGATGCTGATCGTCAACACCGTGCGAGTGTCGGCGTTCAGCCGGCGGCGCGAGACCGGGATCATGCGCCTGGTCGGCGCCTCGGGCTTCTACATCCAGGCGCCGTTCATCATGGAGGCCGCGGTCGCCGGGCTCATCGGCGGGACGGTCGCCTGCGGGTTCCTGGTGGTCGCGCGGTATTTCATCATCGACCACGGTCTGGCCCTGTCCCACAAGCTGAACCTGATCAACTTCATCGGCTGGGACGCGGTGTTGACCAAGCTGCCGCTCATCCTCGCCACGAGTCTGCTGATGCCTGCGCTTGCCGCGTTCTTCGCGCTGCGCAAGTACCTGAAGGTGTGACGCATGCCAAGAGGGCCGTACGGTCAACCCGCCGTGCGGCCCTTCGCGTTGTCCTAGACTCACCGGCATGTCAGGTCGTGACCTGTTCTGCCAGCCCCGCCGCATTCGCCGCGGGGCCGCCCTGACATTGGTCTTCGCGAGCGTGCTCGTCGCGGGTGCGGCGACCGGCTCCTTCTCCGAAGGCGACCGGAAATCCTCGCCCGGCGCGGCCCGTTCGGCCGTGCCCGCCGGTCATCACGAGGACGTGGCGAAGGCGGCCGAGGAGGCCATGGCCGACGGCAAGTCCCCCATGGAGGCCGCCGAACGCGCGGTCAGCCGCAGCGGGGACCGCTGGGGCGCCGTCTACTCCGAGGGCGAGTACCAGGAGTTCGAGGAGGCCCTCGACGGCCGGTACACCGGCGTCGGCCTGTGGGCCAGGCGCGAGCGGGACGGCCGTATCGAGGTGACCAAGGTGGCCGACGGTTCGCCCGCGGCCGCCGCCGGGATCCGCAAGGGCGACCGGCTGCGCAGCATCGACGGCGAGAAGGTCGACGGGCAGCCCGTCACCGAGGTCGTGTCGTTACTGCGTGGCGACGCCACCGACGCGGCCGCCGGTACGGCGGTGCGGCTGGGCCTGCAGCGCGGCACGCGCGCGTGGATCGAGACCCTGCGCCGCGCGCATCTGTCCACCGACTCGGTCGCCGTCCGAAAGCTCGCCGGCGGGGTCACCGTGATCCGGATCGCCGCGTTCACCAAGGGCTCCGGCGACGTCGTCCGCACCGCCGTACAGCAGGCCCCCGACGGCGGCGGGATCATCCTCGACCTGCGCGGCAACTCCGGCGGCCTGGTCACCGAGGCCGTGACCGCCGCCTCCGCCTTCCTCGACGGCGGCCTCGTCGCCACGTACGACGTCGACGGCGAGCAGCAGGCCCTGCACGCGGCCCCCGGCGGCGACACCACCAGACCCCTGGTCGCGCTCGTCGACGGCGGGACGATGAGCGCGGCCGAGCTCCTCACCGGCGCCCTCCAGGACCGCGGCCGCGCGGTCGTCGTGGGCTCCCGCACCTTCGGCAAGGGCTCGGTCCAGATGCCGAGGCAGCTCCCCGGCGGCTCCGTCGCGGAACTGACCGTCGGGCACTACCGCACCCCCTCCGGGCGCAGCGTCGACGGCCGGGGCATCACCCCCGACCTGGAGGTCACCTCGCCGGGCCAGGCGGCCGTCGAGCGGGCCGGGACCGTGCTCGGCGGACTGGGCGACGCAGACTAGACGCCGGTAGGACGCCGGATGGATGCCGGTTAAAGGACTGGCCCGCACACCCCCGCGTAGTGCGAAAATGGACGGCACTATGAGCAAGGGAATGTACGTACCGAAGGAGTCCCAGCCCAAACAGGGCGGGGCGGCCGCGAAGGCCAGGGACGGCGAGAAGGGCGGCAAGCGCAAGATCGTCGCCCAGAACAAGAAGGCCCGGCACGACTACGCGATCGTCGACACCTACGAGGCCGGCCTGGTGCTGACCGGCACCGAGGTCAAGTCGCTGCGCGAAGGACGGACCTCGCTGACCGACGGCTTCGTCCAGATCGACCGGGGTGAGGCGTGGCTGCACAACGCCCACATCCCGGAGTACCACCAGGGCAGCTGGACCAACCACTCCGCGCGCCGCAAGCGCAAGCTGCTGCTGCACCGCGAGGAGATCGACAAGCTGGAGTCCAAGGCGCAGGAGACGGGTCACACGATCGTGCCCCTCGCTCTGTACTTCAAGGACGGCCGTGCGAAGGCCGAGATCGCCCTCGCACGAGGCAAGAAGGAGTACGACAAGCGCCAGACCCTGCGGGAGAAGCAGGACCGGCGGGAGTCGGACCGGGCGATCGCGGCGGCGAAGCGCAGGCAGCGCGGCGTGTAGCCGACCCGGCGCCCGGGAATACGGTGGCATCGTCGCTCGTTGTTCACGTACGATGGCACTGCACTCCACGGCGGGTGCACGCCCTCTTCGGAGGGGCCCTCTCCGGAGGGATTGACAACACAACATGGGGATGATCGGTTTCGACAGCGGCTGTCGAAGCAGGGGAAGCGTGTCGAGGAAGCGGCAATGATCTCGTAAACCATATGTCGCAAAAAATAATCGCCAATTCCAAGAGCGATTCTCCCGAGCTTTTCGCTCTCGCTGCCTGATCAGGTAGTGATCGAATAGCTCCTTAATGGGAGTGTCAGCCCGGGGCTGTTCCCGACCCGGATCCTGGCATCAGCTAGGGGACTAAACCTTGATCCCGGTCACGGGGTGAAGAGGGAAATCAAACAGTGACTGGGCCCGTCGGCGACTTGTTCGCGTGATCGCCGGGGCCGAGAAAATCGCAGCGAACTGCACACGGAGAAGCCCTGATTCCGCACCGTTGGACGCGGGTTCGATTCCCGCCATCTCCACTCATCCCATGTGGGCAAGGCCCCGTCGCTTTCGAGCGGCGGGGCCTTTGTCTGTAAGGGCTCACGCCGCGGAGGCCGAAGTCTGCGTGAGCTCGCACCACACGAACTTGCCCCGGCGGCCTCCCCTGGCCACCGGCTGCCACCCCCACAGGCTGGAGCACGCCCGCACCAACCCCAGCCCGCGCCCCTCTTCCGCCTGCATGAGTCGCCCCAGGTCCCCCGGCGGCTCGGGCGGTGCTGGATCGGCATCCCAGGCCCCGATCCGCAGTACACCGCCCGCCAACCAGCACACCCGCAGTTCGGCGGGCCCCTTGGTATGCCGTACGGCGTTGGAGACCAGCTCCGCAGCGAGCAGCTCGGCAACGTCGACGAGGCCGATGAGCCCGTGCATCGTCAGGATCAGGCGAAGGGTGCGGCGACTGACGGTGACGGCGCGAAGGTCGTTCGGAATGCGGAGGGAGTATTCCCAGGGTTCGGATTCGCTTTCGGGCATGCGTCAACTCCGGTCGAGTGGTGGGGGAGGTGCGGCCGACGGGCGGTGGCAGTGCCGCAGCCGTCATGGCAGGACGGGGCGGTGCGCTTCCGGGGTCCCGGGGTTCCGCATCGTGTGCGTCGCGTCACCGACCGTAGATCTAAATCTATAGATGAGGCAAGCTGGTCGCGTAATCTGACGCCGAACGAGTCGCGCCCGTAGGCGCGTTGAACCTAGGAGCAGTCGAGACCCTTGAGGCGCGAACCGACGGCACGCCAGACCCGGCTGGCGACCGAGCTGCGCAGACTCCGTGAAGCAGCGGACCTCAGTGCCCGCGAGGCGGCAACTCTGCTCGGAGTGAGCCCCGCCCAGATCACTCACATCGAGTCCGCGCTCGCAGGTGTGAGCGAGAAGCGGCTGCGCCTGCTCGCCGCCAATTACTCATGCCCCGACGACGAGTTGATCGATGCCCTGGTGGCCATGGCCACCGACCGCACACGCGGCTGGTGGGAGGAGTACCGCGAACTCCTTCCCGCTCCCTTCCTCGACCTCGCCGAACTGGAGCACCATGCCACGTTCCTGCGGGAAGTCCAGTTCCTGTACATCCCCGGAGTGCTCCAGACGGAGCAATACGCTCGGGCCGTCTACGGCTACAGAGTCCCTGAACTCCCCAGTGAAGACCTAGAGTTGCGCGTCCAGCACCGAATGCGACGCAAAGTGATCCTCGAGGGCCCCTCTCCCACGTTTTACGAAGCCGTCATCCACGAGGCGGCGCTGCGCATCATGGTCAGTGACCGCGCCGCTTCCCGAGCACAGCTCGCCCGCCTGGTCGAACTCTCCGAAGCGGACCACATCACCGTCCGCGTCATCCCTTTCGACCTGGAAGGATTCGCCGGCGCCACGAGCGCAATGACGTATGCAGGAGGCGCCCTGCCACGACTGGACACCGTCGTACGCGATGGCCCGCACGGCGCAGCCTTCATCGATTCCGAAGCCCAGCTGGGATCGTTTCGAACGCTCTTTCATAAAGTGGAGGCCGTGTCGCTCGATCCCGAGCGGTCGCGCGACCTCATCCACAGGCTGACGAAAGAGCTGTGAGGCACTCCATGAACACTCCCGGCGACTGGCGGAAGTCGTCCTACTCCGGGCCCGGCGACGGCGATGCGTGCGTAGAGATCTCCGACCGCCGCACCCACATATCCATCCGCGACTCCAAGGACCCGACCGCCGGCGTCCTCATGTTCCCTACCCGAACCTTCACCACCTTCGTCGAAGACCTCAAGGCCCAGCTGCTACGTGACTCTTGATCAGCCATGGGCCCGAAAGTCACCGCCTCGATGGGGTCCCCGGTTAGTACTCCAGTTGCACTTCTCCATATGCCCTGGTCACGGGGCCCTTTCGGAGTCTAGTTGGCTGACGCTGCATCAGGGGGGTGGTGGTTCGTGACTCACTCGATCGGGGCGCGTTGAACCGGTCGTGGATATGGAGAGCGATGCCGAAGTCGGTTCGTGGGATGCCGAGTTGGAGTCGTTGCTGCTGCGGGTGGGCGAGCGGTTCGGCCGCGTCGAGCCGCGGCGTCGGATGCGGGACTACGTGCGTGGACTGCTGGGCCCGGTGGGCCGGAAGAACAGCTGGCAGATAGCCGAGCACGCAGGCAATGACACCCCGTACGGGCTGCAGCGACTGCTGTCGTGGTGCCAGTGGGACCCGGACGAGATCCGTGACGACCTGCGGGACTACGTGGCCGACCGGCTCGGGCAGCCGGACGGTGTCCTGATCGTGGACGACACCGGCTTCCTCAAGAAGGGCACCGTCTCCGCCGGGGTGCAAAGGCAGTATTCCGGGACCGCCGGCCGAACGGAGAACTGCCAGATCGGAGTGTTCGCCGCCTACGCCTCTGCCAAGGGCCGGGCCCTGGTGGACCGCGAGCTCTACCTGCCCAAGTCCTGGACGGAGGATTCCGACCGGTGCCGCGCCGCCCGGATTCCGGAGACCAAGTCCTTCGCGACCAAGCCGGACCTTGCCCGTGCCATGGTTCGGCGGGCACTGGACTCCGCACTGCCGATCGCGTGGGTGACCGCCGATGCGGCCTACGGACAGGAGTGGCACTTCCGGCGGATGCTGGAGGAAGCCGGTGTCGGCTACGTCCTGGCGTGCCCAAGTCGCAGCAGGTCAAGTCTCCAGCGGGAAGCTGGCGCATCGACCATGTCCTGACCGGTGCCCCGGCCGAGGCGTGGGAGCGGATCTCCTGCGGTGACGGCGCGAAGGGTCCGCGGGTCTACGACTGGGCCGCGGCGAAACTGCCCACCGTGGAGGGTTCGGATCCCGCCCACTGCCGCTGGGTGCTGGCCCGTCGCAGCTTGGCGCGTCCCGAGGAGATCGCGTACTACCTGGCCTTCGCACCGGCGGACGCTGCTGTCTCCGAACTGGTTCGGGTGGCCGGCGCCCGGTGGGCCATCGAGGAGTGCTTCCAGGCAGCGAAGAACGAGTGCGGCCTGGACCAGTACGAGGTCCGCCGCTACGTCGGCTGGTACCGCCACATCACCCTGGCCATGCTCGCGCACGCCTTCCTGGCGGCGATGACGGCCCAGGCCCTCGAAAAGGGGGCCGCAGAAACGACACTACCAGCCTCGTTCCCCTCACCGTGGCAGAAGTCCGACGGCTCCTGGACCTTGCCCGTCCCTCCTCGGCCCGGCACCGGTCGCCCGCGCGGCGGCTCTACTGGTCCCGCTGGCGCCGACGCCACCAGGCCGTCGCCCGCCGCTGCCACTACCAGCGCCGCACGCGCCCCGATCGAGTGAGTCACGAACCACCACCCCCCTGATGCAGCGTCAGCCAACTAGACTCCGAAAGGGCCCCGTGACCAGGGCATATGGAGAAGTGCAACTGGAGTATTAGCTGGTTGGCCAGCGTGACACCACGCCGCATCTCGTAGACCGTCAGGGCTAGTCGGACAGGCCAGGGTCTGCACCTGTCTCAGCCGCTTTCGGTCGGCGCACCCATTAACAGTGGCTGCTCGTCCGTGCGACGGGCTCCTTGATCTTTCAGCGGGAATGGGGCTGCATTGCCGTATAACGGGGACCATACGGCCAATCCTGCCTACTCGGGCTGTCGAATTTTGAATTCGAACGCCGCAGGTCCGACTCATTCCGTGGTAGGCCAGCGAACCTCCAGGTTCGTGATCTCCTCGGTCGTGTCTAGGTGCTCCTCCGCCGCTGACAGGTCGACCACCGTCTGGGTGAAGAGGTGATGGGCCCGCGGATCCACCAAATCCGTCAGTGCCGATGGCTCTCCGTAGCCCCCACGCAGCAGCCATCCCGGACCGTCGCATCCGACGATCCGCGTCGGCTGAAGCACTCGCTGCCCATCCTTCACTACAGGAATCCGCGCGCGGACCTCGGATCCGAGGCTACTCTCGGCGTCCTCCGCCGTACCTCCCTGATCCCTGACCTCCTGGATGATCTTCGGGCGGATCTTGCCCCAGACCGAACCGAGAGGAACCCTGAACGCTTGGAGGCTGAGGGCATGATCACCTAGGGAGACGACCACTCCGACGGCGCGCCCGCCGGCCCTCAGCGGGTGAATGCGCGCACCTTCCAACCGCGGCACCCTCAGCACGCCGTAGTCGAGCCGCTCCACTCCGGCGGACGTCGGCGTCTTGGTCGCATCCCAGGGCCCGAACTCGCCGTCCCGCACCTGAGGACGGGTCATCTCGCCGGAATCAAGAACCTCAAACCAGAGGTCTTCCGCCTGCGACAGCAGAGCGTCGAGGGTGCTCGCCGGCGCATCGGGGCGCCGGACGCACTCCGAGAGCCAGGCCACCGCCTGCCCCCAGCTCATGGCCGCAGCCTCGACGCCCAGTTCGATCGCCTGGAAGTCTCCCGAGATCAGTCGCGGCAGCATCGTATCGCCCGACTCCGCGATGCCCTCAGCGAAAGCCGGGTCCTCAACCGCGGCAAGACCAAGGGCCATGATGAGCAGCACGCCCGGAGTCAGTCGGTCCCAGACGCCGAACTCCGCCGAAGCGAGGCTCTCCGCGGACAGGCGTCCGTCCCGGCCGTACCGCTCGACGATTTCCTCGGCAACCACCCTGGCCTGGTTCATCGAAGTCAGGCGGATCTTTGCACCCGCAGCGTCACTTTGGCGATTCCGTCGAACTCCCCGAAGTCGTGGTGGTGATATTCCCACCTGCCTTTGCTGGCATCGGCCCCACAGAAGTACCGCGCGCCCGGAGCCTTCCAGTAAAGGTGATCTAGGTTTTCCAGAGCATCCTCTGTCCTGCAGACGAGACCAGGCTGATCCGGAGTGAAAAGCACCAGCACGTGAGTGTGCAGAGGGGCCTTCCGGGCTCTTGCGGTGGCTGCGACCGCGGCGTTGTCGACCTCGTCGAGGTCCATGGTCACGTGCTCCACCGCTCCCCAGTCGATACGCGTAGGCGTCCAGGGGAACGTCAGGAGGACGTCATGGAAATCCCGGCAGACCTCGGCCGACACCACCGAAGCCTGCCCGCTCTTGATCCAGTTCTGGAGGTGTTCACTGTCAATGTAGTTCATGCCTCGACTTACGTCAGGGGAAATGTGTTGACGATTCCACGGAAATCGCCTTCCGTGAACCCGTCCAGAATCACCGCACCGGATTTCCATCCAGAGTTTCGTTTCGAACCGCTTGTCTTGTCCCACCAGTTCATGTGCACACCCTTGGGGGATTTGGGGTCGAAGTCCAATCGCCAGCCACGCAAGCCGTCCGGACTCTGCATTCCGGAGTAGTACTTGTCCTTCAGCGGACCGAGCTCTTGCTTGAAGGGCACGGCGTCGTCTCCCAAGCCTGCGGCGGTGCGGGCTTTGTCCCGGGCTTCGTTCAGGCTGTTGACGTGGACGTGGGCTTCTTCGATCTCGTCGCAGTTGTGCACCAGCACTGGCGCCGAGCCCGCCAGCACATAATACGTGTGCAGTTTCCCGACGGTCAGGTCGTAGGTGACCTGGTGCTGGTGGAAGTTGTGAACCGCAGTGACCGTGACGGTCGTGTCGTCGGCCTGGCGGAGTTTGGTGCCCGGAATGAGGTCCCGGGCGTCGGTCCAGCGGCCGCGGGTGGCGTCCCAGAAGGGGTGGTGCCAGGTCGTGGTGAGGAGCTGCTGCGCAGACGTGTGGGTCTGAGCGTGAGCGTGTGAAGGCGGGCCGCGGACCGGTGTCGCGTCCACCGTCAGGGTCGTGAAGTCCTTGTCCGTGTGGGTGACGATCACGGCCTGGACTTTCTCCGGGGCCGTGACGCCGGTTTGCGGGTCCGTAGCCAGGACTGTGTCGCCGACTTTGACCTTGCTGATTGGTTTCGAGGCCCCGTCGGCCAGTTGCACCCCGGTATCGGGTACGAAGCTGTGCACTGCACAGGCTTCCACCGCCTCCGCGCCTGCCCCTTCCGTCTTCGCCGCGTCCAGTGCCATCCGCTCGGCTGCCAACGCATCGTCGGCGACCTTCACGGCTTCTTCCGCGTCCTTGACCGCCGTATAGGCCCGGTCCAGTGCGCGCCACACCTTGAAGGCTTCGATGCCGACCTTGATCGCCTTGAAGACCTTGCCCCAGGGCACGGCGGTCAGGGCTGTGTTGACGCAGCCCATGACGTCGCCTTTGGTGAAGCAGTTGTAGGCGTCCGTGAGGCCGATGACGTCGGCGACCAGGCTGAGCAGACGGTGTTTGAAGCCTGATGCCTGTTTCTTGGCCGCGGCGACTGCTGCGTTTGCTGTGGCCTTCTGGCGTTCCAGGGCTCGCTCTTGCGCCCGGGTGTTGGCCGCGCTGTTGCTGATGTCGGCCTTGTACCTCTTGGCGTACGCCTTTGTGTTGCTCGGCGTGCTGCCCGAACCCGGGTAGTCGTGCATCGCCCGGTTCATGGAGTCCTGGTCGCCCGGCGTGCCGTTGATGCAGGCGGGGCAGACGCGGGTCGGGCAGTCGAGTTCCGCGCACGCACCGCTGGGGTCGGACGTGGTGACCGGGGTGTCGTCGGCGTAGTCGTAGGCGTTCCAGGACTGCGGGGCGCCGGCGTCGAGCAGGGGGTCCGGGCTGAGGAAGCGGCCGATGGACGGGTCGTACTCGCGTGCTCCGAGGTTGGTCAGGCCGGTGTTGTCGTCCTGGGTGCCGCCCACGAAGCCGCGTTGTCCGATCCATGTCCCGGACTGGTCGCGTGTCTCGCCGAAGGGCTTGTACTGGCGGCGGGTGACCTGCTGGGTCTGGGAGTCGATCGCCAGCGTGCCGGTTCCCTGGCGGTCCGGGATCAGGTAGGTGAACTTGCCGTCGGAGGAGTGCATGGCCACGGTCTCGCCGGCTATGGAGATGTAGCGCACGCCGTCAGCGCTGGTGGCGTCCTTCTTGAGCGTGATCTCCTCATCGCCCGTGTAGAGCGTGGTGGCGTCGGGGCTGTGACGCAGCAGCAGACTGCCGTCGGCGCCGTACAGGTACTTCGTGTCCCCGGCCGAGCCCGTCGAGGCGAGCTCGGAGAGGTTGCCCTCGTCGTCGTACTTGAAGCTGTCGGTGCCGGCGCGAGTGGTGCGTGTGAGGACGTTGCCGTCCTCGTCGTAGGTGTAGGCGTTCGTGGTGTTGGAAGCCGAGTCACCCGGCGTCACCTTGTCCACCTGGGACACGGCATGCGCCGGTCCCTTGCCCGTGTCGAACGGGGTGTAGCTGGCGGTCGTGTCGTGCGAGGTGTCACCGGACGGGTCGTGGTCCACCTGCTGGGAGCGCGCGCCCGTGGCGTCGTAGCTCCAGGATTGCCAGTACGGCGACGGGCCGCCCACGGTGGTGGATGATCCGGGGGTGGGGGTGGCCGCGCAGTCGTCGGTGGCCGTCCACGCCGCCTTGAGGCGCTGGGCCCAGTCGTAGTTGAAGCACTGGGTGTCGGTCGAGCCGGTCTCCAGCTTGTCGGTGATCTTCGTGACGTTGCCGGAGGGCTGGTAGGCGTAGCTGGTCTTGTCGGCGATCGCGGTGCCGGACTTAGTGGTGGTGGACGAATCCGTCAGGCGGTGGGTCTGGTCGTCGTAGTTGAGAGTCTGCTGGGCGAAGTTGCCCAAGGTGCCGTAGGTGAACTGGTACGGCTCGTCGAACTCGGTGTAGGAGAGCTTGTCGACGTAGTCCCAGCTGCCGACGTCACCGCCGACGGCGGTGGGACGGTTGAACGCGTCATAGCTGTAGCTGACCGTCTCCTGCGGCAGCGTGACGGCGGTCGGGTCCTGGTCGGTGTAACTCCTCAGAGTGCCTGTGAGGTTGTACGTGTTCTGGTGGATGTAGCTGCCCTGCAGCGCGCCCTCGGCCGCCGGGATCACGAGTTCGTCGGCCTGCGCCCAGCCGTGGCTGTCGTAGCCAAGGACCTTCTGCGTGTAGGCGGAGCCGCCGGTGCCGCCCACGTAGCGGGTGGAGGCGGTGGGCTTGCCCTTCTTCAGCGTGTCGTACGTCCACGACGCCAGCTCGTTGCTGGTCGAGGGTGTCACGCCACCCGTCGTGTCGTACTCGGCCGTCTTGCGGCCCATCTCGTCGTACTTGTAGCTGATGGTCTTGCTGCGGGCGTCGGTCGTGGTCAGCAGCTGACCGGCGTTGTCGTAGGTGGAAGAGGAGCTGCCGGTGTCGGGGTCGGTCTGGGAGGTGCGGCGGCCGAGGAGGTCGTAGTGGCTGCTCCAGGTATGGCCCTGGCCGTCGTCCTGGCCGGTCTGGTGGCCTGCCGCGTCGTGGGCGTAGGTGACGGTGTCGGCGGCTCCGGTGGGCGTGGTGCCGTGGTAGCGGAGCAGCTTGACCGTCTGGCCTCGTGCGTCCGTGTAGGTGGTGGTGGGCGTGCCACCGGCGGGCGGAGTGACGTCGACGCGGTCCGAGCCGGGGTAGGCGGTGGTGGTGCGCCAGGTCTCCGAGGCGAAGTGGTAGGCGATCGAGTCTGTCACCCTGCCCGCGCCGTCGTAGACGGTCCCGGTCTGTGAGGGGGTCTTGTCGTCCGGCGCGTCCACCAACGTGCCTGAAGGGGCACCCGAGTTGTAGTACGCGTCGGAGGCGCTGACGGCCCAACCGTGAGTGTCGTAGACGGTGTCGGTGATGACCCGGCCGCCGTCCACCGTCGCCGACTGCGTCTCCCGCGGGCGCAGCAGCGCGTCATAGATCGAGATGGAACTGCGGTAGGCGTTGTCGTCGGTGAGCGTCTGGGTGGTGACCGTCGAGGGCACGGACGGCGAGAGGCTGTAGGTGTACTTGGTGTTGGGGTTGTTGCTCGTGGAGAAGCCCGGGTTCCACACGGCGGTCAGGCGACCCAGCGGGTCGTACGAGCTGGTGCTGGAGTAACCGGCCGCGTCCGTGGTCTTCAGATCCAGCCCTCGGGCCGGGTCCAGGGTCGTCGTGGTGGCGAAGCCCGCCGTCTGGCCGGTGACCTTGGGCTGGGTGACCTTAATGGAGGTCGGGGCCGCGCCCGTCGTGGGGGTGTAGACGGTGGTGGTCGTACGGCCGTCGGCGTCGGTCTCCGTGAGCTCGCGGCCGTAGCTGTCGTACGTGTTCTGCAGCGCCGTGACGTAGTGGATGGTGCCGTCGGCAGCGACCGAGTCGGCCTTCTGGACCATCGTCACATCGCCCTTGGTGGGCGTCGCGTTGTTGTCCGTGGAGCCGTCGAAGAAGGTCAGGTCGTCGCTGAGCAGGTCCTTGGTGTTGTCCGGAGTCACCGAGCAGGAGACCGAGACCTCCTGGACCCGGCGCGGGGTCGGCAGCAGGTTGCCGGAAGCGTCCTGGGCGTACCAGGTACGGGTGCACTTGTCGTCGGCGGACGTCGAGACGTCACCCTTGTCGTCCATGGACTTGGGCAGGCCGGTGGCGCCGTCGATCGAGTAGTCGGTCTCGGTGGTGAGCTTGGTGCCGTCCGCCTTGGTGGTCGTGGTGCGGGCCCGCTGGATGTTGGTGCGGCGCGCGACCAGCGGGTCCAGACCCGCCTTCGTACGGGACTGGGTGGCCGTGGCCGTCGAGCTCCAGGGGTCGGTGACCGCGTCAGACAGCAGGGCACCGCCGTCGCCGTTGTAGGACTGCGTCTCGAAGGTCTGGCCGGCCAGCCAGTCGGAGTCCTTCTGCGGGTCGTCGTTGGCGCTGTCGTTGAGCGTGGCGCTGTGGGTGCCGGACGAGGTCTTGTCGCCGTCCATGCCCCGGAAGTACGTCTGCTTCGACAGAGTGATCTTCTCGGGAGACGTGCCGGTGCGGGTCTCGACCGTGCCGTAGCCGCGCCACTGGTTCCAGGTGCGGTACTTGGCCTGGGTCAGCGGGTCGTCGTTGAAGTGCCAGGCCGGGTCGCCGACGTACTTGTAGGAGGTCTGGACGGGGAGACCATGGGCCGTCGAGTCCTGTGCCGTCACGGAGTTGACGACGAACTTGTTGAACCAGTCCAGCTGCGGCGAAGTCTGGCCCGGCGGTGTCCAGTAGGACGGATAGCAAAGATAGGTGTTGGCGTCCTGGCTGGACGGCAGCACGGTGGTGCCCGCGCGATGGCACTGCGGAGAGCTGTAGTTGACCGTGATCACTTCACCGGACTCGGTGGTGACAGTGGTCAGCCGGTAGCGGGTGATGGGCTGGTAGCCGTCCAGGCCATCGACTCGGTTGGCAAGGGCCTGGCCTTCGAACTTCACCGGTGGCAGGTCCAGGCTGCCGCCGTCCTTGCCGGTGTGCACGATCTGGCTCAGCCACAGCGAAGGGGTGGTGGTGTCCCCGGTCGGCGGAAAGATGTGGGTCAGCGACCAGGCGTCCACGTCCTGGTAGGCGGTGCCGACCAGGACTTGCGTGCGGATGCCCGTCAGGCGCTTGGTGGTGAAGAACGCCGGGCCGTGGTTGTTGCAGGTGCCTGACGAAGCGCAGACCTGGTCCACCGGGACGTCCGGCCAGTGCGAGGCGTTCGCCGTGGTCATCTTCGACGAGGCGCAGTCGAAGCTGGAGTCGGGCAGGCAGCGCTCGGAGGTGTCGAAGAAGACCTGCGCGGCTGCTGGGGCGGTGCTGTCGTAGACCTTCCCCGCCAGCTGCCCGTACTGGATCTTGGAGAGGTATCCGTCGCGAGTGTAGGGCGTGGCCGTGGTGGCGTTGTCCCGGCCGTAGTAGCCGGTCTCCGGCGTGTACCAGTAGCTGATCGCGTCGCCGTGTGGGTCGACGACGTAGTCGAGGTTCCACCGGTAGCCCTGCTGGCACCAGGAGGCGGCAAAGGTGGAGGCGTGGCAGGGCTCGCCCGAGTCGTTGCCGTACACGGGGGCGGTGAACACCGAGTTGGTGGTCGCGTTGCCGGACGCCCAGCCCGGAAGGCGGTTGAGGCCGAAGTAATACTTCGTGCCGTCGGCGGTGGTGACGACGAAGTACTCGTTGTCGTTGTCGCCGTTGACCGTGTCGGTCTTGATCGCGATCTTCTCGCCGTTGTCGCCCTGAGGGTGCCAGGTGTTCGTGGCGTCGTCGTGGACGAGCGTGTTGGACGAGCCGTTCAGCGACAGGGTGAGTGTGTCGACCGCGTCCGACCAGCACTCGTCCGAGGTCTTGGGCGTGCCGTTTGCCGCGTCGTCGGAGCAGGAGGCGTAGCTGCGCTCGACGAAGCCGGGCGAGTAGTCCCAGCCGTCGCCGATCCAGGAGGACTGGGCGTTGGTCGAGGAGGTGCGCCCGTCGACGCTCTGCGAGCTGTAGTCGAGGGACACGCTCGGGGTCAGGCTGCCTGGAACGTCCGGCACGGAGATCGGATACGAGTAGCCGAAGGCACCGCTCGAACTACCCGCCGACCACTGGCCGGACGGAGCCAGCGAGGTGGCGCCGTAGCTGCCGCCGCCGCCCGAGCCGGTCGCGGCTGCGGCGAGCACCAGCGGCTGCGTGGTCGTGGCGGCGGACAGCGGGACCTGGGCCGAGACCGTCTGGGTGCTGGCGTTGTTGGTCGAGGCCAGCGAGGTCTGCTTGCGGCAGGCGGGGGACTTCGGGGTGGTCAACGCGCAGGCAGGCAGCCGTACGAGCCGCAGCCGCCCCGCCCAGTCACCGCCGTAGGCGTCCTTGAACGCCGAGTAGTCCAGACCGACTTGGGCGGTCCCGCCTGAAGTGGCCTGGTCCGGCTGCACGGTGAAGACCACGCCATGCACGCCGAGCTTCTGTGCGGCCGTCTGTCCGGGCAGCGTCACGTGCACGCGCGTGCCGGCGTCGGTCCGGCGCGTCACCTTCGCCGCGGCGACGGTCACCGGGAGATCGCCGGCTCGCTTGGCGGCGGCACCGTGTGCGGGCACCGCCACATCGGCGACACCCTTGGCGGGCCAGGCCTTGTGCGCTTGGGCAGCGCTCCAGCGTGCCATGCGCGGGACCTTCGGGCTCTTGCCCTTGACCGGCGAGACGGGTACCGACCGTGCCTTCTTCGCCTTTACGAGGTAGTTGCCGGAATGGCCTGCCGCAATTGCGTCTGTTGGTGCGAGGAGTCCGACCAAGAGGCCCAGTGCTGTGATTTCGACGATCCACAGCGCCGGTGCCCTGCGTATCCGCATGGTCTTTCTGAAAATCCGCCAACGAGAATGACGACGCACTCCGGACCCCCCAATTCCAGCACGGCTGCCGAAGATGCATTCGATCAGATGACAGGCCGCGCTCACAGGGGCTTCACATGTTCAATAGGCATAGATATCGCCATGCAACCCTCTGTGTTCGACAAAGTTTCGAGGCCAAATGCACCAACTTCCCCGCGAACGAGGCCGATTGCTCAACAACCGCTTCAACCGGTGTACCGTGCAGCAAAGTTGCGCACATCATCTTCACGTTCGGTTGATGCAAAACGCAACCACTGCTTTGCGTGGACAGTTGCCGCATTGACGCGATTGCCGGTAGCCTCCCTCGCGCCCATCGGCGTTTTTCAATCGGACTCAAATGGGGGGCAAATGTCCGACCGTTTCCGCCGACGTTCCTCCGGCGGTCCATTCAGAAAGAGCCCGCGAATACCGGGCCGACTCCTGGTTCTTGCGACGGTCAGCGCACTATGCCTGACCCCACTCGCCACTCGGC
Organism: Streptomyces sp. NPDC001351; assembly: GCF_042896045.1. Lineage (NCBI taxonomy): Bacteria > Bacillati > Actinomycetota > Actinomycetes > Kitasatosporales > Streptomycetaceae > Streptomyces > Streptomyces sp. NPDC001351. Next base: position 139,651 of record NZ_JBIAWS010000019.1, on the reverse strand, counting down.
CCGCCGCAGCCGACTCCACGCCCGGCTCGGTCGCAGATGTCAACGCCGGAGAGCCCGACCTCACCCCGGCGCCGAAGGACGACACGAAGCCGCCGGAGCCGACCGGCTCGTTGCGTCCGTCCGGCGACGGCGACCTCACGAAGGCCGAGCAGACAGCGCTCGCCGTAGCCCAGAAGCAGGCCGCCTCGACCGGGAAGCCGGTGCGTGTCGATCTCTTGACCACGGAGAACGCGACCACGACGGCCAACCCTTCAGGCACCGTCACCTACGACTCCAGCCTGCTGCCTGTGCGAGTGCACAAGGCCCATCACTGGGTCCCGGTCGACGCCACGCTCACGCGCAACGCGGACGGCACATGGAGCCCCAGGGCCGCTGCCGAACCCCTCGCCTTCTCCGGCGGCGGCGCAGCCGCCCTCGCCACCATGACCAAGGGCAAGGCTTCCCTCGCCCTGTCATGGCCGCACGCACTGCCCGCCCCGCATGTCTCCGGCGCGAGCCTGACCTACCCGGGCGTGATGCCGGGCGTGGATCTGCGGGTCACCGCGGACACCCAGGGCGGTTGGTCCCAGGTCCTCATCGTCAAGAACGCGAAGGCCGCGGCCAACCCCGCGCTCGCCCAACTCGCCCTGACCACCCGTGCCAAGGGCGTCACCGTCGACGACGACGGCCACGGCAATCTCGCCGCGACCACGCCGGACGGCCGGGTGCTCTTCAGCGCCCCACCGCCGTCGATGTGGGACTCCAGCGGCATCGGCACGGCCCGCACCGCACCGGAGGCGGGCCCCGCCCCCAAGGCGCAGGTGGCCCGTGTCCATGGCCAGCTACGCGGCCGCACGCTGTCCCTCGTCCCAGATGCCAAGCTGCTCAGGGACGGACACACCAAGTTCCCGGTCTACATCGACCCGACCTGGAACCCGCACTACGCCAGCGGCGGCAGACAGCACTACGTGGAAACTCAACAAGGCTGCTCCACCGCGAAGAACTACGATTCCAATAAGTACGGCGACCCCGGCGTCGGCTACAACAGCTGGACCGACTGCATTGGCGTGGAACGCTCCTACTTCCAGATGGCCGTGCCCTCAAGCGTCGACCACGCGCACATCGTCTCGGCCACCGTGAATGTCAAGGAGAACTACTCCGCCAGCTGCAGCCTCTCCTCGGACGTCTACCTGTACTGGTCCGGCGCGATCAGCTCGTCGACCACATGGAACGCCAAGCCGTCGCTGACCAGCAAGCTGGACACCCTGAGCTTCGGCCCGGCCTGCACCAGCCAGCCCTCCGGCGGCTTCACAGTGACCGACACGATCAAAAAGGGCGCGAAGGTGCCCTGGAAGAGCTGGACGTTCGCCCTCGTAGGCAGCCAGAACGGCAGCGGCGACGGCAACTACTTCAAGCGGTTCGACAACAACCCGTCGTTGTCCATCACGTACAACCACGCGCCCAACAAGCCCGGCACCCTGGCCACCAAGGTGGGATCCACCTCGCTGGGATGTGGCACCACGACTCCGTACCCGATCGTCGGCAAGACCTTGGCCACCACCCCGCCGACGCTGAACGCCTCGGTGAGCGACGCCGACAAGGATGCTCTGGCGGCAACGTACTCGTACTGGGTGGGCAGCGGTTCGGCCACCACGAAGACCAGCGCCACCGTCGCAAGTGGCGCCAACGCACCCGTACAGCTGGCCTCGTCGTTCATGAGCGGCCTGGCCGACGGCAGCGTGGTCAGCTGGAAGGCGACCTCCAGCGACGGCGAGGACACCTCGGACCCCTCCGCGACTTGCCACTTCACCGTCGACCTCCACAGCCCGGCCCAGCCGACTGTCAAACCCGCGGACAACCTGTACCCGGAGGACTCCGCAGGCATCACCGCGGCGGGCACCCCGGGCAAGTTCACCGTCTCGGTGGACCCGGGCAGCAACGGCAACAACGCCGCCAAATTCCTCTACGGCCTGGACGCGGAACCGCCCACCTCCAACACCCCGGCCTCGCAGACCAAGACGGCCACCAACAACGCGGCCACGATCACTGTGACGCCGGTGGCACCGGGCACGCACACGCTCTACGTGTACGCCGTCGACTCGGCCGGCAACGTCTCCTCAAAACGGCAGTACGAGTTCACCGCGCTTGGGCATGCGACGAAGACGTACGCCAGCCTTCAGGCCGCCTTCAACAACACGGCCACCACGGACGACAGCAACCGCACGACCGCCGACGCCGACGGAGCCGGCGCCACGCTCTCACTGCAGGACCTCAAGGCGGCCGGCTGGCAACCCGGCGGCAAGATCACTGTGGACGGCGCCACCTTCACCCTGCCCAACTGGGGTTCCACGAGCGGTGACAACGTCATGGCTGCCAACCAGACCATCCAGATGAACGGCACCAGCGGCCAGGCAATGGTCTTCCTCGGTTTCTCCACCAACGGCGCCGTCGGCTCCCAGCACCAGGACGGCGACAGCACCAGCCCGGTGGTTCCGGACGACACCAATATCGCGGCCACCAACTGCAGCCTCGGCAACGCCACTTACGAGGACTGCACCACCCCCAAGGGGGCGATCACCTACGGCGACGGCACCGCTCAGCCCTACTACCTGACCATGCCCGACTGGGTGCGTGGCTCGGACACCCTGGCCGCCGTCACCCTGCTGCACCGCAACACCCCTAGCGCCCACGAGACCCACAGCACCAACATCTACGCCTTCGCCGTTCCGCTCAAGGCCGGTGCCACTGTCAGCTCAGTGACGCTGCCCGACGTGGCAGACGCCGCCCGCCAGTTTGTCCCTGGAATGCACATCATCGGCATGTCCGTCCGTGACACCACTACCGCGACCAATGGCACTACCTGGACGGGTAGTTGGAACGCACCCACTGAAGAGCGGTTCCAATTTCCGGACATGGGTGCCTTCAGCAACCAGACCTTCCGCACGGTCACCATGGCCAGCACCGGCGGCGACACCATACGGCTGCGGCTGTCCAACGCGCTGGGCACCGATCCGCTCACGCTCGACCACATCACTGTCGCCCCATACGGCAACGGCGCCACGCTGACGTCGACACCGGTCGACGTAACCTTCGGTGGAGCCAAATCAGTGGTGATCCCAGAGGGCGGCGAACTTTACAGCGACCCCATCCCCATGACGGTCGCCCCGCGCGGGGCGATCACAACCAGCATCCACCTGGTGAACCGAGTTAACTACCTCGTCATGCACCCGTGGGCGGCCGCCGACACACTCAGCTACGTCAGCGCCGTCGGGAGCGGCGATCACACCACGGACACGGCGAACACGGCGTTCAGCGGCACCGGAACGGTCTCGGCGGGCCGCTTCGCCGACATCCTCACCGCAGTCGACGTCACCACTGACCACAAGCCGACGGTCTCCGTGCTCGGCGACGGCCTCATTAACACCCGTACCACAGGCACCACCGCCGGCAGCGACGCCTCACGCTTGAACCAGTGGCTGGCATACCGGCTCATCAACAACACCGACGGCATCCCGGTTTACGGAGTCGTGGCCTCCGGCATCGAGAACAACTACCTCGGCACGGACCAGGGCGCAGGCGCCGGAGGTCGCGCAGCACTCACCCGTCTGGACCGCGACGTCCTTTCCACTCCCGGCATCCGCACGGTCGTGGTCACCCAGGGCCTGGAGGACATCGTCGCCGGCCACGACGACGTCGATGTCGACAGTGCCCTCGGCCTGCTACGCGACCAACTCAAGGGCTGGGGCATCAAGGTCATCTTCACCACGCTCACCCCCTGCGACGGCTACAGCCCCTGTACCGCGGCGATCGACCAGAACCGCATCGACACCAACACATGGATCACCGACCAACTCGACGTCACCTCACCCAAGGTGAGCTACGTGGATGCGGAGTCGGTCGTAGCGGTCCAGGACCCCGCCAGCACGACGGATCCACCGGCGCTGCGGCTGAATGCCGGCACGGCCCCGTCGGACTACGACTCCGGCGACCACGTCAACCTCAGAACGGACGGCTACGGCGCCATCAGCAGCGCGTTCGACCTGGCCACACTGGGGCCCGACGCATAGAGGCCATCTGAACAAGGCCCCGTCGCTTTCGAGCGGCGGGGCCTTTGTCGTGTACACCTTCACAGATCCCACACAGGTGCCATAAGGTGATCGCGACCGGCGACTGGGGGGAACCAGACCGTGCGGGACCAGTCCGGCCCCTACTTCGAGAAGTACGACTCCGATTTCGGGCTCAGCGGCCTGACCGAGGCGTTCGCGCAGTCGACGCCGCCCGGGACGGAGGAGGCGGCACTCGCACTCGTCACGGAGAAGCTCTCCGCATACGAGGGTGAGACGCCCGTCGACACCTCGGGCATCGAGCGGCTCAGCGAGGACGAACGCCACATCCTCGGGTTTGACGTGTTTCATGAAGACTTCGGGTATGCCGAGGAACTCCGCCGAGACCTGGGCAGGCTCCTGGACTCCCCGCTGTCCGACGAGGTGCTCGGGGCCGTGTGGCTCGCCGCCACGGGAGGCGGTTGGGATCCGCGGGCGCACGGAATCGGCGTGCGCGACTGGCTCGCGCGGATGGACGCGACCTGCGCGGCCCGTCCGCCCCGGGTGATGGTGGGCCGTGCGCCGGCTCCGTCGTGGTCGTTCTGGCGGCTGCCGGCCGTCGAAACCGTGCGGGACGCGATCCTGGCGGAGATCCGCGCGTCCGCCGGTGAACTCCCCGGTCTGGCGCCGGCGTTGGAGGAGGTTGCCACCCGGGCCGATCTCGATCTCGGGTTCCGGCTCTGTCTTCGGGCGCTCAAGACGGCAGGCGTGCCGGTCTCGGAGGAGCGCTGCAAGAGGTTCTGCGACCTCGGTGAACCGTTCGGACATCCCTTCTGGGTCGTCTACGGGGGGCTCACCGTCGTGTGGCGGCCCCTGGAGGTCGCGCGGCGTCTCTTCGACGGGGACTTCGGGTTGTCCGAACTCGCCGGACAGTTCCACCCGATGTGGGAGCGATCCGTACCGGCGCCAGAACTCCTCCACCGGACCGTCACCGCCGACGGCTATCACATCCCCGGCGTCCAGGCGCTCGTGCTGTGGGAGGACACCGCCCGGCTGCTCCGGTCCCCGCTGTCCGGCGACACCCTCACCACGCTCTGGGTCGCCGCGTCGCACACGGACCCCGCCCGCTTCGCAACCGACGGACCGGGCTGGCTGCGCCGGATCGCCGAGGAGTGCCGGGCTCGGCTGACCGAGGTCGCCCCCGAGCACACCCCCGCCCTGCCCCCGGTCCGGGCCGACCTGGCGGACGCGGTCCTGCGCGAAGTCCGGGAAGCCGCACCCCTGTTGGAGCCCGAGCAGACGACTGCGCTGGAACAGCTCGTCGTCCAGGTCGACCCCGACCTCGGATTCCGCCTGCTGCTGAGGGTCCTGCACACGGCGTCCGGGTGCCTCACCAAGCGGCAGTACGCCCGTTGCCGGACCCTCGGCGAACGCTTCGGCTACGGCGAGGATCACGTGTCCCACGCGATCGAGCACCTCGCCCAGGACGAGTGACCGCCCGGCACGCGCCCCATCTCCGCACGGCCGCACCCACTCCGGGCGGCCTCACCACTCCCGTACGACTCACCCACCTGACGAAGGACCCACCCCCGCATGTTCCTGATCCGTCTGCTGCCCAGGCTGCCCCGCGAGATCTGCCTCGCCGTCATCGGGCTCGTCTTCGGTGTCTTCCTCGCCGGTCACGGCATCGTCCAGGCCCACGCCGAACTCACCGGCATGCCCGGGACGGTCCAGGTCACCGACTGCCACCGCGCGACCGGAGCGTGGAGCGACCTCTGGGAGGACGGATGGGCCTGTGACGGGTCGTTCGAGTCCGACGACCATGGTGTGCGGATCGCCGCCGTCGGCATCGACGGCATTCTGACCTCCCCTCCCGACAAGCCCCTCGCCGCCCGCGTCGACGGGGCCTCGGCCCGCACCGCGACCCAGGACAGCTCCGGCCGGTGGAAGTGGCCCGCCCTCACCGGCCTCGTCGTGCTCGCCTTCACCGCCTGGCGGATCCGGTCCATCCGCGGGCTTCTGCGCGAGCGCCGCGCCGACGGATCTGCACACCCGGTCCCCGCCTGAGGGTCCTGCGCTGCGTCCCACAACCACGGCGCCCGATGTGGTGCCACACCACATGTCGAGGGACTGTTCACGCTTCTACGGTCCCTCCCCATGACACAGACCAGAGCCGCACGTCACCGCTCCGTCCTCGCGACCCTCCTGGTCGCCCTGATCGCCGCGTTCCTCACCCCGGGCAGAGCATCCGCCGCCTCCCTCCAGGAAGTCACCGGCTTCGGTACCAACCCCGGCGCCCTGCGCATGTTCCGGTACGTGCCCGACGGGCTGCCCGCCGGGCGGCCCGTCGTCGTCGCCCTGCACGGCTGCACACAGGACGCATCCGGGTACGGCTCCGGCAGCGGCTGGCTCCAGCTCGCCGACCGGTGGGGGTTCTCCGTGGTGCTGCCGCAGCAGACCACGGCCAACAACGCCTCCTCCTGCTTCGACTGGTTCCAGAGCGGGGACATCGAACGCGGCCAGGGCGAGGCCGCGAGCGTCGCGCAGATGGTGGACCGGCAACTCGCCGATGTCGGTGGGGACGCCTCGCGCGTGTACGTGACCGGGCTGTCCGCCGGCGGTGGCATGACCGCCGTGATGATGGCGGACTACCCGGAGAAGTTCGCCGCGGGCGGCGTCGTCGCCGGGCTGCCGTACGGGTGCGCGCAGGCCGCCGGGTCGCCGTATGTGTGCATGTACGTCGGTGCCACGCAGACGGCGAAACAGTGGGGCGACCGGGTGCGTGCCGCCCGGCCGGGCTACACCGGCACCTGGCCCACGCTCACCGTCTTCCAGGGCAGCGCCGACTACACCGTCAAGCCCGTCAACATGACCGACCTGATGAAGCAGTGGACCGATGTGCACGGTGCCGACCAGACCGCGGACGTCAGCGACACCGTCGCCGGCTATCCCCACCAGGTCTTCCGGGACCCGGCAGGGAACACCGCCGTCGAGACGTACAGCATCACCGGCATGGGGCACGGGCAGCCGGTCGACCCCGGCAGCGGCACCGCGCAGTGCGGTGCCGCCGGGGCCTACCTCCTCGATGTGAACCTGTGCGCCGCCTACCGGCTCGGGCTCGCCTGGGGCCTCAGCGCAGGGTGAACGTCGACAGGCGAACACCCTTGCTCAGGACCAGATAGACGTCCGTACGGCCCTTCGTCGCGCCCGACAGCTTCGCGGTCACCGTCGTGTAGTCGTACGGCGACGACGTGCCCGCGAAGCGCGCGGTGCCGACGAGGGTGCCGGTCGGTGAGCCGAGCCGTACCTCCACCGTGCCGGAGGACGTCCCGGCGACCCGCGCGGCGAATTCGCCCGCGTCCGGGGCCGGTCGGGTGTCCGCGAACTCCAGCCACGCGCCGTCGGAGGCCGCCGACACCGCCGTACCGCTCGCCTTGGACTCGTCGACGAGAGCGATGCCGGCGGAGTAGTCGTCGAAGTTCTCCGCGCGGGTCGTCTTCGACAGGTCGCGGGGCGGGATCGTCTCACCCTTCACCTGCCAGGACGTACGGGCACGGATGTCGGAGGACGACGAGCCCACCAGGACGTCGTAAGTGCCGCTCTCCACCGCCCACTTGGAACGCGTGACGTCCCAGTGCGCCAGGTCCGACGGCCGTACCCGCAACCGGACCGTCCTCGTCTCGCCCGGCTGGAGCGACACCCGCTGGAAGGACTTGAGCTGCTTGAGGGGCTGTTTGTCGCGGGAGGTGCGCTGGTGGGTGTACAGCTGGACGACCTCCGCGCCCGCCCGGCTGCCGGTGTTGGTGACCTTCACCTGGTAGCCGTCGCCCACCCGCCGCAGACCGGAGTAGGCGAACGTCGTGTACGAGAGGCCGTAGCCGAAGGGATAGAGCGGCTGCCCCGTGAAGTACTGGTAGGTGCGGTCGGACTTGATGATGTCGTAGTCGAGGATCGACGGGAGGTCGGCGTCGGAGCGGTACCAGGTCTGGGTGAGGCGGCCCGACGGGTCGGCGTCGCCGTAGAGGAGGTCGGCGAGGGCGTTGCCGGTCTCCTGGCCCGCGTGGGTGGTCCACAGCAGCGCGGGGACCTCCTTCTGCAAGGAGCCCAGCGTGGTCGGATAGCTGTTCTCGACGATCACGACCGTGTGCGGATTGGCCGCGCGCACCGCCTTGACCAGGGCTTCCTGCGTCGGAGCCAGGGACAGGTCAGTGCGGTCGTGGGCCTCGCGGCCGTTGATCGACGGGTCCGAGCCGATCACCACGACCGCCTGGTCCTTGCCCTTGACCGCGGCGACCGCCTCGTCGACACCGCTGCGGACCACGTCCTTGGTGTAGTGGGCCGCCTGGTCCTTGGCGACCAGGCCGAGGGTGCCGTCCGTGCCGGACGGGCCCAGGTAGACCGGGTTCGACCACCAGGACTCGGAGGTCTCGTAGCCGGCGTAGCGGAGCAGATACGTGCCGTCGTCCTGGCGCTCCAGCTTGAACTGCTGCTGTACGAACCAGCCGTTCGGCTGTTTCTGGTCGTTGACGAAGTTCGACCAGTTGTAGCCGACGTACTTGCCGTTCGCCGCGGAGCGCAGGGTCACGATGCCCGAGCCCCAGTCGAAGACGTCGAACTGGGCTCCCGTACCGGAATCCGCCGTCTCCTTCAGGGGCGCGCCCGCCTCGCCCGTGCCCGCCGTCACGTACTTGCCGGTCGCCGTGTCCTTCAGGGCGATCCGGTCCACGCCCTCGGTGCTCGCGACCGAGGTGCCGAGCTTGGACTCGATGCCGTCCTTCGGGGTGACGGCGTAGGGGAGGGTGCCGGAGTACCAGTCCGTGTAGAGGGTGTCGGCGAGGGGGCCGACGACGGCGGCACTGTCCGTCTTCTTCAGCGGCAGCGCGCCGTCGTTCTTCAGCAGGACCGCCGACTCGGTGGCCGCCTTGCGGGCCAGGGCGCGGTGGGCGGGGCTGTCGATGACGGACGCGTCGATGGAGCCGTACTTCCCGCCGCCGGGATCGAACTCGCCGAGCCGGACGCGGACGCTCAGCACGTCTCCCGCGGCCTTGTCGACGTCCGACTCCTTCAACAGGCCGGTGGACAGCGCCGACTTGACCGCCGTGGTCGTCGGGCCGGAGTCGGCGTCGTTCTCGGTGAAGCTGTCGATGCCCGCCTTCAGCGCCGCCGCGTCGGCCTCGGCCGGGGTGCCGTAGTACTTCTGGCTGCCGACCAGGTTGCCGGGTGCCGCGGCGTCCGTCACATTGAGCAGGTCCTTCGAGGTCCAGGTGCGGACGGTGTCGTCGAGGGCCGGATTCACCGTGTTCGGACGGCCGTTGACCAGGTTGTACGAGGACATCACACCCGTCGCCGCGTCCGCCTCGATCGCGGGCTTGAAGGCCTGCTCGTCGTACTCCTTCAGCACGCGCGGGCGCAGTTCGGAGCTTGTGGTGTCGCGGTGCTCCTCGTTGTTGTTGGCGAGGAAGTGCTTCAGCGTCGGGGCCGTCTTGAGGTGGTCCGGGTCGCCTCCCGTCAGGCCCGTGCCGTACGCCGTGGAGATCGCGCCGGTCAGATACGGGTCCTCGCTGTAGCCCTCCTCGTTGCGGCCCCAGCGCGGGTCGCGCAGCAGGTTGACCACGGGCGCCCACAGGTTCAGGCCCCAGCCCGCGGGGCGGGTCTGCTGGAAGCCGCGTGCCTCGTCCCCGACCGCCGAGCCGACCTGGCGGAGCAGGGCCGGGTCCCAGGTGGAGGCGAGGCCGACGGCCTGCGGGAACACGGTCGTCCTGCCGAGCCAGGCCACGCCGTGCAGGGCCTCGGTGCCGGTGCGGAAGGACTGGATGCCGAGGCGCGGGATGGCGGGCTCGTACTGGTGGAGAAGGGAGATCTTCTCGTCGAGGGTGAGGCGGGACAGGAGGTCGGAGACCCGGGCGGCCACCGGGAGATTCGGGTCGCGGAACGGGTAGGCGGGGTCGTCGGCATGGGCGGGGACGGTGGCGCCCAGACCCGCGATCAGGGTCAGGGCCGCCAGCAGCGTGGTCCTCTGTCTTCTTCGCTTGCCCTTCATGTCACGGCTCCTTCAAGTAGGGCCTTGCACAGGTGGGTCGGTCAGGCACTGCGTGGCATGGTGCTCGCCCGCTCCGTCAGCCGCGGCGGCAGCAGCGTGGCCTCGGGCACGGCGCTGCCGCCGAGCTTCTTCATCAGGAGCTCCACCGCTCGCTCGCCCACCTCCGCGGAGGGCAGGGCGACGGAGGTGACGGGGACGCGCACGGACTCGGCGAGTTCGTCGGGGCAGATGGCGGTGACGGAGAGGTCGCCGGGCACCCGCAGCCCGAGCTGCTCGAAGGCCTCGATGAGCGGTTCGAGGATCGGCTCGTTGTGGACGACGACTCCCGTGAGCGCCGGGTGTTCGCGCAGGAGTTGCTCGGCCACCAGCCGGGCGGCCGCGGGCGAGGCCTCGCAGGGTTGTACGGAGGAGGACAGCCCGCTGCGGTCGGCGGCGGCCGTGAACCCCTGGACCACCCGCTGGGCGAACGCGGTCTGCCGCACGTACACCTCCGGCGGTGAGCCGACCAGCGCCACCACCCGGTGCCCGAGCCGCGCCAGATGCTCCACGCACGCCTCGCCGGCCGCCTTGAAGTCGAGGTCGATGCAGGTCAGTCCCTCCGAGTCGGCCGGGAAGCCGATCAGCACGGACGGCCGTTCCAGCGAGCGCAGCAACGGCAGCCGCGGCTCACGGAGCTGGACGTCCATCACGATCAGCGCGTCCACCAGCGCCGTGTCCGCCACCCGCCTGAGGCCCTCCTCGCCCTCCTCCTGCGTCAGCAGCAGCACGTCGTGGTCGTGCTTGCGGGCCGTCGTCACCACCGACACCGCGAACTGCATCACCACCGGGACGTGGATGCCTGCCCGTAAGGGGATCACGAGTGCCAGGACGTTCGAGCGACTGCTGGCCAGGGCTCGGGCGCCCGCGTGCGGCCGGTAGCCCAGCTCCCGGGCGGCCGCCTCGACCCGCTGCCGGGTCTCCTCGGAGATCGGGCGCTTGCCGCTGAGCGCGTAGGACACGGTGCTGGGGGAGACCCCGGCGTGCCGCGCCACATCGGTGATCTTCACCATCAGCCCAGCTCCAGGGAGAGGAACCCGGTGCCCGCCTGCGCCCGCGCCGACCGCTCCCCGGCGGCCAGACTCCACTGAGCCACCGGCTCACTGCACGAGGCCCGCAGCGTGTCCCCTTCGCGTACGACGGTGAAGGTCACGTCCCCCACCTGCACCGTCACCTGAGCGCCCCGCTCCAGGCCGTAGGCCCGCAGGGTGACGCCGTCGGCATGGTCGTAGTCGGGGCGGTCGGCCACCGCGCCCACCGGGATCACCGTGCCCGGCCGTACCAGCAGGGGGACGCTCAGGAAGCCGTGCCGCTCGCGCACCCAGCGCGGCCCGGTCACCGTCCGCCCGCTCAGGAAGTGCGTCCAGGTGCCCTCGGGGACGTAGTAGGACACATCCCCCTCGTCGTCGAACACCGGCGCGACCAGCAGGTCCGGGCCCAGCATGTACTGCCGCTCCAGATGCGCGCACCCCGGATCGTCCGGGAACTCCAGCACCATCGCCCGCATCATCGGCACGCCCTCGGTGTGGGCGGTGCGTGCGGCCTCGTACAGATACGGCATGAGCCGCAGCTTCAGCCGGGTGAACTGGCGCAGCACGTCCACGGACTCCTCGTCGAACAGCCAGGGCACGCGGTAGGAGGAGCTGCCGTGCAGCCGGCTGTGCGAGGAGAGGAGACCGAAGGCCAGCCAGCGCTTGAACAGGGCGGGGGTCGGGGTGCCCTCGAAGCCGCCGATGTCATGGCTCCAGTAGCCGAAGCCGGACAGGCCGAGCGACAGCCCGCCGCGCAGTGACTCGGCCATCGACTCGTAGGTCGCCTCGCAGTCGCCGCCCCAGTGCACGGGGAACTTCTGGCTGCCGGTCGTCGCCGAGCGGGCGAAGAGCACGGCCTCGCCCTCGCCGCGGTGCTTGCGCAGCACGTCGAAGACGGTGCGGTTGTAGAGGTACGTGTAGTAGTTGTGCATCCGCTCCGGGTCCGAGCCGTCGGACCACGCCACGTCCACCGGCACCCGCTCGCCGAAGTCGGTCTTGAAGCAGTCGACGCCCTGCGCGAGCAGCGCCTCCAGCTTCGAGGCGTACCAGTCGCGGGCGGCCGGGCTGGTGAAGTCGACCAGCGCCATGCCCGGCTGCCACATGTCCCACTGCCAGACGCTTCCGTCCGGCCGCTTCAGCAGATGGCCGAGCGCCTTGCCCTCCGCGAACAGGGGCGAGCGCTGGGCGATGTACGGGTTGATCCACACGCAGACGCGCAGACCGCGCGCCTTCAGCCGGGCGAGCATGCCCTCCGGGTCGGGGAAGACCCGCGGGTCCCACTGGAAGTCGCACCAGTTGAACTCACGCATCCAGAAGCAGTCGAAGTGAAAGACGGAGAGCGGGAGTTCGCGCTCCCGCATGCCCTCGATGAAGGACGTCACCGTCTCCTCGTCGTACGAGGTCGTGAAGGACGTCGACAGCCACAGGCCGAACGACCAGGCGGGCGGCAGGGCCGGGCGGCCGGTGAGGGCCGTGTACTTGCGGAGGATGTCCTTGGGGCTCGGGCCGTAGATGACGTAGTACGTCAGCTCCTGCGTCTCCGCGCTGAACTGGACCCGGGACACCGCCTCCGAGCCGACCTCGAAGGACACCTTGCCCGGGTGGTCGACGAAGACGCCGTAGCCCGCGTCCGTCAGATAGAACGGGACGTTCTTGTAGGCCTGTTCGGTGGCCGTGCCGCCGTCGGCGTTCCAGATGTCGACGACCTGGCCGTTCTTGACCAGCGGGCCGAAGCGCTCGCCGAGGCCGTAGACGGACGTACCGACCCCGAGGCCCAGCTGTTCGCGCAGGTAGTGCGCGCCCTCCGCGTTCCGCATGATGCCCATGCCCTTGGGGCCGCTGGAGGTGAGCGTGCGGCCGTCGGCGAGGAAGTCGACGTGCCAGGAGCCGGTGCGGGCCACTCGGACCGACAGGGCGCCGGAGGTGAGGGTCGCGTGCTCGTCGTCGTATCCGACCTGTGGGGCGAACTCCTGTTCACTGATGTCGAATTCAGGGCCGCGCGCCTGCTCGCCCTCGAAGTGGGTGAAGGTGAGGCCGATGACGTCGGGCATCGGGGTGTGCGCGCTGATCGTCACGACCGGTCCCTTCAGCAGGTCGCCGCGGTGGCGGATGGGCTGGGTCGGCGCGTGGATCTCCAGCGAGCCTCCCCCAGAGGGGGTGCCCCCAGTGGCGGTGACGTCGAGGACCTCGACGGGGTGGGCCGCGGTGACTCCCTCGCGCAGCAGCCAGTAACCATCGGTGAACTTCACTTGCCGCCTCCCCGAGCCGTCCGGCCGGAAAATCCGTCAAAGGTCCTTCGTTTACATGCAGATGGAGATAGCGTGTAAGCATGAAGCGGCAGGTGAAGCGGGCATTCAAGTACCGCTTTTATCCCACCAGTGAGCAAGTGGCGGAACTGACCCGCACGTTTGGCTGTGTGCGCTACGTGTACAACTGGGCCTTGCGGCTTCGTTCGGAGGCATTCACGCTGCGTGGAGAGAAGATCGGCTATCCGGCCACCGACCGGGCGCTGACGGCGCTCAAGGCCACGGAGGATGCCGCTTTCCTCCGTGAGGTGTCGTCGGTGCCTCTGCAGCAGGCGCTGCGTCATCTTCAGCTCGGCTTTCAGGCGTTCTTCGACAAGCGAGCGAAGTATCCGCGGTTCAAGTCGCGCAAGAGAACACGTCCCTCGGCCACGTACACACGTGCGGCGTTCCGCTGGCGCGGTGGCCAGTTGTTCCTGGCGAAGATGAGCGACCCACTGGACATCGTGTGGTCCCGCCCCCTGCCACGAGACGCTCATCCGTCCACGGCGACCATCTCCCGGGACCCGGCGGGGCGCTGGTACGTGTCCCTGCTCTGTGAAGACACGGTGACGGCTGGCAAGGCCGCGGGTCAGATCGGCATCGACGCGGGAATCACCAGCCTGCTCACTCTCTCCACCGGGGAAAAGATCGCCAACCCAAAGCAGGAGAAGCGGGAGCGCGCCCGATTGGCTCGCGCTCAGCGTGAACTGGCACGCAAGGAGAAAGGAAGCAGGAACCGGGAGAAGGCTCGGCTCAAGGTTGCACGGGTTCATGCCCGGGTCGCCGACCGGCGTAGGGATCACCTGCACAAGGTCACCACTCGTCTCGTTCGGGAGAACCAACTGATCGTGATTGAGGACCTGACGGTGCGGCACATGGTCAAGAACCGCAATCTCGCCCGTGCAATCTCTGATGCGTCGTGGGCCGAGCTGCGGGGCATGCTGGAGTACAAGTGCGGGTGGTATGGGCGGGAGCTGATCGCGGTTGACCGCTGGCACCCCAGCAGCAAGGCATGTTCGGCTTGCGGCCTGATCCGTGACTACCTCCCGCTGAACGTCCGAGTCTGGACGTGTGACGGCTGCGGAGTTTCTCATGACAGGGACACGAACGCTGCACGCAACCTTCTGGCCGCTGGGCTGGCGGTGTCGGCCTGTGGAGCCGGTGTAAGACCTCAACGGAAGATCCTTCCGGATGGGGCTGTCGGCGATGAAGCAGGAAAGCTCCGAAGGAGCGTCGCGTAGCGGCGCAGAGTCGGGGCATCCCCTCCTCACGGAGGAGAGAGGCCAATTGACGGCACCCACGGCGGTCATTTGACCGCCCCGACGGCGATGCCGCGGGTGAGGGTCCGCTGGAACACGAGGAAGAACACGATCGCCGGGAGCACGCCCAGCAGGGCCGCCGCATTGGTCATCGTGGCGTCCATCAGGCGCTGGCCCTGGAGGACGCCGAGCGCCACCGACACCGTCTGGTTGTCGTTGGAGACCAGCATCACCAGGGGGAGCAGGAACTCGTTCCAGGTCCAGATGAAGAAGAAGACCAGGAGCACGCCGATGGTCGGCCGGCTGACCGGGACGACGATCCGCCACAGCACCTGCCACTTGTTGGCGCCGTCGATCCGGGCCGCCTCGACGATCTCGCGGGGGAACTGGCCCAGGACCGACGAGAGCAGATACGTACCGAAGGCCGCCTGGATCACCGTGAAGACGATGATCACGCTCAGCCTGGTGTCGTACAGGCCGGCTTGCTTGGCCAGGTAGTAGATCGGGTAGACCAGCGCCTCCTGCGGCAGCACGTTGGCGAGGACGAAGAAGGCCAGGACCCAGGTGCGGCCCTTGATCCGGCCGATCCCGATGGCGTAGGCGTTGAGGACGGAGAGGATCACCGCGAGTACGGCCACCGAGCCGCTGATCAGCACCGAGTTGACCAGCTTCTGGCCGAAGTCGACGCGCTGCCAGAAGCTCTTGAGACCGTCCAGGTACAAGCCCTCGGGCAGGCTGAGCGGGCCGTGCTGGGAGTACTCGGCCGGCGACTTGAACGCGTTGACCGCGACGATGAGGAACGGGACCACCATGAACAGGGCGGCGATGCACAGCGCGATCAGCACCGGGTAGCGGCGCAGGGCGGTCGTCATGCGCGGTCCCCTTCCTCGTCGCGGGTCTGCAGCTTCAGGAGGACGAGGGAGAGCGCCAGGATGATCACCGTGAGGATCGTGGAGATCGCGGCGCCGTAGCCGACCTGGGTCTTCTCGAAGAAGGTGGAGAAGGAGAAGTAGGAGGGGACGTCCGTGGCCCCGCCCGGGCCGCCCTTCGTGAGCACGTACACCGCGCCGAACACCTTGAGCGCGGCGATCGTGCACCAGGTCAGGACGACGTAGATCTCCGGGCGGATCTGCGGCAGCGTGATGTGCCAGAAGCGGCGCCACCAGCCGGCGCCGTCCAGCTCGGCCGCCTCGTACAGCTGCGGGTCCACGCGTTGCAGGCCCGCCATGAACACCACCAGCGGGAAGCCGATCTGCACCCAGACCATCACCCCCATGACGCTGTACAGCGCGATGTCGGGGTCGCCGAGCCAGTCCTGCTGCCAGGAGCCCAGCCCGACCGCCTTCAGCAGCTCGTTCAGGGAGCCGTTGTCAGGGGCGAGGATCCAGCTCCAGACGATGCCGGCGACCGCGATCGGCAGCACCTGCGGGAGGTAGAAGCAGGCCCGCAGCACCGCGGCCCACCGGGATCCGAAGTGCTTGCCGATGTAGTCGAACAGCGCGGCCGCCAGGACGAGACCGATCATCGTCGGTACGGCCGCCATGGCGACGACCATGAACAGGCTGTGCCGGAACGACGCCCAGAACTCCGCGTCGTCCATCAGCTCCCGGTAGTTGGCGAGCCCGGTCCACTGGGGGCTGCCGATGCCCTGCCACTGGGTGAAGCTCACGCCCGTGTTCATCAGGAACGGGACGACGATGATCGCCGTGAACGCCAGGATGCCGGGGAGCAGGAACAGGGCGTACGAGTCGCGGGTACGGGGGCGGCGCGGGCCGGCGTCCGGGTGCTTGCCGGCGGTCCGCGCGCCCCGTTCGACGGTCACCGTCATTTCGTCGGCGCGCCCTTGTCGTAGGCCTGCTGCAGTGCGCTGAGATAGGCGTCCGGTTTCTCGCTGCCCGTCATCAGCTTCTGCGTCTCGGAGATGAGGACGTCGTAGAAGCCGGTCACCGGCCAGTCCGGGTAGAAGGCCAGGCTGTCACGCCCGCTGAGGGTGTTGAAGTTGGCGATGAGCTGCTTGGACTTCGGGTCCGTGATGGCGGAGGCGTCGGCCGCGACCGGAACGCCGCCCTTGTTGCCGAGCAGGTTCTGGATCTTCTTCGACATGGTGATGTCGATGAAGTCGTAGGCCAGGTCCTTGTTCTTGGCGTTCTTGGGGACCACCCAGATGTTCCCGCCGGAGCCCGGGGTCAGATTCGAGCCGGGCCACAGGGTGGTGTCCCAGTCGAACTTGACCTCCCGCTGGAAGCGGCCGTACCACCAGCTGCCGGAGAAGAGGATCGGCGTCTTGCCCTGGATCCAGGACACGCCCGCGTCCTCGGACTTGGTGCTGGTGGTGTTCTTGCTGATGTAGCCCTTCTTCACCCAGTCGGCGAAGGTGGTGGCCCCGTACGTCCAGGCCTGGTCGTGGAAGTCGGTCTTGCCCTTGTACAGCTGGTACTTGTCGACCCAGGAGCGGTCGGCCTTGGAGAGGGCCAGCTGGTAGAGGTACTGCTGGGCGATGTACTCGGCGCCCGCGTTGGCGAGCGGGGTGACGCCCTTGGCGACGAACTTGTCCATGGCGGCGGTCAGTTCGTCGAACGTCTTCGGCTCGGTGATCCCGTACTTCTTGAAGAGGTCCTTGTTGTAGTAGACCATCGTGTACTCGGCGTAGTTGGGCACGCCGTACCACTTGCCGGATCCCATGACGCCGTTGGTGTCGTACATGCTGGTCGTACGGACGCCCGCGCTGAGCTTCTTGTCCCAGCCGTGCTGGGTCGCCTCGGCTGTCAGATCGGTCAGCAGGCCCTGCTTCGCGAGGGTGCCCGCGGTCGCGTTGCCCTTGCTGTACTCCATGACGTCGGGCACGTCCGAGGAGTTCAGGATCATGGGCGCCGTCTTCTGGATCTGTTCGAAGCCCTTCTCCTCGAACTTCACCTTGACGCCCGGATGCTTCGCCTCGAACTCCTTGATCGCCTCGTTCCAGGCCACGCCCATCGCACTGTCGGGGCCCTCGAAGTGCCAGAGCTTGAGCGTCTTGGCGTCGGAGGACCCGCTGCCCGAGCCGCCGCATGCCGTGACCAGCAGCGATCCGCCGAGGAGCGCGGCCGCCACCGTCATCACACGCCTTCGTGCCGTCAACATCCCGTGCCTCCAGGAGAGCCGGATGGGTAGTCGGGGCGTCACGCGGCGGACGGATCCGGTCGTCGAATCGATTCGATGCGTGACGTCGAAGCGCTTCGACGGGCGAAGGTATGCGGGGGCTGGGGGTGCGTCAATGGATTGGACGAGAAATGCTCCGCGGGGTGGGTGGTGAGGGGTTGTCGATCGTCTGCGGCGGAGTCGTGGCTTGTCGCGCCCACGCGGCGGAGCCGCATGTCGACTCAGCCCCGCGCCCCTTAGAGGGCGCGGTACGCACCGGCGATCAGCAGCGCAGCGGCGGCCACCGTCACCGGTATCCCGAAGCCCGCTGTCGGGAACAGGTGGTCCACCAGCCAGCCGCCCGTCGCGGAGCCGCAGGCGATTCCGCCGAGCAGGCCGGTCACCGCGAGGGTCATGCCCTCGTTGAGGCGGCCCTCGGGAGTGTGCTGCTGGACCAGCGTCATCGTCGTGACCATGGTCGGGGCGGTCGCCATGCCCGCGACCAGCAGCGCACCCGCCAGGGCCAGGAGGGAGCCGGTGAGGGAGGCGGCGAGGAGGGGGAGGGCCATCAGGGTGGTCATCGCGGCGACGCACCACGGCAGTCGGGCGTCGGCGGGACCGCTCGGCTTGAGGGCTCCGTACAGCAGCCCCGCCGCGCATGAACCCGCCGCCTGCAGCGCGAGCACGAGGCCCGCCACTGAACGGTGTCCCTGTGCGTCCGCGAACGCGATCGTGACGACCTCCATGGAGCCGAACACCGCGCCCATGGCCAGGCAGACGGCGAGCAGCGGGGGCATACCGGGCGCGCGGAGCGGGGATCTGGCGCGAGCGTGCCGCCGCACGGGCGGCTCGGTCGAGCGCTGCGCGGCGAACAGCAGCATGCCGGTCAGCAGCAGCACCGCGCCGGCCAGCGTGCCCGCCTCCGGGAAGAACGTCCCGCACAGGAAGGCCGCGAGCACCGGGCCCAGCATGAAGCAGAGCTCGTCGGCGGCCTGTTCGAAGGAGTTCGCGGTGTGCAGCGCCCCGTCGTCGCCCTTCAGCAGGTGGGCCCAACGGGCACGGGACATGCCGCCGATGTTCGGGGTCGTGGCGGTGGCGGCGTAGGAGGCGAACAAGGTCCAGGCGGGGGCGCCGAAGTGCACGCAGAGCAGGAGGGCGAGGGAGCCGAGGGCCGCGAACACCGTGGCGGGTACGGCGATCCGGGCCTGGCCGTAGCGGTCGACGAGCCGCGCGGTCCACGGGGCCATCACGGCCGTCGCCGCGAGGCCGGTCGCGGTGACGGCGCCGGCGAGGGCGTACGAGCCGCGCGCACCGGCGATCATCACGACCGCGCTCACGCTGAACATGCCCATGGGGAGCCGGGCCAGCAGATTCCCGAACGTGAAGGCGCGGGCGCCGGGGGTGGCGAAGAGACGGCGGTAGGGACCGGGCGGGCGGTTGCGGGTGCGGGGGTTGAAGTCGACGGCGACGAGGGTGTCGGCGGTGACCGTGAACAACGGGGCTTTCCCGGGCGTCGGTTGCGGCATGGGCACTACGGTCGCCCGTAGATGATCAAGGGGTCCAACACCTTCTGCGCGCCGATTCACGCACCTGCGTTGTAAGTTCTGTTGTAGGTTCGCCGGATGCCCGCGCCCGGCCATCCAGACCCCCGCCTCCTGCGTGCCTTCCTCGCCGTCGCCGAGGAACTGCACTTCACGCGCGCCGCCGCCCGGCTCTATGTCGCCCAGCAGGCGCTCAGCCGGGATGTGCGGCGCCTGGAGCGGGAGTTGGGGGCCGAGCTGTTCGTGCGCAGCACCCGGCAGGTGACGCTCACGGCCGACGGTGAGCGGCTGGTGCCGTACGCGCGCCGGGTGCTTCAGGCGCAGGACGAGCTGCTGGCCGCGTTCGGGCAGGCCAGGCCGCTGCTGGTCGACCTCAACTACCGGGGCGCGGCCACCGCGCGCCGCGTTCTGCACCGGGCCCGCGAACTCGCCCCCGACCACGAGCTGATGGCGCGTTACGAGAGCGGGCTGACCGGCGCCGCGGAAGAGCTGCTCGCAGGGCGCCTCGACGCGTCGTTCGGCCGGTTCGCAGGCCTGGACCCGGTGCTGCGGGCCCGGCTGGAGCACCAGCCCGTGCGCTACGAGCCGATGGCGGTCGTGCTGCCCGAGGACCACCGGCTGGCGGCGCTGGACGCGGTGCCGCTCGCCGCGCTGGCGGGGGAGACGGTGTACGCGGGGGCGGGAAATCCGCGGACACCGGAGTGGACGGATCTGGCCCGCCGGCTGTTCGACGGGCGGCGCATCGAGATCGCACCGCCCGTTCCGCTGGCCGTCGGGGAGGAGGAGTTCGAGCGGATCATGGCCAAGACGCGCAACCCGATTCTCGCCGTGGTGGATTTTCCGGCCATGCCTGGGAGGGTGCTGCGGCCCCTGGCCGATCCTGTGCCTTTGTCGCCGGTGTCACTTGTGTGGCGGAAGGGGCTGGTGCACCCCGCATTCGATGCGCTTCGACGGGCGGCGCTCGAAGTCTCGGCGGCGGAAGCGTGGCTGCGGGTGCCTTCCGATGGATGGCTTCCGGCCATCGATGCGGAGGTCATGCCCGCCGGGGCCCGGCGGAAGCGTTGACCGGACACGAACGGGGCGGCGCACCCGACGAGTTGTCGGTGTACGCCGCCCTGGGGTGGGACGGGTTTGCGGGATGGCCCGCGCTGTCATGACGGTTACTTCGGCTCGCTGTTGAACTTCGACGCCGACCAGAAGTAGCCGAGGACCGCGAGGCCGACGCACCAGGCGATGGCGAGCCAGCCGTTGTGGCCGATCGGGGTGCCCAGGAGGAGTCCGCGCAGGGTCTCGATGGCGGGAGTGAAGGGCTGGTACTCGGCGATCGGCTGGAACCAGCCCGGCATGGTGTGCAGGGGGACGAAGGTGCTGGAGATGAGCGGGAGGAAGATCAGCGGCATCGCGTTGTTGCCGGCGGCCTCGGCGTTCGGGCTGACCAGGCCCATCCCGACCGCGATCCAGGTGAGCGCCAGGGCGAACAGCGTGATCAGCCCGAAGGCGGCGATCCAGTCGAGGACGGTGGCGTCGGTGGAGCGGAAGCCGATGGCCACGGCGACCGCGCCGACCAGGACCACGCTCATCACGCACTGCAGCACGCTGCCGATGACGTGCCCGATGAGCACCGACCCGCGGTGGATGGCCATGGTGCGGAAGCGGGCGATGATGCCCTCGGTCATGTCTGTGGCGACGGACACCGCGGTGCCGATCGTGGTGGAGCCGACGGTCATCAGCAGCAGGCCCGGCACGAGGTAGGCGATGTAGTCGGAGCGGTCGGCGCCGCCGCCGAGTCCCGCGCTCATCGCGTCACCGAAGATGTAGACGAAGAGCAGCAGCAACATGACCGGGGTGAGCAGCAGGTTCAGGGTGAGCGACGGGTAGCGGCGGGCGTGCAGCAGGTTGCGGCGCAGCATCGTGGACGAGTCGCGCACGGCGAGGGAGATCCGGGTCGGGCGGGCGGTAGCCGCAGGGGTGCTCATCGCATGGCCTCCTCGGGCCGGGTGCTGCTGGTCAGGGCGAAGAAGACGTCGTCGAGGTCGGGGGTGTGCACGGTCAGCTCGTCGGCCTCGACGCCGGCCGAGTCCAGCCAGTCGAGGATGGAGCGCAGTTCGCGCTGGCTGCCGTCGCTGGGGATCTGCAGGGCGAGGGCTTCGTCGTCCCGGGCCGCCTCCCCCAGGGCGGAGGCGGCGCTCTGGTACGCGGCCGGGTCGGTGAAGCGGAGCCGGACGTGGCCGCCGGGGACGATCCGCTTGAGCTGCTCGGCGGTGCCTTCGGCGGCGATCCTGCCGTCGTGGAGGACCGCGATACGGTCGGCGAGCTCGTCGGCCTCGTCCAGGTACTGAGTGGTGAGGAAGACGGTCACGCCGTCGCTTGTGACGAGGTCGCGGATGATCTGCCACATGGTGTGCCGCGAGCGCGGGTCGAGGCCGGTGGTCGGCTCGTCGAGGAAGATGATCCGCGGACTGCCGACCAGGGTCATGGCGATGTCGAGGCGGCGTTTCATGCCGCCGGAGTAGGTGGAGGCGGGCTTCTTCGCGGCCTCGGTGAGGTCGAAGCGCTCCAGCAGTTCGGCGGTGACCTGCCGTCCCTCGCGCCGGGACAGGTGGTGCAGGTTCGCCATCAGGAGCATGTTCTCCTCCCCGGTGATCAGGTTGTCGACGGCGGAGAACTGCCCGGTGACGCCGATCGCGGCGCGCACGGCCTGCGCGTCGGTGGCGAGGCTGTGGCCGCCGACGTACAGGTCGCCGGCGTCGGCGCTGATCAGAGTGGAGAGGATCTTGACTGCGGTGGTCTTGCCGGCGCCGTTCGGGCCGAGCAGGGAGAAGATCGTTCCTTCCGCGACGCCCAGGTCGATGCCGTCCAGGACGGTCTTGTCGCCGTAGGACTTGCGCAGACCCTTCGCCGCGATGGCCAGGTCGGTCATGGGGAGTGCTCCTTCAAGGGCTGGGAGGCCGCAGGCGGTCAGAGGCTGCGGGCGGTGATGTCGCCGGAGGAGGTGGTGGCGTGGATGTCGAGTTCGGTGGTGCCGTCGTTCTTGAGCGCGTTGCTGATGCGGCCGTGGCCGGTGCCGGCGTCCAGGGCTGCGGAGACACCGGCGGCGGCGCCGATCGAGATGTCGCCGGACTGGGTGCGCAGTGTCACCGTGCCGCGCACGGCTTCGGTGATCCGGATGTCGCCGCGTGCGGTGCTGATCTCGGCGGGGCCGCCCAGTCGGCCGACCTCGACGTCGCCGTCGACGGCGGTGAGGCGGAGGCTCGCGGCCTCGTCGATCTTGATGTGGCGGTAGGCGCCTTCGAAGGTGACGTCGCCGAGTCGGCCGACGGCCCGCAGTTCGGCGCTCGCGGCCTTGGCCTCGATCCGGGAGCCGGCGGGCAGTTGGACGGTGACCTCGACGGAACCGGAGGGGCCGAGGTACTGGTTCTTGGCGGGCTTCGCCGCGATCCGCAGGATGCCGTCGCGGTAGTCGACCTCCAGTTCCTCGGCCGCCTTCACGTCGCGGTTCTTGGCGGCGTTGGCGGGTCGGACCTCGACGGTGGTGTCGGTCCGGTCGGCGGCGATGAACTGGATGCGTCCGGCGGGGATGTCGAGGACGGCGGAGACGGCGGCGGGGGTGTCGAACTTCTGCATGGTGCTCTCCTTCGTATGCAGCGGGCGCTTGGTCGGCCCGCTGTTTCTGATGATGGAAAGCTACGTTGCGTTCGCTGATCCGGCAACATGCGCGTTGCGCAGAACGGAAATCAATGCAGGTCAATGGCGATAAATCGTTGCAACGGTTCAGAATTTAACGCAACGCCCGGTCCACCGGTCGTTGCAATGGAATGGGTATGAACGCTAGAGTGGGGAGACGCCGAAGAGGCCAGCACTAAGGAGAAGACGATGCCGGGAGGCAGACTCACCCAGCAGGACCGCCAGCAGATCGCGCTGGGACTGGCCGACGGCCTCGCCTACGCGGAGATCGCCCGACGCCTGGACCGCCCGACCTCGACCATCACGCGCGAGGTGCTGCGCAACGGCGGCCCCACCGCCTACCGCGCCGAGATCGCCCACCGTGCGACGGCACACCGCGCCCACCGCCGCCGGCAGACCGCGCCGCCGAACTCTCCGGCGTCCCCGCAGCCCTACGGGCGCGACGCCGAGGCGGTGCGCGCGTACGAGGAGACGCTCACCACCGTGTTCGTGCAGTCGGGCACGCCGCAGATGATGGCCCGGGTGCTGGCCGCCGTCTGCCTCAGCGACGCGGGCAGCCTCACCGCCGCCGAACTCGTCCAGCGGCTCAAGGTCAGCCCGGCGTCCATCTCCAAGGCGGTCGCGTTCCTCGAGGAACAGGGCATGATCCGGCGGGAACGCGACGCGCGCCGCCGGGAGCGGTACGTCGTCGACTCCGACGTCTGGTACCAGTCGATGATGGCCAGCGTCCGCGGCACCGCCCAGGTCGCCGAGACCGCACGGCAGGGCGTCGCCATCCTCGGCCCCGGCACCCCGGCCGCCGTCCGCCTGGAGAACATCGCCCGCTTCCTGGACTTCGTCTCGGAGAGCATCGCCCGCGCCGCGGACCAGGCCCGGGACGTGCTCCATGCGAGGCCCGAAACGGGGCCGGACGGCAGCGCGGAGCCACATCCGGATCGCTGAGGGGCGGTGTGGATCACTCATTGGGGTGAGGTGGCCACCATTGCCCCTGGGTACGCTGAACCGACAGTCGAGACTCCGTCCCATGGGAGCACCGATGAGCGCCGTATCCGACGACGGGTTGGACGACGAGCCCGCGTACCGCTGGCCCGTCCCGCCCCCCGGGGGCTGGACCGCGGACGACCTCGACCGGATTCCGGGCCTCCCGCCGCACACGGAGTTGATCGACGGGAGTCTCGTTTTCATGAGTCCGCAGACCGCATTCCACGCTCGGTGTATGCGCCTGCTTGAGATCACTCTTCTCGGACAGGCGCCGGATCACCTGGATGTCATGCGGGAGATGACGGTCAAGCTGGATGCGAAGAACCGGCCCGAGCCGGACATCCTGGTCCTCCCCCTGGAGGCGACCACCGGACCCGACCAGACCTGGTACAAGCCCGAGGACGTCATCCTCGCCGTCGAAGTCGTTTCCGCCGATTCCCGAGAGCGTGACCGCGAGGTCAAGCCCCGCAAGTACGCGGCCGTCGGCGTGCCGCACTTCTGGCGGGTCGAGAAGGACGACGACAAGGGATACCCCGTCGTGTACGTCTACGAGCTCGACCCCGCCACGAAGTCCTACGGCCTCACCGGCATCTTCCACGACAGGCTCAAGGTCTCCGTGCCCTTCGACATCGAGATCGACCTGACGGCCGTCGACCGCCGCGGTCGGTGACCGTTCGCCCGGCACCTTCACAGGGGGCATCTCACAAGCGGGGAGCCGTTCGTAACGTACGGGCGCAAGACCTCTCATCCGCCCCGGCCGCCGGGTGAGAGCAAAGTTCCCTTCCGGTCACCCAGTGCCACAGACCGGAAACGCTGCCTCCCTACCTTCGGGACTCATCACCGCTCAGCTACCCCAAGCACGACCGAGCCCCGGAGCACCGTGGAGGCGTCATGACAGCCCCTAGCACAGCCCCCGCACCCAGCAGGGGAGGCCGCTGGATCCAGCAGTGGGATCCCGAGGACGAGACCTTCTGGAACGAGACCGGAGAGAAGATCGCCAAGCGGAACCTGCTCTTCTCCGTTCTCTCCGAGCACATCGGGTTCTCGATCTGGACCCTGTGGTCCGTGCTGGTGCTCTTCATGGGCCCGAAGTACGGGCTCACCCCGGCCGACAAGTTCATGCTCACCTCGATGGTCACGCTGGTCGGCGCCGTCGTCCGCGTCCCCTACACCTTCGCCGTCGCCCTCTTCGGCGGCCGGAACTGGACGATCATCTCGGCCAGCCTGCTGCTCATCCCGACGATCGCCGCGTTCGCGGTGATGAAGCCGGGGACGTCGTTCTCGACGTTCCTGCTGATCGGCCTGCTGGCCGGCATCGGAGGCGGCAACTTCGCCTCCTCGATGACCAACATCAACGCCTTCTTCCCGCTCCGTAAGAAGGGGTGGGCGCTCGGCCTCAACGCGGGCGGCGGCAACATCGGCGTACCCGTCATCCAGCTGGTCGCCCTCGCGATCATCGGGGCGAGCGGCGGGCCGCGTGTGCTGCTCGGGATCTACATCCCGCTGATCGTCGTCGCCGCCGTCCTCGCCGCGCTCTTCATGGACAACATCGAGAACGTGAAGAACGATACCGGTGCCGCCAAGGACGCCGCGAAGGACGCCCACACCTGGATCATGTCCTTCCTCTACGTCGGAACCTTCGGCTCGTTCATCGGCTACAGCTTCGCCTTCGGCCAGGTGCTGACGAACCAGTTCGGCCGTACGCCGCTGCAGGCCGCGTACGTCACCTTCATCGGCCCGCTGCTCGGCTCGCTGATCCGTCCCGTCGGCGGCTGGCTCGCCGACCGTTACGGCGGCGCGAAGATCACCCTCTGGAACTACGTCGGCATGGGCGCCGCGACCGCGGTTCTGATCGTCGCCTCCATGCAGAAGTCGCTGGCCCTGTTCACCGTGGCCTTTGTGGTGCTGTTCGTGCTCACCGGGCTCGGCAACGGCTCGACGTACAAGATGATCCCCGGCATCTTCCAGACGAAGGCCATCGCCAAGGGACTGGAAGGGGAGGAGGCGGCCACGTACGGGCGCCGGCTCTCCGGAGCGTCCATGGGCCTCATCGGCGCGGTCGGAGCGCTCGGCGGCGTCGGCATCAACCTCGCCTTCCGCCAGTCCTTCCTCTCCTACGGATCCGGCACCGGAGCGTTCGTCGCCTTCCTCGCCTTCTACGCCCTCTGCTTCGCGGTCACCTGGGCCGTATACCTTCGGCGCCCGGCCACGGCGGCGCAGTCCGAAGCCGCCGCAGAGGCGAAGCCGCAGCTCAGCTACGCCGAGGTATGACGTAACACCAGCGACATGAAGCCGAACCGAGCCTGTCACGCGCCGTTGACAGGCTCGTTCGGCATGTAGGTACCGCACTACTGCATGTACGACGACTCGAGTTCGGGACGAGAGCCATGTACGAGGAACAGCAGCGACCAGACCTGGGCGGGCACGGCTCCCTTGCCGGATTCACGGTGGGCGTGACCGCCGCCCGCCGTGCCGACGAGCTGGGTGCGCTGCTGCAGCGACGGGGAGCCGCCGTCCTGCATGCACCCGCCCTGCGCATCGTGCCGCTCGCCGACGACAGCGAACTGCTGGCGGCGACGAAGGACCTGATCGACCAGGCGCCGGACGTGGTGGTGGCCACGACCGCCATCGGCTTCCGGGGCTGGGTCGAGGCCGCCGAGGGGTGGGGGCTCGGCGAGCCCCTCCTCGACCGGCTGCGGCATGTGGCGCTGCTGGCGCGCGGGCCCAAGGTCAAGGGCGCGATACGGGCCGCCGGGCTGACCGAGGAGTGGTCGCCGTCGAGCGAGTCCATGGCCGAGGTGCTGGACCGGCTCCTTGAGGAGGGCGTCGACGGGCGCCGTATCGCCGTACAGCTGCACGGCGAGCCGCTGCCCGGCTTCGTGGAGTCGCTCCGGGAAGCGGGAGGCGAGGTCGTCGGGGTGCCCGTGTACCGGTGGATGCCGCCGGAGGACATCGCGCCGGTGGACCGGCTGCTGGACGCCGCCGTTTCGCGCGGGCTGGACGCGATCACCTTCACCAGCGCGCCCGCCGCCGCGTCCCTGCTGAACCGGGCCGAGGAGCGCGGGCTGCTGCCCGAGCTGCTCGCCGCCCTCCACCACGACGTCCTGCCGGCCTGCGTCGGCCCGGTCACCGCGCTGCCGCTGCAGGCCCACGGCGTCGACACGGTCCAGCCCGAACGCTTCCGGCTCGGCCCCCTCGTCCAACTGCTGTGCCAGGAGCTTCCGAACCGGGCGCGGTCCCTGCCCATCGCCGGGCACCGGGTGGAGATCCGCGGCCACGCGGTCCTCGTCGACGGCGACCTCAAGCCCGTACCGCCCGCCGGGATGTCACTGCTGCGGGCGCTGTCGCGGCGGCCGGGGTGGGTGGTGGCCCGGGCGGAGCTGCTGCGGGCGCTGCCCGGTGCCGGGCGGGACGAGCATGCGGTGGAGACCGCCATGGCTCGGCTGCGGACGGCTCTCGGGGCGCCGAAGTTGATCCAGACGGTGGTGAAGCGGGGGTATCGGCTGGCGTTGGATCCCGCTGCCGACGCGAAGTACGCGGACGCGTGACCTGCAGTGTGCGTGTCTGGGGGCTCCGCCCCCAGACCCCGGTATCGGCCTGAACGGCCTCGCCCTCAAACTCCCCCACTCTCGGCTTCGCTCGAGCGGGGGGACCCCCACGACGGGCTGAAAACCTCTGCCCTGCCGTAGAGCACCAGCGCCCGCGCCAAGCACCCCAACGCCCCTGTCGTCACAACCGCCCGCACCACGTTCCACGCCACCCACGCCTGCTCGAAGTGCTCCCGTGCCGCCGTCGGATCCTTCATGTTCGCCAGGTCGTTGTTGAGCGGGATGTTGACGGCGACCGTGGTGAGGAAGCCGAGCGCGTAGGCCGCCAGTGCCGCCCACACCCACCAGCGGTACGGCTGCCCGCGCAGCTGCCAGGAGGCCACTGCCGTCAGCAGCAGCGCCCCCATGAAACCGAGGAAGAACACCGGGTTCTGGATCACGTCGTTGATGTTCCGCATGACCTCGACATAGACCCGGTCGTCGCTGCGGGCCAGCGCCGGCATCACGCAGCACGCGAAGATGTAGTAGACGCCTGCGATCAGGCCCATCGCGACCGTGGCCGCACCCAGTACGCATCCCGTGCTCCTGCTGTGGGTTGTCATGCCCTCCAGTCAACGGACGGCGGCGCGGCCGGAACATCGCCGAGAAGCGCGGCCGCATAAGCGCGCGTCCAGCCGTCGTCTCCCGCACCGCCGGTACGAGGGGTTCCGGCCGCGCGAGCGGGAAGGCACTGTAAGAGGGATCGGTTGCTTCAGCCCTCAGGTTCCCGAGCCAGGCGGTGACAGGCACATGGCACTGGGTACGGCCACGGTCGCGTACGAGCTGCGGTTCGATGCCGGTCGGATCTGTCTCGACCTCCTCGCCACCACCCACCCCGAGGAGCGATTCGACTCCGTCGAGGTGCTGTGCGCCTGGATCACCGGGGCAGGACTGGTCCCCGCGTCCACCCCGTTGACCCACGCCGACCCGTCCTGGCTGGTCGGCTTCCGTGAACTGCGCGGACAGATCGGGCAGTTGGTGCACGGAGGACTTACGCCGGCGGTGCTCAGGCCGTCGTACGACATCGCGCTCGCCCGCGTGAACGAGATCGCCCGTGTCTCGCCTCCCGCCCCACGCGCCGTGCGCGGCGCGGACGGCGCGCTCGTACGCGAGCTGGACGGTCCGCCCGAGTGTGCGGCGCTGCTCGGCGCCCTCGCCAGGGACGCCGTGGAGCTCCTCACCGACCCCGTCGCACGGGCCGGCCTGCGGCAGTGCGAGGGGGACAACTGCCCGATCGTTTACGTGGATTCGTCCCGGGGGCGCAGGAGGCGCTGGTGCTCCAGTGAGGTCTGTGGGAACCGGGAAAGGGTGGCCCGGCACCGTCGGCGGGCGGCTCTGACGCGCGCCTGACGTCCGGTATGCGGCTTCTGTGAACGAGCCATCGACGTGATTTCGATTACACGCCGTTTACCTCATCCGTGGCATGGGCAGCGGTTGCGATCTCGCCAATGTGGCGGAAATGTGAAGATCGCGAGGGGGGAATGTGCTCCCATGTCCACCTCGTCACGTCACTCAGAAGAAAACTGTCATCTCACGTTGAACATGACACGGCCCACATCCGTACCCGTGGACGAGCGACCGACTGGGGGAACCCCCGGACATCGGAGGTGGGCGTGCGCAAGGATTCCGTCGTGGCCAATGAACGTGGATCGAGGGCCCGACATCGCATGTCCCAGCCCTCGGAACCTGATGAGGAGCTGATGCGTGCGCTCTATCGCGAGCACGCCGGACCTCTCCTTGCATACGTACTGCGCCTGGTCGCCGGAGATCGGCAGCGCGCCGAGGACGTGGTCCAGGAGACGCTTATCCGTGCCTGGAAGAACGCCGGTCAGCTCAATCGGGCGACCGGATCTGTACGCCCCTGGCTGGTGACGGTCGCGCGCCGCATCGTCATCGACGGCCACCGCAGCCGGCAGGCCCGGCCGCAGGAGGTCGATCCGTCGCCGCTGGAGGTCATCCCCGCGGAGGACGAGATCGACAAGGCGCTGTGGTTGATGACGCTGTCGGACGCGCTGGACGACCTGACCCCGGCTCACCGGGAGGTGCTCGTCGAGACGTATTTCAAGGGGCGTACCGTCAACGAGGCCGCAGAGACGCTGGGCATTCCCAGCGGCACGGTGCGGTCCCGGGTGTTCTATGCCCTGCGGTCGATGAAGCTCGCACTGGAGGAGCGGGGGGTGACGGCGTGATGAGTGTTTACGGGGGAAACCAGGGATTCGGTACAGGTGGTTCGGGTATGTCTGGCTCCATGATGGGATCTCCGGGCCCGAGCGAACACGAGACGGTCGGCGCCTACGCTCTCGGCATCCTCGACGACGCCGAGGCAACCGCTTTCGAGGTGCACCTCGCGAGCTGCGAGTGGTGCGCCCAGCAGCTCGACGAGCTGGCCGGGATGGAACCGATGCTCGCCGCCCTCGCGGATCTGCCGGGGACCGGTTCGCCCGCGATCGGGGAGTCCCTGTCCGCCAGGCCCAGCCCGCGGCTCGCGGAGAAGCTGGTCGACGAGGTCGCCGAACGCCGGGCACAGAAGCGCCGCAAGGGCTTCTACCTGGTGGCGGCCGCGGCCGCGCTGATCATCGGCGGCCCGCTGGGTGTCATGGCCGCGGGCGGCGGCGGTGACTCGGGTACGACCGCCACACCGCTGGCGGCCGGAGCCAAGGCCGCCTTCGGCACCATCTCCGACAAGGTCTCGGCCACGGACGCGTCCACCAAGGTCAAGGCGACCGTGGCGATGGAGCAGAAGGACTGGGGCACCTGGGGTGTCGTCGAGCTCAGCAACGTCAAGGGCCCGCTGAAGTGCTCGCTCATCGCCGTGGGCAAGAACGGCGAGCGCGAGACCATGTCCTCCTGGTCGGTCCCCAAGTGGGGCTACGGCATCCCGGACGGCAAGACACCGGAGGCGAAGCAACCGCTCTACGCCCAGGGCGGCGCGGCCCTCAAGCCCAATGAGATCGACCACTTCGAGGTCATGACCTTCCAGGGCAAGAAGCTCGTCCAGGTCGACGCGTAGGTCTCGTGGAGATCGACGCGTAGCTTACGTAGCTTTGCCGGGTCCCCTTCGCGTACGGTTGACGGCTGCCATGCACGTCAGAAGGGGGCCCGGTGGCCGCTCAGGCTCAACAGGAAACCGCCGTCGGCTCGGATCACGACTCAGTACGCGACCGAGAGATCAGCGTCGAACAGGAACACCTCGACCGGGTGTACCGGCGTCTCGAGGAGAAGATCCACGAGGCCGAGTTCCTGATGAACGACGCGGCCAAGCGCGGTCAGGTCGGCACGCCCGGCGCCCTCGCCGAGCGCGACGCGCAGGTCTTCCGGGCGGGAATCCATCTCAACCGGCTCAACAACGAGTTCGAGGACTTCCTCTTCGGGCGCATCGACCTGCTGCTCGGCAAGGACGGCAAGAAGGGGCCCGACGGCGCCTACACCGCCGTGGAGCCTGCCGAGGGTGCCGTGCGGGACGACGACACCGCCGATATCGCCGAGACCCTGCACATCGGGCGGATCGGTGTCCTGGACTCCGAGTACGCGCCGCTCGTCATCGACTGGCGGGCGCCCGCCGCGGCGCCCTTCTACCGCTCCACCCCGGTCGACCCCGGCCGGGTGGTGCGCCGCCGTGTCATCCGCTCCAAGGGCCGCAAGGTGCTGGGCGTCGAGGACGACCTGATGCGCCCCGAGCTCAAGGCCTTCCTCGACGGCAACGAGCTGCCCGTCATCGGTGACGGCGCCCTGATGGCCGCCCTCGGCCAGGCCCGCAGCCACACCATGCGGGACATCGTCGCCTCCATCCAGGCCGAACAGGACCTGGTCATCCGCGCGCCCGCCGCCTCGGTGACGTATGTCGAGGGCGGGCCGGGCACCGGAAAGACGGCCGTGGCACTCCACCGTGCCGCCTACCTCCTCTACCAGGACCGCCGCCGGTACGCGGGCGGCATCCTGATCGTCTCCCCGACCCCCCTGCTCGTCGCCTACACCGAGGGTGTCCTGCCCTCCCTCGGCGAGGAGGGCCAGGTCGCCATCCGCGCGATCGGCTCACTCGTCGACGGTGCGGAGGCCACGCTCTACGACTCCCCGTCCACGGCCCGCGCCAAGGGCTCGTACCGCATGCTCAAGGTCCTGCGGAAGGCCGCGCGCGGAGCACTGGAACTGGGGCCGACCGCCGACTCCGGACGCGCCGACTCCCGGCGCGCCGCCCCCGGACGTGCCGCCCCCGGTCAGCTCGCCTTCGGCGAGGACGACACGGACGGGTCCGGCGCCCCCGCCGGCCCGCCCACCCGTCTGCGGGTCGTCGCCTTCGGCCGCCGTCTCGAGCTGGAGGCCGCCGAGCTGAGCCGTATCCGCCAGGCCGTGCTCGGCGGCACCGCGCCCGTGAACCTGCTGCGGCCCCGCGCCCGCAAACTGCTCCTGGACGCCCTGTGGGCGCAGTCGGGCGCGGCGGGCCGGCACACCGACCCGGAGCTGGCCGCCGAACTGCGGTCCTCCTTCGACGAGGACGTGTCGAGCGAGGACGCCTTCCTCGCCTTCCTGGACGCCTGGTGGCCCGAGCTCACGCCCAGGGCGGTCCTCGCCGCCATGGCCGACGAGCGGCGCCTGGGCCGCTGGGCCCGCCGGATCCTCAACCCGGGCGAGGTCCGCAGGGTCGCCCGCTCACTGCGCCGCGACGGCCACTCCGTGCACGACATCGCCATGCTCGACGAGCTCCAGTCGATCCTCGGCACCCCGGCCCGCCCCAGGAAGAAGCGCGAACTGGACCCGCTCGACCAGCTCACCGGCCTCGAGGAGCTGATGCCGGTGCGCGAGGAGTCGCAGCGTGAGCGCGCAGAGCGGCTCGCCCAGGAGCGCACCGAGTACGCCCACGTCATCGTCGACGAGGCCCAGGACCTCACCCCGATGCAGTGGCGCATGGTCGGCCGCCGCGGCCGGCACGCCACCTGGACGGTCGTCGGCGACCCGGCCCAGTCCTCCTGGTCCGACGTCGACGAGGCGGCCGAGGCGAGGGACGAGGCCCTCGGCACCCGCCCCCGCCGCCGCTTCGAGCTCACCGTGAACTACCGCAACCCGGCCGAGATCGCCGAGCTGGCCTCCAAGGTGCTGGCCCTCGCCATGCCGGGCGCCAAGTCCCCGTCAGCCGTACGGTCCACCGGCGTCGAGCCTCGGTTCGCGGTCGTACGGGACTCCCTCGCGCAGTCCGTCCGGGAGGAGGCAGCCCGTCTCCTCGACCGTGTCGACGGCACGGTCGGCGTCGTCGTCGCCATGCAGCGGCGGGAGGAGGCCGTCCGCTGGCTCGCCGGGCTCGGCGACCGGGTGGTGGCCCTCGGCAGCCTGGAGGCGAAGGGCCTGGAGTACGACGCGACGGTCGTCGTCTCGCCCGCGGAGATCGCCGACGAGTCCCCGGCCGGCCTGCGGGTCCTGTACGTCGCCCTCACCCGCGCGACCCAGCAGCTGACCATCGTCTCGACCGACCGCGACGCCCCGGACGCGAACGCCGTCCCCGACCTGCTGCGGGACTAGCACGTGCTCCATGAAAGTTAAGAACCGGATGAACTCTCGGCACGGGAATGGCCTTACGGGATCTGTTTGTTAGCCTGGGTGTGGCACCGGCCCGATCCAAGCCCCCGGGCCCAACCTTCGTCGCTACGAGCGACCACTTGCCGCGAGGCGAGCATGGCGGGTCGGTGCCACTGACCATCGAGAGGCCCGCGTCACCATGTGACGCGGGCCTCTTTTGCTGTGAACAAAACGATCGCAATACGGAGCGGCTAACGCCTACTCGGCAGTAGGTGCGACCATCGGACGGCATACCCAGCGTCACGGTGAAAGCAGAGGAAGTCGGCCATGGCAACGGCGCCCAGCGTCTCCTACTCCATTACGGTCCGGTTGGAGGTGCCCGCGAGCGGAACCGCGGTCTCCCAGATCACCACGGCCGTAGAGTCCCACGGGGGCTCGGTGACCGGCCTCGACGTGACCGCCTCCGGCCACGAGAAACTCCGCATCGACGTCACCATCGCGGCGAGCTCCACGGCCCACGCCGACGAGATCGTCACGCAGCTGCGCGGCATCGAGGGCGTCACCCTGGGCAAGGTCTCCGACCGTACGTTCCTGATGCACCTCGGCGGCAAGATCGAGATGGCGTCGAAGCACCCCATCCGCAACCGTGACGACCTCTCCATGATCTACACCCCGGGTGTGGCCCGCGTCTGCATGGCGATCGCCGAGAACCCCGAGGACGCCCGCCGCCTCACCATCAAGCGCAATTCCGTTGCGGTCGTGACGGACGGCTCGGCCGTGCTGGGCCTCGGCAACATCGGCCCGAAGGCCGCCCTCCCGGTCATGGAGGGCAAGGCGGCCCTCTTCAAGCGGTTCGCCGGCATCGACGCCTGGCCGCTGTGCCTCGACACCCAGGACACCGACGCGATCGTCGAGATCGTGAAGGCCATCGCCCCCGGGTTCGCGGGCATCAACCTCGAGGACATCTCCGCGCCCCGCTGCTTCGAGATCGAGGCGCGGCTGCGCGAGGCCCTCGACATCCCGGTCTTCCACGACGACCAGCACGGCACCGCGATCGTCGTCCTCGCCGCCCTGACGAACGCCCTTCGCGTCACCGGCAAGGCAATTGAGAACATCCGGGTCGTCATGTCCGGCGCCGGCGCGGCCGGTACGGCCATCCTCAAGCTGCTGCTCGCCGCGGGCGTCAAGAACGCCGTGGTCGCCGACATCCACGGCGTCGTGCACACCGGCCGCGAGGACCTGCGGGAGGCCGCGGCCGACTCGCCGCTGCGCTGGATCGCCGACAACACCAACCCCGAGGGCCTGACCGGCACCCTCAAGGAGGCCGTGCGCGGCGCCGACGTCTTCATCGGCGTCTCCGCCCCGAACGTCCTCGACGGCGACGACGTGGCCGCCATGGCCGACGGGGCGATCGTGTTCGCGCTCGCGAACCCCGACCCCGAGGTCGACCCGGCAATCGCCCGTCAGACGGCGGCCGTTGTGGCCACCGGCCGCTCCGACTTCCCGAACCAGATCAACAACGTGCTGGTCTTCCCGGGCGTCTTCCGCGGTCTGCTGGACGCCCAGTCCCGCACGGTCAACACCGAGATGATGCTGGCCGCCGCAACCGCTCTCGCGGACGTGGTGACCGAGGACGAGCTGAACCCGAACTACATCATCCCGAGCGTCTTCAACGACAAGGTCGCGGGCGCGGTGGCCGGTGCGGTGCGGGAAGCGGCGAAGGCCGCGGCAGCGTCGTAAGGGCTTGCAAGGCCTTTTCCCGGGGCTGTGAGGATCGCCACGGCAAGGCCTTGCACCGGCGCGTCGTGGAACCTGACCCTCCTGGTCGCCGTTTATCGTGTCGGCCAGGCTCAGGCCCTCTTTTCGTGTGACTCCCAAGGGTGTTCTCACGACTCCTGCGGGTGCCGGATTGGCTTTCGCGCCGCAGGTAGGGGCAGGATGCGTCCCTGGGCGCGAGGGGTCTGACCACGGACCCGGGCCCGGGGCCTCTCCGAGGACCCTGGCAGCATCGGCTTCACCGTGCCCGATATGCGGCTCCGCCGCGTGGCACGCCTCAACGGCAAGAAGAACACGGGAGTAACAACATGAACCGCAGTGAGCTGGTGGCCGCGCTGGCCGACCGCGCCGAGGTGACCCGCAAGGACGCCGACGCCGTGCTGGCCGCGTTCGCCGAGACCGTCGGCGAGATCGTCGCCAAGGGCGACGAGAAGGTCACCATCCCCGGCTTCCTGACCTTCGAGCGCACCCACCGTGCCGCTCGCACCGCGCGCAACCCGCAGACCGGCGACCCGATCCAGATCCCGGCCGGCTACAGCGTCAAGGTCTCCGCGGGCTCCAAGCTCAAGGAAGCCGCGAAGGGCAAGTAAGCGCTCCGCTTCGAGCGCCGGGTAACTGCAGGCCGTCTCTCGGCTGACGGGACCGCCGTGGCTGGTCGCGCAGTTCCCCGCGCCCCTTTGGGGGCGCTCACCAAAACGCCGATGGGGCGGTCACCCGGACTCGGGTGACCGCCCCATCAGCGTTCGTACGGCTGCCGCTTACCCGAGCGCCTTGCCCGGCAGTTCCACCTTCGCGCCGAGCTCCACGAGCTTCTCCATGAAGTTCTCGTAGCCACGGTTGATGAGGTCGATGCCGTGGACGCGGGACGTCCCCTGGGCCGCCAGTGCGGCGATGAGGTACGAGAAGCCACCGCGGAGGTCGGGGATGACCAGGTCGGCGCCCTGGAGTTTCGTCGGGCCCGAGACCACGGCCGAGTGCAGGAAGTTGCGCTGGCCGAAGCGGCAGTCGGAGCCGCCCAGGCACTCGCGGTACAGCTGGATGTGCGCGCCCATCTGGTTCAGGGCGGACGTGAAGCCGAGGCGGGACTCGTAGACCGTCTCGTGGATGATGGACAGGCCCGTCGCCTGCGTCAGCGCGACCACCAGGGGCTGCTGCCAGTCCGTCTGGAAGCCCGGGTGCACGTCCGTTTCGAGCGCGATGGACTTCAACTGGCCGCCGGGGTGCCAGAAACGGATGCCCTCGTCGTCGATCTCGAAGGCACCGCCCACCTTCCGGTAGGTGTTCAGGAACGTCATCATCGACCGCTGCTGGGCGCCGCGGACGTAGATGTTGCCCTCGGTGGCCAGCGCCGCGGACGCCCAGGAGGCGGCCTCCAGGCGGTCCGGGAGCGCGCGGTGGTTGTAGCCGCCGAGCCGGTCCACACCGGTGATGCGGATGGTGCGGTCGGTGTCCATCGCGATGATGGCGCCCATCTTCTGCAGGACGCAGATCAGGTCCTCGATCTCCGGCTCCACGGCCGCGTTCGAGAGCTCCGTGACGCCCTCCGCGAGGACGGCCGTCAGGAGTACCTGCTCGGTCGCGCCCACCGACGGGTACGGCAGCCGGATCTTCGTGCCGCGCAGCCGCTGCGGCGCCTCCAGGTACTGTCCGTCCGCCCGCTTCTCGATGCGCGCGCCGAACTGCCGCAGCACCTCGAAGTGGAAGTCGATCGGCCGGCCGCCGATGTCGCAGCCGCCGAGACCCGGGATGAACGCGTGCCCGAGGCGGTGCAGCAGCGGACCGCAGAACAGGATCGGGATACGGCTGGAACCCGCGTGCGCGTCGATGTCCGCGACGTTCGCACTTTCCACGTGGGACGGGTCCATCACCAGCTCGCCCGGCTCCTCACCCGGACGGACCGTCACGCCGTGCAGCTGCAGCAGTCCGCGTACGACACGAACGTCCCGGATGTCCGGAACGTTGCGCAGTCGACTCGGTTCACTGCCCAGCAGGGCGGCGACCATTGCCTTCGGTACGAGGTTCTTCGCACCGCGGACACGGATCTCGCCCTCCAGCGGGGTTCCGCCGTGGACAAGCAGGACATCGTCGTTGACGGTCATGTATCTCGCGTTCCGATGAGTGGGGCAGGGGCCAGAAGGGAAAGGGTAATCGCCGCCCACCCCCCTTCTGTAAGCCCAGGGACGGCCCAGCTACGTCATAGCTGTGTCACAACACGAACCGTTCCCTGGTGGGCACATGGGGTCACCGGCCCTTCCGTGCGCCCGGGGTGCTTCATTCCTCCCTGAGCTGCATTCACCCGGTAACCGCCATTGCCTCCCCACGCGGAGGCAAGATGCGGGATCATGTCTGCCATGACCGAGGTGTCCTCGCTCACAGGGCGGTTGCTCGTGGCAACGCCCGCCCTGGCGGACCCGAACTTCGACCGTGCGGTGGTGCTCCTTCTCGACCACGACGAGGAGGGCTCCCTCGGTGTCGTCCTCAACCGGCCCACCCCGGTGGACGTCGGCGACATCCTGGAGGGCTGGGCGGATCTCGCGGGTGAACCCGGCGTCGTCTTCCAGGGCGGCCCGGTGTCCCTCGACTCGGCCCTGGGGGTCGCCGTCATCCCGGGCGGCGCGACCGTCGACGGGGCGCCGCTGGGCTGGCGCAGAGTGCACGGCGCGATCGGTCTGGTCGACCTGGAGGCACCGCCCGAGCTGCTCGCCTCGGCCCTCGGCTCCCTGCGGATCTTCGCCGGATACGCCGGCTGGGGCCCCGGCCAGCTGGAGGACGAGCTGGTCGAGGGCGCCTGGTACGTCGTGGAGTCCGAGCCCGGCGACGTCTCCTCGCCGTCCCCGGAGAGACTCTGGCGCGAGGTGCTGCGCCGCCAGCGCAACGAGCTGGCGATGGTGGCCACGTATCCGGACGACCCGTCGCTCAACTGATCCGTGTGACCTTCAGTACCCTTGGCACTTATGAGCACTCTTGAGCCCGAGCGCGGGACTGGTACGGGGACCCTCGTAGAGCCGACGCCACAGGTGTCCCACGGCGACGGCGACCACGAGCGCTTCGCCCACTACGTCCAGAAGGACAAGATCATGGCGAGCGCCCTCGACGGGACCCCCGTCGTGGCGCTGTGCGGCAAGGTGTGGGTGCCCGGCCGCGACCCGAAGAAGTACCCCGTGTGTCCCATGTGCAAGGAGATCTACGAGTCCATGGGCGCCGGCGGCGACAAGGGCAAGGACGGCGACAAGTAGTCCTGCCTGCGGCCCGAGGCACATGATCCCGCCTCCGGCTCGAGCTCGGCGAGGCCCCGGGGCGCGTTTCGGCGCGTCTTAGGGGCCTTGGTTCATGTGCATGAGGCCCCGGCCGGCCGGCCGCTTCCCGCAAGGACCGACGTGACTTCACAGACGGAACTGATTCCCGTGCCCCGCAGCGTCGTCACCGGTGCCGGCGAGGTGCGGCTGACGGCCGGTTCCCGGCTCTGCGCCGGTACGGCGACGGAGGGCGTCGGCCGCTGGCTGCGCACCGTCCTCTGGCAGTCCACCGGGCTGCCCCTGCCGGAGGGGCGGGAACTCGACGACGCACACGGCGACGGCATCGCGCTCCGGCTCGACCCGGGGCTCGCCCCCGAGGAGTACCGCCTCGTCAGCGACCGGAACGGCGTCCTCATCGAGGGCGGCGGCCCGGCCGGTGTCTTCTGGGGCGCCCAGACGCTGCGGCAGCTCCTCGGCCCCGACGCCCACCGCAGGGCCCCGCTCGACCGCGACCGCACGTGGGCCGTGCCGCACCTCACGATCGAGGACTCCCCGCGCTTTGGCTGGCGCGGCCTCATGCTCGACGTCGCCCGGCACTTCATGCCCAAGGAAGGCGTCCTGCGCCACCTCGACCTGATGGCCGCGCACAAACTCAACGTCTTCCACTTCCACTTGACGGACGACCAGGGCTGGCGCGTCGAGATCCAGAGGTACCCCCGGCTGACCGAGGTCGGCTCCTGGCGGGCGCGCACGAAATTCGGCCACCGGGCCTCACCGCTGTGGGAGGAGAAGCCGCACGGTGGCTTCTACACCCAGGACGACATCCGCGAGATCGTCGCCTACGCCGCCGAGCGGCATATCACCGTCGTCCCCGAAATCGACGTACCCGGCCACTCGCAGGCCGCCATCGCCGCGTACCCGGAACTCGGCAACACCGACGTCATCACCGCATCCTTCAAGGGGGACACCGCCCTCTCCGTCTGGGACAACTGGGGGATCTCCGCCAACGTACTCGCCCCCACTGACAACACCCTGCGTTTCTACGAGGGGGTGTTCGAGGAACTGCTCGGCCTGTTCCCGTCGGAGTTCATCCATGTCGGCGGTGACGAATGCCTCAAGGACCAGTGGCGGCAGTCGCCGGCCGCGCAGGCCCGCATCAAGGAACTCGGGCTCGCGGACGAGGACGAGCTGCAGGCGTGGTTCATCGGCCACTTCGACACGTGGCTGACCGCGCGCGGGCGCAGGCTCATCGGCTGGGACGAGATCCTGGAGGGCGGGCTCGCGCAGGGCGCGGCCGTGTCCTCGTGGCGCGGGTACGAGGGCGGGGTCGCCGCGGCCCGGGCCGGTCACGACGTGGTCATGTGCCCCGAGCAGTACGTGTACTTGGACCACCGCCAGGCGGCGGGCGAGGACGAGCCGGTGCCGATCGGCTACGTGCGCACCCTGGAGGACGTCTACCGGTTCGAGCCCGTTCCACCGGAGTTGACATCCGACCAGGCGGACCATGTGCTCGGCACGCAGGCCAACGTGTGGACCGAGGTGATGGAGGACCCCGCACGGGTGGACTACCAGACGTACCCGAGGCTCTCGGCCTTCTCGGAGGTGGCCTGGAGTGCGCTCCCCGCCCCGGCGGAACGGGACTTCGCCGACTTCGAGCGGCGGATGGCTGTCCATTACCGGCGACTTGACGCCCTGGGAGTGGGCTACCGGCCGCCCACCGGGCCACTGCCGTGGCAGAAACGTCCCGGCGTGCTCGGGCGGCCGCTGGACGGGGCGCCCCCGAACAGGTAAGTGAGCTCCCGAACAGGTAAGGCAAAAACGTCGTAAGCATCACCGAAGAGTGGCAATTCGTGCTCACCGGTGATGCCATGCGAAAACGGACCATCTCCCTGGTGAAGTGGGCGAATGCCTCCTAGCGGACCCCCGTCTTCGGGGCTTGCGAAGATGTGCCAGAGTTGCCACGTCCGCCCTGTCAGCACGTACCGTACGGCAGCACAGGTGGGACCAGGTGGGGCAGCGGGAAGGGGCAGCCGGTTTTGACCACGCACGCACCGCAGGCGGCGCAGGCCGTCACGCTGCCCACGACGCTGGACGAGGCCGTGGCGGCGCTCACCGCCGTGCCCGCCGCCGTCCCGGTGGCCGGCGGCACCGACCTCATGGCAGCCGTCAACTCCGGGCAGCTCAGGCCCGCCGCACTCGTCGGTCTCGGCAGGATCAGCGAGATCCGCGGCTGGCAGTACCAGGACGGACACGCTCTGCTCGGCGCCGGGCTCACGCACGCGCGCATGGGGCGCCCGGACTTCGCGGCCCTGATCCCGGCGCTCGCCGCCGCCGCGCGCGCCGCGGGCCC
The DNA here is from genome assembly GCF_042896045.1 of Streptomyces sp. NPDC001351. NCBI lineage: Bacteria > Bacillati > Actinomycetota > Actinomycetes > Kitasatosporales > Streptomycetaceae > Streptomyces > Streptomyces sp. NPDC001351. Next base: position 99,198 of record NZ_JBIAWS010000019.1, on the reverse strand, counting down.
GCCGCAGATCCGCAACGCGGGCACCCTGGGCGGCAACATCGCCTCGGCGTCCCCCACCGGGGACGCGCTGCCGGTGCTGGCCGCCCTGGAGGCGACACTGATCATCGCGGGCCCGGGCGGAGCCCGCCGGGAGATCCCGGTGTCGCACCTGCTGGCCGCGGTCGACATGCTGCGCGCCGGTGAACTCATCGGGTACGTGCGCGTGCCGCTGCTGCACGCGCCGCAGGTCTTCCTGAAGGCGACCGGCCGGACCGGCCCCGGACGCGCCGTCGCGTCCGTCGCGCTCGTCCTCGACCCCGCCCGGCGCGGAGTCAGGTGCGCCGTCGGCGCCATAGCGCCGATGCCGCTCAGGCCCCTGGACGCCGAGCAGTGGGTCGCCCGGCTCATCGACTGGGACAACGGCCGGACGATCGTCCCGGAGGCGCTGACCGCCTTCGGGGAGTACGTCGCGGCGGCCTGCATCCCCGACCCCGTTCCCGAACCGGACGGCACCGTCCAACAGCTTCCGCCCGCCGTACTGCACCTGCGGCGCACCGTCGCCGCGCTGGCCCGACGAGCACTGGGGAGGGCGCTGTCGTGACCGACGACCAGCACGGAGAGGGCACGACGCCCCACGGCGGCGGCCGCTGGGACCCGCTGCCCCAAGGCGATTACGACGACGGCGCCACCGCCTTCGTGAAACTCCCCGAAGGGGGCATCGACGCCCTTCTGGCCTCCGCCGACAGTCCCCTCGCGGCGCCCGGCCACGGCTATGTGCCACCGCCGATAACGGCCGACCCCGGCGCGGGCGCGGGGACCGACCCGGCGGCGCCCGGCACCTGGGCCATGCCCGCCGACGGCGCCCGGTGGCCCGACCCCAACGCCGTGCCGCAGGACACCACGGGCGACCGCTTCTCGTACAACCCCGCGGCCACCCAGCAGTGGAACTTCGACGAGACGGCGACCCGGGAGTCCGCCCCCGCGCCGGGCCACGACGTGACCGGGCAGTGGTCGATCCCCGTGGCCGGGGGCGACCTCCCGGACGAATCGGGTGAGTTCACCACCTCGTCCCTGGTCCAGCAGTGGGGCGGCACACCGCCGGCCACGCTCCCGGGCGGCGCCCCCGCCCCCTGGGCGACGGAGGCCGCGGGACAGCCCTGGGGGCAGCCGCAGACCGAGGAGCCGACGGCGCCCGAGGACGGCTCCGGGCACGCGCGCGAGCACGCCGCCGAGCCCCCGGCCGGTGCGGGACACGCGTACGAGCAGCCCCCGGCCCACACCGACGGCCGGTCCGCCGGGCACACCGGCGCCGCCCACGCCCCCGTGGAGCCGGACCGGGCCGCGCACGAGCCCGAGAACGCGCGGGCGCACCACCCCGAGCCGTCCGGCCCTCAGGCCGACGACTACGGCACTCCGCCCGCCGGCGCCTACGCGGAGACGCCCGCAGAATCCGCCGTAGCCGCCTCACAGCCCGCGCACGGGCCCGGTGAGGCCGCCGGGGCGGCAGAGGGTGCCCAGGAGGCCGCAGAGGCGCCCGAGGGGGCCGTGGAGCCGCTCGCGGAGCCCGCGGCGGATTCCGGGCCGGACGGCGCCGGGCCGTCCGCGCGGACGGCGACCGAACCCGCCGTCTCCAACGCACCCGACTCTTCGGACTCTTCGGACACTTCGGTCGACCCGGACCCGGCAGAGGGCTCCGACGCCGAAGCCGCCGACGAGGCCCCGCCGCCCCCCGGCGAGGAGCACCCCCTCGCCTCCTACGTCCTGCGCGTCAACGGCGTCGAGCGCCCCGTCTCGGACGCCTGGATCGGCGAGTCGCTGCTCTACGTGCTGCGCGAGCGGCTCGGTCTCGCAGGCGCCAAGGACGGCTGCTCCCAGGGCGAGTGCGGAGCCTGCAACGTCCAGGTGGACGGACGTCTCGTGGCCTCCTGCCTGGTGCCCGCCGTGACCGCCGCCGGCAGCGAGGTCCGCACCGTCGAGGGCCTCGCCGTCGACGGGCAGCCCTCGGACGTGCAGCGGGCGCTCGCCCGGTGCGGTGCCGTGCAGTGCGGTTTCTGCGTGCCCGGCATGGCGATGACCGTGCACGACCTGCTGGAGGGCAACCCGGCGCCGACCGAGTTGGAGACCCGCCAGGCACTGTGCGGCAACCTGTGCCGCTGCTCCGGCTACCGGGGCGTCGTGGAGGCCGTCCAGGAGGTCGTCGCCGAACGCGAGGCGCACTCCGAAGGCGACGCTTCCGAACAGGACGGCGACGAGGCACGTATCCCTCACCAGGCGGGTCCCGGAGCCGGCGGTGTCAACGCGTCGGCGTTCGAGTCACCCGGGTTCCCCGCCCAGCCCGGACCGCATGACCAGGCGTACGGACAGGACGGAGGCCAGGCGTGAGCAACGAAGCCGCCACCGCGACCACCGCCGCGGAGGCCGCACCCGCTCCCGAGCAGCTGCCGCACGGCCTCGGCGCCTCCCTGCCGGCCGCCGACACCCGCGCCAAGACCGAGGGCACGTTCCCGTACGCGGCGGACCTGTGGGCCGAGGGCCTGCTGTGGGCCGCCGTACTGCGCTCCCCGCACCCGCACGCGCGCATTGTGTCCATCGACACGTCCCACGCGCGCGAGATGCCGGGCGTACGGGCCGTCGTCACGCACGAGGACGTGCCGGGCGCCGCCCGCCACGGCCGCCGCAACGCCGACCGGCCCGTGTTCGCCTCCGAGGTCGTGCGCCACCACGGCGAGCCCATCGCCGCCGTCGCCGCCGACCACCCGGACACCGCGCGGATGGCCGCCGCGGCCGTCATCGTCGAGTACGAAGTACTCGACCCGGTGACCGACCCCGAGCAGGCCTTCGAGGCCGAGCCGCTGCACCCCGACGGCAACCTGATCCGGCACATCCCGCTGCGCCACGGAGACCCGGACGCGGTCGGCGAGATCGTCGTCGAGGGCCAGTACCGCATCGGCCGCCAGGACCCGGCCCCCATCGGCGCCGAGGCCGGCCTCGCCGTGCCCCGCCCCGACGGCGGAGTCGAGCTCTACCTCGCCTCCACCGACCCGCACGCGGACCGCGACACCGCCGCCGCCTGCTACGGCCTCGAACCCGAACGCGTCAAGATCGTCGTCACCGGAGTCCCCGGTGCGACGGCCGACCGCGAGGACCAGGGCTTCCAACTCCCGCTGGGCCTGCTGGCGTTGAAGACCGGCTGCCCGGTGAAACTCACCGCGACGCGCGAAGAGTCCTTCCTGGGGCACACGCACCGCCACCCGACCCTCCTGCGCTACCGCCACCACGCCGACGCCGAGGGCAGGCTGGTGAAGGTCGAGGCGCAGATCCTCCTCGACGCGGGCGCGTACGCCGACACGTCCTCCGAGGCGCTCGCGGCCGCCGTCGGCTTCGCCTGCGGCCCCTATGTCGTCCCGAACGCCTTCATCGAGGGCTGGGCCGTACGCACCAACAACCCGCCCTCCGGCCATGTGCGCGGCGAGGGCGCGATGCAGGTGTGCGCCGCCTACGAGGCCCAGATGGACAAGCTGGCGAAGAAGCTGGGCATGGACCCGGCGGAACTGCGCCTGCGCAACGTGATGGCCACCGGGGACGTACTCCCGACGGGCCAGACGGTGACCTGCCCGGCCCCGGTGGCGGAGCTGTTGCAGGCCGTCCGCGACTTCCCGCTCCCCGCGCTGCCCAAGGACACCCCCGAGGACGAGTGGCTGCTGCCCGGCGGCCCCGAGGGCGCGGGCGAACCGGGCGCGGTGCGCCGCGGCGTGGGCTACGGCCTGGGCATGGTCCACATGCTCGGCGCGGAGGGTGCCGACGAGGTCTCCACCGCGACCGTCAAGGTCCAGGACGGCGTCGCGACCGTGCTCTGCGCGGCCGTCGAGACCGGTCAGGGATTCACCACGCTGGCCCGGCAGATCGTCCAGGAGACCCTCGGCATCGACGAGGTGCACGTGGCGCCCGTCGACACCGACCAGCCGCCCGCCGGCGCGGGCTGCCGCGGCCGCCACACCTGGGTGTCCGGCGGTGCGGTGGAGCGCGCGGCCAAGATGGTCCGCACCCAGCTTCTGCAGCCCCTGGCGCACAAGTTCGGCATGTCGACCGAGCTCCTCCAGATCACCGACGGCAAGATCACGTCGTACGACGGCGTCCTGTCGACCACCGTCACCGAGGCGATGGACGGCAAGGAACTGTGGGCCACGGCCCAGTGCAGACCCCACCCGACGGAGCCGCTGAACGAGGCCGGACAGGGCGACGCCTTCGTGGGCATGGCGTTCTGCGCGATCCGCGCGGTCGTCGACGTCGACATCGAGCTCGGCTCGGTACGGGTCGTGGAGCTGGCGCTCGCCCAGGACGTCGGCCGGGTCCTCAACCCGGCCCAGCTGGCCGCCCGTATCGAGGCGGGCGTGACGCAGGGCGTGGGCATCGCGCTGACGGAGAACCTGCGCACCGCGCGCGGGTTGATCCGCCACCCGGATCTGACCGGTTACGCCCTGCCGACCGCCCTGGACGCACCCGACATCCGGATCGTCAAGCTCGTCGAGGAACGCGACGTGGTCGCCCCCTTCGGCGCGAAGGCCGTCAGCGCGGTGCCGGTGGTCACCTCCCCGGCGGCCATCGCCTCCGCCGTACGGGCCGCCACGGGCCGCCCGGTGAACCGGCTGCCGATAAGGCCGCAGGCCGCCGTGGTGACCGACCGGTGACCGTGCTGGGTGGCGCGAACTTCGCGTGAGGGGCGTCGTCCTCGTCACCGGTGTGATGGCGTCCGGCAAGTCGACGGTGGCGCAGGCGCTGGCGGAGCGGCTGCCGCGGGCGGCACACGTGCGTGGTGATGTCTTCCGGCGCATGATCGTGTCCGGGCGAGAGGAGTACGTTCCCGGGGCCGACGGCGAGGGAGAGACACAGCTCCGGCTGCGGTACCGGCTGTCGGCGGCGACCGCGGACGCGTACGCGGAGGCCGGGTTCACGGCGGTGGTCCAGGACGTGCTGCTGGGGCAGGACCTGACGTCGTACGTCGGCCTGGTGCGCGCGCGGCCCCTGTATGTCGTCGTACTGGCTCCGAGTCCCGAGGCCGTGGCGGCGCGGGAGGCGGGGCGGGCGAAGACGGGTTATGGCGCGTGGACGGTCGAGGACCTGGACGGGGCGCTGCGTGCGGACACCCCTCGGCTCGGGCTGTGGCTCGACAGCTCGGAGCTGACGGTGGGGGAGACGGTGGAGGCGATCCTCGCGGGGCGGGAACGGGCGAGGGTGCGCTGAGCGTCCTGTGGTCCGGGGCGTTGTCAGTGGCGGGGCGTACTGTTCTGAGCAGTGGGGAACGGCCGCCGCAGTGGTGCGGCGCAACGGCGCATGTCCGGCCGCGCCCCGCACGGGGACTGTGAGCAGACACATGCGCCGAGGCACATGTGACGAAGCACATGCGGGGGATGCGATGAGCACGACCAGTGCCGCCGCGGCGGTGATCACGCTGACCGAGGACCAACTCGATCCGTACGTCACGCACGGGGCGACGCGCCGCTGGCTGACGGGGCCCGGACTGCCGGGCGACAGCGGCCTGTTCACCTTCGAGGAGCTGGTGCGGGAGGGCCTGCGGACGGTCGGGGACTCCACCGGCGACCCCGACGGCCGGCTGGCGGCGGAGCTGCGGGACCAGCTGGTCATAGGCGCGCTGCTCGACCCCCGGGGCCTGGAGACGGAGTCGGTGCTGCTCGACGGTGCGACGGGGGAGGTCGCGACGGCGTACTTCCTGCACGACCGCCCCGACCTGATGGACAGCCGCCCGCTGGCACCGTCTCTCGGCACCCTGGTGCGGTTCGCGACGGCGGCGGACGAACTGGCGGGGCTGCGCGGCCAGTTCGCGTCGTACGCCGGCCGTTTCGGCCCGAAGGCGGCGGCGGAGGCGTCACGCCACCTGCTGGCGGTGTTCGAGGAGGGCACGGACGGCGAGGTGCCGCCGTTCTGGAAGATGGCGGCCCTGATCCGGCCGCTGTCCCTGGTGGCGGGTCCCGGAACGACCTCCGGCCTCGCGCTCGACCTCCCCGCCCGCCTCCTGGACGGCGAGTTCGGCCACGGCAAGGTGTGGCGCTTCGAGGACGTCGACTTCCCCTCGACCCTCACACACGAGCCGACCCGCCGCTTCCTGCGCGACACGGGCCTGCCGGAGGACGGCGTGCTCCTCCACCTCGACACGGACGTCCCCCTGCCGACCCTGGCCGAGCACTACGCCTACCAGGGCCCGGACGGCTTCGATCCCGCCCGGCTTCCGCACAGGGCTTCCCACTTGATACGGCTCGGCCACCTCATCGAGGACAACAGCCTGGTGGTCGACGGCGAAACCGGCGCGGTCCTCAACTGGAGCGAGCCCGAGGCCACCCTGTACCCGCTGAACACGGACGTCTCCACCCTGGCCTTCACCCTCTGGCTCCTGCACCGCGAGAGGGTCATCGACGAGGACCTGGCGGGCGAACTGACGACCGACGCCCACGACCAGCTGGCCACGACGATGATCCACACCCTGTCGAGCATCGACCCGACCACCCTCACGACGGAGCCGGGCCGGCACTACTGGACGGAGGCGTTCCAGGACGACACGCCGAGGGCGGCACCCTCAGCGGATGCCGCCCTTTCGTTGCCTCGTCGAGGTTATGGAGGCCGTGGCGGGAATTGAACCCACGTACCTCGCTTTGCAGGTTTGTCCGGGCTGGTCAGGGCGTGATCCGAGCGCGTTCAGGGGCGTTCAGACCCGTGCGGATGCTGCGTCGGAAGGGGTGCGGCGAACGGCTCTGAACGGCCGCGTACGGCTATGAACGAGACGGAAACTGAGACGGATGCAGAGCCCGGTTCAACGCCGTTTGCCGAGGCCAGGTAGGCCACCACTCACGGTGCGCACGCTGGTGGAGGGTTCATCCACCGAGCGGCTGAGCGACTGCGGAACTACAGGTGCCGACTCGGTCCCCAGCGGTGGGAGACGCGGCGGCTCGCCGCCCTGGGGGACAGCGACAATGTCGCCTGACGCTGAACAGGCGACAAGTCTGCCCGGTGCCTGATGCGAGTAAAGGCGACCGGTCCGTACGTTGACCTTGGTCGTCGTACCGCAGTCGGCGCAGTCGTATGGCATCGAATGTGGATTACGCATGTTGCCGCCCCCCGTAGTTGTGCGCGCCAGCACACGGGATGGATGGGTTTCATTGTGGCCCTGAAGGGGCTTCAGAGGGTAGAGGTCGGCCGCAAACGCGTGAAATTTTCTACCGCCTCAAGGAGCTTGTGTAGCGCGGAATAATTTCCTGAAGTTTCTCTTTGAGGAAGATTGCTCCATCGGAATCTTTAAATTGATCAAGCGTGGCACCGCTAATACCGCACTCGCGAAGAAGGCAGAGCATGACGGCGGCGTACACGCTTTCTGCTAGAAACTGTAGGTCCCCAGGTCTGATGTCGAGCGGCTGCTTTTCGTCGTGATGGGTCAAACGGTTGCGGACGCCGGTGGTCACTGCCGCCCATTCGCTGGGGTCCCCTGCAACCTCGTAAAATCCTCTGCCTGCATAGTCCGCAAGTCGCACAAGGCGTTGTCGAAGTCTAGGCTCATTGCTATGGACAAGCTGATCATTCAGCCAATCACCCGTTTTGGGGCCAATTGATTTCCTAATCGATTTGACAATCTTGCGGCGATGTGAGCGGTATTCCGTTCGAGGTCTCACCTCATTGGGGAATCGCATTCGATCGAATGACTCTGCCGCCATCAAGACGTTTGAGAACTTATTCTCTCCGTAAAGTCTCTCCGAGTACCGCAGGGTGAGTAGCGCTCCTACCACCAGTCGATACTGCCGCGACACTGCGAGCCAACTTCCCACCGTGGAAAGTCCACCGATGTCTGCGAAGTGGAAGAGGAACTTACCTCGTGACTGATAATCGGAAAGTCGTACATGTTCTGCCAGATTGGCGACATGGAGCCCGATCTTGCGGGGTTTCAGCTCGCCATTTCTCATTTCTTGCGTGACGTCCGGACGCCATAGATCGATACCTGTGGGGACGCATGGGGCGTCAACGGCTAGCGTGATGAGGTCTTGAATCCCATTTATGTCCATCAGGATGTGATCCAGGTCCATGGTCTCTTTGTATTGGATCTCAAGATACGGTTCCTGATGTACGCTTGCCTCGGTTAGTGAGTCGCTCTTGGTTCGCCATGATGTGGACAAAGACAGTTTAAGTGAATCAAGCTCTACGGTTTCAGTTGGCGGAATCGGAAAATGGATGTTAACTGACTGGGCGTCACTCCAGTCGTTGGGATCTGGAGAATCCACCGTAATCTCTGGCCTGCTGCGGCGTACCCATGGTGCGAGCTGATCGAAAGTTGCGGCCACTCGGTCAAATTCGAGTGGCGTATCGGTAGAAAGTTGAGCACCTGAAAAAGCGCGTCGAACAACGAATTTTTCTACATCGACTCCTGGCCCCTTAAGGGTGTAGTTCTTCGACCAGCAGCCATCGAGAGTAAATTCCCTACCCCCCGCGACTCCATGGATGCGAGAGTGGGATAGGGCAGATGAGAACCTCCCGAAGACTGTCAACTCGGCACCCTGGGCGGGGTCGTACTTGATTCGACCAATGAGATCGTCGTCGGGTGAGCTTGGAAGCCAGAAGATACCGTCATCCTCAAAGGAAACCACTTGGCCGCCTCCATCCTCGGGGTGAGAGACTACTGCGACATCACCAAGTGCGCCACCGGAATCCCCGTCTGAGGGGACGTGGGGGTATTTCTGGGTCCCTCGTCTCGGGCGGTGAAGAAGGCGGCGAGCATGGCTGTCATGGCCTATCCCCGTCCCTCAGACTGCATAATCCTGGCTCGCCGCTTCTCTGACTTCCTAGCTACGAGTTTTTGGTAAAGCGGTGGGTAGAGCTGCAAGAGCAACGGAACGACCCCAGGCTCCTTCTGGAGACGCAGAATCAACCACGTTGGATAGTCCCATGCCCAATCGGGGTTCTCCTCGCGTGCTCGTCTGGTCGCCTCATCGATCCTCCAGGCTGCAAGCTTCCAGCTCTGTCGCTTGTACCAGCGTCGCCAAAGAAGGCCCGTCACGTGCAGAACGGTGTGATTGACGAGCAGGTGCAGTTTCAGCGGCAGGACGCGCGCATGGTTGGGGTGATTGTCCTGCATGCCAGCGTTAGTGGCTCTTGCCACCTGCGCGATGTACGTATATCTAGCGATGATCGAGGGGTGGAGCTGAGCAATCATGGCCGCGGACTCCAGTTCGGAAAGGGCACGCTGAAATTCGGCATAGTCCGCGTCCCCCCACCGCAGGTTCTCGCAGGTGAAGAGAAGCTCTCGAACGCGAGCCCGAGCCGCACGCCCCTCGCGGTTGGATGAGATCACAGTGGACGTAAGGCTGCCGAATACGCCGCCGCCAGCGGCTGAGACTGCAAGTTGTAGCCACGCGGGGGCCTGGACGGCCGCCCCGGCAGCGAGATGTATCCAAGCCATCGGTTGATCCTCCATAGAGCGATGGCTTGTTCTAGCACGGTGTGGGCGCTGCCGAACACGTCTCTGTGGCGGCTACGGTGACGGAGGCTGGCGGATTATCCTGTTCCGCGGCCCGTCGGCAAGCCCAAAACCTCAGCGCTGAGTTGCTCCGGCCGTACGCGGAGCGTGGCACGCTTAACCCGGACGCCGGGAGTCGGAGAGGGAGGGTGAGTGTCGCAGCAGGCGAGCCCGCGAGGGACCTTTAAGCAGATCGCGGATGCGCTGAAGACGCAGATCGACAGTAGCCCAGGGATGGTGGTGCTACCTCCGGTCGCGCAGCTCATGGACAAGTACGACGTATCGCGTGGTGTCGTGTTGCGGGCGTTCCAGGCACTTCGAAGGAGCGGTGATGCAGAGCCAGTACCCGGTGGGCACTGGCGTGTGATCAGGCCGGGGGATGTGGTGGACCGTCGGCCCCTTGAGGAGCGGATCGCGGCCGTCATCACGGATGATCGCCTGAAGATCGGGGCACCGTTCCCTAGTGCGTCAGCTCTCGCCACCAGGTTCGGGGTCTCTCGTCCCACGGTGACCAAGGCCCTCGACAAGTTGGAGGCCGCCGGCGTGCTGGCGAGTGGGGGACAGGGCAAGGTGCGGACCGTCCGTGCCGCGCCGAACCGAGAGGAGCATTCGTAGCTTGTCGAAGCTGACGGAGTGGGCTTATCCCCTCGCTGAATCGCTGCTCGCCGAGCCGCTGCCGCGACGGTGGCGGCACTCGCAGGGCGTAGCCGAGCGGGCGCGCACCATCGCGCTCATCCTCGGCGAGGACGCCGAGTTGTTGGAGGCTGCGGCCGTCCTGCATGACATCGGGTACTCGCCCGATCTCGCCAAGACCGGCTTTCATCCGCTCGACGGGGCGCGCTACCTCCGGGACGTCGCCAACGCCGACGGACGGGTCGTGAACCTGGTCGCTCACCACTCGTGTGCATGGATGGAGGCAGAGGCGCGCGGCCTGCGCGAGGAGTTGGAGGGAGAGTTCCCACGCGAGAGCGCGCACCTGAACGATGCGCTCTGCTTCTGCGACATGAACACGACGCCGGACGGCACGCCTACGAATCCGGTCGACCGCGTGAACGAGATCGCCGGACGTTACGGGCCCGACAGCCTGATCGGCACCTTCATTCGACGTGCTGAGCCGGAGATCCTCGCGAGCACGTCACGCGTACTCGAACGGGTCGCCGCCGTGAAGCGTCAACCGATGTAGGGCGTGGCCCGCGTCCGGTCCATGGCGTGCTCGATCCTGAGCCGCATGGTGGGGTGTATGTCGAGCTTGGACAGGTCCGCCGGGGCGACCCAGCGGACCTGAGTTGTCTCGTTGCTCGTACGCACCTCACCACCGACCGGCCGGGCCCGGAAGCAGATGCTGAACTGCTGGCGCACTTCACCGTCGTCGTACTGCATCACGTGGCCAGGGTCCGTGTAGATCCCGGACATGTCGACGACTTCCGCCTTGACGCCGGTCTCTTCCCAGACCTCGCGCACCACGGTGTCGCTGATGGATTCGCCCACGTCGTGCCCACCGCCGGGAAGCGCCCAACGGCCGTTGTCAGACCGCTGGATCATGAGCACCTGTCCCGCGTCGTTCTGGACGAACGCGACCACGGACGGCACCACGGAATTGGCCGGCGGAGCATCGGGATCGTGAAGGTAGTCGATGCGTCCCATGTTCAGGCTCCCGTGATGTCGTGTTCCGTCACCTGGCGCGCGCCTCCCCAGGTCTGCTCGATGCTATTCGCATAGGTGTCGAAGAGCCCGCCACCGGGCAGTCGCCGCAGGTGGAGGACAGGAGCCATGTAGGCGCCGATGCCGTAGACGTGGGTGTTCACCAACATCTCGTCATCCGCTCGGAACAGCGAGTTGTACAGCGTCGCGTCGTGCAGCCGGAAGTGGATGTCCGGATGGCTGGTGAAGAGCGGGCGGTAGTTCATCAAGGCGTTTCGGATCTTTCCGTCCATGATCCGGTGACCTTCGTCGATGCCACGTTGCTGGACTGCCGGGCAGTCAGGATCACCAAGCAAGACGCGAATCTGGGCGGTCTCCTCAGCCTTTGCCTTGAGTAGCTCGATGAACTGTGGATCTTCCGAAAGCCACAGTCCCGCGTAGACCAGGATGTCGATCCGAAGCTTGGCCCGCCCGTACATCTCACGCCAGAGCCCGGCGGGAACCATGTGCCGGTGGGGATAGATCGTGACGATCTCCGCCTTGCTCAGATCCGTAGAGCTGTCGATCGAGCGGGTGTCGTCCCACAGCGTCGTGACGTCGACCTTGAGTGCTGCCGCCGTGGCGTACTGGTGTCGGCGATACGGCACTTTCCCTTGGGTGATCCAGCGTTCGACCGTCTTCGGGTTGACCTCGATCTTGTCAGCCAAGTCCTGAACGGTCATGCCGCAAGCCAACAGGGCTGACCGCAAACGCTCGTTGGACATCTGCACCCCCCGGAGGGACATCTAGGGACCTCTTGACCGTAGTCAGAACTCCCTGAGCTGTCCATGCATGGGGTAACCAACTCCCCTGACCTGCACCGATTCTGATGGTGCGCCAAGAAATCCAGGCGCAAAACCAGGAGGTTCCGTCGCTGTACTTGACGGCCCCCTATGCAGTACCTGTAAAACAGGTACTGCACGCCGGACGGGATCGCTCGGCAGGAAGGCGGCTACGGCCGCGCGCCTCCAGCCCCGTACCGGTCGGTGTTTGAGAACGCTCCACCGCTGGTGGAGCTGCATAAGTGGGCTTCTGAGCCGTCTCCCCCGAAGTGACGGCCGCGCGGCTGCAAGATCGCGCATCTGCACGTCCCACCGCCCGCACGGGCGGCACCACCGCCCCGGCATCCAGCCGTGAAGGGCGCGGGGTCGAACCCCGCCCGGGGCGCTCGGCCCGCCGCTTCCTGTGGTGTTGGCCCTCATTGCCGGTGCGGCGCACTCCCGGACAAGGACAACGCGCCGCTTCCGGTCTCCCTATCCCGACGCAGTCAGAGGAGAGATCCACCATGCGCATGCGCACCTTCGTCGCCGGCCAAGAGGCCTACGGCGACCTGGAGTTCGCGGAACTGGCGCTCGGTATCGACGTCGACCTGTTCCGTGGACCGCTGAAGCCGGAGACGGACGACGAGCGCGCGGCCCGTGAGGACGCGGCCCGTGACGTGCTCGCCGACCTGGCCGCGATGAGCGAGGCCGGTGACGAGATTGCCGGTTGGGACGCCCTGTACGCCGACGCGCTCACCCACACGGTGCCGTTCCTGCGCTCCGCGCGCGGCTACCGGCCGGGGACGGGGGAAGCGGCATGAACACCCCGCAGACCCGTAAGCCGTTGACCAGGACACAGAAGACCGTTCTGACGGCCGCGTTCGTGCCCATGCTGCTGACCGGTGTGGCCGGCGGTATCGGTACGTTCAGCAACATCGGCCACGCCTACGGCAGCGGTACCGCGCTCGGTGCGGTCGCGGCCGGCGAGGGCGCAACCGCCGTGCTCGGGTTGGTCCTGCTGGGGCTGACCATGCTGGGGCAGTCCTCGCCGCGCGTGGTGCGCATCGGCCTGTGGGCGCTGCCCGCCGCCGCGTCCGTCATGGCCGCGATGGCGGGACCGGACGCGGGACGGACGGTCATCTACGCCGTGACCCCGATGGGCATGTGCGTGTCCGCCGAGGGCATGGCGTTCCTGGCGCGGCGCATCGTCGTCCACACCGACGGCCGCGACATCGAGGCGGAGCGCAAGGCCGCCGCGATCGTGCAGGCCCTCGCCTACCACCGCGCCCGCGCCACCAACCACCCCGACGACAAGGTCAAGAAGCGCTCCGAGCGCAAGTCGTGGCGTCTGGCCCGCAAGGTCGGCGTCGGTGACGTGGCCCTCGGGTCGAGGCTGCTCGACGTCCAGCGCGATCGGGTGACCGACGGCGCGGACGCGGCTCTGTCGGCCATGTTCGCCGGGATCGCAAATGCGGAGGAATCTACCGAGACCATCAGGAATCGGTCTACGGCTGACCTGCCGGAATCGACCCCGGCGTCGTCCGTGGTGGTCACTCGACTGTCGGTGCCCGAACCGGTGCCGGTCGACTTCGTGAAGTCGACTCTCCCCCTCAAGCCGCTTCCCGCGATCGACCCCGTGAAGGCCGCCCCGGTGAAGGTCGATCGGGCGCCGGTCGAGTCGATCGAGCGGCGGGCGGTGGCGGCCGATGCCCCCCGACGCCGCCGGGCGACCGGCCGGGTTCCCGACGTGGCCCGCTCGCCCCGAGCCAAGCGCGCACCCGCTCAGCTGCTGGCTGAGGCGCGGACCGCGACGGCCGATTGGCCGGACGCTCAGGTCACGGCCGAGGGCATCCGTCGCACCGTGCGCACGTCGCCGGCCAACGCCCGGATGCTGCGGGACACGATCCTTGCCGAGCGCGCTGAGGCCGCGTGATGTCCGCCGCGTGGGGCAAGTGCTTCGACCCGTTGGGCGCCCGCTACGGCGTGCCCACCTATCCCTGGAAACTCGCCCCCGACGGGTTGGCCACGCGCCGTCAGTTACGGGCCCGTGGCCTGCGCCCCGGCGGTCAGCCGATCGCCGCACAGGTCATGCGGATCAACCGGCGCGCCGGTGGGCCGCGTGTGGCCTACCTCTACCGCGAAGACCACGCGCTGCCGGTGCGGCCGATGACCTCGCGCAAGTGGGGCGCCCTCGCCCTGGCGATGCTCGCTCGCCGCACCTGCCCGAAGTGCCAGATCACCTACGACTACTGCCTGCCGACCTCGCTCGGCATGTGCGTGCTCTGCGCCTATCCCGAGGAACAGCGCGCTGCCTGAACCATCCCGTATCCCGGGTCCGGCCGCCCAACCTTCCACAGCAAGCCGGCCGGACCCTTCGACTCCCGAAGGAGCCCGTACATCGTGACGGAAAACCCCATCTTCCCGCCCTCTGACGAGCCGGAGAACGCCGACGAGCAGACGGCCGCCGTGCTGCCGTTCCCGCTCACCAAGACCCCCGCCCCCACCGCGCCTCTGGCCGAGGGGGAGGCCAAGCCGGGGGAGTGGGAGGCCGAACTCCCCGACGACGCCGACGACCCCGAGGCCGAGGGCCTTGCCGAGGGCGCGCCGGTCGACCCGCCCCGCGAGGCCTACCCGCCCTCGGTAGCCGAGTGGATGGAGGCCAAGGACAAGGCCCGCATCCCGGTCCTGCCGGACTGGGTGAAGCTGCCCGACCAGCGCAAGGCCGTCCGCAAGTGGGCCGTGCGCCACTACTCGACTGTGGTCGGCTACCACGCGGTTCGCCTGCCGTGCATCTACACGCCCAAGGTGCTGTTCTACTCGCCGCGCGGGGCGTGGCGCTGGTCGACCGCGATCGGCCGGTGGGTGTTCGATGCCGAGGGCAAGTCGCTGCGCCTCGCCTCCGTGGCCAACGAGGACGCGGCGGAGTACCTGAAGCTGTCGCGGCAGCGCAACGATCGCGTGAGGCTGCGGGGGATCGTCGCCGTGATCGCCTCCGTGGTCGGTCTCGCCGCCGCCCTGACCCTGTACGTCATGGCGCCGTCGTGGCTGCTGTTGCTGGCCATGGCTGCATTGACGACGACGCTCGGGGCGGTCGGGGCGCCGGCCGACCGGCCGCTGATCGACATGGCCAAGGTGACGTTCCGCAAGCGGCGGCTGTCCAGCGACATCGTCATCCGTGCCCATGAGGCGGCCAAGCTGACCACCAAGGATCAGACGATTGCCTTCCCGCGGCCGATCGGCCGTGACGGCGACGGCTGGCGGGTGGTCGTGGATCTGCCGTACGGCAAGACGTTCGAGGACGCGGTGAACGCGCACGCGCGGCTCGCCTCCGGCATGGACATTGCCCCGACTCAGCTCTTCCTGGACAAGGACGAGACGAGCGGGCGGCGGGTGTCGTACTGGATCGCCGACCGCGACCCGCTCGCCGTCCCCTCCGGCAAGACCCCGCTTCTTGGCGCCACCAGGGTGGACTTCTGGAAGCCGTTCCCGTGGGGCGTGGACGAGCGGGGCAACCCGGTCATGGCCACCATGCTGTGGCTGTCGCTGCTGGTCGGCGCCGTCCCGCGGCAAGGCAAGACGTTCTCTGCCCGCACGATCGCGCTTGCCGCCGCGCTGGACCCGTACGTGCGCCTGTACGTGTTCGACGGGAAGGCCTCGCCGGACTGGCGCAAGTTCGCCAAGGTCGCGCACCGCATCGCGTTCGGCATCGTGCCCAAGAACGGGTTCGACCCGGTGGTGCACCTGCTGACCTCGCTGCGGGAGTTGAAGGCGGACGTCGAGGACCGCTACCACCGGCTCTCGGAACTGCCGCTGCACATCTGCCCGGAGGGCAAGCTCACCCCGGAGATCAGCCGGGACAAGAAGCTCAACATGCCCCTCACTCTGTTCGTGATCGACGAGGTGCAGGAGTACTTGCAGCACCCCGAGCACGGCAAGGAGATCCTTTCTCTCCTGGTCTACCTCGCCCGGGTCGCCCCGGCCGTCGGCGTGTCCGTGATGACGTCCACGCAGAAGCCGGACGACAAGGCCTGCCCCTCCGAGCTGCGTGACCAGCACCAGGCCCGGTTCGCGCTGCGGGTCGGCGCCTACCAGGTGTCGGACACCATCCTCGGTGCCGGTTCGTACTCGGAGGGTCTGGACGCGTCCAAGCTGCTGAAGTCCCACAAGGGCGTGGGCCTGCTCAAGGGCATGTCGGACGACTCCGGGATCGTGCGCACCTACCTCGCCGACGGCCGTGACGCCGAACGCATCCTCACCCGCGCTGCCGCGCTGCGGGAGGCCGAGGGCACGCTGACCGGCGACGCGGCCGGCGAGGCGCCCGCCCCGGAGGTGTCCGCGACGATCCTGGACGACGTGGCGGCCGTGCTCGGCAAGGGCGAGGCCAAGGTGTGGTCCGAGACCATCGTCGACCGCCTCGCCGACCTGCGCCCCGACGTCTACGGCGCGTGGGCCGAGCTGGAGGCCAAGCCGAAGGCGGAAGCGCTGACCGCAGCGCTCAAGCCGTTCGGGGTGGCCACCGAGCAGATCGGCCGCCGCGTCGACGGCAAGACGGTCAACAAGCGCGGCATCAAGCGCGAGGACCTCGCCGCCGCGATTACGCAGCGCAACGAGAAGCGCGACGCCGGATAGCCCTGAAGGGTCGCTAACGCTAGCGGTAGCCGTCGCTAGCGTTAGCGACCCCGCTAGCGACCCAAACCGGGTCTGATCAGGTCGCTAGCGGCTAGCGGCCGACCTGCGGAAACCCTTCAAACCCCCGCCTGAGAGGCCTCTGATGAGTCTTCCTCTGCTCGCTATCGCCTGCCTGCTCACCGTCACGCTCGGTTACAGCGTCAAGTGCTGGCTGAGCCCGTTTGGCGACTGCCGCAAGTGCGCCGGCATGGGCCATGCCCTCAAGACCGATCGCAAGGGACACCTCAAGCGCGGCCGTGACTGCCGCCGCTGCCACGCCACCGGCAAGCGCATACGCGTCGGCCGCTGGATCTACAACCGCGCCGCGCGCACCTACCGCGCCGGCACCCGCTGACCCCCTCGGGAGGCCCGATGGTCATCACCATCCCGCTCGTGCTGCTGCTCGGCATCGGAGCGCTTGTGCTGCTGCGCTTCAAGGCCGTCGGATTCGGCGCGGCTGTCGCCGTCGCCCTGTTCGGCTTCTACCTCGCCGACACCGGCGCGGCCGACACCGTCAACCAACTCGTCACGGCCGTCACCGGCGCCCTCGCCGGCGTCGGCCGCTAGAAGGGAGACAGCCCCGTGAACGAACCCACCACGTACGGCCGTTCGGTCGGGCGCGAGGTGGCGGCCGTGGAAGTCCACCACCCCGCCCCGATCACGCCCGCCCACACCGCGCCGCTCATCCCCGTCCAGCCGGGCACCATCCCGGCCGTGGCGAGCGTCGTCCTGCCCGACGGCCGGGTCGTTACCGGCTACGCGATCGAGCCCGCCAAGCCCGAACCGGTCGCCGCCAAACCCGCCGTCTCGCGCACGGCGGTGAACATCGCCCTCGGGGGCATCGGCTTCGGCGCCGTCTGCGGCGGACTGGTCCTGCTGACCACGTTCATTGCCGCCCTCGCCGCGCTCATTCACCAGCTCATCATCCTCGCCGCCGTCATCTTTGGCGGGTGGGTGGCCGTGCAGATCTTCAGCGCAAGCGGCCACGGCGACGGGACCACGGTCCACATCCGCAAGGCCGTCTTCAAGCGCAACAACTTCCATGGCTGAGCAGCGAGAGGAACCGAGCGTGTTCGAGATCCGCGTCATTTGCGACCCGGCCGACACCGGCCGCATCACCACCGCGCTCAACGGCGCGTTCACCACCGGCAATGTCCGCGACTACCCCACCCGCGACGGCAAGCGTCGGCGCCTGTACGTCACGGCCGACCACCGCCCCGAACCGGGACCCTGGCCCACGCCGGAAGAGGCGTACGCGCTCGCCCCGAGCATCGTCCGCGAGATCGGATGGACCGCCCAAACGGCCGCCGACAAGCCGTTCGGCAAGGACCTGGATCGGGAGTACTGGCTGCGCAAGGGTGCGCTGTTGGACCGCATCGCGCTTCAGGGCGAGGCCGACGGATTCCACGGTGACGCGGGCGAGGCCGCCACGGAAGCGGCCCGCCGGCTCATCGCGTACGACCGGGACGGCGAGGGCGACTACCACGGCGCCCCGTACTGGCCGGAGCACCCGGCCACCGACGCCGACCCGCGCGGCTACGTCCGCCAGGAATACGCCCGCTGGGCCAAGAACCACTAGCTACGCCCGAGGGCGGCGGCTCCCGGACAAGGACAACCCGCCGCCCTCGGTCTCCCTATCCCGACGAAGCAGAACAGGAGACCTAAAGCATGACAGCTGACGGCAAGACCCGGCTTCCCCGCGCCGGGAACCACCCGGCCGGGTGCCACCTGCACACCGCGCTGCAACTCGCTGCGGTCGGCATCCCGGTGCTGCCCCTGCGCCGTGGCAAGGTGCCGTTCGGCAACTGCCGCGCGTGCGCGCACAACGCGTGCGGCGGGCGGCCGAACATGAAGCGCGCGGGCACCTGCCAGTGCCCTGCCCCCTGCCACGCATGGGCCGCCGCCACCACCGACCCGCACGTGCTCACCTCCCCGGCGTGGGCGGCGGCATGGCGGCATGCCGTGGCCCTCGCCTACCACCCCGGCGGGGCGGGGCTGACCGTGGTGGACCTCGACAGCACGGCGGCCGTCGCATGGGCCCGTGAGACCCTGCCCACCACCCGGACCGTGCCGACGACCCGGGGAGAGCACTGGATCTACCAGGGCGCCATGCGGTCATCCAACGCCGTGCGGCCCGGTGTCGACGTCAAATCGCTGATGAACTACGCCCGGTGGCTCGGACCCGGCACCGGGCGCATGACGGCGCTGCCCTCGGCCGTCCGCAACCTGGTCGCGAGGGAAGACACCACCCCGGCGGCGGGGCGGGTGGTGTCTTCCGTCTCCGCGCGCGCCACCTGGAACCCGTCGGTGGCCACAGGGTGCCGCCACACGGAGCGCTTCGTACGGACCGGCCTCGAACGCGGCCTTGCCCTGGTACGCGCCCGCACCGAATCCGGCGCCGGATCACAGGCGTTCGGCGTGGCCCGCTTCCTCGCCTCCCAGCACACGACGTGCCCCGGACCGTGCGGACTCGCCGCGATCGGCGAGGAAATCGTGACGGCCGCCGTCTTGGTGGGGGTGCCGGAGCCCTACGCGCGCCGCGCGGTCACCAACGGCCTTGAGACGGCCGGAGAGCGGGCAGCATGAACAAACCGTCCCGAACCCCCGTGAAAAGCCCTCAAGGCGCCGTACAGGGCTCGCCACGGCCGACCGTGGGCGAACCGAAGGTCGCCGCCCGCAAGGGCGTCCATATCGCTGTTGGCTCTGACCCGCAGACGGTCACCGTCACCGGCATCACCCCAGGGCTTCAGACCCAGTGCGAGGGCGTCCCGGTCGCGGACTGGCTCTGCGCTTGTGGGCACCACGAACGCGCCCGGGGCCGCGCCGCCGTCATCAGGCTGACCGCCCGCGTGAGCGTCGGCGTCTGCCCCCACACCACCACCGCCGAAGGGAGGGCCGCCTCATGACTCCACAGCCTGTGGACAGCCCCGACCTGTGGGCCGGACTGCCCACCCTCGACGCACCACCCGGCGAGGACGACACCGCACCGGAGGTGTGGGAAGACCCCATTCCCCTCACCGGCCGGCGCGAGCGTCCCCCCTTCCCCGCCCACGTCCTGCCCGCGTGGCTGGGGGACTTCGTGGCGGCCGTCGCCGAGGAGACCCAAACCCCCGTCGACCTCGCCGGGTCCATCGCCCTGGCCGTGCTCGCCACGGCGGCCGGCGGCCGGTCGGTGGTCCACGTACGCGGCAACTGGCGTGAGCCCACCAACCTCTACACCGTGGTGGCGCTCCCGCCCGCCAACCGCAAGTCCGCCGTCTTCGCACTGCTGACCAACCCCCTCTATGAGGCGGAGCAACAGCTCAAGACCGCGATGAAGCCCGTGATCGTGGAAGCGGAGCTGACGGCGAGGTTGGCCAAGGAAGCTGCCGACAAGGCTGCCGCCAAAGCCGCGTCCGCCGACGACGACAAGCGCGACGACATGTTGGCGACGGCCGTAGGGCTGGCGCAGACCGCTGACACGCTCACCGTCCCCGCTGAACCGGTCCTGTTGGCGGACGACTCGACCCCCGAGACGGTCACCTCACTCATGGCGGAACAGGGCGGGCGGCTGTCGGTGATGAGCGCTGAGGGCGGCATCTTCGACATCATCGCCGGCCGCTACTCCGGCGCCCCCAACATGGAAGTCTTCCTCAAGGGGCATGCCGGGGACCGGCTGCGGGTCAACCGGCAGACCCGCCGCGAGTACATCGACGCCCCCGCCCTGACCATCGGCCTCGCCGTACAGCCGGACGTGCTGCGGGACATCGGCAAGGTGAAGGGGTTCGAGGGACGCGGCCTGCTGGCCCGCTTCCTGTACTCCCTGCCGGTGTCCACGGTCGGCGAACGCGAGATCATCACCGATCCAATCCCCGAGCAGACGGCAGCCGCCTACGCCGCGCGGGTCATCGACCTGACGCTGTCCCTCGCGGAGTGGACCGACCCGGCCGTCATCCAGCTCAGCCCCGAGGCGGACGCGGCCCTGATCGCCTATCAGAAGCGGGTGGAACCCCAACTCAAAGCGCGCGGCGGCAAGTTGGGTCACATCTCGAACTGGGCCGGAAAGCTGGCCGGGGCGACCGCCCGCATGGCCGCACTGCTGCACCTCGCCGAACACGGTGGCAACGGCTACGCCCACCCCGTCACCGAGGACACCATGCGCGCGGCCATCGAGCTGGGGGATTACTACACCGCCCACGCCCTCGCCGTGTTCGACGTCATGGGCGCCGACCCGGTCCTGTCCCGCGCCCGCAGCGTGCTGGAAGCGCTGCGGGACAACCGGGGGGAGGACGTCAGCCGACGGGACCTCTTCAGCGTCCTGTCCCGCAGTGAGTTCCCCAGTGTCGCCGACCTGGAACCCGCCCTGGCGCTGCTGGAAGACCACGGATACCTGCGGTCCTACCAGCCCGCGCCCACCGGCAAGCGCGGCCGGCCCCCGGCGCCCCGTCTGCTGGTCCACCCCCGCCTCTGGCAGGGCGGCGGCTGACCGGCCCGCGCCCTCAACCCCTCCCGCACAAACCGCAAAATCGCAAAAAACCTCAGCAGTGCCGCTGACCTGCGGCGGGACCCGCACCCCACCCCGGCGAGGGTCCCGCCGCACAATCCCGCGAAATTCCGCAAAAAACTGAGCCTTGCCCCCACCGGCCGACGGCCGCCCGGAGCGCCCCTGATTTCTGCGGAATATCGCGGATTTCTGCGGAGCCCTGCCCGCCGCCACCCACGCACCGCATCACCGCAGGTCAACGCCATGACCCGGCTTTTCTGCGGATTTTGCGGTTTGTGCGACGGCATTTGCCCCTGAACTCAGCCTCACAGGAGTGAGACGTGGACGTACCCACCACCCTTCCCCTGGCCCCGACCGAAGACCCAACCCTGGTTCTCCTCAAGGTCGAAGAGGCCGCCCGCCGACTCCGCATCGGCCGCACCACGTGCTACGCGCTAATCCGCTCAGGAGAACTGGAGTCCGTACCCGTCGGCCGTCTCCGCCGCGTTCCCGCCGACGCCCCGGCCGCGTACGTCGCCCGTCTCCGCGAAGCCCAACGCGCCGCTTGACGATGCCCGGGGCGGTGGCTCCCGGACAGGACAACCCGCCACCCCGGTCTCCATCCCGACACGAGAAACAGGAGTCTGCCTGTGGCAGAGGACAAGAAGAAACGCACCCGACAGCCGAACGGCCGAAGCTCGATCTACTTCGGCAAAGACGGCAAGTGGCACGGCCGCGTCACCGTCGGCATCCGCGACGACGGCACCCCGGACCGCCGCCACGTCGAGCGGAAGACCCGCGCCGAAGTGACGCTAGCCGTACGCGAGTTGGAGAAGGAGCGTGACGCCAAGACCGTGCGGAAGCCCGGCAAGGCGTGGACGGTCAAGGCGTGGCTGACGCACTGGATTGAGAACGTCGCGCCCCTCGCTGTCAACGACAACACGATGGTCGGGTACGGCGTGGCCGTCCGGAAGCACCTCATCCCCGGCTTGGGGGCTCACCGTCTCGACAGGCTGAAACCCGAGCACATCGAGGCGTTCTACGCGAAGATGCAGGCCAACGGCAGCAAGCCCGCGACCGCTCACCAGGTGCACCGCACCCTGCGGACTGCCCTCAATGAGGCCGTGCGGCGTGGTCATCTTGGCAAGAACCCCGTTCAGTTGGCCAAGGCGCCGAAGACGGGGGAGTACGAAGTGGAGCCCTACAGCGTCCAAGAGGTACAGCGGTTGCTCCAGGCCGCTGACCGGCACCGGAACTCCGCACGCTGGGCCGTCGCCCTCGCCCTCGGACTCCGCCAAGGGGAAGTGCTCGGCCTGGTGTGGGATGACGTGGACCTTGACGGTGGGTTCCTTGTGGTCCGGCGTAGTCGCCACCGGCCGCAGTACGCCCATGGGTGTCTGGAGCCGTGCGGACGCAAGGCCGCCGGGTACTGCCCGCAGAAGCGGCGCACCAACCCGGAGTTGTCAACCACCAAATCGAGGGCAGGCCGCCGCGCGGTCGGTCTCCCCGAACAGCTCGTTGACCTACTCCGTGCCCACCTCAAGGCGCAGGAAGAGGAGCGAGCGGCGGCCGGGAAGCGCTGGGAAGAGAACGGGCTGGTCTTCCCGGACGAACACGGCCGTAGTCCGTCCCACCGTCGGGACTGGGCAGAGTGGAAGGCTCTTCTCACAGAGGCGAAGGTGCGGGACGGACGTCTGCACGACGCGCGCCATACGGCCGCGACGGTTCTGCTCATCCTCGGTGTCCCCGAGCGCGCCGTCATGGGTCTCATGGGGTGGTCGACCACGGCCATGGCCGCCCGCTATCAGCACATGGTGGACGCCGTGCGGACGGACATCGCGAAGCAGGTGGACGGCCTGATCTGGAAGCCCGAGACGGACCGGCCGGACGATGACGACGACGGTTCGGCCGGCGCCCTCGTACCGGCCAACTGAGACGGCAACTGAGACGGACGGCCAAAAGGGCGGCACCCCATGCAGGGTGCCGCCCTTTCCTTTTGCCTGGTCAAGGCCATAGAGGCCGTGGCGGGAATTGAACCCACGTACCTCGCTTTGCAGGCGAGTCCCTAAGCCACTCGGGCACACGGCCGGGTCGGAGTGGAGCGCTGGGCTCCGTTCCGAACTCGGTGAAACGACCGTACGGCGGGGTCGGGAGGGGGCTCAAGGGAAACACGGGGGCTGCAACGGGACTGCCATACGCCGTTCATGAATGGGCGGCGGCGGGCTTGGGTGAGTACGCGATTGCGGGCAATCCATCCGGTACCAAAGTGGCCCCAACAGTGGTACCGTCATGGTATGGCTATGAACCTTCGTCTGCGCGACGACCAGCAGGAGGCGCTCAAGCTGCGGGCCGAGGAGGAGGGGCGCAGCATGCACGCCATAGTGCTTCAAGCGATCGACCGGTATCTGGAGCAGGAGGCGGACCGCGCCACTGTCCGTCGGCTGGGGGCGAAGTACGCGGCGGGCCACGCTGATCTGCTGCGGAGGCTGGGGGAGTAGATGAAGTACCTCACGGTCCAGGAAGTCCTGGACCTGGCGGAGCTGGCGTGCGGAGAGCAGACACAGGTTGCCGTGCGTGACCTGGGTCTGCTCACCTCGGCCGTCCACCGTCCCCAGTCGCAGATGTTCGGCGTGGAGGCGTACACCGACCTCTTCGAGAAGGCTGCGGCACTGCTTCAGTCGCTGGTCCTGAACCATCCACTGGTGGACGGCAACAAGCGCATGGGGTGGATGTGCACCGTTGTCTTTCTCGACGTCAACGGCACCGAGATGCTGGACGTTGACCAGGACGAGGCGTACAAGCTCGTGATCGAGGTGGCGTCCGGCGTCCTGGAGGACGTGGCGCTGATCGCTCTCCGTTTGAGGGCACTCCACGACGCGATGTGACGTGAGTCCCACCCGCGGGCGGCCCGGCCTTGTCCGCGTGTTGACACCGTCGGCCCGCCGGTAGGGTGGCCCGGTTGTCATACCCAACCCGAGCCGCCCGACCACCCACACGGAGACCGTGACTACCACCGCCGCCAGCTCTGCCTCGCACTCCCACCACCTCTCTCCCGCCTTCCCCGGCCGTGCCCCCTGGGGCACCGCCAGCAAGCTGCGTGCCTGGCAGCAGGGGGCGATGGAGAAGTATGTCCAGGAGCAGCCCCGCGACTTCCTCGCCGTGGCCACACCCGGCGCCGGCAAGACGACCTTCGCGCTGACGCTCGCCTCCTGGCTGCTGCACCATCACGTCGTGCAGCAGGTGACCGTGGTCGCGCCGACCGAGCATCTGAAGAAGCAGTGGGCGGAAGCGGCGGCACGCATAGGCATCAAGCTCGATCCCGAGTACAGCGCGGGCCCGCTCGGCAAGGACTACCAGGGCGTGGCCGTCACGTACGCCGGTGTCGGCGTGCGGCCCATGCTGCACCGCAACCGCGTCGAGCAGCGCAAGACCCTCGTCATCCTCGACGAGATCCACCACGCCGGTGACTCCAAGTCCTGGGGCGAGGCCTGTCTGGAGGCCTTCGAGCCGGCCACGCGGCGGCTCGCGCTCACCGGCACGCCGTTCCGCTCCGACACCAACCCCATCCCCTTCGTGACGTACGAGGAGGGCAACGACGGGATCCGGCGGTCCGCCGCCGACTACACCTACGGCTACGGCAACGCGCTCGCCGACCACGTCGTGCGGCCCGTCATCTTCCTCTCCTACAGCGGCAACATGCGCTGGCGCACGAAGGCCGGTGACGAGATCGCCGCCCGGCTCGGCGAGCCCATGACCAAGGACGCGATCAGCCAGGCCTGGCGCACCGCCCTCGACCCGCGCGGCGAGTGGATGCCCAGTGTGCTGCGCGCCGCCGACCAGCGGCTGACAGAGGTCCGTAAGGCCATCCCGGACGCCGGCGCCCTCGTCATCGCCTCCGATCAGGACTCCGCGCGGGCCTACGCCAAGCTGATCCGCGAGATCACCGGCAACAAGGCGACCCTCGTGCTCTCCGACGACGCCGGCGCCTCGAAGCGGATCGACGAGTTCAGCGAGAGCAACGACCGCTGGATGGTTGCCGTCAGGATGGTGTCGGAAGGCGTCGACGTGCCACGCCTCGCGGTCGGCGTGTACGCCACCACCATCTCCACCCCCCTCTTCTTCGCCCAGGCCGTCGGCCGTTTCGTGCGTTCGCGGCGGCGCGGCGAGACCGCGTCCGTCTTCCTCCCCACCGTCCCCGACCTCCTCACCTTCGCCAACGAGATGGAGGTCGAGCGCGACCACGCCCTCGACAAGCCGAAGAAGGAGGGCGAGGAGGACCCGTACGCCGAATCCGAGAAGGAGATGGAGGAGGCGAACAAGGAGCAGGACGAGGACACCGGTGAGCAGGAGGAGTTCTCCTTCGAGGCGCTGGAGTCCGACGCCGTCTTCGACCGGGTGCTCTACGACGGCGCCGAGTTCGGCATGCAGGCCCACCCGGGAAGCGAGGAGGAGCAGGACTACCTCGGCATTCCGGGGCTCCTCGAACCCGATCAGGTGCAGCTCCTCCTCCAGAAGCGGCAGGCCCGGCAGATCGCGCACAGCCGCAAGAAGCCGGACGCCGAGGCGGATCTGCTGGAGCTGCCCGCCGAGCGCCGGCCCGTCGTCTCGCACAAGGAGATGATGGAGCTGCGCAAGCAGCTCAACACCATGGTCAGCGCGTACGTCCACCAGAGCGGCAAACCCCACGGCGTCATCCACACCGAACTGCGCCGCACCTGCGGCGGCCCGCCGAGCGCCGAGGCCACGGCAGGACAGTTGCGGCAGCGGATCGCCAAGGTGCAGGAGTGGGCGACCCGCATGAAGTGACGGCGGTTGTGCGCCGGAGCATTCACGCCGTACGTATCGGGACATACGGAGGTACTCCCTCCCTGTATGTGCCCGGATTCTGGACGGAGACTTCCGCTCAGCGAACCCCCTTCGCTACTGTCCGGCTACGCACACGCCCCGTGGCAGCGCCGCCGCGGAGCGCAGCCGTGAAGCGACGCGGCCCGGCAGCGGCCGGGTCGCCGGCCGATCGGCGGCCTCTGTTGCGCGTCATCGACGGGACTCGGTGACGCACCGCCGCTCGGAGGTCGCCGACCTCACCACTTGGAGGAGTGGGCGTCGTGACCGCGGAGACCTCTCAGACGCTCGACCGGGGACTGCGTGTCCTCAAGCTGCTGGCCGATACGGACCACGGGCTGACCGTCACCGAGCTTTCCACCAAACTGGGCGTGAACCGGACCGTGGTGTACCGGTTGCTCGCCACGCTGGAACAGCATGCGCTCGTACGGCGTGACTTGGGCGGCCGCGCCCGGGTCGGGCTCGGGGTGCTCAGGCTCGGCCGGCAGGTGCATCCGCTGGTGCGGGAGGCCGCGTTGCCGGCGCTCCGGTCGCTGGCCGAGGACATAGGTGCGACGGCCCACCTGACGCTGGTGGACGGGGCGGACGCGCTGGCCGTGGCCGTCGTCGAGCCGACCTGGACGGACTATCACGTGGCGTACCGGGCCGGGTTCAGGCACCCCTTGGACCGAGGAGCCGCGGGCAAGGCGATCCTTGCCGCGCGGGCCAAGCCCAGCGGGGACTGCGGGTACACGCTGACTCATGGGGAGCTGGAGGCCGGGGCCAGTGGGGCCGCGGCGCCGCTCCTCGGGGTCACGGGGGTCGAGGGCAGCGTCGGCGTGGTGATGCTGGCCGACGCGGTGCCGGAGCGGGTCGGGCCGCGGGTGGTCGACGCGGCTCGCGAGGTTGCCGAAGCCCTCCGCTGAGCCGCCACCGGGTTGGCCGATGCGCCAAACCGCTCCCGGCACCTCTGGCCGATGCCCTCACCGCTGTCCACCCGTCCGCCCGCATCATCGGGGCCAAGCAGCGCAACAGCGGAGAGGGCGGCCAGTGGACACAGTCGGAATCCGGGCCGAGGCCGGGCGGCAGACACTCTCGCTCGACCTCGACTCCGATGTCGTCGCCCTCACCCGCGCCCTGGTCGACATCCCCTCCGAGAGCGGGCAGGAGGGCCGGATCGCGGACGCCGTCGAGGCCGCCCTGCGGGCCCTTCCCCATCTCGCCGTCGAGCGGATCGGCAACTCGGTCCTCGCGCGCACCGACCTCCGCCGCCCCCAACGGGCCGTCCTCGCCGGGCACTTGGACACCGTCCCGGCCGCCGGAAACCTGCCCTCCCGGCTCGTCGACGGCCGTGTCCACGGCCTCGGCGCCTGCGACATGAAGGGCGGCGTCGCCGTCGCCCTCCGTCTTGCGGCCACCGTCCCGGCCCCCACCCGCGACCTCACCTACGTGTTCTACGAGTGCGAGGAGGTCGAGGGCGACCGCAACGGGCTGCACCGGATCGCCGCCGAGCGGCCCGAGCTCCTTCAGACGGACCTGGCGATCCTCATGGAACCCTCCGACGCGGGCGTCGAGGCCGGCTGCCAGGGCGTCCTCACCGCGGACATCGTGGTGCGCGGCGCGCGCGCCCACACCGCCCGCTCCTGGATGGGCGCCAACGCCGCCCACCTCGCCGCCCCCGTCCTGCAGCGGCTCCACGACCACATGGCCGAGCGGGTCGTGATCGACGGGCTGGAGTACCGGGAGAGCCTGAGCGCGGTCGCGGTACGCGCCGGGGTCGCCGGGAACGTCGTACCGGACGAATGCGTGATCACCGTCAACTCCCGCTTCGCACCCAGCCGTTCGCCGCGGGAGGCGGAGGAGTACGTGCGCGGGCTCTTCCCCGAGTACGAGGTCCGCGTCACCGAAGTGGCACCGGGCGCGCTCCCGGGGCTGGACCGCCTCGTCGGCCTCGTGTCCGCGCTCGGCGCCCCGCCCCGCCCCAAGCTCGGCTGGACGGACGTGGCCCGCTTCGCCGCGCTCGGCACGCCTGCTCTCAACTACGGCCCCGGGGACCCGACGCTGGCGCACACGGCGGGGGAGCACGTGCCGGTCGACCACCTGCGGACCTGCGAGGAACGCCTCAGGACGTGGCTCCTTCAGGCCCTTTGAGCCCCGCCAGCGCCCTCAACTGAAGCCACAGCACCAGCCGTTCGTCGGGGTCGTCGAGATCGATCCCGACGTGCTGCTGTGCCTGCTTCAGGCGGTAGCGGCAGGTGTTCGGGTGCACGGCGAGCAGCTTCGCCGCGCCCGCCATGTCGCAGCCCGCGTCGAACCAGCTGACCAGGGTGCGCGCGTAGTCGGTGCCGTGCCGCTCGTCGTACGCCAGCACCCGCCGCCATGCCCCCGCGCTCAACTCCCGCCGTTCGCCGAGCACTTCGGTCAACCTGAGCAGAGTCACCCGCGGGCGCACCTCGTCCACCGTCGCCACCGGCAGCTCCGGTCCGAGCACCCGCAGCACCAGCTCGGCGTCCTCCCGCGACCCCACGACCTCCGCCGGACCCGCCACCACCTCGCCCAGCGCCGCCCGCACGGGCACCCGCAGCGCCTGCCCGGCCCGCGCCACGATGTCCTCGGCCAGCCGCTTGTGCCGCGTGCCCGGCCCGGGAAGGACCGCGTAGACCACCCCGTCGACCAGCACGCACGCGTGCCGCCCGTAACGCGCCTCGCACTGCAGTCGTACGACGTCCAGCAGGCGCAGGGCGGTCTGCTCGGCGTCCGGGAGGCTCGCGGCGGCCGGCACGAAGGCGGCCACCCGGACCGCGCCCTCAAGGCCCAGGCGGTCGAAGGCGGTCGACGGGTCGGCCGTGCCGTCGAGCAGCCTGCGCAGCAGGTCGCTGTTCTGGTGGCGGGCCAGCTCCTGCGCCGCCCGGGCCCGCAGCAGGAGCAGGGCCGCCGTGGACGCGCCCTGCGTCAGGGTCTCCTCGGCGTCGGACGCGAGTGTGCCGTCGTCGACCACCCAGACCGAGCCGAGCGTCTCGCCGCCCGCGCGGACGGCTACCGCGAGGCGCGGCAGGTCGCCGTCCCGGAGCGCGGGCATCCGGACCGGCCCGGGGGACGCGAACAGCACCCGGTACTGCTCGGTGTTGGGCGTGCTGGCCGGCACCTGGAGGCCGAGGATGCTCTGCCGCCGGTCCTCGTCCACCGGCTGGCCCGGGACCGTGGAGTAGGCGAGGATCCGCTGGCGCGGGTCCTCCACGGCCGTCGCACCGCCGGTCGCCGCCGCGACCGCGTCCGCGAGCGCGAACAGGTCCCCGAGGCCGTTCACCGACGGTGCAGGCCGAGCCGCGATCGCCGAGGACAGCAGCAGGTGGACGTGGTGCCAGGCCGCGTCCTCGTCGACCGACAGCAGCGCGAGACCGTGCGCCTCCGCCTCGCCGACCGGCCCGTCCGGGCCGCGTACGACAAGGCCGGTCATCCCGGCCTCCGCGGCCGCCCGGACAAGAGGCCCGGCGGCCGCCGCCCGCACGCCCACGGCCAGCAGCAGCGCGCCCGGCGCATGCGGCATCGGAGCCTGGGCGTCGTACAGCAGTGCCTCGGTGACCGGGGCGGCGAGCCGGTCGGGGGCCGTGTGCAGGCGCAGTGCGGGGCCGCCGATGACGTCCAGGAGGTCGCCGAGGGTGCAGGCGTCCATGGGGCTCCTCAGGTACGCGGACTGCGGTCCGACGGGGCGCGATTGGCCGATTCCGAAACGAACGTACGCAGTCGTTGTACAGACGCACAACCCGGAGCGATCCCCTCCCCTCGAAACTCGATCCATGACCCTCGACCGCCCGCCCGGAGTGAGCACCCGTACCGTCCACGACGTCGCCGGTCTCGCCGCCGTCGCCGACTACTTCAGCGAGGTCTGGCAGACCCCGCGCAGCGCCCCGCCCTACCCGGCCGAAGTGCTGCACAGCCTCGTCCACGCGGGCGGCGCCGTGCACGGCGCGTACGACGGGACGCGGCTCGCGGGAGCGTCGGTGGCGGTGTTCGGGCCGCAGGGGGACGTGTACTCCCTGGTCGCCGCCGCGGACCGGGGGCTCGGCTACACCGTGAAGCAGGCCCAGCGCGCCTGGGCCCTCGGCCTCGGCGCCCGCACCATGCGCTGGACCTTCGACCCGCTGGTCGGCCGCAACGCCCGCTTCAACCTGGCCAAGCTGGGCGCCACCGGCACCGAGTACCTCGTCGACTTCTACGGCCCCATGTCGGACGGCGTGAACGACGGCGACGAGAGCGACCGGCTGACGGTCACCTGGGAGCTGGCGGCGCCGACCCGCTCGTACGAGACCACCGACCGGGACACCGCCCCCGGCACCCACACCGCCCCCGACGGCGCGACGCTCGCCCGCCGTGACCCTGCCGGCCGGCACATCTGGTGCCGTGTACCGGAGGACGTCGTCCGGCTCCGCGCCGCCGACCCGGAGCTTGCCCTGCGCTGGCGGTATGCCGTCCGTGAGGTGTTCACGGAGGCCTTCGCCCAGGGGTTCACGGCGACGGGGATGTCCCGTGACGGCTGGTACACCCTTTCGAGAGAGGCAACGGCATGAAGCTGGAACGCGTGGAGATCGTCCATGTGGAGATCCCGCTGGTCACCCCGTTCCGTACGTCCTTCGGCACGATGACGACGAAGGACACCTTCCTGCTCCATGTCGTGACGGACGCGGCGGAGGGCTGGTCGGAGTTCGCCGCCGACCCGGAGCCGCGGTACTGCTCGGAGTTCGTGGCCGGTGCGGAGATCGTGCTCCGGGACTTCCTGCTGCCGCGCGTCGCCGCTCTGCCGCGGCTCACCGCGGCCGCGCTCGCCCCCGCCATGGCGAAGACCAAGGGGCACGAGCTGGCGAAGGCGGCCCTGGAGACGGCGGTCCTGGACGCGGAGCTGCGGTCGTACGGCATGCCGCTCGCCACCTATCTGGGTGCGGTGCGCGAGCGGGTCCCCGCGGGGGTGTCCGTCGGCATCAAGGATTCCGTCCCCGAACTGCTGGACGACGTCGAGCGCTACCTCGCCGAGGGCTACGTCCGCATCAAGCTGAAGATCGAGCCCGGCTGGGACGTGGAACCGGTCCGGGCGGTCCGCGAGCGCTTCGGGGACGCGCTGCCCCTCCAGGTCGACGCCAACACGGCGTACACCCTGGCCGACGCCGAGCATCTGCGGCGCCTGGACTCCTTCGGGCTGCTGCTGATCGAGGAGCCGCTGGACGAGAACAACCTGTACGCCCATGCGCAGCTCCAGAGGCGTCTGCAGACCCCCGTCTGTCTCGACGAGTCCCTCCACAACGCCCGTGACACCGCCTCCGCGATCGCGATGGAGGCGTGCCGGGTCGTCAATGTGAAGCCCGCGCGCGTGGGCGGTTATCTGGAGGCCCGCCGCATCCACGACGTGGCGCACGCCCACGGGGTGCCCGTGTGGTGCGGCGGCATGCTGGAGACGGGAATCGGCCGCGCCCCCAACCTCGCCCTGGCCGCACTCCCGGGCTTCACCCTCCCCGGAGACACGTCCGCATCCAGCCGCTACTTCGCCGAGGACATCACCGAGCCGTTCGTCCTCAAGGACGGCCACCTGCCCGTTCCCACCGCGCCCGGGATCGGTGTCGAACCGCTGCCGGACGCACTCCGGCGCTTCACGAGGGAGAAGCGAGACCTGTACGTGAGTCGACCGACACCTGGCCGGAAGTGACCGTCACGTTAGATTGATCCCGTGCTCTCTCGCCTCACACGCCCCCAGGCCCTCGCCGTCTGCGCGCTGCCCGTCGTGGCGCTGATCGCCACCGCGGTCTTCGCGCCGCTGCCGTTCTCGCTGGCGCAGCCCGGGCTGACGGCGAACGTGCTCGGGGACAACAAGGGCACCCCGGTGATCACGATCTCCGGGGCGACGACCCGCCGGACGAGCGGGCAGCTGCGGATGACGACGATCGAGGCGACCAACCCGGACGCGCATGTCTCGCTGAGCAATGTGATCAGTGCCTGGTTCGCCACGGACCGGGCCGTCATGCCGCACGACTCGGTGTATCCGAGCGGCAAGTCCACCAGGGAGATCGAGCAGCACAACAGCGCGCAGATGAAGCAGTCCCAGGACGCCGCGACCCGGGCCGCCCTGGACTATCTGCACCTGAGTGACAAGAAGGTCAAGGTCACGCTGAAGCTCGCCGACGTGGGCGGCCCCAGCGCCGGGCTCCTGTTCACCCTCGGCATCATCGACAAGCTCGACGGGAACGGCAGCGGTGGCGACCTCACGGCCGGCCGCACCATCGCCGGAACGGGGACCATCGACGGCGACGGGACGGTCGGTGCCGTGGGAGGCGTGGCCCTGAAGACGCAGGCCGCGCGCCGGGACGGCGCGACCGTGTTCCTCGTCCCGAAGGCCGAGTGCTCCGACGCCAAGTCCGAACTGCCCAAGGGCCTGCGGCTGATCCCGGTGACCACGCTGAAGGGCGCGGTGAACTCGCTGGTGGCACTGGAGACGGGCAAGGGGTCAGTCCCCAGCTGCTGATTCAGTCGGTGTCCTCCAGGGGGTGCTGCCAGCGGAGGCCGGGGAAGCGGGTGAAGTCGCGGTCGGCGGAGTAGAGAGTGGCGCCGTGCTCTATGGCAAGGGCGGCGAGGTAGGCGTCCTGGACGAGGTTGGCGCGTGCGCCTACTTTGCGGCACAACCGGTCGAAGATGTCCCTGTGGCGTGGCCCTTCGACCAGCGGGACGGTCGCCGGAGCATCGCGCAGGACCTGCACGAAGTCCAGTGCGGACTCCACCGGCGCCGGATCGCGATAGATCCGGGGATGCGTCACGATGCGCACGAAGCCACTGAGGACAACCGAACTGAGCCCGAGGGGTTCATCGCCCTGGAGCCGTTCAGTGAGCCATGGGTTGTACGCCGCGTGCTGTTCGACGTCCTTGCGGAAGGCGTACACCAGGACGTTCACGTCGCAGAAGATCATTCGAGGCCGTCCATGAGGTCGAGCAGAGCGGCGTTGTTGTCGAGGTCGACACCCGGGCGCACGCCGCCTGCCCCGTAGGTGGGCAGGTTGACGATGTTCTGCGCCGCCGCCACATCCCGTGCGAACGAAGCCCGCAGTGCATCCTCTATCACCGCACTGACCGTGACGCGTCTGCGCGCCGCCCGCAGCTTGGCTTGCTGGATCAGGTCCTCGGGGAGGTCGACAGTAGTCCTCATGCATACAAATGTAGGTTCTCCGCATCATGATGCGCCAGGGTGAATCGATGATGCGCAGAGTTGACCTACTTGACGAAACCCTCCGCCTTCATCCACTCCAACGCCACCTGATGCGGATCCTCCCCGTCCACGTCCACCTTCGCGTTCAGGGACCGCGCCACGCCGTTGTCCAGCTTCTTCGTGATCGGGTCGAGGACCTCGGCGATCGCCGGCCACTTCTTCAGGGCCTTGGTGTTGATCACCGGTGCCACGTTGTAGTTGGGGAAGAACTTCTTGTCGTCCGCCATCACCGCCAGGTTCATGGACTTGATGCGGCCGTCGGTGGTGAACACCTCGCCGTAGGTGCAGCTGCCCTTCTCCACCTGGGTGTAGATGATCCCGGTGTCCATCTGGGTGACGTTCTTCGCGGGCACGCTCATCCCGTACGCCTTCTCCATGCCCGGCAGCCCGTCCGCCCGGTTGGCGAACTCGCTCTCCACGCACAGGGTCACCGCACCGGGGTTCTTCCTGGCCAGCGCGGCCACGTCGGACAGCGTCCGCGTGCCGTACTTCTTGAAGTTCGCCTGGTTCATGGCCAGCGCGTAGGTGTTGTTGAGCCGCGAGGGCGGCAGCCAGGTCAGGCCGTTCCTCAGGTCCGCGTCGTGCACCGCCTGCCACTGTTTCCGCGGGTCGGGGATCGGCTCGCTGTTGCCCTGGTACGTGATCCAGGCGGTGCCCGTGTACTCGTACATGGCGTCCACGTCGCCGGTCCTGACCGCCTCGCGTGCGCCGATCGAGCCCTGGATGCCGGTGCGGTCCAGGACGTCCGCGCCGGCCGCCTGGAAGGCGATGCCCATCATCGCGCCGAGAATGAGCTGCTCGGTGAACGACTTGGACGTGACGGTCAGATGGGCGCCGGCGAGCGGCTTGCCGTGTCCGACGGAGCCGGGCTTCACGGCGTCCACCATGGGAGAGCCGCTCTGCAGGCCGCAGCCGGACGCGGCCACCAGGCCGGAGAGCAGCAGCAGACACGTGGGCCGCCGTCTCATGTCCCCGCCTCCAGCCCCCGGGGCCTGAGCAGGAGTTCCGCCAGCGACGCCAGCCAGTCCACCAGCAGCGCCAGGGCGACCGTGAGGATCGAGCCCAGCATCAGCACCGGCATCCGCTGGTTGGTGATGCCGGTCGTGATCAGCACGCCCAGGCCGCCGCCCCCGCCGAAGGTCGCCAGGGTCGCCGTACCGACGTTCAGGACCAGTGCCGTACGGACGCCCGCGAGGATCAGCGGGACGGCCAGCGGGAGTTCGACCCTGTTCAGCACCCCCAGTGGGGACATGCCGATGCCGCGGGCCGCCTCAAGGAGCGTCGGGTCGTTGGCCTTCAAGCCGGCGATCGTGTTGGAGAGGACCGGGAGCACGGCGTAGACGATGATGCCGATCAGGGCCGCCTTCGTGCCGGTGCCGAGCCAGATCACCAGCAGGGCCAGCAGGCCGATCGCCGGGGTCGCCTGGCCCATGTTGGCGATCGTCATCGCCACCGGGGTCAACTTACGGAAGGCCCTGCGGGTCAGCAGGATCCCCAGCGGGATCGCGATGATCAGCACGAAGAAGGTCGAGACCACGGTGAGCTGGATGTGCTGCCAGAGGGCCTTCGACACCTGGCCGCCCGAGAGAGCGTTCTCGGAGATCGCGTCGAGGTCGGCCTGCCGGAACCACAGCCAGGTCGCGAGCAGGAGGGCGACGATCACGGAGGGCAGGAGCGTCAGCTTCTGCCAGGTGATGCGGGGCTTCAGCGGGCTCGGCGCCGGCGGCGGCGCCTCGGTCTCCTGCCCGTCCTCCTGCGCTGCCGACCCGGGTTCCTCCAGCTCAGAGGTGGTCATGCCTTCGTCACCCCGCCGGGGCCCTCCTGCTCGGCGTGCGTCTGGGTGGCCCGCAGCTCCTCCAGCTCGTGCTGGGCCTCCAGCGCCTCCAGCCGGTCCGCCTCCATCAGCTCGTGCACGGAGTTCATGAGCGTCGCCACGTCGACGACGCCCTCGTACGCGCCGCGCCGCCCGGTGACCGCGACCCGCCCCGCGTTGTCGGTGAGGACCGCCTCCAGGGCGTCCCGGAGTGTGGCGTCCCTGGTCACCGTGTCGTTCACCAGCGTGCCCGCCCGGGCCAGCGAGCCCCGCGCGCGCATGAGGTCGCCGCGCCTGAGCCATTTGTAGGGGCGGCGGCGCTTGTCGAGCAGCAGGATCTCGTTGGTCCCGCTGCCGCGGAGCCGGTTGAAGATCTCCTGGAGCGGGTCGTCGAGGGTGACGGTCGGATAGTCGGTGATCTCGACGTCCCTCACGCGGGTCAGGTTCAGCCTTTTCAGGGCGGCTCCCGCGCCCACGAACCCGGACACGAAGTCGTCCGCCGGGTTGGTGAGGATCGCCTCCGGGGTGTCGAACTGGGCGATGTGCGAGCGTTCGCGCAGCACGGCGATGCGGTCGCCGAGCTTGATCGCCTCGTCGAAGTCGTGCGTGACGAACACGATCGTCTTGTGCAGTTCGTGCTGCAGTCTGATCAGCTCGTCCTGGAGATGGTCGCGGGTGATCGGGTCGACCGCGCCGAACGGCTCGTCCATCAGCAGGACCGGCGGATCGGCCGCCAACGCCCGCGCCACGCCCACGCGTTGCTGCTGCCCGCCCGACAGCTGCCGCGGGTAGCGGGCACGGAACTCGACCGGGTCGAGACCGACCAGGTCGAGCAGTTCCTCCACCCGGGAGCGGATCCGCGCCTTGGGCCAGCCGATCATCTTCGGTACGAGGGCGATGTTCTGGGCGACCGTCATGTGCGGGAAGAGCCCCGCCGACTGGATCGCATAGCCCACCTTGCGGCGCAGCTTGACCGGGTCAATGTCGGTCACGTCCTCACCGTTGATCCGGATGCGCCCCCCGGTCGGCTCGATCAACCTGTTGATCATCTTGAGCGTCGTCGACTTACCGCATCCGGACGGGCCGACGAAGATGACGAGCTCGCCCGCCTTGATCTCCATGTTGACGTTGTCGACGGCGGGGCTGGGATTGCCCGGATACCGCTTGGAGAGGTTCTCCAGCTCGATCGTCGCCCCATGGGTGGCCTCAGACACGGATCCCCCTGGGGATGGTCAGCCGTCCGATCAGGACGTACGCGGCGTCGAACAGCAGCGCGAGGACGATGATCCCGAGGGTGCCCGCGAGGACCTGGTTGAGCGCGTTCTTGCTGCCCAGCGAGCCGAGGCCGCGGAAGATCTCGTTGCCGAGGCCCGGACCGGAGGCGTACGCGGCGATCGCGGCGATGCCCATCAGCATCTGCGTCGAGATCCGGATCCCGGTCAGGATCGGCGGCCAGGCCAGCGGCAGCTCGACCCGGACCAGCCGCATCGGCCGGGACATCCCGATGCCCCGCGCCGCGTCCACCAGCGACGGGTCGACCCCGCGCAGTCCCACGATCGAGTTCCGCACGATCGGCAGCAGCCCGTACAGCGTCAGCGCGATCACCGTGGGCGGCACGCCCAGCCCCACGATCGGGATGAGCAGACCGATCATGGCGAGCGAGGGAATGGTCAGGATGGCCGAGGTGCTCGTGGTCGCGAGGCTGCCGGCCCAGTCGCTGCGGTAGGTGACGATCCCGATCAGTACGCCGATCACGGTCGCCACGACCATGCACTGGAACACGGCGCTGGCGTGTTGGTAGGCGTCCGTGAGCAGCTGCTGGTGCCGGTTGCCCAAGTACTCCCAGAACGTCACACGCGCTCACCCCCGGCCGTCGGCTAGGTCCTCTCGGCGTCCTGGGCCGCCTGCTCCACCAGCGGGATGATCCGCAGCGGAACCGGGTTCTCCATCACGATCGCGGTGGCGGCCCGGACAATGCCATCAAAACCGACAACCAGGTCGATGACCCGCTGGAGATCGGCGTTGGAGCGGGCGACCAGCCGGCACAGCATGTCCCCGCTGCCGGTGGTGGTGTGCAGTTCAAGGACCTCGGGCACGGTCGCCAAGTGCGCCCGGACGTCGGCCCCTTGGCCCTGCCGGATCTGAAGGGTGGCGAAGGCCGTGACGGGGTACCCGAGGGCCGCCGGATCCACCTGCGGTCCGAACCCGCGGATGACGCCATTCGACTGAAGCCGGTCCAGCCGCGCCTGCACCGTCCCGCGCGCCACCCCGAGCCGCCGGGACATCTCAAGGACCCCGATCCGCGGCTCTCGCGCCAGCAGCACGATGATCCGGCCGTCCAGTTGGTCGATCGCCACAGCCGCCTCCCTGGTGTGATGGTCATCCTGTACAGAAACCCGGGGAATCCGGGCCGTCGACTGAACACATTGCCCAGCAAAAAAAGAAACTATTGCGCACCTTGCCGTATGGGGATGAGGCTGCCGCTATGACGCAGACCACACACCACACTCCCGACACCGCCCGGCAGGCCGACCCCTTCCCGGTCAAGGGAATGGACGCGGTCGTCTTCGCCGTGGGCAACGCCAAGCAGGCGGCGCACTACTACTCCACCGCCTTCGGCATGAAGCTGGTCGCGTACTCCGGACCGGAGAACGGCAGCCGCGAGACGGCGAGCTACGTCCTGGAGAACGGCTCCGCCCGCTTCGTCCTCACCTCCGTCATCAAGCCCGCCACCACCTGGGGCCACTTCCTCGCCCGGCATGTGGCCGAGCACGGTGACGGGGTCGTCGACCTCGCCATCGAGGTCCCGGACGCCCGCCGCGCGTACGCCTACGCGATCGAGCACGGCGCGAAGAGCGTCGCCGAGCCGTACGAGCTGAAGGACGAGCACGGCACGGTCGTCCTCGCCGCGATCGCCACCTACGGCGAGACCCGCCACACCCTCGTCGACCGCTCCGGCTACGACGGCCCCTACCTCCCCGGCTTCGTCACCGCCGCCCCCATGGTCGAGCCGCCCGCCCAGCGCACCTTCCAGGCCATCGACCACTGCGTGGGCAACGTCGAGCTCGGCCGGATGAACGAGTGGGTCGGCTTCTACAACAAGGTCATGGGCTTCACGAACATGAAGGAGTTCGTGGGCGACGACATCGCCACCGAGTACAGCGCGCTGATGTCGAAAGTGGTCGCCGACGGCACGCTCAAGGTCAAGTTCCCGATCAACGAGCCCGCCATCGCCAAGAAGAAGTCCCAGATCGACGAGTACCTGGAGTTCTACGGCGGCGCGGGCGTCCAGCACATCGCGCTCAACACGAACGACATCGTGCAGACGGTCCGCACGATGCGCGCGGCGGGCGTGGAGTTCCTGAACACCCCGGACTCGTACTACGACACCCTCGGCGAGTGGGTCGGCGACACCCGTGTGCCGATCGACACGCTGCGCGAGCTGAAGATCCTCGCCGACCGTGACGAGGACGGCTATCTGCTGCAGATCTTCACCAAGCCGGTCCAGGACCGTCCGACCGTCTTCTTCGAGATCATCGAGCGGCACGGCTCGATGGGCTTCGGCAAGGGCAACTTCAAGGCCCTGTTCGAGGCGATCGAGCGGGAGCAGGAGAGGCGCGGCAACCTCTGAGTAGGCTGGCCGCATGGCCAGGATCAACGACGTGGGCGGCACGGAGGGCTTCGGCGCCGTCGACATCACCGACGACGCCGAGCCCTTCCACGCGGACTGGGAGGCCCGGGTCGTCGGGCTCCTCGGGGCCCTGCGCGCACAGGGGATCTTCAACACGAACGAGTTCCGGGACGCCATCGAGTCGATGCCGCCCAGGGAGTACCTGGCGGCGTCGTACTACGAGCGCTGGTTCGAGGCGATCTGCACCCTGCTGGAACGCAAGGGCGTGATCAAGCCGGGGGAGCTGGAGGAGCTCGATGGCTGAGGCCGACCGTTTCCCGCCGGGCACGGCCGTCCGCACCTTCCACCACGACCCGCCGCACCACACCCGCCTGCCGCGGTACGCACGCGGCAAGCGGGGCGTCGTGGTCGAACCCGAGGGGCGGGCGGAACTCGCCGACGTCAGCGCGCAGGGGCGGGGGGCCGCGCCGGTCGAGCAGGTCTACGCCGTCCGGTTCGCGGCCCGTGACCTGTGGGGCGAGGGTGACCACCACGTCGTACTGGACCTGTGGGAAAGCTACTTGGAAGCGGACGAAGAAGGTGCGGCCCGATGAGCGGTGACCACTCCGACGCGACGATCGCGCGGCGGGTACGGCGCCTGGAGACCCTGCTGGAGGAGAAGGGGGTCCTCTCGGGCGCCCGGCTGGACGAGATCATCGACGCGTCCCTCTCAGGGGCCTCGCCCGCGAACGGCGCGCGGGTCGTCGCCCGCGCCTGGACCGACGCCGACTTCAGGGCGCGGCTGCTGGCGGACGGCACCGCGGCGGTCCGCGAACTCGGCTTCATGGAGGGCTCGTACCAGCGTCTGCGGGTCGTCGAGAACACGGACACGACCCACAACGTCATCGTCTGCACCCTCTGCTCCTGCTACCCGCTGCGCCTGCTCGGCCCGTCCCCGAGCTGGTACAAGTCCGAGGCCTACCGCTCCCGCGTGGTTCGCGAACCCCGGGCCGTGCTCGCCGAGTTCGGCCTGGAACTGCCCGCCGGGACGGAGATCACGGTGTGGGACTCCAGCGCGGAGACGCGCTACATGGTCCTCCCGCGCCGCCCGGAGAACACGGACGGCTTGGGGGAGGAGCAACTCGCGGCCCTCGTCACGCGCAACGCACTGATCGGTACCGCAGCTGTCTGACGGGCCGGTGGTTCCGGACGTCCAAGTCGCCCCGGCGAAGTCGGCTGCGCTTTTAGGGGGCGCGGGGAACTGCGCGACCAGCCACGACGGGCCCGCGGACGATCGACGGCCCATTCGCCGCCCGTCCCGCGGAGCGCTCAGCGCCTAGTCCTCCTCGGCGCTCGGGCTCCCCGTCGGCACTGGCTCGTCCGGCGGGTCGCCCAGTGCCGCCAGCGCCTGCTTCGCGAGAGGCACCCGTAGCGGTGAGAAGTACGGGTTGATCCGCAACGCCTCCTGCAGATGCCGCCGCGCGGGCCAGGCCAGCTCCAGCTCCCGCTCGATCATGCCCCGGTGGTACGCGTACAGCGCACTGCGCACGGCGCCCCCGTGCGCAGTGTCCGTCGCCGCCATGGCGAACTTCAGCGCCCCCTTGTCGTCCCCGGCCATGTGCAGCGCCCACCCCAGGGCATCCGCCACCTCGGTCCCGGGCTGCCGCCGCCACTCGGCGCGCAGCATCCGCACGGCCGCCCGCGCATCCCCGTGGTCCGCCTCGAACACACCGCGCACCAGGTCGTCGTCCACACCGCCCGCCACCTCGTCCTGCACCCGCGCGCCCAGCACGTCGTACTCCGCGCGGGCGGCATCCGCCATGCCCAGCGACTCGTACAACTCGCCCAGTTCCAGGGCGTACTGGGGACACGGCTGCTTGTCGAGCGCCACCCGGTACGCGTTCAGCGCCTCCGTCGTGCGGCCCAGTGCCGCCAGCGTCCTGCCCTGCCCGGCCTGCGCGGCCCGCTGGTCGGGGTCGAGCCGTACCGCCGCCTGGAAGTGCCTGAGCGCCTCCTCCAGGTCCCCGCGCTCGAAGGCAAGCTGCCCGGACCGCTCCAGCCAGGCCGCCTGCTCGGCCGGTGTGCCCGCTGCCGCCGCCGCGTCCGAGAGGGCGGCCGCGGCGTCCTCCCGCCAGCCCCGGTCGCGGTAGAGGGCCGCGGCCCGCGCCCGCACGGCGGCCGCCCCCGGGTGCAGTTCCAGCAGCCGGTCGAGCGTTTTCTTGGCCGCCTTGTAGTCGCCGAGCCCGGTGTAGGCGTCGATCAGCAGCGGATACGTCGTCCACCGCTTCGGCGCGAGCTTCAGCGCAGCCACGCCCCAGGTCCGCGCCGACCGGAAGTCCCGGCGGGCGTCCGCCAGCCCCGCCATGCCGGCCGTCGCCGCCGCGTTCCCCTTCTCCCGGACCTTCAGCGAAGTCCGCAGCGCCCTCTCGGCCCGCGGGTAGTTCGACGCATCCGCCGTGCGCCGCCCCTGCTCCACGTAGGCCGTCCCCAGCACCGCCCACGACTGCGCGTCCTCGGGGTGCGCCCGCACCCGGGCCTCGCGCCCCGCGATCAGCATCGCCAGGTCCGGCAGCGCGGCCGGCACCCCGGAGGTCACCGCCGTCAGCGCCTGCGCGCCCGGCGCCGCCACGGGCGCCACCGGCCGGGGCGCGGCCGCCCGCTCCCAGGGCCACAGCGCCAGCGCCCCGCCGAGCACGGCACACCCCGCCACGGCGGCGATCAGCACTCTCGGGACCGGACGCGAGCGGCGGCCCTCCGCTTGCTTCTCCATGGCGATCACTGTGCGTCATGACCGTCAATACGACGAGCACATCCCGGCATACGTCCAGTGCCGTAGACGGGGTTCACACCGATGGCCCCGGGTGCGACGCTGTGATCATGAGCCGTATCGAAGCGCGTCGCGATGAAGACACAGCAGCGACCGGCAACCTCGTCGACCGTCTGCTGGGCGGTCTGCCCGCCGAGGCCGTCCTGACCGACCCGGACGTCACGGCCTCCTACGCCAACGACATGGCCAGCTTCTGCCCGGCCGGCACCCCCGCGGTGGTCGTGCTGCCCCGCACGGTCGAAGAGGTCCAGCACGTCATGCGCATCGCCACCGAACTGCGCGTCCCGGTCGTCCCGCAGGGCGCCCGCACGGGCCTGTCGGGCGGCGCCAACGCCTCCGACGGCTGCATCGTGCTGTCCCTGACCAAGATGGACCGCATCCTGGAGATCAATCCCGTCGACCGCATCGCCGTGGTCGAACCGGGCGTCATCAACGCGACCCTCTCCCGCGCGGTCGGCGAGCACGGCCTGTACTACCCGCCGGACCCGTCCAGCTGGGAGATGTGCACGATCGGCGGCAACATCGGCACGGCCTCGGGCGGTCTGTGCTGTGTGAAGTACGGGGTCACGGCCGAGTACGTGCTCGGTCTGGAGGTGGTGCTGGCCGACGGGCGGCTCATGTCCACCGGCCGCCGTACGGCCAAGGGCGTCGCGGGTTACGACCTCACCCGGCTCTTCGTCGGCTCCGAGGGCTCGCTCGGCATCGTCGTCAAGGCGATCCTGGCCCTCAGGCCGCAGCCGCCGCAGCAGCTGGTGCTCGCCGCGGAGTTCGCGTCCGGCGCCGCCGCCTGCGACGCGGTGTGCAAGATCATGGAGGGCGGCCACGTTCCGTCGCTGCTCGAACTGATGGACCGTACGGTGGTCAAGGCGGTCAACGACCTCGCGCACATGGGCCTCCCGGAGACCACGGAGGCGCTGCTCCTCGCGGCCTTCGACACCCCGGATCCCGCCGCCGACCTCGCCGCCCTCGGCGCCCTGTGCGAGGCGGCGGGCGCCACCCAGGTCGTCCCGGCCGACGACTTCGCGGAGTCCGAACTGCTGCTCCAGGCGCGGCGGTTGTCGCTCACCGCGCTCGAAGCCGTCA
The DNA here is from genome assembly GCF_042896045.1 of Streptomyces sp. NPDC001351. NCBI lineage: Bacteria > Bacillati > Actinomycetota > Actinomycetes > Kitasatosporales > Streptomycetaceae > Streptomyces > Streptomyces sp. NPDC001351. The sequence goes on along the minus strand of NZ_JBIAWS010000019.1, from coordinate 56,740 downwards.
GGGGTACGACGATGATCGACGACGTGTGCGTGCCCCGGTCCCGGCTCGGCGAGATGCTCGAAGGCACCGCGCGGATCGCCGAGAAGTACCAGCTCACCATCGGTGTCGTCGCGCACGCCGGCGACGGCAACACCCATCCGACGGTCTGCTTCGACGCCGCCGACCCCGACGAGTCCCGGCGCGCCCGCGAGTCCTTCGACGAGATCATGGCGCTCGGTCTGGAACTCGGCGGCACGATCACCGGCGAGCACGGCGTGGGCGTCCTGAAGAAGGAGTGGCTGGCGCGCGAGATCGGCCCGGTGGGGGTGGAGATGCAGCGGGCGGTCAAGCAGGTCTTCGACCCGCTGGGCATCCTGAACCCGGGCAAGCTGTTCTGATCCCGTCCAGACGGGATCGCCGGGGTCACTGGGCGAGCAGCTGGTCGAGCGCGTCGTCGATCCCGAGCTGTTCGCCCTCGGTCCCCGGGGGCACCACCCGCAGTGTCCGCTCCAGCCAGGCCGACACCTGGGCGGCCGGCGCCTCGAGCAGGGCGTCACCGTCGGGTGAACTCAGCGCCATCACAACGACGCTGCGGCCCTCCGACTTGGTCGGCCACACCCGCACGTCCCCGTGCCCACAGGCCCGGAACACGCCCTCCACCAGGAGGTCGCGGGAGAACGTCCAGTACACGGGGTTCTCGGAGTTGGTGTGGAAGGTGATGTGGACGGCGTACGGGTCGTCGGTGCGGTAGCCCAGCCGGGCCGGCACCGGAATGCTCCGCTCCGGCGACAGGATCAGTCTGAGCTCCAGTTCGCGCTCCACCACGGTGTAGTGCATGTCGTGCGGTTCCTCTCTCGGGCAGGTGTACGGGGCCCTGCGGGTGGGCCCGTACACGTGGAGAGAGGAGAGGGGCGCGAGCATTACGCGGGTTCGGAGAATTTTTTTCCGGACGTGTGAGGACGGTGCACGGCGTTGCCCGGAAAGGGGTGGGACTCGCGGGACTGTCGGTGGGGGTTGCGCCCGTCTGATAGATGTGGAGGCCCCCATATTCACCCCCGAGCAGATACGGGACGACGGACATGAGCGCCCCAACCCCGGCACCCGGTGACAACAGGCCCCGCGAAGGGTATTACCCGGACCCGTCCATTCCCGGATATGTCCGGTACTGGAACGGTGCGTCCTGGGTACCGGGCACCAGCCGTCCGGCCCCGACGGACGGCGAGTCGCTCGCCGCGCCGCCCGGCAGCGACCCGGCTCCGGTCGAGGAGACGGGACCGCACTTCTTCGACGAGGACCCCGTGCCGCAGTCCGCCCCGGCCCAGCACGGCGGCCGGCCCGAACCTGCGACCGCCTGGGGCGCCGACAGCTCCCAGCAGTCCGGCTTCGGCGGTGACCAGGACCGCCGGGTGTCCTGGGGCAACCCGCAGTCCGCGGACCCGCGCCTCGCCGACGCCGCCCCGGCCCAGCCGGACGGCCAGGCGTCCCGCACCGACGGCACGGCGACGATCCCGCCGGCGGACTCGGACGCGGACGACCCGGCCTCCGACGGCACCTTCGTCTTCCGCAGGCCGACGGCGCAGACCGGGGAGAAGGAGCCGCCGGCGGCCGGCCACGGCATCCCCAGCCCCGGTGGCCCCGCGGCCGACGAGGGCACCATGACGTTCCGTGCGCTGTCCCAGCGCACGGGCAGGCAGGGCGGGGCGCAGAGCGGCAGCACGGGGGCGCCCGGCTTCGGCGCCGGCAAGGCGGCCGCCGACCGCGCCGCAGCGGCGCAGGGCCAGCCCGCCCCTTCGGGCCCCCAGCAGGCCCCCACCCCGGTGATCCCCCCGCAGGGCGGCGCCGCCCGGCCCGCGGCGGCCGCCCAGCCCCCAGCCGCGCAGGCGCCCGCCCCCGTCGCGACCCCCATGACCAGCGGCCCCGGCGGCGGCCAGCACTCCTGGGCACAGCAGGTCCACCGGCTGGCGGGTGCCGACGAGGACCAGCCCGTGGCCCCCTGGAAGCCGCCGGTCGAGGACATCTTCCAGGCGGCCGCCAGACGCCAGGCGGCGGCCCGCCCCGCAGGCCTCGGCAAGCGGCTGGCCGCCCGGCTGCTGGACACCGTCGTCCTCGCGGGCGTCACGGCCGTGGCCGCCGTACCGCTCGGCACCAAGGCGGTCGACCACATCAACGAGAAGATCGACGAGGCCAGGCTCTCCGGCCAGACCGTCACCGTCTGGCTGCTGGACGGCACGACCTCGGTGTACCTGGGCATCATCCTGGCCGTCCTGCTCGGCTTCGGCGTCCTCTACGAGGTGCTGCCCACCGCCAAATGGGGCCGCACCCTCGGCAAGAAGCTGCTCGGCCTGGAGGTGCGGGACATCGAGGCGCATGAGCCGCCGACCTTCGGCGGGGCGCTGCGCCGCTGGCTCGTGTACAGCGTGCCCGGCCTGCTCGGCGTCGGAGTCGTGGGCGTCCTGTGGTGCCTGTTCGACCGTCCGTGGCACCAGTGCTGGCACGACAAGGCCGCGGGTACGTTCGTCGCGGGCTGACCGCGTACGACGTACGCACCAGGTGATTCGGTACTCCGGACGGCCGTTCGCCGGATGCGGAGCCGGGAGGTTCGCGGTCCACTCGGGCCATGAGCAGCGAACCGCCCCCCGGATCCGGCGGACCGCCGGAGGACGACCTCTTCAGGAAGCAGCCCCCTCCCGGCCAGGGATCGGGCTCGCCGTACGACGCCCCTGGTGGCGGCGGGCAGCCCCCGCCGTACGGCGGTGACCCCTACGGCGGCGGCCAGCACCCCACCGACCCCCTCGCCGGTATGCCCCCGCTCGCCGACAGCGGCAGGCGCACCCTCGCCCGGATCATCGACCTGATCCTCGTGGGCATCGTCGTCTGGCTGCTCACCTGGGCGTTCAACGTCCACGAGTACGACGTGAACGGCAACAACCTCTCCTACACCAAGTCCTTCGCGCAGTCGCTGATCGCAGCCGTGCTCTACATCGGCTACGACACGTATCTGATCAGCAGGTCGGGACAGACGCTCGGCAAGAAGTGGCTGGGCATGCGCGTGGCCAACCTCGACAACGGCTCCACACCCTCCGTGCAGACCACACTGATCCGCTCGGCGGTCCTGTGGATCCCGTTCGCGTTCTGCTGCGCCTGTATCTGGACCGCCATCTCGGGTGGCTGGAGCTACTTCGACCGCCCCTACAAACAGGGCCTGCACGACAAGGCCGCGAAGACGGTCGTGGTGAGCATCAGTTGAGTCCGCTCCCCAAAGGGGCGCGGGTTCAGGAAGCGGCGCGCTCCCGCACCGGCTCGGAGGCCGCCGCCGAGGCGACCGCAGCCGGCACGGGCGCCTCCTCCACAACCGCCGGAGGCTGCTGCACCGCAACGACCCTCGGCCTCGGCAGTGGAACCGTCATGGCGACCAGAAGCCCGAGGGCGAGTGCCGCGAAGGCGATGACCGCGATCCCCACGCCCGAACTCGTCTGCGACAGCAGCAGCATGGCGAGCGTCGAGAAGATCACGGTGCACGAACCGTAGACGAACTGGGCGGGCGTCGGACGAGGCATGGCAATCGTGTCCTCGGAAGTGGGGGTCCACGGGTGAGTCGGCCTGGGTTTCTGCCGATTTCCGGGCAGTCCGCCATCCGACTCTAATCGCGTGCATGCCCGAGCGGAACGAACGGTAAGCGTGACCTAACCAACACGTCCGGTGCACAGGGGGCGCACGGAGTCATGGCGTCCATCAAGTGGACGTTCGAACGCGCCGGTCAGGGGTGTCCGTAAAGCGAACCCCAACTCCGCATAGTGCAATTGTTGTGTCCAAGTCAAGATCTGTTTTTTCTTACCGACCTCTAGTCAAATTGCGTCACTTGACTTGCCACCTTGACCAAGAGGAACTCAAGTGACTCCAAAACCCTGGACGTTCAGAGCAACCGCGATCGGCGTCGCGCTCGCGGCGGCCACCGCCACGTTCTCGACGTTCGCCGTGGCCCAGGCCGCCGACCCGGCCGCGACGGCCACCCGTGACCGCCATGACCCGGCGGCGGTCAAGAGCATGGAGCAGGACGACCTCGACGGTCCGCTCTCCAAGACCCAGGATGCCCGGCGCCAGGAGGCCCTGAACCAGGTCATATCCGGCCAGGCCCAGGTCACGGACCGGGGCGGTTCGCAGGTCGTCCAGTTGAAGGGCAAGAAGGGCGACCGCAAGTACGTGGAGCTGGGGCGGGAGAAGACCGACAAGATCTTCACGATCCTGGTCGAGTTCGGCGACAAGACAGACAGCACGTACGGCGGCACGGCGGGCCCCGCGCACAACCAGATAGCCCAGCCCGACCGCACGAAGGACAACTCGACGGCCTGGCAGGCGGACTACAACCAGAAGCACTTCCAGGACCTCTACTTCGGCACCGGCACCGCTTCCATGAAGTCCTTCTACGAGAAGCAGTCCTCGGGCCGCTACTCGGTGGACGGCGAGGTCGCCGACTGGGTCAAGGTCCCCTACAACGAGGCCCGCTACGGCAACAACGCCTGCGGGTCCACCAACTGCCCGAGCGTGTGGAACGTCGTCAGCGACGGCGTGAACGCGTGGGTCGCCCAGCAGAAGGCGGCCGGCAAGTCCGACGCCGACATCAAGACGGACCTGGCGAAGTTCGACCAGTGGGACCGCTACGACTACGACGGCGACGGCAACTTCAACGAGCCCGACGGCTACATAGACCACTTCCAGATCGTGCACGCCGGCGAGGACGAGTCCGCGGGCGGCGGCGTCCAGGGCAAGGACGCGATCTGGGCGCACCGCTGGTACGCCTTCGGCAGCGACGCGGGCAGCACAGGCCCCACGGGCAACAAGCTCGGCGGCGCGCAGATCGGCGACACCGGCGTCTGGGTCGGCGACTACACCATCCAGCCGGAGAACGGCGGACTCGGCGTCTTCGCCCATGAGTACGGCCACGACCTGGGCCTGCCGGACCACTACGACACCACCAACGCCGGTGAGAACTCGACCGGTTTCTGGACGCTGATGTCCAACGGGTCCTGGCTCGGCCGCGGCGAGGACGCCATCGGTGACCTGCCGGGCAACTTCAACGCCTGGGACAAGCTGCAGCTGGGCTGGCTCAACTACGACACGGCGAAGGCCGCGACGAAGTCGAAGCACAAGCTGGGTGTCGCCGAGTACAACACCAAGAACAAGCAGGCGCTGGTGGTCTCGCTGCCCGACAAGGCGGTCACCACCGACGTCGTCACCCCGGCGCAGGGCTCGTCCCAGTGGTGGAGCGGCAGCGGCAACGACCTCAAGAACACGCTGACCCGGTCGGTCGACCTCACCGGCAGGTCCAAGGCCACCCTCACCCTGGACGGCTACTACGACATCGAGGCGAACTACGACTACCTCTACACCGAGGTGTCGACCGACGACGGCGCCAACTGGACCCCGCTCGACGGCACGGTGGACGGCCAGGCCGTCCCGCGCGACGGCAGCGGCAAGCCGGCGCTGACGGGCACGGTCGACGGCTACAAGAAGCTGTCGTACTCGCTGGACGCCTACGCGGGCAAGAAGATCGGCCTGCGCTTCCGCTACCAGACCGACGGCGGTGTGGCGCAGAAGGGCTTCGCGGCCGACGAGATCACGGTGACCGCGGACGGCGCCACGCTGTTCGGCGACAACGCCGAGAGCGCGGACCCGGGTTGGACGGCCACCGGCTTCTCCCGCATCGGCGCGTCCTTCACCAAGGACTACAAGCAGTACTACATCGCGGAGAACCGCCAGTACGTGTCGTACGACAGGACCCTGAAGGTCGGCCCGTACAACTTCGGCTTCTCGGCCAGCCGTCCGGACTGGGTGGAGCACTACCCGTACCAGAACGGCCTGTTGATCTGGAAGTGGGACACCTCGCAGCAGGACAACAACACCAGCCAGCACCCCGGTGTCGGCCTGGTCCTGCCCGTCGACTCGCACCCGACGGCGCTGAAGTGGTCCGACGGCACGCTGATGCGCAGCCGTATCCAGTCCTACGACTCGCCGTTCAGCCTGTACCGCACGGACGGCATCACGCTGCACAACGCGGACGTCGTAACGAAGCTGCCGTCGTCGAAGGGCGTGCCGGTCTTCGACGATCACGCGAGCACGTACTACGACGAGGCGACCCCCTTCGCCGGTGTCAAGATCACTGACACCAACACCAAGATCAAGATCGTGAAGGAGGCCAAGGACGGCTCGACGATCAAGGTCGAGGTCGGTCCCGCGGTGAAGTAGTCGGTATTTCCGCAGGTCAGAGACGTATCGGCGGTGACCCTCTGGCGGGTCGCCGCCGATCGTGTTTAGGTGCGTCCTGTGCTTCCCTTATTGACACCGGTAACGACATCGACTCGCACGGGGGTGTGACTGCATGGCCGCAGGAGGTTTCTGCAAGCTGCCGACAGGCAGCGTGGTGGTGGCGCTGAACCTGCCCAGCCCCACCGCCGACGGCACGGGCTGCATACGCTTCCTCGTGCACGCCCAGAACCGGGCACGCGCCCTGACCAGGCTGCGCAACCTGGGCATGCGGGCGGTCTACCTGCGCGGAAACGCAGCCCCACCGACCCCGGACGAGATCACCGCGGTCCTGCACCACCCCGACGGCCTCATCTGGCGCACGGCGCCTGACATCGGTGTCGTACACGGCCCGGAACTCCCCCAGGAGCTGTGGCACCCGGTCAGGGCCCTGCTAAGACGCCCGACGGCTCCGGCATGACCCTACGGCTTCGTAGCGCCCCGTAAGGGGCGCGGGGCGGTGTTGATTTGCGGCTACCGCCGCGCGGGCGCGACAAGCCACGACGAACCTGTAGCCGCCCGACAACCCATCGCGGCACAGCGAGGCGTCAGGCAACCACGGGCTTCCCGGACAACTCCACACCCGCCGAGCGCAGCTCCTCCAGAGCCCGCTCGGTGGTGTCCTCGGCCACGCCAGCGGTCAGGTCGAGCAGCACCTGGGTGCGAAACCCCTCCCTCGCGGCATCCAGCGCGGTAGCGCGCACGCAGTGGTCGGTGGCGATCCCGACGACGTCGACCTCGCCGACCTCCCGTGCGCGCAGCCAGTCGGCGAGCTTCACGCCGTTCTCGTCGGCCCCCTCGAACCCGCTGTACGCCGCCGCGTACGCCCCCTTGTCGAAGACGGCGTCGACCGCCCCGGAGGCGACGGCGGGCGCGAAGTTCGGGTGGAAGCCGACGCCCTCGGTGCCGGCGACGCAGTGCGCGGGCCAGGAGTGCCGGAAGTCGGGGTTGTCGGCGAAGTGGCCGCCGGGTGCGATGTGGTGGTCGCGGGTGGCCACCACGTGCCGGTAGCCGGAGCCGCCCGCCTGCCCGATCAGCTCGGTGATGGCGGCGGCCACATCGGCACCCCCGGCCACGGCGAGGCTGCCCCCCTCGCAGAAGTCGTTCTGCACGTCAACGACGATCAAGGCGCGGCGCATGGTGGGTGTCCTTCTCGACGATGGGGTCGGGGGAGGGGTGCGGGCCCGGCCATTGAACTTCCGAGCGTATTCAGTTCCCGTCCGGTAGGGGAGGGGTTGTTACGGGGCGTATCCGGCGGCACCTGCTTTAGCTACCCGAGCGCCCGTGTACGTACTCCGTCGGAATGACCGGTTCCCCGCGCGAGAGCTGGGTCGCGGACAGCGGCAGGTTGGCGCGCGCGGCCGCATGCCGGTCGCGTACGGCGTCCAGCGGCTCGCGCGCCACCACGTCACCGCCCTTGACCAGCTCGACCAGCAGCTGCCGGTCCGCCAGCTCGGCCGGGACGATGCCGGTGCCCACGACCTCGGCCTCCGCGACCCCGTCCGCGTCGAGGCGGCGCGCGGCCCACTTGCGGCCGCCGATGGACGTCTTGCCGCCGCTGGACTTCTTCGCCACCGGCTCCAGCGGCGCCTTGGGGTCGGCGGACTCGGCGCGGGCGACCAGCTTGTACACCATCGAGCAGGTAGGATGCCCGGACCCGGTGACCAGCTGCGTTCCGACGCCGTACGCGTCCACGGGCGCCGCCGCCAGCGAGGCGATGGCGTACTCGTCGAGGTCCGAGGTCACGATGATCTTCGTGGCCTTCGCGCCCAGCTCGTCCAGCTGCTGCCGCACCCGGTGCGCGACCAGCAGCAGGTCGCCGGAGTCGATGCGCACGGCGCCCAGCTCGGGTCCGGCGATCTCGACGGCCGTGCGGACGGCCTCGGCGACGTCGTAGGTGTCCACGAGCAGGGTGGTGCCCCGGCCGAGCGAGTTCACCTGGGCCTGGAAGGCGTCCCGCTCCCGGTCGTGCAGGAGGGTGAAGGCGTGCGCGGAGGTGCCGACGGTCGGGATGTTGTAGCGGAAGCCGGCCGCGAGGTCCGAGGTGGAGGCGAAGCCGCCCACGTACGCGGCGCGGGAGGCGGCGACGGCGGCGAGCTCGTGCGTACGCCGGGCGCCCATCTCGATCAGCGGGCGGTGCCCGGCGGCCGAGGACATCCGGGAGGCGGCCGCGGCGATCGCGGAGTCGTGGTTGAGGATGGAGAGGATCACCGTCTCCAGCAGCACGCACTCGGCGAACGAGCCCTCGACGCGCATGATCGGCGAGCCGGGGAAGTACACCTCGCCCTCCGGATAGCCCCACACGTCACCGGAGAAGCGGTAGGAGGCCAGCCACTCGAGGGTCGCCTCGTCGACGATGTTCCGCTCGCGCAGGAAGCCCAGCACGCCCGCGTCGAAACGGAAGTTCTCCACGGCGTCCAGGACCCGCCCGGTGCCGGCCACCACGCCGTAGCGCCGCCCCTCGGGCAGCCGCCGGGTGAAGACCTCGAAGACGCTTCGCCGTTCGGCCGTACCGGCCCTGAGGGCGGCCTGCAGCATCGTGAGCTCGTACTGGTCCGTGAAGAGCGCCGTCGAGGGAACGTCCACCGGCAGCCCAAGGTCCGCTACGTCCACCACAGCTCTCCTAGCTATGACTCTTCGGGTGCCCCCAGGTCGGCCGGGGGTTCGGGGGTTGTCCCCCGATGTGTGCAGCATGGGAAGGGATGCTACACCCCTTTACGTCAGTGTGACGATTTGTGGGGCCCGTGGCAGCATGGGCTGTGTGACGTCACCCGCTCCCCTTGAGATCGAACGCACCGAGTCGGCGGAGGAGGTCTTCGCCGTACCCGAGCCCGACGTCCCCTGGGTCACGATCGTGCACAACGACCCGGTCAACCTCATGAGCTATGTGACGTACGTCTTCCAGACGTACTTCGGCTACACCAAGGACAAAGCCACCAAGCTCATGCTCGATGTCCACCACAAGGGCCGGGCGGTCGTCTCCAGCGGCACTCGCGAGGAGATGGAACGCGACGTGCAGGCCATGCACGGGTACGGACTGTGGGCCACCCTCCAGCAGGACCGGAAGTAGCGACTCAACCTGATGCCAGGAACCTTCGAACCGCTCCCCGGCGGCGGCGCGGCCGTCGCGCTCGACGACGTCGAGATCTCCATCATCCGGTCGCTGGCCGTCCAGCTCCTCGAGCTCGTCGGGCCCGGCCCCGGTGAGGACGCCCCCGACGACCCGCTGGCCGAGCTCTTCGCCGAGGGGCCCAGCGAGCCCCCGAAGGACCCCGTGCTCAGGCGGCTCTTCCCGGACGCCTACAGCGACCCGGAGGGCACCCCCGGGCCCAAGGAGGCGGAGGAGCAGCGGGCGTACTCCGCCGAGTTCCGCCGCTACACGGAGAACGACCTGCGCGCCGGCAAGCGCGAGAGCGCCCTCGCCGTGATCCGCTCCCTGGACGCGCTCACGCCGGCGGGGGACGGCGGGGCGATCCTCAAGCTGTCCGTCGAGGAGTCCCGGCAGTGGCTCGGCGCCCTCAACGACCTGCGCCTGGCGATCGGTTCCCGCCTCGAGATCACCGACGAGGACGACACCGACCTGCTCTACCGCCTCCCGGACGAGGACCCGCGCAAGCCGATGGTGATGGCGTATCTGTGGCTGGGCGGCCTCCAGGAGACGCTCGTCTCGACCCTTATGCCCTGATCCGAGGCGTTCGGTGTTCGCTCAGAGGACGCTCAAATCCGGATAACGATGAGGTCACCAGGGCCGCCTTCTATGCGCCCGTGGGGTGGCCTTTGTCCGGTTCTCCCTGTGGTGTGCGCCACATTCTGCTCGAATGATCAAGGTTGCGGCCGTGATAAATCTTCACGACCGCCCGGCGAACACCACCCATGTTCAGCCGGGTGCGCCACCGAGCCGGCCAATCGCCGGCCAGGCACAACGCTCCATCAATCCGGGGGGATCGAGATCCGATCCGGGGCCGACGAGAGGCCCGGGGTCGGAATGGAGAAAGGCGCACCACCACATGACCTCCGCTCAGGTCGGTACGGACAACGCCCCCGAGGGGGCCGAAGAGGGGTACGAGCGCGGGCTCGGCAGCCGTCAGGTCCAGATGATCGCGATCGGCGGCGCCATCGGCGTCGGCCTCTTCCTGGGTGCCGGGGCGAACATCGCCAAGGCCGGCCCCAGCCTCATCTTCATGTACGCCCTCGCGGGCGTGATCATCTTCTTCATCATGCGGGCGCTCGGCGAGCTGCTCCTCTACCGCCCGGTCTCGGGCTCCTTCGCGGAGTACTCCCGCGAGTTCCTCGGCCCGTTCTTCGGCTACTTCACCGCCTGGACGTACTGGCTGATGTGGGTCGTGACCGGCATGGCCGAGCTGACGGCCGCCGCGATCTACGTCCACTACTGGTTCCCGCACGTTCCGCAATGGACCACCGCCCTGGTCTTCCTGGTGATCCTCTTCGGGGTCAACCTGATCTCCGTGAAGCTCTTCGGCGAGCTGGAGTTCTGGTTCTCGATGGTCAAGGTCACCGCGCTGATCGGCATGATCGTGATCGGCCTGGGCGTCCTCACCTTCGGCTTCAGCGCCGCCGGTGACACCGCCTCCGTCGCCAACCTCTGGCAGTTCGACGGCTTCTTCCCCAAGGGCGTCGGCTCGTCCCTGATGACCCTGCAGGGCGTCATGTTCGCCTACCTCGCCGTCGAGCTGGTCGGCGTCACGGCCGGCGAGTCCGAGAACCCGGAGAAGACCCTCCCCAAGGCGATCAACACCCTGCCCTGGCGCATCGCGCTGTTCTACGTCGGCGCGCTCACCGTCATCCTCTGCGTCGTCAAGTGGACCGAGTTCGCGGACGGCGTCAGCCCCTTCGTGAAGGCGTTCGCGCTGATCGGCATCCCGGCCGGCGCGGGCATCGTCAACTTCGTCGTTCTGACCGCGGCCCTGTCCTCCTGCAACTCGGGCATGTACTCCACGGGCCGCATGCTGCGCACGCTGGCGGACAACGGCGAGGCCCCGCGCGCCTTCGCCAAGCTGTCGGCCTCCAAGACGCCGGCCCTCGGCATCACGGTCTCCGTCGCCTTCATGGGCATCGGTGTGGTCCTCAACTACATCGTTCCGGAGAAGGCCTTCGGCTACGTCACCTCGGTGGCCACCGCGGCCGGCATCTGGACCTGGCTGATGATCCTGATCAGCCACGTCCTCTACCGCCGCGCGGTCGTCGCGGGCCGGCTGCCCGCCTCGTCCTTCCCGGCGCCGGGCGGCGCGGTGTGCTCGTACATCGCGATCGTGTTCCTGCTCTTCGTCACCGGTCTGATCGCCTACGACGCCGACTCCCGCGTCTGCCTCTATGTGATGGCCGGCTGGGCGGTCGTCCTCGGCATCGGCTGGGCGATCCTCAAGGCGAGCAACCCGGAGGTCACCCGGCGGCGCGAGCCCGAGCTGGAGAAGGTCGGCTGATCCCGGCCCCTCCGTTCGGCATCCGGGCCGTCCCGTACCACCCATCGGTACGGGGCGGCCCTCTGCTTATCCTGGCGAGCATGCTGACCATCACCCAGGCCCTGGTCGACCAGATCGTCGCGCACGCGCGCAAGGACCACCCCGACGAGGCGTGCGGCGTCGTCGCGGGCCCGGCCGGTTCGGACCGCCCCGAGCGGTTCATCCCGATGCTGAACGCGGCCATGTCGCCCACGTTCTACGAGTTCGACTCCGGCGACCTGCTCAAGCTCTACCGCGAGATGGACGACCGCGACGAGGAGCCGGTGGTCATCTACCACTCCCACACCGCGACCGAGGCCTACCCCTCCCGCACCGACATCTCCTACGCCAACGAGCCCGGCGCCCACTACGTCCTGGTCTCCACCGCGGACACCGACGGACTCGGCGACTTCCAGTTCCGCTCGTACCGGATCGTGGAGGGCGAGGTCACGGAGGAGGAGGTCACGGTCGTAGAGGCCTACTGATCTCGCACTTCGGTCGGAATTAGTCCAATATCCGAGATCACACTCCGGGACCGGGTCCGGGAATCGATACGATGACCCCATGGTTTTCCACGACGTGAGCGACAAGACGCCGGGCACGCTGCTCGTGGCGCGGCTGCACGTCGACCTGTGCAGGCTGCAGAGCGCCATCTGTACGCGCTGACCCCTGCCGCCGTACGGCCGTGAGCCGCGGCGCCTTGTGCACCACAAGCTCCACTGCGCTGCCGCGCGCCCACCGACTGACTACTCCCGACAGGAGCCCTGAGCCATGGCCATCGAGGTCCGCATCCCTACCATCCTTCGCACCTACACCGCCGGCGAGAAGGCGGTGGAGGGCAACGGGGACACCCTCGCCGAGCTCTTCGCCGACCTCGAGACCCGGCATGCGGGCATCCAGGCTCGCATCGTGGACAACGGCGAGCTGCGCCGCTTCGTCAACGTCTATCTGAACGACGAGGACGTCCGCTTCCTCGAGGGCATCAACACCAAGGTCGCCGACGGCGACAACGTCACGATCCTGCCGGCCGTGGCCGGCGGTATGGCCTGATCCGCATGCGCTACGACTCCCCGCTGGCCGCGGTGGGCAACACCCCTCTGGTGCGCCTGCCGCGGTTGTCGCCGTCCGAGGACGTCCGCATCTGGGCCAAGCTGGAGGACCGCAACCCCACCGGCTCGGTCAAGGACCGCCCCGCCCTGCACATGATCGAACAGGCGGAGAAGGACGGCCGTCTGACCCCGGGCTGCACCATCCTGGAGCCGACCAGCGGCAACACCGGCATCTCGCTCGCCATGGCCGCGAAGCTCAAGGGCTACCGCATGGTCTGCGTGATGCCCGAGAACACCTCGCAGGAGCGCCGCGACCTGCTCGGCATGTGGGGCGCGGAGATCATCTCCTCCCCGGCGGCGGGCGGCTCCAACACCGCGGTCCGGGTGGCCAAGGAACTCTCGGCCGAGCACCCGGACTGGGTGATGCTCTACCAGTACGGCAACCCGGACAACGCGGGCGCGCACTACGCGACGACCGGCCCCGAGATCCTCGCCGACCTCCCCTCGGTCACCCACTTCGTGGCGGGCCTCGGGACGACCGGAACGCTGATGGGCGTCGGCCGCTTCCTGCGCGAGAACAAGCCGGACGTCAAGATCGTCGCCGCGGAACCGCGCTACGACGACCTGGTGTACGGGCTCAGGAACCTCGACGAGGGCTTCGTACCGGAGCTCTACGACGCCTCGGTGCTGACGACCCGCTTCTCCGTCGGCTCGGCGGACGCCGTCACCCGCACCCGTGAACTCCTGCAGCAGGAGGGCATCTTCGCGGGCGTCTCCACCGGCGCGGCCCTGCACGCGGCGATCGGCGTCGGCAACAAGGCCCTCAAGGCCGGCGAGAGCGCGGACATCGTGTTCGTCGTGGCCGACGGCGGCTGGAAGTACCTGTCGACGGGCGTCTACACGGCGGCCACGACGGAGGAAGCCATCGAGACGCTGCAGGGACAGCTCTGGGCCTAGTCCTCGGCGGGCCTGCTCGAAGGGCTCATGTCGCCAGGTGCCGGACCTGGTCCCACAGGACCGGGTCCACCACACCCACCCGGCGCCGGAACTCCCACACCGGCACCTCGCGCAGCTCGTCCGTCTCCAGGAAGCTCGCCCGCCCCTGCGCATCGCCCACGGCCCCCGGGGGCAACGGGATCACCCCGGCCCGCTCGTCGTGGTACTTGCTGGTGATCTTCGCGACGACCGCCCGCTCCCCGTGCACCACCAGCACCAGGCAGGGCCGGTCCTTGTTGCCGGGCCGGTCCTCGTAGGGAACGTTCGCCCACCAGATCTCCGCGGGCTTGGGCCGCCCGCCACCCCGCACACCCGGCCCGCCCGGCGGCCGCGTCCGGCGCCCCGCGGGCCGTCGTCCCCGCCCCCAGCCGTCGACGAGCGTGGCGACCAGCGCGAGCAGTATCACCGCCGCGAGCGCGAGCCACCATGACGTGTCCATACGAAGACGTTACCGGCGCACGATCAGCGCCGCGCGCCCTCCGCGCAACCCGTGCTCCCCCTCACATGCCTCACCCTCCCCCACAGCCCGAAAGGCCTGGGAGACACCCCCGTCGCTTCCAGCCGAACCGGTGACACCACAGGTGAGTTCGCCCACAACAGCCCCTGCCTGAGGAGCGACCGGACGTTTTGCGCCTTACGCTCGACGGACCGCACGACCCCCGTTCTCCTTCCCGGAAAAGTTCCCGCCAGCGGAGGTTTCTGCTTCATGAAGCTCACCGTCGTCGGTTGCTCGGGGTCGTTCCCGTCCGCGGAATCGGCCTGCTCGAGCTACCTCGTAGAGGCCGACGGCTTCCGGCTGCTTCTCGACATGGGCAACGGTGCCCTTGGCGAGCTGCAGCGCCACTGCGGTCTATACGACCTCGACGCGATCTTCCTCAGCCATCTGCACGCCGACCACTGCATCGACATGTGCGCCTACTTCGTGGCGCGCTACTACCGGCACGACGGCGGCCGCTGCGACCCGATTCCCGTCTACGGACCCGAGGGAACGGAACACCGGCTGACCACCGCCTACGCCGACACCCCCACCGCCTCCTCCATGAGCGAGGTCTTCGACTTCCACACGGTCAAGCCGTCCACGTTCGAGATCGGCCCGTTCACGGTGCACACGGAACGCGTGGCCCATCCCGTGGAGGCGTACGGCATCCGCATCGAGCACGGCGGGAAGTCCCTGACGTACTCCGGCGACACGGGCACGACCTCCGTCCTGGACGAACTCGCCCGCGACACGGACCTGTTCCTGTGCGAGGCCGCCTTCACGCACGGCAAGGAGAACATCCCCGACCTGCACCTCAACGGCCGCGAGGCGGGCGAGACGGCGGCCCGGGCGGGCGCCCGGCGCCTGGTCCTGACGCACATCCCGCCGTGGACCGACCCGCAGATCAACCTGGCGGACGCCCAGGCGGTTTTCGACGGTCCCGTGGCCCTGGCGGCACCGAGGCAGACGTACGAGATCTAGCGCGGCGAACACGCGGAAGGCTCCCGGAACCAGGGGTTCCGGGAGCCTTCGTGCGCGGTGGCGTGAGGCTACTTGGCCTCCGCCTTCTGCAGTTCCGCCAGTTCCTCGTCGGACTCGCGGCCCGGCGTCGGCAGGTTGAACTTGATGATCGCGAAGCGGAAGATCACGTAGTAGAGGACGCCGAAGCACAGGCCGACCAGGATCAGACCCAGCGGGTTGGTCGCGATGCCCCAGTTCAGGCCGAAGTCCACCACGCCCGCCGAGAAGCCGAAGCCGTCCTTCATGCCGAGCGCCCAGGTCAGCGCCAGCGAGACACCGGTGAGGACCGCGTGGATGGCGTACAGGACCGGCGCGATGAACATGAACGTGAACTCGATGGGCTCGGTCACACCCGTCACGAACGACGTCAGGGCGATCGAGAACATCATGCCGCCGACGACCTTGCGGCGCTCGGGGCGGGCGCAGTGCACGATCGCGAGACAGGCCGCCGGCAGACCGAACATCATGATCGGGAAGAAGCCGGTCATGAACTGGCCCGCGGTCGGGTCGCCCGCCAGGAAGCGCGCGATGTCACCGCTCTTGCCGTGGTAGTCGCCCGCCTGGAACCACGGGAAGGAGTTCAGCAGGTGGTGCATGCCGATCGGGATCAGCGCGCGGTTGGCCACACCGAAGATGCCCGCGCCGACCGCACCCGACTTGACCAGCCACTCGCCGAAGTTGTGCAGACCCGTGCCGAGGACCGGCCAGATGTAGCCGAAGACGATGCCGATGACCAGGCCCGCGAAGGCCGACAGGATCGGCACCAGGCGCCGGCCGCCGAAGAAGCCCGCCCAGTCCGGCAGCTTGGTGCGGTAGAAGCGCTGGTAGAGCAGCGCGACCACGAGACCCATCACCACACCGCCGAGCACCTTGGCGTCGACCGGCGCGTTCACCATGACGACCTTGCCGTCGACGGCCGTCGCCACCTTCGGCAGGTTCTTGTCCGTGAACGTGGCCAGCACGTTCTTGAAGACCAGGTAGCCGACGACCGCGGCGAGCGCCGTCGAGCCGTCCGACTTCTTGGCGAAGCCGATCGCGATGCCCACGGCGAACAGCAGCGCCATGTTGTCGAGGATCGCGTTGCCGCCCGCCGCCATGAACCCGGCGATCTTCGTGAGGAACGTGGGGAAGGAGGGGCGTCCGAGCATGTCCGTGTTGCCCAGCCGCACCAGGAGGGCGGCGGCGGGCAGGACGGCCACCGGCAGCATCAGGCTGCGCCCGATACGCTGCAGCACAGCCATCGCGCCGGGGCCCTTCTTCTTCTCGGCCGCGGGAGCGGCGCTGGCCGTGGTCACAACTTCCTCCAGGGGGCAGAGCGCCGCCCGGGGACAGGGAAGAGGACGGCGGCGTCGCTGGTCCGAACCATTGTGGAACACTCAGTGGTTTAGACCTGTGGTGTAGACCTGTTGTAGCACGGTGAAGGCCGGATAAGGAACCCACTGTTTTCTGGCGGCCCGTCAGGCCTCGGCGGCGAAGCGCGGCCCCAGGTTGGCGGCCACCTCCCGGGTGGTGTAGACCAGCTACGGGCGATAGCAAACCGCGCGTGAGGAGACTGACATGGCCAGCAAGGCTGAGAAGATCGTTGCCGGGCTCGGCGGCATCGACAACATCGAGGAGATCGAGGGCTGCATCACTCGGCTGCGCACCGAGGTCAGCGACGCCTCGCTGGTCGACGAGACCGCCCTGAAGGCCGCCGGCGCCCACGGCGTCGTCAAGATGGGCACCGCGATCCAGGTCGTCATCGGCACCGACGCCGACCCCATCGCCGCGGAGATCGAAGACATGATGTGAACAGACGTGAGATGAGCCACGGCCGACCCGGCCCGCACTCACTCATGGGGGCCCCTTCCCACCGCGGGAGGGGCCCTTTCGGCTTGTACGGCTAGGCTCGTCGCCATGTCTCGAATCGACGGCCGCACCCCCGAACAACTCCGCCCGATCACCATCGAACGCGGCTGGAGCAAGCACGCCGAGGGCTCCGTCCTCATCGCCTTCGGCGACACCAAGGTCTTCTGCACCGCCTCCGTCACCGAAGGCGTCCCCCGCTGGCGCAAGGGCAGCGGCGAGGGCTGGGTCACCGCGGAGTACTCCATGCTGCCCCGCGCCACCAACACCCGCGGCGACCGCGAGTCCGTACGCGGCAAGATCGGCGGCCGCACCCACGAGATCAGCCGCCTCATCGGCCGCTCCCTGCGCGCGGTCATCGACTACAAGGCGCTCGGCGAGAACACCATCGTCCTCGACTGCGACGTCCTGCAGGCCGACGGCGGCACGCGTACGGCCGCGATCACCGGCGCATACGTGGCCCTGGCCGACGCCGTCGCCTGGGCCCAGGGCAAGAAGCTGATCAAGGCCGGCCGCCAGCCGCTCACCGGCACCGTCTCGGCGGTCTCGGTCGGCATCGTCGGCGGCATCCCCCTGCTCGACCTCTGCTACGAGGAGGACGTGCGGGCCGACACCGACATGAACGTCGTCTGCACCGGCGACGGCCGCTTCGTCGAGGTCCAGGGCACCGCGGAGGCCGAACCGTTCGCCCGTGAGGAGCTCAACTCCCTTCTGGACCTGGCGGTTTCCGGCTGCTCGGAACTCGCTGTCCTGCAGCGCAAGGCGCTTGATACGGTCCTCGAAAAGTAAAGGACGCACCAAGCGGAACGGCGGCCCGGGGCAACCTCGACGCTCCTCCCGGCGTCCCTACGAATGCGGGCGCACGGCACACCACCGTGCGCCCGACCAGTACGGGGGGCCCACGGGCCTGGACAACGGAGGGACCACAGTCATGGCCGCGAGCCGAGGCCGCCGCATCACCGTCACCGTCGCAGCACTGGCAGCCACCGTGCTGACCGCGGGCCTCACCACCGGCTGCGACGCCGTCGACAAGGCCATGGACTGCGTCCAGACCGCCGACACCATCGCCGACAGCGTCACCAACCTCCAGCAGGCCGTGGAAAACGCCTCGAACGACCCGACCCAGCTCGACGAGTCGCTCGCCTCCATCGACAAGAACCTCGACAAGATCGGCGACAAGACCGACAACGCCGACGTCAACAAGGCGGTCGACGACCTGAACAAGGCCGTCTCGAACGTCCGGACCGCCATCAAGAACGGCGACAAGACCCCGGACGTCAGCCCCGTCACGGACGCGGCGGGCGAACTCACGAAGGTCTGCACCTCCTCGTAAGGCCCCCTGCGGGCCGCGCCGTACTGTTGCCCCATGACGACGCGCTTGATCCTCGCCACCCGCAACGCCGGAAAGATCACCGAGCTCAGGGCGATCCTCGCCGAAGCAGGACTCGCTCATGAGCTGGTCGGGGCGGAGGAGTATCCGGATGTCCCCGACGTCAAGGAAACAGGCGTGACGTTCGCCGAGAACGCCCTGCTCAAGGCCCACGCCCTGGCGCAGGCGACGGGCCTGCCCGCGGTCGCCGACGACTCGGGCCTGTGCGTGGACGTGCTGCACGGCGCACCCGGCATCTTCTCCGCCCGCTGGGCCGGCAAGCACGGCGACGACAGGGCCAACCTGGAACTGCTGCTGGCCCAGCTGTCGGACATCGCGGACGAACACCGGGGCGCCCACTTCGCGTGCGCGGCGGCACTGGCACTGCCGGACGGGCGGGAGCGGGTGGTCGAGGGCCAGCTGAGGGGCGTACTGCGGCACACCCCGGTGGGCACGAACGGCTTCGGCTACGACCCGATCCTGCAGCCGGAGGGGGACTCGCGGACGTGCGCGGAGCTGACCGCGGAGGAGAAGAACGCGATCAGCCATCGGGGGAAGGCGTTTCGGGCTCTCGTGCCGGTGGTGCGGGAGCTCCTGGGCTGACACTGAAGGGCGCCTCACCTAGTAGTGGGGCGCCCTCCGCAGGGTGGGCCCGGTGGGACTCGAACCCACGACATACCGGATCTAAACCGGCATCCTCTTGCCAGCTGGGATACGGGCCCGCAGCCCTGCCTACTCTACTGGGAGCTGGGCGCTGCTCGCTGTCTGCCTCCCCTGCACCAGGTGCTGGTGATCGCGTGGCAGTTGGGGCAGAGCAACCGCAGGTTCTCCCGTCGGTCGTCGCTCCAGTCGCCGTTGATGTGGTCGACCTCCAGGGTCATGGGCCTACCGAGCCACTCGGGGCCGGTCCCGCAACGGGCGCATTCTTCGGCAACGCCGACTTGCAGAAGCGCACGACGTAGGCGCTTGGTCGTTGTTCGGTGCGTGCCGCTGTGCTGGACCAGCACCTCCTCCGGGCGCTTGGCGTTCGCTGAAGGTTTGCCTCGTTGGTGGGCCTGCCCTAGAAAGTGCGAGGTCGTGATGTCGTGTTCGGCGATCCACTTGCGAAGCTGGGCGCGTTGCGCGCCGTTGTCTGTGCGATCCAGGCGGCGTAGTACTTCCGCGAGGGAGGTCGACTTGGCGACCGCCGCTCGCAGTTCGCCCTCCGTCGGGCGAGGCCGTCTGCCACAGGGGCGGAAGTGCGAGATGCCGATGTCGAAGTGAGCGAACCGTCTCGTGAGGTAACGGCGGAGGTAGCCGTACGGCTGGGTGCCGAAGAACGCGATGACCTCGTCGATGTCCGAACACTGCGCGGCGGCTTCTGCCAGCCGTTCCCGGGTGTACTGCACGCCGTTGCTCATGAAGCCCTGCCCTTGCCGCGACCCCGGTAACTGTCTGTTGTCGAGTGACAGTTGGGGCACAGGAACCGCAGGTTCTCGATCCGGTTGTTCCGCCAGTTGCCGTCGATGTGGTCAACCTCGAGGGGGAGCGGTTCTCCGAGCCATACCGGCTCGATCCCGCACAGCGCGCAGCGCTCTTCTACGCCCAGCTCACGCATCGCCCGCTTGAGGCGGCCGCTCGCTACGCGTGTGATGTGTGGCGAAGCGTCCTCGACGAGGATTTCTTCGGGCGCCCTGCGGCGCTGGCTGTACCGCTGCCGCTCGGTGCGGGTGACCGGTGAGAAGTGCGAGGTGTCGAGACCGTACGCCCTGATGCGCCGGGAAATGTGCGTGTGGTGCCCGCCGACCATGTCGAGCCCGAGGCGCCGTAGCACCTCGTTCACGCTTGTCGACGCCGCTACCACAGGCTCAAGGATCTCCCTCGTCCACTTGGCCCCCTCGCGCTCGAAGTGCGAAACGTCCACCCCGAGCTTCTTCATCCGCTCACGGACGTACCGCCGCTTCCAGCTCTTCGGATCCACCCCCAACCTCCCCAACGCCTCCGACAAAGTCCGCGCCCCCCGAGCCGCCTCCTCCAGCCGCTCCCTGGTGTACGCACTGGCCCCCATCGAGCCCCCTCCGTTCCGGCCGCGCGTTCGCAGCCCGTACGGAGTAACGAACCGCTAATCGGACAGTCACGCCCGACATGTAAAGCGGCCCGCGCCGGGTCACCCCGGTGCGAGCCGCTCGCTCAGCGGAAGCGGACCATCAGATCCCCAGATCCTTGATGATCTTGGCCACGTGCCCCGTCGCCCGCACGTTGTACAGCGCCCGCTCGACCTTGCCCTCCTCGTCCACGATCACCGTGGAGCGGATGACGCCCATGTACGTCTTGCCGTAGTTCTTCTTCTCGCCGTACGCGCCGTAGGCCTCGGTGACCGTCTTCTCCGGGTCCGCGGCCAGCGTGATCTTCAGGGACTCCTTCTCGCGGAACTTCGCCAGCTTCTCCGGCTTGTCGGGGGAGATGCCGATGACGTCGTAGCCGGCGCCGGCCAGGAGTTCCAGGTTGTCGGTGAAGTCGCAGGCCTGCTTGGTGCAGCCGGGCGTCAGGGCCGCCGGGTAGAAGTAGACGATGACCTTGCGGCCCTTGTGGGCCGAGAGGGACACGTCGTTGCCGTCGGCGTCGGGGAGGGTGAAGTCGGGGGCCACGTCCCCGGGCTGGAGTCGCTCGCTCATCGGACCAGCGTAACCGGGGGTCCTGACAGTGCAGGGGTGGGCGGAACTGACAGACTGTCCCGAACAAGTAGCAGCAGGCAGGCACCAGGCGACTTCGGAGGCCCCACGGTGGCGGACACGTCGGACACCAGAACCCCGGCGCAGATCGAGGCGGACATCAGGCGCCGCCGCGAAGTGCTGGCCGAGACGCTCGACGAGATCGGGGTGCGGGTGCATCCGAAGACGATCGTCGGCGATGCCAAGGCCAAGGTCGTGTCGAACATCGACCAGACCCTCGGGCGGGCCTATGTCGGGGTCAACAGGGTCGTGAGTGATGTGAAGGCGCAGTTCGTGGACGAGGAGGGCGCGCCCCGGCTGGAGCGGATCGTGCCGGTCGCGGTCGTCGCCGTGGGACTTGTCGGGCTGCTTGCGCTCGGGACCCGGCGGCGCAGGGGCTGAGCGAGCGCCGACCCGGCGGCGTACGGACGTGGCAAAGGCAGGTAGGTTCAAGGCGTGAGCGCCAAGAGAAACGAGCACAGCACCCAGCACGACAAGCTGCCCATCCGGATGCTGCACGACCGGGTTCTGGTCAAGCAGGAGAGCGGCGAGGGCGAGCGGCGGTCGGGCGGCGGCATCCTGATCCCCGCCACGGCGGCGGTCGGGCGTCGGCTGGCCTGGGCCGAGGTCGTAGCGGTGGGCCAGAACGTACGGACCGTGGAGCCGGGCGACCGGGTTCTGTACGACCCGGAGGACCGGGCCGAGGTAGAGGTCCGGGGCGTCGCCTATGTGCTCATGCGGGAGCGTGACCTGCATGCCGTGGCCGCGGACCGGTTCGAGGGGTCCGAGGACACGACGGGGCTGTATCTGTAGATCAGAGCTGAAGAGGGCTGGTGACCGTTGTCACCAGCCCTCTTTGTCACTTCTCCTCCGGGCATGAGCCACCCGGTCTGCTTCGGCTACCCGGTCGGGGGTCCGCCCGTGCCCGCCGACGTACCCACGTCCGTGCCGGCCGTCGTGCCGCCGTCGGTCGTGCCCCCGGTGTCCGTGCCGGCCGTGGTCCCGCCGTCCGTCGTGTCGCCGGTCGTTCCGCCCGTCGTGGTGGTTCCGCCGTCCGTCGTGCCGCCGGTGGTGTTGCCGCCCGTCGTACCGCCGGTCGTGGTGTTGCCCGTGGTGTTCGTCCCGCCGTTGGTCGCGCCGCCGTTGTTCTGGCCCTGGGTCTGGCCCTGGTTGTTCTGGCCGTTGGTGGTGGGCGTGGGGCCGGTGGTGCCGCCCGTGCCCGGCTGCTGGGTGGGTTCGGTGGTGGCGGGCGGCTGGGTCTCGTCGGCGCCCGGCTGGAGCTGGAGGTCGAAGTCCGTCGCCGGCTTCCCCTTCAGGGCGTCCTTCGTGTACTGCGCCCAGATGTCCCCGGGCGGGCCGCCGCCGTTGACGCGGGGCAGGCCCAGCGCGCCGTACAGCGGCTTGTGAGCGGCCGTGACCGGGTCCTGGCCCATGACGGAGACGACGGTCGCGAGGTCGGGTGTGTAGCCGGCGAACCAGGCTGCCGTGTCCTCCTCCGCGGTGCCGGTCTTGGCGGCGGCGGGGCGGCCAGCGTCCTGGGCCGCGGTCGCGGTGCCGTTGTCGACGACGCTCTGCAGGATGGACGTGGTGGTGTCGGCGGCCTCGCGGCTGACGGCCTTCGTGGTGGTGTCCTTCGGCAGCTCCACGACGTCCTTGCCGTCCTTGGTGATCGAGTCGATCATCGTGAACGCGCTGTGCTCGCCGTGGTTGGCGAGCGTCGCATAGGCCTCGGCCATGTCGAGGACGCTGGCGGTGTTCACGCCGAGCGCGATGGAGGGCGTCGCGGTGAGGTCGGGGGTGCCGGACGGGATACCGAGGGCGACCGCCGTGTCCTTCACCTTGTCGGGGCCCACGTCCACGGCCATCTGCGCGTACACCGAGTTGACGGACTTGTCGGTGGCGGTGCGCACGGTGATGTCGCCGTACGAGCGGTCGTCCTCGTTCGCGGGGGAGTAGCTGCCGCCGGACCAGCCCTGCACGGGGCGCTTGTCGGTGCCGTCGTAGTAGGTGTTCGGGGTGATGGTCTCGCCGTCCTGCGTCGTGGAGTGGTTCTGGACGGCCGAGGTGAAGACGAAGGGCTTGAAGGTGGAGCCGACCTGGAAGTCGCCGCGGGTCGCGCCGTTCGTGTACTGCTTGACGTAGTCGATGCCGCCGTACATCGCGACGACCTTGCCGGTCTTCGGGTCGACGGAGGCGCCGCCCGCGCGGACGTAGGTGTCGACCTTGTTGTTCTTCTTGTCGAGCTTGGAGATCAACTTGTCGTTGACGGCCTTCACGAAGGCGTTCTGCTTGTTCTTCTGCAGGGTCGTGGTGATGCGGTAGCCGCCGGCCTCGAGGTCGTCCGCGGTGACGATCTTGTTCTTGGTGAGGTAGTCCCTGATCGCGGTGACGATGTAGCCGCGCTGCCCGGACATGCCGGTGGAGGCGGTCTGTTCCTTCGGCATCGGGAACTTGAGGCCGGAGCGGTTTGCCTCGCTCAGCCAGCCCTTCTTGACCATGCCGTCCAGGACGTAGTTCCAGCGGGCCACGGCCGCCGCCTTGTTCTCGGGGTGCGCGATCACGTCGTACTCGCTGGGGGCGTTGACGAGCGCGGCGAGGTAGGCGGCGTGGGCGGGGTCGAGTCTGGTGGCGTTCTGGCCGTAGTAGGCCTGGGCGGCGGCCTGGATGCCGTAGGCGTTGCGGCCGAAGTAGCTGGTGTTGAGATAGCCCTCGAGGATCTTGTCCTTGGGCTGCTCCCGGTCCAGCTTGATCGAGATGAAGAACTCCCTGGCCTTGCGGGTGAGCGTCTGCTCCTGCGCGAGGTAGTAGTTCTTCACATACTGCTGGGTGATCGTCGAGCCCGACTGCTTGCCCTTGCCGGTGGCGGTGTTCCAGGCCGCGCGCAGCATCGCCTTGGGGTCGATGGCGGACTCGGAGTAGAAGTCGCGGTCCTCGGCGGCCAGGACGGCGTGCTGGGCGTCCTTGGAGACCTGGGCGAGCGTCACGTTCTCCCGGTTGATGTCGCCGTCCCGGGCGATCTGGGAGCCGTCCGCGTAGAGGTAGACGTTGGCCTGCTTGGTGGCGAGGGCGTTGGCCGGCGGGATCTTCACCAGCGAGTAGCCGAGGAAGAACAGGCCGATCAGCAGCAGTATGCCGACGACGGAGGTGCCCAGCACCGTCCGCCAGGTCGGGATGAGCCGGCGCCAGCCGGTGCGCCTGGGCCGCTTCGGTTTCGCGCCCCCCGGCACGGGAGCGCCCGGCTCGGCAGCGCCTTGCGGCTCTCTCGGTGCCCAGCCCGGGTTCGGCTGCTGCGGCTGCGGCTCGTCGCTCATCTCGTGCACGGACTCCTGTTTCGCGTCGTACGTTCCCGTACGCCCTCGTACGCCATCTGCGCCCCCACTTGAAGACTCTCGCACCATGCGTTCCGTTCCCGGATCACGGCACGCATCCCCTCGGGAAAATGCGTGGCGTACGTCACTACCAGCGGACTAGGCTCCTGCGCTTCGGTGTCGGGCGGTCCGGGAGGTTGACTGACGTGGGCTCGGGACGGTTGTACGCGGCCGTCGTAGCGGGCGGTTTCAGACGTTACGCGACGTATCGGGCGGCCACTGCGGCAGGGGTGTTCACCAACACCGTCTTCGGGCTGATCCTCGTCTACACGTATCTGGCGCTGTGGGACGAGAAACCGCACCTCGGAGGGTACGACCAGGCGCAGGCCGTCACCTATGTCTGGCTGGGCCAGGCGATCTTCGCGGCGCTCGCGATCGGGGGCAGCGGCGTCGAGGGCGAGTTGATGGAACGGATCCGGACGGGGGACGTCGCGATCGACCTGTACCGGCCCGCCGATCTCCAACTGTGGTGGCTGGCGGCCGACGTGGGGCGCGCGCTGTTCCAACTGCTCGGCCGGGGCGTGATCCCGTTCGCGTTCGGTGCGCTGGTCTTTCCGGTGGCGTTGCCGGGGGACCTGGCGACCTGGGGTGCGTTCCTGGTGACCCTGGTGCTGGCGATGGTCGTCGGTTTCGGTATCCGGTACCTGATCGCCCTGTTGACGTTCTGGCTGATGGACGGCACCGGCATGACGCACCTGACCATGCTCGCCGGGTTCTTCTGTTCGGGGATGATGCTGCCGCTCAATGTGTTCCCGGGCGCGCTCGGCGATGTCGTACGGGAGCTGCCGTGGTCGGCGCTGCTGCAGAAGCCGGCGGACGTGCTGCTCGGGGAGGCCGATCCGTGGGGGACCTTCGCCTTCCAGGGCGCGTGGGCGGTGGTGCTGCTGGGGGCCGGGCGGCTGCTGCAGTCGGTGGCGACGCGGAGGGTGGTCGTTCAGGGTGGCTGAGGTGAGCCGGGTGGCGGACGGGCTGCGGGCCTACCGTCTGATCGGCGGGATGTGGATCCGCTCCACGATGGCGTACCGGGCCTCCTTCGCGATGACCACGTTCGCGAACTTCGCGGTGACCGCGCTGGACTTCGTCGGGATCCTGCTGATGTTCTCTCGGGTGAAGGTGCTGGGCGGCTGGCCGCTGCCCGAAGTCGCCTTCCTGTACGGCCTGTCGAGCGTCGCCTTCGGGTTCGCGGACCTCGCGATCGGCTCGATGGAGCGGCTGGGGCAGCGGGTGCGCGACGGCACGCTGGACACGCTCCTCGTCCGTCCGGCGCCGGTGCTGGCGCAGGTCGCGGCCGACCGGTTCGCGCTGCGCAGGCTCGGGCGGATCATGCAGGGCGCGCTGGTGCTCGGGTATGCGCTGGCCGCCGTCGACATCGACTGGACGCCGCTGAAGGTGCTGTTGATGCCGGTGACGGTGGTCAGCGGTGCGGGGATCTTCTGCGCGGTGTTCGTGGCGGGCGCGGCCTTCCAGTTCGTGGCGCAGGACGCGTCCGAGGTGCAGAACGCGTTCACCTACGGCGGGGCCACGCTGCTGCAGTATCCGCCGACGGTGTTCGGCAGGGAGCTGGTGCGCGGGGTGACGTTCCTGCTGCCGCTGGCCTTCGTCACCTGGCTGCCCGCCGCCTATGTGCTGGGGCGTCCGATGCCGCTCGGGCTGCCGCAGTGGGTGGCCTTCGCGCCGCCGCTGGTGGCGGTGGCGTGCCTTGCGCTGTCCGGTCTGGCGTGGCGAGCCGGGCTCAGGTCCTATCGGAGTACGGGGAGTTAGCAGGTGGGTGGCAGGGTGACGATGGACGCCTTCATTGAACTGGACCGCGTCGAGAAGGTCTTCGACGTCCTCAAGAAGACCGGGTTCCTCAAGCGCGAGCGGCGGCAGGTGCGGGCCGTCGACGGCATCTCCTTCACCGTGGCACGCGGCGAGATGGTCGGCTACATCGGCCCGAACGGCGCCGGGAAGTCGACGACGATCAAGATGCTGACGGGGATCCTCACCCCGTCCGGCGGGCGGCTGCGCGTCGCCGGCATCGACCCCTCGCGCGAGCGGACGCGGCTCGCGCACCGTATCGGGGTGGTGTTCGGGCAGCGTACGACGCTGTGGTGGGACCTGCCGCTGATCGACTCGTACCAGCTGATGCACCGCATGTACCGGATCCCGGACGCCCGCTACCGCGAGAACCTCGACCGCTGCGTCGAACTCCTCGAACTCGCCGACCTGTTGGACGTCCCGGTACGGCAGCTCTCGCTCGGGCAGCGGATGCGCGGGGACATCGCGGCGGCGCTGCTGCACGACCCGGAGGTGCTGTACCTGGACGAGCCGACGATCGGCCTTGACGTCATCTCCAAGGCCAAGGTGCGGGGCTTCCTGCGGGAGTTGAACGCCGAGCGGGGCACCACCGTGCTGCTGACGACTCACGACCTGCAGGACATCGAGCAGTTGTGCTCGCGGGTGATGGTCATCGACCACGGGCGGCTCATGTACGACGGTGCGCTCGCCGGGCTGCACGAGGTGGGGGAGAGCGAACGCACCCTGGTGGTGGACCTGGAGCGGGAGACGGCGCCGATCGACGCGGCGCCCGCGCGGGTGGTGAGGGTGGAGGGGCCCCGGCAGTGGCTGGCGTTCCCGGCGGGGGAGTCGGCCGCGGCGCTGGTGGCGCGGATCGCGGCGGAGTATCCGCTGGCCGATCTGTCGGTGCGGGAGCCGGACATCGAGGATGTGATCGCCAAAATGTATGCAGGTACGCCGCCCTCGGGTGCCACTCCCGGGCACACCGAGAAAGCGGTCTCGTAGCCGCGGGGCGGGGGAACTCGTAGGCTGCCTTGTATGACGGACGACGCCACAGGCCCGGAGCTTCGCGCATCCGACGCCGATCGTGAACGAGTCGCCGAGGTCCTGCGGGACGCCCTCGCGGAGGGGCGTCTCGACATGGAGGAGTTCGAGGAGCGGCTGGAGGCCACCTACAAGGCACGGACGTACGGCGAACTGACGCCGATCACCCGTGATCTGCCGGCCGCCGGCGTCACCCCGCCGCCTCCCGTGTCGCTGGTCAAGGAGCCCGTGCCGAGCGGGGGTTGGGCCGGGCGGATCGCCGGCGGCGAGGGGTCCTCGTCGTGGGCCGTCGCCGTGATGTCGGGGTTCCAGCGCAAGGGGCGCTGGACCGTGCCGAAGGTGTTCAACTGCTTCGCCTTCTGGGGCGGCGGGGAGATCGATCTGCGCGAGGCGAACTTCGCGGACCGCGAGGTCGAGATCAACTGCGTCGCGATCATGGGCGGGGTGAACATCATCGTGCCGCCGGGCGTCGAGGTCGTGGTGCGGGGCATCGGGATCATGGGCGGGTTCGACCACCGCGAGGAGGGTGTGCCGGGGGAGCCCGGGGCGCCGCGGGTGATCGTGAACGGGTTCGCCTTCTGGGGTGGGGTCGGGATCGAGCGGAAGCTGACGCGGGAGGAGCGGCGGCGGCTCAAGGAGGAGCGGCGGCAGGAGAAGCTGGACCGCAAGGGGGCGCAGCCGCTGGGTGAGGGGTTTGGGGATCACCGCCGGATGCTGGAGGAGCATCGGGAGTGGCGGCGGGATCTGCACGAGGAGCGGCGTGAGCGGCATGAGGAGCGGCGGGAGCGGCAGCGGGAGAGGCGGGATCGGCGGCGGGGCGGGGAGTACTGAACCTGCGGCTGCGCTGGGGTGACGGCGGGTTCGCTTGCCGGCGCTTGCCGGGTGCCGCCTCTCTTTGGGTCGGGAGCCGCCCTTAGGCGGCACGATTGCCCGCAGGCTGGGCAGGCTGGGCCGCTCACAGTTCCGCCGGTGCCGAGCCCCTCAGTTCATCCAGATCGAAGGCTTCGGCCATCCTCGCGAAGCCCCTGTCCGTCGGGTGGAGGTGGTCGCCCGAGTCGTAGTCGGAGCGGAGGCGGCGCGGGTTGTACGGGTCCCGTAGGGCCTTGTCGAAGTCGGCCACCGCGTCGTAGACGCGGCCCGAGCGGATTTCGGCGTTGATCTGTTGGCGGACCGACTCGCGGGCCGGGGTGTAGCCGCGGTGGCCCTGGAAGGGCATCAGGGTGGCGCCGACGACCTTGACGCCGTGGGAGTGGGCCTCGCGGACCAGGGTGCGCAGGCCGTCGAGGATCTTGTCCGGGTCCGCGAGGCGGGGGTTGCGCAGGATGTCGTTGACGCCGAGGTCGATGACCACGACCTTGACGTTCGTACGGGCGAGGACGTCACGGGAGAAGCGGCTGAGGCCGCTCTGGTTGTCGGCGGGGCGGCCCAGGCCGCTCGCGAGGACCTGGTTGCCGCTGATGCCCTCGTTGACGACGCTGTAGCGGGGCAGGTCCTGGCCGGACCGGATCGCCATGCGCAGCCGCTCGGAAAGGACGTCCGTCCAGCGGTGGTTGGCGTTCTGCGTGGACGTTATGCCGTCGGTCAGGGAGTCGCCGAAGGCGACGACGGTGCCGTCCGACTCGTTGCTCAGCACGTCCAGCGCGGTGAGGTAGCGCCAGAACGGCGTCTGCTCGGTGAAGCCGGTGCCGGTCACGTCCTCGGTGAGGTCGCCCTCGGCGACGTAGGAGATCTGGCGTGCGTGCGGGTGGTAGGTGACCGGGCCGGACGGGGTGGGGGAGTACG
Organism: Streptomyces sp. NPDC001351; assembly: GCF_042896045.1. Lineage (NCBI taxonomy): Bacteria > Bacillati > Actinomycetota > Actinomycetes > Kitasatosporales > Streptomycetaceae > Streptomyces > Streptomyces sp. NPDC001351. Next base: position 27,585 of record NZ_JBIAWS010000019.1, on the reverse strand, counting down.
TGGTGACCAGGACGTCACTGCCCTCCGGGACCACGACGCGGACCGCGTCGCTGAGGACCTGCTGTCCGGCCGGGACGACGACCGTGGTGCTGCCGCCGAAGGTCAGCCGCCGCATGGTGTCCGCGGAGGCCGCCGCGGTGTCGGAGGCGAGGGCCACGGCGATCGAGGCGTGCGTGATGGTCAGCGCCGTCTGGCCGTAGAGATTGGAGAGGGTGATACGGGCACTCGTACCGCCCACGCTCGTGTGCACGACGTTGCGGACCGAGCGGCCCGCCATGCCGAACGTCTCGGTGCCGGGCTCGGCGCCGGCCGGGGAGGCCGACCAGGAGCCGACCCAGATGCCGGCGGAGGCGGGGGCGGCGGGGTTGTGCGGGGCGCCTGCCCTGCCGAGGGCGGTCGTGCCGGTGCTGCCGTCGTCGGCTGCGACCCCGGCGTATATGGCGGCGGAAAGGCCCACGATCACGGCGATGATCGCGGAAAGCAGGGCATAACCGTGCTGCTTGGTCATGCGGTGCGGTTCTCCTCGGGCAAGTGGAGCCCCAGGCTCCGAAGTGATCACCCTCATGATGCGGCATGGGGTGAGGGGTGGCCGAACAGGACCCCCCTTTGGGCCACCGGAGTTCAAGAAGAGCCTCCCCCTCCTTTCGGACGCCGGGAACTCTCGTTCCGTTCCAGTAGTCGGTCAGGAAGGGACAATGTGTGCAGGGATCACGAACGGGTGGAGTGTATGGAGCGCACGAATCCGGTGGAGAAGAGTGTCACCGCCCGCACGATGACGACGTTCAGCGCCGCCGACGAGGAGAAGCAGCGCGGGGTGCGCCGCATGAAGCTCACCGCGGCCGGGCTGCTCCTTTTCGTGGCGCTGGTGTACGCCCTCGCCAAGTGGGCGGACAACTCCGGGGCCGGCGCCTGGGCGGGCTATGTCGCCGCGGCCGCCGAGGCGGGCATGGTGGGCGCGCTCGCCGACTGGTTCGCGGTCACCGCCCTCTTCCGGCGCCCGCTGGGCCTGCCGATCCCGCACACGGCGATCATCCCGACCAAGAAGGACCAGCTGGGCATCTCCCTGGGTGAGTTCGTCGGCGAGAACTTCCTCTCCGAGGACGTCGTACGACAGCGTCTGCGCGCCGTCGGCATCGGCAGCCGGCTGGGCGCCTGGCTCGCCGACCCCGAGCACGCGGACCGGGTGACGGCCGAACTGTCGGCGGCGCTGCGGGGCGCGCTGACCGTGCTGCGCGACTCGGACGTGCAGGCGGTGGTCGGCGAGGCCATCACGCGGCGCGCGAACTCTCAGGAGATCGCACCCGGCATCGGAAAGATGCTGGAGAAGGTCGTCATGGACGGCGGCCACAAACGGGTCGTCGACCTGATCGTGACACGGGCGCACGACTGGCTGGTCTGGCACGACACGGAGATCATGGAGGCCGTCCAGGGCGGTGCCCCCGGCTGGACGCCCCGTTTCGTCGACAAGAGGGTCGGCGAGCGCGTCTACAAGGAACTGCTGCGCTTCGTCACCGAGATGCGCGACATGCCCACCCATCCGGCCCGCGGCGCCCTCGACCGCTTCCTCACCGACTTCGCCTCCGACCTGCAGTCGGACACGGACACCCGCGCGCGCGTGGAGCGCCTCAAGGGCGAGGTCCTGGGCCGGGGCGAGGTGCAGGACCTGATCGCGTCCGCCTGGACCGCCGTACGGTCGATGATCGTGTCGGCCGCGGAGGACGAGCGCAGCGAGCTGCGGCTGCGGGTGCGGGCCTCACTGCTGTCGCTGGGGGCCCGGATGGCCGTGGAACCCAAGCTGCAGGCGAAGGTGGACGGCTGGGTGGAGGGCGCGGCGGTCTACGTGGTCACCACCTACCGCAAGGAGATCACCTCCCTCATCACCGACACCGTGGCCGGCTGGGACGCCGAGCACACCACCCGCAAGATCGAGGCCCACATCGGCCGCGACCTGCAGTTCATCCGGATCAACGGCACGGTGGTCGGCTCGCTGGCCGGGTTGTTGATCTACACGGTGTCGAGGGCGCTGGGGGCGTGAGGGCGGGGCCACAGACCGGCAGGACGGGGCCACAGATCGGCAGGGCGGAGCCGCATATCGGCCGGGGTGCGCTGATCCGAGCCGGGTGACGCACCGACCGCCGGGCGTAGTGCCGCCGGTCCGGGATACCCGCCACGGGTTCGCTCGATGAGGAGGGAGCCCATGCCCAGCGCCCAGCCCGGCGGCAGCGTCACCGCCGCAACCGGCCGCACCGTGACCACCGACATCCCCGCCCGTCTCGACCGCCTCCCGTGGTCGCGCTGGCACTGGACGATCGTCATCGGCCTCGGCACCGTCTGGATCCTCGACGGACTGGAGGTCACGGTCGTCGGCAACATCGCCAGCCGGCTGTCCGAGTCCGGCAGCGGCCTGCCGATCTCCTCGGGCCAGGTCACCGGCATCGCGGCCGCCCTGTATGTGGCGGGAGCGTGTGCCGGCGCCCTGTTCTGGGGCCGGCTGACCGACCTGTGGGGCCGGAAGAAGCTCTTCATGATCACCCTGGCCGTGTATCTCGCGGCCACCGCCCTCACCGCCGTCTCCTTCTCGAGCTGGTGGTTCTTCGCCTTCCGCTTCCTGACCGGCTTCGGCATCGGCGGCGAGTACGCGGCGATCAACTCGGCGATCGACGAGCTCATCCCGGCCTTCTACCGCGGCCGCGTCGACCTGATCATCAACGGCAGCTTCTGGCTCGGCGCGGTGGGCGGCTCACTGCTGTCGATTCTCGCGCTGAACACCGACATCCTGCCGAAGGACGTGGGCTGGCGGCTGACGTTCGCCCTCGGCGCGCTCCTGGCGTTCGTGATCCTCCTCGTACGACGGCACGTCCCGGAGAGCCCACGGTGGCTGCTGATCCACGGCAGGGACCGCGAGGCGGAAGAGATCGTGACGTCGATCGAGGAACAGGTGGAGGCGGAGAAGGGCCGGCCGCTGGAGCGCCCCGAGGGCGAGATCACGATCCATCAGCGCCGCAGCGTGACCTTCGTGGAGATCGCCCGCACGGTGTTCTCCGACTACCGCCGGCGCTCGATCCTCGGCTTCTCGCTCTTCATCGGCCAGGCCTTCCTCTACAACGCGATCACCTTCGGCTTCGGCGCGATCCTCACGAAGTTCTTCAACGTCCCGACCGGCGACACCGGTTACTACTTCGCGGTGATCGCGATCGGCAACTTCTGCGGCCCGCTGCTGCTCGGCAAGCTCTTCGACACGCTCGGCCGCCGGGTGATGATCTCGTCGACGTACCTGATCTCGGGTCTGCTGCTGTTCGGCACGGCATGGCTGTTCGACCGGGGCTCGCTGAGTGCGGGCACACTGACGGCCTGCTGGTGCGCGGTCCTGTTCTTCGCGTCGGCCGGCGCGTCCAGCGCCTATCTGACGGTCTCCGAGGTCTTCCCGATGGAGACCCGCGCGATGTCCATCGCCTTCTTCTACGCCCTCGGCACCGCGGCCGGCGGCATCAGCGGGCCGCTGCTGTTCGCCGACCTCACCGGCACGGGCAAGGTCGGCGACACGGTCCTCGCCTTCCAGATCGGCGCGGCCCTGATGTGCGCGGCGGGCCTGGTCGCGGCGTTCCTGGCGGTACGAGCGGAACGCCGCTCCCTGGAGGACATCGCGAAGCCGCTCACGGCGGCGGCCTCCGCGGTGCGGTCGAGGAGGGGACGGGAGCCGGGGTCCCGCCCGGCCACGGCGTAGGGACGGGATCGCCGAGGCCCGGGGTTACTGAGCGCCGTCGCGGCGAACGCGGTCGCGGCGGCGCAGGAACAGCAGACCACCGGCGACAGCGGTGACCCCCGCGGCGGCCGCCCACCCGACGACGTCCCCGGAACCGGTCGCGGCGAGGCCGCCGCCGGCGAAGCCGGCGGACGCGGGGGCCGACGCGGTGGCCGCCGTCCGGGGCCGCGGGCCGGATCCGTCACCGGAAGCCGAAGCCGAAGCCGTGGCCGAGGCCGAGGGTGCCGGGGTGGCCGCGGTGACCGTGGCCCTGTCCCGGGTGAACGCCAGCGTCCCGAAGCCGAGTTGGTCGTACCCCCCACTGTTCGGCCCGTAGTCCCCGCCACCCCCCTCGGGCGCGGCCTTGGCGGCGATCTGCGTGAGGTAGGTGGCGGACAGCCCGCGCCGCTTGGTGTAGTGGTTGGTGACCATGGCCCAGACCGGCCGCATCTGCGCCGGGTCGGCGGGGGCGACCTGGGTGGGGGTCTGGATCCCCGGCCGATGGTCCAGCTCGGCGTAGGGGGTGTACGGCACGTTTCCGCCCAGGCTCCACTTGGCCACGTACTGAGCGCCCTTGAGGAAGCGGTTGTCGTCGTAGCCGTACAGGTCGATGCCCTGGTTCCAGGCCATCTCGCAGAAGGTGCCCATCAGGCCGACGCCCATCAGCGAGTGCCCCTGGTCGCGCCCGGCCTCCATCCACTGGGCGAGCCCGTCGTCGAGCACGACCGGGATGGCGTGCTTGATCGAGCCCATGCCGGCGCCGTGCTTGAAGTACTCGACGGCCCGCTCGACCTTGGTCTGGTCGTCGCAGAAGATCCCCGTGGCCAGCGCGCAGGCCATGTTGCACAGGTCCCAGTTGGGCCAGTAGTGGGGGGCCGGGGTGCCGTTGTTGTGCCTGACGAGAAAGTCCTCACTCACCGAGTAGAAGACGTCGACCAGCATCTTCTGGAATCTCTCGAGCTGGAAGTCCTGGTGGTCGCGGACGAGTTCGGCCGCATTGGCGGCCTGGTACCCGTATATCCCGGCGGCCAGGAACCGGTCGGCGCTGCCGAAGACCTTCGTCAGCTTCGCCGACCAGGCGTTGAGGATCGCGACGGCGGTGTCGGCGTGCGCGCTGTCACCACTGACGTGATAGCGCAGGGCGTTCTGGTACGCGGCGTGGATGTCGTTGTAGAGGGCCCCGTAGTTCTGCGGCCACGTGCTGCGGGGGCGCAGTTCCACGCCCCGGTACACGATGGCCTGCGGATTGGGTGTCCAGTCGCTCTGCGCATGCCGGTTGGCGGTCAGCTTCGCGTACCCGGCGGTGTAGGGGGCGGCACCGGCCTTCACTTTGGCGGCCATACGGGCGAGGTCGGCGCCGGTGTGGAGGAGTCCGGGATGCGCGAAGGCCCCGCCCGCGGCCACCGCGGGGGTGGCGACAGTGGTGAGACCGACGGCTCCGGCTGCGGCGCCCGTGGCCTTGAGCATGGTGCGGCGGCTGATCTGTCGTGTCACATGCATGGTACGGAGACGGCCGGGACGGCGCCCGATAACGAAAAGTGGGCGGGCACGGGGTCGCACCGGGGCCGGGCGGGGCTTTCAGAGGCGCCAGGCTGGTCGTGGCGGGGCCCCGCTCGTCGAGGGGCCAGGTTGTCCCAAGAGGGCGCAACGGCCCCGTAGACGATCAAGGACCGATCAAGAGTTAGCCTCGGGGCACATCAGTCAAAGCGGTAGGAGGCAGGCATGGCCAGGGTTCCCAGTGCGGTGGTCGCCGCGAGCGGGCTCGTCGGTGGATACGGTGTGGCCCGCTGGACCAAGAAGCGGCAGCTGGGCGGGGCCGTGCTCGCCGTCGCAGGGGCCGCGGCCGCGACGCAGTGGCGGCAACAGGCCGGAGGCAAGGCCGCGGGGGCGCTGACCGCTGCCTATGTTGCCGCCTTCGGGGCTTCTCATCCCTTGGCCAGGAAGGTGGGGGCCTGGCCCGCCGTGTTCGGGGTGGCCGGTGCGGTGGCGCTGGCGTCGTGGGCGGTGGCCGACCGGCGCGGGTAGTTCCGCCGGTCGGGCCGGGGTGTCTACGATGACGCGCCGGTTCCCCCAAGGAGTCCGGCGTCGGGCTCAGTTGTAGAGCGCCACCCTCGGGGCCACCGTGCCCTTGGCCTGGGGGTTGGTGACGGTGAGGCGGTAGACCCGGGTGAGGGTCTCGCCCGCGTGCAGGGTGCGCCGGCCGGTCGGCAGGTCGGTGAAGAGTGTGCCGGTCTGGGTGCCGAGCTGGACGGCCTCCCAGCGGCCGTCCGCCGTGCGGCGCTCCAGCCTGATGTCCGACGGCGCCAGGAACGGCCCCGCGTCCGGGGATTCCACCAGCAGCTGGGGAGCGACGGTCCGGTCCGCCGACGAGTCGTTGCGGTAGGTGACCGTGAACTCGTGCTGCGCGCCGGCGGCCGGGAGGGCGCTCGTGGGCAGGTCCACGAAGCCAGTGGGTATGGCGAGCGCCTGCTCCTGCGATCCCGCGGCCGCGGCCGCTCCCGCGACGGTGTGCTGCGTGGCCGCCATGGCCGGGCTCGCCATGGCCAGTCCGGAGACCGCCACGACGAGGGCCACGGAAGCAAGCCTGAGACGACTGTTCTTCAACGACACGTTCGCTGGTCCTTCGAATTCGCTCGGGTGAACTGGTCCACCCGGTGGGGGGTTTCGCCGACGGACGTCCTCAAGACTACGCAGCGCAGCACACGCAGCCGAACGCGCCCCGCGGACCGGTCGAAAGGACGAGGAAGACGGACCGGATTCCGGTCGAGGGGCGGAAGAAGGCGGATCCGGCTGATCCGGCCCCTGACTGGACGAGCGAGGCGGACAGTGCGCCACAGCCCTCGATCGGGTCGGGTGCAGATGTGAAGACCGTTCGCGGGGCGCACCGCTACCGGTACGGAAAGGCTCGCCGCGGCAAGGAGAGGCGGACGCTTCGCGCGTCCGTCGGTCACCTGTAGATCTTGCCGGGCTCGGCCTTGGAGGGAGCGAGCAGCTGGGAGACGGTCACGAAGGTGTAGCCCTGCTTGCTGAGCGCCTTCAGGATGGAAGGCATGGCCGGCACGGTGCCCTTGTGCAGCGGGTGGAGCAGGATGATCCCGTCGCGTTCGGCGCCCGCCAGTACGCGCTTGGTGATCAGCGCGCTGTCGTCCGTCTCGTAGTCCTTCGCCGTCACCGTCCACAGCACCTGCGCCATCCCCAGTTCTTTCGAGACCTTGGAGACGCGGTCGTCGGTGCGGCCCTGGGGCGGGCGCATCAGCGTCGGCTCGCTGCCGGTGAGGCTGGAGATGGCCTTCGCCGTGCGGCGCAGCTCGTCGCGGATCTGCGCGTCGGAGACATCGGTCAGCACCGCGTGCGTCCAGGTGTGGTCCCCGATCTCGTGGCCTTCCTTGGCGATCCGCCGCACCACGTCCGGGAACTTGTGGATGCGCCGGCCCTCGAGGAAGAACGTCGACGGCGCCTTGTACTCCTTCAGGAGGTCCATCAGCCGGTCGGTGGGTTCGCCCGGGTTGCCGTCGAAGGTGAGCGCGATGCACTTGACCTTCCGGCAGTCCACCTGCCCCGACGGTACGACCGCTCCGGACGCGGCCCGGTCCCGCTCCTCGCGCGGGGAGAGCGTCTCCATCTTGTTCGCCTGGATGACCAAGGCGACGGTCACCGTCACGGCCGCCACCACGGCCAGGGTCAGGAGTATGAGCAGGCGAGGTCTTCTCTTCAGGATGTTCACCCCAAGGAGAGTCATTCAGCGCCGGAAGGGTTGCCCAGCGACCTCGATAGTGAGGCAGGACACCAGTGTGCAGCGCGTTCCAGTGAGCTGCGCCGCTACCTCGGCATCCGGTTCCTCGCCACGGGTGGTACGTCACGTACTCACGTACGTCACCTACGTCACCTACGTCACCGCGTCTGGCGGCGCGCCCTTTGCGGCCACTTCACCGCTGCGCGAATCCGCCACCACAGCCTGCGTACCTCAGGAGTCTCAGTGGAGTAGGTGATCGGTGTCCGCGACTCGTAGTCGGGTCCGTGGCCCAGAGACTTGCCCTCGGGCGGATACTTCTCATGCGGGGTTTGCGTCATTCGCCCTCCTACGGACGATACGTGCCGCAGTTCTTGCGCAGGCCGTTGTCGGACCGGGGCGTCGGGCTGGAGCCGAAGCCGACCACAGCCACCATGACAGGTGACGTTCCCGGCGATGGATGGGCTTCGGTGAGCTACTCGCGGACCTGAGCGTTCACCGTGGGATGCGCGTCACCGCTGTGCGCGTCACCGCTGTCCGCGCCCAGGCCCGCGAGCAGGCGCAGCCCGTCCGCGGCGGGGCTGGTGCGGGCGCGCACGTCCGCGCGCGGTGCTGAGTACCGGTACGGCCCACCGAAAGAATCTGCGCGGGGATGTCGATCCGGGCGGGCTCTGTTCGACGCAGGGGTGAGAGAAGGCCATCAACACGAGAGGTGAAGGCCATGCCCAAGGTCCGCGTACACAACGTGACGATCTCCCTCGACGGCTTCGTGGCCGGCTCGAACCAGCGACTGGACGCCCCCTTCGGTGACGGCGTCGGCTGGGGTGACGAACTGCATGGCTGGTTCGTCTCCGCGATGGAAGATGCCGCCGCGGGCAAGACCGGAATCGATGTCGACTACTTCACCCGCGGCGATCAGAACATCGGCGCCACGATCATGGGGCGGAACATGTTCGGGCCGCAGCGCGGGCCGTGGGAGGACGAGTCCTGGAAGGGCTGGTGGGGCGACAACCCGCCCTACCACCACGACGTCTTCGTACACACCCACCATCTGCGCCCGACGCTGGAGATGGCCGGTGGAACGACCTTCCACTTCACCGACGAGCCGCTGGAGACGGTGCTGCAGCGCGCGTGCGACGCCGCGGGTGGCAAAGACGTCCGGATCGGCGGCGGCGCGGCGGTCATCCAGCAGTATCTGCGCGCCAGGCTGATCGACGAGCTCCACCTGGTGATCGCGCCGATGCTCATTGGGCGCGGGGAGCGGCTGCTCGACAATCTGGGCGACGGGATCGACGGCTACCGGGTGTCCGAGCTGGTCGGCTCGTCGACCGTCACGCACGCGGTGCTGGTGCGCCGCTGACGCGCGGGGTCAGGGGGCGCCGGTGGGTGTGTCGCCGCGGCCGCCGGGGGCCTCGGCGGCGGCCGGCGCCAGGGCCAGGCTGAGCGAGAGGAATCCCGGCCGATGCGCGGCCGGGATTCCTCAAGGCGGTGAGTACCGGTCAGCGGGTGGAGTCGCCCACGCCGTAAACCGCTGGTCTACGGCGTCGGCGGACCGCACCGCATCGCGATCACCGTGGATCGGGCGGGTCAGCGCTGCAGAGTAAGGAGACCCGGCCGCCACGGCAGCAGGTTGTAATCAGTGCCCGGCGGGGTGTTGGGGGACAGGCCCTGGTAGAGGAGCTGCAGGTTGCAGGGGTCGATGGTCATGGTCTGGTCGGGGTTGTTGCGGACCAGGTCGCCGTGGCTGATGTCGTTGGTCCAGGTGGCACCGCTGTTGGCCTTGCCCGCGAAGGGGTTGGACTCGGTGGCGGCCTGCGGGGTCCATGAACCGCTCAGGCTGGAGGCAGTGAACGAGCGGAAGAAACGCTGCTCACTCGCCCCGCGCGCCTCGACGATCATCAGGTACTGGTTCTGCCCCTGGACCTTGTAGACCTGCGGCGCCTCGAACAGATTCTTCACCGTGTCGCTCATGACCGTCGTGTACGACGAGCCGAAGCTGCCCGGGAAGTTCCCGATCGGCATGCTCGCCCGGTAGATGCTGCCGTTGTCACCGGCGAAGAACAGGTACATGTTCTGGCCGTCGGCGATCAGGGTCTGGTCGATCGGGGCGGCGCCGCCGGGGAGGCTGCCGGTGAACAGCGCCTGCGGAGCGGACCAGCTGTTGGGGTTGGTGGGGTCGCTGGAGGTGCGGTAGAAGAAGGGCCACTGACCCCACTGGGACGCCAGTACCCAGATGTTCTTGGGCGCGAAGTAGAACAGGGTGGGCGCGACCGTGCCCTGGTTCATCCCGGTCTGGCCGGCCGACGCCATGTCGGACCAGTTCGTGAAGGGAGCGAAGCCCATCGAGCCGTATGACCCGGATTGGTTGACGGTCGAGGCGTAGACCAGGTGCTTGCCGTTGTACGTCACGTTGGTGAAGTCCTTCAGCGAGACCCAGCCGTTCGCCGGCTGCGCGAGCGGACCGGTCGAGCTCCACCGGTACGTCGACGGAAGCGAACACGTGCTGCCCGTCCCGGACAGGCCGGTCCACTTCTGGTTGCTGCCACCGGTGCAGTTCCAGAGCTGCACCGCCGTGCCGTTGGCGGTGGCACCACCCGACACGTCCAGGCACAGCCCGGACTCCACGCCGACGACCGTGCCGTCGGAGTTCACCCGCCATTGCTGGTTCGTGCCGCCGTTGCAGGACCAGATCTCCACCTTGGTCCCGGCCGTGGTGGCGTGGCCCGGGACGTCCAGGCACTTGTTGCCGTAGACGGTCAGCTGGTTGCTGTCCGTCAGCGTCCATTGCTGGTTGGCTGCGCCGTTGCAGTCCCAGATCTGCAGGAGCGTGCCGTCGGTCTGGCTGGCGCCCGGCACATCGAGACACCGCCCGGAACCGACGCCGCGTAAGGCGCCGCTGGTGGCGGCCTGAGCCGGGCCGGCGACGAGCAGCGCCGCCAACGAGACCAGGGCCGCGATCGCGGCGGCGAGCACCGCAGACGGATGCCTGCGGCTGAAATGTCTTGTGCGCATGGAGACCTCGTACTCCTCGTAGTCCTCGAGCAAGCGGTTCCGGTTGGCCCCGACGGGGGCTGTGCGGACTGTCGATGCAGTGCGGGTTTGCATGTTCGCTATATCGAACAAGGATCGAAGTGTCGAGCAACCGGATCATAGGGAACCCGTGAACGGCGTCAATACCTCTCGCACGATTCGCGAGCAGAAACCTTCGCAGGCTGAAACCGGCCGGCTTCAACTTCCCTGGTGCAGCAGGGCCTTGGAGTGAGTTGGCGATGGCGTGCGGGCGGGCCCCGGTGGAGGCCTGTGCTCTCGGGTATCTCCAGCTCGGAGGTGAGGCAGCTCGATCCGGCCGGTCATCAGGACGTTGTGGTTTGCGAAGAGGGCGTCGAGTGCGAAACGTCGGCGAATGTACGGCGCCCATGCGGCGTTTCGGGGGCACCGAAGTGGTGTGGCCGCTGGTTCCGCACAGCCCCGGCTCATGTGCCTCTCCCGGCCACCGCCACGTCACCCGAAGGCAGAAGCTGCCGGAGTAGCGTGTGAGCTGTGGTGCGACGATGTGGAACGCTGCGCTGCGTTCTTCCGCCGCCTCGGGATGCCCGAGCGCTTCCGCTTTCCGCCGGACGGGGAGCCGCGCCAGGTCGAGGTGGATGCCGCAGGAGTGCGGATCGGCTTCAGCTCGGCCCGCGTGGGCGCCGAACTCTTCGGCATCACCACAATTCCCGGGGAGAACACCGAGGTCGTGTTGTGGTGCGACGACGTCGATGGCCTGCACCGGACGGCACTCGACGCAGGAGGCGAACCCGTGACGAGCCCGACCGACTCACCGGACGGACGTCTTCGATACGCCTGGCTGCGCGATCCCGAGGGGCACCGCGTGAAGCTCGTTCAGGAGCGGGGCTGAGGGCCGCCCCGCAAGTTGCTCCACGAGTGCGATGTCGTGACGTTCCCGGCGGTGGATGGACGTCGGTGAGCTACTCGCGGACTCGACCATTCACTGGGGGATGCGGGTCACTGCTGTGCGCGTCACCGCTGTGCTCGCCCAGGCCCGCGAGCAGGCGCAGCCCGTCCGCGGCGGGGCTGCCGGGGGCCGCGGACAGCACCAGCAGCTCCACACCCGACTCGTCCGGTAGTGCGAAGTTCTCCTGGTGCAGTTCGAGCAGTCCGACCAGCGGGTGCCGGTACGCCTTGCGTCCATGTGTGCGGGCGCGCACGTCCGCGCGGGCCCACAGGCGGCGGAAGCGCTCGCTGCCCATCGCCAACTCGCCGATGAGCGAGGCCAGTCGGGAGTCCTCTGGATATTTGCCGGCGGCCAGGCGCAGATGCCCGACCACGTCGAGGGTGCACTGCTCCCAGTCCGCGTACAGGCCGCGCTCGGCCTCCTCGAGGAAGATGTGCCGCGCGGTGTTCAGGCCCGGCATCGGCCGGCCGTAGAGGAGCCCGGCGAGGCGGTTCCCAGCGAGCACGTCCAGGCGGTGGTTCATGATCAGTGCGGGTGCGTCGGCGACCAGGTCGAGGACCCGTAGCAGCTCCGGCCGGATCCGCCCGCCCGGTGCCTTGGCGCGGCGGCGGCGCTGCCGGGCGAGCCGGTAGAGGTGCCCGCGTTCGGTCTCGTCGAGGTTGAGGACGCGGGCGAGCGCGTCGAGAACCTGCTCGGAGGGCTGGGTCGCGCGGCCCTGCTCCAGGCGTACGTAGTAGTCGACGCTGACTCCGGACAGGTGCGCGACCTCCTCGCGGCGCAGCCCTTCGACCCGGCGGCGGCTGTCGGTGGGGATACCGGCGGCGGCCGGGTCGACCCGGGAACGCCGGGTCCGCAGGAAGCCCGCAAGATCGTCCATGTCCCCAGTATGGGCTCGGAGTTGTCCGTGAGGGTGGTCCTGCCGGTACCAGGAAGTCCAGTCCGACGGAAGAGGAGCCCCTGAACGCCGGGCGTCGCGACGCCCAGGATCGAAGGCACCAGATCCGAAGGAGTTCCCATGAAGACCATGAAGACGCTGATCGTCTACGCCCACCCGGAGCCGAAGTCGCTCAACGGCTCGCTGAAGAACCTCGCGGTGTCCACCTTGGAGACCGCCGGGCACGAGGTACGGGTGAGCGATCTGTACGCGATGAACTGGAAGGCGGTCGTGGACGCCGCGGACTACGGCCCCCACGCCTCAAGTCCGCTGAAGGTCGCGCTCGACTCGGGCCGGGCCTTCGACGCCGGAGCGCTCACCCCGGACGTACGCGCCGAGCAGGAGAAGCTGCTGTGGGCCGACACGATCATCTTCCAGTTCCCGCTGTGGTGGTACACGATGCCCGCGATCCTCAAGGGCTGGGTGGACCGGGTGTTCACCTACCACTTCGCGTACGGCGTCGGAGAGCACAGCGACACCAGGTACGGCGAGCGCTTCGGCGAAGGCACCCTCGCCGGCAGGAAGGCTCTGCTGTCGGTGACCGCAGGCGGCCCGGAGTCGCATTACTCCGCCCGCGGCATCAACGGCCCCATCGACGACCTCCTCTTCCCGATCCACCACGGCATCCTCTACTACCCGGGCATCGAGGTGCTGCCGCCGTTCGTGCTGTACGGCGCCGACCGGATGACCGACGAGGACTACCCGGACGTCGCCAAGGCCTGGGAGCAGCGCCTGCTCACCCTGGAGTCGACCGAACCGATCGCGTTCCGGCGGCAGAACTTCGGCGACTACGAGATCCCCTCGCTGCACCTGAAGGAGGGCCTGGAGCCCGCGGGCCGCACGGGGTTCGGGCTGCATGTGCGGGGGTGACCGCCGGGCCGATACCCCGGTCACCGGCGCACTCCCGTGGGCAGATCGCGGACGTCAGGGAAGGAGCCTTTGCTCCACCCCACCCTCCAGCTCATGTGAGCCGCCGTATTCGTCGTCTCGGCGACGGCTGGGTCATTCGTTGTTCCAGAACGCCAGTGCTTTACCGATCAGCTCCTTGGCTGCATCTCCGTAACTCGCGGCGCTGCTGAGGGCGTTGAAGGCCTTGTCGTGGAGGGCGAGTTCGTCCGGGTCGGTGATGTCGACGCCGGAAGAGACGAGTTCGTAGTGGACGCTGTCGTCGCCACGCGTGTTGAAGCCGGGCATGGGGACGACGCTCAGTTCGGCGGTGGCGGCGAGGACGCCGAGGGTGAGTGAGGGCAGATCGATGTCCCGGAGAAGGCGCTCCATCTGCCCGTGCATCACCTCAGGCCCTCCGACGTTCGTGTAGAGGGCCTGCTCGCCGAGGATCACGTCGTAGTGGTGCTCACCGTTGTACAGAACCTGCTGCCGCTCCATCCGCTTTGCCACCCCCGCCGGTACGTCGTCCGGAACCTCGAGGAAGTCGACGACCCGGCGCAGGATGACGGTCGCGTAGGCCTCGGTCTGGAGAGTGCCCCAGATCATGTCGGGGACGTACCCCTTGCCGTGCCGGGTCTGTTGGTACCAGCGGATCACCTCGTCCTGGATGTCCTCCGTGCCGGTGGACAGGCGCTGTTGCCACGGGACCGAGCTCGTCATTCGCATTCCCTTCTGGGCCGCTGCGGTGCGTGGGTCACCGGACAGGACACGTTAGTTCGGGGTTCGAGCGGTTCGGAGAGCATGTCACTACTGCGAGTGACAGATACGAGGGGCGTTCGAGGTAGAAGCCGAGTGAAACGTCAGCTCCTGAATCCAGCCTCGTTGCAAGGGAGTTGACCATCGAGGCGAGCCGGGCCGCGTCTCGGTCGCTCTCCGAGGCGAACCGAGGCGCGTACTGGGCAAGGCGCTCACCGATCCAGGCCGTGGCTTCCTTGGCCTCATCCCACGTGCCACGAACCAAGGCACGCGGTTTGACGAGCCAGTACGCCGTTTCCAGCGGAGGGAGATCCGAGGTGGGGAACTCCGCCGTCACCTCGCGATAGCGCTGGATCAACTCCGCCTTGCTTCCGGCCGGGGGTGGATCTGGATGGGGCGGGCGCCGTAGGGCTTCATTGTCGAAGCGTTGTTTCGGGCCTGTCCACAGATATCCGTGATGGTGCACCAGTCGTCCCCATCTGGTGTCGAAGATCGGGGGAAACCGGTCCCGATTCCTTTGGGAACGGGACCGGTTGTGAGAGGAGAGGGATGGTCAGACAGGCAGCCCGAACTTCGCCGGGTCGATGCCGGCCGAGTCCAGCTCCTCCGTGGTGAACCGGAGCGGTTCCATGTCCGGCCGCTTGCTGTCGCCCAAGGCCCAGGCGTTGTCGCCGATACGAGCCAGGGTCACGCATCCTTCGGTGCAGGGCCCTCCGCATGCCTTCACGAAGGAGGCCCCGTCGATGTCCAGCCCGTACAGATCGGTTCCGTCCAGCATTACTGCACCTTCCTGCTTCGCTGTCGCGGCCATGCAGACCGCCGCCGCCCATGCGGGCGGGAGTTCATGGGTGAGGCGAGCGCCTCAGTCGTTGAAGGACACCTGGCGCTGCGCACAGCGCAGGCACTTGCACGGGGGCCATTCCATGGTGGCCAAGGGGGCCAGATCATCTGTATTGAAGATGGCCCGCTCAGATTCCCAGGTCTGCCCGGAATCACGAGAGACGCGTATCGTCATCAACGGGCGGTCCGCAAATAGACTGGTCTCTCCGTCAGGGATCATTCCCCGTGGGTCTCTGCCTGATGTCGAGCCAGATCCACGTTCGCGTCGGATGCGGCGCTGTAGTCGCCTCTGGAACGGGCATTCTTCCTGCGAACGCAAATGCCGAGACATGTGCCACACGCCTGCACTGCGCTTGGTTCAGCAGGAAGTTCTGTAAGGCCGTAACCTTGCGGCTTCTGTGGACCCGGCATTGTTCCTCCCCGACTTCATGGCGAATCTATGATCCATCGCCATCGCAGGGGATTCGAGCAATATTCCCGTTACGGACTAAAGATCATCGATAGTCGTTGGCCCACTGCTGCAGCAGGGCCCTTGCTTCATCTCTGAAGCAAGCGTGCTGCTCGAAGGAGGAGAACACGGCAAGATACTCGGAGACGTCACGGGAATCTCGAAAGACCATGCGACCGGTGAAGTTCTCGACTGTGGCAAGCCGGTTGTCGTAGACCGTGAAGGTGTTCATCGGCCCGCGTGTCATGACGGTACCCACTGGAATGACGCCGATACGAAGATTCGGAAGGTGGGAAAGTGATATCAGGCGGTCGATCTGCAACGCCATGGCTGGTGCCGGGACGATCGCCCACCGCGCTGCCTGCTCGGTCAGGACGAAGGTGAAGGCCTTCGAGGTGTCATAGAGAACAGCCTGGCGCTCCAGCTTGCGTGCCATCGTCTTTGAAGAGTCGCCAGGTGTGTGGGTCAGGCTGGCGCGAACATAGTCAGGCGTGGCCAGCAGGCCAGTGATCATGGCAGGGAGGAAATATCTCAGCTCCGTGGCCTCGCGCTCCAGCGATGCCAGCTCAGTCTGTCGCTTCTCCATTCCGCGGCGCCAGGACGAACGTTTGTCCTGCCACTCGGTATTCGCGATGCGCGCGAGAGCCGTAACTTCCGCCATTATTTCGGCAGGAGCGTCGAGAGCTCGAAGGATGCGTTCGACATCCACGAGCTTCGGTGTCTTCTTGCCGGTCTCGAACTTGCTGATCTGGCTCTGAGACATGTTGCAACGCCGAGCGAGCCGGTCCCCTGTGAGACCGGCTCGCTTACGCAACTCGCGGAGCGTTTGTGCGAGATCGTTTCTCGACTGCCCCAGCTGCTCAGGTTCGAAGGTCACTGCATTCTTTCACGTACTCGGAGAACGGCACCGAGTGAGCTATCGCAATGCGCTTCCACTCCAAGTACGGCGCAATATCACCGCTGAACACCTCTCGGTTGATCTGCGTTCCGTCCGCTCGAAAGTTCAGCTGCACTATGCGAGTCTCGTCGAACATCCACCAGTCGGTTCCCGACAGGGGAAGTCCGTAGTCATCCTGTGTGACATCCAGGATTCGGATATCCTCGCCGGCCGCTATGTTTCCGGGAATTCCCCATGCGAACTGGTACCGCTGATAGTCCGTCAGCGGCTGTCGCACGATCCGTACTCGCCCAATGGTGCGGCCTGAGGACACGTATCCGCGCACGCGCTCGTGCCAGCGTGCGTTGTGCTGATCGGGCTTCGGCTCACCGCGAAGGAAGCGGGCGACGTTTTCAGCTTCCCTGGGCATGGTGTAGGTGGGCTGGGCTTCGAATCGCCACGCGTCACGCTCGTACGCGTCGAACGTCCTCCGCCACTCGTCACCATCCAAGAGCACGTACGGCCTCCTTGAGCACCGACTCGGGGATCTCCACCAGGGCCTCACCTTCCGGAGTTCGGAAGGCATCTGTCACGTTCCCCTGGACCACGATGGAGCCGCTGGCCGAGCGGTAGACGTTCGGGCAGTCGTCGTCATCGCAGTTGGGCCCGTTGACCGTCCCAGTGAGCCGAGTCAGATCCTCGCGCGCCATGGCGCCCCCTTCTGTGCCATCCCGTCTGGATGGCCCCTGTGGACGACGCTACGGAGGGCATCGTTCCCCGTCCACGCAGACTCCGAAATATTCCCGACCTGGCATAAATGATCTCGAAGACGGTGGTCAGGGCGCGGGACTGGTTTCGCCGTCCCTACGACGGTCCTTGGGGTGTGGTGGGCCTCGTGCCTCGGACGAGCACGGTCTGCACCATGCCTTCCTTGCCGGGCGGCGGCGCGATGATCCAGCTGGCCACGTCTACGAAACCGAAGGCGCGCAGGTGGCTCTCCCATACGGCGTCTGGATAGCACCACCGCATAGCCGGCGCCTCCTCGCCGTGCAGAACGGGTCCGTATTCGCCGTTCTCGGGTGGTCGGTGCGAGAACACCAAGACACCACCGGGCTTGAGCCTCCGCAGGATCTTGGGCAGCAGCACTCCCGGGTCGGTGAACCAGACCGCACCGAAGACGCTGTAGACCGCGTCGAACTCCTCTGGGCAGGTGTCCAAGAACGCGGCTGCGTCTGCTTGGTGCAACTCCATGCGGACACCGGAAAGAGCACGCGCCGCCGTGATCTGATTCCCAGACAGGTCGACGCCGACCGCGCGACCGCCGCGTGCAGCGATGTGGAAGAGATTCCTGCCCTTCCCACAGCCCAGGTCGAGGACGCTTGTGCCAGGGCCTGTCGGCAGCAACTCCAGTTGCGGGCCGTGGTTGGGGTGCCCAGTCCACTGCGTCCAGTGGAAGCGGGTCGGATCACGATCCCACAGTCTGGCTTGGCTGCCGTCGCCGTAGGCGTCCCAGGCATCCTCCTCGGTGGCGTGTTGCGTCACGCTCTCTCCTCTTCCGTGACCAGTGCCCCGACCGGTGGGCGCATGATGGCGCGCCTTCCCTCGGGCAACGAGCACGGAGGGGTACCTGGCACGGCTCGTGATCCATCAGCCGGCAGTGATTGTGCACCGCGGTTTCACGGTCAGCACGTCATTCAGATGCTCGGATTGCGCTCGTAGGAGGGCGCTTCGTCGGGGAAATCGTCCGGGAAGACCTCGCTCACGATGTCCCCCCGCATGACGCTCAGCAGGTAGCTCTCCACGGGGCCTTCGAAGAGGTCGTAGTCGTTGCCGCGGCCTTCCACGACGAGGACGGCCCACATTCCGGGGTCGGGGTGAGGGATCAGGAAGCAGGCGTCCGCGTTGTCCGTGCCGCCCCAGCGGACCAACTGGTCGGGCTGTACGCCGCGTTGTGCCAGGAGTTCGCGGATATGCGGACGGATTTCGAAGAACTTCTCCCCGATTTCTTTCGCCCGGGACACCAGATCGACGTTTTCGTTGTCGGCGCCCGCCCGGTATACGCGGAGGAAGTCGTCGAACTTCGAGCCGCCGAAGACGTCCAGGAAGCGCCTGAAGGCGGCGGGAAAGGTGACACCCAGTGCAGCCTCGGTCCGTTCCCAGTCGTTGACGACCACTCCCGCCTCGCCGGTCGCCGGGAGTGCCGCCAGGAGTTCCAGATCCGTCATGAGCTGCCTACTTGTTGATGATGGTTTGATCGATGTCAAGGCCACCGCCCTTGGCGGTCACGTGAACGCCGGAGGGGATCAGGTCCGTGGGGTTCGCGTAGACGGGCGTCGCCGAGTACTGCACGTCGTGCCCCGCGTCGACCACCCTATAGATCTCCTGCTCCAGGTCCTTCATGACCACGTTGTTTGCCTTGTCGTACATGATCACGATGTTTTCGGGGGCGGCTCCGTCACCGCCCAGGGACTTCGCGAGCAGATGTCCTCGCGTGTGTTTGGCGGAGTCCCCGAGCCAGCCAGGTGGCTTGACCCGCCTGCTGGCCTTACTCCCCGTATCGAGCATCGACTTGGTGATCGTCGTGTCGACACCCTGCGCCCGCCCGAGAGTGTCGAGCGGCTTGGCGTACGGCGGCGGCTGGCGGGCTGCGCCGTAACCACCACCCTGGCCCGTGCGATATGCCGCACCCAGGCCGTCCAGGTCGTCGGCCGCCGCGGTCACGCCGCCGGGCGTGGCCAGTTCGGGGCCGAGTGAGGGCACGCGGACGCCGCCCAGCAGCTCGGTCCAACCGCCGGCGCTCCCGGCGGCCCGGACCGCCGATCCCGGGCTCAGCCAGGAATGCCATCGTCCTGGGCACCGAGACGATGCTCACGCTTACTAGGCGGGCGCGGGACAGTCCAAGCAGCGGAAAGCTCTAGGCGTGCTGCCCGCGGTGGTGCTTGCCTCGAACTCAGAGAAGCCGCCGCTGCTGTTGCGATACACCACGCCAATCCCGTGCTCGGCCAGCAGGTTGCGGAGGTCCTCGCGAGGGAGTTCGGGGGTGAGAACCATCAAGTGGAGCGGCTGGCTGTGGGCAATGCTTCGCAAGTGGTGCCGCGCTAGCAGGAGTTGAGCCATGGCTTCCGCTATCGACTCGCTGGCCGCACTCCCTGTCGGTTCATAGACCGTGTTACTGGTTGGGTTGTAGAGCTCGAGCATGAGTTGAGCCGTTGCGTCGCGCATCGACACCTCTAGCTGGCCGATCGTTTCTCCTGCAGCCAGAGAGCTCTCTTCGAAGGTGTCTGCCAGGTCATCGCGAGTAGCAGCCACATGGTCGACGTCGGACCACTGTCCCCGCTGGCGTTTCTGGCGTCGATAAGCGCGGGGGAGCTTGGCCGCAGTGCGGTTGAACCGGGAGCGGGGATTGGTGGTCCGCGGGAGGGTGTCCTCTTCCCGTCGGATGTATGGGCCGGTGGGGCGTAAGCGGAACACGATTACATTGCGATCTACGCCTAATTCATCCTTAGCTCCCCGTATTTCGAACGGCTTGCGCTCATCGACCTTGAATTCACCTATGTACATATGTGTCCGGGTATCGCTACCGGCGACCTTGCCCACGGCGATGAACAGATGCAGGGTGCGACCCATTTCGGCGTGCTCCAGGATTGACCTGTTGCCGCCCGCGAGGGCCTGATCGCCACGCTTCCCGACGCCGGTATAGGTGAATATGGGGCCGATGTCGTCATTCTCGGCAAGCCATCCGTCGCGATACCCGAAGCCCTCGCCGGCCTTGCTGTCGGAGAAG
This sequence comes from Streptomyces sp. NPDC001351, assembly GCF_042896045.1. NCBI lineage: Bacteria > Bacillati > Actinomycetota > Actinomycetes > Kitasatosporales > Streptomycetaceae > Streptomyces > Streptomyces sp. NPDC001351. The sequence continues at coordinate 7,631 of NZ_JBIAWS010000019.1, read as the reverse complement.
ATGAGGACGTTCCTCTTCTCGACTGCTGGGCAGATTCCGGCGAAGCCGGATCCGCCGAGTACGGGATGTATTTCTGCGCGCGTGAGGATCTGGCCGGGGCGAAACCCGGACGTGTGGGTCGTCATGATCCGAGGCTAGTGGTTTCACTGCGCACAGAGTGGCAGATCTGACGCAGGTCGCGCGTGATGGCATTGTGATGGCGCCCGGCCCAGGTGAGGATGGCGCCATGGGTGACGCGACGGCGACGGTCTTAGCAGGTGGCATCGGGCTCATAGCAGCAGTCATCGGGGCGGTGATCGCGGGGAGGTACGCAGAGCGGGGAGCAAAGGTAGGCGGACGTAAGGCGGTTGAGGCCGCGCTTGCACAGGTTCACGGGGAAGCGGCAGCAGAGCATTGGCAGTGGGTGCGCAGCCAGCGATACCAGTCCTTCGCCTCTCTTCTCGCGGCCTACACGGCTCTTGATGAAGTGCTCGCACGCATCACACCTGAGGTCGGGGGTGGGACCCCACTTGATGCAGCAACGAGAGATGAACTGCGGCGGGCTGCGCTAGAACTGCAAGACAAGACCAGCCTATTGGCGCTGTGGGGGCCGGATGAGGCAAGGGGGCTGGCGTACGCCTTGACACGGACGGCCGTTGCGACGGTCAGCTCCTTGCTTCAAGTGGAGAGAGCAACTTCCGAAGGGCGTAACCCAGACTGGCCGAGCTATGAACAGGCGAGGAGTGGGATGACCGATGCCTATTCGACTTTCCTCCAGAGAGCTGGGGAGATAATTCGCGATCCTATGCAGACCGTCAGTTGACGCGGCTCGCTGTCTGGGCAATGGCGCCTATGAAGTTCTTCCATGTGGCTCTGCTGAGAGTGAGTTGCGGCCCCGAGGTGACCTTCGAGTCGCGCACTGCGATGGCCCCGGCGAGCGCGGCCATTTCCAAACACTCGCCCCCCATGCCATTGCTGTAGCTGCTCTTACGCCATTGGATGCTGGATGGCGGCATCATCGGGAGTGCTCCTCCAGGAGTCTCGAGATCAGCAAGGTCGAACGCTGAGGGCTCAGTGCCAAGGCTCTGAGGTGGTCGAATGCTTTCGTGTAGAGGGCTACGTCCTTGGGCTCTTCGAGGTAGACCGAATCGGTGAGTCCCTCTCGGTAGACCAAGTCTTGGTCCTCCTGCTCTGGGAAGCCGAGGACAGTGAACGACCCGGTGGTGGGGTAGGCGCCCGCGTCGAACGGCAGGACCTGGACGGTCACGTTCTTCAACTTACCGATTTCCAGCATACGTTCGAGCTGGTGGGTCATGACCTGGCGGCTGCCGACCACGTGCTGCAGTGCGCTCTGGTGCACAACGGCCCACAGGTCGGGTGCACTTTCGCCGGTGAGTGGCTCCTGGCGACGCATGCGGACGTCGACCATGCCCTGAATGTCCTCGGCGGTGTGATCGACCCACGCGCGGCACTGCTCGGCTGCGTACTCAGCCGTTTGCAACAAGCCGGGGATGAACTCGGCTTGGTAGCTGCGCAAGTTGGAGGCTGCCTGTTCGAGGCCGACGTACACGGAGAACCAGGCGGGGATCGCGTCGCCGTGAGCGTGCCACCACCCCTTTGTCTTTGACTCCTTGGCCAACGACTTCAGGAGGTCGCGTAGTTCTTCGGCGGTCCCGTAGAGGCGGCAAAGGGCGTCGACGTCCGAGGGTTGGACCCGCCCCTGTCCCGTCTCCATGCGGCTGACCTTGGAGCTGCTCCAGTCCAGCTCCTTCCCCACCTGGCTACAGGTAAGGCTGCTCTCCTCGCGTAGCCGCTTGAGCTCGATCGCAAGTCGGCGACGGCGAGCCGTGGGAGATCCGGCCATGTCAACTCCTCGTGGATTAGCGGAAGGTCCATCCCATCGGAAGGGGCGCGAAAGGCCAATCACCCCAAAGAGGGAATCCCCCCGTGCATGTTGCATGAAGGGACACTCGCTGCGACTCTGTCACTCGGAGTCATCAGGTGATGCACAGTGCGCAACGGAACGTGGGAAGGTGGATGAAGATGATCTACGTGAGCGGTCGCGTCGGACGAGAGCCCTGGCTGCATGTGTTCATTGCCCATCCGAGTGAAGTCGCCCAGTTGAGACGGACGTTGAGGCTGCGGCTCATCCTGTGGGGGCTGCCCGATCACGTGGACGCTGCACAGATCTGTGTATCGGAGCTCGTAACCAACGTCATTCGGCATGTCGGTGAGGGAACGCCCACAACGCTCCGCATGACGCTGAGTGAGTCACATCTACGCCTGGAAGTTGAGGATCCCGATACGCGGGCGTTGCCCACCTTGCTCGCCGCCAGCACCGCTCTGGAGTCCGGGCGGGGGATGGCACTCGTCGATGCGGTAACCGACCACCGGTGGGGTGTGATTCTTCGCAGCAGCTCCAAGGTGGTGTGGTGTGAGCTCGCTGCCGGTGCCTCCGTCACCGGTGGTCAGGCAAATGGCCCCCGGGTCACGCGGGCTGAGGCGATCCTTGATCTGTATGGCTCCTGGCCACTCCCGCACGGCAGGACGATGGCAGAGGGGGGCAGTCTGCTGAGCACCGCAGCGGCAGAGGAGGCTGCCATCGAGGTCATGGCCGACGTGCTGCACTGGCTGAGTGCGCACGGCTATGACCCCGATGACGTGCTCGACCGAGCTCAGACTCACTTTGAGGCTGAGCTCGGTGAGGCCGTCTGAAGGTTGCCGAGCCTTCTAGCCCGCGGTGATACCCGAGTACGACCACACATCCGCAGGCAGCTCTTCATGCAGCTGCCAGGTGATGGCCATGGGCTTGCTGCCCTCGTGGCGGACATACGTCGCCGGGCCGAGCAGCATCCAAGGGTGGGCCTTGCCGATGTCGGTGTCTTTGTAGCGCCGCATGAACAGCAGGACGTGGCTCCCGCGTTGCATGTGCTGCTGGTAGCGCAGGCCTGTGGGAGAGGTGGCAGCGGTTGTGCTCTGTGACTCCCAGTGGAAGAGGGAAGGGCTCAACGCGTAGTCCTTGTACCGGACCGTGGGGGAGAAGTCCTTCTCGTTCTTCTCGAGAGTGATCAGTAGTGCGTCCGTCTGGTTCTGCTCGTCCCACAGGACACCCTGTGCAAAGGATCCCGGCATCTGGCCGCCCAGGCGGGCGACACCAAGCGCGGCCAGGATCTCCGAGCGGTTGTAGGCACTGTGGATCTTCAGAGGGATGTGGGCGTGCGGACCCTCGAGTGGGAGGGGGAAGTGGTCGGCTTGCCGTATCACGTGGTCGAGTACCTGTCGCAGTTCGCTACGGAAGGCTCGCTGCTCGCGGAGCGATTCGAGCCCTTCCGCGTAGGAGTTGAACCCTCCAGCCTTGTCCCAGAGGTTGAAGAACAGCATGCGCGCGTACGTCTGGTACTTCGCGCTCAGCGAGTCGTACGTCGGCGCGTCATCGCTCAACAAGCGCATATACGCCTCAGCGCGTTCGCTGTCGTCGACGTGCAAGAACGCGTGCACACGCTTCAAGAGGTCCTCTTCGCCAGCCTGTTCAGGAAGGTCGGCCAGGCCAGCGCGGCGTAGGACTGTCGTCCATGAGTTGCTCGACTTGTACAACTCCCGGATTTCACGGCGACTCTCCTTGAGGTAGTCGGCGAGGACCGGTGTGTCGAAGGTCCTCACTTCCTTGGCGAGGGTCTGGACGGTTGCCTTGATCTGGGTGCGAATGTTGTCCAGCACCAACTTCTTGGACTTGCCCTCAAGGATGATCTGGCAGCCGGATGGCAGCAGAGGGAAGTCGTGCTCGGCGTGCTCAAGGAGCCGGTTGCGCGACAGGTTGGTCATCGCGCGGAACTGCTCCTCGAAGCGGAACTCGGCACGATGTTGGCCGATGAAGTCGAGCACAGTGAGCACGGGCTTGTCCGGGGTGCGGCGCAGACCTCGACCGAGTTGCTGAAGGAAGACGGTGGCGCTGTTCGTGGGGCGCAGGAGGAGGATCGTATCGACGTCCGGGATGTCCAAGCCCTCGTTGAAGAGGTCGACGGAGAAGATGATTTGGATCTCTCCCGCCTTGAGCTGGGACAGAACGTGGTCACGGACCTCGGGCTTGGACGCGCTGTCCAAGGCTTCAGCTTTGAAGCCTGCGTCTTGGAAACACTTCGCCATGAAGTGAGCATGTTTCCTGCTGACACAGAACCCGAGGGCCCGCATATGCATCGGGTCGGACACTTTGTCCCGTACCTGCTTGATGACGATGCGGGCACGCGCGAGGTCCCCGGAGAACAAGTTGCCGAGCTGGCTCTGGTCGTACGTACCTGAGCGCCAGTTGAGACGAGTGAGGTCCGTTCCATCGGGCACGCCGAAGTAGTGGAACGGGCAGAGGAGGTCGTTGTCGAGCGCCTCCCAGAGCCGCATCTCGGCGGCGATCCGGCCTTCGAAGAACTCGTCCTGCACATTCAGGCCGTCTGCGCGCTCGGGAGTGGCGGTCAGACCAAGGAGCTGTTTCGGCTTGAAGTGATTGAGAACGCGGCGATATGTCGTAGCCGTAGCGTGATGGAACTCGTCGATGACGATGATGTCGAAGTGTTCTGGGTCGAACTGGTCGAGTCGCTGATCGGTGAGTGACTGGACGCTGGCAAAGACGTGCTTCCAGTCACGGGGCAGCTCGCCGCTGTAGAGCTCTTCGCCGAAGGACGCGTCGTCGAGCACTTCGCGGTACATACGGAGCGACTGCCGCAGGATCTCCTTGCGGTGTGCCACGAAGAGCAGCCGTGGGTACTCCTTGGCGCCCCACTCCTTGTGCAGGTTGCGGTAATCGAGGGCGGCCATGACCGTCTTGCCCGTACCGGTCGCAGCGACAAGCAAGTTGTGGTGGTGACCGCGTACCTCACGTTCGACTCGCAGTCGCTCCAGCATGTCGGCCTGGTGTGGGTGGGGGCGAACCTCAAGGCCGGAGAGGCTGATCTTGGCATCTTGGCTGGACGGCGAACCGCCCGCCACGATCAGAGCCTCGTCCAGCTTGCGGGCGTCGCGATCGGGGTCGTACAACTCAAAAGCGATGTCATTCCAGTACGCGTCGAAGGTGGCCTCGAATTTGTTGAGCACGACTGGAGTGGCCACGGATGACAGGCGTACGTTCCACTCCAGGCCGTCGAGCAGTGCGGCCTTCGAGAGGTTGGAACTGCCTACGTACGCCGTGTCGAAACCGCTGTTTCGTCGGAACAGCCAGGCCTTCGCGTGGAGGCGGGTCGAGCGGGTCTCGTAGTTGACCTTTACTTCGGCACCGAAGTCGCGGACGAGCCGGTCGAGTGCGTGGCGGTCTGTTGCGCCGATGTAGGTGGTGGTGATGACTCGGATGGGGACGCCGCGTTCGGCGGCGGCACGAAGAGAGTCTTCGAGCACGCGCAGGCCGTACCACTTCACGAAAGCGCAGAGCAGATCGATGCGGTCTGCTGTTGCCAGCTCAGCGCGGAGCTCGCTGCCGAGGCTTGGATCTTCGGGGGAGTTAGTGATGAGCGCGGTTTCCGATAGTGGCGTGAGAGGCCGTACCGCGTAGACACCGGGAGCCTCCCGCTCGGCGAGTGCCAGCAGCTGCCGGGGGCCATCGGCGATGGTGCCTATGACTTCGTCCGCATCCGGGTCCGGTGCGTGAGTGGCCAGAGACTGCAGGATCTGGTTGGCAACGGTCACCTGTTTGTTCTGGGGCAGTTGACTGAGCCTGCGCCCCACCGCCTCGCTGATGTGGCGTGCCAGCACGTGGGGCGCAGACTCTTCGCTGACCTCTTCGTCGATTGCCTTCCAGCCTGCGGCTTCGAGCCGCTCCATCCGGTCATGCAGAGTCCGCGTGATGAGTTGCTCGTAGACACCTGCGACCGGCTGCGCCGAGTCCCCCGATTCCGCCACGACTGCTCCCTAGATCCTTCGTGCCGATGGATCTGTTCTAACAGCAGTCACTGACAATCGAAGCTCTTCCGCTGAAAAGTGATCGTTTTTGGACAGGTGAAGTGTGGACGCGACTACGTATGACGCATGACCTGGTAGATCGTCTCGGAAGTGGGCGCCGGGTGAGGGACGTCGTGCCAGCCGATTGCCTTCGCTCGCTCCGAGATGGCTTCGCGGGCGGCTGCGGCGGCTGTTTCGTCTTCGAAGAACGCGATGGACAGTCCTTTGCCCGTGGCCGGGTCGACGAGGTGGTACGCGCCATGGACACCCGGTAGGCCTGCCACTGCCTCCAGTACCCAGTCCCGATCGTCGTCGGGCATCGGATCCCAAACGGCTACTCGCGCGATCATTGCGTCCTCCCGTGATGCTTGGTGGCCTCGGGCTCGGTGTACCGGTCAACCGTGATCAGCTCACTGCTACCGCCCCGAAACGATCACGCCCCGTGGCACCCCTCATAAACCCGCCCCGACCCACACCAACACCCAGCCCCCCGCTGCGGCGGCCACTCCACAGCCCGCCCCCGCGCCGCCAGCGTCGTCGCGTACTGCGGCAACAGCTCCGCCTCCCCAGGCGAAGCCATCTCCGAAGCGGCAAATGCCTCATAAGAAGGCACCGTCCCCGTCACAATCCCCAGGTTCGGCGTGCCGGAAGCGGCCAGCTCCCGTAGCGACCCCTCTATCGTCGCCAGGTGCTCCTCATGCGACGGGTACTCCGCCGCCAGCGCCGGGTACGCCTCGACCAGCTCCGACAGCTCCCCCGCCGGCCAATGCAGCACCGCCACCGGGAACGGCCGGGACAGTGCCTCCCGATACGTCCCCAATTCCGCCCGCAGTCGCGAGATCTCCGCCGCCAGTTCCGCAGGGTTGTCCGACCCCAGCGACCACACCCGCTTCGGGTCGTGCAGCTCGTCCAGCGAGACCGGGGACGAGTGGAGCAGGTCCGCAATGGTGTCCCACTCGTCGTGGGCCACGCCCAGCATCCGGCGCACCCGGTGGCGGCCGAACAGCAGCGGGTGCGTCGAGTACGGGGGCTCCTCCACATCCGTCAGGAGCACACGCGCCCCCTCCGTGAAGGTCTCCTCAGCCGCCTCAAGCTCGTCGTGGGCCTCCAAAGCCTCCGCCACGATCACCCACGGGGCCGGGTCGCGCGGAGCCCCGGCGCGGATGCCGTCGATGATCGCTCGGGCCTCGGCCTCGTGGCCGTACTCCCAGAGGTTCGAGGCCTTGAGGGCTCGTACCAGGTAGGGGTTCTCCAGGCCCGCCTGGGACGACAGCAGGCGGTCGTAGAGCGTGGTCGCGGCGGGGCGGTCGCCGGACAGTTCCAGGTGGGCCGCGGCCTGGAGAAGCAGGGCCTCGGCGTCCTCGGGGTACAGGCCGGCGGTTCGCTCCAGGCGGGCCGCTTCGGCGGTGTGGTCGACGTTCTCGGCAGGCGTGTCGGGGCGCATGAGGGAAACCGTACTGCCCATCCGTGGCGAAGAAGAGGTATGTGCTGGTCAAAGGGTGGGGATCACGTGAGCCCTTCGGCACGCCCGGTCGCCGCCCACACCATGGTCACCAGCGCTGTCGCGACGATGCCCGCTCCTACGTACAGCGGAGCCGTGTAGCCCAGGCCCGAGCTCATCGCGACCCCGCTCAGCCACGCCCATTACCTTCCTTGTAGAGCCCGGTTCGGGCTCGTGGCCTCCAGGCCCGGTATGACTCGTTGCCCCTGTCCTTGATGATCCGGGGGGTGCT
>NZ_JBIAWS010000018.1:0-220691 GCF_042896045.1 Streptomyces sp. NPDC001351 | reverse complement strand
GCCTCTCCGAGGCACTGCGCCGCACCGGCTGACGCACGGGCCGTAGGAACGTCGGGGGGGGGGGGGCCCCGCCCCCCCCCCGCCCCGCCCCCCCCCCCCCCCCCCCCCCCCCCCCCCCCCCCCCCCCCCCCCCCCCCCCCCGCCGCTCGCTCCATTCTCCCCGCCCGTCACTCCGCTCGCCCATCGAGGTGCCGAGATGACCACCGAGACCCGCCCCACCGCCGTCCTGCCCCCGGCCCGCCCGGGCCCCGACTGGCTGCCCGACCCCGGCACCTACGGAGCCGCCCCGGACCGCTGCATCGCCGAACTGACCGCACGTTTCGGCCCGTTGACCACCCTGCGCCGCCGCCTCACCGCTCTGGACGCGACCCTCACCGTGGCGCCCGACTCCGACGACTGCGTGCTGAGCCTGGAACTGGCCGGCCGGCCGCTGGGCGGCAGGGTGCTCACCTTCGTCAGCACCAGCCTCACACCCACGGACGAGGCCACCCGGCTGCACGTCCCCGGTGAACTGGGCCTGGCCGGCGAACCAGCCCAGGCCCTCTTCGGCTTCCGCGTCGTCGAGCGCACCGCCGACCGGCTCCTGGTCCTCGGCACGCTCCGGCTTCCGTACCGCCCCCTGCGCCGTACGACCGGCCTCGCCCTGCCCCGCATCCGTCCCGCAGACCGCATCCGGCTGCTCGTAGCCGCGGAGTTCACATGCCCCGTCTGACCGCCCTTCTCGGCGCCCTCTTCCTGGCGGGCGCCGCGCTCGTCCTGCCCGCCCCCGCGGTGCAGGCGGCCGCCGGCCACCAAGTCCTGATGTCCGGCTACGCGTTCTCGCCCCGCACCCTGACCATCACCGCCGGGGACACGGTCACCTGGACCAACCAGGACCAGGCGCCCCATGACGTCAAGACCACCTCCGGCCCCGCCTCCGTCCACTCCCCGATGCTCAGCAAGGGCGGCAGCTGGAGCCACACGTTCACCACGCCGGGGACCTACGGCTACCTCTGCACCGTGCATCCGGGCATGACGGCCCAGCTCGTCGTGGAGCCGGCCGCCGCTCCCGCGCCCACCGTCCGGCAGCACCAGCACCCGACGGCCACCGCACCCAGAACCCGCTCCGCCGGCGCGATGCCGTCGTCCAGGCACATGGGCCACAGCGCCGAGGCCGCCGCCCCCGGGGCCGCCAAGACCCCGTCCCCCTCCCCCACGGCCTCCGCATCCGCCGCCCCCGCGGCGGCGCAACCCGCCGTGGACAACGCCGCCTCCGCCACCCGTCCCCTCAGCCCCCTCCTGCTCCTCACCGGCGTCGTGGCGGGCGTGGCCGTGCTGTGTCTGCTCCTGGTCGGCTCCCGCTCGGCCGCCGCCGCGTCCCGGAACGAGGAGGCGGGTACGAGCTGACCCCGCCCCGGGCCGGCCTCACGCCCGGCGCAGCACCACCAGTACGACCAGCAGCACGGTCGCGCCCGCGCTCGTCCCGTGGGCGACGACCGCCGTCAGCGGAAAGTGGCGCTCGGCGGTCCGTGTGCCCCGGGAGTGCCGTCCCGAGCTGGGCAGCCAGCGCAGCAGCATCATGAACCCGAACGTGGCGACGACCAGCACCACGGCGCAGGCCGCCCAGGCCGTGCCCCGCACCGCGCCCGCGAGGTAGGCCGTCCAGCAGGCCAGACCGGCGACGGCCAGGACGACATGCCCCACGACGAGCCACAGCGGCAGCCGTGTCACCCCCGGCGTGCGCTGCCGCAGGCCGCCGTGGCGGATCCACACCGAGGCCAGACAGCCGCCGAGCCCCGCGGTCAGCAGCCACGCGCACAGAACGAAGACACCCACGCGCTCCAGCACAGCGCAGGGCACGGGCGCAGGCCGGACATCCATTCACCGATTCACCCGTTGGCGTGAACAGTGGTGCGAGTCCCTTGCCAGCCCTTGATCTGCGGGGATTCCTCCGGACGTCATCGACCGGCCACCAAACCTGTCTCGTTCGTTTTCTTGAATCATTCGTGTTTGTGCGGGTAGCTTGGGCCCCATGACTTCACCCCGGACTCCGAGCACCGCCGAGGAGCTGCGCGGTGCCGGCCTGCGGGTGACGGCCGCCCGCGTCGCGCTGCTCGAGACCGTCCGCGAGGGCGACCACCTCGGCGTCGAGGCGATCGCCTCGGGTGTACGGGACCGTGTGGGCCACATATCCCTGCAAGCCGTGTACGAGGCGCTGCACGCCCTCACCACGGCCGGACTCGTACGCCGCATCGAGCCGCCGGGCAGCCCGGCCCGGTTCGAGGGCAGGGTCGGGGACAACCACCACCACCTCGTGTGCCGCTCGTGCGCTGCCGTCCTCGACGTCGACTGCGCGGTCGGTCATGCCCCCTGTCTCACCGCTTCGGACGACCGAGGCTTCGCGATCGACGAGGCCGAGGTCATCTACTGGGGCCTGTGCCCCGACTGTTCCACCGCTCGCACGGCCTGAGCACCAACCCCGGAAGGATTCCCATGTCTGAGAACAACGCCGCTGAAGCGAAGTGCCCGGTGGCGCACGATCGCGCTCTGCACCCGACCCAGGGCGGCGGAAACCGCCAGTGGTGGCCGGAGCGGCTCAACCTGAAGATCCTTGCCAAGAACCCTGCCGTCGCGAACCCGCTCGGTGAGGAGTTCGACTACGCCGAGGCCTTCAAGAGCCTCGACCTCCCGGCCGTGAAACAGGACATCGCCGAGATCCTGACGGACTCCAAGGACTGGTGGCCGGCCGACTTCGGTCACTACGGCCCGTTCATGATCCGTATGGCCTGGCACAGCGCGGGCACCTACCGCATCAGCGACGGCCGTGGCGGCGCCGGCGCCGGCCAGCAGCGCTTCGCCCCGCTGAACAGCTGGCCGGACAACGGCAACCTGGACAAGGCCCGCCGTCTGCTGTGGCCGGTGAAGAAGAAGTACGGCAAGAGCCTGTCCTGGGCCGACCTCATGATCCTCGCGGGCAACGTGGCGCTGGAGTCCATGGGCTTCAAGACCTTCGGCTTCGGCGGTGGCCGTGAGGACGTCTGGGAGTCGGAGGAGGACGTCTACTGGGGTCCCGAGAAGGTCTGGCTCGACGACCAGCGCTACACCGGCGACCGTGAGCTGGAGAGCCCGCTCGGCGCGGTCCAGATGGGTCTGATCTACGTCAACCCGGAGGGCCCGAACGGCAACCCGGACCCGATCGCCGCGGCCCGCGACATCCGTGAGACCTTCCGCCGCATGGCGATGGACGACGAGGAGACCGTCGCCCTCATCGCCGGTGGTCACACCTTCGGCAAGACCCACGGTGCGGGCCCGGCCGACCACGTCGGCGCCGACCCCGAGGCCGCCCCGATCGAGGCCCAGGGCCTCGGCTGGAAGAGCACCTACGGCTCCGGCAAGGCGGGCGACGCGATCACCTCCGGCCTGGAGGTCACCTGGACCGCCACGCCGACCCAGTGGAGCAACGGGTTCTTCAAGAACCTCTTCGAGTACGAGTACGAGCTCACCGAGAGCCCGGCCGGCGCGAAGCAGTGGGTCGCGAAGGACGCCGAGGCGATCATCCCCGACGCCCACGACGCGTCGAAGAAGAAGCTCCCGACGATGCTCACCACCGACCTCTCGCTGCGCTTCGACCCGGTCTACGGGCCGATCTCGCGCCGCTTCTACGAGAACCCGGAGGAGTTCGCGGACGCCTTCGCCCGCGCCTGGTACAAGCTGACCCACCGTGACATGGGTCCGAAGTCGCTGTACCTCGGCCCGGAGGTGCCGGCGGAGACCCTGCTGTGGCAGGACCCGCTGCCGGAGGCGGAGGGCGAGCCCATCGACGCCGCCGATGTCGCGGCGCTCAAGGCCAAGCTGCTGGAGTCGGGTCTGTCCGTGGCCCAGCTGGTGTCCACCGCGTGGGCGTCGGCCTCGACGTACCGCAACAGCGACAAGCGCGGCGGGGCCAACGGCGCCCGTATCCGGCTGCAGCCGCAGGCCGGCTGGGAGGTCAACGAGCCCGACCAGCTCGCGCAGGTCCTGCGTGTCCTCGAAGGCATCCAGGCGGAGTTCAACGCGAACTCCGGTGCCAAGAAGGTCTCCCTGGCCGACCTGATCGTCCTCGGTGGTGCCGCCGCCGTGGAGAAGGCCGCCAAGGACGCCGGTCACGACATCGAGGTGCCGTTCACCCCGGGCCGTGTGGACGCCACGGAGGTGCACACCGACGCGGAGTCCTTCGCCGCGCTGGAGCCCACCGCCGACGGCTTCCGCAACTACCTCGGCAAGGGCAACCGCCTGCCGGCCGAGTACCTGCTGCTCGACAAGGCCAACCTGCTGGGCCTGAGCGCCCCCGAGCTGACCGTCCTCGTCGGCGGTCTGCGCGTCCTCGGCGCCAACTACCAGCAGACCGCGCACGGCGTCTTCACCGACACCCCGGGCAAGCTGACGAACGACTTCTTCGTCAACCTGCTCGACCTGGGCCACACGTGGTCGCCGGTCTCCGAGGACCAGACGGTCTTCGAGTGCCGTGACGACGCGACCGGCGAGGTCAAGTGGACCGGTACCCGTGCCGACCTGGTCTTCGGCTCGAACTCCGAGCTGCGTGCGCTCGCCGAGGTCTACGCGGCCGACGACGCGAAGGAGAAGTTCGTGAACGACTTCGTCGCCGCGTGGGTCAAGGTGTCGAACGCGGACCGCTTCGACATCGCCTGATCCGCACGGCCGGCGAGCTCGGTCACTGAGCAAGGCCACTGACGTCCGGGCCGTCCCGCAGGGGGCGGCCCGGACGTCGCCTTGTGCGCCCATACGTCTTCCGCCACCGCGCCAGGTGACGGGCATCGCCCTGTCCATGACCGCTGACACCCATCAGCGAGGGCAACGAGGCACCGCTGTTCCACGCCCCGAGCAGGTCGCGGCTGACGGCGATGATGCCGTTCCTGACCACGACGTCCATGGCCTGCCTGCTGAACCGGGTCGTCGTCACGAACACCGCGACGTCCGCCCCGAAGTGCACCTTCGACCCGAGCAGATCCCGTACCTCCCGGCTGGCGATGACGGCACTCGGCGTATACCGCTTGCACTGCACGACCATCGCCCGCCCGTCCGGCAACCGCCCGACCACATCGGCCCCCTGGTCCCCCGAGCCGCCGACGCGCCGCACCTCACGGCACCCGTCCCGCCGGCACAGCGCGGCGACCAGCTCCTCGAACTCCGTACCGCTCATGGCGTCCACTTCGGCCAAGGACCGATGCCCGGCGGCGACCGCGTCCTGCTGCCGCCACGCCCGGTCCCGCCCGCGCAGGATCCGGTCCGTACGCCACAGCCACCAGCCGAGACCGCCGAGAGCCGCCGCGACGACGACCCCGACGACGTACATCCAGATCGCCGACCAGAACACGGCCAGCACGAGCACGCCTGCCAGACCGGCACCTGCCCGGCGCGACAGCGCGTCCCGCCGCGCCGCCCGCCGCCTCCGCCGTCCTCTGCGCTGCGCGGCCATCCGCACCACCCCCGATCCCTCACGGGAAGTGTGAACAGGGGCAGGACCGGCGGAAAGACCGCATACCGGCCACGACGGCCGGAACTCCGGCCTCAGTGAGCCGCCGCGCGAAAGCGCCGCAGCCGCAGGCTGTTGCCGACGACGAAGACCGAGGAGAAGGCCATGGCCGCTCCCGCGATCATCGGGTTGAGCAGTCCGGCCGCAGCGAGCGGAAGAGCGGCGACGTTGTAGGCGAAGGCCCAGAACAGGTTGGACCGGATCGTGCCCAGGGTCCTGCGGGCGAGCCGGATCGCGTCGGCGGCCACGCGCAGGTCGCCGCGTACGAGGGTCAGGTCGCCGGCCTCGATGGCGGCGTCCGCGCCCGTGCCCATCGCAAGGCCCAGGTCGGCCTGGGCCAGTGCCGCCGCGTCGTTGACGCCGTCGCCGACCATGGCGACCGAACGCCCCTCGCCCTGCAGGCGCTTGACGACGTCGACCTTGTCCTGGGGCAGGACCTCGGCGATCACATGCTCCGGCGCGATGCCCACCTCGGCGGCCACGGCCTCGGCGACGGCCCGGTTGTCACCGGTGAGCAGGACCGGGGTCAGACCGAGGGCCCGCAGGCGGCGGATCGCTTCCGGGCTGGTCTCCTTGACGGCGTCGGCGACCTCCAGGACCGCGCGGGTCTCGCCGTCCCAGGCGACCGTGACGGCCGTACGACCGGACGCTTCGGCCGTGTCCTTGGCGTGCCGTAGACCGGCCGGCAGTTCCATCGCCCATTCGGCCAGCAGTCGCTCCCGGCCGACGAGGACGGCGTGCCCGTCGACGATGCCCTGGACGCCCAGTCCGGGAACGTTGGCGAAGTCCTCCGGGGTGGGCAGCGTGCCGACCCGGGCGGCGGCCGCGTCGGCGACGGCCCGGGCGACGGGGTGCTCGGAGGCGTGCTCCAGGGCACCGGCCAGGCGCAGGACGTCGGCCTCGTCCGTACCTTCGGCGGTGTGCACGGCCAGCAGGGCCATCCGGCCGGTGGTGACCGTGCCGGTCTTGTCCAGTACGACCGTGTCGGCCTTGCGGGTGCTCTCCAGCACCTCGGGGCCCTTGATGAGGATGCCGAGCTGCGCGCCGCGCCCGGTGCCGACCATCAGTGCGGTCGGCGTGGCCAGCCCGAGGGCGCAGGGGCAGGCGATGATCAGGACGGCGACCGCGGCGGTGAAGGCGGCGGCCGGCCCCGCGCCGTCGCCGAGCCAGAAACCCAGGGTGGCGAGGGCCAGGGCGATGACGACGGGGACGAAGACCCCGGAGATCCTGTCGGCCAGCCGCTGGACGGCGGCCTTGCCGTTCTGGGCGTCCTCCACCAGCCTGGCCATACGGGCGAGTTGGGTGTCGGCGCCGACCCGGACGGCCTCCACGATCAGCCGCCCTCCGGCGTTGAGGGTGGCTCCGGTGACCGGGTCACCGACGGCGACCTCGACCGGGACGGACTCCCCGGTGAGCAGGGAGGCGTCCACGGCGGAGGAGCCCTCCACGACCGTGCCGTCGGTGGCGATCTTCTCACCGGGACGGACGAGGAAACGGTCGCCGACCTTCAACTCCGCGACGGGTACGAGCTGTTCGCGGTCGCCGCGGAGGACGGTGACCTCCTTGGCGCCCAGCTCCAGCAGGGCCTTCAGCGCCGCGCCCGCCTTCCGCTTGGACCGGGCCTCGAAGTACCGGCCGGCGAGGATGAAGGCGGTCACTCCGGCCGCGGCCTCCAGGTAGATGTTCCCGGCGCCGTCGCTGCGGGCGACGGTCAGCTCGAAGGGGTGTGTCATGCCGGGCGTGCCGGCCGTTCCGAAGAACAGTGCCCACACCGACCAGAGGAACGCTGCCGACGTACCGACCGATATCAGCGTGTCCATGGTGGCGGCGCCGTGCCGGGCGTTGGTCCAGGCAGCCCGGTGGAAGGGCCAGGCGGCGTACGTCACCACGGGCGCCGCCAGCGTCAGCGACAACCACTGCCAGTACTCGAACTGCAGGGCGGGCACCATCGCCATGGCGATCACCGGGACGGCGAGCACCACGGCCGTGGTCAACCGCTGCCGCAGCGAACGGAGTTCCCCGGGCTCGGGCGCCTCCTCGACGCGGTCCTCGGGTTCGGCCGGCGTCGGTTGCTGCGCGGTGTAGCCGGTGGCCTCGACGGTGGCGATCAGGTCCGCGACGGCGATGTCCTCGCGGAAGCTGACCTTGGCCTTCTCGGTGGCGTAGTTGACGGTGGCCTCGACGCCGTCCATGCGATTGAGCTTCTTCTCGACGCGGGCGGCGCAGGAGGCGCAGGTCATGCCGCCGATGACCAGTTCGACCTCGGCGGCACCGGGCGTGGTGGTGGTCATTTCTGTGCCCCTCTTCCGACTGCCTCGACTGCCCGAATACCCCCAGGGGGTACCTGGGAGCGAACCCATGTATACCCCCCTCCCGTATACGGCGCAAGCGCCGGACCCCACTTGACTTGATACCCCCTGGGGGTATGTTGAAATGCACCGAACCGACCCGGGACCGCCCATCGACGAGGAGCGACCATGAACACCGGACTGCGGATCACCGTCTTCGCCGCCGCGCTCGCCGCCACGTTCGGCACCGCCTACGGCGTGGGCACGAGCGTCGGCGGCATCTCCGCCGAACCCGAGCGCACGGCACACCAGAAGCACGCGACCGCCTCGCACGACGAGCACGGCGGCGGAAGTCACGAGCCGGCAGCGCCTCCCGGCGGGCTCCAGATGTCCGACGGGGGCTACACGCTCCACCTGAAGACCCCGGCCGTCGAGGCAGGCAGGAACACGATTCTGCGGTTCACGATCGTGCGGGACGCCACGGGCCGCCCGCTCACCGCCTACCGGAGGGAGCACACCAAGGAACTCCACCTGATCATCGCCTCGCGCGACCTGACCCGGTACCGCCACCTGCACCCAACCCGCGCCGCCGACGGCACCTGGTCCACGCCCGTGAAGCTGCCCGCGGCCGGCACCTACCGGGTCTTCGCCGACTTCACGCCCCGCGGAGGCGAGGGCCTCACCCTCGGCGCCGACCTCACCGCATCAGGCGCATACAAGCCGGAACCGCTGCCCGCCCCGGGCACAACGGCCGTGACCGACGGATACGAGGTGAGCCTGCGAGGCCGTCCGGCACCCGGCAGAAGCAGCGAGCTGACGCTGACCGTCTCCCGGAACGGCAAGCCGGTACGTGATCTCCAGCCCTACCTCGGCGCCTACGGCCACCTGGTGGCCCTGCGCTCCGGCGACCTCGCGTTCACCACCACGGTGCCCAGCCCCGGCACCTACCGTCTGTTCCTGGACTTCAAGCACGCCGGTGAGGTCCACACCGCCGCTTTCACCGTGCGGGCCCTGCCGGACGACGGCGCAGTGCGCCCGGCTGCGTAAGGTGAACCCGTGACTGCCACGCAGCCCGCCCGGAGCACGGCCGGGGCCCGCCACCGCCGAGTGGTGCGGCCGGCCGTGCTGGTCGCGGTGCTGCTCGGGCTGTTCCTCATGCACGGCGGCCCGGCCGCGGCCGACGGCGGCTGCCACGGGGCCATGACGGACATGGCGGACACGGCGGTCATGCAACCGGCGCCGGCCACGATGGCAGCGCACTCGGCCGACCACTCCAGGACCGCGGGCGCCAAGGCAACCACGCGCACGGACGAGACGATGCGGGGCGCGCTGTGCCTGGCCACCCCGCCCCGCTCGGCGATCCCGCTGCCGCCGCTCGCCGCGGCCACCCTGATCCTTCCCGTCGCCGCCCTGCTGCCGCGGGCCCCGCGGGCGTACACGGGCACCCGCCGCAGGGGACCACCCCTGGGCGGACGCGAACTGCTCCTCCAGGCGTGCATCGCACGGACGTGACGAGGCCCCCGGACACCGGCTCACCGCCGCGGTCCGGCACCGGTCCACGTTCGTCACTCGCGCCGCGTCGCGGCGCCCACCTGGAAAGACACCTCATGTCCAAGCGCTCTCGGACGCCCCGCCGCCTCCTCATCGCGGCTGCCACCACCTCGGTCCTCACCCTGGCGCTGACCGCCTGCGGTTCGGGCACCGGCTCCGGCCACAGCTCCGCCATGCCCGGCATGGACCACGGCAACTCGCCGTCCCCCTCCGCAGCGGGTGACGCCATGGCGTCGATGCCCGGCATGGACACCGCCGCCACCGGCAACGGCCTGGCCGCCGCCCGGGACGGCTACCGCCTGACCTCCAGCACCGTCGGCCTCCCCGCCGACCGGGCGGCCGACTACCACTTCACGGTCACCGGCCCGGACGGCAAGCTGGTCACCGACTTCACCGTCGACCAGACCAAGCGGATGCACTTCTACGCCGTCCGCACCGACCTCACCGGGTTCCAGCACCTGCACCCCACCATGGCGAAGAACGGCACCTGGACCGCGCCGCTCGCCGCGCTCAGGCCGGGCACCTGGCGGCTGTACACCTCCTTCACCCCCGCCACCGGCTCCGGCAAGGGCAAGGGCTTCGTCCTCAGCCGCACCGTGAAGGTGTCCGGCATGCCGATGACCACATCCCTGCCCAAGGCGTCCGGCGCCACCACCGTCGACGGCTACACGATCGCGGTGAAGGGCGACCTGATGTCCGGCATGGCCCACCGGCTGA
This sequence comes from Streptomyces sp. NPDC001351, assembly GCF_042896045.1. Lineage (NCBI taxonomy): Bacteria > Bacillati > Actinomycetota > Actinomycetes > Kitasatosporales > Streptomycetaceae > Streptomyces > Streptomyces sp. NPDC001351. The sequence continues at coordinate 210,623 of NZ_JBIAWS010000018.1, read as the reverse complement.
CCGCCACCGTCACCAAGAACGGCAAGCCGGTCGCCGACCTCCAGCCCTACCTGGACACCTACGCCCACCTCACCGCCTTCCACCAGGGCGACCTCTCCTTCGCCCACCTCCACCCCGAGACCAAGGTCGACGGTGACCACGGCGGGCCGACCCTGACCTTCCACGCCGAGTTCGCCCAGTCCGGAAACTGGCGGCTCTTCCTGCAGTTCCAGACCGGCGGCAAGCTGCACACCGCGGCGCTCACCCTCCACGTGAACTGACCGCCGCACCCGTCGAAGGCCGGCCCGTCCCCCTGCCGGAGGCCGGGCCGGCCCCTACGGGCATGACGGCAGCGAAGACAACGGGGACGACGATCGCACCACAGCCCCGGGGAGCGCGGGGCATTCCACTCTAGCGTTCATGTCCATCCCATTGCAACGACAAGCGGATCCGGCGTTGCGTTAAATTCTGAACCGTTGCAACGATTTATCGGCATTGACCTGCATTGATTGCCGATCTGCGCAACGTACATGTTGCCAGATCAGCGAACGCAACGTAGCTTTCCATCATCAGAAACAGCGGGCCGACCAAGCGCCCGCTGCATACGAAGGAGAGCACCATGCAGAAGTTCGACACCCCCGCCACCGTCTCCGCCGTCCTCGACATCCCCGCCGGACGCATCCAGTTCATCGCCGCCGACCGAACCGACACCACCGTCGAGGTCCGACCCGCCAACGCCGCCAAGAACCGCGACGTGAAGGCGGCCGAGGAACTGGAGGTCGACTACCGCGACGGCATCCTGCGGATCGCAGCGAAGCCGGCCAAGAACCAGTACCTCGGCCCCTCCGGTTCCGTCGAGGTCACCGTCCAGCTGCCCGCCGGCTCCCGGATCGAGGCCAAGGCCGCGAGCGCCGAACTGCGGGCCGTCGGCCGACTCGGCGACGTCACCTTCGAAGGCGCCTACCGCCACATCAAGATCGACGAGGCCGCGAGCCTCCGCCTCACCGCCGTCGACGGCGACATCGAGGTCGGCCGACTGGGCGGCCCCGCCGAGATCAGCACCGCACGCGGCGACATCCGGATCACCGAAGCCGTCCGCGGCACGGTGACACTGCGCACCCAGTCCGGCGACATCTCGATCGGCGCCGCCGCCGGTGTCTCCGCAGCCCTGGACGCCGGCACCGGCCACGGCCGCATCAGCAACGCGCTCAAGAACGACGGCACCACCGAACTCGACATCCACGCCACCACCTCCTCCGGCGACATCACCGCCCGCAGCCTCTGACCGAGCAGAACCAGGACCATCCGGCCGGGCCCACCTCGATCGCGATCCTTGTCGGTCGTCGTCGAGGACCCGGCCGTCCGTCCCCAGGAGCCAGCGATCCGCACGCAGGACCCGCAGAAGCCGTACAAGCCCTACAAGCCCTACAAACGCTCTCTCTCGCCGTCGAACAGGACGACCTCGGCGAACTGCGGCGTCTGGCGGACCAGGCGAACAGCACTGCCGCCGAGGTACTCGAAGAGCTCAGCGACGCATGACGGACGGAACCAGATGCCGGACCCCGGCGAGCGGAGGGCCCGCATGCATCGGACCCTCCGCCGTGGCGTGTGTACGGGATCGACCGAGCCGAAGGACGGCCTCTCAGCGTCCGGTTGTGCTGTTGTACTTCGCAGTGGCCCAGAAGTAGCCGAACACCGCGAGGCCCACGCACCAGGCGACGGCGATCCATCCGTTGTTGCCGATTCCAGTGCCGAGGAGCAGTCCGCGCAGGGTCTCGATGGCGGGCGTGAACGGCTGGTACTCGGCGATCGGCTGGAACCAGCCCGGCATCGCGTCGACCGGCACGAAGGTGCTGGAGATGAGCGGCAGGAAGATCAGCGGTATCGCGTTGTTGCTGGCGGCCTCGGGGTTCGGGCTGGACAGGCCCATACCGACGGCGATCCAGGTGAACGCCAGGGCGAAGAGCACGAGCAGTCCGAACGCCGCGAGCCACTCCAGAGCCGTGGCATCGGTGGAGCGGAAGCCGATCGCCACACCGACGGCCCCGTGGTCGCCAGGAGCTCCACCCCACACCCCTGGGCCACAACCCGCTCGATCAGTTCGCACGCCGGCATCTGCAGTCCCCCGGTCCGCCAGCAACGGGGCGCCGTACGAGCCCGTCATCTTGAGCTCATGTCAGCCATCCGTCTTCTCGTGCTGGGCGCGGTGCGCGGGCATGGGCGGGCCCACGGCCATCAGGTGCGCAACGACCTGGAGTACTGGGGCGCCCACGAGTGGTCCAACGCCGAGCCGGGGTCGATCTACCTCGCCCTGAAGCAGATGGAGAGACAGGGACTGCTGCACGCGCGGCGCTCGGCTTCATCGTCGAACACCGGCACACAGGAGCGCGTAGTCAAGTTTGACTAACCGACCGGGCGGGCATTAACTTGCCCGACGAGCAGTAGTCAAGATTGACTACACGAGCGGAGGAGACGCATGGCCGACGCGATCGACGTCGAGGGCGTACGAAAGCGATACGGGGAAAAAGCCGCTCTGGACGGACTGGACCTGCGGGTGGGACGCGGCACCGTGCACGCCCTCCTCGGCCCGAACGGCGCGGGCAAGACGACGACGGTCCGCATCCTGACCACGCTGCTGCGGCCGGACGCAGGCCGGGTGACGGTCGCCGGGTACGACGTGCTGACGCAGGCCGACCGGGTGCGGGCCCGCATCGGGCTGCTCGGCCAGCACGCGGCGCTCGATGAGGAGCTCGGCGGCCGGCAGAACCTGGAGATGTTCGGCCGGCTCTACCACCTCGGCGCCCGGCGGGCCCGCGCCCGCGCCGACGAACTGTTGGAGCGGTTCAGGCTCACGGACACTGGCGACAAGCAGGTCAAGCGGTACAGCGGCGGCATGCGGCGGCGGCTCGACCTCGCCGCCTCGCTGCTCACGGAGCCGGAGGTGCTCTTCCTCGACGAGCCGACCACCGGGCTCGACCCGCGCAGCCGGGCCGAGGTCTGGGCGTCGGTGCGCTCGCTGGTCGGCGGCGGCACCACGGTGCTGCTGACCACCCAGTACCTGGAGGAGGCCGACCAGCTCGCCGACCAGATCTCGGTGGTCGACCGGGGGCGTGTCGTCGCCGACGGCACCGCCGACGAGCTGAAGGCCCGTACCGGCGGCGACCGCATTAACGTCGTCCTGCGCGACGCACCCCAGTTGGCCGCCGCGGTGGCCCTGATGCCGTTCCCCGCCGCCGACGTCACGGTGGACGCCGACCGCCGGCGGTTCAGCGCGCCCGTGACCGACCGGATGAGCGCGCTCACCCAAGTGGTGCGGGTGCTGGAGTCGGCGGGCATCGATGCGGAGGACATCGCGGTGCGCAGGCCCACCCTGGACGAGGTGTTCCTGCGGCTGACGGAGCGCTCCGAGGAGGCCCCGGCGGCGAACGAGACCCGGGCCAGGGAGGCGGTGTGAGCGCGGTGAGCACGACGCACGAGGTGCGCGAGAGCGGCGGCGGTCTCGCCTTCGCGCTGAGCGACTCCTGGACCATGACCCGGCGGGAACTCGCCCACTGGGGCCGGCAGCCGGTACAGGTGGCCGTCGGCGTGGTCTTCCCCGTGATGATCCTGCTGATGTTCGGCTACCTGATCGGCGGCGGCCGGGACGTCGGCGGCGACTACATCGACTACCTGGTGCCCGGCATCCTCGCCCTCACCATGGCCTTCGGCCTGGAGAGCACGGTGATCGCGGTCACCCAGGACCTCAACAAGGGCGTGATCGACCGGTTCCGGTCCATGCCGATGGCCAACGGCGCGGTGCTGGTGGGCCGTTCGGCCGCGGATATGCTGCAGTCCGCGGTGAGCCTCGCCGTGATGATCGGTGTCGGGTACGCGATCGGCTGGCGGGCGCACACAACGGCGGGCGGGTTCCTCGGCGCCGTGGGCCTCCTGCTGCTGTTCCGGTTCGCGATGCTGTGGATCGGCATCTACCTGGCCCTGGTGGCCGGGAAACCGGAGCTGGTGCAGGCCGTGCAGATCCTGGTCTGGCCGGTGGGATTCCTGTCCAACGCCCTCGCGACCCCCGCGTCCATGCCGGACTGGCTGGGCACAGTGGTGCGGTGGAACCCCATGTCCCAGACCGCGACGGCGGTACGGGACCTGTTCGGCAGCGTCGGCGGCGCGTCCGGGCACGTCCTGGCGGCCGTGCTCTGGCCGGTGGGGCTGTTCGCCGTCTTCTTCCCGCTGGCCCTGCGCCGGTTCGCCCGGCTCAGCCACTGACCCCTCGTCGGCCGCACCGGCCGACGGCCCGTTCCACCCCTGGATCCCGCCCGGGACCGGCCGAGCGCCGGCCCCGGCGGTGACCGCCGGTGGCCGGGTCCCTGCCTCCGTCAGAGCCCTTCGACCGGACCCGCAACGGCTTCGCGATACGTGCGTCACCACCACAGCCGTGCGTCAGCAACCGCTGAGGCGCGCGGGCCGACTTCAACGACGAAGCCGGCGGTCATCGCATCTACCACACACCGTGTGATCCAACCCGTTGCGGCGTCGCCGTCAACGCGTGCCGGCGGCTGCTGAGCGCCCGGCGCGCCTGCCGAACACCGAACCGGCGGTGAGGCCGGAGCCGCCAGGGTAGTTGAACCAGAAGAGCCCGCCGACGAGTTCGCCGGCCCCGTACAGCCCAGGGACGGGGCGGCCGCTCAGGTCCAGCACGCGCGCGTCGGCGTCGATCCGCAGCCCGCCGAAGGTGAAGGTGATGCCGCAGGTCACCGGGAAGGCGACGTACGGAGGAGTGGTCAGCGGCTGGGCCCAGTTGGACTTGGGAGGGGTGATGCCCTCGGTCCGGCAGCCATCCTTGACCGTCGGGTCGAAGCGACCGGGGACAACGGCGGCGTTGAACTGCTCAACCGTCTCCGCCAGCCGGCCCTCGTCCATGCCGAGTGCCTTGGCCAGGCCCTCCACGGTGTCGGACTCCACCCTGGTGATGCCCGCCGAGGCGTACTCCTCGGGGCGCAGCAGCGGCGCGGACGCCGCGTCGAAGAGCTGGTAGGCGACGCCTGCCGGTTGCTTGAGGATCTCGGCACCGTACTTGGCGTAGGTGTAGTTGCGGAAGTCCGCTCCCTCGTCGACGAACCGGCGCCCCTCGGCGTTGACGACGATGCCGAACGGGTAGCCGCCGCGAGTGAGTTGGTTGGTCAGCTCCCGGTCGCCGGTCGCTCGGGCCTGGCTGTCCCAGGCCACCGCGTGGCAGCCGCTCCAGTGGCCGTAGGGTTGCGCGCCGGCCGCCAGGGCCATGCGAATGCCCTCGCCGGTGTTGTACGGGGTTCCGCGCACCAGGGCCAGGTCCCAGCCCGCGCCCAGGTAGCCGGCCCGCATCTGCGGGTTGGCCTCGAAGCCGCCGCTGGTGAGGACCACGCCGTCGGCCTCGATGCGCTGCCCGTCGGCGAGCATCACGCCGCGGACGGAGCCGTCGGGTCCGGTGGCCAGGCCGGTGACGGGGCTGTCGAAGCGGACTTCGATGCCGCTGCGATCGGCGGCGGCAAGGTGCTGGTCGATCATTCCTTTGCCCCCGCCGACCACGCCGACGGCCAGTCCGCCCCAGAACCGGTAGCGCCCGTCCACCTCGTAAGCCTGCCGGTGGAACATGAGCTCGAATCGCAGGCCGAGGCTGCGCAGCCAGGTCATCGTCTCGCGGGATTCACCGACCAGGATCCGGGCGAGTTCGGGGTCGGTCCTTCCCTGGGTCACCCGGGTCAGGTCGGCGAGGAAGTCGTCGTCGGTGTAGGGGGCGAGGTCGACGCGTCCTGCGCGGTCCCCGGGAAGTGGCTCGACCAGCGAGGTGAGGTCGGTGAGCCCGCCGTGGCTGGTGCGCATCGCCCCGGCAGTGAAGTAGGAATTTCCTCCGGCCCACTGACGGGGGGCCTTCTCCAGCAGCAGCACCCGTGCTCCCTGCTGTCGGGCGGACTGAGCCGCGCTGAAGCCGGCGTTCCCGCCGCCGACCACGACGACGTCCCACTGCTCGGTCATGTGTACTCCCCTGGGTTCGCCTGGCAGATGGCCGGATCGGAGGGCCCGGTGAGCGGGTCGACGGCCGCGCGGCCCGCCTGCCGGTCAGTACGACGATGCGCCAGCAGCGCCATCAGTACAATCGAAAGAAATTGAAGCTGCTTTCACACATGCTTAAGGCGGTTGGGATGAGCCTCGACGTACGCCGCATGCTGGTGCTGGCCGAGGTGGCTCGCCGGGGGTCCATCACGGCGGCCTCGATTGCCCTGAGCTATACGCCCTCGGCGGTGTCCCAGCAGATCAGCAGGCTGGAAGCAGAGGCCGGGCAGCCGCTGATCGCGCGGCACCCCCGGGGCGTCACGCTCACCGAGGCCGGCCGCACGCTGGCCGAGCATGCTGCACGGATCGATCGCCAGTTGCGGGCCGCACGCCGATCCCTCGATGACCTCGCGGGCCTGCACAGCGGGACCCTGCACATCGGTACCTTCCCCACCATCGCCGCATCCCTGCTGCCCCGCGTCGTGCGCGCCTTTCGCACCCGGTACCCGCAGGTCGAGCTGGCCGTGCACAGCGACCGCAACGCCGGCCTGATGGACCTCCTGGAGAGCCGGGAGATCGAGCTGTCCTTGATGTGGGACTACCCGTGGCGGCGCCTGGACGAGACCAACCTCGATGTGATCCATCTGCTGGACGACCCCACCTGCCTGGTCGTCGCCACCAGCCACCCGCTCGCCGCCCGGCACTCCGCCGGTTTTGAGGAGCTGGCCGAGGAGAACTGGATCGTCCGGAGCGATCACCCGGTCGCCGAACTGCTCACCCGTAGCTGCCGTGCCGCCGGCTTCGAGCCGAAGATCGCCTACCGGGCGCACGACTACCAGGAGGCCCAGGCCATGGCGGCGGTCGGCCTGGGCATCACGCTCGCCCCCAGGTTCGCCCTGGCCGGCCTGCGGGATGACGTCACCACCATCGACCTGGGCCCCGCGGCCCCGGTTCGCCGCATCCTGCTCACCCGGCTGCGCGACAATCCACCGACGCCGTCAGCCAAGGCCATCGCGGAACTGTTCATCGAGACCGCCGGGGCCCTGGGTTCCTAGAGAGGCGTTCCGCGGTGTGACTGCCGGCGACCGCCGCCGTCCCGCAGGGCGTGCCCAGGACCCGTGACCGCCGAGCTGCGCGAGCGGACGCAGGAGCGGACGCGGGCTCGCCGTTGAGGCCTGCATGCCCTCCAGCGCCAGGCGGGGATGCTGACCCAGATCGTCGACTCCCTGCGCCCTGCCGTCACCGCTGCCGTCGCCCGGGGGCGCCTGCGCGACGACGTAACGGCCGAGACGTTCGCCATGACGACCGTCGGGCCGCTCGTCCATCGGCGTTTCCTCGTGGGTGTCACGCTCGGACTCGAGACTGTGGAGAGTGTGGTGGACGCGGCGCTCCGAGCGTGGGCACCACAGCAACGCACAGAGTGATGAAGACGCAGGCCATCACCTGGAACGCCGTCGTCCCCGGCGAGTTCGACAAGACCGTCGCCTTCTTCGAGGACACCTTCGGCCTCACACCCGGCATCGAGGTCCCCGGGTTCGTCATGTTCCCGCAGGCCAATGGCGGCATATGAGAAGCGATTCCCAAACCGAGGGACACGACTGTCGCTCGAACTTCCGTGCCATCAGGCTCGTTCGGTAGATCGCTCCACGGCCGGCGCCCCTCGACTTCGACGTCGTGCGCGCCAAGCGACGGGTCGGCACCGGCAGCTTCCACCTGACCGGCCTCTCCGACCGCGACCCGCAGCACAAACTACCGTTCGTCGAGCAGCTGGAGGCCGCGCTCTGCACCGACGCCCCGATCACCCTCCCCGCCACGCACACCCTCCCGCCGAAGCAGCCGCCCTCGGGGACGCTGATGAGCGCCATGCATCACGGCGTCCCCAAACGGCATTGGACCGGTCCGGAGCCGGTCACCAATAGTGCTGGGGATGGGCGCAGACGCCGTGACGGAGGTTCACCGATGACCATCTCCCCCCCACCCGCAACCGCCGAGCCGGCCCGTGCCACCGCGCCGTTGACGATCAGCGAGCAAGGCGCGTTCTGGGTCGGTGTCGGGCGCAAGCCGACCGAGGCCGGGACCGCCGCCGAGGCCGCGATGTACGTCCAGTACCAGATCCCGGCCGATCTCCGGCATCCGCTGCCCGTGGTGATGGTCCACGGGGGCGGCGGCCAGGGCACGGACTACCTGTCGACGCCGGACGGCCGCCCCGGCTGGGCCACCCGGTTCCTCCAGGCCGGTTACGCCGTGTACGTGGTCGACCGACCCGGCCACGGCCGCTCCCCGTACCACCCCGACGTCCTCGGACCCATCCAGGGCGCGGCACCGACATACGAGTTCACCCGCTGGCTGTTCTGCGACGGGGCGCAACGACCCGGCAGCCAGTGGCCCGGCAGCGGCGAGATCGGCGACGACCCCGCACTGGACCAGTTGATGGCGAGCCAGGGCCCGACACTGCCCACCTTCGCCGAGAACGAGGAGCAGATGCGGCGCTGCGGGACCGAGTTGCTCGACCGAATCGGACCCGCCGTGCTGATCACCCACTCCATGGGCGGACCCTTCGGCTGGCTGGTCGCCGACGCCCGGCCCGGGCTGGTGAAGGCCCTTGTCTCCATCGAGCCGATCGGACCGCCGTTCACCGAACTGCCCGGCCTCGGAAAGCTCGAGTGGGGGCTCACCGCCGCCCCAATCACCTACGAGCCACCGATAACGACCCCGGAGGAACTGCGCCTTCAGCTGCGCGAGGCGGGGGGCGACGGGCTGCAGGACTGCCTCGTCCAGGACGAGAAGGCAGGCCCCGTGCGGTCCCTGCCAGGACTCCAGGGCTTCCCGATTGCCGTGGTCGCGGCCGAGTACTCGCCGTTCGCGGCGTTCCAGCACGGTATCGCCGACTACCTCGCCCAGGCCGGCGCCGACGCCGAGTTGCTGCGCCTGGCGGACCTGGGGCTCACGGGCAACGGTCACCTGCCCATGGGCGAGAAGAACTCCGACGACGTGGCCGAGGCACTGATGACCTGGCTGGACAAACGACTGGCAGACGGGGAGTAAACGTCCCGATGACCAGCGTGACCACCGTGCCGAGCGTCGAGACCGATGTGCTCATCGTGGGAAGCGGGCCCGCGGGAGCGAGCGCCGCACTGGCGCTGAGCACCTATGGCGTGCCGAACGTCATGGTCACCCGCTACTCACGCCTCGCGGACACGCCCCGGGCGCACATCACCAACCAGCGCACCATGGAAGTGCTGCGTGACCTGGGTGTCGAAGAGGAGGTGATCGCCCAGGCCACCCCGCAGCATCTGATGGGCAACACCGTCTTCTGCACCGCCATCGCGGGCGAGGAGCTCGGCCGGCTGAGGTCCTGGGGCAACGAGCCGCTCGTGCAGGCCGCGCACGAGCTGGCGAGCCCCACCCGCATGTGCGACATGCCGCAGCACCTCACGGAGCCGGTGCTCGTGAACGCGGCCATTGCACGCGGAAGCCGACTGCGGTTCGGCACCGAGTACCTGTCGCACGAGCAGGACGCCGACGGCGTGACCGCCCTGGTCCGCGACCGGCTGCGCGGCGACACGTACACCATCCGCGCCAAGTACCTGATCGGCGCGGACGGCGGCCGCAGCAAGGTGGGCGAGGACGCCGGGCTGCCGATGGGCGGCCAGATGGGCGTGGCCGGCAGCATCAACATCGTCTTCGACGCGGACCTCACCCAGTACGTGGCGCACCGACCCGCCACCCTCTACTGGGTGCTGGCGCCCGGCGCGACCGTGGGCGGCATCGGCGCCGGCCTGGTGCGCTGCGTACGGACGTGGAACGAGTGGCTGATCGTGTGGGGCTACGACGTCGACGCCGGGCCGCCGGACCTCACCGAGGAGTACGCCCTGTCCGTCGTCCGCAAGCTGATCGGCGACGACGAGATCCCGGTGACCATCAAATCGTCCTCCGCGTGGACGGTCAACGAGATGTACGCCGAGACGTACTCCAGCGGCCGGGTGTTCTGCGCGGGGGACGCCTGCCACCGGCACCCACCGTCCAACGGGCTGGGCTCCAACACCTCCATCCAGGACTCCTACAACCTGGCGTGGAAGCTGAAGCTCGTCCTGGACGGCACCGCGTCCCCGTCCCCGCTGGACACCTACAGTGACGAGCGGGCACCGGTCGGCAGGCAGGTCGTTACCCGGGCGAATCAGTCCATCGGTGAGACGGCACCCGTCTTCGAGGCGATCGGCGGCCTGGCGCCGCAGACCCCCGAGCAGCTGTGGGCCAACATCGCCGCCCGCAAGGACGCCACCACGGAGGCCGAGGAGCAGCGGGCGCGGCTGCGGGAGGCGATCGCCTTCAAGGCATACGAGTTCGACGCCCACGGCGTGGAACTCAACCAGCGCTGCACCTCCGCCGCGATCGTCCCGGACGGCACCGAGGACCCCGGCTTCGCACGCGACCCCGAGCTGCACTTCCAGCCGAGCACCCGCCCCGGCGCCAAGCTCCCGCACGCCTGGCTCTGCGCGGGCACCCGCAATCTGTCCACCCTGGATCTGGGCAGGAACGGCCGGTTCATCCTGATCACCGGCATCGGCGGCGAGCCCTGGACGGAGGCCGCCCGCATCCTCGGCAAGGAGTTCGGCCTGGAGATCGCCACGGCGTTCATCGGCCCCGGCCAGGAGTACGAGGACCCGTACGGGGACTGGGCCCGGCTGCGGGAGATCGGCGACTCGGGCGCACTGCTGGTACGGCCGGACAACCACGTGGCCTTCCGCCGCCAGGACGCCACCGGTGACGTCACGGCCGCACTGGGCGACGCGCTGCGGCCGATCCTCGGGCGGGGCTGAGCGGCCATGGACCTCACAGCGAAGACCGCGAAGATACCGAAGACCGCGACTTCCGCGACGACGACGGCGGTGCTGGAAAGCTTCGCCCACACCTCCGATCCCCGACTGCGCGAGGTGCTGACCTCCCTGACGCATCACCTGCACGATTTCGTACGGGACATCGAGCCGACCCAGGCCGAGTGGGAGCGGGCGATCGACTTCCTCACCGCAACCGGGCACATGTGCGACGACACCCGGCAGGAGTTCATCCTGCTGTCGGACGTCCTGGGCGTGTCGATGCTCGTCGAGACGATCAACGACCACAAGGCGGCGGCCGCGACCGACTCGACGGTGCTCGGCCCCTTCCACATGACCGAGTCCCCGGACCGTGAACTCGGGGCGAACATCGATCTGGTCGGCGGCGGCGAGCCGTGTGTGATCAGCGGACGGGTCGTCTCCGTCGACGGCACCCCGCTGCCCGGCGCGACGCTGGACGTGTGGCAGGCCGACGACCAGGGCTTCTACGACGTCCAGCAGCCGGAGAAGCAGCCGCCGGGCAATGGGCGCGGGCTGTTCACGGCGGACGCGGAGGGGCGGTTCTGGTTCCGCTCGTGCGTTCCCAGCCCGTATCCGATTCCGACGGACGGGCCGGTCGGCTCCCTGCTGGAGGCGACCGGCCGTCACCCCTACCGTCCGGCCCACGTCCACTTCATCGTGGGCGCCGAGGGGTACAGCCCGGTGACGACGCACATCTTCGTGGCGGGCAGCGACTATCTGGAGTCGGACGCCGTCTTCGCCGTGAAGGAGAGCCTGGTCGAGGAGTTCGTCGAGGTGGACTCACCCGAGGAGGCCGCGGAGTTGGGCCTGGCCAACCCCTTCCGCCGGGCGCGCTTCGACATCGTGCTGCAACCGGTGATCGCGTGAGGGAACGCGCCCTGGACTTCACCTACCAGGCCCAGCCGATGCGCGTCCTCTTCCGCTCGGGTGCCGTCCCGGACGCGGTGCCCGACGAGGTCGCGCTTCTCGGCCTGCGCCGCGTCCTCGTGCTGTGCGACGACCATGGCCTGGACAGGGCCCGTGCCGTCACCGCGTCTCTCGGCGACGCCTGCGCCGGGCTGCACGCGGGGGCGGTGACGCACGTCCCGGTGGAGGTCGCCGACCTGGCCGTCGAAGCGGCTCGCGAAGCCCGGGCCGACGGCTGCGCGGCGGTCGGCGGCGGCTCCGTGACCGGCCTGGCCAAGGCCGTCGCGCTCAGGACCGACCTGCCCATCGTCGCCGTCCCGACGACGTACGCCGGATCGGAGATGACACCCGTCCGGGGCCTGACCGAGGGCGCGGTCAAACGCGCCGGGCGCGACCCGAAGGTGTTGCCGCGCAGCGTCGTGCACGACCCGCTGCTCACGCTCACCATGCCGCCCGTGGGGTCCGCGACGAGCGGCATGAACGCGATCGCGCACGCCGTCGAGGCTCTGTACGCCCCGGACTCCACTCCGATCGTCTCCCTCATGGCGGAGGAGGGTGTGCGGGCGATGGCCGCGGCCCTTCCCGAGATCGTCGCCGACCCCTCGGGGCATGACGCGCGCAGCCGCGCGCTGTACCGGGCGCGGCTGTGCGGTGCCTGTCTCGGCGCCACCACCATGGGGCTGCACCACAACCTCTGCCATGTGCCCGGCGGCACCTTCGACCTGCCGCACGCCGAGACACACGCCGTCGTCCTGCCCCATGTGCCGGCCTTCAACGCGCCGGCGGTTCCCGAGGCACTGGCGGCGCTTCCGCCGGGCGCTCGATGTCCCGGATCCGGAACGGGAGTTGCACGAGCTGGGCGAACGGCCGGGCATCCCGCGATCGCTCGCCGACCTGGACCTGACCACCACCGACATCGACCGGCCCGTCAAGGTCGCGGTCACGGCACCATACGGCAACCCTCGCGAGGCGTCCGCAGACGATCTGCGGGCCATCCTGCAGATGGCGTACACCGGCGGCCTGCCGGCGCCTGAAAGCACTCCTTCCGCATACAGCGCACCGGTGACTCGGCAGCGGAGGCGACATGGCACATCGCAACAGAACGAATGGACTCGACATTCCCGACACGGCGTTGCCCGTTCTCATCCTCGACCAGGCCTCTGGAGCCGGTGGCACCTCGGAGCCGACCAACCGCCCAGATACCGACCTCGATGGGCTGCTCACCGCGGTACGGGACCTTCCTGGTGCGCGATCCCGCACCGAGCTGTGCATACGCACGGTGTACGCGGCGCGCAGCCTGGTGGACGCCGACGCCGCCGTCTGGGCGGAGACCGCCGACGGCATACCGTGCGTACGCGCCTCCGTCGGTTTGGTGGATCCACAGAGCTTTGCCGAATCCGCCCACGACGCGATGACCGAGAGGATGGCTGACAGCCTTGTCGCGCCGATCAGTGAGGGCGCCACGACGGCGCGGATACTCGTGCTGAGCCGCACACCCGGCATGTTCACCACCGCGCACGGCTCGTTGCTCGCTGAGCTCGCGCGGATGGTCGGCGCGTTCGCGCCCGTGGTCGGTGAGCTCGAGAATCTCCGGCGCGACGCCGCTCTGCTGGACGGCGCGATACAGGCCGTAGCGACCGGATCAGGCATCGACGAAGTGGCGCGACAGGCCTCCGTCGCGCTCGGCACCGAGGTCCGGGCGGAATTCGTGTCTTCGGGTCCCGCCAGCCCGGCCGCCGCCTCGTCGCCGGCCGGGCACCCCGCCGACGACGACACGTGCCGCCCCGTTCCCCATAGCCGGCTCGCGCTGCGCGCGGCGGCGCGTGGCGGCGCGCACGGGACGGTCCTGGGACGCCTCGCCGACCTGCTCGGCGTCTCGATCGCCGCCAGGCGGACGGAGTTCGACCTGGAGCTCCGCATGAACGGCCGTTTCCTCGAAACACTCGTCAGCGGCCTCAGCGACCAGCTGGAATCCGCCACGGAGCGGGCCAGGTTGCTGGGGATCGATCTCAAGGCCCCGCACGCCCTGGTGACGTTGGGAGGCGACACCCCCGCCGAACGTTCGATGCTCGACCGCGTAGCCGGCGGGCTCCGCGCCCTGTCGCCGCAAAGCCTGCTGAGCACCTTCCGGGGATGCGTCATCATCCTGTGGCCGATGGCCGCGGACGGCACCGGCGAGGATCTGCGCGGCGCAGTGTCGCGGCTGCTGGACGCGGCCGTACCGTCCGGGCTCTTCGCCGGGATCAGCAGGGTCTGCCATACGCCCGAGGCCTATCGGGACGCGCTGCGAGAGAGCATGTTCGCGATGCACGTGGCACGGCACACTCCCGGCACGTCGCGGGTGATGGTCGCCCAGGAGCTCGGCGTGTTCCAGATCGCGGCGTACATCGTGGGCTCCGGTGCCGAACGGGAGGCCGTCGAGCGGACGCTGGGACGCCTGCTGGACGCCGACCGGCGCCTGAAGTCCGATCTGGTCAATACCCTGCGCGCCTACCTCGTCAACGAGCGCCGCGCTGCCCACACCGCCCGGGCGCTGTTCATCCATCCCAACACGCTGCGCTACCGGCTGGACCAGATCCGGGAGAATCTCGGCCTCGACCTCGACGACCCCGACGCCCGCTTCGAACTCCTGGCGGCACTGCAACTGGAGTCGATCCTGAGCTCATTGCGCTCCGACGGGGACAACAGCGCGTCCCGTCTCGGACGGCTGACGCGTCCCCCGAGGGAAGGTGGCTCCTTGGTCACCTGACGGGCTCGGCATGCGGGACACCGGTCGCGCGCCGGGCCATCCGGCGCGCGACCTCGCGAAGGCCGGGGCGGCAGGTGAGAAACCGGTCTCCGGACAGGCGACCGCGGCCACGGAGGCGAGGGGCTCCTTCGGAGGCACCCCGTCCACTCCAGGATGCGGGAACAACCGAGTGCCCGACAGCGGTATCAGCCCCACCATGTGCTGGTAGGCGATCGTCGAGCACATCTCGATGGCCGAGCGTACGTGGCACCCGACCGTCGCGGCGGCACCGTCACGCCGGTCTCCGCACACCCAGAAGTCGGACCACGCGTCGGGGGTGACCCAGGGATGGTCGAGGACTTCGGCGACGTCCACCGCGGCCGCCGAGGCCAGCGGATGCCCTTCCAGAGGCCGACGAAGGCGGGCTCGGTGAAAATCGGCACTCTGGTCATCCCTGGCACGTCGGTGTTGAGACGCGCCAGGGCGACGCCGTATTCGCCGGCCAGTACAGGGTCCAGGCCCCGGTGGAAGTCCGCGTCGTACACACGGATCGAGACGTTCGGATACCGCTGGCAGAAGGCTTCGATAACCGGATGGGTCAGTTCGGCCAGAGCGACGCCGTAGACGGCCACGCGCACCTCGTGCCGCAAACACCTGGCGGTGGTCATCCGGGCTCACCCTGGCCAGTGGGCCCGTGATGTGTGCGGCCGCCACGCGGAAGGACTGCTAGAACAGTCTGTCGTGTTGGGCAGCCGCTTCTGTCCGAACGGCGTCGGCAAATGCTTGGTCGAGTTCGGGTAGACCAGCCAGCAACCACGGATCCCGTCCAGGAGATCCTCCAGGAGGTCCTGCGCCAGGCGGTCTCTCGCCAGGAAACCGGGGCTAGGCTCCGGGGATCTCCGGGGGTTCGTTGGTCTGCATCCAGTGCAGACGCTGGCGAAGAAAATCGAGCTGCTCGTCGGGATGGGTGAGAATGAAGAACCGGTCTTCCCGGACGGCTTGGATGACCTGTTCGGCGACTTCACTCGGCTCCTTGGCGCCGGCCATGGAACTCCGTACCGACTTTTGCACCGCGGCCCGAAGGGGGTTGGTCTCGGTGTCGGGAACGTCGGCGGGGGCATGGCGCTGCGCCCATGGCAACTCGCTCTTGACGAACCCCGGCACAAGAAGGGACATCCCGACCTTCGATCCCTGGAGTCTCAGCTCGGCGGCCAGGTACTCGCTGAGCGACAGCACGGCGAATTTGGACACCGAATAGGGAGCGAACGTGGGCATCACGGCGTTCAGCGCCGCGGAGGAGGCGACGTTGATCAGGTGTGCCTCCTCCTGCTCGGCGAGCAAGGGGAGGAAGACGCGGCAGCCGTGCAGGGTGCCCCAGAAGTTGACGTCCATCACCCACTTCCAGCCCTCGATCGGGGCCTCCAGGAACACAGTCCCCCACTCCACGCCGGCGTTGTTGCACACCAGGTGAACGGCACCGTAGGTGTCGATCGTGTGCCTGGCCAGCGACTGAACCGCGGACTCGTCACGGACGTCGGTCCGGTGGACGCTCGCCTCACCGCCGGCGGCGGCGATCAGCCGCCTGGTCTCCTCCATGCCGGGTTCGTCGATGTCGGCGAGGACGACCTTCATGCCCTCGCCCGCGAACCCGAGAGCCAGTCCGCGTCCGATGCCGCTTCCGGCGCCGGTGACCACGGCGATCCTGCCGTTCAGCTCTCTCATTTGCACTCTCCCTGAGCCGTCTGCGAAGCGTTCGATGCCAGCGGCGACGAGCCGTGCATCACAGCCCCCGCTCGCCACGAAGGCGGCTGGGCCAGATTCCGGACTTGCCCGGCGACAGGATGCCGTTCGGATCCAGCGCGTCCTTGATCTTCTCGGTCGTCCGCAGCAGCGCGTGGTCGTTGAACCCGAACTGCTCGGCGACCATGTCCATCGTCGAGACGTGTGTCCGGTACTCGCCGTATCCGAGTGCCGTAGCCTCGAGCACCATCGTGCGGTAGATCTCGAAGACCGCCTCGGCGGCTCCGCGATCGTCGCGGGGAAAGGCGATGAGGCCCAGATTCGTGATGTACCGGCCGTGGACCACGAGCGACTGCCCTCCCGGCAACCCCGTCGCACGCATGTGCCTGCGGAAGAGTTCGGTGATCGCCCGGGCGTGGGCGCCGGTGTTCGGGACGATCGAGGAGAAGACGGTGTGCCCCAGCGGGAGGTTCGGGTCGTCCAGGCCGATCTCGTCGATCATGTCCTGGTTGGGCACCCCGGCGTGCACCTTGTCGGTCTGCGATGCCTCCTGCGGCGGCTGACCGTGGTACCGGTTCTCGGACACCGTCGCGCCGTCGATCGCCGCGAAGGCGTCCCGGATGGTCGCGATCTTGAGGTCGACTTCAGCTTCGCGGCCGTAGAGCGCGAAACGGAGCGTCCACGGGCCCGATACCCAGTCGGCACGAGGCAGCGGTGAGAAGATGCCCGGCTGACCGGTGATCGTCCCATCGAGCACCAGCGGCCGGAGTATGTCCACGAGAGCCTCAAGATCACCATCGTCGATGACAGAGACGAGACAGGAGGAGTAGACCTGCGGCCTGGGCATCAGCCAGATGCCGACCTTGGTGACGATGCCGAAGTTCGACTGCATGAACAGGCCGTCGAACGTGGGCCCGAAACCGCGCTTGGACAGATGCCGGCTCGGGCTGCCCTCCATGGCGCCCATGCCGGTCCGCACGATCGTTCCGTCGGCGAGCACGACCTCCATGCCACAGACGCTCGCCGCACGGTCGCCGTTGGGGGCGTACCCGATCCCGTGGTCGACGGCATTGCCCAGGACGCTGCCCCAGCCGAGGTCCGGCACCGCCGCCCACAGGCGATGGCCGTGCCTGCCGAGTTCCTCGTACAGGTCGTAGAACGAGACGCCCGGCTCGACGACGGCGTACGCCAGTTCCTCGTTCACCTCGGCCACCTTGTTCATGCGGCCGAGGTGCACCAAGACCGACCCGGGATGGGCGACCGCCGAGCCTCCGTAGCCGTTGTTCTTGCCCCGCGATACCGTCCACAGGGCCAGCCGGTGCTCGTTGGCAATCCGGACGACGGCCTGGACCTCCTCGAGCGAGGCCGGTTGCACCACCAACGCGGGCTGCGGATTCGCCCACTCCGGAGGGGCATAAGGATCACCGAACTCGCGCAGCGAGGCCGCGTCTGTCAGTACGGCGTCCTCTCCAAGGGCGGATGTGAACTCTTTGACGGCCGCGCCGAACTCCGCGGCGGACGCGGCCCCTTCCGGATGCATGGCACCTTGTGACATGGCATTCACCAGCCCTTTCGCGATGGAGATCCACATTTCCCGGCGCATCTGCGGGTCATCGGTCTCGGTCGCTCTCATGGTTGGCGCGCCAAGTGGATGTGACATCGGTGGCCTCGCACAGAGTTCCTCGCGGATGTCGTGCCCTTGCTCCAATGGCAGCGATTCCCAGCCGTCCTCCGCGTGGACGGTCAACGAGATGTACGCCGAGACGTACTCCAGCGGCCGGGTGTTCTGCGCGGGCGACGCCTGCCACCGGCACCCACCGTCCAACGGGCTGGGCTCCAACACCTCCATCCAGGACTCCTACAACCTGGCGTGGAAGCCGAAGCTCCTCCCGGACGGCACCGCGTCCCCGTCCCTGCGCCGCAGACCCCCGAGCAGCTGTGGGCCAACATCGCCGCCCGCAAGGACGCCACTACGCAGGCCGAGGAGCAGCGGGCGCGGCTGCGGGAGGCGATCGCCTTCAAGGCATACGAATTCGACGCCCACGGCGTGGAACTCAACCAGCGCTGCACCTCCGCCGCGATCGTCGCATGACGCGCGCAGCCGCGCGCTGTACGGGGCGCGGCTGTGCGGCACCTGTCTCGGCGCCACCACCATGGGGCTGCACCACAAGCTCTGCCATGTGCCCGGCGGCACCTTCGACCTGCCGCACGCCGAGACACACGCCGTCGTCCTGCCCCATGTGCCGGCCTTCAACGCGCCGGCGGTTCCCGAGGCACTGGCGGCGCTGCGCCGGGCGCTCGATGTCCCGGATCCGGAACGGGAGTTGCACGAGCTGGGCGAACAGCCGGGCATCCCGCGATCGCTCGCCGACCTGGACCTGACCACCGCCGACATCGACCGGCCCGTCAAGTTCGCGGTCACGGCACCATACGGCAACCCTCGCGAGGCGTCCGCAGACGACCTGCGGGCCGTCCCGCACGCGGCCTGGGCGGGCGAGCCCCGGTACGGCGGCTGACCCCTCCTACCGGGAGATCTCGGCGTACGGAACGCCGGTCGCGCGTCGGGCCACCCGGCGTGCGAGCTCGGCGAACGCCGGGGCGGCGGGCGAGTGACCCGCCTCCGGAAAGGCGACGGCGGCCACCAAGCCGAGGGGCTCCTTAGGAGCGACGTTCTCCACCCCCGGGTGCGGGAACATACGGGTGGCCGACAGCGGCATGAGTCCCACCATGTGCTGATAGGCGATCTTCAAGGACACGTCCAGGGCCGAGCGGGCGTGGGAGCCGACCGTCGGGGCGTCGTCCCCGTTTCGTCCGCCCACCCAGAAGTCGAGGCCCGGCGCGGGGGTGACCCAGGGCTGATCGAAGACCTCCGTCACGTCCACCGCTGCTGCCCCAGCCAGCGGATGCCCCTTCCACAGCGCGAGGGAAAGGGGCTCGGTGAAGATCGGTACGCGTGTCAGGCCCGGCATGTCGACGTTCAGGGGCACCAGCGCCACGTCGTACTCCTCGGCCAGCAGCGGGGCGAGCCCCTGGTGGAAGTCCACTTCGTGCACCCGGATCGTGGCTCTGGGATACCGCTCGCTGAACGCCTCGATGACGGGATGCGTCAGCTCCGCGAGAGCCACCCCGTAGAGCGCGACCCGCACCTCGTCCCGTCGCCTGGCCCTGATGGCGTCCGCGGCCGCGGCGAGTTGGTCGGCATCGGCCAGCACCTCGCCCGCCCGTTCGAGCAGTTCCGCGCCTTCGGCGGTGAGCACCACATGCCGTTTGTCGCGGTCGAACAGCTGGACGCCCAGCTCACGCTCGAGGGCGGCGATCGAGCGCGTCAGCGCGGGCTGGGTGAGGTGCAGACGCTCGGCGGCGACCCGGTAGTTCAAGGTCTCGGCGAGCGCCGAGAAGTGGCGCAGGCTCCGGAGTTCCACTCCGCCCTCCAGAAAGGCGAGGTCCACGGCGCTGTGGTCCGCGCCAGGTTACAGCGCGCTTCCCCGCACGTCACCAGGCAGAAATGTGCGGCATTCCCGTCACCCCCTTCGACCTGCTGTGATGCACGGCACTCATCAAGCCCACGGATACCGGCATTGGACGGTCCTTCGCCGCGCTGCCAACACTCCCTTCAGGCCGACCCAGAACAGCAGCGGATGGGGTGCGAATTGTCCGAGACAACCCAGGCAGCCGAGAAAATCATCGAGATTCCGCAGCCGGAGCCGGATCTGACACCGGAGGAACTGGTGCGCCGGGCCGCCGACATGAGGGGCTGGCTACGTGATCACCAGGACGAGACCGAACAGCGGACCGGTATCCCCGAGGACACGCACAAGGCGTTCCTGAAGGCGGGTTTCTACCGGTCCCTCCAGCCACGCCGCTTCGGCGGTTACGAGTTCGACCTGCGGACCTACTCCCGGATGGTCACCGAGCTGGCCCGCGGCTGCCCGTCCAGCGGCTGGAACCTGTGTCTGGCCGCCTCCCACAGCCTGGTGGTGGCCGGCCGCTTCCCCGCGAGCACCCAGCGCGAAGTGTTCGGGCCGGACGGTGACTTCCGGGCCCCGCTGCCGATGGCCCCGAGCGCCACCGCGACGAGGACCCCCGACGGGTACCTGGTCAGCGGCCGCTGGGACTACGCCTCCGGAGTCAACGTCTCCACGCACTTCCTGGGTGGCGTGCTCATCTTCGACGAAGAGGGTGCACCGCCCGTGCCCGGCATGGTGCTTGTGCCCTCCGGCTGGCGGATGCTCGACAACTGGGGCGAGATCCTGGGCTTCCGCGGCAGCGGCTCCAACAGCGTCGTGGCCGAGGACGTCCTCGTACCGTACGAGTACGTGTCCAGGACCCACCTCGCGGCAAGCGACGTCACCGACGGGCCGGGGGTGGAACTGCACGGCAACCCGCTGTACGCGGGCCGGCTGATGACGTTCTTCAACATCCAGCTGTGTTCGATCATGGCGGGCACCGCCTGGGCCGCAGTCGACGAGTACCGGCGGATCATCACCACCAAGAACACCACGCTGCCGCCCTTCAAGCCACGCAGCCACGATCCGGAACATCAGCGCAACCTCGGCCTGGCCATGGCCCTGGCCGACAGCGCGCAGCGAATCATCCTGTCGGTCGCCGACGACTACCTCGCGTACGCCGCCCGGGGCCTGGCGGGGGGCGAGCCCTTCTCCGAACTGGACGACCAGGCCCTCTCCGTCACGGCCCGGCAGTCCGGCCAACTCGCCTGTCAGGCCGTCGAGATGCTGGCCTCGGCCAGTGGCTCCAGCGCGCTGGCGAACGGCCAGCGCATGCAGCGGTACCTGCGCGACGTCGCCACGTACAGGACCCACATCAACGCGCAGCACGGTTCGTGGGCTACGGCCTACGCCCGTTCTCTGCTCGGCGTGGAGACCCCGGCGTGAACCGCTCGACGCCCGCCGCGACGGCGCCCGGCGGCGGCCCGGCGGACGACCCCGGCCGGTACCGGCACGTGCTCGGCCACTACCCGACGGGTGTCACGGTGGTCACCGCGAAGGAGCCCGACGGCACCCCGGTCGGCATGGTGATCGGCTCCTTCACCTCGGTGTCCCTGGACCCTCCGCTCGTCGCGTTCTTCCCCGGCTGCTCCTCCACGACCTGGCCGAGGATCATGGCCGGCGGCGCCTTCTGCGTGAACGTCCTGGCCGCCGGTCAGGAGGGCCTGTGCCGGGATGTCAGCGCCAAGGCACCCGACGTCTTCGACCGCCACCCGTGGCGCGGCGCGGCCTCGGGCAGCCCCGTCCTGGCGGGCGTCGCCGCCTGGATCGACTGCGACATCGCCGACGTGTGGACCCTCGGCGACCACTACTTCGTCCTCGGCCGCGTCCGGGAACTCGGAGTGGAGAAGACCGGCGTCTCCCCGCTGGTCTTCTCCCGGGGGCGGCTGGCCCCGTTGCCGCCCCGCCGGGACCACGACGACTCGGCCGACTACACCTGGCCCGACTGGCTCTGAGAGCCCTGAGAGAAGGGAGACGCACCATGCGCAATCAGGGGCTCGGCTCGTGGCCCGCGCGGCGCGCCCGCATGGCACCCGAGGCCACCGCCGTCGTGCACGACGGCGGATCCCTGTCCTACGGAGAGCTGGCCGGGCGCGTGACGCGGCTCGCGCACGCCCTGCGCGCCCTGGGGGTCGGACACGGCGACCGGGTGGCCTACCTCGGCGCGAACCATCCGGCCCTGGTGGAGACCCTGTTCGCCGCGAATGCGCTGGGGGCCGTCTTCGTCCCGCTCAACACCCGCCTCGCGGCACCCGAGTTGGCCTTCATTCTCGGCGACTCGGGAGCGTCGGCGCTGGTGTTCGCGGCCGAACTCACCGACATCGTCGACGCGTTCAGGGACGGCGTCGACGTGAAGCGCTACGTCGAGGTGGGGACGGCGTACGAGGAACTGCTCGCGAGCGCGCCGGACGACGCCCTGGACGAGACGGTCGCCCTCGACGAGGTGTGCATGATCCAGTACACCTCGGGCACCAGCGGCCGTCCCAAGGGGGTCATGCTCACCCACGCCAACATCGCCTGGAACTGCTTCAACATGCTGCTGGACGTGGACATCGCCTCCGACGACGTGGCTCTGGTGGTGGCACCGATGTTCCACACCGCCGCCCTCAACGCCGTCTTCCTGCCGGGCTTCCTCAAAGGAGGGACGTCGGTGCTGATGCGCGGCTTCGATCCGGAACGGGTGCTCGACGTCATCGCCGAGCACCGGGTGACGAGGATGTTCGGTGTACCCGCGATGTACCAGGCCATGGCCCGGTCGTCGCGGTGGGCGACGGCCGACCTGTCGTCGGTCCGGATCCTGCAGTGCGCGGCGGCACCCGTACCCAAGGCCCTCATCCACACCTACCAGGACCGTGGCCTGACCTTCCTCCAGGCGTACGGCCTGACCGAGACCGCCCCCGCCGCGCTGGGCCTGCGCGCACAGGACGGCATCCGCAAGGCCGGCTCGGCCGGCACACCCTGCTTCTTCACCGACGTACGCGTGGTGCGGCCCGACCTCACCGATGTCGCGCCGGGCGAGGTCGGCGAGGTGATCATCGAGGGCCTCAACGTGATGAAGGGCTACTGGCAGTGGCCCGAAGCGACCAAGGACGCCTTCGTCGAAGGAAGTTGGTTCCGCTCCGGAGACGCGGCCACCGTCGACGAGGAGGGGTACGTCACGATCGTCGACCGGATCAAGGACATGTACATCTCCGGCGGGGAGAACGTCTACCCCGCAGAGGTCGAGCAACTCCTCTACCAGCATCCCGCGGTCGCCGAATGCGCGGTGATCGGCGTACCCGACGAACGATGGGGCGAGGTCGGCAGAGCGCTGATCGTGCCCCGCGCGGGCGCCGAGGTGTCGCCCGACGACATCATGGACTCCCTGTCCGGCCGACTCGCCAAGTACAAGCTCCCCAAGTCGGTCGTCCTAGTCGCCGCCCTGCCCCGCAACGCCACCGGCAAGATCCTCAAGGCCCGCCTGCGCAGCCAGTACGACTCAATGCCGACCCGCGGCGCCGAGGAGGCATGAGGCCTGCCGCCGCGAGACTCTGGACAGTGCAAGCCCCAGCACGGGCGCTCTCGTCCTTCCCAGCACGAATCCAGCACGGTTGAGATGAGCAGGGGTCTGCTACCCGATGGATCGTCGCTACTCGATGGCCGACCACCACCGCGCCGGCCTTGTCGTCGACGTGCTGAAAGCGAGCTGCGCGAGCGCTGGTTCACCCGGACGCTCGCACCGGACCACGTCGTTCACTGCTTCGTCGGCAGCCTCGCCAAACGACCCAGGACGTTCATGGTGCTCAGTCTCTTCTATCCTGCGGCGCGACATCGTCGCGACGGGCATTGTGTCCGGGGTAGCACGCCCAGGGGACCACGGAAGCACCGTATGCACAGGGGCCTCAACGACCGGCAGCAGGCCGGACCGCCGACCAGGCCGGTAGATCGTGGGGCAGGTAGCGCCACTGACAGCCCGTCCGGTTCTGGCAGAAGATCGCGTTCACGACCTCCCTCAGATCACAGGCCCCGGGGGCGCCGGTCGCCGACCAGGCCACCCGGTCCTGCTTCCAGGCCGTGATCACCGGCTCGGTCAACATCCACTGCTCGTCCGACAAGTCGCTGGGGATGGCTCTCGCTCCACGCCCCGCATCACAGCATGGACATGCCCAGTAAGTGGTCGACCTGGCGATCAGCACCACGATCGAGCGATCACGAACCGAGGAAGATCAGACTTGACGTCCACTCAGCACCGCAGCTCCCACTGCACCGACCGCGCCAATGTTCAAACTACAAGCCTCGGAGTCATGTCTCAGCTTCGGTCTCGACGAGATCAGCGGCGACGGCAGCTGGGAGCAGTGAGTACGTCCGATGGATGAGGAAGGCCGCCATGGGCAGTTCCGCGAACACCGCCAGGGCCGACGACAGCCAGATATCCGATGTGTTGATGGCGAGCGACACATCGAACCAGGCGTCGCAGATCAGCAGAACTCCGGTGGCCGTTGCGGAGACGGCGAGGACGCGAGGCCGCTGCCGCCAGCCGAAGTAGGCCGTGGATGCCATGGCCGCGATCAGCAGGATGTCGAACCCGACCCAAGCCGCCCGCCATTCATGCACGTGGTAGTCGGTCGGCAGGGTCACAGCCAGCAGGAAGGTCCAGGGGACAAGCCCGATGGCGCTGACGGTGAGCAGTTCAAGCGCGTGTCGTCGCTGCGTTTCGGGCATGTCGCGCAGGCTCATGGTGTCTCCATATGGTGTTGGGGGTGGGAGAACCGGATACGGCTGATCTTTGTATGTCTGAGGCGGCTCGAACGGAGGGGCCATCCAGCTCTCCGGGCCACCGTCTGACTGCTGATGCGAGAAGCTCATGTCCGCGGCTTCTCGTGCCGTCACAGCCGACGATGCAGGTCACGGGTGGCGGCGGCGCTCTCGTACGCCACCCCTGGACACCGGTTCGCCTCACGCGCCTTCGGTGCCCGCGAGGCGGCAGTCTTGAGAACGTTTTCGTCATCGACCGTGCTCAGCGCGGCCAGGTCTTGGGGGGATTGGCGGCATCGGGTCGTGTCATGCGCGTGTGGCGAGCAAGGGAACGACGGGCGTGGTGTTGGTTGGCGTTGGCACGTCAGGCGGCCGGCTTGGTGGCGGTGGTCGGCTTGGTGGCGAGCAGTGCGGTGATCTCTTGGGCCAGGTGTGGGCCGAGCCGACCCCAGCCGTCCGCGCAGTGGACGTCATCGTGTCGCGCCCAGCACTGGCCGACAGGCACAGCCAGTCCAGGCGTCCCGGACCCGCCGATCCAGCCATCCCGCCAGACCCCGGACCCGGGCCGCACCGGCCGAAAACCAGACACCCGCTCACGGAGACCGCCCACCCCCAGCCAAGAAAGGAGCACCCCCAACACACCGGGACCACCCCTCACCCAACACACCCCGGACCACCACCAGCAGAACACAAACCGGACACCGGAACATCCCCCATAATTACACATCCACGAGCAAGCAACGACAGGCATCCCCTGACTCCAGTGCTGTTGCTTTGGTGTCGTTGATGTTGCACCGGCGTCTGGCCCGTGAATACGACCACCGGTCCGACACCTCTGCCTCACGGGTCTACTGGGCCTCCATCGCGAACATGACCCGCCGCCTCACCACCCCGAGTCCGGCCCGGCGCGACACCCTCGAGCTGGCTGCGTGAACGTCCTCGAGCTCCTGGCAGACCTCCAGGCGCAGCACGAGAAGGCCACGGCCCGGGCCGGTGAACTACGCGACCAGATCGACCACTTGACCGCCGCCTCGGCCGTGATCGAAGCACGACCCACGGACCTGGCGACCACCCGGCAAGTCATCGCCGAACTCGCACCGACCCAAGAAGACTCCGAAGCGCCGGAGACGACCAGCATTTACCAGGCCATCGTGAACGCCTTCAACCAGCACCCCGCCCAGGAGCTCCGATCCCGTGAGCTGCACGAACTCCTCGGCATGAACATGCGCCATTCGTGCGTCAAGAAATCGCCATGGCCCGGCGCCGCCGACGCGCGGACCGCTGCCGAAGCCCCGGAAACCGCAGCTCAGGCACGCCCCCCACGTCCACCCGTTGCAACTCCCGGAACCAGGTCGTCGAACTGAGGGACAATTCCCCAAAACCGCAGGTCAGGAGCCCTTCGCGGCCGGTTCGAGGATCGCCACGCACTCCACGTGATGCGTCATCGGAAAGACGTCAGAGGGGGGAGGACCTGACATATTCGCAGGTCAGCCGCCATTTGTAGCCCCACCGAAGGACCCCACGGACGCCCGGAGCGTCAAACGAGCGTCACGGCCGAGGCATGAGCTGACCTCCGCCCAACGAGGCCCAGCCAGCGGCAGGCTCTCGCGCCGCCCCGCAGGCGTCGACCCACGTCCCCATGACTACGACCCATGGAAGGCCGTGGCGTGAGGAACCTACCGCTCCTCATGCCCTGCGATAGGCATCGATCCTCGCCAGCTGAGCGCAGGCTGGCAACTGCCACGACGAGCAGGCGACGACCACGGAGGGGTGTGGGACGGCATGCACGAGCCAGGCAGTACTCCGACGGAGATGGACCGGCTGCAAGGGCACGCTGAACGCGCCTTCGTCGAGGTGCAGAGGGCCGATACAAAAGCAACTGCGTTGTGCGGAATAGCCGGTGGTTTGCTGGCTGCGGGGGTTGCCGTGCTGTCGAGTGCACACGGCATGCCCCCAATCGGAGCCTTCTCCCGAGGGCCGCCGACTACAGGTTCTGGCCTGGCTGGCGGACAGGAAGCTGCGAGCGGCCCGCCTGGCAGTCGACTTTGCCCTAGCAGCACTCTTCATGGCTGAAATGTGTCTATTGAGCAACATTCTGGTTAGTTGAGACGATCACCTAAGTGTGTTGGGGCCGCACAACAGGGGGACGCGTGTATCAGCCGCATGCCACGGTGATCGGCGACACGTTATGGGCGCGTCTGAAGGCGCTCGCACCGCAGCGCGTCAGGCCCGCTCGGAGTGTGCTGCTACGACAGGGAGACCCAGCAACTCACGTGATCGTGCTGGAGTCCGGGTCAACGTTGATCACCCTGGCCGGGGCCTCCGGAGAAAGGACGCTTCTTGCCGTGCGCGGCGCCGGTGAGTTACCCGGCGAGCTGGCGGTGTTGGACTCCCAGCCGCGCACCGCCACGGTCATCGCCGCCGCCCTGTACCTGAGCTCTTCGAGCACCAGCCATCAGGACTTGGCCGCGGCCGGAAGGTCCATGTGACGCTCCGGTGCCGTCGGCACGCTGAGGACCATCGTGAGGCCGCCGCCGGGTGTGTCCTCCGCGCTCAGGGTGCCGCACATGGCCTCGACGAAGCCACGGGCCACGGCCAGGCCCAGTCCGACTCCAGCGCCGCGCGGGGAGTCGCCGTAGCGCTGGAAGGGTTCGAAGATGCGGTCCTTGGCCTCGTCGGGTACGCCTGGCCCACGGTCCACGACCCGGACCTCGACCCGTTCCGCGATGGCGCTCGCGGACACGAGGACTTTCTCCTCCGACGCGCTGTACTTGACCGCGTTCTCGACGACATTGGCGACGGCCCGCTCCAGCAGCCCCCGGTCCACGTGGACCATGGGCAGCGTCTCCGGGATGTCCAGCTCCACGCTGTCCTCGGGCACGCCGCCGAGGGCCATGGGGACGACTTCGTCGAGGTCGGTCTCGCGGATGATCGGGGTGACGGTGCCGGTCTGGAGCCGGGACATGTCGAGGAGGTTGCCCACGAGGTGGTCGAGGCGGTCCGCCCCCTCTTCTATGGCTTCGAGGAGCTCCGCCTGGTCGTCTTCGGACCATTCGACGTCGTCGGAGCGCAGGGAGGTGACCGCCGCTTTTATCCCGGCCAGCGGGGTGCGCAGGTCGTGGCTGACGGCTGCGAGCAGCGCGGTGCGGATGCGGTTGCCCTCGGCCAGTTCCTTGGCCTGGTCGGCCTTGTGCTGCAGGCGTTGGCGCTCCAGTACGACGGCGGCCTGGGCGGCGAAGGCGGCGAGCACACGGCGGTCGGCGGCCGGCAGGACCCGCCCCGTCAGTACCAGGGACATGTGGTCGCCGACCGGTACGTCGACGTCCGCATCGTCGGGGTCCTGGCAGGGCCGGGGGCCGACGCTGCCCGCACAGGTCCACGGATCCGTCTCGCCGGCCCGCTCCAGCAACGCCGCGGACTCCATGCCGAACGTCTCGCGCACCCGCTCCAGCAGCTCCTCCAGGCTGGTCTCGCCGCGCAGCACGTTGCCCGCGAGGTAGGACAGGATCTCGGACTCGGCGCGCAGCCGGGCCGCCTGGTCGGTGCGCCGGGCGGCCAGGTCCACCACGGAGGCCACGGACACGGCGACCCCGATGAAGATCGCGATGGCGACGATGTTCTCGGGGTCGGCGATCGTGAGGGTGTGGACGGGTGGGGTGAAGTACCAGTTGAGCAGCAGGGAACCCACGACCGCGGAGGCGAGCGCCGGGTAGAGCCCGCCGAGGAGAGCCGCTGCCACCGTCAGGGTGAGGAACAACAGCATGTCGTTGGCGAGTCCGACGTGCGGGATCGCGCTGGTCAGCAGGAAGGTGAACAGGACCGGGCCGAGCACGCCGACGAGCCAGCCCCAGATGAGCCGGGACCGGCCGAGTCGCGCTCCCTTGGCGACGGGCAGTCCGCGGCCCTTGCCTGCCTCGTCGTGCGTGATGAGGTGGACGTCGAGATCCGGGCCGGAGTCCCGGGCGACGGTGGCGCCGACACCCGGCCCGAAGGCGTACTGCCAGCTCTTGCGCCGGGAGACGCCGAGCACGATCTGAGTGGCGTTGACCCCGCGGGCGAAGTCCAGCAGAGCCACCGGGATGTCGTCGCCGACGACTTGGTGGAAGGTGCCGCCGAGGTCCTCAACCAGGGCCCTCTGCACCGCCAGTTCCTTCGGCGAGGCGGCGGTGAGGCCGTCGCTGCGGGAGATGTACAGGGCCAGGACCTCGCCGCCGGCGCCCTTCTCCGCGAGCCGCGCGGCCCGGCGGATCAGCGTGCGCCCCTCGGGCCCGCCGGTCAGGCCGACGACGATCCTCTCGCGCGAGCCCCAGATGGTCGAGACGTTGTGCGCGCTGCGGTACTCGGTCAGGTAGGCGTCGACCCGGTCGGCCACCCACAGCAGCGCCAGCTCGCGCAGGGCTGTCAGGTTCCCGGGGCGGAAGTAGTTGGACAGGGCCGCGTCGACCTTGTCCGGCTTGTAGATGTTGCCGTGCGCCATACGGCGGCGCAGCGCCTCCGGCGCCATGTCGACCAGCTCGATCTGGTCCGCGCGCCGTACGACCTCGTCCGGCACGGTCTCCTGCTGGCGGATGCCGGTGATGGACTCGACGACGTCGCTGAGCGACTCCAGATGCTGGATGTTGACGGTGGAGACGACGTCGATGCCGGCCGCGAGCAGTTCCTCCACGTCCTGCCAGCGCTTGGCGTTGCGGGAGCCGGGGATGTTGGTGTGCGGCAGTTCGTCGACCATCGCCACCTGGGGGCGCCGGGCCAGGACGGCGTCGATGTCCATCTCGGTGAAGGTGGTGCCCCGGTACTCCAGTTCCTTGCGCGGTACCTCTTCCAGTCCGTGCAGCATCACCTCGGTACGCGGCCGGCCATGGTGCTCCACGAAGGCCACCACGCAGTCGGTGCCCCGCTCGAGGCGGCGGTGCGCCTCGGAGAGCATCGCGTAGGTCTTGCCGACGCCCGGTGCCGCGCCGAGGTAGATCCGGAAGCTTCCGCGTGCCATGTCATCCCTCGAAGCGGTAGCCCATGCCGGGCTCGGTGATCAGATAGCGGGGGTGGGCGGGGTCCGTCTCCAGCTTGCGCCGCAGCTGGGCCATGTAGACCCGCAGGTAGTTGGTCTTGTTGGACTGGCTGACCCCCCAGACCTCCTGGAGCAGGTGCTTCTGGGTGATCAGCTTGCCGGGGTTGGTGATGAGGATCTCCAGCAGGTGCCATTCGGTCGGGGTCAGCCGTACGTCATGTCCGCCCCGTACGACCTTCTTGGCGAACAGATCGACGCTGAACTCGTCGGTCTCCACCACGGTCGCCTCGGGGACGAGCGGCACATCCTCGGTGCGCCGTACGGCGGCCCGTAGGCGGGCCAGGAGTTCGTTCATGTTGAAGGGCTTGGTGATGTAGTCGTCGGCGCCGGCGTCGAGCGCGGCGACCTTCTCCTCCGATGCCTGACGCGCCGACAGCACCAGGATGGGCACCCGGGTCCAGCCGCGCAGCGCCCTGATGACGTCGACCCCGTCCATGTCGGGCAGGCCGAGGTCGAGCATCACCACGTCGGGCTGGCGGGCGGCCGCGAGCCGGAGGGCTGTCGCGCCGTCCGGCGCGGCGTCCACGCCGTACTGGCGTGCCTGCATGTTGATCACGAGGGCCCGGACGAGCTGCGGGTCGTCCTCGACCACCAACACCCTGGTCATGGGTGTACGCCTTTCGTGTCGTACGGGCGGATGTGCGGACCGTGAACGGTCCGACCGGCCTCATGGCGGCGGGAGTCGGCGGAGCCGGGATTCCTTCCCGGTCGCCGACTCCCGTGTGTCTTCGTGGCTAACGCCATCAGCTCGTCTTCGCCACGAGGTCCTTGAGGGCGATGTTGAGTTCGAGGACGTTCACCCGGGGTTCGCCCATGAAGCCGAGGGTGCGGCCCTCGGTGTGGTCCTTGACCAGCTTCTCGACCTGGGCGACCGAAAGGCCGTTCTTGGCCGCGATCCGGTGGACCTGGATCTCGGCGTAGGCCGGGGAGATGTCCGGGTCCAGGCCGGAAGCGGAGGACGTGACCGCGTCGGCGGGCACCTCGGACGCCCTGACCGTGTAGCCGGCCACCGAGTTGTCCTTGATGACCGCAGCCTTGGCGTCCTCGACCTGCTTGATCAGGACCTTGTTGTCGGCGGACAGGTTCGTGGCCCCGGACAGCAGCAGCTTGTACTGCGTGTTGACGCTGTTGCTGCCCAGGCCGTTCTGCGGGCGGCCCTGGAACCACTTCAGGTCGGGATCGGGGGTCTCCTGGCCCTTCTTCAGCGGCAGGTTGTACGACTGCCCGATCAGGGACGAGCCGACGACCTTGCCGTCCGACTTGATCTCCGAGCCGTTCGCCTTGTTGTGGAACAGCGCCTGGGCGACGCCGGTGACCACCAAGGGGTAGATGACGCCGGTCACCAGGGTCAGCACCAGGAGGGCGCGCAGGCCCGCCCCGAGCAACCGGGCTGTGTTCGTAACGGAGTTGTTCATGGCGATCAACCGATTCCGGGGATCAGAGAGATGAGGAGGTCGATGAGCTTGATGCCGATGAACGGGGCGATCAGTCCGCCGATGCCGTAGATCGTCAGGTTGCGGCGCAGCATCTTGTCGGCGCTGACCGGCCGGTACTGCACGCCCTTCAGGGAGAGCGGCACCAGCGCGATGATGATCAGGGCGTTGAAGATGACCGCCGAGAGGATCGCGGAGTCCGGTGAGGACAGGCTCATGATGTTGAGCTTGTCCAGGCCCGGGTAGACGGCCGCGAACAGCGCCGGGATGATCGCGAAGTACTTCGCGACGTCGTTGGCGATGGAGAACGTCGTCAACGCGCCCCGGGTGATGAGGAGTTGCTTACCGATCTCGACGATCTCGATGAGCTTGGTCGGGTTGGAGTCGAGGTCGACCATGTTGCCGGCCTCCTTCGCGGCCGACGTCCCCGTGTTCATCGCCACCCCGACGTCCGCCTGGGCGAGGGCCGGTGCGTCGTTCGTACCGTCACCGGTCATCGCGACGAGCTTGCCGCCCGCCTGCTCCCGCTTGATCAGCGCCATCTTGTCCTCGGGAGTCGCCTCCGCGAGGAAGTCGTCGACCCCCGCCTCCTCGGCGATCGCCTTGGCCGTCAGCGGGTTGTCCCCCGTGATCATGACGGTCTTGATGCCCATGCGCCGCAGCTCGTCGAACCGCTCCCGCATGCCCTCCTTGACGACGTCCTTGAGATGGATGACACCCAGAACCCGGGCGCCCCGGTCGTCCTCGACGGCCACCAGCAGAGGCGTGCCGCCGGCCTCGGAGATGCGGTTGGAGAGCGTGTCCGCGTCCTCCGCGACGGTGCCGCCCTGCTCCTGCACCCAGGCGATGACCGAACCGGCCGCGCCCTTGCGGATCTTCTTGCCGTCCACGTCCACACCCGACATACGGGTCTGGGCGGTGAAGGCGATCCACTCCGCGCCGGCCAGCTCTCCTTGGTGGCGCTCCCGCAGCCCGTACTTCTCCTTCGCCAGTACGACGATGGAGCGGCCCTCGGGCGTCTCGTCGGCCAGCGAGGACAGCTGGGCGGCGTCGGCGACCTCGGCCTCGGTGGTGCCGGACACCGGCACGAACTCGGACGCCTGACGGTTGCCGAGGGTGATGGTGCCGGTCTTGTCGAGCAGCAACGTCGACACGTCACCCGCCGCCTCGACCGCCCGGCCGGACATGGCCAGGACGTTGCGCTGCACGAGGCGGTCCATGCCCGCGATGCCGATCGCGGAGAGCAGCGCACCGATGGTGGTCGGGATCAGGCAGACCAGTAGCGCCACCAGCACGACCATCGTCAGATGGGTGCCGGCGTAGTTGGCGAAGGGCGGCAGGGTGGCAACGGCCAGCAGGAAGACGATCGTCAGCGAGGCGAGGAGGATGTTCAGCGCGATCTCGTTGGGTGTCTTCTGCCGGGCGGCGCCCTCGACGAGGTTGATCATCCGGTCGATGAAGGTCTCGCCGGGCTTCGTCGTGATCTTGATGACAATGCGGTCGGAGAGCACCTTCGTGCCGCCGGTGACGGCACTGCGGTCGCCACCGGATTCGCGGATGACGGGCGCCGACTCGCCGGTGATCGCCGACTCGTCGACCGAGGCGACGCCCTCGACGACGTCCCCGTCACCGGGGATGATGTCCCCCGCCTCGCAGACCACCAGGTCACCGATGGTCAGCTCGGTGCCCGGCACCTGCTCCTCGGTCCTGCCTTCCTTGGACAGCCGCCGTGCCACTGTGTCGGTCTTGGCCTTGCGCAGGGTGTCGGCCTGCGCCTTGCCGCGGCCCTCGGCGACGGCCTCCGCGAGGTTCGCGAAGATCACGGTCAGCCACAGCCAGGCGCTGATCGCCCAGCCGAACCAGTCGCCCGGGTCCTTGAAGGAGAAGATCGTCGTCAGGACCGAGCCGACAAGGACCACGAACATCACGGGGGACTTGACCATCACCCGCGGATCGAGCTTGCGGAAGGCGTCCGGCAGCGACTTGAGCAGCTGCTTGGGGTCGAAGAGACCCGCGCCGACACGTCCTTCGGCGGGCTTGTGCCCGGTGGGTACGTCGCTGTGCGGCGCCCGGGTGGGAGTGACTGTGGACATCGAGTCCTCTTGGGGTTCCGTTCGGGTGCTCATGACGCCAGCCCCTCGGCCAGCGGACCCAGCGCGAGGGCCGGGAAATACGTCAGACCGGTGATGATCAGGATCGCGCCCACCAGTAGGCCGGTGAACAGCGGCTTTTCCGTGCGCAGGGTGCCCGCGGTGACCGGGACCGGCTTCTGCTCGGCGAGCGAGCCGGCCAGCGCCAGCACGAACACCATCGGCAGGAAGCGGCCGAGGATCATCGCCAGACCGGTCATGGTGTTGAACCAGTCGGTGTTCGCGTTCAGGCCCGCGAAGGCGGAGCCGTTGTTGTTCGAGGCGGATGTGAAGGCGTACAGCACCTCGGAGAAGCCGTGCGCGCCGGAGTTGAGCATCGAGTGCGGCGGCGTCGGCAGGGCCATGGAGGCCGCGGTGAAGATGAGCACCAGCGCCGGGGTGATCAGGATGTAGCAGGCCGCGAGCTTGATCTCGCGGGAACCGATCTTCTTGCCCAGGTACTCGGGTGTACGGCCGACCATCAGACCGGCGATGAACACCGCGATGACCGCCATGATCAGCATGCCGTAGAGGCCGGAGCCGGTACCGCCGGGCGCGATCTCGCCCAGCATCATGCCGAGCATGGTGATACCACCGCCGAGGCCGGTGAAGGAGGAGTGGAAGGAGTCCACCGCACCGGTCGAGGTGAGCGTGGTCGACACCGCGAAGATCGACGAGGAGCCGACACCGAACCGGGTCTCCTTGCCCTCCATCGCCCCGCCCGCCAGCTGCAACGCCGGTCCGTGGTGGGCAAACTCGGTCCACATCATCAGGACCGTGAAGCCGAGCCAGATGGTGGCCATCGTGGCGAGGATCGCGTAACCCTGCTTCACGCTCCCGACCATCACACCGAACGTCCGCGTCAAGGCGAACGGGATGACCAGCAGCAGGAAGATCTCGAAGAGGTTGGTGAACGGGCCGGGGTTCTCGAACGGGTGGGCCGAGTTGGCGTTGAAGTAGCCGCCACCGTTCGTACCGAACTCCTTGATGGCTTCCTGCGAGGCGACCGCCCCGCCGTTCCACTGCTGGTGGCCGCCCATGAACTGGCCGACCTCGTGGATACCGGAGAAGTTCTGGA
This sequence comes from Streptomyces sp. NPDC001351, assembly GCF_042896045.1. Classification (NCBI taxonomy): domain Bacteria; kingdom Bacillati; phylum Actinomycetota; class Actinomycetes; order Kitasatosporales; family Streptomycetaceae; genus Streptomyces; species Streptomyces sp. NPDC001351. The sequence continues at coordinate 176,445 of NZ_JBIAWS010000018.1, read as the reverse complement.
TCGCGCCGCACGCGACCAGCACGATCGCAGCGATCGCGGCGCCGGGCACCAGGATCCGGATGGTGCCGCGCACCAGGTCGGACCAGAAGTTGCCCAGTTCACCGGTGCGCGAGCGCGCGAAGCCGCGCACGAGCGCCACTGCGACGGCGATTCCTACGGCCGCCGAGACGAAGTTCTGCACTGCCAGACCGACGGTCTGCACGACGTGGCCCATGGTCTGCTCGCCGTAGTACGACTGCCAGTTGGTGTTCGTCACGAAGGACGCGGCGGTGTTGAACGCCTGCGCCGGGTTGACCGAGGAGAAGCCCATCGAGCCGGGCAGGATGCCCTGGAGCCGCTGCAGCAGGTAGAGGAAGAGGACGCTGACGGCGGAGAAGGCGAGCACACCGCGCAGGTACGCCGACCAGCGCATCTCGGCATCAGGGTTGGCACCGATGCCCTTGTAGATCCACTTCTCGACGCGCCAGTGCTTGTCGGAGGAGTAGACCTTGGCCATGTAGTTGCCGAGGGGGATGTAGGCGAGTGCCAGTGCGCCTATGAGGGCGAGCAGCTGGAGGAAGCCTGCGAGTACGGGACCCATGTCGTGGCTCAGAACCTCTCCGGGAAGATCAGGGCGAGGACGAGATAACCCAGCAGGGCGACGGCGACGACGAGGCCGACGATGTTCTCGGCGGTCACAGCTTCGTCACCCCCTTGGCGACGAGGGCCACCAGCGCGAAGACCGCGATCGTGGTGACGACGAAGGCCAGGTCGGCCATCGTGAGCTCCTGGAGGAGATTCGGGAATCCGCGAACGGATCGGACGAGTAGAGGAAACCCCGTCTTTGGCCGGATTCGAGCGCCGTTGACGGGTCCCATACGGCGGCCCGCACGCCTTTGACGGAACTCTGACGGCACCTGAGCCGACCTGGGTCAGAACCGGCCGTCGGCCGCGTCAGACGATCATGAAAGCCGGAAGCGCAGTCGACAGATCACCGCGTCCGTGTCGCGTCGCACTGCGTGCGCCACGAGCGCCCCGCGCTGGTTCTGCAGCAGTCGCTGCCACAGCCGCTCCGGCTCCACCTCGGGAATGAGCACGGTGACCCTGGCGTCCCGTTCGGCGGCGGCCGTCTCGCGAACGTACGTCGCGATCGGGCGGCCCAGCGAGCGATGCTCGGAGGCCAGCGGGATCAGCGGTACCCCGGGGTTCCAGGCCGCCCAGTCGCGGGCCAGGGTGAGGCTGTGGGCGCGGTCCTCGGGGTCGGGGTGGCAGACGGTGACCGCGCGGACCTCGTCGCCGAGGGAGACGGCGGCCGTCAGCGCCTCGGACGTGAGGCGGGAAAGCGACGACACCGGGACGATCACGATCGAGCGGTCGCGGTGCGGGGGTTCCGGGACGCGGCCGAGGCCCAACCGCTCGCCGATCCGGGCGTACGCGCGGTGGACGGTCTCGAAGGCTGCCACCAGCAGCGGCAGGGCGATCACGATCAGCCAGGCGCCCTCCTCGAACTTCGACGCCGTGACGACGACCGCCGAGATGCCGGTGAGGACGGCACCGAACCCGTTGAGCAGTGCCTTGCCCCGCCGGCCCGGCCCGCCCTCCAGCCGCCAGTGCCGGACCATGCCCACCTGGGCGACCGTGAACCCGACGAAGACGCCGATCGCGAACAGCGGCACCAGGGTGTTGGTGTCGCCGCCGGAGAAGACCAGCAGCGCGCCGGAGACCGCGGCCAGGGCCAGCACGCCGTGGCGGTGGACCTGCCGGTCGGCCTTCAGGGCGAACACGTGGGGCGCGTAGTTGTCGCGGGCCAGCAGCTTCAGCAGCACGGGCAGGCCGCCGAAGGAGGTGTTCGCGGACAGTGCCAGGAGGATCATCGTGGCGAACTGGATGACGTAGAAAGCCCAGTTGTGACCGAGTGAGGCATCGGCCAATTGGGCGAGGACCGTGACGCCCTGGACCGGCTGAAGATGGAAGCGGGAGATCAGCACCGACAGGCCGATCAGCATCACCCCGAGGACCGCGCCGAGCGCGACCTCCGCCCGCTGGGCGCGCTTGGCGCGCGGGACGCGGAAGGAGGGCACGGCGTTGGCAATGGCCTCCACGCCGGTCAGCGCGCTGCACCCGGAAGCGAAAGCTTTCAGCAACAGCAGGGCGCCGACTGTCGTGGCGTTGCCGGCGAGGGCGGAGGCGTGCCCGGCCGCGGCCGCAGCGCTCACCGGCCCGGAGCGGAAGAGCCCGACGACGATCAGCACGAAGATCGAGCCGACGAACACGACGGTCGGCACGATGAAGACCTTCGCCGACTCGACGATGCCGCGCAGGTTCACGGCTGTGATCAGCGCCAGCACCACCAGGCACAGCCACAGCCGCTCCCCGTACAGGGCGGGGAAGGCGGACGTCAGAGCGGCCACGCCCGCCGTCACGGCCACGGCGACATTGAGCACGTAGTCCAGCACCAGAGAGGCCGCCGCCACCAGGCTCGTACGCGCGCCCAGATGCGTCTTCGCGACGGCGTACGAACCGCCGCCGTCCGGGAAGGCCGCGATCACGTGCCGGTACGAGGCGACCAGCACCGCCAGCAGACCCGCGATCGCCAGCGTCACCGGCACCGTGAAGCCCAGCCCGTGCACTCCCGCTGTCGCCAGCACCAGTACGATCGCCTCGGGCCCATAAGCCACCGACGCCATCGCGTCCAGCGACAGAGCCGCCAGGCCGGTGACAGCGGTCAGGCGGTGACGCTCGCCGGTATCAGGCGGCTCCTCGCCGACGGGGACGGCGCCGGCTTCGGTGGTCAGGACGGACATGGTGCGTGCTCCTTCATCCAAGCCGCGCACGAGGGCTGCGGAGTGCGCGGTGCACTCAGGTTCTGTCCGTTTCCCGTTCTCTCCGACGGCTCCTTGCGGCATCTTCGCGCCGAAGGGCCCGACCTTGACGGGACCTTGACGCCTGTGTGATCCCGGTAACTGCGGTCGGCCCCGGTCAGGACAGCAACAGAGATGCGTCAGAGCCTCGTCAAGGTGACTGGCTGGGGTTCTCCGGCTCCCTACCGTCGTTCTCATGGCACGCCACGAAGAGGCGCAGGAAGGGCCACCCGCTGAGGCGGCGAACGACCTGCAGTGGGCACAGGAATTGACGGGCTCCGTTCGCTGCGCGGCGGTACTGCTCGCCCTGCTGCTCGTCGTCGACTGGGGAACCGGCCGGCTCTCCCTCTGGCGCACCACGCTCTGGCTCGCCCTGGCGGGGCTGCTGTTCGTCGCGCTCTACCCCGCCCGCGTGTCTGCCGGAGAGGGCTGGCTGTCGTCCCGTCGGCTGCTGCGTACCCGCCGGGTCCGTACCGATGCGCTGGTATCCGTTCGCTGCCTGGACGGGAAGTCCGCGGCCGACGGCGTGCTGCTGTGCGGCGGGACCGCATTGCACCTGATCTCCCTGCGCATCGAGCAGGAGACCGCCCGCGCCGTATTCAAAGCCTCCGGCCTTGAGTGAGGGGCGGGGTGGACCGGACTGTGGACCATCCCTCCCTTACGGGCCCGGCCGTGTCCAGAGCCGCACCCGTCTGGTCAGCCGGCGTCACCGCGACGAGACGGGCCTGCAGCGGCGCTACGGGCCCCGGTCCGGGGGTGAGCATGAAGCGGCCGAGGTAGTGCCCGTTGCCGTAGGCGCGCAGCTCGATCTCTCCCTCGGGCCAGCCGTCGCCGTCCACGTCCCAGGGGCGTCGGCCGGCCGTCACGCTGCCGTCCTTCTGCAGCCTGGGTGGCCGGCCGATGAGGGTGCCGTACTCGAAGCGGCAGGCACTGAGGCCGAGCAGGTCGGTCAGTTCGCGGCGGACTTGGTCGACCACGGTGTCGGCGGAGTTGGCCGACGGGCGAGGGCAGCCGTGCGGTGGATGCGGGAGAGGTGAGCCGCGTCGGTCACCGTGATGACCTCCAAATGGCGGGCCCGTGCGGCCAGTTGGGAGACGATGACGCCGACGACCAGCAGCAGGACCGCCGTCTCGACGTCGGCCGACGCGCTGATGTCGAACGTCTCGTACGGCCGCGTCAAAAAGAAGTCGAACCAGGCCGCCGCCGACAGCACCGCGAGCACCCCCGCCGTACGGCTGCCCAGCGCGGCGACCGCGACAACCACCACGACCAGGACGAGCCCGGCAGTGGTGTGGGAGAGGTCCGCGCGGAACGGCACCAGCGCCGGCGCCACCAGGAGAGGAGCGACCAGACCCGCCGCCAGGGCGAGTTGGTCCCGCAGTGGCCACACGGGCGCGGGACGCGGCCCCTTCGTGCGGTGTGGCAGACGCCATGTGCCGGTCTCGGTGCTCATCAGACCCCTCCTACGCTCTGCGCACCACGGGGGTGCAGGCACGTCGCCTGTTCGTCGTCCGGTTCCGCGAAGGGCAGCGACACGACCATGGTCAGACCGCCGCCGGGGGTGTCCTCGGGGGTGAGGGTCCCGTCCATCGCCTCGGTCAGGCCGCGGGCGAGGGCCAGTCCGAGGCCGAGGCCGGTGGTGTTGTCGGTGTCGCCGAGCCGCTGGAACGGCTCGAAGAGCCGGTCCCGGCCGTCGGCAGGAAGGCCCGGCCCCCGGTCGACGACGCGCAGCTCCACCCGGCCGGCCAGGGTGCTGGCGGTCACCAGCACCTTCTCTCCCGGAGGGGTGTGGCGTGCGGCGTTGGTGACCAGGTTGGCGATCACCCGCTCCAGCAGCGGCGGGTCGGCCCGTACGGCCGGGATCTCCTCCGCGTCCGTCATCTCGACGCCGGGCGTGTCCGCGAGTGCCATCGGGAGGACCTCCTCCAGCGTGGTGGCCCGGAGATTGAGGGTGAGCGCTCCGGCTTCCAGTCGGCTGAGGTCGAGGAGGTTCTCGACCAGCCGATTGAGCTTGGCCATGGACTCGTCGGCGGTGGCGAGGAGTTCGTCGCGGTCCTCCGGGGAGAACTCGACGTCATGGCTGCGCAGCGAGGTGACCGCGGCCCAGCCGGCAGCGAGCGGGGTACGCAGGTCGTGGCCGACCGCCCGCAGCAGGGCCGTACGCAGCCGGTCGGCGGCCTTGACCGGCTCCACCTCGGCGGCTGCCTCGGCGAGCCGGGCCCGCTCCACGGCCGAGCCGACGTGCGCGGCGAACGCGGCCAGCACCCGGCGCTCGGAGGACGAAAGGGTGCGGCCGCGCAGGACGAGATACGCGCCGGGACCGGCCGGTACGGCCGTGGCGCCGTCGGTGTCGGGCGGTTCGTCCACCAGCTCGGCCGACTCCATGCCGAAGGTCTCCCGGGTGCGCTCCAGCAGCGCCGGGATGGTCGCACCACCGCGCACGATGCTGCCCGCCAGGGACGACATGGTCTCGGCCTCGGCGGCGGCCCGCGCCGAGCGCCGGGACAGCCGCAGGGAGCGGTCGACGACGGCGGCCACGGTCGCCGCCACGACCGCGAACACGGTCAGCGCCAGCAGGGCGTTGGGGTCGTCCAGGGTGAAGGAGCCGATGGGCGGAACGAACCAGTAGTTGAGCAGCACCGACGCCGTCAGCGACGCGATCACCGCCGAGGCGACCCCGCCGATGCAGGCCACGCCCACCACGGTGAGCAGGAACAGCAGGGCCTCACTGGTCAGGTTCAGGGCCCCGCGCACCTGTGCCAGGGCTGCGGTGAGCAGCACCGGCAGTACCAGCCCGGCCACCGGGCCCGCGATCAGCCGGGCCGGTGACAGGGTGCGCCGCCGCGACGGCAGGAGGGCCCCGCGCCCGGCCCGCTCGTGCGTGACCCGGTGGACGTCGATGTCGCCGGACAGCTCGGTCACGGTCTCCCCGGTGCCCGGGCCGGTCAGGAACCGTTCGAGGCGGCCGCGACGGCTGGTGCCGAGGACGAGCTGAGTGGCGTTCTCGGCGCGGGCGAAGTCCACCAGCGTGTGCGCGATGTCGTCGCCGACCACCGAGTGGTAGCTGCCGCCCAGGTCTTCGACGAGCCTGCGCTGCCGGGCCAGCGAGGCATGCGAGACACCGGCCGCGAGGCCGTCGCTGCGGGTCACGTGCACGGCGAGCAGGTCGCCGCCGGCCGACCGGGCGGCGATCCGGGCGGCCCGCCGGATCAGCGTGTCCCCCTCCGGGCCGCCGGTCAGGGCCACCACGACCCGCTCCCGGGTCTCCCACACGCTCCCGATGGCGTGCTCGGCCCGATAGCTGGTCAGCGCCTCGTCCACCCGGTCGGCCACCCACAGCAGCGCCAGCTGCCGCAGTGCGGTCAGGTTGCCGGGCCTGAAATAGTTCGCGAGAGCGGCGTCGATCTTCTCCGGGGCATAGATGTTGCCGTGCGCCATCCGACGGCGCAGCCCCTCCGGCGGGATGTCCACCAGCTCGACCTGGTCGGCGCGCCGTACGACCTCGTCGGGCACCGTCTCGTGCTGCGGCACCCCGGTGATCTTCTCGACCACGTCGTTGAGAGAGGCCAGGTGCTGGACGTTGACCGCGGTGATGACGTCGACACCGGCGTCGAGCAGGGCCTCGATGTCCTGCCAGCGCTTGGGATTGCGGCCCTCGCCGGGGACGTTGCTGCGGGCGAACTCGTCGACGATCGCGACCTGCGGGCGCCGCGCGAGGACAGCGGCCAGGTCCATCTCCTGGAAGTGTCCGCCGCGGTAGGAGCAGCGGGCACGCGGGACGACCTCCAGGCCGTCGAGCATCGCCTCCGTGCGCGGGCGCCCGTGGCACTCCGCGAACCCCACCACCACGTCCGCCCCGCGGGCGGCACGGCGCCGGCCCTCGTCGAGCATGCGGTAGGTCTTGCCCACTCCGGGGGCCGCCCCGAGGTAGACCTTCAGTCGTCCGGGCCGTACGTCACTCATCGCCGTCGACGCGCTCCGCTCACTGGATCAACTCCCCCGCCCACGACGGGGGCTCCTCCTAAGGAAGCCCTTTCGCAGCCCGACGGGGGTGCGTGTTAGCGCTTCCTTGGCGCCGGAACCCGGGACCTTGACACTGCCTTGACGTGACCTGGCCCGATAGGGTGAAGGCGGTGTGCCGGGAAGTCTGGTCGGCCGGGAGCCGGGGCGGTTTCCGTGGAGGGCCCCAGGGGGACGGCATGCGCGCAGTAGGGACGGTTCTCGCCCTCGTGGTCCTCGCCACGGTGGTGGCGACCTTCGCACGAAGGTGGCGCATTCCCGCCCCTTCCCTCCTCGTGCTCGCCGGCCTCGGCGTGGCGCTGCTGCCGGGCACCCCGCAGATCGAGATCAGCCCCGAGATCATCGGCCTGGTGGTGCTGCCGCCGCTGCTGTACGCCTCCGCCGAGGAGATGCCCTGGCGCGAGCTGCACGCGGTGTGGAAGCCGGTCGGCATACTCGCCATCGGCCTGGTCCTCGCCTCCGCGGCGGCCGTGGGTGTGGTGGCTGCGCTGGTGACACCCTTGTCCTGGCAGATGGCGTTCGTGCTGGGCGCGATCCTGGCCAGCACCGACCCGGTCGCGGTCACCGCCCTGGGCAGACGGCTCGCCCTGCCGCCCAAGGTCCAGGTCCTCGTCCAGGCGGAGAGCCTCTTCAACGACGCGACCTCACTGGTGCTGGTCCGGGTGGCGGCCGGAATCGCCGTGGCCTCCGCAGCCGCCAACTGGGGTGCGGCAGGCGGTGAGTTCCTACTGCTGGCGGGCGGCGGCACACTCATCGGTGCCGCAGTGGCCGGTGTGATCACCCTGATCCGGCGACGCACCGAGGACCCGGTTCTGGAGACGGTGATCGCCCTGGTCACCCCGTATGCCGCCTACCTGCTCGCGGAGGCCGCGCACACCTCCGGCGTGACCTCGTGCGTGGTCGCCGGTGTGGTCCTCGGCGGCCGGGGCGACCGCCTCACCAACGCCCGCATCCGCCTCCAGCTGCACGCCGTGTACGGCACGGTCGTGTTCCTGCTGGAGAGCGTGGTGTTCTCCCTCATCGGGTTGGCGCTGCCCGCACAGGTGCGGGCGCTGGCCGACGGCGACCGGTCCTGGCCGCTCTACGCGCTCGCCGTCGCCGGCACGCTCATCGCCGTCCGCATGCTGTGGCTGGCGCCGCTGTCGGCGGTGGTGCAGCGCAAGGGCGGCATCAACCGCATGAACTGGCGGGTGCCGGTGGTGCTGACGTGGGCGGGCACCCGGGGCGTGATGCCGCTGGCGGCCGCCCTGTCCATCCCGGAGATCGCAAAGGACGGCACCGCGCTCGCAGACCGCCCGCTCGTCCTCGTCCTGACCACCTCGGTGGTGGTGGTCACCCTCGTCGTGCAGGGCTTCACCCTCGCGCCCGTCGTGCGCCGCTCGGGCATCGCCCTGGAACCCGCCCACACCGCGCGCGAGGAGGCCGAGGCCCGCTCCCGCCTCGCCCACGCCGGCCTGGCCCGGCTGGAGGAACTCGCGGAGCTGGAGGTCGTGTCGGACATCGTCCTCGACCGGCTGCGCCGCGGCCTCACCGCCCGCCTCGACGATGCCCGCGACCGCCTCACGGAACAGAACGGCACCGCGGTCGCGACCGAGTCGGCCGACTTGGTCTACCGCCAGCTGCGCCGCGACCTGATCGCCGTCGAGACGGTCGAACTCCAGCGCCTGTACGACTCCCACACCATCAGCGACGCCACCCGCCGCCGACTGCAGCGCTCCCTGGATCTGGAGGAGGCCCGGCTGGCGGACTCCTAGCGGAACTCGGCCAGCCTGGGCCGCAATCCGAGGGCCGTGAGAGTGGCGGCGGCGAGCAGCAACCCGACCATCCAGGGCAACAGGCCGTTGATGGTCGAACGGCCCGCGTCGACCGAGCCCGTGAAATGGGCGCGGTTGATGTCGGTCACCTTGCCCAGCGCCGCCATCCACGACCCGAAGTGCGCGTTGGACATCCCCGGCTGCCAGTTGATGCAGAAGGCGACCGCCTCGCTTTCCTTGCCGTCGGCCAGCAGGGCGCGGATCCTCCGGTCGTCGCGCTGGTAGACGGCGTACGTCTGGACCGTCTCCTCGGCCGCAGCCCGCTCGCCGGGGAAGGTGATGTTGTCCAGCTCGCGGCGGAACTCGCCGGTGAAGCGCAGGTCGCGGTGGTCGGACTCGTACGCCTGCCAGGTGGTGGCGAGTTGGGAGTCGTACGTCGGCAAGGTCGCGTCCTTGAGGCCGTACAGCGCCTGCGACTTGGCGAGGAAAGACGTGGCGTACTGATCGCGTCGTTGCGGATCGAGGAGGTAGCGGCTCTCGTCGGCGTTGGCGTCGTAGGCGATGGCGCGAGCTCGGGAGAGGGCGACGACGGAGTCGAAGGCGTCGCGGCGAGCGCCGCGCAGATGGGCGGAGGTGGCCGACAGCATCTGGGAACCGAGGATCGCCGCAAGCAGGGTGAAGACCGTGGCGGCCAGCACGCCGGGGTTGAGGATGCGCCGGAAGCTGCGGGCCAGGTACCACTGCAGGAAGCCGAGCACGGCCAGCAGCAGCACGGCGAGCGCGACGACGGCGAGGAGCTGGCCGGAGAGAGTGGAGCGCGCCGTGCTGTACTCCTCGTCGAACGAGCTGTCGTTGGAGGAGACCAACGAGCGTGCCGCTGGCAGGAGTTGCTGCTGAAGAAGGTCGGTGGCCCGGCGGTAGTCGACGAGTGCGGCCGCCTTGCCGCCGCGGTGCCCGTCGTTCTCCAGGGCCCGGCCGATGAGTTCCTGGTATTCGGCGAAGTCGTCGGTGAGCGACTCCACGGTCTTCTCGTCGCCGCGGTTGCCCTGCGCCGCGACCGCGAGGGTGCGCAGTTCATGTCCGATCTCGCGCCGGGCGTTCCCGTAGAAGCCGAGCGCCTTGTCGTACGGGGTTGACGATCGCCCCTTGCCGCCGTCGCCGCTGGACAGCAGGATGTTGGCGGCCTGGGCGTCCATGTCGTTCAGGGCGAGGTTGAGGTCGGCCGCGCTGGTGGTGCGGGGCGCGTCGCGGTCGGCGACGCTGCTCCAGGTGCCCAGGGCCGACAGTCCTGCCAGGATCAGCAGCAGGCCCAGCGCGGTGGCGAGCAGGACCGTGGCCGCGCGCAGGAGGCGCAGCCGCGCGGGCACGGTGGCCCAGTAGCGGCGGCGCAGAGCGGCCCACGCGGCCACGGTCTGCAGCCCTGGGCTGCCCGAACGCGGCGCCCCGAGTGGCCGCGGTCCCGGGCTGCCGCCCGGCGGGGTGAGCGTCGGCTGCGAACCGGCCTCCGGCTGAGGTCTGTGCGATGTACCGGCCGTAAGGGTCACGGTCCCTCCCGCGTCATGCCACGGACGGTCGCCCGTCCCCCCGTTGCGATCAGTCTGCGACCGGTTCAGGCCACGGGCGGGCGGCGTTGACGCCCCTCTGACGGCGCGCCAGGTTTGTTTGACGCGCCTTTGACGCCGCTGGTGCCGGACCCGTATGAAGGCCGCAAATTCCGTGTTGAACACGGTTGTTCGGGCGTCTGTCGTGGATAGGTTCTTGTCGTCCGCCGAGGCCGGGGCGTCAACGGCCTCACCGGCTCCGGAGTCCCCAATCCGAACGCTGGTCGCGGCGGCCAGGTGCATGTCCCGAAGACAAGCACCAGCGTGTGGCGTCCCGTCGTCTTCCCGCGTCGACGTCCGCGCACCCCGTGCGGTGCCGGCTTCCGGCACCGCACGGGCCCGCGCGCTTCTTCCCGTCCACCGACCAGTCCGTCGGCATGCCCTGACGCGTGCCACGCCGAACGACGAAGGATCGCCCGCTCCGGCCTCATCACCCACCTCGTCGAGCAGCCGACCGTCGCCTCCGACGCGGCCCGCTTCCGCCTGCAGGCCATGGCGGACCACACGAACGACGACCTCGACACGACGATCGGCATCCTCGACACCTGCATACGCGCGGCCCGGCAGGCCATCGCCACGCGCCGCTGAGCCCGCACGCACTCCGGCGGCCTGGCGGCCCCCTCTTGTCGGGGCGCCGCCCGGTCGCTCTTAACGCCATCTTGACGCATCCGGACCACGCCCCCGTGGGCCCACACGTCACTCTCTGCTTACGCTGGTGCCGCCGTCCGTGTGATGGCCGGAACCCCACGCTGAGCAGCACATCAGGAGAGCACGTCGATGGTCGCCACCGAACACCCGCCGCAAAGCCGCTTGCGGACATGGATGCTGCAGGGCCTGTCCGACATGGGCAAGCAGGGCGGCCACACCGGGCCGCATGCCGTGCCCGAGCCCCCGCACAAGGGCCAGCGCTGGTACCGGGTGATGTGCCTGACCGGCGTCGACTACTTCTCCACCCTCGGCTACCAGCCCGGCATCGCAGCCCTCGCGGCCGGCCTGCTCTCCCCGATCGCCACCCTGGTGCTCGTCGTCGTCACCCTGGCCGGCGCGCTTCCTGTCTACCGCCGCGTGGCCGAGGAGAGCCCGCACGGAGAAGGCTCGATCGCGATGCTGGAGCGGCTGCTGTCGTTCTGGCAGGGCAAGCTGTTCGTCCTGACCCTGCTCGGCTTCGCCGCCACCGACTTCCTGATCACCATCACCCTCTCGGCCGCCGACGCCTCCACCCACCTCATCGAGAACCCGCACCTGACCAGCGCCCTGCACGGTCAGCAGATGCTGATCACGCTCATCCTGGTCGCCCTGCTCGGCGCGGTCTTCCTCAAGGGGTTCCTGGAGGCCATCGGCGTCGCGGTCGCGCTGGTGGTGGCCTACCTCGGTCTGAACGCCGTCGTCGTGGCCGTCGGCTTCTGGCACGTCGTCACCGCCGGGCACGTCGTCACCGACTGGACCAGCGCCCTGACCACCCAGCACGGCAACGTCTTCGCCATGATCGGCGTCTCCCTGCTGGTCTTCCCGAAGCTGGCCCTGGGCCTGTCCGGCTTCGAGACCGGCGTCGCGGTCATGCCGCACGTCCAAGGCGACCCGGGCGACACGGAGGACAACCCCAAGGGCCGCATCCGCGACACGAAGAAGCTCCTCACGGCAGCCGCCCTGATCATGAGCGTCTTCCTGATCGCCACCAGCTTCATCACCACGGTGCTCATCCCGGAGAACGAGTTCAAGACAGGTGGACAGGCCAACGGACGCGCACTCGCCTACCTGGCGCACCAGTACCTGGGCGGCGCGTTCGGCACGGTGTACGACGTCTCCACGATCGCCATCCTCTGGTTCGCCGGCGCCTCGGCCATGGCCGGCCTGCTCAACCTGATGCCGCGCTACCTCCCCCGCTACGGCATGGCACCGCACTGGGCCCGCGCCGTGCGCCCGATGGTGATCGTCTTCACCCTGATCGCGTTCCTGGTCACCTGGATCTTCGACGCCAACGTCGACGCGCAGGGCGGCGCCTACGCGACCGGCGTGCTGGTCCTCATGTCGTCCGCGGCGATCGCGGTGACCATCGCTGCCCGCCGCGCGGGCCAGCGCAACTGGACCATCGGCTTCGCAGCCGTCTCGGCGGTCCTGCTCTACGTGACCGTCGCCAACGTCTTCGAACGCCCCGACGGCGTCAAGATCGGCGCCTGCTTCATCGTCGGTATCATCCTGGTCTCCCTGCTGTCCCGGCTGGCCCGCGCCTTCGAGCTGCGTGTGACGCACGTTGAGCTGGACGACATGGCGGAACGATTCATCCGGGACATCGCCAGCCGGAAGATCCGATTCATCGCCAACGAGCCCGGACGACGCGACAAGGCCGAGTACCGCGACAAGATCGAGCAGATCCGGGCCGACAACGACATGCCCGAGCAGGACGACTTCGTCTTCGTCGAGGTCACGGTCACCGACCCGTCCGAGTTCGAGGCTGGTCTGACGGTCCGCGGCGAGGTCCTGCACGACCGCTACCGCGTCCTGACCTTGGAGTCCTCCTCAATCCCCAACGCCCTGGCCGCGCTCGCCCTCCACGCCCGGGACACCACCGGCTGCATCCCGCACATCTACTTCGAGTGGACCGAGGGCGGCCCCTTCGCCAACTTCCTGCGCTTCTTCCTCTTCGGCCAGGGCGAGGTCGCCCCCGTCACCCGAGAGGTCCTGCGCGAGGCGGAACCGGACCGTGCCCGCCGGCCACGCGTCCACACCGGCTGACTACCGCGTGGGCGACCGCGTCAGGATCCCGTCAAGATTCGCCCCTACGCGCTAAGGCCCCGTTAGCAATGCTCGCCGGACCCGGCCCCGGCGCCTAGCGTCGACGCCATGCGACAGAGCGGACCGGCGGGCTCGTCCGGCGACCGCCACTGGCGTGGCAGCGCCCGGCTCGCGGTCGGCTGCGCGCTCGTGTTCTGCGCCATGAGCGTCCTGGTCGACTGGGACGCGGGAAGCCTGACGCCTCTCCGCGCCCTGCTCTGGGGCACACTGTCGGCCGCCGTATGCGCCATCCTGCTTCCGGGGCGGGTGAGTGCGGGCCCCGGCTGGCTGGCGGTACGCGCCCCTTGGCGCCGACGAGTGATCCACACGGACGCCCTGACGACCGTACGGCAGTACGACGGCGTCTCCTCCCACCTGGTCCTGCGGGACGTCCACGGTCACCGCCTGGAACTCGACCCGCGGGTCCTCGCGGCGAACCCTCTGCTCTGGCACGAACTCGACACAGGCGTCCGCCGCTCCCTGGAAGGCGGAACCCTCCTCCTAGGAGCGGATGTCATGGCGCGACTGGGGCAGCACATCGACGACGAGACAGTCCAGGCAGTGCTTCGGGCCTCGGGGCTTTCCTGACCCAGAGAGCAGCCTCACCTGTCCCTGAGGCAGCCAGCCCGAATCCGACCGGCCGACAGCCGCAGAACTTCGACGCCACCCTCCACCTGGACCACGCGACACTGTTCCGGGAGGGACTGGACCTGCTCGCCGACGCGGCACCGACGCGCCGAGCCCCACTCGAAGATATGGTCGCTCTGGTGGACTTCCTCGCCGAGCGCCTGCCCGCACGGCGGGACGAATGGCACGCGCACCGCGAGAGACTGCGCGCCTCCGGAAAGCTGCCACAACCCGACGCACAACGCTGAAGGACACCACACCGGCCCGGTGCACCGCCCTGGACCCGAAGGCCACGGAGAGGTTCCATGACGACCGAACACGACCAGTGCTACGAGTCCGATCTGACCGCTCTGCGCGGGCGCGCCGATCAGGGTGACGCGGATGCCGTCGACGAGTTGATCGAACTGGCCGCCGAACTGGGCGACATGAACGAGCTGCGACGCCTGGCGGAGACCGGAAACGCCACCGCAACCGACCAGCTCATCGAACTCGCCGTCGAACAGGAAGACCTCGGCGAGCTGCGACGCCTGGCGGACCGGGGAAACAGCACTGCCGCCGAAGTACTGGAGGAACTCAGCGGCGAATGACGAATGCGGGTGGAACCGGAACACACGCTGGACTGCTCACGGCCGCCGATGATTGATGGCTCCGGGTGGCGAACCTCCCGCTGGCGGAGGGCCCGCGTGCTTCGGGCCCCCACCGTGGAGTGTGTACGTGATCGACCGAACCGAAGCAGGGGCTCTCAGCCTCCAGTGGTGCTGTTGCCCGGTCGGGAATGTGGCAGGCGTTACACCCTGCCTCGTACGGGCGAGTGAATGGCACCCCCGCCGTCACGCACCCAGCACTCCGGTGGCCAGCAAGCCCAGCAGCGCCGCCCCGACGACGATCCGGTAGACCACGAACGCGTTGAAGGAGTGCTTCGCCACGAACTTCAGCAGCCAGGCGATGGAGGCATAGGCGACCACGAAGGAGACGGCGGTGCCGACGGCCAGCGGCGCGACACCGACCCCTGCGCCCACGGCGTCCTTCAGCTCGTACAGGCCGGCGCCCGTCAGTGCCGGAATACCGAGGAAGAACGACAGACGGGTGGCGGCGACACGGTCCAGGTCCAGGATGAGGGCCGTGGACATGGTGGCACCGGAGCGGGAGAAGCCCGGGAAGAGCAGCGCGAGGATCTGCGAGCAGCCCACCAACATCGCGTCCTTGAACGTGGTGTCGTCCTCACCGCGCTTGTGCCGGCCCATCTGGTCCGCCGCCCACATCACACCGGACCCGACGATCAGGGAGCCGGCCACCACCCACAGCGAGCCCAGCGGCCCCTCGACGAGCTTCTTGGCGGCCAGGCCCACCACGACGATGGGGAGGGTCGCGTAGATGACCCACCAGGCGAACTTGTAGTCGTGGTGGTGGCGCTCCTCCTTGTTGCGCAGGCCCCGGCCCCAGGCGGAGACGATCCGCACGATGTCCTTGAAGAAGTACAGGAGCACGGCGGCGATCGCGCCGACCTGGATCACGGCGGTGAAGCCGACCACGGAGGTGTCGTCGACCGGGATGTTCATGAGCCCCTCGGTGATCTTCAGGTGGCCGGTGGAGGAGACCGGCAGGAACTCGGTCACCCCCTCCACGACTCCCAGGATGGCGGCCTGGCCGATGCTGATGGCACTCATACGGGGTCCCAATCTTCTGACGGGTGGGATCTTCTGGAGGGCGGGGCGGGCGGCATGGCACACTCGGAGGGCGGAACTTTTACACCCGTATAGATGTTCCACACGCGTGTAGAAGATACACGGCCGGCGAGGAGCGAAAGGAACGACGACGCTGTGAGCGACAACACGCATGCACGCGGCCCGAAGAGGGCCAACGGCGTCCGGGAGAACGAGATCCTCGCCCTCCTCCAGCAAGCCGACGGACCGCTCACGCCGGGGGAGGTGACCGAGCGCCTGGGCGGCGAGCTGACATACAGCAGCGTCGTCACGATCCTCACCCGCATGCACACCAAGGGACTGCTCGCCCGCAGTGCCCGCGGCAGGGCGTACGCCTACGCCCCGGTCACCGACGACGCCGGCTTCGCCGCCCGGCGCATGCGCACCGTCCTGGAGGAACGCCCCGACCGCGACGCCGTGCTCGCCCGCTTCGCCGACGAACTCTCCGACCGCGACGCCGACCTGCTGCGCCAACTGCTCGGCCCCGAAGCCGACGCCGACTGACAGGGGGCCCGCCGGATGCGCATCGCCGTCTACGTGCCGCTGCTGCTCTCCCTCCTCGCCCCGCTCGGAGCGCGGCCGCTGTCCGAGCGGTGCGAGCCCCGCCTGGCCACCTGGCTGCTCACCGCCTCGTCCCTGGTGCTGGGGGCCGCGAGCATGATCTCCCTGGGCCTGCTCGCCGTCACCGGCCTGATCCGCGTCCCGCAGCTCGCCGACCTCGGTCACTGGTCGTCCCACAACGCGCAGCGCGACAGCCCGACCGAGCTCTCCATCGCTCTCGTCGCAGGACTACTGCTGGGCGGTGCGGTGCTCGCGGCTGTCCGCATGCTCTGGCGTCGCGCCCGCACGCTGGCCGCCGCGGCGATGGACGCGGCGTGCATGCCCGCGCACGACGGCCTGGTCGTCATGGAGGATGAGGCCCCCGACGCCTACGCACTCCCCGGACTGCCCGGCCGGATCGTCGTGTCCACCGGCATGCTGCACACGCTGCACGAGACCGAGCACGACATCCTGCTCGCCCACGAGCGCGCCCATCTGACGGCCCACCACTACGCCTTCGTCGCCCTGGCCCAGCTCGGCGCCGCCGCCAACCCGGTCCTGCGCCCGCTCGCCACCGCCGTCACGTACACCATCGAACGCTGGGCCGACGAGAACGCGGCCACCGCCACCGGCGACCGCACCCGAGTCGCCCGCACCGTCGGCAAGGCCGCCCTCGCCGTCCACCGCGCCCCGGCCCTCACCCGCGCCACCGGCGCCGCCCTCGGCATCCTGGGCCGCCGCGGCCGCCTCGCGGGCGCCGGCCCCATACCCCGCCGGGTCGCCGCGCTCCTCGCCCCGCCACTGGGACGCCACCCGGCCCTCACCGCGGCAACCGCGGCCGTCCTGACCGCCGCGACATTCACCACCGCCGAGGCCGCACACGACCTCCACCTCCTGCTCCAGGCCGTCGGCGCCTGGTCGTAATGGCTGCTGTACGTCCCCGGAGCTGACTGCGCCTCCATGCGACGGCCCTGGTGGTACGCCGCAGAGGTTCCGCCGATGAATTTCCGTTGGCTGTGCGGTCTACCCGTCGACGAAGGGAGCGCACCATGCGCAAGATCATCGTTTGCACGTTCCTGACGCTGGACGGCGTGATGCAGGCGCCGGGCGGTCCGGACGAGGATGCTGAGAGCGGCTTCGAGCACGGCGGCTGGCAGAAGCCGGCGACCGACGACGAGGTCGGCGCGGCCATCGCCGGGTGGTACGAGTCCTCCGACGCGATGCTGCTCGGCCGCAAGACGTACGAGATCTTCGCGTCGTACTGGCCGACCGCCGACCCCGACAACCCGTTCACCCATCGGATGAACAGCATGCACAAGTACGTGGCGTCTCGGACCCTGGCCTCCGTCGAGTGGCAGAACTCCACACTGCTGGAGGGCGACATCGTCGACGCCGTGCGCAAGCTGAAAGCTTCCGACGGCGGCAACATCAACGTCGTGGGCAGTGGCGACCTCGCCCAGACCCTCATGCAGCACGGCCTCGTCGACGAGTACCGGCTGACCATCCACCCGGTCATCATCGGCACCGGCAAGCGGCTGTTCGCCGACGGAGCGATCCCCACCGCGCTGGAGCCGGTCAGCGTCTCGACGACGAAGGGCGGCACCGTCGTCGGCGTCTACCGGCCGAACGGCAAGCCCAGCTACGACAGCTACTAGGCTCTGTTGTGGGACCAGCGGCCCGACCGAATGAAGATGTCGGCGATGTGGAGCCCGGCGCGGAAGACAGTTGCGGTCTTGTCGTAGTGAGTGGCCGGACCACGGCAGCTCCGGCACCTGCGTGCCCTTCGTCCAGGACAAAGAGGTTGGGGATTCACATCCCACAATCCCCGACGGGGCAACTCCCAGCCGGGAACGCCGCACTCAGGAGCGGGTCAGCTGCCCGCTCCGCTCCCCCGTGGCAGCCCGCGCTGGATGATGAAGCCTCCGGCCGGTCAACGTACAGGCGACTGAGGCAGCACTCATCACCTGCGCTTCCGGTCACCTGACACTCCATCACAACGAGCGCCAAATGAGCGTCACGAGCGTCATTTCAGCGTCAAGATATCGCCCGTAACGCCCGCACCGCACATAAAGCGCACGCGCAAAACCGCAGGTCAGGAGCCCTTAGCCACCGGCTCAAGGATGGCAACGCACTCCAAGTGATTCGTCATCGGAAACAGATCGAACGCCCGCAACGTCCGCACCCGATACCCCCCGTCCCGGAAGTACCCCAGATCCCGCGCCAGCGCCGCCGGGTCGCACGCCACATACGCGATCCGGCGGGCGCCCAGTGACGACAGGTGGGCCACCGTCCGGCGGCCGGCGCCCGAGCGCGGGGGGTCGAGGACGATGAGGTCGACCTCGGTGATTCCGGTGCGGGGCAGTACCGCTTCGACCTTGCCCTGTTCGATCCGCACCCGCTCGAAGTCGGCGAGGTTGTGCCGGGCGTCCTCGACGGCCCGCTTGCCCGACTCGATGCCGAGCACCGCGCCCTTGTCGCCGAGCCGGTCGGCCAGGGCGCCCGCGAACAGGCCCACACCGCAGTACAGGTCGAGCGCCATCTCGCCCTTGCGTGGCAGCAGGCCCTGCATGACCGCGGTCACCAGGGTGTCGGCGGCCTTCGGGTGGACCTGCCAGAAGCCGCCGCTGCCGACCCGGTACGTCCGCCCGTCGGCGCGCTCGCGCACGAAGGGGCGGCCGTGGACGCGGTGCACCCCGCCGTCCTTCTCCTCCACCCGCATCACGGACACCGGCTTGTCCAACTCGACGATCGGCAGGCGGGCGCCGGGCTTCGGCGTGAGGATCACCTGGCGGTCCTGCGAGCCCGTCGCGGCGATGGCGTCGATCGACGCCATGCCCGCCCAGTCGCGCTTCTCGATGCCCAGCTCGCTGACACCCTCGGCCGCGATCATGCAGTGGTCGATCGCCTCGACCTCGTGCGAGCGGTGCCGGCGCAGACCGGCCCGGCCGTCGGCGTCCACCGCGTACTGCACACGCGTCCGCCAGGCGGGCACCTCACCCGCGGGCAGCTTGTCGCCCTCGGCCGGCATCACCGTGCCGTCCCAGCCGGCCTCCTCGGGCGTCAGGCCCGCGAGCCGCTGCAGCTGTTCGGCGAGCACCTCGCCCTTCAGCCGCCGCTGCGCCCCAGGCTTGGCGTGCTGCCAGTCGCAGCCGCCGCAGCGGCCGGGACCGGCGTAGGGGCAGGGCGCCTCGATGCGGTCCTTGGAGGCCGTAAGGATCTGGACCGCGTCCGCGCGCAGGAAACGGGCCCCCTCCTCGCCCTCGGTGACCCGCGCCACGACCCGCTCACCGGGCAGGGTGTGCCGGACGAACAGCACCTGTCCCTCGGCGGTACGGGCGATGCAGTGCCCGCCGTGGGCGACGGGGCCGATCTCGACCTCGTACTCCTCCCCGACCAGCGACTTCTTCGGTTCTGCCTGCATGGCGGGGTGACTCCACAACATCGAAAGGGAATTGGCGAAAGGAAACAGCCGGACAACAGCCCACCAGTCTACGTGGGCGGCGTCCGGCCGTTGACCGACGTGTGTCAGCTCTGGGAGCCCGAGGGCTGCTTCGGCCGGCCCTCCTCGGCCGGACCGCGCCGCACCGAACCCGGCGCGTTCCACTCCTGCCGCTTGCGGGCCCTGCTCTTCGCCGCCTCCGAGGACTGCAGCTGGTAGGGCACGGACGTCACCATGATGCCCGGCGTGAACAGCAGCCGGCCCTTGAGCCGGAGCGCGCTCTGGTTGTGCAGCAGATGCTCGTACCAGTGGCCGACCACGTACTCGGGGATGATCACGGACACCGCGTCGCGCGGCGACTCCTTGCGCAGGCTTCTGACGTACTCGATGATCGGCCGCGTGATCTCGCGGTACGGCGAGTCGAGCACCTTCAGCGGTACGTCGATGCCGCGCCGCTCCCACTCCTCCTTCAGCGCCTTCGTCTCCGCCGCGTCGACGTTGACGGTGAGCGCCTCCAGGCTGTCGGAGCGCATCAGCTTGGCGTAGGCGAGGGCGCGCAGCGTCGGGCGGTGGATCTTCGAGATCAGGACCACCGAGTGGACGCGGGAGGGCCGTACGCTGTCGTCGCTCGGGCCCTCGGGGGCCGCGATCTCCGCGGCCACGCCGTCGTAGTGCTTACGGATCGCGGTCATCGTCGCGTAGAAGATCACCATGCCGAGCAGGGCGACCCAGGCGCCGTGCGTGAACTTGGTGACCAGGACGACGACCAGCACCAGGCCGGTGAAGAAGGCACCGAAGGCGTTGATCGCGCGGGAGCGCACCATGTGGCGGCGCTTGGCGACGTCCTTCTCGACGGCCAGGTGGCGGTTCCAGTGCCGGACCATGCCGGTCTGGCTGAGCGTGAAGGACACGAACACGCCGACGATGTACAGCTGGATCAGCCGCGTCGAGTCGGCGCCGTAGATCACGGTCAGCAGGGTGGCCGCACCCGCGAGGAGCACGATGCCGTTCGAGAACGCCAGGCGGTCGCCGCGGGTGTGCAGCTGGCGGGGCAGATAGCGGTCCTGGGCGAGGATCGAGCCGAGCACCGGAAAGCCGTTGTACGCGGTGTTGGCGGCCAGGAACAGCACCAGGGCGGTGGCCGCGGCGAGCACCACGAACAGGAAGCTGCCCTTGCCGAAGACGGCCTCCGCCACCTGGGTGATCACCGGGTTCTGCACATAGCCGGAGCCGATCGCGACGCCGTGCTCGAGCAGGTCGGTGGCCGGGTTCTCGGCCATACGGACCTTGGTCGTCAGCGCGAGGGCGATGATCCCGCAGAACATGGTGACGGCGAGAAGACCCATCGCGGCGAGCGTGGTCGCCGCGTTCTTCGACTTGGGCTTGCGGAAGGCCGGCACACCGTTGGAGATCGCCTCGACACCGGTGAGCGCGGCACAGCCGGAGGAGAAGGCACGCAGCATCAGGAAGACCAGCGCGAAACCGGCCAGCCCCTGGTGCTCGGCCTTGATCGTGTACCCCGCCGTCGGCGCCCGCATGGTGTCGCCCAGCACCAGCCCGCGGAACGCGCCCCAGGCGATCATGATGAACACGCCGCCGACGAACACATACGTCGGGATCGCGAAGAGCTTGCCGGACTCCTTCACGCCGCGCAGGTTCATCAGCGTCAGCAGCACGATCACCGAGACGGCGCACAGCACCTTGTGCTCGACCACGAACGGGATCGCGGAGCCGAGGTTCTCGATGCCGGACGCGATCGACACGGCGACGGTGAGGACGTAGTCGACGAGCAGGGCGCTGGCCACGGTCAGGCCCGCCTTGGCGCCCAGGTTGGTGGTCGCGACCTCGTAGTCGCCGCCGCCGCTGGGGTAGGCATGCACGTTCTGCCGGTAGGAAGCGACCACGGTGAACATCAGCACGACGACCGCGAGGGCGATCCAGGGGCTGAAGTGGTACGCCGACACGCCCGCGATGGACAGGACCAGCAGCACCTCTCCTGGTGCGTAGGCCACGGAGGACAGCGGGTCGGAGGCGAAGACGGGGAGGGCGATGCGCTTCGGCAGGAGCGTTTCGCCCAGCCGGTCACTGCGCAGTGCGCGCCCGATCAGGATCCGTTTGGGCACGTCGGTCAGTTTGGACACAACAGGTAATCGTAGGCGTTCGAACGGGCGCCCAACCACCCTCCCCCACCCATCTGCCCTCCGGGTGAAAACAAAGGGGGCTCCGGCGACGGATTCCGCAGGCCGCCGCGTCCTCATGCCTATATGACAATCACCGCCCCAGTTGCCGCCCCTTGGAGGTTCCATGCATGCCACCGCAGAGCTCATCGGCGCCGCGGCGGCGCTCGTCGGCCTCGGAATCCTGACTCTTGCCAGCGTCCGCAGCATCAGCCGTCGCTGAGGTCCCATGCCGCGCGGCAACCGTGCACAGGGGTGCCGTCGTCCTACCGCGCGTGTGTAGCTTGGGCGTCTGTCTGAGACCCTGATGTGGCTGAGCAGTAACACTTGACACCGGAAGGACGGTCGTGCACATCGTCATCATGGGCTGCGGAAGAGTGGGTTCCGCGCTTGCCCAGACCCTGGAGCAACAGGGGCACACGGTCGCAGTGATCGACCAGGACCCCACGGCCTTCCGCCGACTCGGCCCGGGATTCGGCGGCCGCCGGGTCACCGGGATCGGCTTCGACCAGGACACCCTGCGCGAGGCCGGCATCGAGGAGGCCGGCGCCTTCGCCGCCGTGTCCAGCGGCGACAACTCGAACATCATCTCCGCGCGGGTGGCCCGCGAGATGTTCGGCGTGGAGAACGTCGCAGCCCGTATCTACGACCCGCGTCGTGCCGAGGTCTACCAGCGCCTCGGCATCCCCACCGTCGCGACGGTCCGCTGGACGGCCGACCAGATGCTGCGCCGGCTGCTCCCCTCGGGCGCCGAGCCGCTCTGGCGCGATCCCACCGGCGGTGTCCAGCTCGCCGAGGTCCACGCCTCCCCCGCCTGGGTCGGCCACAAGATCAGCAAGTTGCAGGAGGAGACGGGCGTCCGCGTGGCGTTCCTCACCCGGCTCGGCGAGGCGATCCTGCCCAGCTCGCAGACGGTGCTGCAGGAAGGCGACCTGGTGCACGTGATGATGCGCACCGACGAGGTCGACAAGGTCGAGGCGTCCTTCGCCAAGGGTCCCGAAGAGGAGGGCGGTCACTGATGAGGGTCGCCATTGCCGGTGCCGGCGCGGTCGGCCGCTCGATCGCGGGCGAGCTGCTGGAGAACGGCCACGAGGTCCTGCTCGTCGACAAGGCGCCGACGGCCATCTCGGTCGAGCGCGTCCCGCAGGCGGAGTGGCTGCTGGCCGACGCCTGCGAGATCACCTCGCTGGACGAGGCGGCGCTGCAGCGCTGCAACGTGGTGATCGCCGCCACGGGCGACGACAAGGTGAACCTGGTCGTCTCGCTCCTCGCGAAGACGGAGTACGGCGTCCCGCGCGTCGTGGCCCGCGTCAACAACCCCAAGAACGAGTGGCTCTTCAACGAGTCCTGGGGCGTCGACGTGGCGGTCTCGACCCCCCGTCTGATGTCGGCCCTGGTCGAGGAAGCGGTCTCGGTCGGCGACCTGGTGCGCCTGCTCCGCTTCAGCCACGGCGACGCGAACCTGGTGGAGCTGACGCTGCCGGAGGAGTCGGCCCTGGCCGGCACCCAGGTCGGCGACGTCGAATGGCCCGAGGACACGTCCCTGGTCACCATCATCCGCGGCACCCGGGTCCTCACCCCGTCCCGCGAAGACTCCCTGGAACCGGGCGACGAACTCCTGTTCGTCGCCGCCCAGGCCCGAGAGGAACAGCTGGAGGACCTGCTCTCGGTGCGGCGCGAGGACACGGCGAGCTGATCGCTCGTCCGGTACGACGAAGGGCGCCCCTGAACCCAGGGGCGCCCTTTGTTTTGTTGTTTTCAGCCCGTCCGGCGATCGAGTCTTCAGCCCGTCTGGCGTTCGAGTCTTTCAGCCCGTCCGGCGTTTGAGGACGAGGCCGCCAGGCCGAAAGCGGGGGTCTGGGGGCGCAGCCCCCAGGGACTACGCCTCCCGCCGGTGCCGCCCGCCACTCGCCTCAGCCCCCGCGGCAGCGGAATCCGCAGCGGCCCGCTCCTTCTCGGCCTGCTCCTCCGCCTCCATCTCCGCGAACACGTCGATCGGCGCGGGCGCCTTCGCCAGGAACACCCAGGTGAGCCAGACGGCCAGCAGGAACGGCGGGATCTTCAGCGCGACCAGCACCCAGCCCAACTGCGCCGTGTTCGCCCACCAGTACAGCGGGAAGAGAATCGCGCACTTGGCGAGCAGAATCAGCCCCCAGGCCCAACTGGCCTTCGCATACGCCTTCTTGCGCCCCGGATTACGCGTCCGCCAGGAGAGGTTCTCCTTGAACACCGGTCCGAGGATCAGCCCGAGCAGCGGCACCCCGCACAGGGTCGTGACGATGTACGCCAGCGCCAGGCCCAGCGTGTAGAGCATGCCGGGGAGGTAGAAGTCCTTGGCGTTGCCCGTCATCATCGCGAAGACGACACCGAAGGCCACGCCGAAGACACCGCTGAACGCGTGCTTGACGGTGTCCCGCATGACCAGACGGACCACCACGAGCAGCAGGGACACGGCGAGGGCGGCGATGGCCGACCAGTGCAGGTCCTTGTTGATCGTGAAGATGGTGACGAAGAGGAGGCCGGGCAGCACCGTCTCGACCATGCCCCGCACTCCGCCGAACGCTTCGAACAGGGCGGCCTCGGTCACCGCCCGGGCGTCGTCGGCAGACGTGTCTTCGGTCGGCTTGTCGAGCGACGTCACCGGCTACTCCCGTCCGAGGGGTCTCAGTTCGTACTTCGGATTGAACAGCACCCGGCGGCCCCGGCTGAGCGAGACGCGACCCGATGCGATCAGCCTGCGCCCCGGTTCTATGCCCACGATGGAGCGCCTGCCGAGCCACACCACGTCCAGGGCGGCGGAGCCGTCGAACAGCTCGGCCTCCAGGGCCGGGACGCCCGCACGCGGCCGCAGGGTGACCGTGCGCAAGGTACCAGTAACCGTGACGATCTGTCGGTCGTGACAGTCACCGATCCGGGTGCATCCGGCGGTCGCGGTGTCCTCCCGCAGCTCCTCGGACTCCAGGTCCTCCTGCGAAGAGGAGAGCCGGTCGAGCATGCGCCGGATCCGGCCCACCGGCTTTTCGGAACGAGGAACAGCACTCATATCTGAAGCGTACCGGGGCGCACTGACAGCTACGTACCCGCGGCCCCGGCGCCCGAACCGACGCCCCTCACCTCTCGAACCGGTACCCCATCCCAGGCTCCGTGATGAAGTGCTCAGGGTGCGAGGGGTCCGCCTCCAGCTTCCTGCGCAGCTGGGCCATGTACACCCTCAGGTAGTTCGTCTCGGTCCCGTATGACGGACCCCACACTTCCTGCAGGAGCTGCTTCTGGCTCACCAGCCGGCCCGTGTTGCGCACCAGCACCTCCAGCAGATGCCACTCGGTGGGCGTGAGCCGTACGTCCTTGCCTTGCCTGTTGACCTTCTTCGCGGCGAGGTCGACGGTGAACCCCTCGGTCTCCACGGTGGTCACGTCGTCCTCGCCGACGCCGACCGGCTCGGCGCGGCGCACGGCGGCCCGCAGCCGGGCGAGCAGTTCGTCCATGCCGAAGGGCTTGGTGACGTAGTCGTCGGCGCCGGCGTCGAGGGCCTCGACCTTCTCGTCGGAGGTGTGCCGGGCGGACAGCACCAGGATCGGCACACGGGTCCAGCCGCGCAGTCCGCGGATCACCTCGACGCCGTCCATGTCGGGCAGACCCAGGTCCAGGACGACCACGTCGGGGTGGCGGGCGGCTGCGAGCTGCAGGGCGGTGGCGCCGTCGTGGGCCGCGTCGACCTCGTACTTGCGCGCCTTGAGATTGATCACGAGGGCGCGCACGATCTGCGGCTCGTCATCGATGACCAGCACACGGGTCATGTGGCCTGCCTTTCGGGTTCCGCCGGGTTGAGAAGCTCGGGCGCGCGCGATCCTGCCGCGCGCAGGGTGAGGACCATGCTGAGGCCGCCGCCGGGTGTGTCCTCGGCGTCGAGGGTGCCGCCCATGGCCTCGACGAAACCGCGCGCCACGGCGAGGCCGAGGCCCACACCGGCCCCGCGCGGGGCGTCGCCGTAGCGCTGGAAGGGCTCGAAGATGCGCTCCTTGGCGTCGTCGGGGACGCCGGGCCCGCGGTCGACCACGCGTACCTCGACACGGTCGGCGATGGCGCTGGCGGCGACCAGTACCGCCTCGCCCTGCGGGCTGTACTTGACGGCGTTCTCGACCAGGTTGGCCACCGACCGCTCCAGGAGGCCCGGGTCCACGTCGACCATGGGCAGGCTCTCCGGCACGTCCAGTTCGACGCTGTCCTCGGGCACCCCGACCAGCGCCATCGGTACGACCTCGTCGAGGTCGACCTCGCGGATCAGCGGGGTGACCGTACCGGTCTGCAGACGGGACATGTCGAGGAGGTTGCCCACCAGGTGGTCGAGCCGGTCGGCGCCCTCCTCGATGCCCTCCAGCAGCTCCGCCTGGTCCTCCTCGGACCACGCCACGTCGTCCGAGCGCAACGACGACACGGCCGCCTTGATCCCGGCCAGAGGGGTACGGAGGTCATGGCTCACGGCGGCCAGCAGCGCCGTCCGGATGCGGTTGCCCTCGGCCAGCGTCCGGGCCTGTTCGGCCTCCTCCTCAAGGCGCCGGCGGTCCAGTACGACGGCGGCCTGGGCGGCGAACGCGGCCAGCACCCGGCGGTCCTCGGCGGGCAGCACCCGCCCGGTCAGCGCGAGCGCCATGTGGTCCCCGGCCGGTACGTCGACGTCCGCCTCGTCCGGCCGCTGCACCGCGGGGCCCAGGCCGGCGCGGCCCGCGCAGGTCCACGGGTCGTGGTCGCCGGCCCGCTCCAGCAGGGCCGCCGACTCCATGCCGAAGGTCTCGCGGACCCGTTCGAGGAGCTCCTCCAGGCCGGTCTCGCCGCGCAGCACGTTGCCCGCGAGGAACGACAGGATCTCCGACTCGGCACGCAGCCGGGCCGCCTGGTGGGTGCGCCGGGCGGCGAGGTCGACCACCGAGGCCACCGAGACGCCGACGCCCACGAAGATCACGATGGCGACGATGTTCTTCGGGTCGGCGATGGTCCAGCGGTGCAGGGGCGGTGTGTAGAAGTAGTTCAGCAGCAGCGAGCCGAGCGCGGCCGAGGCCAGCGCGGGCAGCAGGCCGCCGAGCAGCGCCGCCGCGACGGTCACCGCCAGGAACAGCAGCATGTCGTTGGCGAGGCCGAGATGGACGGTGTTCAGGAGCACCGCGAGGACCGCGGGGCCGAGCACGCCGACCAGCCAGCCCGCGATGATCCGCGACCGGCCGAGCCGTGCCCCCCGGGCCACCGGCAGCCCGCGCCCCTTGCCCGCCTCGTCGTGCGTGATCAGATGGACGTCGAGGTCGGACCCCGAGTCGCGGGCGACCGTCGCGCCGACGCCCGGGCCGAAGACGTACTGCCAGCTCTTGCGCCGTGAGACGCCGAGCACTATCTGGGTGGCGTTGACCCCGCGTGCGAAGGCGAGCAGCGCCGCCGGTACGTCGTCGCCGACCACGTGGTGGAAGGTGCCGCCGAGGTCCTCCACGAGGGTGCGCTGCACGGCCAGTTCCTTCGGCGAGGCGGCCGTCAGCCCGTCACTGCTGGCTATGTAGACGGCGAGCACTTCGCCGCCCGCGCCCTTCTCGGCGAGGCGCGCGGCCCGCCGGATGAGGGTGCGGCCCTCGGGTCCGCCGGTCAGGCCGACCACGATCCGCTCCCGCGAGCCCCATATCTTCGACACCCGGTGGTCGCTGCGGTACTGCTTCAGATACTCGTCGACCCGGTCCGCCACCCACAGCAGGGCCAGCTCCCGCAGGGCGGTCAGATTGCCCGGCCGGAAGTAGTTCGACAGGGCCGCGTCGACCTTGTCGGGCTGGTAGATGTTGCCGTGCGCCATCCGCCGACGCAGCGCCTCGGGCGACATGTCGACGAGCTCTATCTGGTCCGCCCGCCGCACCACCTCGTCCGGCACGGTCTCCCGCTGCCGTACACCGGTGATCGAGTCGACGACGTCGCCGAGCGACTCCAGGTGCTGGATGTTGACGGTCGAGACGACGTCGATGCCCGCCGCGAGCAGTTCCTCCACGTCCTGCCAGCGCTTGGCGTTGCGGGAGCCGGGGACATTGGTGTGGGCGAGCTCGTCCACCAGAGCCACCTGGGGGCCGCGGGCGAGGACGGCGTCGACGTCCATCTCGGTGAAGACCGTGTCCCGGTACGCCAGCTCCTTGCGGGCCACCTGCTCCAGGCCGTGCAGCATCACCTCGGTGCGCGGCCGCCCGTGGTGCTCCACGAAGGCCACCACGCAGTCGGTGCCCCGCTCCACCCGCCGGTGCGCCTCGGAGAGCATCGCGTACGTCTTGCCGACACCCGGTGCCGCACCGAGATAGATCCGAAGCTTGCCGCGTCCCATGGCCCCATTGTCTTCCGGTCACTGCTGCCCACGCAGCGTCGACCCTACGGCCAGCAATCGCGACAAAAGGTCTCGGCAGCGGCAGCGGCGCCGTCTTTGACGGAACTCTGACGCCGTGCCGCTCAGGGCTCGACGATCTCCCCGTCGCGCAGCTCCAGCACCCGGTCGGCGAGGTCCAGCAGGGTCGCGTCATGGGTGGCGACCAGGGCGGTGACCTGTTCGCTGTCGACGACGGCCCGCAGCAGCTCCATGACGGCGTGCCCGGTCTCCGCGTCCAGCTGGCCGGTCGGCTCGTCGGCGACGAGGAGCGCGGGGCTGTTGGCGAGGGCGCGGGCGATGGCGACCCGCTGCTGCTGGCCGCCGGACAGCTCGCCGGGCCGCTGTGCCGCGTGGTCGGTGAGGCCGACGAGGGCGAGCAGCAGTTCGACGCGCTCCTCGCGCTCGCGCACCTCGGCCCGGCGCAGCCGCATCGGCACGCCGACGTTCTCGGCGGCCGTGAGGATAGGGATCAGCCCGAAGGACTGGAACACGAAACCGACGCGATCGCGCCGCAGGGCCAGAAGTCCGTCCTCGCCGAGCTGTGACAGGTCGAGGCCGTCGACCCACACCCGCCCCTCGTCCGGTACGTCGAGTCCGCCGACGATGTTGAGGAGCGTCGTCTTGCCCGATCCCGAGCGACCCTTGAGGGCCACGAGTTCGCCGCGCGGCACGTCGAAGGAGACATCGCGCAGGGCATGCACGGCGGCCGCTCCATGGCCGTAGGACTTGTGGACGTTCTCGACCCGCACCATGGTCCCGGTGACCACCTGACTCATGTGCCCTCCCCCGTGCAGCCGTCGGCCGGGCGTCAGTATCGTCACCAGGCGCCCGGTCCTTCAACGGTCGGTCAGTTCGGATCGTCCCCGTGGGTGAGGGTCTCCCAGGCGACGAAGAGGCTGTTGGTGCCGGCCGGGCGCTGCTGCTCGGTCAGCGTCCGGGTGTTGCTCATCGCGATGCCGAGGCGGTTGTGCAGGGCGTTGTAGCCGACCTCGGTGACGGGCCCGAGCCCGAGCTTCAGCGAGCCGCCGCACAGCCAGCCGGGGACGGTGGCGCCCAGCTGGTACTTGGCCTGGAACCCGAGCGCCTGCCGCAGCCGCTCGCCGACGTCGGTGCCGTACAGGTCCTGGCCCTGGATCCGGCTGGTCTCGGCGACGTGGGAGATCGCCGAGATGCCGTATCCCGTGTGGGTGAAGTCACGGCAGGTCTCCTGGGTGAGCCCGGTGACGAAGGTGGACTGCCCCTGCCAGTAGCTGACGATCTTCGCCTTGGTGTCGAGGTTCTGGCCGGGGACGGTCTTCGGCAGATCGCCGTCCGAGGAGAGATAGACGTACGCGGCGGTACGGGTCCGGAACTTCGCCATGGCCTTGTCGTACGACGCCTTGTCCTCGAGGAAGACGGAGATGCCGACCGCGGCCTCCATCATCGACAGCTCCCAATTGCCGTTGGAGTCGGAGCCGTTGATGATCTCGGGGAGGTAGACGTCGCGGAGCATGGTCGCGAAGCGGCCGGAGTTCGCCCAGCCGCCGGTGTACATGTACTTGATGATCTCGGCGGCCTTCGGCCAGGAGGAGCCCGCCCAGCCGGTCTGCAGGGGCGCGTTGCTGTTGGTGTGCTCCTTGATCACGGCGGACCAGGCGTCCATCAGCTCGATCGACTTCTTCGCGTACCGGTCGTCGCGGGTGATGTACCAGGCGAGTGCGTCGGTGTACGCGGCGATCGCGTCCTGGCGCTCGTCCGTGCAGCCGTGGTCGGGGTTGGAGTAGGAGCCGCATTCGACGGTCGCGCGGGGCTTCGGCGTGCGGTTCAGGTCGGCGTACTTGCTCGCCGTCATCTGGTCGAAGGCGCCCTTCCAGGGCTGGGCGCCGGCGTTGACCTTGGTGCGCGCGAAGTCCAACTGCGCCTTGGAGACCGTGACTCCGGGGTGCACGAAGGTGGTGGGGGCGGCATCGGCAGGGCGAGCGGCAGGCCAGGCGATCATGCACACGACAATCACGGAGGCGGCTGCGAGGGGTGCGGTGCGACGCATGAGGGGCATCCATTCTCGTATGTGAACGCGAGACGCCTTTATGAACAGGCGCTTTGAGCGGAGACCGTAGGTACAGACCAATGCCCCGTCAAGGGGTCACGCACGCGAAAGAGCCGCGCCCCGAAGGGTGCGGCTCTTTGACGTCGTGCCCGGCGGAACGCCTAACGGACCTCGGTGATCTCCGGTCCGCGCTGCAGCTGCCCCATGCCGCCGGAGAAGCGCGAGCCCTCCTCCTGCTGGACACCCTCGGGGACCATCTGTGCGTCGTTCGGCAGCTTCAGGACGATCGGGTCGCGGGGCGCCATCGGGCCCTCGCCGCGGACCACGACCGTGTCCCGGAAGATCTGCTCGAGCAGACCGGCCGCCTGCGGCTGCACCGCGCCCTGGCCGGAGATCACACCGCGCAGGAACCAGCGCGGACCGTCCACACCGACGAACCGCACGACCTGGAAGCCGCCCGTGCCGTCCGGCAGCTGCACCGGCACCTGGGCGCGCAGCTCCCAGCCGAGCGGGCCCTCGACCTCGTCGACGATGCCACCCTGCTGGGTGATGCCGGAGCCGATCTCCTCGCGCACCTCGGCCCAGATGCCCTCGCGCTTGGGAGCGGCGAAGGCCTGCAGCTGGATGGCGCTGTCGCGCAGCACGACGGTCGCCGCGACGATCGCGTCGCCCGCGACCTCGACCCGCAGCTCCATGCCGTCGACGCCGGGCACGAACAGACCGCCCAGGTCCACGCGGCCCTCTGCGGGGTCGCGCACCTCGGAGTCGTCCCAGGGCCCGTCCGGCCGCGGCTCGGGCTCGAGCCTCACACGCTCGCGCTCGCCCTCTTCGTCGTCCGCCTCAGTGTCGACAAAGTCGACGACCTGCTCGGCCTCGCCGGCCGCGTCCTCGGCGGCACCCTTCTTGTTGCGACGTCCGAACACGTCACTGTCCTTCCCGGTCGGATACGACCGAAGCGTATCGATTCCCACCCGTAGTGCCGCCATCGGCGGCCTGACCGATTGTGCTGCTCGTCCCGGCCACCGCCGCATGACCTCCGGTGGACCCGAAGCCCCCTTCGGCCCGCGCCGAGCCGGGAAGCTCCGCGACCTCCTGGAAGCAGACCCTCTCGACCTGCTGGACGACCAGTTGGGCAATCCGGTCGAAGCGCTCGAACCGCACGGCCTCGCGCGGGTCGAGATTCACCACGATCACCTTGATCTCCCCACGGTACCCGGCATCAACCGTCCCCGGGGCATTCACCAGGGCGACACCGCAGCGGGCGGCGAGCCCGGACCGCGGGTGCACGAAGGCCGCGTACCCGTCCGGGAGCGCGATCGACACCCCCGTGGGCAGCACGGCCCGCTCGCCCGGCTTCAGTTCACACGCCTCGGTGGTCCGCAGATCGGCGCCCGCGTCACCGGGATGTGCGTACGACGGAAGCGGTACGTCGGCGTCGACGCGCCGGATCAGTACGTTCACGGGGTCACGGCTCACGGGTTCACCTCGAAGGCGCGGGCGCGCCGCCTCTGGTCCGGGTCGTCCATGGCGGCCCGGATCTCCTCCGGGCGGCCGTTGTCGATGAAGTGGTCGACCTTCACCTCGATGAACAGCGCGTCGGCGCGCACGGCCACGGGCCCGTCCGGGCCGCCGATGCGTCCGGTGGCGGAGGAGTAGATCTTGCGGCCCGCCACCGCCGTGACCTCGGCCTCCAGATACAGCACCGTCCCGACCGGTACGGGCCGCACGAAGTCCGTCTCCAGCCGTCCGGTCACGGCGATCGTCCTGAGCAGCCAGTTCAGCGAGCCGAGGGTCTCGTCCAGGGCGGTGGCCAGCACCCCGCCGTGGGCCAGTCCGGGCGCCCCCTGGTGAGCGGGCTGGACGGTGAACTCCGCGGTGATCGTGACGCCTTCGCCGGCCCGTGCCTCCAGGTGCAGTCCGTGAGGCTGCCCGCCGCCGCATCCGAAACACTGTTCGTAGTGGGCACCGAGCAGCTCACCGGGCGCGGGAGCATCAGGGTGCCGCACCGGTTTCACCGCGTCGGCGGGAGGCTGAAGAGCTGGGGAAGTACCACTCACAGCCGCAGACCTTACCCGCGCGTCCACCGAATCCGGACACCATGCCAAGCTTGGCTGCATGCAGCCCTCCGCCACCCCTTACGAAGAACGCCTCACCGCCCCCCGCTCGTGGTGGCTGATCTCTTTCCTGGTGGGCGTCTCCTTCGCCCTGATCCTGCTGCCCTTCGGCACCCTGCCGCTGCTCGGCGGCCTGGTCGGCGGCACGGCGGCGATGGCGGTCGCGGCGAGCGCGTACGGCTCGGTCCGCATCCGGGTGGTGGCCGGGTCGCTGATCGCGGGCGAGGCGAAGATCCCGGTGACGGCGCTGGGCGAGGCGGAGGTGCTGGACCCGGAGGAGGCGCGCGCCTGGCGCACCTACAAGGCCGACACCCGCGCCTTCCTCCTGCTGCGCGCCTACATCCCCACGGCCCTGCGCGTGGAGGTCACCGACCCGGAGGACCCGACGCCGTATCTGTATCTGTCGACGCGGGAGCCGGAGCGCCTGGCCCAGGCGCTGAGGACGGCCAGGGAGGCCGTGGCGTAACCCCGCTCAGCCCGCTGAGCCGTCCCCCAGCTCCAGCGGCCGCTCCGGGGCCTCCAGGGGCGGGAGTTCGGGGAGCGCGTCCCAGGGCACCTGGATCTTTCTCAGGTCCCCCCGGATCCGCGCCGCGAGCTTCCTGGTGTCCCGGCGGTTCATGACCGCCCCCACGGCGGCTCCCACCATGAAGGGCATGAGGTTCGGCAGGTCGCGGACCATGCGTTTCATGATCTGCTGGCGCAGTTCGCGCTTCATGGGGCCGTTCAGCGCGGAACTCACGGTCGACGGCTTGGTCACGACGATCCCGCGCTCTCCCGACCAGGAGTTGAGATACGCGGTGCTGCGCTGCTTGAGGCTGCCGGGCGGGCGTACACCGTAGACCTCGTGGAGTTCGGCGATCAGTTTCAGCTCGATCGCGGCGACCCCGGTGATCTCGGCGGCCAGTTCCGTCGGCATCGCGGGCGGTACGGGCAGCATCGCCGCCGCTCCGATCCCCGCGCCGACCGTCGAGGTGGCGGCCGCCGCACCCGCCACCAGCTTGTCCGCGAGCTGCTCGGGCCCAAGGCCCGGGAACTGCCTGCGGAGCGCCGCGAGGTCCCGTACGGGGACCCGCGGGGCGATCTCGATGATCCGGTCCGCGACATACGCCAGGCCCGCCCTGGCGGCGCTGCCGCCCTTGCGGACACCTTCCCTGGCCTTGTCACGGATCACCGCGGCCCGTCTGGCGACGGGCACACGTTTCTGTGGCGGGGCCGGGAGGTCACCCCGGCCGGCCGCCGGTTCGAGCGAGGCCGATCCTGTGGGCCCTGTCGTACCCGGTGTCGCACCGGATGGGCCCCGCTCGTCGTCACGCGCGCCATGAGGGCCGCCGGGCGGCCCTTCGTCCGCTCCCGGCCAAGGGGAGCGGCGCTTCCAAGGAGGGGTCGAGCCGGTCACGGCCGACCCGGCCTCAGTCGCAGTCGCGGCAGATCGGCTGACCGTTCTTCTCCCGGGCCAGCTGGCTGCGGTGGTGCACCAGGAAGCAGCTCATGCAGGTGAACTCGTCCTGCTGCTTGGGCAGCACCCGGACGGCCAGCTCCTCGTTCGAGAGGTCCGCGCCGGGCAGCTCCAGGCCTTCGGCGGCCTCGAACTCGTCGACG
This sequence comes from Streptomyces sp. NPDC001351, assembly GCF_042896045.1. Taxonomy (NCBI): domain Bacteria; kingdom Bacillati; phylum Actinomycetota; class Actinomycetes; order Kitasatosporales; family Streptomycetaceae; genus Streptomyces; species Streptomyces sp. NPDC001351. The sequence goes on along the minus strand of NZ_JBIAWS010000018.1, from coordinate 142,854 downwards.
TCCACTGCGGAGGTCGACTTGTCGTTACGCCTGGCCTTGAGCTCTTCAAGGCTGTCCGAGTCGACGTCGTCGTCGGTCTTGCGTGGGGTGTCGTAATCCGTTGCCATGTCGCTCTCCCCCTCTGGGTGTCTGCGGTGTCTCCAGCGCACGTAACGCGTGAGAGGCCGGACTTGTGCCCGACCCGAGGCGGAGATTTTGCCTCACATCAAGGTCTGTTACTCAATCGACACCCAACCGGACTCCTCAAGAGTGATCGGCTTGGATGGCGAACGGGACCGTACACGGTCCCCCTACCGCTCTTCAAAGGCGCCTCACCCTGTACTTCCCGTGATCAGGACACCCGAAAACCCGGATTTTCCCGGCTTTACGGCAGTCCTCATGATCACGGAGAGTAGATGGCTGGAAAATCGCCCTTGTGATCGATCACACATGGGATGCTCCGTTCGGCGGCCAGAAAATTCCGCGCAAAGCGAACATCCCCGTGTGTCGGCGACATGATCTCAGATCGGCAGCGCGACGCGCATCACGAGGCCACCCCCTTCACGCGGCTGGGCCGAGATGTGCCCGCCGTGAGCCCGGGCCACCGACCGGACGATGGAAAGACCGAGGCCGACGCCCTTGTCGCTGCCCGTGCGCTCCGTGCGCAGCCGCCGGAAGGGCTCGAAGAGATTGTCGATCTCGTACGCAGGTACCACGGGACCGGTGTTCGACACGACCAGGACCGCCTGGCCGTGCTGGACCTCGGTGGTGACCTCGACCCAGCCGTCCTCCGGCACGTTGTACCGCACGGCGTTCTGCACCAGGTTCAGCGCGATCCGCTCCAGGAGCACGCCGTTGCCCTGCACGACCGCGGGCTTCTGCTCGCCGCGGATCACCACGCCCTTGGCGTCCGCCTCCGAGCGCACCTGGTCGACGGCCTGCTCGGCGACCTCGGCGAGGTCCACCGGCTTGCGCTCGACGATCTGGTTGTCGCTGCGGGCGAGCAGCAGCAGGCCCTCGACGAGCTGCTCGCTGCGCTCGTTGGTGGCCAGCAGCGTCTTGCCTAGCTGGTGCAGCTCCGCCGGCGCGTTCGGGTCGGAGAGGTGCACCTCGAGGAGCGTGCGGTTGATCGCGAGGGGTGTGCGCAGCTCGTGCGAGGCGTTGCCGACGAAGCGCTGCTGGGCGGTGAAGGCACGCTGCAGACGCTCCAGCATGTCGTCGAAGGTGTCGGCCAGTTCCTTGATCTCGTCGTCCGGGCCGTCCAGCTCGATCCGGCGGGACAGGTCCGAGCCGGCCACCGCGCGCGCCGTGCGGAGAATCCGGCCGAGCGGGGAGAGCACCCGGCCTGCCATGGCGTAACCGAAGGCGAAGGCGATGATCGCGAGGCCGAGAAGCGCGAGCAGGGAGCGGCTGAGCAGATCGTCGAGGGCGTGCTGGCGCTGGATGGCGTCGCACTGCTTGAGGATCGAGCTGACCTCGCTCAGCGGTGCCGAGTTCACGGCGGGGCAGGTGGTGCTGGTGATGTCGAAGTTGCCGGACACCGAGAACGCCTGGCCACTGCCCTCATGGAGGGCCTGTGCCGCCAGCAGGTAGATGATCGACAGCAGCAGGATGCCGGCGATCAGGAACATGCCGCCGTACAGCAGCGTGAGGCGTATCCGGATGGTCGGGCGCAGCCAGGGGAACGGCGGCTCGGGCTTCCTGGGGTCCCAGGTGGGCTTGGGGGGTGCCGTGGGGAGAGCGGGTGTTGCGGCCATCGCGCATCAGATCCGGTAGCCGGAGCCGGGCACGGTGACGATCACGGGCGGCTCGCCCAGCTTGCGGCGCAAGGTCATGACGGTCACGCGCACGACGTTCGTGAACGGGTCGGTGTTCTCGTCCCAGGCCTTCTCCAGGAGCTGCTCGGCGGAGACGACGGCGCCCTCGGAGCGCATCAGCACCTCCAGGACGGCGAACTCCTTGGGCGCGAGCTGCACCTCCTTGCCGTCGCGGAAGACCTCGCGGCGGTTCGGGTCGAGCTTGATGCCCGCACGCTCCAGGACCGGCGGCAGCGGCACACTGGTGCGCCGGCCGAGGGCACGCACGCGTGCGATGAGCTCGCTGAACGCGAAGGGCTTGGGGAGGTAGTCGTCGGCGCCGATCTCCAGGCCCTCGACGCGGTCGCTGACGTCGCCGGAGGCCGTGAGCATCAGCACGCGCGTGGGCATGCCCAGTTCCACGATCTTGCGGCAGACGTCGTCGCCGTGGACGAGCGGGAGGTCGCGGTCGAGGACGACCACGTCGTAGTCGTTGACGCCGATGCGCTCCAGGGCGGCCGCACCGTCGTACACGACGTCGACGGCCATGGCCTCCCGGCGCAGTCCGGTGGCCACCGCATCGGCGAGCAGCTGCTCGTCCTCGACGACGAGTACGCGCACGTCGCTTGTCCTTCCTGTGTCCACCCGCGTAGCACCTGCAAGGGCACACGCGGGCAGGGGTCTTCATGACTGTGTGCTTCCATCCTGCCCTTTTCGGTCATAAGTCGGCGGTAAGGCGGGTGGGCGGAGCGTGAGGTCAGGATGAGGTCGGGATGAAGGACAGGTGTGGGACCCGGGAATGCGAGATTTTCTCGCCGGGTTGAGGTTTCCGTGGAAGGGAGCGGGGGGAGGACGGTTCATACCCCGCGATCACGCTCTGCTAGTGCCGCAGCACCATGCGGCACGGCGCAATCCGCTTTCCGCAGAGTGGGCGTGGGTGTCCGGCACCGTCGCCACCCCCGGCGTCCGTGTGCCGGGCACCTGATGGAGACGTGATCGCCCCTTCCGAACGGCACACCCCCGTGCCATCGACCCACGACCCAGGACGAGGGGGCGCAGCATGGACGCATTCACCGCAGGACTTCTGCAGCGCATAAGGACGACCGAGTCCGACCTGACGCGGGCTCGCGACGAGGGCGACGACTTCCTCGTCGAGGTGGAGCAGGGCGAGCTCGACGACCTGCGCCGCCTCGCCGCCGAGCACGGTGTGGAGGTCGGCGCCTAGCGTCTGCGTCTGATCAGCGCGTACGTACGACAGCGGGCCCCCGGCGAATCCAGCGCCGGGGGTCTGTTTGTCTGGGTCGTTCGCCTGCGGGGGCGCCCCAGCCGGTGTCGAGACGGCGATCGTGCTCAGCGCTTCGCGCCTCCGCGCGTTCACCGTCTCGACACCGGCGCGCCCCCTCCGGCTCACTCCCGGCCGGTGTCCGGCGGTGCAGTGGGCGTCGGAGGGCCTGTGCCGCAGTCAGTCGTGCCAGGCGCCGAAGTCCTCCAGCAGGCGCTGGAGGGGCTCGAAGACGCCTGGGGTGGCGGCGACCGTCAGGGCGTGTGCGGGGCGCTCTCCGGGGCGCCCACCGGTCAGCGCGCCCGCTTCCCGGGCGATGAGGTCGCCGGCCGCGAGGTCCCACGGGTGCAGCCCGCGCTCGTAGTAGCCGTCGAGCCGGCCGGCCGCGAGATCGCACAGGTCGACGGCGGCAGAGCCGCTGCGCCGGATGTCGCGCAGCAGGGGGATCAGCTTCTGCGCGACCTCGGCCTGGTGGGTGCGGACCTCGGTGACGTAGTTGAAGCCCGTGGAGACCAGCGCCTGGTCGAGGGGCGGCGCGGGGCGGCAGGCCAGCTCGCGCTCGCCCTCCCAGGCGCCCGTGGCGCGCGCTCCGCCGCCGCGGACCGCGTGGTACGTCTCCCCGCGCATCGGGGCGGCGACGACCCCGACGACGGTCTCGCCGTCCTGCTCGGCCGCGATGGAGACGGCCCAGGTGGGCAGCCCGTACAGGTAGTTGACCGTGCCGTCGAGCGGGTCGATCACCCAGCGGATCCCGCTGGTGCCCTCGGTGGAGGCGCCCTCCTCACCGAGGAAGCCGTCGTCCGGGCGTCGGACGGAGATCAGGTCCGTGATCAGCTTCTCCGCCGCGATGTCCATCTCGGTGACCACGTCGATCGGGCTCGACTTGGTCGCGGCGACCGCGAGGTCGGCCGGGCGGCCGTCCCGCAGCAGCTCCCCGGCGCGGCGGGCGGCCTCCTGGGCCAGTGCGAGCAGTTCCTGATGCAGGGGGTCGGTCACGGGGCTCCTCACACGTAGGGGCTGTCGACGCCCGCGGCGGCCGGACGGGGCGCACGGGCCGGGCAGCAGCCGACCGGGCAGACGTTGTGGCTCGCGCCGAGGGCGCCCAGGGCGCAGGGCGTGACCTCCTCGCCGCGCTCCACGGACGCCCGCTCCAGTACGAGGTCGCGGATCGCGGCGGCGAAGCGCGGGTCGGCGCCGACGGTGGCCGAGCGGCGCATCGGCAGGCCCAGCTCCTCGGCCTTCGCCTTGGCCTCCGTGTCGAGGTCGTAGAGGACCTCCATGTGGTCGGAGACGAAACCGATGGGGGCGATGACGACCGCCGGGGCGCCGGCCGCGTGCCGCTCCTCCAGGTGGTCGCAGATGTCGGGCTCGAGCCACGGGATGTGCGGGGCGCCGGAGCGCGACTGGTAGACGAGCTGCCAGGGGTGGTCGACGCCGGTGCGCTCGCGGACCGCGTCGGCGATCAGCTGAGCCACCTCCAGGTGCTGCTCGACGTACGCGCCGCCCTCGCCGTGGTCCTCTACGGGGCCGGAGGTGTCCGCGGACGCGGTGGGGATGGAATGCGTCGAGAACGCGAGGTGCGCTCCGTCCCGAACGTCCTCGGGGAGGTCTGCCAGGGACTGCAGCACACCCTCGATCATGGGCTCCACGAAGCCCTCGTGGTTGAAGTAGTGCCGGAGCTTGTCGATCTTCGGCAGCTCCAGGCCCTCGGCCTCCAGTTCGGCGAGCGAGTCGGCGAGGTTCTCCCGGTACTGGCGGCAGCCCGAGTACGAGGCGTAGGCGCTGGTGGCGAGGACCAGGATGCGGCGGTGGCCGGCGGCGACCATCTCGCGCAGGGTGTCCGTCAGGTAGGGCGCCCAGTTGCGGTTGCCCCAGTGGATCGGCAGGTCCAGGCCGTGGTCCGCGAAGTCCTTGCGGAGGGCGTCCAGCAGGGCGCGGTTCTGGTCGTTGATGGGGCTGACCCCGCCGAACAGGAAGTAGTGCTGCCCGACTTCCTTCAGGCGTTCCTTGGGGATGCCCCGCCCGCGCGTCACGTTCTCCAGGAACGGGACCACGTCGTCCGGGCCCTCCGGGCCGCCGAACGAGAGCAGGAGCAGGGCGTCGTAGGGGGTGGCATCGAGCGCGTCTGACATGGGTCGATCCTGCCACCCGGCACTGACAGCCGGGAAACGACGGGGTGACCAGCGGGGGCGGGCCGCATTCCGGACGCGTTCACCCGCCGAATTGCCGGGTGCATTAGGGTGATCCCACTCGTAAGCTGTATCAGCTGTATTCGCACCTTACTGAGCCGCAGCCAGCACCTTTCCGTCGTCAGCACCTTTCTGAGCCGTAGCCATCGGAGACCCCGTGCCCAGCCCCTACCGCGCCCTGTTCGCCGCCCCCGGCACCAGGGGCTTCTCCGCCGCGGGCCTCCTCGGCCGGATGCCGCTGTCGATGATGGGCATCGGCGTGGTCACGATGATCTCCCAGCTCACCGGGCGCTACGGGCTCGCGGGCGGCCTGTCGGCGACCATCGCGCTCGCGGCCGCGGCGATCGGGCCGCAGATCTCACGGCTGGTGGACCAGTACGGGCAGCGCCGGGTGCTGCGGCCCGCGACGCTCGTCGCGCTCGCCTCGGCGGCCGGTCTGCTGCTCGCCGCGCACTTCCGGTGGCCGGACTGGGTGCTGTTCGTGTGCGCCGCCGGCATCGGCTCCGTGCCGAGCCTCGGCGCGATGATCCGCGCTCGCTGGGCCGCCCTGTACCGGGGCACTCCGCAGCTGCACACCGCGTACTCCTTCGAGTCGGTGGTGGACGAGGTGTGCTTCATCTTCGGGCCGATCATCTCCATCGGGCTGTCCACGGCCTGGTTCCCGGAGGCGGGGCCGCTGCTCGCCGCCTGTTTTCTGGCGACCGGCGTCTTCTGGCTGACCGCACAGCGTGCCACCGAGCCCGAGCCGCATCCCCGGGAGAAGCACGGCGGCGGTACGGCACTGCGCGCGCGTGGCCTGCAAGTGCTGGTGGCCACCTTCGTGGCGACCGGGACGATCTTCGGTTCCGTCGACGTGGTCACCGTGGCCTTCGCCGATGAGCGGGGGCACAAGGCCGCCGCGAGCGTCGTGCTCGCGCTGTACGCGGCGGGTTCCTGCGTGGCGGGCGTCGTCTTCGGACTGCTGCACCTCAAGGGGGCGCCCGCACGCCGCTGGCTGCTGGGCATATGCGCGATGGCCGTGAGTATGATCCCCCTCCTACTGGTCGGAAACTTGCCGTTTCTGGCCGTGGCGCTGTTCGTTGCGGGTCTGTCCATCGCTCCCACGATGATCACGACCATGTCCCTCATCGAAGAGCACGTACCACGCGCACAGTTGACCGAGGGCATGACCTGGGTGAGCACCGGCCTCGCGGTCGGCGTCGCGCTCGGCTCCTCGGCCGCCGGCTGGGTCATCGACGCGGCCGGCGCACGTGCCGGGTACGGGGTTCCGGCGGTGTCCGGGGCCGTCGCGGTCACGGTCGGTTTCCTGGGGTACCGCCGGCTCAGCAGGCCGGCTCCGCGTCGGGGAGGCACCGTTGAGCAGCACAGCGAGCGGGAAGAACGGCACGTGGCGTAACTGGGGCGGCAACGTCACGGCCCGGCCCGCGCGGGAGGTCGAGCCGGCCTCCGTGGAGGAACTGTCGGCGGCCGTACGGCAGGCCGCTCAGGACGGGCTGACGGTGAAGGCCGTCGGCACCGGGCACTCCTTCACGTCCATCGCCGCCACCGACGGTGTCTTGATCCGCCCTCAACTGTTGACCGGCATCCGCAAGATTGATCGGGACGCCATGACGGTCACGGTGGAGGCCGGCACCCCGCTCAAGAGACTCAACATGGCTCTGGCCCGCGAGGGTCTGTCGCTGACCAACATGGGCGACATCATGGAGCAGACGGTCTCCGGCGCCACCAGCACGGGCACCCACGGCACAGGTCGCGAGTCGGCCTCGATAGCCGCCCAGATCAAGGGACTTGAGCTGGTCACGGCGGACGGATCGGTGCTCACCTGCACCGAGAAGGAGAACCCGGAGGTCTTCGCGGCCGCCCGGATCGGCCTCGGTGCCCTCGGCATCGTCACCGCGATCACCTTCGCCGTGGAGCCGATCTTCCTGCTCACCGCACGCGAGGAACCGATGCCCTTCGACAGGGTGCTCGCCGAGTTCGACCAACTGTGGGCCGAGAACGAGCACTTCGAGTTCTACTGGTTCCCGCACACCGGCTCCACCAACACCAAGCGCAACAACCGCAGCGCGGGCCCGGAGAAACCGGTGAGCCGGCTTGCGGGCTGGTTCGAGGACGAGTTCCTCTCCAACGGCGTCTTCCAGGTCGCCCAGTGGGTCGGCCGGGCGGCGCCCGCGACCGTCCCGACGATCGCCCGGATCTCCAGCAAGGCCCTCTCCGCGCGCACTTACACCGACATTCCGTACAAGGTCTTCACCTCACCGCGCCGGGTGCGCTTCGTGGAGATGGAGTACGCCGTCCCGCGCGAGGCCCTCGCCGAGACGCTGCGCGAACTGAAGACCACGATGGACCGCTCCGGTCTGCGGGTCAGCTTCCCCGTCGAGGTGCGTACGGCACCCGCCGACGACATCACGCTGTCCACCGCCTCGGGCCGCGACAGCGCATACATCGCCGTCCATATGTTCCGGGGAACGCCCTATCAGGCGTACTTCACCGCCGCCGAGCGCATCTTCACCGCGCACGAGGGCCGGCCGCACTGGGGCAAGGTGCACACACGGGACGCCGAGTACTTCTCCGGGGTCTATCCGCGCTTCGGCGAGTTCACCGCGCTGCGGGACCGGCTCGATCCTGACCGGCGCTTCCAGAACGACTACCTGCGGCGGGTGTTGGGGCCGTAGCCATTGGTTCCGTTTCTGCCGATTCCGTGAAGTACGCCACGTTCAAGATCTCAAAACCCCCGCAACGGGCGGCCGGGTCCGGTTCGTTGCCAGAAGTTGGGCGGCGCGCCAATCCACGCACGTGGCCCGAATGGAGTACTGTTGCGAGCCCTGGGTCCGGTCTCCCGCCAGGGCGTCCGTGACCTTCAAGGACCGCCGGGAGGGGGCTAGTTGCACAGGGTGACGGAGTTGGTCACTTAGCGTTGCGAATAGGTAACCGTGCCATAACGGCGATCCAGGGCCCTGGCCCGACACGCCGGGCAACTCGGCAAGGTTGTGGCAGGCTGCACCCGGGCAGGCCACACTCGACTAGCGGAAGCAGCGACGCACGTGACGTCGGCAGGCACCACCCGGGAGGTCCCCATGCCCGAACTGCGTGTCGTGGCCGTCTCGAATGACGGCACACGGCTGGTGCTGAAGGCTGCCGACGCAACGGAGTACACGCTTCCGATCGACGAACGGCTGCGCGCGGCCGTCCGCGGCGACCGGCCCCGCCTCGGCCAGATCGAGATCGAGGTGGAGAGCCATCTCCGCCCCCGTGACATCCAGGCGCGTATACGCGCCGGTGCCTCCGCGGAAGAAGTCGCCCAGCTCGCCGGTATCCCCGTCGACCGCGTACGGCGCTTCGAGGGCCCCGTGCTGGCGGAGCGCGCGTTCATGGCCGAGCGGGCCCGCAAGACACCCGTCCGCCGGCCCGGTGAGAACGCCGGACCCCAGCTCGGCGAGGCCGTCCAGGAGCGTCTGCTGCACCGTGGCGCCGAGAAGGACACCGTGCAGTGGGACTCGTGGCGCCGCGACGACGGCACCTGGGAGGTCCTGCTGGTCTACCGGGTCGCGGGCGAACCGCACTCGGCGAGCTGGACGTACGACCCGCCCCGGCGGCTCGTGCAGGCCGTGGACGAGGAGGCGCGCTCGCTGATCGGCGAGTCCGAGGACCTCGCCGCGCCGGAGCCCAGCTTTCCGTTCGTGCCGCGCATCGCACGGCTGCCGCGCGACCGTCCGCTGGACCGTGCCCTCGAACGGCCGAGCCTGCCTGCGCAGGCGTCCGAGCCCGCCGAGGAGAGCGCGGGTGAACGGGACTCGCTGACCAGCCTGCTGGAAGCGGTACCGAGCTTCCGCGGCGACCTGGTGGTCCCGGAGCGCCCCGCAGAAGCGTCTCCTCCTCCGCCACCGCCGGAGGAGCCCGCCGCCGCTGCCGAACCCGAGGAAGAGGAACCCCCGGCGCCCGCGGCCTCGGCCGGTTCCGCCTATGCGGACGTCCTCATGCCCCGCTCGGTCACCAGCCACCGCGACCGCCTCGTCGGCGCCACGGACCGCCAGGCCGAGGCCGACGGCGTCCGCCCGGGCCGCCGCGCGGCAGTCCCCAGCTGGGACGAGATCGTCTTCGGCACACGCCGCAAGAAGCAGGAGTAGCCGACCGTACGGCCGCACGGTCAGCCGTACGTGGGTGAGGGCCGCGCCGACAAGGCGCGGCCCTCACCCACGCACGGCCTGCGAGCAGTCGTACCGCATGGCCCGGCTCCCACCCGACGAAGGGCGGCACCCGAGCCGCCGCCCGCGCAGTCTCCAGGCAGACGTGTTATTCGGGCACCCGCCCCCACCCGCCTGGCCTGCGGGCATGCGTGCCGCGCAAGAAAGCATCCGGCCCTGCGCAGCCTGCGGGGCAGTCGTAGCCGCCCGGTGCAGCTCCCGATCTGCGTAACCTGCGGGCATGAGTACCGCTCAGGGCGGCACCGGTGGGCGCAGGCGGTGCCCGGCCAGTGCCGGCGAGTGAGACCGCCCCAACAGCAGCGCAGGTCTACTGAGGGTCAGCGCCCACAGCAACCGGCCGGGACGGATCCGACGACCACTCCGACCACGAGCCCACGTACAGCGCCGCGTCGATCCCCGCAACCGCCAGCGCCAGCACCTCGTGCGCCCCGGAGACCCCCGAGCCGCAGTACACGCCGACCGGCGAACCGTCGGCCGCGCCAAGTGCCTTGAACCGATCGGCGAGTTCCTCCGCGGGCAGGAACCGGCCGTCCGCTCCCACGTTCTCGTTCGTGGGCGCCGACACCGCCCCGGGAATGTGCCCGCCGACCCGGTCGATCGGCTCCACCTCCCCGCGGTACCGCTCCCCCGCCCGCGCGTCGAACAGCACCCCGGCCCGAGCGAGCGCCGCCGCGCCGTCGGCGTCCAGCAACCCCGCCCCGCCCGCAGCCGGCTCGAAGTCGCCCTCCGCCGGCGCGGGCGCCGACGTCTCAAGCGGCCCCTCCCACGACGGCAACCCGCCGTCGAGGACCCGCACGTCCGGGTGACCCGTCCAGCGCAGCAGCCACCAGGCACGGGCCGCGGCCCAGCCCTGTCCGCCGTCGTACACGATCACCGGCGTCCCGGCCGAGACGCCCACCCGTCGCATCGCGGCGCCGAAGACCTCCAGGTCCGGCAGCGGGTGGCGGCCGCGTTCGCCGGGCGCGGAGGCGAGCTCCGAGTCCAGGTCGATGTAGACGGCACCGGGGAGGTGCCCGGCCGCGTACTCGGCCCGGCCGTCGAAGGGCGGCTCGCCGGCCGCCTTGGCCACACTGAGCTGCCAGCGGACATCGAGCAGTACGGGCGGGCGCGGCCCCGCGAGCTCGCTCGCGAGTTCAGAAGCGGAGATGATGGCGTTCATGGCCTCCATCCTCGCGCACGGGGTGGCCGCATCGCCCACGTCCGGCTACTCTGCTCGGCCGGACAGGCCCGATCACGAGGTGTACGGGTTCGGGCACATGCTGTACAGCTGATGGACATCCGTCGGCAATCGCACAGATACGGACGACAAACCGCACACCGGGCATCCTCCTGGCATGCGGCGCGCCCGGAGCGCGCGGTCGCATCTGTGGTGCGAGCATCTGCACGGAGATCCGGAGTGCGGAAGCGACACGGCGACTGCGAGGGGCCGAGGAGAGAGTGACGATGACTCAGGCACGGGGGTCGGCCGGCCCGAACGGCGAGACGTACGCCCGGCACGCGCCCGGCACGCCCTGCTGGGTGAGTCTGATGGTGCACGGTCTGGCCGCGACCCAGGACTTCTACGGTGCGCTGTTCGGCTGGGAGTTCCAGCCGGGCCCCCAGCAGCTCGGCCCGTACGCGCGGGCCCTGCTCGACGGCTACGAGGTGGCCGGCATCGGCCAGCTGCCGCCGGACCGCCATCTGCCGATCGCCTGGACGCCCTACCTCGCCTCGGACGACGTGGACCTGACCGCCGAGACGGTACGGCTGTGCGGCGGCACGATCGGGGTGGGGCCCCTGGACGCCGCCGAGGCCGGCCGTCTCGCGATCGGTTCGGACCCCGCCGGTGCCGTCTTCGGCATCTGGCAGGCGGCCGGGCACCTCGGCACGGCACTCACGGGCGTGCCCGGCACCCCGGCCTGGAACGAGCTGCTGACCTTCGAGTCGGTGAGCGTGGCCAAGTTCTACGAGACGGTCTTCGGCTACGAGGAGGAGCCGGTCGTCTCCGCCGACTTCGACTACGTGAGTCTGCACATCGAGGGCCGCCCGGTCGCCGGCATCCACGGCGTGGGCACCGCCCTGCCGCGCGACCGGGGCCCGCACTGGATCACGTACTTCGAAGTCGCCGACACGGACGAAGCCGTCGTCCGCCTCGTGGACCTGGGCGGCCACGTCCTCAAGTCCCCCAGGGACAGCGCCCACGGGCGCGTGGCCACGGTTGCCGACCCCGAGGGCGCCCGCTTCTCACTGATCGAGAGCCCGCGCACCTCGTAGCCGACGGCCTCCGTTGTGCGTGGCTCGGGCGCTGCACCAGCCAGGCCGCGCAGCGAGAGGGTGCTGCAGCGCAGCCTGCGCAAAGCTGCCGACAGGGCGTCAACGATGCCGTGCGGTCCGGCGTCACCGATGTCCTGGCCTGCGCATCAAGGTGCCGCCGAGGCGAGATAGGTACGCGTCCGCACGACTCGGACCCGGTCCGCCGCGAATTGGAGCAGTGATCCCGGCGCGGTCGCCGAAAACTTCACGCCTCCGGCCTCGCGTGCAGACATCAGAATGTCCTTCTGTGCTGGGGCAGCCCATCCTGCGACGCGAAGTTCTGAAACGGATTCGAACTGCAAATGAAACTCAAAGGCATTGAAGGGTTTCTCCTGCCATTCCGCGAGAGGGTTGGACGGGAGGTGCGAGGTATCGAATCCCAGTGTCACGGAATCTGCGCGCTCGTCGAGATGGACGTAGAAGAGGGCGCATGCGCTCAGCTCTGGCGGGGAATCGTAGAGGCTCGCGATGAGTGCGGGCTCCATGAGCAGTTGAACCCAGCTGTCAGCGCGCATAGAAGGTCTTTTCGTAGGTGCGGGGGATCGTCGAGAAGCGGCGTGCGTCGAGCTTGCTGAGGAAGTGGTGGGGGACCTCGTCCGAACCATCGGGTGCCCTGCGGAAACCGCTGATGTGACGGATGATCACGGACTCGTGGCTGCGAAAGCCGAGTGTGACCCCAGGACCTTGGACGGACACATCCACTCTCCGCGGTTCTTCCGTCGTCACTGCGGTGAGCTGCACTGTCGCGGACGGATTCCACTCCTGCAGGGCGAGGTGCTCGACCGCTGCAAAGTCAAGGTGACACTGCACCACATCGCACCCGCTCGCCGCCCATTCCGCGGGTGGATGTTCGGGGTAGCTCGGAAGGTCGACGCGGAGTGTGAGCGCGGGTCCGCGCGCGTTGAGGTTGATGGAACGCAGGCGGAATTCGTCCAGGCTGGGGAAGTCACCGTACAGCCGGCGAAGCGGCTCAGGGTCGGCTGGGATGAGTGGAACGGTCATAGTAGTAGTGCTCTTCGGCTCCGGGGACTTGCCCATTACGGGTGTCGTCCATCGGTCGTACATGGACGTGCGCGGGTTGGTGGCCAGGGGTTCCGGGTTCCTGGTGACCGAAGTGATGGTCCTGGAACACGATGAGGTCCTCGCCGTTGGGATGCTCGTATATCTCCTCGGTGTAGTAGATCGGTTGGTTGTTCTCGTCCATGAGATGCTTCGACCCCTGCCACTCGGGCGTCGTGGCCCTGACCCAGTCGTTCTGCCTCGATCAGCTCGTTCATGTGGCTGTTGGACAGCTGTGCCCACTTCGCGAGCAGTGCCTCGTACGACGCCCCTTGGTACACCGCGCCAAGACGTTTGATCGTCGCGGTGGATTCCTGGTGCGTGTTGTCCACGTTCTGCGCGAACTCCCGTACATGCGCGGCGAATTCACGGACCTTGTCCTCGTTGACGTTCGGCCAGTTCACCCCGATGAACTGGAGGAACGACACCACTTCCTCCGGCAGCTCAATTGCCATCCCGACCCCCGTGTGTCACATCCACGACAGCCCATCAGGTATGCCGCCCAGAAGGGGTAACTGTCTGGCAAACGCGCGATCAAGTCGACGGCCCGGGCTTGTCGGACCGGGGATCATGGCACCGCAGAGCACCCACCAAGGGCGGCACCCAGGCTCCGCGGCCCTCCTCCTCGTCCGCCGTGAAGGGGACTTTGACGCGCGACGGGCGCCAGGTGGCGAGACCACCACGCTCAGGGGATCGGAGGCCGCCGGGGCCGTCCCCGACGCGAGCGGTACCGGCCGAGACCGCCCCTCAACCATCACCGTGAACAAATGCCCAGGTCAGCGCCACGCGCACGACCAGCCATGTTGCGTGGCTCCTCCTCAGGACTCGAACCTGCAGCCAAGGCCACCTGCCGAGCCCACTCCCGGGCGCCTCCCCGTCCCCCATGGCCGGCACAGCCCGAAGATCAAGCCGCCGCGCCGGCCAGAGGTCACGTGGCCGTGACCGGCAGCACGTCCGGCGACAGCGCCGCTGCCCGTGCCGTGGCGCTCGTCATCCGCCTGCGGTGATGACGTCGGCAGAGCACCTCGTACCCGACCTCCGCCGCCGACTGGGCCACGTCGCCCACGACGACCTGCTCCCCCTCGACGACCATCTCCCCACCCACGGTGCGCGCATTGTGCGTGGCCCGGGCACCGCACCAGCACATCGCCTCGACCTGCAAAGTCTCCAGGCGATCGGCAAGTTCGATCAAACGCTGGGAACCAGGGAAGAGTCTCGTCCGAAAGTCGGTGGTGATGCCGAACGCGAAGACATCCAGCTCCAAGTCGTCCACGATCCGGGCCAGTTGGTCGATCTGCCCGGACAGCAGGAACTGGGCCTCGTCCACGATCACGTAGTCGACCCGGCCACCCCGAGACAACTGCTCCACCACATATCCGTACAGATCCAGCCCCGGACCGGCCTCCACCGCGTCGGTCACCAGGCCCAGACGCGACGACAGCTTGCCCTCACCGGCACGGTCGTCACGCGTGAAGATCAGCCCCTGCAGACCACGCGCCGATCGATTGTGTTCGATCTGTAGCGCCAAAGTCGACTTCCCGCAGTCCATGGTTCCGGAGAAGAACACCAGCTCGGGCATGGCGAGTTGAGCACCTTTCGGTGGATGAGGAGTGGAGAGGAACGGAGGGCGGGCCTCAGGAGCGTACTTCGAGGAGGGGGACCAGCTGTTCGGCAGGGGTCATCGAGCCGTGGTTGCCGACCATCGCCGACTCCTTGGGCTCGCGCTCGGAGGCGATGATCAGTACGTCGTCGCGGGCGGCCGCGACCACGTCGCCGATGCGGGCGTACACACGCTCGTCGATGTGCGGTCCGAACCAGCCCGCCGCGATCGCCTCGTCCCGCGAGGCCACCCAGAACTGCTCGCCGAGCACCTCGCGCCAGACGGTGAGTACGTCGTTCTCGGCGCCCGGGACCGCGTACACGTGCCGGGCGCGGCCCTCACCGCCGAGCAGGGCGACGCCGGCGCGCAGTTCCCAGTCCTCGTCGAAGTCGATGCGGTGCTGCTCGTCGAAGGGGATGTCGACCATGCCGTGGTCGGCGGTGACGTACAGCGCGGTGCGCGGCGGGAGTTGCTCGGCGAGGCGCTGGACGAGTCGGTCGACATGCATGAGCTGGCCACGCCAGGTGTCGGACTCGACGCCGTAGCGGTGGCCGGCGCCGTCCAGTTCGGCGTAGTACGTGTAGACCAAGGAGCGGTCGCCGGCGGCCAGTTGCCCGGCCGCGAGGTCCATGCGGTCCTCGCCGGACAGCCGGCCGTGGAACGTTCCGCCGCTCAGGGCGACCTTGGTCAGCGGGGTGTTCTCGAAGGTCGGCGAGGTCACCTGGGCCGCGTGCACCCCGGCCTGTTCGGCCAGCTGGAAGACGGTGGGATACGGCTGCCAGGCGCGCGGCGACGTCCAGGGCCGCCAGCGCAGCTGGTTCATCAGCTCGCCGGTCTCCGGGTTGCGCACGGTGTAGCCGGGCAGGCCGTGCGCACCGGGCGGCAGACCGGTGCCGACGGAGGCGAGTGAGGTCGCGGTGGTCGCCGGGTAGCCGGCGGTCAGGGGGCGGCCGGTGCCGCCGCGCGAGGTGCCGAGGAGCGAGGTCATGAAGGGCGCCTCGTCCGGGTGCGCCTTCAGCTGCTCCCAGCCGAGCCCGTCGATCAGGAACACGCAGTTGCGGTCGGCGGGGGTCAGCTCGGTGATCGCGGCGGTCATGCCCGGTACGGCCATGCCGGCGGCCAGTGTGGGCAGCAGGTCGGCTAGGGAGCCTCTGCCGTACTCGGGCGGTGGCGCGGAGTCGACGGCGAGGGGTTCCGGGTGGGTGTCCCAGGGAGCGGACTGCGACATCAGCGGGTGGTGTCCGCGGTGGCCTCGGAGAGCGACTGGGCGAAGGCGAGCGCCTGACGGACGGTCTCCGGTCCGTCACCGGCCTCGCTGACGCGCAGGCTGAGGTCGTCCGCCGTCGAGTTGCCCGTGTACCCGTGGTCGGCCTCGCAGTTGGGGTCGCCGCAGGCGGCCGGCTCGAGGTCGATGCGCGAGACGGCGCCCCAGCCGATGGTGAGGACGACCTCGCGGGGCAGGGTGCCCGGCTGGTACTGCTCCGGGTTGGCGACCACGCGGCTGACCACGACCGAGGAGATCCGGCCGAGTTTCACGGACTCCGTCGAGGTCGTGGCGTACGGCGTCGGGGAGGTGGTGTCCGCGGCCTGCTCGTCGGTGTGGCTGACGATGAAGCGGTTGCCGGTGAGGACGAGCACCGTGACGTGCCGCCGCACCTCGTTCGCGTCGAACGTGGTCTCCTGGTGGACCAGGAACGACCGGATGGGCTCGCCGCCCACGGCGGCCTCCACCGCCTCGGCCACGAGGGCCGGGTAGTAGCCGCTGCGCTCGATCGCCGCGCGCAGCCCCTGGGTCGTCGTACTGGTCTTGGCCATGACGTCCATCCTACGGGGGTGCACTGACTGCGAGGCACCGGTCAGCACTGTCTCGGCGCACGTCTCAGTAGACGGGAAGGGTGCGGGGCCCGAGGTCGTCGCGGGCGGGTGGCGGCGCGAGGCGGACGGAGGCGCCGAGGACGGTCAGACCGCGGGGTGCGACGACGACCGGTTCCAGGGTCACCGCGACGACCTCGGGGTGGTCGTCGACCAGTCTGGACACCCTGAGCAGCAGTTCTTCCAGCGCAGGGGTGTCGACCGGCGTCGAGCCACGCCAGCCGAACAGGAGCGGCGCCGTCCGGATCGACCGGACCAGGGAGGCCGCCTCCCGGTCGGTGACCGGGACCAGCCGGTGCGCCATGTCGCCGAGCAGCTGGGAGGCGGCTCCGGCGAGCCCGAAGGACAGGACGGCCCCGGCCGCCGGGTCGATGACGGCCCGTACCACCGTGTCCACACCGCGTGGTGCCATCCCCTGCACCACCGGCCTGAGCTCCTCCGGCTTCCCGAACAGCTCGGTCAACTCGGCGTACGCGCGCCGCAGTTGGTCCTCGTCCGCGAGATCCAGGCGTACGCCGCCCAGGTCGGCGCGGTGGCGCAGGTGCGGGGCGGTGGCCTTGAGGGCGACGGGGTAGCCGAGGGTCTCGGCGGCCCGGACGGCGTCGTCCGGGGTGAAGGCGGGCACCGCCCTGCGCACGGGGATGCCGTACCGCCCGAGCAGCTCGCAGGTGTCCTCGGTGCCGAGCGTGAGCCCCTGCCCGCGCGCGAGCATCCTGTCGATGAGCCGGGCGGCTCCCTTCTCGTCGATGTCCTCGTACTCGGGCACCTTGCCGGGGTCGGCGCTGTCGCGGCGCCATTGCGCGTACCTCACGGCTTCGCCGAGGGCACGGACGGCGCGCTCGGCGGCGGGGTAGGCGGGGATGAGGCGGGAGCAGGTGGCGGGGGCCGCGGGCTCCGGTGCGCGTGCCGGAGGGGGCAGTTGCTGCGAGGGGCGCAGCCGGCGGGTGGCGGTCGCCGCGGTGTCCGGCTGCGGTGCGGTGCTGGTCGCGGCCGACAGGGCCTCCGCGAGGCCGCCGAGTTCCACGTGGACCACGAGTACGGGCTTGCCCGGAACGGACTCGGCGGCCGATCGCAGCGCCTCCGCCAGCTCGGCATCACCGGGCGACCCCTCGCCGATCGCCGGGATCGCGGTCACCACCACCGCATCGCACGCGTCGTCCCCGAGAGCCCGCAGCAGCGCCTGGTGGAAGTCCTCCGCCGAGGCCCCCGTGGTCAGGTCCAGCGGCCTGAGGGGCCGGAGCCCCTCGGAGAGACAGGCGTCGTACGTCAGCAGCCCCAGGGACTCGGAGTTCCCCAGGATCGCCACCCGTGGGCCCGCCGGCAGGGGCTGCCGTGCGAGCAGCAGGCCCGCGTCGACCAGCTCGGTGATCGTGTCCACGCGGATCAGGCCGGCCTGCCTGAGCAGCGCGGACACCGTCGCATGCGGCAGCCGGGTGGCCCGTACGGCATGTCCCTGCGGGGCGGATCCGGCGCCCTGGACCACGACCAGGGGCTTCGCGGCGGCCGTGCGACGGGCGAGGCGGGTGAACTTGCGCGGGTTGCCGATGGACTCCAGGTACATGAGGACGACATCGGTGTCGGGGTCGTCGTACCAGTACTGGATGACGTCGTTGCCGGACACGTCCGCGCGGTTGCCGGACGACACGAAGGTGGACACGCCCGTGACTCCCGTGACGCCGCCTCCTCGTCGCTGCAGCCGGGACAGCAGCGCGATGCCGATGGCGCCGGACTGGGCGAACAGACCGATCCGGCCGGGGCGGGGCATCTCCGGGGCGAGTGAGGCGTTCAGCCGTACCTCGGAGGACGTGTTGATGATCCCGAAGGCGTTCGGCCCGATGATCCGCATGCCGTACGTGCGCGCGTGCCGTACGAGTTCGCGCTGGCGCTCGCGCCCCTCGGGCCCGCTCTCGGCGTACCCGGCGGAGACGACGACGAGTCCCTGCACGCCGTGCTCGCCGCACTCGGTGACCGCCTCGGGGACGTGCTCGGCCGGCACGGCGACGACCGCGAGGTCGACGGGGCCGTCGATGTCGCGGACGGAGCGGTGGGCGGGGACGCCGTCGAGCTCCTTGACGTCTTGGGGGAGCGCCTTGTTCACGGCGTACAGCGCCCCGGTGAAGCCGGCGTCGCGGATGTTGTCGAGGATGCTGCGGCCCACGCCTGAGGGGCTGCGGCCGGCGCCGACCACGGCGACGGAGCCGGGCACGAGCAGCCGCCGCACCGAGCGCGCCTCGGCGCGCTGCTCACGCGCGCGCTGGACGGCGAGGGAGCGGTCGGTGGGTTCGAGGTCGAACTCCAGGCGTACGACACCGTCCTCGAAGCTGCGCTTCTGGGTGTACCCGGCGTCCGTGAACACCTTGATCATCTTGTTGTTGGCGGGCAGCACCTCGGCGGCGAAGCGGCGGATGCCGCGCTCCCGGGCGACCGCGGCGATGTGTTCGAGGAGGGCGGAGGCGACGCCGCGCCCCTGGTGGGCGTCCTGCACGAGGAAGGCGACCTCGGCCTCGTCGGCCGGAGCCGACGCGGGCATGCCGTCGGCGCCGATGCGGTCATAGCGTACGGTGGCGATGAACTCGCCGCCGACCGTGGCCGCGAGTCCCACCCGGTCCACAAAGTCGTGGTGCGTGAAGCGGTGGACGTCCTTGGCGGACAGACGAGGGTAGGGCGCGAAGAAGCGGTAGTACTTCGACTCGTCCGAAACCTGCTCGTAGAAGCTGACCAGGCGCTCGGCGTCATCAACGGTGATGGGGCGGATGCGCGCGGTGCCGCCGTCGCGCAGCACCACGTCGGCCTCCCAGTGGGCTGGGTACTCGTGCCGGTCCGGCGAGGTCTGCATGGGCCCCAGAGTACGGCTCGCGTCCGACAACGGCGCGAGGCAGTCTGTGGAGAACACGGCAGTCCGTTGAGAAGAGAACAAGGACGGAAGTCGGGCCGAGGCCGCGGCCCGACCGCCCACCCCGGACGGGACACAGGACCGCTCCGGAGACGTTTCACGTGTGGGAAACTGGTCTAGACAACCCTGAGACACTGAAGGGCAGCATCACATGGCTGAGCGCCGCGTCAACGTCGGCTGGGCCGAGGGCCTCCACGCCCGCCCCGCTTCCATCTTCGTCCGGGCCGCCACGGCCGCAGGTATCCCGGTGACGATCGCCAAGGCCGACGGCAACCCCGTCAACGCGGCCTCCATGCTGGCCGTTCTCGGCCTGGGCGCCCAGGGCGGCGAGGAGATCGTGCTCGCCTCCGAGGCCGAGGGTGCGGACGTCGCCCTCGACCGGCTGGCGAAGCTGGTCTCCGAGGGGCTCGAGGAGCTTCCCGAGACCGTCTGATCACGGCACCACAGAAGGGCTCGTCCGAATTGCCGGGCGAGCCCTTCGCATTTCCCGCGCAGGGGCGCTGCAATTTCCGATCACGGGCAGCAGAAACAATGCCCCTCGAATTGTTCCTTCTTTGTATACGGCGCCCGTGTTAATGCCGCAGGCCCGACATGTTTACGGCATGTTGCGAGTTCCTCACACCGTTCACCCGCTCCGGGCCGCCGAAGCGCAGCCGGTGCACGGCGCTCGAGCGCTCGGTGTGCAGCGCGGTGACCGCCCGCGCGCGCTCGCTGTCGCCGCGGGCCACGGCGTCGACGATCGCGCCGTGCTCCGCCCAGGACTCCACGGGGTTGGCCGGTGCCTCCACGGCGTACATCCAGGCGATCTTGTGGCGCAGCTGGGTCAGCATCGAGGTCAGCGCGGGGCTTCCGGAGGCCTGGGCGAGCGTCTCGTGGAACCAGCCCCCCAGGGAGCGCAGATCCTCGCTGTTGCCCCTCCTGGCCCGCTCCTGGCCCAGTCTGACCAGGCCGCGCAGGACCTTGAGATGGGCGTCGGTGCGCCGCTGGGCGGCCCGGGAGGCGCCGAGCGGTTCCAGCAGCATGCGCATCTCCAGCAGGTCGGCGGCCTCCTGCTCGGTCGGTTCCGCGACGCACGCGCCCGCGTGCCGCCGGGTCACCACGAAGCCCTCGGCCTCCAGGGTGCGCAGGGCCTCGCGCACGGGGACGCGCGAGACGCCGTAGCGGCGCGCGAGGAGTTCCTCGGTGAGGCGGCTGCCGCGCTCGTAGACACCGGCGACGATGTCGTCCCGGATCGCCGTGCACACCGAGTGCGCCGGAATACGCATGACCGACCTCCGACTTAATCCCCGTGAAACGTCGATGATTGACGTGTATCGGTGACTCTATTGCACGGAGCCGGAATTTCCGACGGCGGGCCGGAATCCATGGATATTTTTTGGACAGCGGGGCGGCAGAAACACCGAAAGCCCCGGCTCGGGAGCCGGGGCTTCAGCAGATCCTGCGATCCGTCGTCAGACGTTCACGCCGTGCGAGCGCAGATAGGCGACGGGGTCGATGTCCGAGCCGTACTCGGGGGTCGTACGGGCCTCGAAGTGCAGGTGCGGTCCGGTGGTGTTGCCGGTCGCGCCGGAGAGGCCTATCTGCTGGCCCGGGGTGACCGTCTGGCCCACCGAGACGCCGATGGACGACAGATGGCCGTACTGGGTGTACGTGCCGTCCTGCATCTTGATCACGATCTGGTTGCCGTAGGCGCCGCCCCAGCCGGTCTGGACGACGGTGCCGGCGCCGACCGCGTGGACGGGCGTACCGCTCGCGGCGTGGAAGTCGATGCCGGTGTGGCTGCCGGAGGACCACAGGGAGCTGCTGGCCCGGTAGCCGGTGGAGACGTACGAGTTCGATATCGGCGCCACGAACGTGTTGAGGCGCTTGCGCTCGGCCTCGCGGGCGGCGCGCTCCTTGGCCTCGCGCTCCTGCTTGGCCTGGGCGGCGGCCTTCTCGCGTGCCGCCTCCTGGGCCGCCTTCTTGAGCGCGGCCTCCTCGGCGGCCTGCTTCTGGGCGTCGGCCTGGGCGTCGATCTTGTCGGCGATCGTGTCGCCGATGGTGATGACGGGGGTGAGCCCGGTCTGCTCGACGGAGGTGTCGGCGGCGAGCGCGGGGGCTGCCAGGGTACCGATGACGCCGGTGGCGGCGAGGGCCGCGACCCCGGCGGCGCGGGTGCTGGTGCGGTGCATCCGTGCGGGGCGACGGTGCTTCCCGGTGGCGCGCGTGAACGCCATGTGGTGGCTGGTCCTTTCCTTCCCTCTCGCCTACCGGGTTAGCTGACGGGTTCGGAGCAGGAAGGTCTCCTACGGACTCCCTCGCTGCACGCGCGGGCGTCCGATTCACCCCAGGGACTGCGGTGGGTCCCCGGCTCCCCTGGCTCGCGCCGTACGGGGACTCGGCGATGGCTGTCCGGTGCCGCGGATGCGGCGCGGTGCCTGACGGACAGCCCGGAAGACGCTAAGCGGCAGCACTTTCAATCCCCAAACGGATCAAGGCGTTTGTAGCGCATCCCACAGGGCAGACAGGCAACTCTCCTTCGATTCTCCGCCAATTCGGACATAAGAGGGCCCTGGTGACGCATCCGTCACCAGGGCCACGCCACGCGCGCGTGCCGCTACTCGGCCGACACCACCGCGACTTCACCGATCCCGAGGGCCTCGACAGGCTCCTTGATCTGCGCCGCGTCCCCGACGAGAACCGTCACCAGACGGTCCACCGGGAAGGCGTTCACGACCGCCGCGGTGGCCTCCACGGTTCCGGTCGCGGCGAGCTGCTGGTACAGCGTCGCCTGGTAGTCGTCGGGCAGGTGCTGCTCGACCTGGTCGGCCAGGGTGCTCGCCACGGCCGCCGCGGTCTCGTACTTCAGCGGCGCCACACCGACCAGGTTCTGTACGGCGACGTCGCGCTCGGCGTCGGTGAGACCGCCCTCGGCGAGCGTGCGCAGCACCTTCCAGAGGTCGTCGAGCGCCGGGCCGGTGTTCGGGGTGTCGACGGAGCCGCTGATGGCGAGCATCGCGGCGCCGGAGCCGTCCGGGGCGGACCTGAGGACCTGACCGAACGCGCGCACACCGTAGGTGTAGCCCTTCTCCTCGCGCAGGACGCGGTCCAGGCGCGAGGTGAGGGTGCCGCCGAGGCAGTACGTGCCGAGCACCTGGGCGGGCCACACGCGGTCGTGCCGGTCGGCGCCGACGCGGCCGATGAGCAGCTGCGTCTGGACGGCGCCGGGACGGTCGACGATGATCACGCGCCCGGTGTCGTCGGCGGTCACCGGCGGCACGGGGCGGGGTTCGGCCTTGGAGCCGGTCCACGCGCCCAGGGTGTCGCCGAGCAGCGCGTCCAGGTCGATGCCGGTGAGGTCGCCGACGACGACGGCGGTGGCCGTGGCGGGCCGGACATGGCGGTCGTAGAAGGCGCGTACGGCCGCCGCGTCGATCTTCTCGACCGTCTCCTCGGTGCCCTGGCGCGGGCGCGACATGCGCGAGGTCGCCGGGAAGAGCTCCTTGGAGAGCTCCTTGGCGGCACGCCGCGAGGGGTTGGCCAGCTCGTGCGGGATCTCGTCCAGGCGGTTGCGGACCAGCCGCTCGACCTCGCTGTCGGCGAACGCGGGCGCCCTGAGGGCGTCGGCGAGCAGACCGAGCGCCTTGGTGAGACGGGAGGCCGGGACCTCGAGGCTCAGACGTACGCCCGGGTGGTCGGCGTGCGAGTCGAGGGTGGCGCCGCAGCGCTCCAGCTCGGCGGCGAACTCCTCGGCGGAGTGCTTGTCGGTGCCCTCGGAGAAGGCTCGCGCCATGATCGTGGCAACGCCCTCGAAACCGGCCGGCTCGGCCTCCAGGGGCGCGTCCAGGAGCACCTCCACGGCGACGACCTGCTGGCCGGGACGGTGGCAGCGCAGGACGGTCAGGCCGTTGTCGAGCGCGCCACGCTCGGGGGACGGGAACGCCCACGGCTTGGCCTCGCCCGCCCGGGGCTGCGGGTGGAACTGCATCGTGGCGAGCTCGGTCACTTGGCCGCCTCCTCGTTCTGGTCGGTGGCTTGCACCGTGGCTTCGGACTCGGGGTCTTCGGGGAAGTCCTCGTCCTGGGTGTGCTCCGCGGACTCGGGCGAGAGCGGCTCGTAGACGAGCACCGCGCGGTTGTCCGGGCGCAGGCGGGCCTTGGCGACCTCCTGGACCTCCTCGGCCGTCACCTCCAGGACGCGCTGTACGGCGGTGAGGGCGAGCTGCGGGTCGCCGAACAGGACGGCGAACCGGCACAGTTCGTCGGCGCGGCCCGCGACCGTGCCGAGCCGGTCCAGCCACTCGCGCTCCAACTGGGCCTGGGCGCGCTCCATTTCCTCGGCCGTGGGGCCCTCCGCGGCGAACCGGGCGAGCTCCTCGTCGATGGCGGCCTCGATCACCGGCACCTCGACGTCACCGGAGGTCTTCACGTCCAGCCAGCCCAGGGAGGGCGCTCCGGCCAGCCGCAGCAGACCGAACCCGGCCGCGACGGCCGTACGGTCGCGGCGTACCAGCCGGTTGTAGAGGCGGGAGGACTCGCCGCCGCCGAGGACGGTGAGCGCCAGGTCGGCGGCGTCCGCCGCGCGCGTGCCGTCCTCGGGCAGCCGGTAGGCCGCCATCAGGGCGCGCGCCGGGACCTCCTCCTCGATGACCTCGCGCAGCTGCTCGCCGATGATCTCGGGCAGCGAGCCGTCGCGGGGCTCCGGCTTCCCGTCGTGCGAGGCGATGGACCCGAAGTACTTCTCGATCCAGGCGAGCGTCTGCTCCGGGTCGATGTCGCCGACCACCGAGAGGACGGCGTTGTTCGGCGCGTAGTACGTGCGGAAGAACGCGCGCGCGTCCTCCAGGGTCGCCGCGTCCAGGTCGGCCATCGAGCCGATCGGCGTGTGGTGGTACGGGTGGCCCTCCGGGTAGGCGAGGGCGGTCAGCCTCTCGAACGCCGTGCCGTACGGCACGTTGTCGTAGCGCTGCCTGCGCTCGTTCTTGACGACGTCCCGCTGGTTCTCCATGGACTCGTCGTCGAGGGCGGCGAGCAGGGAGCCCATCCGGTCGGCCTCCAGCCAGAGGGCGAGCTCCAACTGGTGGGCGGGCATGGTCTCGAAGTAGTTGGTGCGCTCGAAGCTGGTGGTGCCGTTCAGCGAGCCTCCGGCGCCCTGCACCAGCTCGAAGTGCCCGTTGCCCTTGACCTGCCCGGAGCCCTGGAACATCAGGTGCTCGAAAAGGTGAGCCAGGCCGGTACGTCCCTTGACTTCGTGGCGCGAGCCGACGTCGTACCAGAGGCACACCGCCGCGACCGGGGTCAGGTGATCCTCTGAGAGCACCACGCGCAGGCCGTTGGCCAGGCGGTGCTCGGTCGCTGTCAGGCCCCCGGTGCCTGCCTGGTCTGTGGCCGTGTGACCCATGGGCATGTACGTCCCTTCGCCTCGCGGATGCGGTGGTTCGAACCGCGGTTTTCCTGCCGGTCCTGCCACTGTATGCAAGCGTGCAGATCGTCGGCGAAGTTCCCGGACGACATACGCCCACAGCGGATCGCGTAGCCTTCCGCCACGCCGGGAACCTACTTCGACGCCAGGTCCTCGTCCGCGTTGTCAGTGCCGCGGTCCACAATGGTCGCGTCAGAACCCGTTCACGCTTCAGCGCGAGCAGCCAGAAAAGAGGAGCCGGCAGCGATGGCCCGCCGCAGCACGAAGACCCCGCCGCCCGACGACTCGTTCGAGGAGCGCATCCTCGACATCGACGTCGTCGACGAGATGCAGGGCTCCTTCCTCGAGTACGCGTACTCGGTCATCTACTCCCGAGCCCTGCCCGACGCCCGCGACGGCCTCAAGCCGGTCCACCGCCGCATCGTCTACCAGATGAACGAGATGGGCCTGCGCCCCGACCGCGGCTATGTGAAGTGCGCGCGCGTGGTCGGCGAGGTCATGGGCAAGCTGCACCCGCACGGCGACGCGTCGATCTACGACGCCCTGGTGCGCATGGCCCAGCCCTTCTCCATGCGCGTGCCGCTCGTCGACGGCCACGGCAACTTCGGCTCGCTGGGCAACGACGACCCGCCGGCCGCCATGCGGTACACCGAGTGCCGCCAGGCCCAGGCGACGAGCCTGATGACGGAGTCGATCGACGAGGACACGGTCGACTTCGCGCCCAACTACGACGGCCAGGAGCAGGAGCCGGTCGCCCTGCCCGCGGCCTTCCCGAACCTGCTGGTGAACGGCTCGTCGGGCATCGCGGTCGGCATGGCGACGAACATGCCGCCGCACAACCTCGCCGAGGTCATCGCGGCCGCCCGGCACCTGATCCGCTACCCGGGTGCGGATCTCGACACCCTGATGAAGCACGTCCCCGGCCCGGACCTGCCCACCGGCGGCCGCATCGTCGGCCTCGCCGGCATCCGGGACGCGTACGAGACGGGCCGGGGCACCTTCAAGATCCGTGCCACGGTCGAGATCGAGACCGTCACCGCCCGCCGCAAGGGCCTGGTCGTCACCGAACTGCCCTTCACGGTCGGCCCGGAGAAGGTGATCGCCAAGATCAAGGACCTGGTCGGTTCGAAGAAGATCCAGGGCATCGCCGATGTCAAGGACCTCACCGACCGCGAGCACGGCCTGCGCCTGGTCATCGAGATCAAGAACGGCTTCGTGCCGGAGGCCGTCCTGGAGCAGCTGTACAAGCTGACGCCGATGGAGGAGTCCTTCGGCATCAACAACGTGGCGCTGGTGGACGGCCAGCCGCTCACCCTGGGCCTCAAGGAGCTCCTGGAGGTCTACCTCGACCACCGCTTCGAGGTCGTGCGCCGCCGCAGCGAGTTCCGCCGCACCAAGCGCCGCGACCGGCTGCACCTGGTGGAGGGCCTGCTGACGGCCCTCGTCGACATCGACGAGGTCATCCGGCTGATCCGCTCCAGCGAGAACAGCGCGCAGGCGAAGGAACGCCTGATGGAGCGCTTCTCGCTCTCGGAGATCCAGACCCAGTACATCCTCGACACGCCGCTGCGCCGCCTCACCAAGTACGACCGCATCGAGCTGGAGTCGGAGAAGGAGAAGCTGAACGCGGAGATCGCGGAGCTGACCCGGATCCTGGAGTCGGACGCGGAGCTGCGCAAGCTGGTCTCCTCCGAACTGGCCGCGGTGGCCAAGAAGTTCGGCACCGAGCGGCGTACGGTCCTGCTGGAGGCCTCGGGCGCCCCGGCGGCCGCCGTACCGCTGCAGGTCGCGGACGACCCGTGCCGGGTGCTGCTGTCCTCCACGGGCCTGTTGGCCCGCACCTCGAACGGCGAGCCCTTCCCGGAGGACGCCGACGCCCGGCGCACCAAGCACGACGTGATCGTGTCGGCGGTCCCGGCGACGGCACGCGGCGAGATCGGCGCGGTGACCTCCTCCGGCCGCCTCCTGCGGATCAACGTCGTCGACCTTCCCCAGCTGCCGGAGACGGCGTCGGCGCCGAACCTCTCCGGCGGTGCGCCCCTGTCGGAGTTCCTCTCCCTGGAGGACGACGAGACGGTGGTCTGCCTGACCACGCTGGACGAGTCCTCCCCCGGCCTCGCCCTCGGCACCGAACAGGGCGTCGTCAAGCGAGTGGTCCCCGACTACCCGTCCAACAAGGAGGAGTTGGAGGTCATCACGCTCAAGGACGGCGACCGGATCGTCGGCGCGGTCGAGCTGCGCACCGGTGAGGAGGACCTGGTCTTCATCACGGACGACGCGCAGCTGCTGCGCTACCAGGCCTCGCAGGTCCGCCCTCAGGGCCGTCCGGCAGGCGGTATGGCGGGCATCAAGCTCACCGAGGGCGCGAAGGTCATCTCCTTCACGGCGGTGGACCCGGCGGCGGATGCTGTCGTGTTCACGGTCGCGGGCTCGCGCGGCACGCTCGACGACTCGGTCCAGACGACGGCCAAGCTGACCCCGTTCGACCAGTACCCGCGCAAGGGCCGCGCCACCGGCGGGGTGCGCTGCCAGCGGTTCCTGAAGGGCGAGGACTGCCTGTCCCTGGCCTGGGCGGGCACGGTCCCGGCCAAGGCGGCGCAGAAGAACGGCACCCCGGCCGACCTCCCGGAGCTCGACCCGCGCCGCGACGGCTCGGGCGTGTCCCTGGCGAAGACGGTGGCGGTGGTGGCGGGCCCGGTCTAGGCCGGCGGCTCCACGAGATCCTCCTCCGGATCCTGTACGTAGCGCAGGACGCCCCACATACCGTGCTCGTCGGCGGTGTGCGGGGCGTCGCTGTTGCATGCCTCGAGTTGCTTGCCGAGGGCGGGCGCGTCGATGCCGGAGCCGATGAGGACCAGCTGCGTGAGGCGGGCATCGCCCGGCCCCCAGGGCTCCGGGTAGAACCGGAGGAAGCGCCCCACGGCGTGCACGGCGTAGCGGTTGTGGACGTCGTACGCCCCGAAGTCGACGTACCCCTTGATCCGGTACAGCCCCTCGGGCCTGCTGTCGAGGAACTCCATCAACCGGCGTGGGTCCAGGGGCACTTCGGAGCTGAAGGACAGGCTGTCGTAGGCCGCGTGCAGATGATCGGCGTGGCCGTGCCCGCCGGATTCCCCGTGTTCGCCATGCTCGTGCAGGTCGTCGAAGGACAGCTGGCCGATGCGCTCCTCGCTCGGCCTGCAGTCGAAGAGGAACTCGGGATCGATGCGGCCATAGGTGGCCGGGACGACCGCTGCGCGGTCGACGAGGGAGCGGACGAGCCCGAGGACGCGCTCTGCGTCGGGAACCCGGTCGAGCTTGTTGACGACGACGAGGTCGGCCAGGGCGAGATGCCGGTCCACCTCGGGGTGCTTCACGCGCGTGTCGTCGAACTCGGCGGCGTCGACGACCTCGACGAGGCCGCCGTACACGATCCCCGGTTGCTCACTGGCGAGCACCATGCGCACGAGTTCCTGGGGTTCGGCGAGGCCGCTGGCCTCGATCACGATGACGTCGATACCGGCGGAGGGCCGGGCGAGCCGCTCGAGATAGAGGTCCAGCTCGCTGACGTCCACGGCACAGCACAGGCAGCTGTTTCCGAGCGACACGGTGGAATCACCCAGCGCTCCGGCCACGGCCATGGCGTCGATCTCGATGGCGCCGAAGTCGTTGACGACGGCACCGATACGGCTGCCGCCGCTGCGGTGGAGGAGGTGATTGAGGAGGGTGGTCTTGCCGGAGCCCAGGAATCCGGCAAGTACGACGACCGGGATCTGCCGGAGGCTGTGGCTCGGCTGACTCAACGTGCGACCTCTCTGACACCGACGCGTGCACCGGATCGCGCTCCCGGCGCACGAAGGAGAATTGAATGCCGGACCAGGATACGAGCCGGAATAATCACCGCGAAGTGAACGATTGTTAGCAGCACTTGCGGGGCAGACGTTGGGCAAGGCGCCGGAGCGTGCGACCCTCGCTTCCCTCCGTGCGCCTCCTCTCCGCCTCCCTGCCGATCAGAGCCGCTCGGCACCCTGGGAGACGGCAAGCGCCGCCCACCGCTCGCCGGTCCCCATCAGTCGACCCGCACCCCGACGACCGGCGGACGGCCGCCTGACTCGGGGGTTGACATGGCCACACAGAACACGGATGCCCGGGGGCTGGGTTCTGCCGCCGCCGCAGGGCTCGCCTTCACCGTGGGAGTACTCGTAGCCCTGGCTGCGCAACGACGCCGGTTCGAGGAACTGCGCCAGCGTGTAGCGAAAATGGAGCAGGACGACCGACAGGCCATGCTGACGGAGCAGCAGCGTCTGCAGTTCTACCTCCTGAGCAAAGCGATGGAGGACCCCGACCTGGCCGCTGTGTACAGCAACGTCCAGGTGGATTCCCCCGTCCAGCGCCGCCAGTACCTGTTCGCGAACGCCCTGTACACCAATGCTCTGCTCGCCTACCGAGTTGGCGTGGTCAACTGGGAGGAGTTGCACGGCCACCTCCGGATGATCTGCCGGAACTCCATCTTTCGCGACTACTGGGACGCCCACCGCCCTCATCGCGCAAGCCTCAAATCGGACTCAGACGAGGCAAGGGTGGGCCGAATGGTGGACCGCCTCATCCGCGATTTGGATGAAGCAGACACGGAAGAGTGGTGGGTTGTGGGTGAACCGACCGAAGAGTGACGGAAGTTGACGTGCCGTCAACCAAGACATGCCCATAGTGGGACCCCTGCCAAGATCGATACGGCGGGCCGCTACCCTGTCCCCGCCCCAAGGGCTATCATCCACCCGTTCCAGAGACAGGGATCGCGTTGAAGATCGTGCGCCGCATCGGTGCCTCCCCACGTGAGCGTGGCAGTTTGTCCGGCGATTCATGCCCGGACATCTTCGAACTTAGTGACGGAAACTTCGCCGTCATCGGGACAGAGGCCACCGCGGCGCTCGAGAAAGAACTCCCTCCCGATGCCTCACGTGCGAGCTACGAACGCATTGTGATCGTGAGCCGGGAGACCTTCCTCCGCGCGAAAGCGGACATCCCGGACAGTTAAGAGCTGCGCTCCCACAAGGACTCCGCCGTCGGCCGTTGAGGTGCACTCGGTGACCCCATGGAGGGGCAACCTCCGGAAGACGCATCCTTCAGATCCGTCATTTCACTCCCGTCTGGCGCACCACAACCCCGGCGCCACAGGACGGCTTCGAGCCGAACAGCGCTTACCCCGCAGAGACAGGCTCGCCCACGACATCGTCAGGTCCGGTTCCGGATCGGAACCGGACCTCACGCACACCTCAGACCGCGCCTGGAACTGCCACCGGCGCCCCCGGCCCCACATACCGCGCCACCGGTCGGATGATCTTCGAGTCCTCCGCCTGTTCCAGGATGTTCGCGCTCCAGCCCACCACCCGCGCCGCAGCGAACGTCGGGGTGAACATCTCGCGGGGCAAGCCGCACAGTTCCATGACCACGCCCGCGTAGAACTCGACGTTCGTGTGGAGTTCGCGGCCGGGCTTCAGTTCCGCCAGGATGCTCTCGACGTGACGTTCCACCTCCACGGCGAACTCCACGCGCGGGCCGCCGAAGCTCTGCGCGACCTCGCGGAGCATCCGGGAACGGGGGTCCTCGGTGCGATACACGGGGTGACCGAAGCCCATGATGCGGTCGCCGGCGAGGACGCGTTCACGGATCCAGGGATCGATGCGGTCGGGGGTGCCGATCGCGTCCAGAGTGTCCAGCGCACGGCTGGGCGCACCACCGTGCAGCGGACCGGAGAGTGCCCCCACGGCTCCGACGAGGCACGCGGCCACGTCCGCTCCCGTCGACGCGATGACCCGCCCCGTGAAGGTTGACGCATTGAAGCCATGATCAATGGTTGAGATCAGATATTGCTCGACGGCCCGGGCCCGCTTCGGCTCCGGCACCGAACCCGTCAGCATGTAGAGGTAGTTGGCCGCATAGGAGAGATCGTCCCGAGGCTCCACCGGTTCGAGACCGCGACCCAGCCGGTGCAGCGCCGTGAGCAGCGTCGGCACGGCCGCGGCCGCCACGAGGGTGTCCCGGCGGCGGTCGGCCGCTCCGATGTCGTACACCGGCCGGAACCCCTTCGCCGCCCCGAGCAGCGACAGCGCGGTGCGCATACCGGCGAGCGGACCCGACCGCCCGCTGGCCGCCGCAATGACGGGCAGGGCCGCCCGTACCTCGTCGGGCAGCCGCCGCAGAGCGGCAGTTTCGGAGAGGAACGCCGCACGCTGCGCACCCTCCGGCAGTTCGCCGTGGACCAGGAGATGCCAGACGTCCTCGAAGCCGCGGGTCCGCGCGAGTTCGACGGCCGAGTACTGGCGGTAGTGGTAGAAGCCCTCGCGCCCCCGGACATCCCCGATCTCGGTGTCGGTGACGACGACGCCGGCGAGCCCCCGCGGCACGTCGACGGTGGCGACGGCTGACCTGTTGACGGACATGATTCCTCCCTGGACTTGATTTAACTGTCAATGCTTGACTAACTTCCTGTCAATATTGATTGAATCAATTCTTTGGATCCATGTGTCGCGATACGGATACGGTGACCCCATGCGCGATCAAGACCCCTCCGCCGGTCACGCCGAACGCCGGCTGACCACCAAGGAAGCCGCCGAACTGCTGGGCGTGAAGCCCGAGACCGTGTACGCGTACGTGAGCCGCGGCCAGCTCGGCAGCCGCCGCGTCCCCGGCGGCCGGGGCAGCACCTTCGACGTCAAGGAGGTGGAGGCACTCGCCCGGCGCAACAGACGGGAGAGCAGCGGGAGTTCACCATCGGGCGGCGATCTCTCCGTACGCACGC
This sequence comes from Streptomyces sp. NPDC001351, assembly GCF_042896045.1. Taxonomy (NCBI): domain Bacteria; kingdom Bacillati; phylum Actinomycetota; class Actinomycetes; order Kitasatosporales; family Streptomycetaceae; genus Streptomyces; species Streptomyces sp. NPDC001351. The sequence continues at coordinate 111,509 of NZ_JBIAWS010000018.1, read as the reverse complement.
GCATCACTCTCATCGAAACGGACCGGTACTTCTTCCGCGGCGTCGACGCCACCGAACTGGCCACGCGCCACTCCTACGAAGAGGTCGCCGAGTGGCTGTGGACCGGCCTGCTGCGCCCCGGCATGGTGTTCACCGCACCCGAGGCCTCCGTCGCCCTGGCCCGCCGCGCCGTCGACACGCTGCCCGAACACACCGGACCGACCGACCGGCTGCGGGTTGCGGCGATCGCCGCCGCGGTGGCGGACCCGCTGCGCTTCGACCTCTCCGAGGACGCCGTGCTCGGCACCGCGCGCACGCTCATCCCCACCCTGGTGGCGGCCCTGCCGCCGGCCCGGCGCGGCCACCGTGACGAGGGCCCGCTGGCACACCGCCTGTGGGCGCGGCTGAGCGGAGTCGACCCCGACGAGGCCTCGCTGCGCGTGCTGGACACCGCGCTCGCCCTGCTCGTCGACCACGACCTCGCCGCCTCGACGCTCGCAGTGCGCGTCGCCGCCTCGGCCCGCGCCCACGCCTACGCGGCCGTCTCCGCCGGGCTCGGGGTACTGGAAGGCCCCCTGCACGGAGCGGCCAGCGGCCTCGCCCACCGGCTGCTGCTCGACGTGCTCGACGAGGGCAACGCGGCCCCCGTCATCGCGGAAGAGCTGCGCGCGGGCCGCCGCATCCCGGGGCTCGGCCACCGGCTGTACCCCGGCGAAGACCCACGCGCGCGTGCCCTGTTCGGCCTCCTGGAGGAGATCCCCCGCGCCGCCCCCGCCCTGGCCGCGGCGCGCGACATCGTGGCCACCACCGCCCGCCACACCCCGTTGCATGCCAATGTCGACCTGGCCCTGGCCGTGCTCACCGCGTCCTCGGGCATGCCCTCCACCGCGGGCGAGACGATCTTCGCCGTCGCGCGTACGGCGGGCTGGATCGCCCATGCGCTCGAGGAGTACGGGGAACACCCGCTGCGCATGCGGCCCAGTGGACACTACGTCGGCCCGAAGCCGCCCCAGCCGCTGCCATAGCGCGATCGGCCCCTGCCGGCGCAGGACACGGACGCGACCGGAAGTCACGGAGAGCCAAGTCAGGTTAGGCTCACCTCTGTGAGTACGTGCTCAGCCGTATCCCGGGAGCTCGACGAGCCCCTTTCGGGAACCGCGGCCACCGCGAGGACCTGGCTGCTGCTGGAGCAGCCGGGTCCCTGGGGCGCCAAGGCGCTCACTTCGAGCCATCTCGATCCGGCACTCGGGCGCGCCCTGGAGGCGGCCGCGAAGGGCACGGGCGTACGTATCGCGCTGATCCGCCGCCCGGGACGGCACGCCGACTGCGGCGTTCCCACCACGCGGCAGGTGTACGCGGCCCACACCGCGCCCGGCAACGCATGGCTGCACTCCGCCACGGTCCGCGACCCGCGGGCTCTTCTCGACCTCGACTTCGCCGCGCTCGGCAGGGGCGCGCACCACACCTTCGACTCGGCGCTCGGTGCCCGACCGCACGCCGGTGCTCCGCTCGCCCTCGTCTGCACCAACGGCAAGCGCGACCGCTGCTGCGCGCTCCTCGGCCGCCCGCTCGCGGCCGAGCTCGCCGCCTCCGAGGTGGAGGGCGTCTGGGAGGTCACCCATCTGGGTGGCCATCGCTTCTCGCCCACACTGCTCCTCCTTCCGTACGGATACGCCTACGGCCGCGCCGAAGCCCGCGCCGTCAAGGACGCCCTGCGCAGCGTCCAGGAGGGACGGATCGTCGTGGAGGGCTGCCGCGGGCGCTCCGCCTGGGAGCGACCCGGTCAGGCGGCCGAGCTGGCCGTGCGTACCGCCGCGCGCGAGTACGCCGCGGATGCCCTGAGCGTCGTACGAACGGACGGGGCCGCGCCGCGCTGGCAGGTGACCGTCGCCCACGCGGACGGACGCCGCTGGCGCGTCGAGGTCGCCCAGGGCGCATCCCTGCCGCCCCGCCCGGAGAGCTGCGGGACGTCGATTCTCGGTGCACCTGCGCGGATGGAGGTCTTGGCGGTGCACGAGCTGAGCATGACCGCGCTCGCGAGTTGAGCGGGCCGGTCAACGCGTCGGCCGCTTGGCTCAACATTGATCAAGAGATGCATGCCACACCCCCTACGGCAGCTCCGGCACGTCCACGTACCGTCGTGGGTATGAGCCCCACTCCCCCCGCACGCCGCCTGCGCCTCGGTCTGCCGAAGCGGGTGTTCTCGCAGGTGCTGCTGATGCAGCTGGCGATCGCCGCGGGAGTCGCGGTGCTCGCGACCGGACTGTTCCTGGCTCCGCTGAGCAAGCAGCTCGACGAGGAGGCGATGCGCCAGGCGCTGGCCATCGCCGAGACCACGGCGCAGAACCCGCAAATCGCCGAAGGAGTGCTGCACACCCCGCCCACCAGCGACGGCCCGGTGCAGAAGGAAGCCGAGCGAATCCGGCGAGCCACCCATGCCGAGTACATCGTGGTACTGGACCGGAACTGGGTGCGCTGGTCGCACCCGACAAAGTCGGAGATAGGCGACATTGTCTCCACGAGCCCCGAAGGCGCCCTGTCCGGCAAGGAGGTCATGGAGATCGACAAGGGCACCCTGGGCCGCTCGGCCCGCGGCAAAGTGCCCTTGCGGGACACCCACGGCAAGATCATCGGGGCGGTCTCGGTCGGCATCAAGTACGACAGCGTGCGGGCCGACCTCATCGGCGCGATCCCAGGACTGCTCGCCTACGCAGGCGGCGCGCTGGCCGTCGGTGCGCTGGCCGCCTGGCTGATCTCACGCCGGGTCCAGCGGCAGACCCGCGACCTGGCCTTCTCGGACATCTCGGCGCTGCTCGCGGAGCGCGAGGCGATGCTGCACGGCATCAGGGAGGGCGTCGTCGCCCTGGACCGGGCCGGTCGGATACGCCTCCTGAACGACGAGGCACACCGGCTGCTGAGCATCGATGCGGAGGTCATCGGCCGGTCCCCCGACGAGGCGCTCGGCGAAGGACGTACGGCCGACATCCTGGCCGGCCGGGTGACGGGCACCGACCTGCTCACCGTGCGCGGCCAGCGCGTCCTGGTCGCCAACCGCATGCCCACCGACGACGGCGGCGCCGTGGCCACCCTGCGCGACCGCACCGAACTGGAGCAGCTCGGCCGGGAACTCGACTCGACACGGGGCCTGATCGACGCCCTGCGCGCCCAGGACCACGAGCACGCCAACCGTATGCACACGCTCCTGGGCCTTCTCGAACTGGAGATGTACGACGATGCCGTGGAGTTCGTCGGAGAGGTGGTCGGTGACCACCGGGTCACTGCCGAACAGGTCACCGAGAAGATCCAGGACCCACTGATCGCCGCTCTGCTGGTCGGCAAGGCGACCGTCGCGGCCGAGCGAGGTGTCGCCCTGTGGGTCTCGGACCGGACGCGGCTCCCGGACCGGTTGATCGACCCCCGAGGGCTCGTCACGATCGTCGGGAACCTGGTGGACAACGCGCTCGACGCGGTCGCGGGCACCCACCACGCGCGCGTGGAGGTCGAGTTGCGCACCGAAGGGCGTACCGCAGTCCTCAGGGTGCGCGACACCGGGCCCGGAATCCCGGCGGAACAACACGAGTTGATCTTCACTGACGGGTGGTCCACGAAGGAACCTCCCGCACACCGCAAGCGCGGCATCGGCCTGTCCATGGTGCGCAGGCTCGCGGAGCGGCAGGGCGGCAGCGCGACGGTGGGCGAAGCGGACGGTGGCGGCGCGGAGTTCACCGTCGTCCTGCCGGAAGCACTGACCGAGCCCGCACCGGAGCCGGCCCTCACCGCAACCGTGGACACGACCGTCAAGGAGGAGTCGCGATGATCGAGGTCCTGGTCGTGGACGACGACACCAGGGTCGCCCAGGTCAACGCCGCCTACGTCGAGAAGGTGCCGGGCTTCCACGTCGCCGGCGAGGCGCACAGCGCCGCCGAGGCGCTCCGTCAGCTGGAGACGCTGCCCCGCCTCGACCTGGTGCTCATGGACCACTACCTGCCCGACGACACGGGTCTCGCGGTCGTCCAGGAGATGCGCCGACGCGGCCACCAGACAGATGTGATCATGGTGACGGCGGCCCGTGACGTGTCGACCGTGCAGGCCGCGATGCGGCACGGCGCGCTGCAGTACCTGGTCAAGCCGTTCGCCTTCGCGGGCCTGCGCGCCAAGCTGGAGGCGTACGCGGAGCTGCGCCGCACGCTCGACGGCGGCGGCGAGGCGGAGCAGGCCGAGGTGGACCGCATCTTCGGTGCCCTGTCGGCCTCTTCGGAGCCGGGGCTGCCCAAGGGCCACTCCCCCACCACCGCGGAACTCGTACGCCAGTCCCTGATGAGCGCCGAAGGGCCGCTGTCGGCCCAGGAGATCGCCGACCGCACGGGAGTGAGCCGCCAGACCGCCCAGCGTTATCTGAAGCTCCTGGAGCGCACGGGACGGGCCCGGCTCACCCTGAAATACGGCGACGCGGGCCGCCCTGAACACCGTTACGTGTGGGCGACCCGCGCCTGAGGGCACGGCCGGTAGGGGCGGGGGAAGGGGCCGTGCCCCTTCCCTACATACGGATTCAGCCCGCGGCCTTCTCCACGAACTCGGTGGTGAACGTCTTGCTGAGATCCACCTCGGCGTTCTTGACGTTGGGGTTGAACGCCTTGAGGACCTTCTCGACGGTCTCGGGGCCGTCCTTGGGCATGACGCCGTCCTTGGTGAACATCGGCAGCGTGCTCTCGATGGCCGCCGCGTAAAGAATCTTGTTGCCCTGCGAGTAGTCGGCGGGCATCTTGTCGGCGATCTGTGTCGCGCTGTGGGTGGACATCCACTTGAGCGTCTTGACGAATGCATTGGCCAACTTCTGGACGGTGTCCTTGTGACTGTTGACCCAGTCCGTCTGCATGTACAGGCTTGACGACGGGTACGGGCCGCCGAGCGCCTCCTGGGAACCCTCCGGCGTCCGCATGTCGAGGAGGACCTTGCCCGCCTTCTTGTCGAGGATGGTGGCGACGGTCGGGTCGGTCGTCATGCCGCCGTCGATGGCACCCTTCTGGAGCGCCGAGATGAAGGTCGGTCCCGCGCCGACGGCGACCGGCGTGAACTCGCTGACGTCCACCCCGTTCTTGACGGCGAGGTACTTGGTGAGGAAGTCGGTCGACGAGCCGAGACCGGTGATGCCGAGCTTCTTGCCCTTGAAGTCCTTGGGCGACTTGATGTCTCCCGCCGCCTTGCTGGAGACGATCTCCACTTCTCCGGGCGCGTGCGAGAACTGCACCACGGACTCCACCGACTTGCCCTTGGTCTGCAGGTCGAGGGTGTGGTCGTAGAAGCCGACGGCCCCCTGGACCTGGCCGGAGACGAGCGCGGTCTCGGCCTGGACACCGGCGGGCTCGCTCAGCATCTCCACGTCGAGGCCCTCCGCGTCGAAGTAGCCGAGCCGCTGGGTGAGCATCGCGGGCAGGTAGATGACCTTGTCGAGACCACCGACCATGATCTTGACCTTCGTGCCCTTGCCGTCGCCCTTGCTGGAGGCGGTCCCGGCCACGTCATTGGCACAGGCGGTGAGGGAGGACAGGGCGAGCAGGCCGGCGGCGGCCAGGGCGGAGTATCTGGCGGTCTTGCGCATGAGGGTTCACGTCCTTGTGAGAGGGCTGTGCGGGAAAGACGGGGGGCGGCTCGTGAGGGCGTTCAGCTGTCGGAACCCGACGGCTTCCACCGGAAGATGCGGCGCTCGGCGAAGGTCAGCAGTCCCTCGGCGGCGAGTGCGACGACGGCGAGGATGACCATCGCCGCGTACACACCGGCCGTGTTGAAGGTCCCCTGCGACTGCGAGATGAGCATGCCGACGCCCTTGGTCGCCCCGAGGTACTCGCCGACGATGGCGCCGATGAGGGCGAAGCCGAAGCTGACATGGAGACTGGTGAAGATCCACGAGGTGGCGGAGGGGATGACCACCTGGAGCGTCACCCGCCGATTGCTTGCCCCGAGGATCCGGGCGTTGGCCACGAGGTTGCGGTCGACCTCCCGGGCGCCCTGGAAGGCGTTGAAGAAGACCGGGAAGAAGACCAGCACGACCGCCGACGCGACCTTGGAGGCGGGGCCGAGCCCGAACCAGATCATGAAGATCGGGGCAAGGACGATCCTGGGTATCGAGTTGAGCACCTTGATGTATGGACCAAGGACATCGGCGAGAAAGGTGATCCGCCCCAGGGTGATGCCGAACACGACACCGGCAATCACACCGAGGACCCAGCCGAGCAGCGCCTCGTACAGCGTGTACCAGATCTGCTCCCCCAGGGGCCCTTGCGCCGTCCCGTGCATCACCCACGTGTAGATCTGGTCCCAGATCTTCGAAGGCATCGAAAAGTTGAACGGGTCGATGGCCTTGGTCCGGGCAAGCAGCTCCCACACGCCCAGGACTGCGACCAGGAGCAGTAGGCGGGTGGCCATGACGACGATCTTGCGTCTACGGGCGGCACGCGCGCGTGACTGCGCGCGGTCCGTCTTGTTACCGGGCTCGGTCATGGTCAGCGCGACCTGTGCTTCGGGCATGACGTCAGGCGACATGGGCGGCACCCCTCTCACGGGTGATGCGGACCTCTTCGCCCAGGGACTCCCAGATCTCGCGGTAGATCTCGATGAACCGCGGCTCCAGGCGCACGGACTCGACCTTGCGCGGCCGCGGCAGGTCGATGTCGAAGACCTGCTTCACGGTGGCCGGGCCGGCCGTCATCACCACGACCTTGTCGGCCAGCGCGATCGACTCCTCCAAGTCGTGTGTGACGAACACCACCGAGGCGCCCGTGCCCTCCCACAGTTCCAGCAGTTCGTCCGACATCAAGGCCCTGGTCTGTACGTCGAGCGCCGAGAAGGGCTCGTCCATCAGCAGGATCTCGGGGTCGTTGACGAAGGTCGCGGCGAGCGCGACGCGCTTGCGCTGGCCGCCGGAGAGCTGGTGCGGGTAGCGGTCCTCGAAGGCGGCGAGCCCCACCCGGGCCAGCCACTCACGCGCCTTCTCCTTCGCCTCCGACTTGGGCACACCACGAAAACGAGGACCCGCCATGACGTTCGACAGCACGGTGCGCCAGGGGAAGGTGGCGTCCTGCTGGAAGACGAAACCCACCTTGTCACCGACGCCGCGAACCGGCTCCCCGGCAACCAGAACCTCGCCCTCGGTGGGCTCCTCCAACCCGCTGACCAGGGTCAACGTGGTCGACTTACCGCACCCCGTGGGCCCGACGACCGCCACGAACTCGCCACGCCCGACCGTGAGGTCCAGTTCCCTGACGGCCGTGTGCAGACCCCCCGACGGGGTCCTGAAGATCTTGCTCGCGCCCCGTAGCTGGATGGCGGGGCTGATGTCTGCGCTCATGGCCGGGGACGGTAGATGTGGCCCGGGCCACAGCAGCAGCCTTGTGAGCGCATGCCGTTCTTTTGCTTGCAACAGCCTGTTGTGCTCGTTTTGCGCGCGCTACAACAGCGGAGCCGAAACACGGGCTTAACGCTCGTCAGGCCTGGACAGAAAGAGGCCCGATGATTGACGTCCTGGTCGTGGACGACGACTTCCGCGTTGCCGAGATCAACGCCAAGTACGTGGGAAAGGTTCCCGGCTTCCGGGTCACCGCCCGCGCACACAGCGCTGCCCAGGCGCTGGCCAGCGTGCAGCGCGGGACCATCGACCTGGTCCTGCTCGACCACTACCTGCCCGACCAGACGGGCCTCGAACTCGTCCACCGGATGCGGGAACAGGGCCTCGGCACGGACGTCATCATGATCACCGCGGCCGGCGACGTGGCGACCGTGCAGGCCGCGATGCGCCTCGGCGCGCTGCACTATCTGGTCAAGCCGTTCACCTTCGCCGCCCTGCGCACCCGCCTCGACTCGTACGCCGCGCTGCGCCGCACCGTCGACCGTGTCGGCGGCCGCGGCATCGCAGGCCAGGAGCAGGTGGACCGGATCTTCGGCGCCCTGCGCACCACGCCGGCGCCGTCGTCACCAGGCCTGCCCAGCGGCCACTCCGAACCGACGACCGACCTGATCTGCCGGGTCCTGCACCACGCCGAACACCCGCTCTCGGCCCACGAGGTGGCCGCGGAGACCGGCCTGAGCCGCTCCACCGCCCAGCGCTACCTCCGCCACCTCGAACAGGCCGGCCGCCTCCGCCTCTCCCTCAAGTACGGCGACACGGGGCGCCCGGAACACCGGTACGCGTGGGTGACGCCGTAGCCCGAAGTCCGCACCGTGCGCCGTACGACGGTTCGGGAGGTGTACGACGACGATGAGGCGTGTGTCCTACGACAGTGAGGGCCGCCCTTCCTACGCGGCCCCCGCCCCCGTCAGCGCCCGCACCTCGGTCTCCGCATGCTTGGCCTCGTCGGGGACCTCGTCGGAGGTGACGGTGCCGAGCCAGCCCGCGAGGAAGCCCATCGGGATCGACACGAGGCCGGGGTTCTGGAGCGGGAAGTACTGGAAGTCGACGGCCGGGAACAGCGATTCCGGACTGCCCGACACCACGGGCGACAGCACGACCAGGGCGAGTGCGGGGACCAGCCCGCCGTAGACGGCCCACACCGCACCGCGAGTGGTGAAGCCGCGCCAGAACAGCGAGTAGAGCAGCACCGGGAGGTTCGCGGACGCGGCGACTGCAAAGGCGAGGCCCACCAGGAAGGCGACATTGAGGTCACGCGCCAGCAGGCCGAGGGCGATCGCGACCGCGCCGATGCCGACCGAGGCGACGCGCGCCACGGCCACTTCGCTGCGCGCATGGGCACCGCCGCGCCGCAGTGACGCGTACAGGTCGTGGGCCACGGACGCCGAGGAGGCGAGCGTGATTCCGGCGACCACCGCGAGGATCGTGGCGAACGCGACGGCGGCTACGACCGCGAAAAGAACCGTTCCTGCGGTGGTGTTCGCGCCGCCGCCCAGAGCGAGCGCCAGGAGCGGGACTGCCGTGTTCCCGGCCGCGCTCGACTCGCGTACCGCACCCGGCCCCACGATCGCGGCGGCCCCGAAGCCGAGGACGATCGTCATCAGGTAGAAGCCGCCGATGAGCCCGATCGACCAGAGCGCCGAGCATCGCGCGGCCCGGGCGGTGGGCACCGTGTAGAAGCGGGACAGAATGTGCGGCAGCCCTGCCGTGCCGAGCACCAGGGCCAGCCCCAGGCTGATGAAGTCCAGGCGCGCGGTCCAGTCCCCGCCGTACTTCAGCCCCGGGGCCAGGAACGCATCGCCGTGACCACTGCGCGCGGCCGCCGTCAGCAGCAGCCGGTCGACGTCGCCGTGGAACCGCAGCAGGACGAGCACGGTCAGAGCGACCGTACCGGCGAGCAGCAGTACCGCCTTGACGATCTGGATCCAGGTGGTGGCCCGCATTCCTCCCAGTGACACATAGATCACCATGAGCGCGCCGACACCGATGACGGTCCAGGCCCGCGCCGCCGCGCTCGTATCCCCGAGCAGCAGTGCGACCAGGCTGCCCGCTCCCACCATCTGCGCCACCAGATACAGGACGGACACGGTGACCGAGGACGTTCCCGCCGCGATGCGCACGGGCCGCTCGCTCATGCGTGCCGCGACCACGTCGGCAAGCGTGAACCGCCCGCAGTTGCGTACGAGTTCGGCGACGAGGAAGAGCACCAGCAGCCAGGCGACGAGGAAGCCGACCACGTACAGCAGTCCGTCGTATCCGAACAGCGCGATGAGCCCCGTGACACCCAGGAAGGAAGCCGCCGACATGTAGTCGCCCGCGATGGCAAAACCATTCTCCATGGGAGAGAAAAGACGCCCGCCCGCGTAGAACTCCTCCGCCGAGCCCTGCCGGTTGCGGCTCACCCACGTCGTGATCGCCAGCGTGATGGCGACGAACACGCTGAAAAGCAACAGCGCAAGCGTCTGATGGCCGCCCGTCACAACGCACCACCCTGGACTCCGCGCGTCAACTCCTGTGTGTTCCAGCGCAGTTCGAGCGCGGCCCGGTCCCGGCGCAGCCGCGCATGCCGGGCGTAGGCCCATGCGAACAGGAAGGTGCTGAGAAACTGCCCGAGCCCGGCGAGCATCGCCACGTTCATGGCGCCGGCCACGGGATGCGCCATCAGCCCGGGCGCGGTGGTGGCGGTCACGAGGTACGCCACGTACCAGACGAGGAAGACAGCGACTCCCGGCACGACGAACCTGAGGTATCTGCTGCGCACCTCCTGGAACGCCGCGCTGCGCTGCACCTCGAGATACACGTCGGCCGCAGCGGCCGCCTCGTCCTCACCCGGCCGGCTTGCAGGACCGGCCTCGGGAACCGCACCTCCGACGCCGTCCGACTCGCCCCATCCGGAGGCGAGTGCGTCGTACCACGGGTCGTCGTACCTCGCGCCTCCGGAAGCCTCTCCAGGGGACGAGTCGTGATCGCGGTGCCCGGCCGAACCATCGGCGCCACCCCCGCCTCCGCAGGGACGGCCATTGCTTGACTGCATGCCCAAGGATGGACAGAACGGATAGATCCCCGGCTCTTCTTCTCCGCGCTCTTCACCCCATCAGGTGACTCATCCCGCCGGTGGCCGCGCGAGCCCCTTCGCATACGCGTAACGCACCGCCTGGGCACGGTCCTTGAGTCCCGTCTTGGCGAAGAGGTTGTTGATGTGAGTCTTCACGGTCGCGGTGGAGACATGCAGCTTGCGGGCGATCTCCTGGTTGCTGAGACCGTCGGCGATCAGCAGCAGCACCTCGGTCTCGCGCGCGGTGAGCCCGTCCGGCGCCTCGGACACGGCCGGCGGCTGCGGCTCCGGGCCGGACAGCCGCTCCAGCAGCCGCCGTTGGATGCTCGGCGACAGCCCGGCGTCCCCGGACAGCACGCTGTGCACGGCCCGTACGATCTCGTCCCCGCCCGCGTCCTTGGTGAGATACCCCCGTGCCCCAGCCCGCAAGGCCGGGAACAGGGACTCGTCGTCCGCGTACGTCGTGAGCACCACGACCTGCGTCCCGGGGTGCTCCGCGCGAATGCGCCGGGTCGCCTCCACACCGTCGCAGCGCGGCATGCGCAGGTCCATCAGCACCACGTCCGGGGCGAGTTCCGCCACGAGTCGCACCGCCTCGTCCCCGTCCCCCGCGGCTCCGACGACCTCGACCCCGGGCAACAGGCCCAGCAGCATCACGATGCCCTCACGCACCACGGTCTGGTCGTCCGCGACCACCACGCGTGCAGGCCGCTGCTCCGCCCCTTCCGTCATACGGGCACCTTCAGTGTCACCGCGAACCCCTCCTCGTCCGGCCCGGCCTCCAGCGAGCCGCCCAGCAACTCGGCACGCTCGCGCATGCCCAGCAGACCGTACCCGGCGCCCGCCCCGGCGAGTTCACCCGGCGTACCGCCGGAGTCCCGTACATCCAGCGTCACTTGATGGTCGCTGTAGTCCAGCCGCACCCGCACCTTGGCCCCCGGCGCGTGCTTGCGCACGTTCGTAAGGGCTTCCTGCGCGACTCTGCGCACGGCCTGCGACGCCTCCGCGGGCAGCTGCCTGCGCTCACCCGTAATGGTGACCTCGGCACCGGCCGACGTACCGACGAGCTGCGAGAGGAAGTCCTCCAGCGGAGTCAGCTCCCCGCGCAGCGCCGAGAGCGCCTGCCGCGTCTCGTCGAGTCCGTCACGGGCCATCCCCCTTGCCGCCACCACCCGCTCCAGGATCTGGTCCCGGCCGGCGCCTCGCTCGATGAGCAGCCGGGCCGCCTCGAGGTGCACGAGTTGGGCCGAGAGGCTGTGCGCCAGCACGTCATGGATCTCCCGTGCGATGCGGGCCCGCTCGGCGAGCGCCGCCGACTCTGTCTCCGCGGCCCGGGCGGCACGCTCCTGGGCCAGCAGGCGCTGGGCGCTGCCCCGGGCTTCGGCATCGAGGCGCAGGACGTAGCCGGCCAGGGCCAGGCCCGCCGTGGTGGCCGCCGTGGTCAGCCACACGTCGTTGTTGACCGCGGCGTAGGACGCGAGGGCCACGGACGCCGTCGGCAGGGCAGCCGCCAGCGGCAGCCGTTCCAGCGCGGTGACGGCGCAGCCGCACCACAGGACGAGGGCCGGCCCCCGGAAGCCCAGGGCCTCGGCCCCGACGGCCAGTCCCAGGAGCACAAGCAGGATGGCGAGGGAGGGCCACAGCCTGTGCTGGAACGTGGTCCGGTACAGGGCCCAGGCGAGCACTCCGGCCACGACCACACCGAGGCCGCCCACGACCGTCACCCAGCCATGGACCCGGCTGCTGTTGAAGGCGCCCCACAGCAGGATGGCGAGGGCGAACAATCTCACGGCCCAGGCGAGCATGCGCCGAGGTCGCGAGATGCCGGCCCGCCCCAGTGCCTCCCGCGAGGGCCAGCGCATCCAGGCGTTCTGCGTCACACGCGCTCCTTCCGCGCCGGGCGGACCATGGAGTCACCGTACGCCGTGCCCCCACCCTGCGCCGGAGCCACGGACTGCGCCCGCCAGACCAGGATCCCGGAGCGGACCAGGAGGGTGGCCGCGAGGGCGACGATCAGCGCGGAGCTGTCCTGATGGACTCCGAAGAGCGTCCCGAGCGCGAAGAGGCCGACACGCAGGGCGATACCGACGATCCAGACCATCACGCTCGCCTTGGTGCTCTTGCTCCACACGGTGCCGTCCGGCTCCGCCCATATGCGGGTCGTCCAGGCCCATCCGGCCCCGGTGGCAAGGCCGACGAGCAGTTCGGCGCCCAGCAGGACGACCGACTCCGTGGGGTGGTGGGCATCGACGACGCCGGGCTCCCGCAGGGCCACGAAGGCGAGGACCACGGGCAGCAGCCACCAGCGCCTGCCCACGCCTATCTGCTGCGCGCGGAACTGCCGCACGACTACGAGAACGACGACAGCCGCGATCGCCAGTGCGTTGACGAGCCCGGACATCAGAGCCTCCGTGAGCGAAGAGGGGAGTCGGCAGCGAGTGCTGTCGACGCCTTCGAAGCTACGGAAGTTCGCAGGTCAGCAGATCGGAGCAGGGGTGGATCGTGGGTGGATCCGCACACCGCTGTCGGCTCCACCCACGGGTGGAGCCGACCCACGATCACCCTGGCCGCCACCGCCCGGCCGAGGCCGGGCGCAGCGGCTACGCGTCGATGCGCGACCGGTCCAGCGTCGCCGCCGAGCTGGAGATGAACTCCTTGCGCGGTGCCACGTCGTTGCCCATCAGCAGATCGAAGACCGTCTCCGCGGAGTCCAGGTCGGAGAGGTTGATCCGGCGCAGGGTGCGGTGCCGCGGGTCCATGGTGGTCTCGGCCAGCTGGTCGGCGTCCATCTCGCCGAGGCCCTTGTAGCGCTGGATGGAGTCCTTGTAGCGGATGCCCTTGCTCTGGAACTCCAGCAGCTTGTCGCGCAGTTCACGGTCCGAGTACGTGTAGACGTACTTGTCCTGGCCCTTCTTGGGCTGGACGATCTCGATGCGGTGCAGCGGCGGCACCGCGGCGAAGACCCGGCCCGCTTCGACCATGGGCCGCATGTACCGGTGGAACAGCGTCAGCAGCAGGGTCCGGATGTGCGAGCCGTCCACATCGGCGTCGGTCATCATGATGATCTTGCCGTAGCGGGCCGCGTCGATGTCGAACGTCCGGCCCGAGCCGGCTCCTATGACCTGGATGATCGCGCCGCACTCGGCGTTCTTGAGCATGTCGGTCACGGACGACTTCTGGACATTGAGGATCTTGCCGCGGATCGGCAGCAGGGCCTGGAACTCGGAGTTCCGCGCCAGCTTGGCGGTGCCGAGCGCGGAGTCCCCCTCGACGATGAACAGCTCGCTGCGGTCCACGTCGTCACTGCGGCAGTCGGCGAGCTTCGCCGGCAGCGACGAGGACTCCAGAGCCGTCTTCCGGCGCTGGGCGTCCTTGTGCTGGCGGGCCGCGATGCGCGTCCGGGCGGCGGCCACGGCCTTCTCCATGACCACCCGGGCCTGCGCGGCGGCATCCCGCTTCGTGGAGGTCAGGAACGCCTTGAGCTCCTTGGAGATCACGGTGTTCACAATGCGACGGGCCGCCGAGGTGCCGAGGACCTCCTTGGTCTGGCCCTCGAACTGGGGCTCGGCGAGGCGGACGGTGACCACCGCGGTGAGGCCCTCGAGGGCGTCGTCCTTGACGATGTCGTCCTCGGCGACGCGCAGCAGCTTCTTCGCGCGCAGCACCTCGTTCATCGTCTTGGTGACGGCCTGCTCGAAGCCGGCGACGTGGGTGCCTCCCTTGGGGGTGGCGATGATGTTGACGAACGACTTCAGGGTCGTGTCGTAGCCAGTGCCCCAGCGCATGGCGACGTCGACGCCGAGTTCGCGGGTGACCTCGGTGGGGGTCATCTGGCCGTGGTCGTCCAGGACCGGGACCGTCTCCTTGAAGGTGCCCTGGCCGGAGAAGCGGAGGACGTCGTTGACCGGCTTGTCGCTCGCCAGGTACTCGCAGAACTCGCTGATGCCGCCGTCGAAGCGGAAGGACTCCTCACCCTTGCTGCCGCCCTCGCCGAGCCCGAACTCGTCACGGACGACGATGGTCAGGCCGGGCACCAGGAACGCCGTCTGACGGGCGCGCTGGTGCAGGTTCTCCAGGGAGAGCTTGGCGTCCTTGAGGAAGATCTGGCGGTCGGCCCAGTAACGCACGCGCGTGCCGCTACGGGTCTTGGGGATCCGCTTGGCCTTGCGCAGCCCGCTGGTGGCCTCGAACTTGGCCTCGGGGCCGTTCGCGGCGAAGGCACCCGGCACGCCGCGGCGGAAGCTGATCGCGTGGGTGTGGCCGCCGCGGTCCACCTCGACGTCCAGGCGGGCCGACAGGGCGTTCACCACGGAGGCGCCCACACCGTGCAGACCGCCGGAGGCCGCGTAGGAGCCGCCGCCGAACTTGCCGCCGGCGTGCAGCTTGGTCATGACGACCTCGACGCCGGAGAGACCGGTCTTGGGCTCGACGTCGACCGGGATGCCCCGGCCGTTGTCCCGGACCTCCACCGAGCCGTCGTCGTGGAGGATCACCTCGATGTGGTCGCAGTAGCCACCGAGGGCCTCGTCGACGGAGTTGTCGATGATCTCCCACAGGCAGTGCATCAGACCGCGGCTGTCGGTGGACCCGATGTACATGCCCGGGCGCTTGCGCACGGCCTCGAGCCCCTCGAGGACGAGCAGGTGCCGCGCGGTGTAGTTGGAACCGTCCCGGTCTGCTCCTGCCAGCAGCGCTGTGGACGGCACGGACGTCTCGGCGGTCACGCGGTTCGCTCCTCGCTGAATTTCAGGTGGGGCCCTGATGGGTAAGGGCCCGGCTTCGGTCGCCGTCAAGAGGGTACCGAGGCCTGGTAGAGCCGTTGTAACGCCACCCTCGTCTTGAGTTAAGACTAGTCCAGAGTCGCATACACGTTCGATCCCTCGATGGAGTGAAGTACATATCACGTTCCCTTCGAGGCATGAACCATTTAGGCTCCGGGCACGTCCTCATGAACAACCGGCAAGCCAGCCGGGAGGACCAGACATTGACAAACTGCGCGAACCCGTACGACACACAGACACGCAATACGGCACATTCGCCGCCAACCGGCAGCAGACAGCCGGCCTCGAAAGATTTTTTCGAGGAAAAGCCCGGGGCGGGAACGTTTTAGGGCTGGTTGGATGTTGACCCTGGTACGACAGCTCGTCGAGCTAGAGAAGAGGCGACGTGACTACTGTTCTGACCCCCGCGAGCCCGCTGACGGCCGCCGATCGCTGCGACCGCTGCGGCGCGCAGGCCTACGTGCGCGTTGTCCTGCTCAGCGGCGGAGAACTGCTCTTCTGCGCCCACCACGGCCGCAAGTTCGAGCCGGAACTCAAGAAGATCGCCGCTGAGATACAGGACGAGACGGAGCGGCTGACGTCCGTTCCGGCATCCGCCTCCGAAGAAGAGCGCTGATACCTCGCACATACGACGAGCCAGCTCCGGCACAGGCCGGTACGGGCGGCGCGGCCCCTGCTTCAGGGACCGCGCCGCCCGCGCTCGTACCCCGGATTCCCTCCGGGCACCGTCAATGGGCCCTGCCCCCGCTTCGCCGGTCCATTCCTTTCAGGGCCTCGGACACGCGCGTATAGACGCCGGGGCTGCCCGCACGACCGCAGCCGCTCCCCCAGGACACGAGCCCGATGAGCTTCCCCTGGGCGACAAGAGGGCCACCGCTGTCCCCCTGGCAGGCGTCGTGGCCCCCTCCCGCCTCCCCGGCGCACAACATGCTCTTGGCTTGGTACGTGCCGTCGGCGCTGCCCGGATACGCCTCCTCGCACCGGGCGTCGGGCAGCACATGCACGCGCGTCGCCCGCAGACTGTGGGCGTACTCGCCGCCACCGGTGAGATCGCCCCACCCGGAGACGGTCGCGCTCGTGCCCGGCTTGTACGCGGGATCGCCGGCGGCCGCCATCGCGATGACCGAACTGCGCGGCAGCGGTTTGGCGAGCGTGAGCACGGCGAAGTCCTCGGAGTTGCTGTCGCTGTCGAAGGCCGGACTCACCTGGACGTCACGTACCGGGATCTCCCGGCCGCGGTCCGACAGCAGATCTGTACGGTTCGCGATGACCTTGAGGTCGCGGACGCGCTCCGGCGGTGTCCCCAGAACGTCCTCGCCCATGCAGTGGGCCGCGGTGAGCACGGTCGTACGGCTGATGGCCACGCCGCCGCAGAACTGCCCCGCACGCGTACCCCCGAACCGGTCACGACTGGAGAGCGCCACCGTCCACGGACTCTCGGACACGTCGATCGGGAAACTCCCTATGACAACGCTGTCGGCGGCCACGGGGGCAGTGGAAAGCAACGGTATTGCGGTCGCCGCGGCCACAAGGGCCAGCGGCCGGGCCAGAGCCCGGACAAAGGGACGGCGCATACATGCTCCTCACTCTGGGATGGTCGTGGAAGACCCAGAGTGATCCAGCTCGTCACACCCCGCACCTGCGCGCAGCACGAGAAGGCCCGGTTCCCCACGCGGGAGAACCGGGCCTTCGGTGTCGTACGACGGCGACCTAGTCGAGGTAGTCGCGCAGCACCTGGGAACGCGACGGGTGGCGCAGCTTCGACATGGTCTTGGACTCGATCTGGCGGATGCGCTCGCGCGTGACGCCGTACACCTTGCCGATCTCGTCGAGGGTCTTCGGCTGACCGTCGGTGAGACCGAAGCGCATCGAGACGACGCCCGCCTCGCGCTCGGAGAGGGTGTCGAGCACGGAGTGCAGCTGCTCCTGCAGGAGCGTGAAGCTGACCGCGTCGGCCGGGACGACGGCCTCGGAGTCCTCGATGAGGTCACCGAACTCGCTGTCGCCGTCCTCGCCCAGCGGGGTGTGCAGGGAGATGGGCTCGCGGCCGTACTTCTGGACCTCGATGACCTTCTCGGGGGTCATGTCGAGTTCCTTGGCCAGCTCCTCCGGGGTGGGCTCTCGGCCCAGGTCCTGGAGCATCTGGCGCTGGACGCGCGCGAGCTTGTTGATGACCTCGACCATGTGCACCGGGATACGGATGGTGCGGGCCTGGTCGGCCATGGCGCGGGTGATCGCCTGACGGATCCACCAGGTGGCGTACGTGGAGAACTTGTAGCCCTTGGTGTAGTCGAACTTCTCGACCGCGCGGATCAGACCGAGGTTGCCCTCCTGGATGAGGTCCAGGAAGAGCATGCCGCGGCCGGTGTAGCGCTTGGCCAGGGAGACCACCAGACGGAGGTTGGCCTCCAGGAGGTGGTTCTTGGCGCGGCGGCCGTCCTCGGCGATGATCTCCAGCTCGCGCTTGAGCTTGGGGGCGAGCTTGTCGGCGTTGGCCAGCTTGTCCTCGGCGAACAGACCGGCCTCGATGCGCTTGGCGAGCTCGACCTCCTGCTCGGCGTTGAGCAGGGGGACCTTGCCGATCTGCTTGAGGTAGTCCTTGACCGGGTCGGCGGTGGCACCGGCCGCGGCGACCTGCTGGGCCGGCGCGTCGTCCTCGTCCTCGTCGGAGAGCACGAAGCCCGCGCTCTCGGCGCCCTCGGGCTCGTCGGCGCCCTTGGGGGTGTCCTCGAGCACCTCCTCCTCGATGACCTCGGCGTCGTCCTTCTTGGCGCTGGTCTTCTTGACCGCCGTCTTCTTGGCGACGGTCTTCTTCGCGGGCGCCGTCTTCTTGGCGACCGCCTTCTTCGCAGCGACCTGCTGGGCGTCGTCCTCGACGGGCGTGTCGGCGGCGGGCGCCTCGGGGGCGGCGGGGGCGGCGGCCTTCTTGGCGGTCACCGTCTTCGCCGCGACCGTCTTGGTGGCGGTGCGCTTGGCCGGGCTCTTCGCTGCGACGCTCTTTCGGGTGCGCTTGGGCTCCGCGGCACTGACCATCAGCGTCACACCCTCTTCCTCGAGGATCTGGTTGAGGCTGCGCAGTACGTTCTTCCACTGAGTGGCCGGAATCTGGTCAGCTTCGAAGGCCCGACGCACATCGTCGCCGGCGATCTGCCCCTCAGCCTTTCCCCGCTCAATCAGAGCCATGACAGAGACGGACTCGGCGATCTCCGGCGGGAGCGTACGGGATGTGCTGGCCGACACGAACAACCTCTCGGAACGTTGGAAAACGGCTTCCGGCCCCGTCCAGGACGGACAGGAGCCGACCGCCGGCTTGGGGATTGGGCCGACGGCGCGGGCGGGACCGGGAAGATGCACAGCGCCGCAAACGGCGTCCGTATTCCCTCCTCGGCTGTCACCTCTTAGGTCATCGCGCTGTTTCCCCGAGTGTTACGCCCAATCTGCGTGGTCCGAATCACACCCTGTAAGCACTCAAAATCGAACGAACAGGGACATACGGGGTCACCCGTGGGTGGGATCCGGGCTTTCCCGAGGCCCCCGCGGCCCGTGGCGCCGTCGGACCCCGCAGGATCCCGGAGATCCTGCGGGGTCCGACGGAGGCGGTTCGGCGGCCGAGCCGTGCCCCAGGAGGGGGAGGCATCTCCCGGCCGCGCCGCCCGCGGGGTGCGGTCAGTGTTCGCGCGGCGCGGGCACCACGCGCTCCACCTCGGGGTGGACGGTCAGCAGTTGCCGCATGGCCGACTCGGCCGCCGTGCCGTCCCCGGTACCGAGGGCCTCGACGATCCTGCCGTGGTGCGCCAGCGACGTCTCGTTCGGCCGGTCACAGCCGGTCACCGGGCCACCGGAGACCTGGAGGGCGGCCGAGACGATCCCGGAGAGATGCTCCAGCATCCGATTGCCCGCGACCTGGATCAGCAGCGAGTGGAACTCGGCGTCGGCACGGGAGAAGGTGATGGCGTCACCCTGGCCCATGGCGTGGCCCATGATCTCCACCATGTCTGCGAGCCGCTGCTGGACGTCCTCGCGCCCGTGCCCGGCGGCGAGGCGGGCGGCGAGCGGTTCGATCGTCCAGCGCAGTTCGCTCAGCTCGCGGCGCTGGTCGTCGCGCTGCGGCCCGAAGGCGCGCCATTCGATGATGTCCGGATCGAGAAGGTTCCAGTCGCTGACCGGACGCACACGCGTACCGACGTTCGGGCGAGCGCTGACCAGGCCCTTGGCCTCCAGGACCCGGAGCGACTCACGGACGACGGTGCGGGAGACCTCGAAACGCTGGCCGATTTCCTCGGGCACGAGCGGACGGTCGGCGCCCAGATCGCCGGAGACGATCATCTGGCCCAGCTGCTGGACGAGTTGGCCGTGCAGCCCGCGTCCGCGGCTGCCCGCGGCGCGTCGGCCCACGCGGCCCAGCTCCGGGTCCGCGCTCTCCCAGGCGGGGGCTCCGACGCGGTCGACCACGTGGGCCTCGGCGTAGGGGTAGCGGTCGAGATCGCCCGGGCCGGCCAGACCGGAGTCGGCGGAGCGGGCGGCGGTCATCATGGTGTGCGCAAGGGTACTCACGGATCCTTTGTCGGCGCCGTCTCCAACTCCCTTGAGGTCTTTGGTGAAAAGCACACGAAAGGGTGATCGCTCACCCCGTCGCAATTGACGCCTTATCGGAAAGAAATGGGCTTTCCCCAGGGAGTTGCGCACAGGGTAGGACGAAAGCGCGCGGACGGTTGTCATCGGACCCTGCTGCGCAGGGTGGTGAGCAGATACGCGCAGAGCAGAGCGGTGAGTGACAACGTCAGGGCACCGCCCACGGGTTGGGCGACCACCCTCGCCACGGCCCACAGATAGCGCTCTCCCCCGAAGGGCCACTGCAGCAGGAACACCTCGCGCAACCGCAGCGGCAGCCCGGCCGCCATCCGCACGGACGATCCCGCCAAGGCCTTCTGTACGAGCGGAACGACGAGGACCGGTACGGAGATCACGGCCGCGAGTCCTGCCGTGGTGGACCGGAAGACACCCGCGGCCAGCACTCCGGCCCAGGCACATCCGACGACGAGACCGAGCCAACTCGCGCTCAGCGAGAGCCAGTCCATGGGAACTTGCATGAGCTCCCGTCCGTAGACGATGTAGAGCACTTCGGCGTCGCAGCCGACCGTGAGGAAGGCCAGCAGCAGCGCGGTGACCGTGGCGACGAGGAGTTTCGCGGCGAGCAGCCCCAGCCGACGGGGCACGGTGCCGCGATCCGCCGCAAGCGCGGGATGGCGGAACTCGTCGCCGAAGGCCAGCGCGCCGAGGAGGCCCGCACCGAGCGCGGCGGGCGGCAGCGGCAGCTCGCGCGGCCACGCGGCCAGCAGGCGCGCCTGGGGGGTGTGTCCGATCCGGGCCAGGAGGACGGCGGCGAGGGCGGACAGGACGAGTACGACGGCCCCGGTGACGAACCCGGTGCCGATGCCCGCGGCGCGGCGGATTTCATAGCGCAGAGGACGGAGGGGGCTGGGAGCCGGGCGGACGGAGATGGGGGGCGGAAGGGAGGGCGGGCTGTCGAGGGCGCCTGCCTCAGCCAGGCGTGCGGCCGACGTCGGGGCGCGCCCCGACGTCACACGTGACTGGGCTGCGTTGACGGGTGCCTTCGGCACGCCGACCTCACGGGGCGCGTCAGCCGCAGCCGGGGACTGCGGTTCGGGGTGCGCTTCGTGGGAGGCATCGGCCGGAGCGGGTTCGGCGCGTCCCTGCCCGGGCACGTCAGCCGGCGTCGAGCAGTGCGCTGCCGCGTCCGGTTCGAGGGTTCCGCCCGAGGCGTGCGGCTCGTCCGGCACCTGCGGCTCATCGGCGGATTCCGGCCCGTCGACCGGGGATTCCACCGCTCCGGGCCCCATGTCGCCGATCTCGTCGGCGAGTTGATGTACGAGGATGCCGTGGCGGAACGCGGTCTCTCCGACCTCGGCGCAACTACTGCCGTAGACGGAGAGACGGTTGCCGCCCTCGTGCACGACTTCGAGGGAGCGGTGGGCGGTTCGGGCCTCTTTGGTGAGCAGGGCGGCGAGGCGCACGACGTGCGGGCTGCGGACGGCGACGCGGGGGCGCAGCCGGGTGCGGGCGAAGTCCTCGGCCTCCTGGTCGGCGACGAGCCTGCCCCGCTCCAGCGTGACGACCCGGTGGGCGCTGCGCGCGGCCTCCTTGGGGTCGGCCGTGGTCAGCAGGACCGTACCGCCCTGGGCGGCGTGCGCGTGCAGCATGCCGTACAGCCAGCGGGCCTCACGGGGGGAGAGACCACCGGCGGGTTCGTCGAGCACCAGGGTGTGCGGGTCGGACAGCAGGGCGCAGGCCAGGCCGAGGCGGCGGTCCATGCCGCGCGAGAGGGTGCCGAGGCGTTCGTCGCGCAGGCTGACGAGGCCGACCACCTCGAGGACCTCGTCGGCGCGGCGGGCGGGAACTCCTGCGGCGGCGCACAGCATGCGGAGATGGCTGCGGACGGTACGGGCCGGGTGTCCCGGTACATCACCGAGGAGCACGCCGACTTCGCGCCCCGGATGGGGGATGCGGTGCAAGGGGCGGCCCTTGAAGTAGGTGATGCCACGGCCCTGTTGGAGTTCGAGCATGAGTTTGAGTGCGGTCGTCTTGCCCGCCCCCGGCGCGCCGAGCAGCGCGGTGACGCGGCCTGCGCGCACGTCGAAGGAGACGTCGTCGACCGCGGGCGGAAGCTCCTTGCGGGGATTGCTGGTCAATCCGTAGGCCTGGATCACCCGAAGCAAGATATCGCGCTATGTCCGATTTTTCGGGTATAGCGCGGCCCGCTCTGCAGGCTGTGCCCGGTCCGCCCGGCACCATGCCGTCACACTTCGGGGCGCAGCATCGGGGGGTTGAGCAGTGTGGCGCCGCCGGCGCGGAACAACTGGGCGGGGCGGCCGCCCTGGCGTGTGGTGGTCCCGCCGGTGGGGACGAGGAACCCCGGTGTGCCCGTCACCTTGCGGTGGAAGTTGCGCGGGTCGAGGGCCACGCCCCACACCGCCTCGTAGACCCGGCGCAGCTCGCCGACGGTGAACTCGGTGGGGCAGAACGCCGTGGCGAGGGACGAGTACTCGATCTTGGAGCGGGCGCGCTCCACGCCGTCGGACAGGATCTGGGCGTGGTCGAAGGCGAGGGGCGCGACCGGTTCGCCGTCGCGGCCGTATCCGCCCTGCTGCAGCAGCTCCTCGACCGGCGCCCAGCGCGCATTGCTGGCGTCGCCACCCGCTCGGGGTGCGGGCAGGTCGGGGGCGAGTGCCAGGTGGGCGACGCTGACGACGCGCATGCGCGGGTCCCGCTTGGGGTCTCCGTAGGTCGCGAGTTGCTCCAGGTGGGCGCCGTTGTCCTGGGCGGGAACGGCCGGGTCGTGGGCGCGCAGCCCGGTCTCCTCGGCCAGCTCGCGTGCGGCTGCCTGTGCCAGATCCTCGTCGGCCCGTACGAAGCCGCCCGGGAGGGCCCAGCGCCCCTGGAACGGTGGTTCGCCCCTGCGTACCGCCAGCGCGCACAGGGCATGGCGGCGCACGGTCAGCACGACCAGGTCCACGGTGACGGCGAAGGGCGGAAATGCTGACGGGTCGTAGGGCATGCGGCGATCATAGTCGTCTGCCTGACGATAAACACTCCTTTCGTCGGCCGCTTCGATGGCTGATCCACTTCGGTCCGGTATGCGCCCCAGCCCCTGGTTCCGGGTGCTGTGCGGTGTTACGTCGTCCCAGGTCACGCTCCCAATTGCAGCCCGTCGGCGGCCTCCTCGACCATGGCGAGGCCGAGGCGGCTGATCCGTACGGAAAAGGGAGCACCGGCGATGCGAAGTCCCCTCAGGACGATCTCGCCCAGGGGGGCACTGTGCATGGGCCGCAGTGTGATCGTCCCGGCCGGAGCGTCCGGACGGATACCCGCGACGGTCACCAGCAGCAGCACACCGGCGGCCGCCGCGGTGGCGGCCGGACGACAGGCCGCCGGGTGCGGGAGGGGTGCGCTTGCGGCGGTGCGCTGCTCCCCCGCGTACATCTCGGGCAGCCGGTGCCCGAAGCTCTCGGCCGCCGCCAGGGCGCCCCTCAGCAGCGAACCCGCCTCCTTCTCGTATCCGGCGGCGGCCAGGCCTGCTACGGCGAGCGCCGTCTCGTGGACCCGCACCGCGCCGCTGCGGTGGCCGAACGGGTTGTAGCCGGCTTCCTTCGCGCCCAGTCCGCGCAGCCCCCAGCCCGAGTCCATCCCCGGGCCGCCGAGCAAACGCGCGAGCTGTTCGGTCTGCACCTTGTCGAGCAGCCCGGCAGCCGGCTCACCCCCGCCGAGCAGGCCGGTGTCGAGGAGATGGGCGGCGGCGGCACCCAGGTACGGCAGCGGGGTGCCGTCAGGGGCGCGAGCGGCGGCCGGCCTGCCGCCGCCCCGGTCGTCGACCCAGAAGTCCTCCCTGAACTCCGCCCGCAGCAGCTGGGCCCACTGCCGCAGCTCGGCACCGCCCGGCCTTCCGCAGCCGTCGAGGAGATCGGCGCCCAGCAGGGCCGCACGGTGGGCGTGGGCCTGCGTCTCGCAGCGGACGGGACCGCCGGGATGCGGGTCGCACAGGTAGGCGCTCTCGCCGACGGTCGTCCGCAGCCAGGCCAGACAGCGCTCGGCGGCCGGCAGCAGTTCCTCCGTCTCGGCCTCGGGAAGGCCCCAGCGGCGGGCCTCCGCGAGGAGCGCGGGGAAGAGCAGTGTGGCTTCAGTGCCGGTACAACCTGGTGGCAGATGGATGCCCGCGTCCCGTCGCGGCCCGGGGATCATGCCGGACTGCGGCCCCGCGCCCCGGAGTTGGGTGCGAGCGAGGATACGCAGCGTTCCTGCGGCGAGCCGGGTACCAAGGGGCAGCGTCATCCGCGCCGCCGCCAGTGCCTCGGCCGGGGCCGGACCACAGCGCCAGGGGGCTCCTGCCGCGAGTTGTATGTCGGAAGGGTGGGCGGGGTCGCGCAGCAGGAGGGCATGGAGATCCTCGACGCTTGTCCTCAGCAGCGCGTGGACCCTGGGGTCGTCACCGGACGCCCTGGCCGGGGCAAGAGGGCTCGTGGCCGTGCGGCTCGCCGCCCGGAAAGGGCCCGCTCCGTCCGGCCGTACCCGCAGCTCCACGCTGGTGCTGCCGCCTGGGGACAGCTCGAACTCCCAGCGCAGCAACCCGGCGGAGGCCAGTGCGTCCGCGGGCGGCGGATCTGCCGTGACCGAAGAGTTCCCGGTGGCGCAGGACCAGCGCAGACCCGAGTCGTGGACACTGGCGGACAGTTCGGGCCCAGCAGTGCCGGACGCGATGGCGCCCAGGTCGGCCAGGTCCGTGCCGAGGGCGACTTCGAGAGGCACACGCAGGGGGCGAAGGGCCGCACTGTGCAAGGTGATGCGCTCCGTCCCGTCCGCATGGCGAATGCGCTCGACGACGAGGTCCGGGTCGGGGCCGGAGTGCGGCGAGGCACGCAGCGCGCCCACGAAGCGAGCCTGGTCGGCCGAGGTCATCCGGGCTTGCACCGCCAGCGGCTCACGCCCGGCCACGCGGACCTGGCAACGGGAGAGCACGCGTCGGCCCGCGCGGTAGAACCCTTCCAGCCCCTGACCGGTCATCTGCCCGTCCTCCGACGAGATGGCGAGTCCCGGGAGCGCGACGCAGATCATGGCGGTGTGCGTGGACGGCAGTTCGACGGACCGGCGGGGTGCCGGCGGCGTTGCGGCTCGGGACGGTGCAGTCGCTCCTGGGGGCGAGAAGGTGGACGAGCGGGGCGTCTGACCCGGGGATGAGGTCGGGATTCGGCCCTGGACTGGCGGTGACGGCAGTGAGTGGTGGTCGGGCGGCCGGGTCCGGTCGGCCGACCCGGGTGGGAGTTGGGCCGGGCGCGTCGGCCGGGACACAGAGCGGCCCGGCTCGGTCGGCTCGAGTGCACAGCGCCCAGGGTCGTGCGGGCGAACGGCGGTGAGACCCTGGTCGGCCGGCCTGCCCGCGAGTCGGTCCCAACAGGCCGCCCCGATTGAGGGTCCGGGTCGTTCCGTCGCTCCAGGCGGGTACCGGTCCTGGCCGTTCGGTGCGATGTTGCGTGTGCTGTCGGCCGCGGGCCGGGCGGCACGGTCCGCGTGGATCGGCAGGCGGGCGCCCGCCCCGGGAGACAGCGTGGTCCGGCTTGCGCCGGAGGTGTCGTCGCCTGCAGCGGAGGGCGGAGTCGGCTGATGCATGGGGCGGCTTCTTCTGCGCTCGGTGCACCTCGGGCGTATGCGGCGCCGGGTGGGAGGATCCGGACGGACGTGGGCTGTGTGGCGGCCCGCCCCATCCAGGCGTTCCACCACTCAGGTGAACGCAAGAGCAGTCCCCCGGGTCACGCCCGCGACGGGCCCGCCCAGGCGGTCGGCGGCCACGCTGGTCATCGCCGGAGAATTCTCGTTGCCGCGCGCGAAGTGGCCTGCAACTGGCGTCGGTCCGGCCGCCCCGGGCAACGCTTGCCCAGCACCTGCTCACGCCTGCTCCTCAGTGCCGTCGCTTCCGGGGCGCAGGCCTTCGGAACACTGGTCGCCGCGGCGCGCGGCGCCCTTCCCGGCGGCACGCGGGCGGGTGCGGCCAGTGCGTGTGGAACCGGGACGGGTGCCGCTCGCCACTGCCGTCCGGGGGCGCGGGACGCTCGTGCCGCTCCCCCGGCCTTCTGCCCTCGCCGAGCGGGAATGGCTGCGGTTCGTGCCGCTCGAGCGGACACGGCGTCGCGGTCGGGAAACCTCCTCCGACACCGATTCCGGCACCGATTGCGACACGGATTCGGACTCGGGAACCGATCCCGAGACCGATTCCGGCACCGGCTCCCAGGCCCGCTCCGACTCGACGGCCTGGGCCGTCACGGGCTCTGTGGTTCCCTCCTTGCCGTGCGACTGCTGGACTGCCGTCTGCTCCCGGTCCCGTCGCTCCGCCCGCAGGCAGCGGCGGATCGACTCCGGGTCCAGCCCCTCGTTGCAGGCCTGATGCAGGAGGCGGGCGAAGAGGTAACCCGGATCCGCGCCGAGTGCCATGGCGAGGGCTTCCCGGGCCTCCAGGTCGTCACCCGTGGACCAGGCGACCCAACCGGCCAGCGTCAGCGGTGCCGCCGCGTGTTCGCCGTAGGGTCCCACGCACCGGCGGGCCAGGGCCCGCCAGAGCCGGAGTGCGAGTGCGGCCTCCTCGCCCTCCATCCACTCGGCCGCGCGGTCCCGGGTGGCACGGTCCTGCAGGCCGAGAATCAGTGTCGCGGCTTCGTCGTGCGCGAGCAGTTCGTCGTCGCGGAGGTCTGCCGTGAGGGTGCCGGACACGGGCGGTGCGCCCGCAAGCCGGCGCATGATCTGTGCGGACAGCTCCACTGTCTCCTCGGCGACACCCTCGCGGTCGGCGCCGTCGAGGATCCTGGGTACCAACCTCATGCTCGCGGTGTCCAGGGCACGCTCCTGCTCAAGGGCGGCCGCGGTCTCCCAGGGCAGCAGCCTGGCCCGCAGCTCGCGCAGAGTGCCCCGTACCTGCAGGCCGGCGTACGTGGCAGCGGCGGCCAGCACGGAGGTACCGGGCAGGCCCATGGGAAGGCCTTCGGGCGGGCAGCACGCCTCGTTCCCGCAGCAGTACGACCAGAAGCGGCCGTCCGAGATGCACAGCGCCTCGATCACCGGCACATCGAGCTGTCCGCACTCGACGCGCAGTTTCTGGGCCAGCGGTCGCAACCGCTCCATGACCTGCCGACCCGATTCGCCCTTCGCCGGTTCCTGGCAGAGGTAGGCGACCATCTGTTCGGGTCGGGCTCCCCTCCGCTCACTGCCGGTGACCAGCCCGTGGGCCAGCTGCTGGGCAACGGAAGCCCAGTCGTCCGTGCTCGCGGGAATGCCGAGCCGGGCACGGCCGCCGAAACGGCCGCGGCCGTCCCTGTCGTGCAGGGCGACCAGGACGATGCTTTCCTCGGGCCGGTACCCCAACAGATACGGAAGGGCATCGGCGAGTTCGGCCGGGGTGCGCAGCGTGACCTGGTGCTCGGGGCCATGGCTCTCGTAGGCGGTGCAGTCGACGTGGTCCGGGCGGCCCGCGCGCTCCTTTGGAGTGTCTTGCGCACCGTGCTTGCCCGGCGCGTCGCGCCCGCCGCAGTCGTCCGAAGCGGGTGGGCCGACGTGTTTGTCCCGTCGGCCGGGTTCGCCGTGTCCGTCGTGGCGCTCGGCGCCTCCACGTCCGGTGGCCTTGCCGTTTTCGGGGGATCCAGTGGTTTCGCTGTGGTTCGTCATGCGCCGACGATCTCGCGGATCGCGATATTCCGGTTTTCCCTGTGGATAAGTCAGGCCAGGGACACGTCAATCCCCCTCTCGTCCACAGGCCCGGCCGGGCTGGTCGGTGCCGTCCTGTTTGATGGGATGCATGGAGCACACGAGCAACGCGGAACTCCGGGCGGCCGCGGACGCGGTCCTCGCCCGCCTCGTCGGGGATGCCACGGGCGCGGCGCGGCTGCGCGAGGACCAGTGGCGGGCGATCGAGGCGCTGGTCGCCGACAGACGCCGAGCGCTCGTCGTGCAGCGCACGGGGTGGGGCAAGTCCGCGGTCTACTTCGTGGCGACGTCACTGCTGCGGGCCAGAGGCAGCGGGCCCACGGTCATCGTCTCCCCGCTGCTCGCGCTGATGCGCAACCAGGTCGAGGCGGCGGCCCGGGCCGGTATCCATGCGCGGACGATCAACTCCTCGAACACCGAGGAGTGGGACACCGTTCAGGACGAGATCGCCGCGGGTGAGGTAGACGTCCTGCTGGTCAGTCCGGAGCGCCTCAACAACCCGGACTTCCGGGATCAGGTGCTGCCCAAGCTCGCCGCCGCCACCGGGCTCCTGGTGGTGGACGAGGCCCATTGCATCTCCGACTGGGGGCACGACTTCCGTCCGGACTACCGGCGGCTGCGCACCATGCTCGGTGATCTGCCCCCGGGCGTCCCGGTGCTCGCGACCACCGCCACCGCCAACGCGCGCGTGACCGCCGACGTCGCCGAACAGCTCGGTACCGGGGGCTCGTCGGACGCCCTGGTGCTGCGGGGCCCCTTGGACCGGGAGAGCCTGAGCCTGAGCGTGCTGCGCCTGCCGGACGCCGCGCATCGTATGGCTTGGCTCGCCGACCACCTGGCCGAGTTGCCGGGTTCCGGGATCATCTACACGCTCACCGTGGCCGCCGCCGAGGAGGTCACTGCCTTCCTGCGGCACCGCGGCCACACGGTCGCTTCCTACACGGGCAGGACCGAGAACGCCGACCGGCAGCAGGCCGAGGACGACCTCCTCGCCAACAGGGTGAAGGCCCTGGTCGCCACCTCCGCGCTGGGCATGGGGTTCGACAAACCGGATCTCGGATTCGTGGTGCACCTCGGCTCGCCGGCCTCGCCCATCGCCTACTACCAGCAGGTGGGCCGCGCCGGGCGCGGGGTCGAACACGCCGAGGTGCTCCTGTTGCCGGGGAAGGAGGACGAGGCGATCTGGGAGTACTTCGCGTCGCTCGCCTTCCCGCCGGAAGACCTGGTGCGCCGCACACTCGACGTCCTCGCTCGCGCGGACAGGCCCTTGTCGCTGCCCGCCCTGGAGCCCTTGGTGGAGCTGCGCCGCTCCCGCCTGGAGACCATGCTCAAGGTTCTCGACGTGGACGGGGCGGTCAAGCGCGTCAAGGGCGGCTGGATTGCAACGGGCCAGCCGTGGACGTATGAAGCGGAGCGGTACGACTGGGTCGCGCGGCAGCGCAGGACCGAGCAGCAGGCGATGCGCGAGTACTCCTCGACGACCGACTGCCGCATGGAGTTCCTGCAGCGCCAGCTGGACGACGAGGGCGCCAAGCCCTGCGGCCGCTGCGACAACTGCGCGGGCGCGCGGTTCACCACGGACATGTCGACGACCGCCCTGGACGCGGCACGTGTCGATCTCGGCCGGGCGGGCGTCGAGGTGGAGCCACGCCGTATGTGGCCGACCGGTCTGCCGGCGATCGGCGTCGACCTCAAGGGACGCATCCCGGTCGGTGAACAGGCCGCTCCCGGGCGGGCGTTGGGCCGCCTGTCGGACATCGGCTGGGGCAACCGGCTGCGGCCGATGCTGGCGCCCCAGGCCCCCGACGGTCCCGTGCCGGACGACGTGGCGAAGGCCGTTGTGAGCGTGCTCGCCGACTGGGCGAAGGGGCCCGGGGGATGGGCCCCGGGAGTGGCCGACCCGCAGCCGCGCCCGGTGGGTGTGGTCACCGTCTCCTCGCGCACCCGCCCCCAGTTGATCACCTCCCTGGGTGCGCGCATCGCGGAGGTCGGCAGGCTGCCGTTGCTCGGCTCCGTGCAATACACGAGCGACGCGCCCCAGGTCTCCCGGAGCAACAGTGCACAGCGCCTCAAGGCACTGGCCGGCACGCTGACCGTGCCGCCCGCCCTCGCCTCCGCTCTCGCCGAGGCCACGGGCCCGGTCCTCCTCGTGGACGACTTCACTGAAACCGGCTGGACGCTCGCGGTCGCGGCCCGCCTGCTCCGACGTGCCGGTGCGCAGGGGGTGTTGCCACTCGTCCTGGCCGTCCAGGGCTGACCGCAGCGCCGTAAGCGGCTCGGCAGCCGTGCCGTGGACCCCTTCACCTCAACGGCGCCCGAACTCGAGGTGAACGATGGGTGCATGCGTCGTGACCCAACGTACTGGGTAGGGATATAAACCGCACACCGTCGTGTTTCGGTCAGTGGCCCCAATTGCTCGTTGCCGCATCCAAGTTCGACAGGAAGAATTGAACTCCGCTCCCCGCACGGCTCGTCCGTGGTCCGGTAGGGCTCTGCTGCGGCGTGCGCTCCCATGAACATGACCCCGCCCCCAGTGTGGGCGCGTAGCCGAAGGGAGGACCGTGACCTTCGGATTCGCTCCGTCCTCGGCGGCATCCACGTCGACGTCTGCCGACCTGTCCGCCGCA
Source organism: Streptomyces sp. NPDC001351 (assembly GCF_042896045.1). Classification (NCBI taxonomy): domain Bacteria; kingdom Bacillati; phylum Actinomycetota; class Actinomycetes; order Kitasatosporales; family Streptomycetaceae; genus Streptomyces; species Streptomyces sp. NPDC001351. The sequence goes on along the minus strand of NZ_JBIAWS010000018.1, from coordinate 81,404 downwards.
TCCGCCAACCCTCTCACCCGCATGCTCGAACCCGCGGAGTGGGCCGCTGCCGGAATTCCTCTGCTGCGCAATCCCCGAGAGGTCGTCAGCGGACTCCATTCCCGGCATCACCCAAGGCCCGCGACCGCGGTGGTGGCCGTCCTCGACCCGGACGAACGCCTGTGCGCGAGCGCCTCGTTCACCCGCCGCCCGGCTCCCGCCGACGGCTGGATGTTCCGCAACACGCTGCTTGCGCAGCTTCGCCGGATCATCCCGCACGACCTGCGGCGCCGCACACCGGTGCGCACCGCGGTGCTGCTCTACTGCCGTGAGGGCGACGCGCGTTGGACCGAGGAGGACGGCGCATGGATGTGGGGTCTGCGTGACGCGTGCACACTGCACGGACTGCGCTGCGGGGCGTACATCACGCTGACCCGGGACGGCTGGCAGGTGCTCGGTGAGGGCCGTGGCGGGCGCCGCCCCAACGCGGACTCCTCGCCGGAGCCTTTCGGCATATCCGAGGCGCCGCCTGCGCTGCCTCGCACCGGTGGTGCCGCCTCGGAGGTCCTGCGCCGCGCCGCGGCGCGCTGAGACCGCCGACGGGTCACGCCCGTCCGACCAGCACGCTCCCTTCGTACGCCGGCTTCGCAGCGCCGAGGGGACGTGCACACACGCCGGTCAAGGCCGCCCGTCGCACACCGAGCAGCCACCGCAGCATGCCTTTGGGAGACCCTTCGCTACACGAACGACGGATGCCCGTCCAGCGCTCCGGCGCTCCCCCTCGTCCGTCCCACCACAGGAGCAGGCGGAAGCGCCCGCACCGGGCGTCCCGGCCATATCTGCGCACGCCGAAACGCCCGCTGGGCCGATACCGCAACAGCGGCGTCCTCGTCGCTCCGGTGTCCCCGTGGACGTACCGGAACGGGCTCAGACGCCCGCGCCCAGCACCGAGTTGATCTGCTGCGGGTCGCCGCAGACGATCAGCAGGGCCCCGGCCCGGGTGAGGGCCAGCGGCAGGGCGGAGGCGGCGGCTGCGTCGGAACCACCGTTGACGGCAACCACGACCACAGGGCGCGAGGATGCGCGACCGGCGACAGAGGCGTCCGTGTAGAAGACGTCGTCGCCCGCGTCGTGCTGCGCCCAGTAGGAGGCTTCACCGAAGGACAGCTCGTGGGCGGCCCACGGGTGCTGTTCACCGGTGGTGATCACCAGTACGTCGCCGGGGGCACGCCCCGAGTCCAGAAGCAGGTCCACGGCTTCCTCGGCGGCGTCGAGCGCGCCCTCCGCCGAGGCCGGGATCAGCTGGATCTGCGGGGTGGCCGAAGCAGTGGCGGCGGCAGGGGCGGCCGGGACCGAGGGTCCGGGCTTGGCCACGGCCACGTCACGCGACGTGCGCTGCACCGGCGGCGTGGGCCGGAGCGGACCAGGACGACCGGGACGCGACGGAGCCGCGGGACGGGGACCGGGTACGGGACGGGGGGTCGGCGCGGTGCGGCCGCTGGCCGGCGTGGCGCGCGGACCCTGGGCACTCTCGTGAATCTGAGGCTCCTCGGGAATGAGAGGCATGGGCTGATATTTATCAAACGTTGGTGCGGCTCGCGTCGGCGGGTGGCACATGAACGCGAGCGGAATCGTCAGAAGTCGAAGCCGAGCTGACCCTCGATCTCCGGAACGCCTCCGTCCGCCCAACTGCGGACCTTCTTGAGATGTCGCCACTGGGGCAGCGCATCAAGATACGCCCACGACAAACGGTGGTACGGGGTGGGTCCCCGCTCCGCCAGTGCGGCCTTGTGCACGGGCGACGGATACCCGGCGTTGTCCGCAAAACCGAAGTCTGCATGGTCGATACCCAGTTCGGCCATCATTTTGTCACGCTGAACCTTGGCGATCACCGAGGCCGCAGCGACCGCCACGCACGACTGGTCGCCCTTGATGACCGTACGGACCTGCCAGGGCGAGCCCAGATAGTCGTGCTTGCCGTCGAGGATCACCGCGTCGGGACGGACCGGCAGAGCCTCCAGGGCGCGCCCCGCCGCCAGGCGCAGTGCCGCGGTCATGCCCAGCTCATCGATCTCCTCCGGCGAAGCGTGCCCCAGCGCGTACGAGGTCACCCACTTCTGCAGTTCCACGGCAAGAACAGTGCGCCGCTTGACGGTGAGCAGCTTGGAGTCGGTGAGGCCCTCGGGAGGCCGACGCAGTCCCGTGATCGCCGCGCAGACGGTGACGGGGCCGGCCCACGCACCGCGCCCGACCTCGTCGACACCGGCAATGATCTTCGCTCCGGTCGTGGCGCGAAGGGAGCGCTCGACGGTGTGAGTAGGTGGTTCGTACGGCATGGCGCCTTCAGCCTACGCCCCGCCGATCACCCGGCGACACCCCGGCTCCCACTCCCACTTCAGGACGGCGGCTCCCCGCACTCAGTCGACGCCCGGTCGCAGCAGCGGGACCATCAACTGGTCGATCATCTCCTCGAGATCACGATCGACCCATTCGCTTCCGCGTAGCTTGGATCGGTACATCATCATGGCCGGGATGGCATCGAATACATAGCTGTTCGCCGCGTCCGGTCGCACCTCATGGCGCTCTATTCCCCGGGTGATGACCTCACGAAGCAGCTTGATGGTGGGCTCCACGATCCCGTCGAAGATCACGCCATGGAAGCGCTCCGCCTGAATCGGGTCGCATTCGTGAATCACGGAGCGGACCGCGAAACCGGGGCGCGAGAACATCGCCTCACGCGCCTGCCGGCACAGCGCAAGCAGATCTTCGCGCACGCTTCCGAGGTCGGGTGCCTCCTCCATGCGCGGGAGCCCGGCCTGCAGGGCGTCCGCGACGAGATCCTCCTTGGAGGGCCAGCGCCGGTAGACGGCGGCCTTGCCGGTCTGGGCACCGGCGGCGACGCCTTCCATCGTGAGGCCGTTCCAGCCGACCGTGCTGAGCTGTTCCAGGGCGGCATCGAGGATCGCGCGTTCGAGCACGGCGCCGCGCCGACGGAGGGAGGCCGCCTGAGCGGGGGCGGCCGTCCAGCGCGAAGTAACCATCTGCGTATCTCCAGCGAGCAGGGGGAGCGGGGTTTTCGGGTGGCGAGAGGGCGCCAGGTGGCAGCAACGGGGGATTCGCCATGTGACACCAATTCAAGTGAACGCTTGCGTTCACTATCGGGGACTCACTACGGTTGACGCGGCAGTGAACGCGAGCGTTCACTAACGCATTTGTGGGGGACCCATAGTGACAGCCTCTCAGTTGATCAAGGAACAGAAACCAGGTGCGGCTCGCCGGGAGGGGCATCCCGGCATCGCGCTCGCAGTCATCGCGGCCTGCCAACTCATGGTGGTACTCGACGCGACGATTGTGAACATCGCGCTCCCGCACATTCAAGACGCTCTGAAGTTCAGCACGACCGACCTCACCTGGGTCGTCAGCGCCTACACGCTCACCTTCGGCGGCCTGCTGCTTCTGGGCGGCCGCGCCGGTGACATCCTCGGTCGCCGCCGGGTCTTCATGACCGGCATCGTGCTGTTCACCGTCGCCTCGCTGCTCGGCGGACTCGCCCAGGAACCCTGGCAGTTGTTGGCCGCCCGCGTCCTGCAGGGCATGGGTGGCGCAATTGCGTCGCCCACCGCGTTGGCGCTCATCACCACCACGTTTCCCGAAGGCCCCGAGCGCAACCGGGCGTTCGGCGTCTTCGCCGCGGTCTCCGCGGGTGGCGGCGCGATCGGTCTGCTGGCCGGTGGCATGCTCACCGAGTGGCTCAACTGGCGCTGGGTGTTCTTCGTCAACCTGCCGATCGGCATCGTGATCACGCTGCTCGCGCCGCTCTACATCAGCGAGTCCGAACGGCATACGGGCCGCTTCGACATCGCGGGGGCCGTGGCCTCGACGGCGGGCATGGCTTCCCTCGTCTACGGATTCATCCGCGCTGCGGACGACGGCTGGCGGGACAGCCTGGCCATCGGCTCCTTCGGTGCCGCCGTGGTCCTGCTGGTGGCCTTCGCGCTCATCGAGTCGCGGGCCAAGGAGCCGATCACTCCGCTGCGGATGTTCGCCGACCGCAACCGCTCCGGAACATACGTGATCATGTTGAGCCTGGCCGCGGCGATGTTCGGGATGTTCTTCTACATCGTTCTCTTCGTGCAGAACGTGCTGGGGTACAGCCCGATCCGGGCCGGTCTCGCGTTCCTGCCGGTGACCGTCGTGATCGCGCTCGGCGCCGGTCTGTCCCAGCGGTTCCTGCCGGTGCTGGGGCCCAAGCCTTTCATGCTCACCGGCTCGGCTCTCGCGGTGATCGGGCTGGCCTGGCAGACCCTCATCAGCTCCGGCAGCTCGTATGCCGGCGGAGTGCTCGGTCCGATGCTGGTGTTCGGCTTCGGCATGGGCCTGAACTTTGTGACGCTGACGGTCACAGCGGTCTCCGGCGTCTCCCAGCACGAGGCAGGTGCGGCCTCCGGACTGCTCAACGCCACACAGCAGGTGGGTGGTTCGCTCGGCCTGTCCATTCTGACGACGGTGTTCGGGTCGGCCAGCAAGCACGAGGCGCAGAAGCAGCTGCCGAAGTTCCTCGCGGGCGGTTCGGCACAGCAGAAGGCAGAGTTCACCGAGACGCACCAGCTGCCCGGCACCTGGGGACACGAGGTGCTCGCCCAAGGAATTTCCATGGGCTTCGTGGCGGCCGCGGCCATGGCCGTACTCGCTTTCGGCACCGCCTGGTTCGTGATCCGGGTCCGCAAGAGCGACCTGGAGGCACTCGCCGGCACGGCGGGAGCGACGGTGGGCTGAAACAACCGCTCCCGGATGGGGCAGCGGAGGGCCGGACCGAGTCCGGGGGACCGACGGCGAGGACGTCGGTCCGGCCCTCCGCGCACGTTCCGCAGGGCACAGCAAGGCCAGGACTGAAAGCACCGCCCACACGGCCACAAACCGCACGACCACCACCCCCCGGACCTTTCGCGCGTTAGGTGCGATGCACCCGCCCCCGCGTCTCACGGCTGATGTCACAACAACGGACGAACGGTCACACAGAGTTCCCGGCGAGCACGGAGAGTTTCCGAGGGGCCTGCTTCCCGGACCCCGAGGAAGATTCAAACCGACGGTGTCCGGACGGTCGGCACCCAGTCCGGCAGTTCCTCCGTCAGCGCTACCCATCCGGCAGGCGGCAGGCCGGCCTTCCCGGCGGCGAGCACCCCGCCCACGATGGCGCAGGTCGTGTCCACATCACCACCGACCTGCGCGGTCGTCCAGAACGCCTCCTCGAAGTCTCCGAGGGCCCGCGCGGCCGACCAGAGCGCGAAGGGCACGGTGTCATGGGCGGAGGTACGCCGTCCGCAGCCCAGTACGGCGGCGACGGTACCCGCGTCGGCGTAGTCGAGCATGTCCCGTGCGCGCCGCAGGCCCGCGCCGACGGCGCTCTTCGGGACCAGGGCGACGACTCCGTCGAGGAGCGCCTCCGGGCTCGGCGGACCGCCGGGGGCTGCGACCAACGCGGCGGCCGCCGCGACCGCCATGGAGCCGACGACGGCCTCGCGGTGCTGGTGTGTGGGGTACGCGGAGATCTCCGCCTGATGCGTCGCCTGTTCCGGGTCGTCCGCGTACCAGGCGCCCAGCGGGGCGATCCGCATGGCCGCTCCGTTGCCCCAGGAACCCTGTCCCTTGAAGAGCTCGGCGGCCAGCTCACGCCAGTCCCCGCCCTCTCGGACCAGCCGTAGCAGACGGTTGACCGCGGGACCGTACCCCCGGTCGAAGTCATGGTGGTGGGCGAAGGACTGCGCCAGGGCGTCCTGGTCGATGCGGTGGTGGGCGGCCAGGACCGCGACCACCGAGCAGGCCATTTCCGTGTCGTCGGTCCACTGCCAGGGGCCCGGCGGCAGCTCACGACGCTTCAGCAGCGGATAGTTCGCCGGTACGAAGAACTGCGAGCCCAGTGCGTCCCCCACCGCCAGTCCACGCAGGCTGGCCACGGCGCGGTCCAGGCGCCCGTCGGAAGAGGAGTCAGGGGTCATCGCTCTGCCACTCTATCCGGTGATCCCGTACGGTTCCGGATCTCGCCAGCGCTCGAAAGGCCGGTCAAGCACGTACTTGCCGTCGTCCCCGAGGACGAGCATCCGCATCTCCGCGTTCCCCGGATTCGACAGCGACTCGAATTCCGCGACCGTCCAGTGGAACCAGCGCATGCAGAACAGCCGCATGGCCAGGCCGTGGGTCACCAGCAGCACGTTGGACGGGTGGTCGGGGGCCTCGAAACTGCGGTACAGGCTCTCCAGGAAGCCGCCGACCCGGTCGTACACGTCGGCACCGGACTCCCCCTGGGCGAAACGGTAGAAGAAGTGGCCGTACGCATCCCGGTAGGCCTTCTGGAGGCGCACGTCGTCGCGGTCCTGCCAGTTTCCCCAGTCCTGCTCGCGCAGCCGGGGCTCCTCCCGCACCCGTATGAGCTCGGGATCGAGATGGAAGGCGCGCAGGGTCTCATGCGTGCGGCGGTACGGCGACACGTACACGCTGACGCGCTCACGGCCGAAGACCTCGCGCAATCGCTTGCCGGTCTCCTCGGCCTGCTGCCAGCCCCGCTCGGTCAGCGCGAGCGCATGGTCGGGCTCCCGCTCGTAAACGGTGTCATCAACATTGCCCGTTGACTCTCCGTGCCGGACAAGGACGATGCGCCGTGGTCGTGCCATGCCAAAACCCTAGATCGGGTGACGGCCGATCGAGCACTCGTACGGCCTCCATACGGCGTAGGTCACACACTTCCTGCACCACTGGCCACACCGAGCCGCTCGATCAACGCGTCCAGTTTCCAAACCGAACGAGTCAGACCGTCCAGGTCGGCTCCAGCTCGATGATGTCTCCCGTGAGGGCCGCCACGTCCGCCTCCGTCTGGGCCCGCAGGGCGAGCCGTTCCACCCGCTCCGTGCGGTACTTGCCGTGTTCGGCGGCCGATCGCCACATGGACAGCACCAGGAACTCATGGCCCGGAGCCTCACCGAACAGGCCCCGGATCATGCCGGGAGAGCCGGCCATGGCGGGGTTCCAGACCTTCTCCTGCATCAGCGTGAAGTGCTCGGCCCGTTCCTCGTGCACTCGGCAGAGCGCGACCCGCAGCAGGTCGGCGTCCGTGAACCGCGGTTCGAAGCCGGTCTTCACGTCGAAGCGGTAGTCGAAGAGCTTGACCTGGGCATCCTTGAAGGTGCCCGACTGCGCCGCCGCAAGCCGATCATGGGAACGGGCCATGAAGGAGTCGTAGAAGGCACGGCTCTCCCAGAAGGCAAAGATGTGGGCCACTCCTGTGCGTCCCCGGCTCCAGCCACCGCCTTGTCCCCGAAACCCCGGCTCCCCCAGAAGCCCCGCCCACTTTCGCTGCCCCCGCTCGAAGCCGCGGCGGTCCACCACGGTGCAGCGAATCCACTTGACCAGCACCGCGCCATGGTAAGGCCACGGAGCGTGGCGCCGGTCACGCTCCGGTGGACAGCTCCGGCGCACACCTCCACGCGCGCGTGGCAGGATGGACAACAGGCCCAGTCCGTCGCGCAGTTCGGGCCGGACAGGGGCACACGGGGAGACGGGGAAGGGGAGGTCCGGTGACCGGCATCAACAAGGGGATCCGCAAGGTCGAGGTCGCACTCAAGTGGGACCCCAGTCCGGCGGGACAGGCGGACACCGATCTCGACATCGTCGCCGCCACCTATCCGGCGGGCGACGCGTACGGCGATCCCGCCTATGTGGTGCACTTCGACAGCCGCTCCCCGGACGGCACGATCTACCTCAACCGGGACAGCAAGGACGGCAAGGGCTTCGGCTGGGACGAGGTCATGACGCTGGAGCTGGAGCGGCTCAGCGAGCGGTACGCGCGCGTGGTGGTCGGCGTCGTCATCCAGCAGCGCTCGGCGCACCGGACCTTCGTCGGCGTGATCAACCCGGGGCTGCGCATACGGGAGGGCTACACCGTCCTGGCCGAGGACGACTTCGGAGACGTCCTCGGGGCCACGGCGGCGACCGTCGGGGAGTTCATACGCGACGAGTCCGGCGAGTGGACGTTTCGTCCCGGGATCCACGGCTTCGAGGGCGACCCGGCGGCGTTCACCCGGGACATGGGCCGGGCGCACCAGCCCTGACGTCGGGTCAGCCGGCGTCCCATCCCGGGACCGTCGGCAGCACCTTCTCGGCGACGCGGAACAGGGCCGCGTCGTCGGGCGTCCCGAAGTCCTGGCGCCAGAGGGCGACTTCGAAGTAGCCGCCGCCGTCCTTGGCGTCCCGGGCGACCAGCAGGCTGCGGGCGATGCCGCCAGGGCCGCTCTCGGCCTTGCCGCCTCCGAGGTTGAAGCTCAGGGCGATGGTCCGGTCCGAGTAGACGACCGCTGGATGTCCGAGCACCGTCTTCTTCTCCGCGCCGGTGCCCAGCAGGCCGGCCATGTCGGCCACGCCGAGATCGTCGTCGGATGCCGAGAGCCTCAGGGAGTACGTCTTCAGGTCGACGTCAGCTTCGGGGGTGGTGGTTTTCGTGCCGTCGGCCGAGGTGATCGTGCTCTCGTTGCCTTCGGCGCTCTCCGCGTACTCCCCCGGTGTGCCGAGCAGTGCGGGCAGGTCCGGGCGGTTGAGTGCCGTGCACAGCCGGGCCCCCGAGACCGGCTTCGACGGCTTGCTGTCGTGTGTGGTCGTGCACGTGGCCGGCCCGCGGTCGGCGGACGCCTTCGAGTCCAGGTCCAGGGCCCACAGGAGCCCTGCGAGGCCCCCGACCACCACGATCGCGGCGATCACCTGAGCCGCCACGTTCACGGGCTTCTCAGGCTCGCTCGTTGCCTTTTTGGAGTCGGCGAAATCGTCGACCATGTCCCCCACGTTCCCCACCCTGCCGTTCGCGCCGGTCGTGCGCGGGGGGAGCCTAGCCTGTGATCGTCCTATGGGGGAACAAGTTTTCGCATCGGAGTGAAAAGCCGAGGGCGGCGGAGCCGTGAAACGCTCCGCCGCCCTCGACAGCTGGTTCAGTACCGCGTCAGCTGCAACCGCTGGTCGAGCCGCAGCCCTCGCAGATGTAGCAGGAACCGGCCCGCTGCATCTTCGTACCGCAGGAGAAGCACAGTGGGGCGTCGGCCTGGATGCCCAGCTGCATCTCCACCAGCTCGGCGCTGGTGTGGGCCTGCTTCGGGGCGGGCTTGGCCGCCTCGACCTCGGCACGCGGCGTGGCGACGGCCTTGAGCTCCTGGGCGCGCGGAGCCGACTGGGCGAGGCCCTCGACGTCCACCTCGTCCTCGGAGGGCTCGTACGAACCGGTCTCCAGGTGACGCTGGCGCTCCTCGGCGGAGTGGATGCCGAGGGCGGAGCGCGTCTCGAACGGCAGGAAGTCCAGCGCCAGGCGACGGAAGATGTAGTCGACGATCGACTGCGCCATCCGCACGTCCGGGTCGTCCGTCATACCGGCCGGCTCGAAGCGCATGTTGGTGAACTTCGAGACGTACGTCTCCAGGGGCACGCCGTACTGGAGACCGACGGAGACCGCGATGGAGAAGGCGTCCATCATGCCCGCGAGAGTCGAGCCCTGCTTGGACATCTTCAGGAAGACCTCGCCGAGACCGTCGTCCGGGTAGGAGTTGGCGGTCATGTAGCCCTCGGCACCGCCGACCGTGAAGGACGTCGTGATGCCGGGACGGCCCTTGGGCAGACGCTTGCGGACCGGGCGGTACTCGATGACCTTCTCGACCGTCTCGCGGATGGCCGCCTCGGCCTTCTCCGTGACCTCGGCCTTCTCCTTCTCCTTGGTCTTGGCGGAGAGCGGCTGGCCGACCTTGCAGTTGTCGCGGTAGATGGCGAGCGCCTTGACGCCCATCTTCCAGGCCTCGAAGTAGATCTCCTCGACCTCCTCGACGGTCGCCGACTCCGGCATGTTGACCGTCTTGGACAGGGCGCCCGAGATCCACGGCTGGATCGCGGCCATCATGCGGACGTGGCCCATCGCGGAGATGGAGCGCTCGCCCATGGCGCAGTCGAACACCTCGTAGTGCTCGTGCTTGAGGCCCGGGGCGTCGACGACATTGCCGTGCTCGGCGATGTGGGCGACGATCGCCTCGATCTGCTCCTCCTGGTAGCCCAGGCGGCGCAGAGCCTGCGGAACCGTGCCGTTGACGATCTGCATCGAGCCGCCGCCGACCAGCTTCTTGAACTTGACCAGGGCGAGGTCGGGCTCGAGGCCGGTGGTGTCGCAGGACATCGCCAGACCAATGGTGCCAGTCGGAGCGATGACCGACGCCTGGGAGTTGCGGAAACCGTTCTTCTCGCCGAGGCGCAGCACGTCCTGCCAGGCCTCCGTGGCGGCGGCCCAGACCGGCGTGTCCAGGTCGTCCATCCGAACGGCCACGGTGTTGGCGTCGGCGTGCTGCTTCATGACGCGGTTGTGGGCACTGGCGTTGCGGGCGTAACCGTCGTACGGGCCGACGACCGCGGCGAGTTCGGCGGAACGCTTGTACGACGTGCCGGTCATCAGGGAGGTGATGGCACCGGCGAGGGCACGGCCGCCGTCGGAGTCGTAGGCGTGACCGGTCGCCATCAGCAGGGCGCCGAGGTTGGCGTAGCCGATGCCGAGCTGGCGGAACGCGCGCGTGTTCTCACCGATCTTCTGAGTCGGGAAGTCCGCGAAGCAGATGGAGATGTCCATCGCGGTGATGACCAGCTCGACGACCTTCGCGAAGCGCTCGACCTCGAAGGACTGGTGGCCCTTGCCGTCGTCCTTCAGGAACTTCATCAGGTTCAGCGAGGCCAGGTTGCAGGACGTGTTGTCCAGGTGCATGTACTCGCTGCAGGGGTTCGAACCGTTGATACGGCCGGACTCCGGGCAGGTGTGCCAGTGGTTGATGGTGTCGTCGTACTGGATGCCCGGGTCGGCGCAGGCCCAGGCGGCCTCGGCCATCTTGCGGAACAGGGCCTTGGCGTCGACCTCTTCGATGACCTCTCCGGTCATCCGCGCGCGCAGGCCGAACTTGCTGCCCTGCTCGACCGCCTTCATGAACTCGTCGTTCACACGGACCGAGTTGTTGGCGTTCTGGTACTGGACGGAGGTGATGTCCTCGCCGCCGAGGTCCATGTCGAAGCCCGCGTCGCGCAGGGCGCGGATCTTCTCCTCTTCCTTCACCTTGGTCTCGATGAAGTCCTCGATGTCGGGGTGGTCGACGTCGAGGATGACCATCTTGGCGGCACGGCGGGTGGCGCCACCGGACTTGATGGTGCCGGCGGACGCGTCGGCGCCGCGCATGAAGGAGACGGGACCGGAGGCGTTGCCGCCCGAGGACAGCAGTTCCTTGGAGGAGCGGATGCGGGAGAGGTTCAGGCCGGCGCCGGAGCCGCCCTTGAAGATCATGCCCTCTTCCTTGTACCAGTCGAGGATCGACTCCATGGAGTCGTCGACGGCCAGGATGAAGCAGGCGGAGACCTGCTGGGGCTGCGGGGTGCCCACGTTGAACCACACGGGGCTGTTGAAGCTGAAGATCTGGTGCAGGAGGGCGTACGCCAGCTCGTGCTCGAAGATCTCGGCGTCGGCGGGCGATGCGAAGTACTTGTAGTCCTCGCCGGCCTTCCGGTACGTCTTCACGATGCGGTCGATGAGCTGCTTCAGGCTCACCTCGCGCTGCGGGGTGCCGACGGCACCGCGGAAGTACTTGCTGGTGACGATGTTGACCGCGTTCACCGACCAGAAGTCGGGGAACTCGACGCCGCGCTGCTCGAAATTGACCGAGCCGTCGCGCCAGTTGGTCATGACGACGTCACGGCGCTCCCAGGCCACCTCGTCGTACGGGTGCACGCCGGGGGTGGTGTGGATGCGCTCGATACGCAGTCCCTTGGTCGCCTTGGTGCCCTTGGCGCGGGAACTCCGTGCCGGACCGCTCGCCGTCTCTGTCATGCCGCCTCCCTGGTACGGGCTAAAACGCCCTGAAGTGCCCCGATGTTCCCGTGGCACGGTGTTGTGTCTGGTGTTGCGGGCATCTCGCGCTGCCGCCCGCAACGGGTCTTCGCTGGCCGCCGTCCGGCCGGAATCGGGGCCTCCGCCCGGTTCCGGCCCGCCGATCAGTCGGCGGCGTGGGCGGGCTCGGGGACCTGAGCAGTCCCTCCGGGCCCGCAGTCTTCTTCCTGGCCCCCCGCGACAGCGTCCTCGCGGTCGTCGTCGTCCGCGGCGACGGGTCGCCTCTCCTCCCTGAGTTCCGCGATCGCGGCCTCGAAGTCCTCGAGCGAGTCGAATGCCCGGTAGACGGAGGCGAATCGCAGATATGCGACGAGGTCGAGCTCCTGCAACGGGCCGAGTATGGCCAGCCCCACGTCGTGGGTGGTCAGTTCGGCGCTTCCGGTGGCCCGCACCGCCTCCTCGACCCGCTGGCCGAGCTGGGCGAGTGCGTCCTCGGTGACAGGCCGTCCCTGGCATGCCTTGCGCACACCATTGATGACCTTGGTACGACTGAAAGGCTCGGTGACTCCGGACCGCTTGACCACCATGAGCGAACACGTCTCCACGGTCGTGAAACGACGGGAGCAGTCCGGACACTGGCGGCGCCTGCGGATCGACGTGCCGTCGTCGGTCGTACGACTGTCGACGACACGGCTGTCGGGGTGCCTGCAGAAGGGGCAGTGCATGAACTCCCAACCCTCCTCACAGCAGACTCAATAGCCTCGCTGGGCCTCATGGGCCCCTCGAAGCAGCCCCAAGCATAGGCGATCGCCAGAGACCTGAAGACCCGGGGGACCACAACTTCTGGGCTGCTGCTGCAATCCAACCACTACATGTGGGGATTGGCCCATGCATGCACTCGCTACGCGCGTGTCGTGCACGTAGGGGCATGTGCCACGCGACCGGTGCGGCGCACCGGATCCGCGGGTGCACAGCCGTACCGTTGCAGCACATGCGGAGATACCGTGGGCGCCACAGGGAGGCGACGTGGGGCTCCCGCAGAGATGGAGACCTGTGCCCGGTTGACGGAATGCCGGATGGCAGACTGGGGCAGGAACCCACGAGGTCAGCACCCCGGCGGTGAAGAGTACAACAATGGACCCTTTTGTCCGTCAGGTGCCGCGTTAGCTATACACCCAGACACATGATCAAGTACGGCGATCCGCGTTTTTTCACTCGAACGTGTGTTTGGCGCAACCTTTCGAAAGCAACTACCGTTGTCCAGCAGGGAGACCATCGAGAGGGGCCGACGTGACCACCACCGCAGACAGTGCCACCATCACTGCCCAGGACCGCTCCCAGGGCCGACTCGAGCCGGTGCATGCGATGAACGAAGCCGTGAATCCCGAGGGGCCCAAGCGCTCCCTGCCGGGCCGACCTCCAGGCATCCGGGCGGACAGCTCGGGCCTCACCGACCGGCAGCGCCGGGTGATCGAGGTCATCAGGGACTCCGTGCAGCGGCGCGGCTACCCGCCGTCGATGCGGGAGATCGGCCAGGCGGTCGGACTCTCCAGCACCTCCTCGGTCGCACACCAGCTGATGGCACTGGAGCGCAAGGGCTTCCTGCGCCGCGACCCGCACCGCCCGCGCGCGTACGAGGTGCGCGGCTCCGACCAGGGCGCCTCCGTGCAGCCCACGGACACCGCCGGCAAGCCCGCCGCGTCGTACGTCCCGCTGGTCGGCCGCATCGCCGCCGGTGGCCCGATCCTCGCCGAGGAGTCGGTCGAGGACGTCTTCCCCCTCCCCCGCCAGCTGGTCGGTGACGGCGAGCTGTTCGTCCTGAAGGTCGTCGGCGACTCCATGATCGAGGCCGCGATCTGCGACGGCGACTGGGTCACGGTACGTCGCCAGCCGGTCGCCGAGAACGGCGACATCGTCGCGGCCATGCTCGAGGGCGAGGCCACCGTCAAGCGCTTCAAGCGCGAGGACGGTCACGTCTGGCTCCTCCCGCACAACGCGGCGTACGAGCCGATCCCCGGCGACGACGCGACCATCCTCGGCAAGGTGGTGGCAGTGCTGCGGCGCGTATGACGGCTGCGGCGGGCGGTTCGTGCGGAACCACCCCCTGACCGGGCCCCGGGACCCCTGCGCCGGTTCCGGGGCCCTGTGCTGTCCGGGCCCCGCCGGCGGGTGTTGTGCATCAGGGGCCGGTCTGTCGCGCCACCGCGACAGACCGGCCCTCGCTCATTCGGCCTCTGACTTCTTCGCCGCCGCGTCGATCGCCGCCAGCGACTTCCGGACCTGGTTACGGTCCGTCGTGAACCAGAAGTCCGGCAGTGACGCCTTCAGATAGCTGCCGTAGCGCGCCGTGGCCAGTCGTTGGTCGAGTACGGCGACCACCCCGCGGTCCCCCGAGGCCCGTACGAGGCGGCCGGCGCCCTGGGCCATGAGCAGCGCGGCGTGGGTGGCGGCGACGGCCATGAAGCCGTTGCCCCCCGCGTCCTCCACCGCCTTCTGGCGGGCGCTCATCAGCGGGTCGTCCGGACGCGGGAACGGGATCTTGTCCATGACGACCAGCTGGCAGCTGGGGCCGGGGACGTCGACGCCCTGCCAGAGTGAGAGCGTGCCGAACAGGCAGGTCTTCGGGTCGGCGGCGAAGTTCTTGATCAGCTCGCCGAGCGTCTCCTCGCCCTGGAGGAGAATCGGGAACTCCGGGATCCGGGAGCGCAGTTCCTCGGCGGCGAGCTGAGCGGCACGCATGGAGGAGAAGAGGCCGAGGGTGCGGCCTCCGGCCGCCTGGATCAACTCCGTCAGCTCGTCCAGCATGTCCGCGCGGTCGCCGTCCCGCGCCGGGCGCGACAGGTGCTTGGCGACGTAGAGGATGCCCTGCCTGGGGTAGTCGAAGGGCGAGCCGACGTCGACGCCCTTCCACTGCGGGAGGTCCTCGCCCTCGGTGCCTTCCGGTGCGAGCCCGAGGGAGGCGCCGACGCCGTTGAAGTCGCCGCCCAGCTTCAGCGTGGCCGAGGTCAGGACGACTGAGCGGTCCGCGAAGAGCTTCTCCCTGAGGAGCCCCGACACGGACATGGGGGCGACGCGGAGGGAGGCTCCGAAGCGGTCGTGGCGCTCGTACCAGACGACGTCCCACTCGGAGCCGTTGGTGATCCGCTCCGCCACGTCGTGGACCGTCTCGACGGAGGCCAGCGCCTGCTTGCGGACCGCGTCCTCGTCCTGGACGGACTTGTCCCGGGTCGCGCCGATCCCGGAGATCACCGTACGGCAGGCGTCGCGCAGTGCCATGAGCGCGTACCCGAGGTCCTCCGGGATCTCCTCCAGACGGCCCGGCAGGGCCAGCTCCATCAACCTCTCGAAGCCCTCGGCGGCGGTCTGGAGCTGGTCGGCGGCCTTCTCGTTGACCAGTTTCGCGGCGCGCCGGACCGCGCGGTTGACCTGGCCCGGCGTGAGTTCGCCGGTGGCCACTCCGGTGACCCGGGAGACCAGCTCGTGCGCCTCGTCGACGATCAGCACCTCGTGCTGCGGGAGGACCGGGGCGCCCTCGATGGCGTCGATCGCGAGGAGGGCGTGGTTGGTGACGACCACCTCGGCGAGCTTGGCGCGCTCGCGGGCCATCTCGGCGAAGCACTCGGCGCCGTACGCGCACTTCGTGGCGCCCAGGCACTCCCGGGAGGAGACCGACACCTGCGCCCAGGCCCGGTCGGAGACGCCGGGTGTGAGGTTGTCGCGATCGCCGGTCTCGGTCTCGTCCGACCATTCGCGCAGCCGCAGCAGGTCCTGGCCAAGCTTGCTGGTGGGCGCGGCCGCCTCGAACTGGTCGAACAGCCCCTCCTCCTCGTCCTGCGGGACGCCCTCGTGGAGCCGGTGCAGGCACAGGTAGTTCGATCTGCCCTTCAGCATGGCGAACTCCGGGCGGCGACGCAGCAGGGGGTGCAGCGCATCGACGGTACGCGGCAGATCCCGCTCGACGAGCTGGCGCTGCAGGGCGAGGGTGGCCGTCGCCACGACGACACGCTCCCCGTGCGCGAGCGCGGGCACGAGGTAGCCCAGCGACTTTCCGGTGCCGGTGCCGGCCTGGACCAGCAGATGGGAACCGTCGTCGATCGCCTCCGCGACGGCTTCGGCCATGGTCACCTGGCCGGGGCGCTCCGTACCGCCGACGGCAGTGACGGCAGCATGCAGGAGTTCGGGGAGTGAGGGCTTCGTCATAGCGCGACCACCCTACGACCCGGCACTGACAAACGGGTGATCTCGACGGGGACGAGGGGCGGGATCAAGAACGGGTGCTCCTCGGGTGAGGGTCGGAATGGATCGCTCGGGAAGATCGGCCCGGATGCCCTGGGACCGGCGCTGTGGAAAACCGGATGCGGGGGAACGGGAACCGGATCGGCGCCGAGGTGTACCAAAAGTGATGCCGCTACGACACGGAGTCACAGCAGATCGCGCAGGGACCGGTCTCGGATCATGAGGGCGGCCCGCTTGGCGGGCAGGTCGACCTCGGCGGCGAACCGGAAGCCTGCACTCAGAAAGGCGGCGACGGAGGGGGTGTTGCGAAGGTCCGGTTCCGCGATCACACGTGCGCAGGCGGGCCGCTTGTCGAGGGCGAGGTCGGCTGCGGCTCTGAGCAGGGTGCTGCCGAGCTTGCGGCCTCGGTCGGCCACTCCGCCGATGAGCAGGTGCAGTCCGGTGTCGTGAGGCCGAGCGGGGTAGTGGCGGGCCACTGGGTCGAGGTCCGCCCGGTAGATCTCCCAGTAGCTCATCGGTGTGCCCTCCAGCACGCCGAGGCACGGAACACTGCGTCCGTCGCCGGAGAGCTGAGCCCGTAGGTGGCTGTCGGTCAGGGTCGGAGGGCCGGCCAGCCCCCAGAACTCCGCGACGGCAGGGTCGTTCATCCAGCGGCTGATCAGCGGTAGGTCCCGCTCGACGTGCACGGGGACAAGGTGGAACACACCCGCGGGTGTCACCACCGGCCCCCAGTCGGCCACACGGTCAAGGAGGTCGTCGTCGGCTCTGGTGCCGGAACCGGGCGCTGCTGGATCTTCGCACCGGCTTGGTGGCTCCTCGGAGTCGGTTTCCGCTGCAAAGAGCGCAAGCAGTTCGTCTGGCAGACGCAGGTCCAGCGTGTCCTCGTTGTCCGTGCCCACACCGGTGCTGCTCTCGGCCGCAAGGGGGCTCGAGTCGGCGCCGAGGTCGGTGCCGGGGGCGGTGGCTGCGTGTGCGCTGGCGTCGGTGGGAGGCACGGCGCCGCTCCTCTCAGAAGACGGGATGGGGCATGTTCCTCAGAAGCGAAGGGAGTTGACGGGGGTCGGCGGTGGCTTTCAGAAATGGAGGGGGTTGGCGATGGTGACGTAGACGGACTGGGTGTCGACCGGGCCGACGAGTTCGTCGAGGCCGTGCAGGCGTGTCAGCAGGTTGGCCTTGCAGCGCAGGACGGGTGAGTCCAACAGGTGGGCAGGGAGTGACGTGCCCAACCGGGCAGGGCCGGAGGCGACGTCGCTCAGGAAGTGGCGGAAGGCGGCGAGCAGCAGCCGTTCGTCGGCGAGGCGTTGGGAGCCGAAGGCACCGATGAGGCCGAGCACGTTGTTGATCGCGAGGTAGTAGGCGAAACGCTCGTCGGTGACCTCGTCGGAGACGAAGGTGTCGCTGTGCTCACCGATGCCGGGCAGCCGGGCGTCGAGCTGGGTGCGTCGGGACTCCCGGAAGTAGTAGCCCTGGTTGTCTCGGTAGCGACCGCCGGCGGGCCAGCCGTCCGCGTCCAGCAGGAGCAGCGTGTTCTGTTGATGGGCCTCCAGGGCGATCCCTGCCTCGGCGTCCAGCCACAGCACGGGCCGGACGACCTGCTCGAGGTAGCGCAGGAACCACTCGACGGCGACGGCCGCACGGGGACGGCCGGTCCGGGCCGTAAGGCGCGTGACGACGGCGGCGAGCCGGGACTGCAGGGGAGGCGGTCCGTCCTCCGGACGGCGCGCTGCGCCCGCCGAGTTGCTGCCTGTCCCGGAGTGCGGACGGGGTGAGACGAGCCCGGCGACGCAGGAGACGTTGTCCGACGGGTTGAACGGGTTGTGGCGGATCATCACGTCGAGACCGGCCGAGGGGCTGCCGTCCGGGCCGTCGACCGCGAGCCAGGCCGGGTCACGGACGATGTCGAATCCGGGGTGGGCAGCCTGCCACTGCGTGGACAGGCCGCTGCGCAGGAGGCGGTGGACCTCGACACCGCGGTGCAGTTCCTTGCGGAGGTTCTCGCGACGGGAGTTGGTGATCCGCAGGCCCAGCGACAGTTTGAGCATGGCGGGGGAGCCGGACCGGTGGACGGTGCGTACGGAGGAGGTGGGGTGCCAGGGTGCGCCATGCGCACCGAGGTCACGGAGGAGCCCGGCATCGAAAAGGGGGGAGGTGTCGGCGCGTTGCCGCACCTCGCGCAACTGCCAAGGATGCAACGGGAGGGCCGCGTAGCCGTCGGGAAGCGTCAGCTCGGCTTCCGCGAGCCGTGCCATGAGCTGGGGCGCGGGGACGGGACGGCCGCGCTCGGTCCAGGCGGAGTCCGACGCGAGGACAGAAGGGGCGACAGCCAACCAGTGCAGGGGGAAGGAGCCACGCAACTCAGGTGAGTACGACGGCGCCTCGGCCTCGGAGAGACCTTCGCGGCTCTTCGGAGTGGGATGCAGCGGGTGCCCGAGCACGAGTGCCTGCTCGGCAGCGAGGAAGAGGTCTGGTCCGTCGGAGGGGCGCTCCCGGCGCTCGCGGATGAACGTGACCGTACGACGGAGGGAGTCCGCGACGCGGGCGACGAGGTCTGGGCCGACGGTGGAGGCGATGGGGCCGGTGGCTGATGTCTGGACGATCCCGGGACGGCAGGCACCGTCGGTCGTGGCTCCGGCGGTCGCCGGCAGGGCGGCCGTGTCGTTGCCACGGTCAGCCGTTTCCCTGGCGAGCAGTGCGGCGATGGTGACCGCGTCGGCCGGTCGGGAATGCGCGGGGGCGTCGGCGAGGAACGGGAGACCGAATCGGTGCCATCCCGTCGGGGACCAGTAATGGACGGGGGCGAGGAGGGCCGTGCCGCTGGCGGGCAGGGGGATACGGACGGTGCCGTCCTCGGGGGCGGGAAGGCCGGCTTCGCGCACCCAGCAGCGCAGCAGGTTCTCGACCGCCGCGGCCTCGGCTGCGGTGTGCGGGTCGGGGTGCTCGAGGAGATCGACGAGGGCGTGACGCGGGCTCTCGGCGACGGGGACTTTGCGCTGCTCCGGAACCCGCTCCGTGGAACGGCCGTCCCGGCTCCGGTTCCCGCGTGGCCGCTCCGGGGCCACGGGCGCAGGGGGAATCTGCTGCGAGGGCGCTGCTTCGGAGGGGCCTCGCTCGGGGGCGTGGGTTCGGGCGTCGGATGCGGGGGTGGGGTTCAAGGCGGTCCTCGTGGGTGGTTCTGGTTCCTGCGGTGACGAACCTGGGCCTTACTGCGCTGCCGGCGAAGTGGAGGTATGGGCGTCCTGGTTTCAAGGGGTTCGAGACGTTCAGGGGGTGCGAGTCATGCGCAGGCCTGGACGTCGGTACGGACGGCACGTACGAGCGGGCACGCATCAGGTGCCGGTGTGTCCCGCCCGCTCGGCGCGCTCGCCCTGTCGTCGGTGCTGGGGACCAGGTCCGTGGGGCCGTCGTATGCCAGGTGGTCGGCCGGAGTGGTCGCGGGCCGCCGTTTCCACGGCATCGGCCAGTCGGTCCAGCACGGCAGCCGCCTGTTCGTCGCTGATCGTCAGTGGCGGAAGGAGCCGTACGACGCTCGCGTGGCGGCCCCCCACTTCGACGATGAGGCCACGTCGCAGGCACTCCCGCTGGACGGCGGCCGCGAGCTCGGGATCGGCCGGGCGCGGGCTGCCGGCGCGGGAATCCGGCACCGCTGCCGGAGTCGTCCCACTGGTGAGGGGCCGGCAATCCGCCGAGCGGTCGGCCCCGCCCTCGCGCCCCTCGCGATCGCCCTCCGGGTCCACGAGCTCCAGCCCGATCATCAGTCCCCGTCCCCGGACATCCCCGATGCAGGGAAACTCCCGTGCCAGAGAGCGGAGTTGGGTGATCATGCGGGAACCCAGGGTGGCCGCTCGCTCGGCGAGGTGGTTCTCGCGGACGTGGGCGAGCGTGGCCGTGCCCGCGGCCATGGCGAGTTGGTTGCCGCGGAAGGTGCCTGCGTGGGCGCCGGGTTCCCAGACGTCGAGGTCGTCGCGGTAGACGACCACGGCAAGGGGGAGGCTGCCGCCGATGGCCTTGGAGAGGACCATCACGTCGGGGGTGATGCCACTGTGCTCCACCGCCCAGAAGGCACCGGTCCGTCCGACCCCCGTCTGGACCTCGTCGGCGATCAGCGGGATGGAGCGGGCCGATGTGATCGTTCGCATACGCCGCATCCATTCGTCCGGCGCGGGGATCACCCCGCCCTCGCCCTGGACGGGTTCCAGGATCATCCCCGCGGGACGGCCCACCCCCGACTTGGGGTCGTCGAGGACGGATTCGGTCCAGCGTGCGGCGAGTTCGGCGCCGCGGGGCCCGCCGACGCCGAAGGGGCAGCGGTAGTCCTGGGGATACGGCAGGCGGGCGACGCGTACGTCCGAGGCCTCCCCGGACGCTTCAAGGGCTCCGGCGGTCATGCCGTGGTAGGCACCGGTGAAGGCCAGGAGTCCGGTGCGGCCGGTCGCGGTGCGGACGAGTTTGAGCGCGGCCTCCACCGCGTCGGTGCCCGCCGGCCCGCAGAACTGCACGCGCGCGTGGTCGGCGAGGCCGCGCGGCAGGGTGCGGAACAACTCGGTGACGAAGGCGTCCTTGACGGGTGTCGCCAGGTCGAGGACGTGCAGCGGGGCACCCGAGTCGAGGACTTTGCGGATGGCTTCCAGCACCACGGGGTGGTTGTGGCCGAGGGCGAGCGTCCCGGCTCCGGAGAGGCAGTCGAGGTAGCGGCGGCCGTCGGCGCCCTCGATGGTCAGCCCCCGGGCCCGCACGGGCACGATCGGCAGGGCCCGCGCATAGGTGCGCGCCGCCGACTCGCGCGCCGACTGCCGCCGCAGGATCCCCTCGTGCGCGGCCCGCCCGGTCGCGGACTCCTCAACGGCGGCACGCCGCCCAAGAGTCCCCTCGGACGCACTCCCGCCGCATGCAGACTCGGCCACGACTCCCTGTCCTCCCACCGGGGAACCGCACACGGACAGCAGAACCCCCACCGGTACCAACCCCCCGACGCTCACCGGGTTACGGGTTGCCTCAAGATCCCTTCCGTGACGGAACCGTTGCCGTTCCATCGGAAGTCCCCCACAGCGAGCGCATAGTGTGTGAGGCCGTTCCAAGAAGCCGTGAAGTGACGTGAGATCACCTGCTTCGAGGGTGTGTTCACGGCCGCAGTACTCGATTTGTTCAGTTCATCCCAGGGGGAGTCAGCGCATGCGATCCATGAGGCCGTCCGTCACCGTTCGCCCAGAGGGGGGCAGCCGCCGCAGAACCTCCCCCGTTCTTGCCGCCGTTGCCCTCGCGTCGGCGCTGGCGCTCACCGCCACCGCTTGCAACTCGGGCACCGACCAGGCCGACGGCCAGGCTTCTGCCTCGGCCTCCGCGAGTGACACCGCCGGCAGCGGCGACGGCAAGATCAAGATCCCGGACGACATCAAGAACAAGCTCAAAGAGCACGGGTTCGACATCGACAAGTGGAAGCACGGCGCCTGGAAGAACTGGAACAAGGACCAGTGGCTGCGCGAGGCCGACGAATTCATCAACCCGATCATCAAGGGTCTGTGGAATCCGGACCGGATGCGGAAGGCCAACGACCCGGACAAGGGCGTCAACGAGAACGACCTCTCAGGTGACCAGGGCGTGACCGACCCCACGCCGGCGCCTGTGGACGCGAAGGCCGTGGCGCCTACGTATCACGCCAACGCGGCGGCGTCCGGGAAGGTGTTCTTCGACTCCCCCGAGGGCACGATGGTCTGCTCGGCGACGGTCGTGGAGGACCCGGCCCACCCCGGCAAGTCGAACCTCGTGTGGACGGCGGGCCACTGCGTGCATGCCGGCAGGAAGGGCGGCTGGTACCGCAACATCGCGTTCGTGCCGTCGTACAACAACGCGGGCAGGTCGGCCGCCCAGCTGCAGAACGCCACCCGGGAGGAGGCCGCCCCGTACGGCGTCTGGTGGGGCGACTGGGCGCAGACCTCTCAGCAGTGGATCGAGAAGGGCGGCGAGACGGGCGGTGACGGTGCCTCCTACGACTACGCCGTCATCCATGTGACGCCGGAGAAGGGCGGCAACGGCAAGTCCCTTGAGGAGACGGTCGGTTCGGCGCTGCCCGTCGACTTCAACGCTCCGGCCGTGCCGAAGGTTCCCAGCATCACCGCGACCGGCTACCCGGCAGCCCCGCCGTTCGACGGCCAGAAGATGTTCCAGTGCACCGACAGGCCGGGACGGCTGTCGATCAACGCCTCGGACCCGACGATGTACCGCATCGGCTGCACCATGACGGGCGGTTCGTCCGGGGGCGGCTGGGTCGCGACCGGCTCGGACGGCAAGCCTGCTCTGGTGTCCAACACCTCGATCGGCCCGGTGACTTCGGGCTGGCTGGCCGGACCGCGGCTGGGCCCTGTGGCCAAGGGTGTGTACGACTCGGTGAGCAAGAAGTTCGCCGGTCAGTAGACCTGCTCGTGCTGAAAGGCCCGCCTCCTCGGTGAGGGGGCGGGCCTTTGGCGATCTCGATTCTGCGGTGATCCGGCTTGCGGCTCAGACCGCCGGCGCCGGGACATACGGCGCGAGGTCCGCCGCCAGCTCCTCGTGCACCCGCACCTTGAGCAGCGTGCCCTCCGGGGTGTGCTCCTCGGAGATCACCTCGCCCTCGTCGTGCGCGCGGGCGACCAGCTTGCCGTGGGTGTACGGCACCAGCGCCTCGATCTCGACGGACAGCCTGGGCAGCTCGTTGTCGATGAGTGCGAGCAGCTCCTGGATGCCCTTGCCGGTGCGGGCCGAGACGGCGATGGAGCGCTTCTCGATCCGCATGAGCCGCTGGAGGGTCAGCGGGTCGGCCGCGTCCGCCTTGTTGATCACGACGATCTCGGGCACGTCGGTGGCGCCGACGTCCCTGATCACCTCGCGCACCGCGGCCAGCTGCTCCTCCGGCGCCGGGTGCGAGCCGTCGACCACGTGCAGGATCAGGTCGGACTCACCGACCTCCTCCATGGTGGAGCGGAACGCCTCGACCAGGTGGTGCGGCAGATGCCGGACAAAACCGACCGTGTCGGCCAGCGTGTACAGGCGGCCGCTCGGGGTCTCCGCCCGGCGGACGGTCGGGTCCAGGGTCGCGAACAGGGCGTTCTCGACCAGGACACCGGCGCCGGTCAGACGGTTGAGCAGGGAGGACTTGCCCGCGTTGGTGTAGCCCGCGATGGCGACGGACGGCACCTTGTTGCGCTTGCGCTCCTGGCGCTTGATCTCGCGGCCGGTCTTCATCTCCGCGATCTCCCGGCGCATCTTCGCCATCTTCTCGCGGATCCGTCGCCGGTCCGTCTCGATCTTGGTCTCACCGGGACCACGGGTGGCGAGGCCGCCGCCCTTGCCGCCGCCCATCTGCCGGGACAGCGACTGGCCCCAGCCACGCAGCCTCGGCAGCATGTACTGCATCTGTGCGAGCGCGACCTGCGCCTTGCCCTCTCGGGACTTGGCGTGCTGGGCGAAGATGTCGAGGATCAGGGCCGTACGGTCGATGACCTTGACCTTGACGACGTCTTCGAGGTGGATGAGCTGGCCGGGGCTGAGCTCACCGTCGCAGATGACGGTGTCCGCGCCGGTTTCGAGAACGATGTCCCGCAGCTCGTAGGCCTTGCCGGAGCCGATGTAGGTGGCCGCGTCGGGCTTGTCGCGGCGCTGGATCACACCGTCGAGCACGAGCGCGCCCGCGGTCTCCGCGAGGGCGGCGAGCTCCGCGAGGGAGTTCTCCGAGTCCTGCACGGTCCCCGTGGTCCAGACGCCGACGAGCACGACACGCTCCAGGCGGAGCTGGCGGTACTCGACCTCGGTGACGTCCTCGAGCTCGGTGGACAGGCCCGCCACACGGCGCAGAGCCGCGCGCTCGGAGCGGTCGAACTGGTCGCCGTCCCGCTCTCCGTCGATCTCGTGGCTCCAGGCGACGTCCTCTTCCATCAGGGCATCGGCCCGAAGCCGCTCGGGGTAGGTGTGCGCGAAGCGCTCAGCGTCCTGGGAAGGGGATGAAGAGGAGGTCATTGGATCCTTACGTCGATGGGGATGCCGGTACGGCGATCGCGACACCGGTCTCTGTGGACAACGTACGAGTAGCCCGGGAGATTCCCGCGACCCGTGCCGCGCCGACCCGAAGATGGTCGCACGGCACGGCCCGTCCGGTCATCGCCTTATTTCGCGGATTTCGCAGCCTGCGCGCCGGGTGCCGCCGGCTTCCAGTCCGGGTGGCCGGGCATCGGCGGGGTCTTCTTGCCGTACAGCCAGCCTTCGAAGAAGCCGCTCAGGTCGCGCCCGGAGATCCTGGACGCGAGCCGCTCGAAGTCGGCCGTGGTGGCCGTACCGTCGCGGTGGAGGCTCACCCAGGACCTTTCCAGGCGCTCGAAGGCAGGGCGGCCGATCTCCTGGCGCAGGGCGTAGAGCACGAGCGCGGCGCCGTCGTAGACGTTCGGCCGGAAGATGCTGATCTTCTGGCCGGGGTCGGGCGCCTTGGGCGCGGCCGGTGGCCCACCGGCAGCGCGCCAGCCGTCGGAGGCGGCGTACGCGGCCTTCATACGGGTCTCCATGGGCTTGTGTCCCACCTCCTCCGCGTACAGCGCCTCGTACCACGTGGCGTGCCCTTCGTTGAGCCACAGGTCGGACCAGGTCTGCGGGCTGACGCTGTCGCCGAACCACTGGTGGGACAGCTCGTGCACCATGATCGACTCGACGTACCACTTGGGGTAGGTGTGGCCGGTGAAGAGCTCTCTCTCGAAGAGAGAGAGCGTCTGCGTCTCGAGTTCGAAGCCGGTGGACGCCTGCGCCATGACCAGGCCGTACGTCTCGAAGGGGTAGTGGCCGACCTTGCTCTCCATCCAGGCGATCTGGTCGGGCGTCTTGGCGAGCCACGGTTCGAGTTCTTTGACGGCCTTGGTGGGCACGACGTCGCGCATGGGCAGGTGGTGCGGCCCGGTGCGGTGCAGCACGGTGGAGCGGCCGATGGACACCTGGGTGAGCTCGGTGGCCATGGGGTGCCGGGTGCGATACGTCCAGGTGGTCGACTTGGGGCCGCGCTCCACGCCGGTCGGCAGGCCGTTGGCCACGGCCGTGTAGTCGTTGGGGGCGGTGATCCGGATGGTGAACAGCGCCTTGTCGGAGGGGTGGTCGTTGCACGGGAACACCAGGTGTGCGGCATCGGCCTGGTTCGCCATCGCGAGCCCGTCCTCGGTGCGCACCCAGCCGCCGTCCTGGTCCTTGGCGGCCACGGGGTCGCTGGTGTGCCGCACGGTGATCCGCGTCCAGGTGCCCCGGGGCAGTGGCCTGGCGGGCGTGACGACGAGATCGTCACCCGCGCTGGTGAACGTGGCCGGCTCACCGTTGACCTGGACCGATTCGACCTTGCCGTGTGCGAAGTCGAGGTTCAGCCGGTCCAGGTCCGCGGTCGTCGAGGCGTTGATCGTGGTGACGGCCTGGAGGGGCTCGCTGTTGGTGCCGGGATAGGTGAACGAGAGGTTGTACGACTGCACGTCGTATCCGGGGTTGCCGAGGTCCGGGTAGAGGCGGTCGCCGATGCCCAGGGGGGTCGGGGGCGAGCTCGCGGCCAGGAGGCAGACGGAGACGGCGGAGGCGAGCAGTGCGGCCGCCTTCAGGCGGCCGGGAGGGCGGCGGAACCGAGCCGCGGTGCCGGGACGCGGGCGGTGCGGTCGTGGGGCCTGGGAGCGCGGGGTGAGCAGCATGGATCACGGCTATCAGCGCGCGCGTGCCGGACGGCGACGACTCGCGTTCGGCCCACCCGAATGGGTAGGTCGGGTGCAGGTGTGCGGCTCCGGCGCCCTGGGGCGCGCGGCCCGGCGCTCACCCGCCCGGCGTCTGCGCCCGGCTCACGTCGTAGACCCCCGGCACATTGCGCATCGCCCGCATCAGGGCGGGCAGGTGGGCCGCGTCCGGAAGTTGGAGAGTGTACGTGTGGCGGACGCGCTGCTGAGTCGGAGGTTCGATCGTCGCGGACACGATCTCGGCGCCTTCGAGGGCCATGGCCTCCGTGAGGTCAGCCAGCAGATGGGGGCGGACGAACGATTCGGCGAGCAGCGTCACCCGGCACTCGGTGGTGTCCCCCCAGCGCACGTCGACCTCCGCGCGCCCCCCGCTCTTCATGCGCTCCACGGCGGCGCACTCGACACGGTGGACGGTGACCACACCGCCCCGCACGGCGAAGCCGGTCACCTCGTCGGGCGGTACGGGAGTGCAGCAGCCGGCGAGGCGTACGGTCGCGCCGGGCTGGTCGACCGTGATGTCGGCGGTGGTGGGACGCGAGGTGAGCCCCTCCGCGGCGGGCCGGAGAGCGGCCGAGGGCTCCTCGTCGGCCTCCTGTGCCCTCGCCTGCGCCGGGTCCTGCGCCTCCTCGTGCGTCGGGTGGGCCGCGAGCCACCGCTGGATGGCGATACGGGCGGCCGGCGTGTGGGCGTGCTCCAGCCACTCCCTGGAGGGCTCGGAGGCCGGGTCCTGGCCCATGAGGAGCTGGACGGTGTCGCCGTCCCGCAGGACCGTGCTCAGCGTCGCCAGGCGGCCGTTGACACGGGCGCCGATGCACGCGTGCGCGTCCTCGCCGTACTGGGCGTACGCGGCGTCCACACAGGTGGCGCCCTCGGGCAGCCCGAGCGTGCCGCCGTCGGGCCGGAAGACGGTGATCTCACGGTCCTGGGCGAGGTCCTCGCGGAGGGTGGACCAGAACGTGTCCGGGTCGGGCGCGGCCTCCTGCCAGTCGAGGAGGCGGGAGAGCCAGCCCGGGCGGGTGGGGTCGACGCGCTCGCCGTCGGCCGGGGCGTTGTCCTCCGGAGGCGGGGCATAGGGATTGCCGAGCGCGACGACGCCGGCCTCGGCGACCTTGTGCATCTGGTGGGTGCGGATGAGGACTTCGGCGACCTGGCCGTCCGCGCGGGCGACCGCGGTGTGCAGGGACTGGTACAGGTTGAACTTGGGGACGGCGATGAAGTCCTTGAACTCCGAGACCACGGGCGTCATACAGGTGTGCAGTTCGCCGAGGACGCCGTAACAGTCCGCGTCCTCGTTCACCAGCACCAGCAGGCGGCCGAAGTCGCAGCCGCGCAGCTGGCCGCGCTTGCGGGCGACGCGGTGGACGGAGACGAAGTGCCGCGGCCGGATGACGACTTCGGCCGGGATGTCTGCCTCGCGCAGCACGCCTCGTACCTCGTCGGCGATCTCGGCGAGCGGATCGTCGGCACGGGAGGCGTTGTCGACGATCAACTCCCGTGTGTGTTCGTACTCTTCGGGGTGGAGGATCGCGAAGACCAGGTCCTCCAGCTCGGTCTTCAGCGCCTGGACGCCGAGCCGCTCGGCGAGCGGGATGAGGACGTCGCGGGTGACCTTGGCGATGCGGGCCTGTTTCTCGGGGCGCATGACACCGAGGGTGCGCATGTTGTGCAGCCGGTCGGCGAGTTTGATCGACATCACGCGGACGTCGCTGCCGGTGGCGACGAGCATCTTGCGGAAGGTCTCGGGTTCGGCGGCGGCGCCGTAGTCGACCTTCTCCAGTTTCGTGACGCCGTCGACGAGGTAGCGGACCTCCGAACCGAACTCCTCGCCGACCTGATCGAGGGTCACGTCCGTGTCCTCGACGGTGTCGTGGAGCAGAGAGGCCGTCAAGGTCGTGGTCTCCGCGCCGAGTTCGGCGAGGATCAGCGTCACCGCGAGCGGGTGGGTGATGTACGGCTCGCCGCTCTTGCGCATCTGGCCGCGGTGCGAGGACTCGGCCAGCACGTAGGCGCGGCGCAGGGGTTCGAGGTCGGCGCTCGGGTAGTGGGCGCGGTGGGCGTCGACGACGTGGCTGATGGCGCTGGGCAGCCGGTCACGGGTGGCGGGGCCGAGCAGGGCGGCACGGCCGAGACGGCGCAGGTCGATCCGCGCCCGCCAGCGCGCCGCCGGGCCCGTTACCGGACCTGGGGTCGCGGGATTCGTGGCCTCCGCACTCATGGGCACCTCCGGCTGCGTGGACCGGCGGACGGGGTGCCCCAGGGCGGACACGGCTCAGGGGGCGGCAACGGTCCCCCGTCCGGGCCGGTGCTTGATGCTACCGAGCCCATCACGTGCGGCTGACCGCCTCTCGCCGAGCGTGAAACGGATCACCCATTCGAGCGAAGGTCTGTAGGTTTACGGTTTCGCGCCATGCGACAGGGGGCCGCCCGTGATTTCGAACGCGCGGTCGTCGCCCCGGAGCAACTCCCGTGCACCACCGGGCACACAGGCCTCGGATCCCAAGTCGCCATCCCGTTCAGCGAACGAATGTTTCCAGCCACTCGGAGTCGATCTCGCCCTCGGCGACGATCACTGCGGGGCCGGTCATCTCGATCTCGCCGTCGGGCTGTTCGGTGATGACCAGGGTCCCGCCGGGCACGTCGACGGTGTACGTCGCCGGGCTCCCGGTGACGGCCGGGTCGACGCCGTCCCGGCGGGCGGTGGCCACGGCGACGGCGCACGCGCCCGTGCCGCACGAGCGGGTCTCGCCGGCGCCGCGCTCGTGCACGCGCAGAGCGACGTGCCGGGGGCCGCGGTCGACCACGAACTCCACGTTCACGCCGTCCGGGTATGCGGAGGCCGGGCTGAACGGCGGCGGCGCGTACAGGTTTCCGGCGTGCGCGAGGTCGTCGACGAACGCGACCGCGTGCGGATTGCCCATGTTCACGTTCCGCGCGGGCCAGCTGCGCTCGCCGACGCTCACCGTGACGTCCCCTTCGGGGAGGCGCGCCCTGCCCATGCCGACGGTGATGTCACCCGCGGCGGAGCCGCTGTTGGACGCAGTCTTCGCGATGTGCACCCTCTTCACGCCCCCGCGTGTGGCCACCGCGAGGTCGCCCTCGGCGACGTGCCCGGCGCGCTGGAGGTAGTGCGCGAAGACCCGCACGCCGTTGCCGCACATCTCCGCGATCGAGCCGTCGCCGTTGCGGTAGTCCATGAACCACTCGGCCTCGGCCGCCATGTGCTGCGCCTCGGGGTGCGCGGCGGACCGCACCACGTGCAGCAGGCCGTCACCGCCGATCCCCGCGCGGCGGTCGCACAGGGCGGCGACGGCCTTCGGGGGCAGGTCGATGGAGTTCTCGGGGTCCGGCACGATCACGAAGTCGTTCTCGGTGCCGTGGCCCTTGAGGAAGGCGATCCGCGTGCTCATTCCTCGATCGTACGGGAGCGCTCCGCTGGGAGGGCGGGCCCGGGTCGGTGAGCTGGTGCGGGTCCATCGTGGCTGGTCGCGCCCACGCGGCGGAGCCGCACATCGGCACAGCCCCGCGCCCCTGCAGGGGCGCTTCAGCGCAGCCTTGCCACGCGCCACACCGCCAGCACGACCACCGCGGCCACTACGACCACGTATGCCAGGACCACCCGCCAGTCCGGTCGACGGCCGGAACCCCGCGGTGGGAGCCCGGGGCCCGTGTACCCCACCCGGCGGGCGGCCATCATGCCCCAGCCGGCCGCACAGGAGCAGATCAGCAGTCCCAGCATGGCGATCACGGCCCCGCTGTCGCCGAAGTCGAAGGCGAGCGGGAAGGCGAACATCAGGGAGCCGACCGCGGCGAGGGCGACGATGGGGGCGAGTTGCCAGATGCGCAGGCGGCGCTGCGGTCGCAGTTCGACCTCGACCTCGGGGCCACCGGCGAACATCTCCTCCGGCTCAGGGCCGTCGGCGGTCACTCCGCCCTGTGTCTCATCGGGCCCGTCGGGGCTCAGACGGTTCTCGTCCTGCTCCGGTTCACCGCTCTCGACGGTGAGGGGCTCGGTGCCTTGTGCGGTGTCGCGAGGGCCGGCCTCCATCGCCACGCGCCCTCCCAACTAGGACTCCACTTGGTCGATCGAAGCTCGATGATGGCACGCCGCCGGATGCCGCAACGGCGGCCGGAGCGTCCCGATGCCATGACGTGATCAGGCTGTAACCGGTCGTTCGACCAACGCCAGTGCGCGCTGCGGAAGTTCTGTGAGATCCGCCGCAGCCCCGCTCAGCCAGTGCACCCGGGGGTCGCGCCGGAACCAGGAATCCTGCCGGCGCGCGAAGCGCTTGGTGGCGCGCACGGTCTCGATCCGCGCCTCCTCCTCGGTGCACTCCCCGGCCAGCGCCGCGAGCACCTGCTGATAGCCGAGCGCACGGGCTGCCGTACGGCCCTCGCGCAGGCCCTGCGCCTCCAGCGCACGCACCTCGTCCACCAGACCGGCCTCCCACATCCGGTCGACCCGGCGGGCGATGCGCTCGTCGAGTTCGGGGCGGGCCACGTCGACGCCGATCTGGACGGTGTCGTAGACCGAGTCATGGCCGGGCAGATTGGCGGTGAACGGCTGACCGGTGATCTCGATCACTTCGAGGGCCCGGACGATACGGCGGCCGTTGCTGGGCAGGATCGCCTGCGCCGCCTCGGGGTCCGCGGCGGCGAGTCTGGCGTGCAGCGCGCCGGAGCCGCGCAGCGCGAGCTCCTCCTCGAGCCGGGCCCTGACCTCGGGGTCGGTGCCGGGGAACTCCAGGTTGTCGACGGCCCCGCGCACGTAGAGGCCGGAGCCGCCGACCAGGATCGGCCAGCGGCCTTCCGCGAGCAGGCCGTCGATCTTGGCGCGGGCGAGCTTCTGGTACTCGGCGACCGACGCCGTGACCGTCACGTCCCAGATGTCGAGGAGGTGGTGCGCAATGCCGCTGCGCTCCTCGGGCGTCAGCTTTGCGGTGCCGATGTCCATCCCCCGGTAGAGCTGCATGGAGTCGGCGTTGACGACCTCGCCTCCGAGCTGCCGGGCGAGGAAAACGCCCAGATCGGACTTTCCGGCCGCGGTCGGTCCGACGACGGCGATGACTCGGGGGGCGGGGGATGCGCTGCTCACCGCACCAGTCTCGCAAACCCCGAGGGCGCTCCTCGAACGAGTTACGTGACGGCACGAATGCCGGGTCGTTGCCCGTTGCGAGGCTCTCGCCGCCGGATTCGGGGGGCGGCGACCCGGGCGGCGCAAACGGACGCACCGGACGACGCGGGATTTCGCCCGCACGAGTAACGTATGGAGTGGATATGGGCGTTTTCGCACGACTTCTGCGGAGGTCGAAGGCTACGGAGGAGGCGTCAACCGCCGAGGCTCAGGCCGACACACCGACGGCCGAGCCCGCGACTGAGGAGGCGGCTGAGGCGAAGGGGTCGGCCGAGGCCGAGGAGCTGACCGAGAGCGAGCCGGAGGCGACGGAGGCCGCCCAGTCCGCCTCCGGTGAGGCCGTCGAGATCCCCAAGCAGCAGTCCGCCGAGGAGGCGGCCGACAGGGACGCCGGCGAGGACGCCCGCACGTAACCGCCCCTGGCCCGAGTGAGCCGCAGGGGTGTGCCGAGCCCGGGAACGGCGGAAGGTGGACCATGGGTCTCCTGAACAACCTGAAGGCCAGACTGAACCCGGCCAAGGACAAGGTCTCCGGCCTCGCGCAGCAGCACGGGGGCAAGATCACGCACGGTCTCGACAAGGCCGCGAAGGTCGTCGACGAGAAGACCAAGGGCAAGTACAGCCACAAGATCCACACCGGGACCCGCAAGGCCAAGGGCGCCATGGACCGACTCGCGCACAGGGACGACACGGAGGCAGGCGGTGGCACGACCGCACCAGCCGGCTCCACGCCGCCTGCTTCCTGAACGGCCCTGAACGGCACGGCACACCGGCGGACGGCCGCGGAGCCCGAGGGCTCCCGGCCGTCCGCCGTTTGCTCCCGCGCCTCTACGACCAGGTCGCGACCATGTAGCCCACGCCGTACGGCGCGTCCTCGTACAGCAGCGCGCCCGCGAGGTCCGTGCCCTCGGCCGCGCCCGCGAGGATCTGCCAGGGGGCCCGGCCGGATGCCTTCAGCTCGGACGCCAGCTCGGTGTCCAGGGCCTTGAGGGCCGCCACATCCGCCGCTCCCAGCGCACGCGCGACCTCCGCGTCGAAGGGCCCCGCGCGCTCGTCGAGGTAACCGGGGGCCTTGAGCGTGCGGCAGGCACTGGCGTCGCCCATGACCAGCAGCGCCACCCGCTCGGGCCCGGCGGCGATGTCCCTCCCGACTTGAATGCACCGCTCGGCCGCCAGAGGTTCCCCCACGCCGAGCCCCTCGATCGGGGCGCCGGACCAGCCGGTGCGCTGCAGCAGCCACGCGGCCACCGCCAGCGAGGGGGCGAGCGACCGCTCCGAGGCCGCAGGGGCCGGGACTTCGGCCCCGGCATGCTGGGCCCTGCCGAGCCGTACGTCCACGTCGACGCCGAAGCCGCGGAAGGAGCCCCGCGTGCCCTCCGGGTAGCTGGCTCGGCCGCTCTGCTCCGCGGGACCGACGACGACGAGCCGGTCGGGACGGGCGGCCGCGAGCACGCCGACCGCGTCCGTGCACGCGGCACGCGCGACGTCCATCTCGGCGGCGGCACCCGCGGCGACCTCGGGCACCAGCAGCGGCGGGCAGGGGCAGACTGCGGCGACGACAAGCATGATCGGCAGGGTAACCCCGCCGCCCGGCGGCGGACACCGCGCCGAGCAGAGCGGTCAGTCGCAGCCGCAGCCGCTGCCCGTCGCGACCGGCAGCGGCTCCGGGACGCCGATCTTCGGCAGGCCCAGCAGGACGCCCGCCGGCTTCGCCGCCTCGACCGCGTTGCGCTTCTCCCAGGCGTCGCCCGCGCGCGTGCGGCGCACGTCGAGGACGGCTCCCTCGGCGAGCAGGTGGTGCGGGGCGGCGTACGTTATCTCGACCGTGACCACGTCGCCGGGTCGCACCTCCTGCTCGGGCTTGGTGAAGTGGACCAGGCGGTTGTCGGGGGCGCGGCCGGAGAGGCGGTGGGTGGCGCCGTCCTTGCGGCCTTCGCCCTCGGCGACCATCAGCTCCAGGGTGCGGCCGACCTGCTTCTTGTTCTCCTCCCAGGAGATCTCCTCCTGGAGGGCGACGAGACGCTCGTAGCGCGCCTGGACGACCTCCTTCGGGATCTGGTTCTCCATGGTCGCGGCCGGGGTGCCGGGGCGCTTGGAGTACTGGAAGGTGAAGGCCTGCGCGAATCGCGCCTCACGGACGACGTGCAGGGTCTGCTCGAAGTCCTCCTCCGTCTCACCGGGGAAGCCCACGATGATGTCGGTGGTGATCGCGGCGTGCGGGATGGCAGCCCGCACCTTCTCGATGATCCCGAGGTAGCGGTCCTGCCGGTACGAGCGGCGCATCGCCTTCAGGACCGTGTCCGAGCCGGACTGCAGCGGCATGTGCAGCTGCGGCATGACGTTGGGGGTCTCGGCCATCGCCGCGATCACGTCGTCGGTGAAGTCGCGCGGGTGCGGTGAGGTGAAGCGGACGCGCTCCAGGCCCTCGATCCGGCCGCAGGCGCGCAGCAGCTTGCTGAAGGCCTCGCGGTCGCCGATGTCGGAGCCGTACGCGTTGACGTTCTGCCCGAGCAGGGTGATCTCGGAGACGCCCTCGGCCACCAGGGCCTCGATCTCGGCGAGGATGTCGCCGGTGCGGCGGTCCTTCTCCTTGCCGCGCAGGGCCGGAACGATGCAGAAGGTGCAGGTGTTGTTGCAGCCGACGGAGATCGACACCCACGCCGCGTACGCGCTCTCGCGGCGCGTCGGCAGGGTGGAGGGGAACGCCTCCAGGGACTCGGCGATCTCGACCTGGGCCTCTTCCTGCACGCGCGCGCGTTCCAGGAGCACCGGGAGCTTGCCGATGTTGTGCGTGCCGAAGACGACGTCCACCCAGGGCGCCTTCTTCACGATGATGTCCTGGTCCTTCTGCGCGAGACAGCCGCCGACCGCGATCTGCATCCCGGGCCGCGAGGCCTTCTTCGGCGCGAGGCGGCCGAGGTTGCCGTACAGCCGGTTGTCGGCGTTCTCGCGGACGGCGCAGGTGTTGAAGACGACGACGTCGGCGTCGCCGTCGGAGCCCTCGGGCGCACGCACGTACCCGGCCTCTTCGAGCAGCCCGGACAAGCGCTCGGAATCGTGGACGTTCATCTGGCACCCGTAGGTGCGCACTTCGTAGGTCTTCACGCCCACTGCCTGGCTCCGGTCGATGCTGCTCATGTGACAAGGGTAGGCGGTGCCGGAAGTGTCTCCCGCCGCCCTGTGGACAACCGGGGGCTCAGGGCTCGATGAGGCCCGCGCGGATCGCGTAGCGGGTGAGTTCCAGGCGGTCGCGCATGCCCAGCTTGTGCAGCAGGTTCGCCCGGTGGCGCTCGACCGTCTTCGCGCTGATGAAGAGGAGCTCGCCGATCTCCTTCGAGGTGTGGCCCTCGGCGACCAGTTTGAGGATCTCCTCCTCGCGCTCGGTGACCGGCCGCGTGGGCAGGTCGTCCCCCCGGTGCAGGCGGTCCAGGTAGGAGCGGACGAGCGCCCGTTCCGCGCCCGGGTACACGAACGGCTCGTCGCGCACGGCCGCCCGGCATGCCCCGACCAGGTCGCGGTCGGCGGCCGACTTGAGGACGTAGCCGCCGGCCCCGGCCTTGAGGGCCTCGAAGAAGTACTGCTCGTTGTCGTACATGGTGAGCATGAGGATGCGCAGGCCGGGCAGGCGGCGGGAGAGTTCGCGGGCCGCCTGGAGGCCCGTCATACGGGGCATGGCGATGTCCAGTACGGCCAGATCGACGGCACGCGCGCGTGCCAGCTCGACCGCCTCCGCCCCGTCCCCGGCCTCCGCGACCACGGTCAGATCGGGCTCGCCGTCCAGGATGAGCCGCACGCCCTGGCGTACGAGCGCGTGGTCGTCGGCGAGCAGCACGCGCGCGGGGGATGCCATCAGCGGCCTCCGGCGGTGACGGGTACCCGCAGGCGCACGTCGGTGCCGTCGTCGGGGCCGGGTTCGAGCGCAAGGTCGGCTGCTATGAGCAGCGCGCGTTCCCGCATGCCGCGGATTCCGGCGCCGTCCGGGGCCGTACCGAGGCCCTTGCCGTTGTCGCGTACGAGGAGTTCGACACCGTCCGCGACCGGCCGGAGGCGGACCTCGGCGCGGTCGGCGCCGGCGTGCCGGGCGGTGTTGGTGAGTCCTTCCTGGGCCACGCGGTAGACCACCAGCTCCGACTCCTCGGTCAGCGGGGGCAGTTCACCGACGATGTGGTGGCGCACCGTCAGCCCGTGGGTGGTGAATTCGGCGGCGAGTGAGCGCAGGGCGCTGACCAGGCCGAATTCCTCCAGGACACCGGGGCGCAGCCTGCGGGCGATACGGCGGATCTCGTCCAGGCCCGCCCTGGTCGCCTCCTGTGCCTGGCCCACCTCCCCG
Source organism: Streptomyces sp. NPDC001351 (assembly GCF_042896045.1). Lineage (NCBI taxonomy): Bacteria > Bacillati > Actinomycetota > Actinomycetes > Kitasatosporales > Streptomycetaceae > Streptomyces > Streptomyces sp. NPDC001351. The sequence goes on along the minus strand of NZ_JBIAWS010000018.1, from coordinate 46,141 downwards.
CGCAACTCCTCGGGGGCGCGGTCGGCGACGCGCTTGAGCTGGAGGAGGACAGCGGTCAGGGTCTGGCCCACCTCGTCGTGGAGCTCGCGGGCGATGCGCTGCCGCTCGCGCTCCTGCGCGGACAGGGCGCGGGCCGCTCCGGCCGCGCGTTCGCTCTCCAGCCGGTCGAGCATCGTGTTGTACGTCGTGATCAGCTCGGCCGCCTCCGCGGGACCGGCGACGACCGCGCGGGCGCCGGGGCGCAGCAGGTCCGCGGTGGCCATGGCCCGGCCGAGCCGCCGTAGCGGAGCAAGTCCGAGACGCAGCACGATCGCGTTGCCGGCCAGCAGTGCGGCCAGGCCCACGACGACGACCAGCGCCTCGGCCGGCAGGACGGGGGTCGACACGGTGACCGGGCCCAGCAGCAGGGCGGCGGCCGCGATCAGGCCCGTGGCGTTGAGGGAGAAGATCCGCCAGAACAGTGACACGGTCCTCCCTGGTTCCGCAGGCGCTCCCGCTGTGGCTCCTGCCACCCTTGCCGTCCGTCCCCGGCCGCGTATATCCGTGACGTCACCCATGTCGCCACCGTACGGGCGGATGGCAGCATGCGAAGCGGCCGGGGTTGATCACCGGCAGACCACGACCATGCCGCCAGGACAAGGGGAGAAACGTGCCTGCGCCACGACTGAGGGCGACGCCGCTGCCGGGCATCGGGGTCCAGTACGACCTGGTGACCCGCGACCAACGCCATCTGTCCGTGGTGGCGCACCGCGACGGCGCGCGCACGGTGAATGTGTACCGGGCCGACGACCCCGATTCCTGTGCCCAGTCGCTGCGGCTGTCCGGCTCCGAGGCGGGCGCGCTGATCGACGCGCTGAAGCCGTCCCACCACAGCGCGAGCCTTCTCTACGCCTCCGACCTGGGGCTGGTCGCCGAGCGGATCGAGCTGGCCGTGGCCTCGCGCTGGAACGGGCGGGTGCTGGGCGACACGCGCATGCGGACCGAGACCGGCGCGTCGGTGGTGGCGGTGCTGCGCCGGGCCGAGGCGATTCCGTCGCCGGCGCCGGACTTCCGGCTGGCGGGCGGTGACATCGTGATCGTCGTCGGCACGCGCGAGGGCGTCGACGCCGCCGCGGCGATACTCGGGCGGGAGTGAACCGGTGCACTCCGCGGTGTTGTTGATCGAGTTCGGTTCCATTCTGCTCGGCCTCGGCCTGCTCGGCCGGGCCGCCGCCCGCTTTCAGCTCTCCCCCATTCCGCTGTACCTGCTGGCCGGCCTGGCCTTCGGCGAGGGCGGGCTGGTGCCGCTGGGGGCGAGCGAGGAGTTCGTCGCCATCGGCGCCGAGATCGGCGTCATCCTGCTGCTGTTGATGCTGGGCCTGGAGTACACGGCCGGTGACCTGGTCACCAACCTGAAGGCGCACTACCCGTCGGGCCTGGTCGACTGCGCGCTCAACGCCGTGCCGGGCGCGGTTGCGGCGCTGCTGCTCGGCTGGGGGCCGGTGGCCGCTGTCGTACTGGCCGGTGTCACCTGGATCTCGTCGTCCGGTGTCATCGCGAAGGTGCTCGGCGACCTGGGCCGGGTCGGTAACCGGGAGACCCCGGTGATCCTCAGCGTGCTCGTGCTGGAGGATCTGGCGATGGCGGTGTACCTGCCCATCGTGACCGCACTGGTGGCCGGGGCCGGGCTGCTGGCCGGGAGCGTGACGCTGGGGGTCGCGCTGGGGGCGGCGGGGCTGGTCCTGTTCGTGGCCGTGCGCTACGGGCGCGTCATCTCGCGGTTCGTCTCCACTGACGACCCGGAGAAGCTGCTGCTTGTCGTGCTGGGGCTGACGATCCTGGTCGCGGGCGTCGCACAGCAGCTCCAGGTGTCGGCGGCCGTCGGTGCCTTCCTGGTGGGTATCGCGCTGTCCGGGGAGGTCGCGGAAGGCGCCCACACCCTGCTGAGCCCGTTGCGCGATCTGTTCGCCGCGGTGTTCTTCGTGTTCTTCGGGCTGCACACCGATCCGGCGAGCATCCCGCCCGTCCTGCTGCCCGCCCTCGCGCTGGCCCTGCTCACGGCGGCGACGAAGATCGCCACCGGCTACTGGGCGGCGCGCCGGGCCGGGATCTCCGTCAGGGGCCGCTGGCGCGCGGGCGGCGCCCTGGTGGCGCGCGGCGAGTTCTCCATCGTCATCGCCGGGCTGGCGGTGAGCGCAGGCATCGAGCCGTCCCTGGGTCCGCTGGCCACGGCGTACGTCCTCATCCTGGTCGTCCTCGGCCCCCTCACGGCCCGCTACACGGAACCACTGGTCCGGCACCTGAACGAGCGCCGGAACGCCCGTACGGATCACTCGGAGCCGGCAAGCGCGCGTGTCGGTGGGTGAACGCCGGTCCTGAACGGAGGGCCGGCGCAGGGGGACCCACCGTCGTGGATCGATCGGACGGCGGACGCCTGACGGCCCGTCGACGGGCGGTTGCGGGAACGCCCGCACATCGCGCCCCCATCGGGGCAACTGACAGCTTGGTCGGCAGGCCGCCCCAAGGCTGACGCACCGCCGCTCGCCCACCGGCCACTGGACGGCGGGCAGGGCCTTGGGCTGTACCGCCGCAAGGCCTCATATACCGTCGGGCGCCCACCCCTGCCGGCGCAGTACCGCCGACACGTCTGGGGCCTCGTAGTGGTCGCCCTTGAGGACCTTGCCGTCGGCGCGGCGGGTGACCCGGCCGTCGGGGCCCAGCTTGGTCATGTTGGAGCGGTGGATCTCGGCGATCACCGCGTCGAGGTCGATGCCGTGGACGAGGGCGGTGCCGTAGGCCACGTAGACGACGTCGGCCAGTTCGTGGGCGAGCTTGTCGAGCGGGCCCGTGACCGAGACCTCGGCGACCTCCGCGGCCTCCTCCGCGAGCAGTTCCCCGCGGTGGGCGGCCAGCGAGGGCGACACCTCGGTGGGCGTACTGCGGGCGTCGAGCCCGACGGCGAGGTGGAATCGGCGAACCAGGTCGGCGGGCGATGAACTCATACGGCGACTGTATCGACCGGCACGGACAACGCCCGTTCGTGATCCCGTTGTGACCCCTGCCCCGGTCAGCAGCCCTGGTCAGCACCGCGTTCCGGCTGGCAGGATCCCTCGCATGTCCAAGATGTTCCCCCGGATCGGCAGACGCCGGGCCCTGCAGGGCGCGGCTGCCGGCGTCGTCGCCCTCGGGTTGCTGCTGTGGTGGCTGCTGCCCCTGGGCGAGGCCCCTCCGAGCGGAACGATCACGATCAGCACGGGAACGCCGGCCGGGGTGTACCAGCAGTACGGCAAGCTGCTGCGCACCGCGCTCGACAAGGACATGCCGGACCTGAAAGTGAAGCTGCTGACCAGCGACGGCTCCCAGGAGAACGTCAAACGGGTGGCGACCGGCCAGGCCGACTTCACCATTGCCGCGGCCGACGCGGTGGAGACGTACGAGCTCGGCAGCCACAACCCCGGCGCCGACCAGCTGCGGGGCGTCGCCCGCCTGTACGACGACTATGTGCAGCTCATCGTCCCGCGCGACTCACGCATCACCTCCGTCGCGGACCTCAAGGGCAAGCGGGTGGCCATAGGGCCGCCCAGTTCGGGTGTGCGCCTGATCGCAGACCGGGTGCTCAAGGCGGCCGGCATCGACGCGACGAAGGACATCACGCCGTTCGCCGACGGCATCGACACCGGTCCGGACGGGCTGAAGCAGGGCAAGATCGATGCGTTCTTCTGGTCCGGTGGGCTGCCCACGGAGGGGCTGCAGAAGCTCGCCGACACCTTCACCTTCCGGTTCGTGCCGATCACGCCCGACCTCGTCGCGGAGCTGCACAAGCAGGACCGTGCCACCCACTACTACCGCGCCACCAACATGCCGGAGTCGGCCTACCCGAGCATCCAGGGAGGGGTCGCCGTGCCTACGCTGGCCGTGGCCAACCTGCTGATGACGCGCAAGGACATGGACCCCCGGCTCACCGAGTGGATGACCCGCACCGTGATCAGGAGCCGTGACGGCATCGGCACGCAGGTCCACTCCGCGCAGCTCGTCGACCTGCGCACCGCGATCTACACCGACCCCCTGGCCCTGCACGAGGGCGCCCGGCGCTACTACCGCTCGGTCAAGCCGTAGGTACCGCCGACCGCAGGGCTGTTCCTCGGCACGGACACCGTCACGGTGAGCCCGTGCGGCTCGTGACGGCCGTACGAGATCGAGCCGCCGCCCGCGGCGAGCAGCGTGCGCGAGATGGACAGGCCGAGCCCGGAGCCCTTGATGTTCTGGTGGCGGCTGCTGCGCCAGAAGCGGTCGCCGACTCGGGCGAGTTCCTCGTCGGTCAGGCCAGGGCCGTTGTCGGTGACCACGACGGTCGAGGTGTCGCCGTCGGCCGCGACCGTGACCTCGACGCACTCGTCCTTCGGCGTGAACTTGACCGCGTTGTCGATCACCGCGTCCAGCGCGCTGGAGAGCGTGACCGGGTCGGCCCAGGCGGTGGTCGGCGGGCAATTCCCCACCAGCCGTACGCCCTTGGCCTCCGCGGTCGGCGTCCAGGCCGCGACGCGCTCGGCGGTCAGCGCGCCGATGTCGGTGATCCGCAGGTCGGCGTCGGTGTGCTCGGCCAGGGCCAGGTCGAGCAGGTCGTCGAGGACCTCCGCGAGGCGCTTGCCCTCGGTGCGCACCGATGCGATCTCCTCATTGTCCTCCGGCAGTTCGAGAGCGAGCAGTTCGATGCGCAGCAGCAGCGCCGCAAGGGGATTGCGCAGCTGGTGCGAGGCGTCGGCGACGAAGGCGCGCTGCTGCTCCAGTACGTCCTCGACGTTGTCCGCCATCTCGTTGAACGAGTGGGCCAGGCGCCGGAGTTCCGGAGGACCGCCGGCAGCCGCCACCCGGGTCTTCAGACGGCCGCTCGCGATCGCGTGAGTGGTGGCGTCCAGCACCCGTACCGGCCTGAGCACCCAGCCGGTCAGCCTCAGCGCGGCGCCGACGGCCAGCAGCATCGCGGCGATCTCGCCCACACCGATGACCAGCCAGCCGTGCAGGATCCGCGAACGCAGCGCCCCGGTGGGCGAGTCGGTGACCACGACCGCCACGACATCGCCGTCCCGGATGACCGGTGAGGCGACGACCAGACGGTTGCGCTGCCAGGGCCAGACCTGCTTGGGGTCGTGGCTGCGGCGGCTGAGCAGGGCCTCGGCGAAGGCGTCGCGCACCTCGCCCTGATCGGGCAGGAAGAAGGTCTGCGGCGCCTGCGCCATCGGGACGTCGGTACGGCAGAACACCCCGGCCCGGATGCCGTAGACGCCGTAGTAGCTGGCGAGTTCACTGCGCAGAGTCTCCAGCCGCTCGTCCGTGGACGTGCGCGTGGAACTGCAGGCGTCGGTGACGAACTGGGCGAGGGACGCGAAGCGCGCCGTGTCGTCGATCCGGTCGACGACGACCTTCTGCTGCTGGGCGGAGGCCACGCTCACGGCGAGCGGGATGCCGAGGGCGAGCAGCACGGCCGCCATCAGGACGATCAGCAGCGGAAGAAGACGAGTACGCACCCGTGCACGCTACGAGGACGGGGCGACAAGCCGGTAACCGACACCGCGTACGGTCTCGATCAGGGCCGGCATGCGCAGCTTGGCGCGCAGGGACGCGACGTGCACCTCCAGGGTGCGTCCGGTCCCCTCCCAGCTGGTACGCCACACCTCGCTGATGATCTGCTCCCGGCGGAAGACGACCCCCGGGCGCTGTGCGAGGAGGGCGAGAAGATCGAACTCCTTGCGGGTCAGTTGGACAACCGAACCGTCCACGCTGACCTGTCGGGTGGGCAGTTCGATGAGCATGGACCCGAGGCGCAGCTCGTGGTCGCCGCCCGCCCCGGCGTCCTCGTGGACGCTGCGCCTGCTGACGGCGTGGATACGGGCGAGCAGTTCCCCGGTGTCGTACGGCTTCACCACGTAGTCGTCGGCGCCGAGGTTGAGGCCGTGGATGCGGGAGCGGACGTCGGAGCGCGCGGTGACCATGATCACCGGGGTGCTGGTGCGCTTGCGGATCTTGCCGCAGACCTCGTAGCCGTCCTGGTCGGGCAGACCCAGGTCGAGCAGGACGACGCCGAAGCCGTCGCCCTCGGGAACGAGCGCCTGGAGAGCTTCCTCGCCGCTGCGCGCGTGCGTGACGTCGAAACCGTGCCGCGCCAGAACCGCAGAAAGAGCGGCGGCGACATGGTTGTCGTCCTCGACGAGGAGCAGTCTCATCCGGGCCTCCTTCGGTTCATCGGCCGTACGAACAGGACGGGCACACAGTGCGTACAAAACGCCTGGCACGCGCGTGCGTGCATCAAGGCAGTCACGCTGATGGACGACGACGGCGTCAAGTGGGTTCCGGTTGCGGACCCCTTTAGTTACCCGGCTGATACGCGGCCCGCGCGCGAGTCCTGCGATGTGCTACGACACGTGTCCGATTGCTATCGGATCGTGATGCTCAGATTCCCCTCAGATGTAATGACGCTGGTGGAACGGGGTTACTACTGTCCTCCGAAACCGAGGAGGACGGAGCCCGATAGCGATGACCGAAGTATCGGTGGCCAAGGAAGATGTGGCCGCGACCGGCGAACTGGTCGTCCTGAAGAGCGTCAACAAGCACTTCGGCGCGTTGCACGTACTCCAGGACATCGACCTGACGATCGCCCGCGGCGAGGTCGTCGTGGTCATCGGGCCCTCCGGGTCCGGTAAGTCCACCCTGTGCCGCACCATCAACCGCCTGGAAACAGTCGACTCGGGCTCGATCACGATAGACGGCAAGTCGCTGCCCCAGGAGGGCAAGGAACTGGCCCGGCTGCGCGCCGACGTGGGGATGGTCTTCCAGTCCTTCAACCTCTTTGCGCACAAGACCGTGCTCGAGAACGTGATGCTGGGCCAGATCAAGGTCCGCAAGGCCGACAAGAAGAAGGCCGAGGAGAAGGCCCGGGCCCTGCTCGACCGGGTCGGCGTGGCCACCCAGGCGGACAAGTACCCCGCACAGCTCTCCGGCGGCCAGCAGCAGCGCGTCGCCATCGCGCGGGCGCTGGCCATGGACCCGAAGGTCATGCTCTTCGACGAGCCGACGTCGGCCCTCGACCCGGAGATGATCAACGAGGTCCTCGAGGTCATGCAGCAGCTCGCCCGCGACGGCATGACCATGATCGTCGTCACCCACGAGATGGGCTTCGCGCGATCGGCTGCAAACCGTGTGGTCTTCATGGCGGACGGCCGGATCGTCGAGGAGGCCGCGCCCGACCAGTTCTTCAGCAATCCGCGCAGCGACCGCGCCAAGGACTTCCTGTCGAAGATCCTCCACCACTGACGGTCCGCCCTGCCCGGCCCTCGCCGGCTCTCTTCTCTCCGCCGGCGCTCATCTCTTCACCGGCGCTCCTCTCTTCACCAGCCAAAGGATGTTCACCATGAAGCTCCGCAAGGTCACCGCTGCTTCGGCTGCCGTGCTCGCCCTCGCTGTGGCGGCTACGGCGTGCGGGTCGAACAACAGCAACAGCAGCAGCAGTTCGTCCGGTGGCGGTAAGAAGATCAAGATCGGTATCAAGTACGACCAGCCCGGTCTCGGCCTCAAGCAGCCGAACGGCACCTACTCCGGCTTCGACGTGGACGTGGCGACCTACGTCGCGGGCAAGCTCGGCTACAAGCCCAGCCAGATCGAGTTCATCGAGACCAAGAGCGCCGACCGCGAGAACGCGCTGGCCCGCGGAGACGTCAAGTTCATCGTGGCCTCGTACTCGATCACCGACGAGCGCAAGCAGAAGGTCGACTTCGCCGGCCCGTACTTCCTGGCGCACCAGGACCTGCTGGTCAAGCAGGGCTCGAAGATCGCCAAGGGCACGGACCTCAACGGTCAGAAGCTGTGCTCCGTGACCGGCTCCACCTCGGCACAGAAGATTGTGAAGATCGCCCCCAAGGTCAACCTCAAGGAGAACCCCGGCTACTCGGAGTGCGTCGCCAGCCTCCAGAGCGGCGCCGTGGACGCGCTGACCACCGATGACTCGATCCTCGCGGGCTACGCCTCGCAGGCCCAGTACAAGGGCCAGTTCAAGCTCCTCGGGCTCAAGCTCAGCAACGAGAACTACGGCATCGGCGTCAAGAAGGGTGACACCGCGACCGTCAACAAGATCAACGACGCCCTGAAGGCCATGGTCAGCGACGGCACCTGGAAGACCGACGTCGAGAAGAACTTCGGCCCGTCCAACTACAAGTACGAGCCCGCCCCGAAGATCGGCGTCATCGTCAAGTAACCCAGGGAACCGCAGCGCACGCAGGGTTCCACCGGCGCGCCGCCGCCCACCGCGATCACGGCGGCGGCGCGCCACGCCCTTCTCGTACGCCACACACCCGGAAGCGCGGGAGATCGTGTTCGACTTTCTTCATGGTTATGACGTCCTAGGGGCGTTCTGGATGACGGTGAAACTCACCGTCATCTCCGCCGTCGGCTCCCTGGTCTGGGGCACCCTGCTGGCCGGGATGCGGGTCAGCCCGGTCCCGCTGATGCGCGGTTTCGGCACCGCCTACGTCAACATCGTCCGGAACATCCCCCTGACGGTCATCATCGTCTTCAACTCGCTCGGCCTCGCCGACATCTTCGGCGTGACGCTGGGCGCTTCCGACTTCAAGATCCAGGGCTTCAGGCTGGCGGTGCTCGGTTTCGTCGCCTACACCTCTGCCTTCGTCTGTGAGGCGCTGCGCTCCGGCATCAACACCGTGCCGCTGGGCCAGGCCGAGGCGGCGCGCGCGATCGGGCTGAGCTTCAGCCAAACGCTGCGGCTCGTCGTGCTGCCGCAGGCGTTCCGTGCGGTCATCGGCCCGCTGGCCAACGTACTGATCGCGCTGACCAAGAACACCACCGTGGCAGCCGCGATCGGCGTGGCCGAGGCCGCCGCTCTGATGAAGACGATGATCGAGAACGAGGCTCAGACGCTGCTCATCGGCGCGGTCTTCGCCTTCGGCTTCGTGGTTCTGACTCTACCGACCGGCCTCATCCTCGGCTGGCTCGGCAAGCGACTGGCGGTGAAACGATGAGCTCGGTCCTCTACGACGCCCCCGGCCCCCGGGCAAAGCGGCGCAACGTCCTCTTGTCAGTGATCTTCGTCGCCCTGCTCGCCCTCCTGGTGTGGTGGATCTGGCAGGTGATGGACGACAAGGGCCAGCTGAAGTGGGCCCTGTGGCAGCCGTACACCACGTCCGAAGCGTGGACGACGTATCTCCTGCCGGGACTCGGCAACACGCTGAAGGCCGCCGCGCTCTCCATGGTCATCGCCCTCCCGTTGGGCGCCTTCTTCGGCATCGCGCGCATGTCGGACCACCGGTGGGTGCGGGTCCCCGCCGCAGTTGTGGTCGAGTTCTTCCGCTCGCTCCCGGTCCTCTTGCTGATGCTGTTCGCGAACGAGTTCTACGCCCGCTCCACGAACGTCACCACCGACGACCGGCCCCTGTACGCGGTCGTCACCGGCCTGGTGCTCTACAACGCCTCGGTCCTCGCCGAGATCGTCCGGGCCGGCATCCTGGCGCTCCCCAAGGGGCAGACGGAAGCCGCGTACGCGATCGGCCTGCGCAAGGGTCAGACGATGACCAGCATCCTGCTCCCGCAGGCGGTGACGGCCATGCTGCCGGCCATCGTCAGCCAGCTGGTGGTCATCGTGAAGGACACCGCGCTGGGCGGCGCGATGATCGGCTATGCGGAGCTGCTCAGCGCGCGCAGCACGTTCGCGGCCAACTACGCCAACGTCATCCAGAGCTTTATCGGAGTGGCGGTCATCTTCATCGTGGTCAACTTCCTCCTCACCAGCTTCGCGAGCTGGCTGGAAGGCAGGCTGCGGCGCAGCAAGCGGGGCACGGGCGCGGTCCTCACCGAGGACACGGTGGAGGTCAATCCGGCCGCGGTGGGCGGTACCTTCGGTACAGGTGCCGGCGACTCGATCTGATGATCGGTCAAGTGGCGTGAGCGACAGGGAGGCAGTGGCATGATCGCCACTGCCTCCGTCGCTTGACGCAAACCCCGCCAATGGGTTGCATACGTTCTGTGATCGTGCACCCTGCTCCAACTTCCTGTTCACATACGTCCGTCCGGACGCCGTCACGAGCAGGGGGCGCCGCGCCGTGGACCCGGTGATCATCGTCGGCGCGGGGCCTGTCGGGCTCACGCTCGCCCTGGCGTTGGCACGTCAGGAAGTGCCCTGCGTCGTGCTGGACGAGGGCCCCGGCAAGGAGGAACCGCGCCCTGCGCGGACCGTGGTCCTGCGCGAGGACACCGCCGCCCTGATGGAGCGGCTGAGCGGGCAGCCGCTCGCGCAGGAGGGAACCCGCTGGGCCGGATGGCGGTCCATGCGGCGCAAGCAGGTGATGCGCGAGGTCACGTTCGGCGGCGACGAACCCGCCCCGCTGCACATCGCCCAGCACGTCCTGACCGGCGCCCTGCGCGCCGCCCTGGCCACCGAGCCGCTCGTCGAGGTCGCCGTGGACAGCCGCCTCGACACCGTCGAGCAGGAGGCCTCGGGGGTCACCGCCCACACCCGCGGCCCCAAGGGCACCTGGTGGCGTGGCAGTTACCTGGTCGGCTGCGACGGCCCGCGCTCCACCGTGCGCAAGCTCCAGGACATCCGCTTCCCGGGACGTACGGCGGTGGAGCGGCACGCCGTGGCCGCGCTGCGCACGGAACTTCCGTGGGGGGACGAAGCGTTGCTCCATCGGATGCCGCCTTGGCGTACGTCCGGACCCTCGGCCGGGGAGGTAACCGCCCGCCCCCTCCCGGACGGCGTGTGGCGCCTGGACTGGCTGCTGCCGCCGGGCAAGGACCTGGTCACGCCCGAGCTGCTGCTGGCCCGCATCCGGGAGACCCTGGCCGGCTGGACCGGGGGCCCGACGCCGCCGTACGAGCTTCTCGACACCGGAGTCCACACGGTCCACCACCGTCTGGCCCGCCGCTGGCGGGTCCGCCGGGTCTTCCTCGCCGGTGACGCGGCGCACCTGCTCGGCGCGCTGGGCGCGCAGGGACTCGACGAGGGGCTCAGGGACGCCGACAACCTGGCCTGGAAGCTGGCGCTCGCCTGGCACCACGGACCGCACGAGGCGCTGCTCGACAGCTATCAGGCGGAGCGACGCGGAGTCGTCGCAGGCCGGCTGCGCGCCGCCGACCAGGCCCTGCCGCTGCTGCGCGGCGGCGGAGGACTGCGCGCCTATGTGCGCGGCTCGGCCCGAGGCCACGACGCGCTGCTCACGGACGGTCATCTGGGGCGCGGAACACTCGGTGCGCCGGGGGCGTACGCCGCCTCCCCGCTCGCTCCCCAGCACCTCGAAGCCGAGGTGCCCGTGGACACGGCGCCCGGCGAGCCGGTCACCGATGTGCGGGTCACCGCGGAGGACGGCACCTTCGTACAGCTGCGGGACCGGCTCGGGCGCGGAGCCCTGCTGGTGGTGCTGATCGCGCCCGGCACGGCGGTGTGGGACCGCAAGCACTGGATGACCGCCGGGATCATGCCCCGGCTGGCAGCCGCGGTCGCCGCGCTGCCGCACCGCGCCGAGTTGCTGGTCGCGGAGAGCTATCCCGGTGCGGCCGCTCACACCGTGCTACTGGTGCGCCCGGACGGACACCTGGTCACCGCGCTGGGCGGAGTGCACCCGGCCGAGCTCTACTCGGCGGCGGAGGCGACGCTGGGAGGGCCGGCGAAGGCGGAGGCCACGGCCGCCTCGGCATCGAATTAACCCGAAAGTGACCTTACTCACCGTCACCCTGTGGTCCACATCGTGACGGTGAGTTGACCGCTGTACACCATCAATGGTGTACTCCGGATCGTGACCGACACCTTTGCGCGCCTGTGGCGGAGGGTCCATATGGACCTCGTCCGCTATGCGGGCTGCGTGTGTCGTCCGTCCTGCTGAATTCGCATCCCCTCTTCCCGCGCGCGCCTCCCAGTGCTGCCGCGCGCCCCCGCGAACGCTTCCTCAGGACGGTGCCACGTGTCTGTCTCCCCTTCTGCCCCTCCCTCTGCCGCCGCAGCCGCCCAGGCTCCGACACAGGCGGACCTCTTCGACTTCGTACGGCGTACGGCCGCGGACGCGGAGCTGATCGCCTCCCTCCCGCTCGATCCCGAGGGGCGCACCTGGGTGCGTCTGGAGGGGCCCGGCGGCAGCGAGGCCTGGCTGATCGGCTGGCCGCCCGGCACGGGCACCGGCTGGCACGACCATGCCGAGTCCGTCGGCGCCTTCGTGACGGCGTCCGGTGAGCTCAAGGAGAACTCGCTCGCCGCCCGGCTGCCCGCCGACGGCTGGAAGACCCTGGAACTCACCGACGGCGTGGACAGGGAGCGGCAGCTGCCGGCCGGCAAGGGTCGTGCCTTCGGCCGCCACCATGTACACGAGGTGCTCAACGAGTCCACCGACGAACACGCGGTCTCCGTCCACGCCTACTACCCGCCGCTGCCGCAGATCCGCCGCTACAGCCGTGTCGGCCAGGTCCTGCGCCTGGAGCAGGTCGAGCGCCCGGAGGACTGGCAGTGAGCGGCGACGGTCCGGTCGGCGGGCAAGCGGGCGGTGCGGGTGAACAGCCCGTCGGCATCGACGAGTTGCTGGAGCGGGTGCGCGGGGGCTACGAGCGGATCGAGCCGAAGGACGCGTACGACGCCGCTCGCGCCGGCGAGGCACTCCTGGTCGACATCCGATACGCCGCCCTGCGCGAGCGGGACGGTCTGATCCCGGGCGCCCTCGTCGTCGAGCGCAACGAGCTGGAGTGGCGCCTCGACCCGCAGGGCAGCCACCGCGCGCCCGAGGCCACGAGTCACGAGCTGCGGGTCGTGGTGATCTGCAACGAGGGCTATGCGTCGAGCCTCGCGGCGGCCTCCCTGCACGGTTTGGGGCTGGGACGGGCCACCGATCTGGTCGGCGGGTTCCAGGCGTGGAAGGCGGCGGGACTGCCGGTGACGTCATAGGCGGTTTGCGATCGGCCGTCGCCGACGCCGGTACCCGACAGCCGTCCGGCATGGCTATGAGCTGGGTTCGCGGCGGACGACGACTGCACCGGCAAGGAGCCACCGCGCCGCCGGGATCGGCGGTCACGCCGTACTGAGCGCGGCCCTCATCCCGGCGGCCGCACACCTATGGCTCCAGCCCCGTCAGAACCCCTCGTCCCCGAGGAACTCCGTGTCCTCCCCCTCCTCCTCCAGCGCCTGCCTGACCACCCGCAGCGCCATGCCCTCGGAGTAGCCCTTGCGGGCGAGCATGCCCGCGAGGCGGCGCAGCCGCTTGTCGCGGTCGAGGCCGCGCGTGGAACGCAGCTTGCGGACGACGAGTTCGCGCGCGGTCGCCTCCTCCTGCTCCGAGTCCAGCTGGGAGACGGCCGCGTCGATCAGCGTGGAGTCGACGCCCTTGGTCCGCAGCTCCTGGGCCAGCGCCCGCCGGGCGAGCCCCCGGCCGTGGTGCCGGGACTCCACCCAGGCGTCCGCGAACGCGCTGTCGTTGATCAACCCGACTTCCTCGAACCGCGACAGCACCTCCTCCGCGGCCTCGTCCGGAATCTCCCGCTTGCGCAGGGCGTCGGCGAGCTGCTTGCGCGTGCGCGGGGTCCCGGTGAGCAGGCGCAGGCAGATCGCCCGCGCCCGCTCCACCGGGTCCGCCGGAGACTCCTCCTGCTCGGCCCTCGACGAGGAGGCGGAGCTCCCGTCCTCACCGGGCGGCTCGCCGCGGCGCCGTTGCCGGCGCCCGCGGGATCCGCCCGCCCCACGGGTCCGGCCGCCACGGCGCGAACCACCACCGGACGAGCCGAAACCGTCCGGCCCCCCGTCGTCCGGCCACTCGCTGCCGCCCGGCTCGTCGCCGTACGACCCCCCGGTGTCGTACGCCGTCGTGCCGCGTGACCGCGCGCGGTCGTGTCCCCCCTGCGGGCCGCGCCCCGCATCGGCGCCGTACGCATCGCCGTCCGGCCCGGCCGGAGCCGCGTCGCCTCTCCCGTCCCGCGCTCGCGGAGGGTCCGGGTAGGCGTACTCGGCCCAATCGGTTCGCCGTGTCATACGTCAGCTCTTGGCAGCCGGAGCCTTGGTCTTGGCTGTCTTGGCCGCAGGAGCAGGCACCGCCTTCGCGGTGTCGTCCGCGGTGGCGGAGACGGCGGCGTCCGCGCCCGGCTCGGCGGTGGGCTCCTCCGGACGCACGCCGACGCCCAGCTTCTCCTTGATCTTCTTCTCGATCTCGTTGGCCAGGTCGGGGTTGTCCTTCAGGAAGTTGCGCGCGTTCTCCTTGCCCTGGCCGAGCTGGTCGCCCTCGTACGTGTACCAGGCACCGGCCTTGCGGACGAAGCCGTGCTCCACGCCCATGTCGATCAGGCCGCCCTCGCGGCTGATGCCCTGGCCGTAGAGGATGTCGAACTCGGCCTGCTTGAAGGGCGGGGCGACCTTGTTCTTGACGACCTTGCAGCGGGTGCGGTTGCCGACCGCCTCGGTGCCGTCCTTCAGGGTCTCGATGCGGCGGATGTCGATGCGCACCGAGGCGTAGAACTTCAGCGCCCGGCCACCGGTCGTGGTCTCCGGGGAGCCGAACATCACGCCGATCTTCTCGCGAAGCTGGTTGATGAAGATCGCGGTGGTCTTGGACTGGTTGAGCGCGCTGGTGATCTTCCGCAGGGCCTGGCTCATCAGACGGGCCTGGAGACCGACGTGGCTGTCGCCCATCTCGCCCTCGATCTCCGCGCGCGGGACGAGCGCGGCGACGGAGTCGATGACGATGAGGTCGAGGGCGCCGGAGCGGACCAGCATGTCCACGATCTCCAGGGCCTGCTCGCCGTTGTCCGGCTGGGAGAGGATCAGGTTGTCGATGTCGACGCCGAGCTTCTTCGCGTACTCGGGGTCGAGGGCGTGCTCCGCGTCCACGAAGGCGACCTGGCCACCTGCCTTCTGCGCGTTCGCCACCGCGTGCAGGGTCAGGGTCGTCTTACCGGAGGACTCCGGGCCGTACACCTCCACCACACGGCCACGCGGCAGGCCGCCGACGCCGAGGGCGACGTCGAGTGCGGTCGACCCGGTGGGGATGACCTCGATGGGCTCGTTCGGGCGCTCGCCGAGGCGCATCACGGCGCCCTTGCCGAACTGCCGTTCAATCTGTGCGAGCGCGGCGTCGAGCGCCTTCTCGCGGTCGGTTCCTGCCATGGGTTCCACCCGGTTTGCTTGAGTCGATCGCTTCACGTCAAAGACGCTAACGCCTGCCACTGACAATGCGCCCCGACGCCCGTCCGGCCTGTGGATAACTCGGGTACATCTCCGCCAAAACCACAGCGAATTACCCGTCGAGAGCCTCGCCGGAGCCTCCATAAGAATGGATGTTCGATTTTCGTGTCAAGCGCACCACGTGGCACCTCCGACCCTACGTCCGCAGTCCGACAACAGGCTGGACTCCGAGCCCTGCGGCCGTTGTTCGTGCCGGCGTCAGGTCCGACTACTCCCGACTACTCCCGGCGGCGTACGGGAGGTGTCTTCGGCCGGACGACGACCGGAGGGGGTGCTTTCGCGAGGCTGACGGCATGGAGAGCAAGAAGCCCGTCCGAGGGAGCGGCACGGTGCCGACGCGGCCGTCAACCGCGGTGGCGTGGTGGTCGGGGGCGCGCCCGGCGGAGCGCCTCTGCCACACCGTCGGACTTCTTCTGATCGTCTCCGGTCTCGTGCACCTGGTGGTGTTCGCCGTCGACGGCGGCCCCTGGGACGGGCCCGTCTCCTGGCGCAAGCCCGTCACCTTCGGGCTGTCCTTCGGGGCGACGCTGATCGCGGTGACCTGGGTGACGTCATATCTGCGCATCGATTCGCGGCTGCGCGCCCTGCTGCTCGTCGTGTTCGCTGCTGACTGCGTCGTGGAGGTCGGCGGTATCACCCTTCAGGCCTGGCGCCGGGTGCCCTCGCACCTCGACATGGAGACACCGTTCGACACCGCGGTGTCCATGACGCTCGCGGTGGGTGGTGGCGTCCTCGTGGTGCTGCTCACCGTGTTCGCCGCCGCGTCGTTCCGGCACCGGCCCGCAGGTCCCGCCGGGATGGCGCTCGCGGTGCGTTCCGGCTTCGCGATCCTGCTCGTCGCGCTCGCTTCGGGCGCGGCGATGATCGCGCGCGGCGTCGTGCTCACCCGGACCGGGCACCAGGAGTCGGCCTACCACTCGACGGCGCCGCTCAAGCCGCTGCACGGAGTCAGCCTGCATGCGGTACTCGTCCTGCCGGTGCTGGCCCGGCTGCTGTCCCGCACGTCCTGGAGCGAGCCGGCCCGGAGGCGGATCGTGGCCGCGGCGACCGGTTGCTACGTGGCTGCCGTCATCGGCGCCGGGGTGTGGGCCGTCCTCACGTACTGAGCCGGTTGCGCCCGCTCATCGGGCCGTTCCTCAGGAGGAACCCTCCCCGGCTTCCACCGCTTCGTCCCGTGCCACCCCCGGCCGCCGTATCCACAGCTGTCTCGCGCGCGTGAGCAGACCCGGCCCCGATCCCCCTCTCCGGTGGCCGTGTACACGAGGGTCGTCCGTGACGGCGTACCGCTTCACGTACGCCCCCAGGAACGCCTGCAGCGTGGCGACCGCGGGGATGGCGATCAGCGCGCCGACGGCGCCGAGGAGGGCGGTGCCGGCGATGACCGAGCCGAAGGCGACGGCGGGGTGGATGTCGACGGTCTTCGCGGTCAGCTTGGGCTGCAGCATGTAGTTCTCGAACTGCTGGTAGACCACGACGAAGATCAGCACCCACAGCGCGTACCAGGGATCGACGGTGAAGGCGACCAGCATGGGCAGGGCGCCCGCGAGGTAGGTGCCGATGGTCGGGATGAACTGGGAGACCAGGCCCACCCAGACGCCGAGCACGGGCGCGTAGGGCACACCCAGGATCTGCAGCAGGATGTAGTGCGCTATGCCGGAGATGAGCGCCATCAGGCCGCGCGAGTAGATGTAACCGCCGGTCTTGTCGACGGCGATCTCCCACGCACGCAGCACCTCGGCCTGACGCGCCGGTGGCAGGACGGAGCAGATCGCGCGGCGCAGCCGCGGGCCGTCCGCCGCGAAGTAGAACGAGAACAAGGTGATCGTCAGCAGCTGGAAGAGGCCGCCGATGACCTGCGCGGACACGTCCAGCACACCGGTGGCGCTGTTCTGCACGTAGTTGCGCAGCCAGTTGGAGCGGAGCAGGCCCTCCTGGACGTCGACGCGTCTGAGCTCGGTGTGGAAGTGCGTGTTGACCCAGTTGATGACGGAGTCGAGGTAGTTCGGGAACTCCTCGACGATCTTGATGATCTGGCCCGCGAGCATGGAGCCGAGGAGGGTGACGAAGCCCGCCGCCATGATCATTACGGCGAGGAAGACGAAGCCCGTAGCCAGCCCCCTGCGTATGCCGCGCGAGGCCATCCAGCTCACCGCGGGCTCGATGGCCAGAGCCAGGAAGAACGCGATGAGAATGTTGATCAGCAGGCCGGTGAGCTGGTGGAACGCCCAGGTGCCCAGCTGGAAAGCCGCATAGAGGGCGAGGACGAGCACCACTGCGCGCGGCAGCCAGCGCGGCATGCGGACGCTCGGCCCGGCGGCGTCGGCCGAAGGCCTGCCGGGCGGCGTCGTGCCGAACGGGGATGCGTGCTGGGCCGTCTGCCCGGCCTCGTCAGTGGGTGCCACGGAGCAAGTCTCGCCCACTGGTCTGACAATCAACTACCGTCCTGCGATCTTCGTGACCGATCAGTGCTTCTCCCGCGGAACGTCCATGACCGTGCAGACCACTCGCCACACGTCCTTGGCATCCCACCCGGCGTCCAGCGCCCCGTGCACCGTGCGACCGCCGAGCTCCGCCATCACATGGTCGCGTGCGAAGGTGTCGGCGTATCCCGGACCGAAGTGATCCGCCATCCGCTGCCAGAAGACCGTCAACCGCATGACTCCAGTATCCCGCCCCTGAGGGTGGGCCTGAGCCGGGACCCCTTGCCGAGACCGCTTTCCGCCCTACGGTCTGACGCATGTCCGAAACAGGAGCTTCCGCACTCCCTGCCACACCCCCGGCACGCTCCCCGCTCTTCCGGGCCGAGCACTTCGTCTGGCTCACCGCGCGCGTGCTGGAACAGCGCCTCTTCGCGTACCACTTCCTGAACGGGGGCGCCGACCCGGTGGAGACAGCGCTGGACGCGTACCGCAACGAGGACGGCGGGTACGGCCACGCACTGGAGCCCGATCTGCGCGGCCCGGTCAGCCAGCCGCTGCACACTGTGCACGCGCTGCGCGTTCTGGATGCCATAGGGCGCTGTGGCGGACAGCGGGTGGAGCGCGTGTGCCGCTATCTGACGGCCGTGTCCACGACGGACGGTGCCCTGCCGGCGATCCGTCCCAGCCAGCGCGGCTATCCGGCGGCCCCCTTCATGCCGATCGTGGACGACCCGCCCAGCGAACTCCTCACCACGGGCCCGGTGGTGGGCCTGCTGCACCGCAACGAGGTGTGGCACGCCTGGCTGTTCAGGGCCACGGACTTCTGCTGGCATGCGGTCGAGTCGCTGGAGAAGTCCCACCCCTACGAGATCGAGGCCGCCGTGGCCTTCCTGGACTCCGCTCCCGACCGCCCGCGCGCGGAGGCGGCTGCCGACCGCCTCGGGCGCCTGGTGCGCGAACACCGGCTCGCGGCTCTGGAGCCCGACCGCCTCGACGCGTACCCGGTCGCCCCCGGCTACGCGCCTGATGAGCGCCATTTCCCGCACGACTACGCGAAGACGCCGAGCTCTCTGGCGCGCGCGTGGTTCACGGATGCGGAGATGACACGCTCCCTCGACTTCCTCGCGGACGCGCAGCACGAGGACGGCGGCTGGCCCGTCCGCCGGCACCGGTGGGCACCGGGCACCGCCCTGGAGGCTCGCCCCATGGCGACGATCCAGGCGCTGCACACCCTCAGGGCGCACGGGCGTCCCATCGGCTGACCCGGGCGCCGTCACCCGCCCATGGCGCGCACTCCGGCGGTCACCACGACGGCAGCCGCCACGACGAGCAGGAACGGGGCGCGCAGGACCAGCGCCACGGCGGCTGCGGCGAGCCCTGCAACCCGCGCGTCGAGCACCAGGGCGTGCCCGTCGGCGAAGGTCTGCTGGGCCGTGAGGGCGGCGAGAAGTGCCACCGGCAGCAGTGCGGCCAGACGCCTGACGAGCGGCTTCTCGAGCACGCCCGCGGGTACGAGCAGTCCGGCGAGTTTGACGGCGTAACAGCCGAAGGCCGTCGCGCCGATCGCGATCCAGGTGTTCAACGGTCTTCCCCTGGGAGGTCGTTCTCGTGTGCTTCCCTGCGTGACGTGCCCCTGCGGCGGCCCTCCAGGAAGAGAACGGCGGGCGCTGCCAACGCGGCCACCAGGACAGGCACTCCGGCGGGCAGCACGGGCAGCAGAGCGAGCCCCACAAGGACGGCGAGGCCGGCCACCGCGCGCTCGGTGGTGGTCTTGAGCATCGGCGCGAGCAGAGCGAGGAAAACGGCCGGCCCGGCGGCGTCGAGGCCCCATGCGTCGGTGTTCCCGATGGCGTCGGCGCCCAGTGCGCCGAGGAACGTGGTGAGGTTCCACAGCAGATACAGGCTGAGCCCGGTGACCGCGAACCCGATGCGCGTCCCCCGCCGCGTGGGCTGTGCCAGCGCGACCGCGGTGGTCTCGTCGATGACCCACTGGGCGGCGAACGGCCGCACCGCGCGCGGGAGAGCGAGCAACTGGGACAGACGGAGCCCGTAGAAGGCGTTGCGTACCCCCAGGAAGAAGGCGCCCGCCGCTGCCGTGAGCGGGTTGCCACCGGCCGCGAGCGCCCCCACGAGGGCGAACTGGGAGGCGCCGGTGAACACCAGGAGGCTGAGCGCGCAGGTCTGCAGCAGCGTGAGCCCGCTGCCGGCCGAGGTCACCCCGAATGCGAAGCCGGACAGTCCTACGGCGACGCCGACTCCGAGCGCATCCCGTACGACGGCGGAGTCCGCTTTTCCTCCGCCTTCCGGACGTATGCCGGTGAGAGCTGTCTGTTCTGCCACCCGCCCGACGGTACGAGCAGTCGCCCTCGTGCTTCTTGTACGTTCTTGCGCTCGCGCCGGTAAGCCCCAGGGGGCACGCCGACGATCCGGGTGAAGTGCCGGTTCAGGTGCGGCTGATCGGTGAACCCGACGGCGACGGCAGTCTCCGCGGGCGTCGTACCGGCGTCCAGCAGCCGTCGCGCCCGCCGCACCCGGGCGTCCGTGAGCCAGGCGTGCGGCGGCATCCCGTAGGCGTCCCGGAACGCCCGCAGCAGAGCGAACGGGCTGGTGCCGAGATCAGCCGCAAGCCTCTCCAGGGTCGGAGGCTCGGCCAGCCGCTCCTCCAGCACGGCACGCGCGCGTGCCGCGATCCGGGCACCCGCCGTCCGCACCTCCCGCTGCGGCAGCGACCCGCCATTGAGCCGCAGCAGCCTCGTCACCGCGACCCGCAGCAGCGTGTCGGCGGCCAGCGCATTACTGTCCTCCGCGGCACGCAGCACCTGATGCACCAGCCCCACGGTGTACGGATCGTCGAGCACCGGGCTGACGAACCCGGTCGCCCCCCGAATGAACGTGGTCTCGGCCGCGATCTCGGCCACCACCTCCGGCGACGGATACACGGCCCCGTACCGCCACCCCTCGGGCACACCGGCCCGCCCGGTGTGCGGAGTGTCCGGATTGACCAGCGCGAGCGCCCCCGCCCCCGCGTACTGATCGGCCCCGCGATGGTGAAAGACCTCGACCCCGTCGGCGATGGCAGCGATGACGAAGTTCTCGTGCGTATGCCGCACGAACTCTTTGCGGATGTACCGCGCACGCAGCAGATCGACCCCGGGCAACTCGGCGTACCGCCAGTGCCGAGCCAGTTCCTTCCCCGACCCCGCCATACCCCCATTCTCCGCCGGCCCGCCAGGACCCACTGACCCGCAGCCGCCGACGCACGGAAGTGGGTCGCGGCGGTGCGGCGCAGCCCGCCGTTTACGTCACCCCACCACCGGCCCCTCGGACACCAGGCAGATCCACTGCGGGCGGCGGGCTCGCCGTACCGCCGCGCCCCCGACCCACGACGGACCCGATCGCGCCCGGCCCAAGCCCAGCGCAGCGAACCCGCAGGCCAGAGCCATTGTCAGTGGCCGGGTGCAGGATGGACGCATGGTCAGCTCCGCACACCGAGCCCTCGACGGCTTCTCCCCCGCGACCCGCGGCTGGTTCACGGGGGCCTTCTCCGCGCCCACCGCGGCCCAGGCCGGCGCGTGGCAGGCCATCAGAGAGGGCTCGGACGTGCTGGTGGTCGCCCCCACCGGTTCCGGCAAGACCCTGGCCGCGTTCCTCGCCGCCCTGGACCAGCTGGCCTCGACACCGCCCCCCGCAGACCCCAGGAAGCGCTGCCGCGTCCTGTACGTGTCGCCGCTCAAGGCCCTCGCGGTCGACGTCGAGCGCAACCTCCGCAGCCCACTGACCGGTATCCGCCAGGAATCCGTGCGGCGGGGCCTGCCCGAGCCCGAGGTGAAGGTGGGCATCCGCTCCGGTGACACTCCGGCAGCCGAGCGCCGTGCCCTGTCCACCCGCCCCCCGGACATCCTGATCACCACCCCGGAGTCCCTGTTCCTGATGCTGACGTCGGCCACGCGCGACGCGCTGACCGGCATCGAGACGGTGATCCTCGACGAGGTGCACGCGGTGGCGGGCACCAAGCGCGGCGCGCATCTCGCGCTCTCCCTGGAGCGGCTGGACGAGATCCTGCCGAAGCCGGCCCGCCGCATCGGCCTCTCGGCGACGGTCCGCCCGGTCGACGAGGTCGCGCGGTACCTCTCACCGCGCCGCAAGGTGGAGATCGTCCAGCCGAAGTCGGGCAAGGAGTTCGACCTCTCGGTGGTCGTCCCGGTCGAGGACCTGGGAGAGCTGGGCGGCTCCCCGGTCGCCGACGGGTCGGAGGGCACGGAGCGCCCGTCGATCTGGCCGCATGTCGAGGAGCGGATCACCGACCTCGTCCAGGCCCACCGCTCCACGATCGTGTTCGCCAACTCCCGTCGCCTCGCGGAGCGCCTGTGCAACAGGCTCAACGAGATCGCGTACGAGCGGGCCACCGGCGAGACCCTGGACGAGCACCACGCCCCGGCCGAGCTCATGGGCGGCTCCGGAGCGGCGCAGGGCGCACCACCCGTCATCGCCCGTGCCCACCACGGCTCGGTCTCCAAGGAGCAGCGCGCCCTCGTCGAGGAGGACCTCAAGGCGGGCCGCCTGCCCGCCGTGGTCGCGACATCGAGCCTCGAACTCGGCATCGACATGGGCGCGGTCGACCTCGTCGTCCAAGTGGAGTCCCCGCCGTCCGTCGCCTCCGGCCTGCAGCGCGTGGGCCGCGCGGGTCACCAGGTGGGCGCGGTCTCCACCGGTGTGGTCTTCCCCAAGTACCGCGGCGACCTCGTCCAGGCGGCGGTGGTCACCGAACGCATGCGCACCGGCTCCATCGAATCCCTGAAGGTCCCCGCCAACCCCCTGGACGTCCTGGCCCAGCAACTGGTGGCGATGACGGCCCTGGACACCTGGCAGGTCGACGACCTGCTCGCCACGGTCCGCCGGGCCGCGCCCTTCGCCTCGCTCCCGGAGTCGGCGTTCACGGCGGTCCTCGACATGCTCGCGGGCCGCTATCCGTCCGACGCGTTCGCCGAGCTGCGCCCGCGCGTGGTGTGGGACCGCGTCGCCGGCACGGTCACCGGCCGCCCCGGCGCTCAGCGCCTCGCCGTCACCTCCGGCGGCACCATCCCCGACCGCGGGCTCTTCGGGGTCTTCCTCGCCGGAGCCGACCCCAAGAAGGGCGGCGGCCGGGTCGGCGAGCTCGACGAGGAGATGGTCTACGAGTCACGCGTGGGAGACGTCTTCACGCTCGGCACCAGCTCCTGGCGCATCGAGGACATCACCCGCGACCGCGTCCTGGTCTCCCCCGCGCCGGGCGTACCGGGCCGGCTCCCCTTCTGGAAGGGCGACCAGCTCGGCCGCCCCCTCGAACTGGGGCGCGCGGTAGGCCAGTTCCTGCGCGAGGTCGGCTCGCTGCCCAAGGAGGACGCCCGGCTGCGCCTCCTCGCGGCGGGCCTGGACGCCTGGGCCGCGGACAACGTCCTGTCCTACCTGGCCGAGCAACGCGAGGCCTGTGGCCACGTCCCCGACGACCGCACGATCGTCGTGGAGCGCTTCCGCGACGAGCTCGGCGACTGGCGGGTCGTCGTCCACTCCCCCTTCGGCGCCCAGGTGCACGCGCCATGGGCACTCGCCCTCGGCGCCAAACTCTCCGAGCGGTACGGCATGGACGCCCAGGTCATGCATGCCGACGACGGCATCGTGCTGCGCCTCCCGGACGCCGACCTCATGGGCCTGGACCTGCTCGACCAGGAGCCGATGAAGGCGGGCACGGAGTACGACGCCGACCAGGCACCCGTCGGCGCCGCGGACGTCGTCTTCGACAAGGGCGAGGTCGACCAGGTGGTCACCGACCAGGTGGGCAGCTCCGCCCTGTTCGCGTCCCGATTCCGCGAGTGCGCGGCCCGCGCGCTGCTGCTGCCGCGCCGCAACCCCGGCAAGCGCACCCCGTTGTGGCAGCAGCGCCAGCGCGCCTCCCAACTGCTCCAGGTGGCCAGCGAGTTCGGCTCGTTCCCGATCGTCCTGGAGGCGGTTCGCGAGTGCCTTCAGGACGTCTTCGACGTCCCCGGGCTGGTCGAGCTGATGGGCGACCTGGAGTCCCGCAAGGTACGCCTGGTCGAGGTCACCACCCCCGAGCCCTCACCCTTCGCCCGCTCCCTCCTCTTCGGATACGTCGCCCAGTTCCTCTACGAAGGGGACTCACCGCTCGCCGAGCGCCGCGCCGCCGCGCTTTCCCTGGACTCGCGGCTGCTGGCCGAGCTGCTGGGCCAGGCGGAACTGCGTGAACTGCTCGACGCCGAGGTGCTGACCGAGCTGGAGCGGGAGCTCCAGTGGCTCACCGAGGACCGGCGCGTCAAGGACGCCGAGGGTGTCGCGGACCTCCTGCGCCTGCTCGGCCCGTTGACCGACGCGGAGCTCGCCGAGCGCGGCGCCGAGCCGCAGTGGGCGCAGCAGCTGGCCGGCGCCCGCCGCGCGATCAAGGTCCGGGTCGCCGGCGCGGACCACTGGGCGCCGATCGAGGACGCGGGCCGCCTGCGCGACGCCCTCGGCACGGCCCTGCCTGTCGGCGTCCCGGAGGCTTTCATGGAGCCGGTGAAGGACCCCCTCGGCGACCTCCTCGCCCGCTACGCGCGCACCCACGGCCCCTTCACCTCGGCCACCGCGGCGGCCCGCTTCGGCCTGGGCGTGGCCGTCACGGAAGGCGCCCTGCAGCGGCTCGCGGCCAACGGCCGTGTCGTGCAGGGCGAGTTCCATCCGGCGGGTATCGGCCAGGAGTGGTGCGACGCGGCGGTACTGCGCCGACTGCGCCGCCGTTCCCTGGCCGCGCTGCGGCACGAGCTGGAACCGGTGGCACCGGCCGCGCTCGCCCAGTTCCTGCCGCAGTGGCAGCACATCGGCAAGGGGCACGGGCTGCGCGGTGTCGACGGACTGGTGCGTGCCGTCGAGCAGCTGCAGGGCGCATCCGTGCCCGCGTCGGCCCTGGAGAAGCTGGTCCTGCCGTCCCGCGTCACCAACTACACGCCCGCGATGCTCGACGAGCTCACCGCAGCCGGAGAGGTCGTCTGGGCCGGCGCAGGCGCCCTTCCCGGCAAGGACGGATGGGTCTCCCTGTATCTGGCGGATGCTGCTCCCCTGCTCCAGCCCCCGCCACACCCGCTGGAACTGACCGCGCTCCACCAGTCGGTGCTGGACGCCCTCTCCGGGGGCTACGGCCTGTTCTTCCGCCAGATCGCCGACCAGGTGCGCGCGACCACCCACCCCGACGTCACCGATCCCCAACTCGCCGACACCATCTGGGACCTGGCCTGGTCCGGACACCTCACGAACGACACACTGGCCCCCATGCGCTCCCTGCTGGGCTCGGGCCGCACCGCGGGCTCGACGGCCCACCGCGCCAAGCGCAGCGTCCCCCGCGGACGTTACGGCTCCCTGACCGCGGCGGCCCGTCCCGCCTCCCGCAGCGGGCCGCCGACCGTCGCCGGCCGCTGGTCCCTGCTCCCGGCACGCGAGGCCGACCCGACGGTGCGCGCGCACGCCGTCGCCCGCACGCTCCTCGACCGGCACGGCGTGGTCACCCGGGGCGCCGTCTCCGCGGAAGGCGTCGAGGGCGGCTTCTCGGCGACGTACCGCATCCTGTCCGCCTTCGAGGAGAGCGGCCAGGCACGGCGCGGGTATGTGGTGGAGGGGCTCGGCGCGGCCCAGTTCGCGATGGACGGCGCGGTGGACCGCCTGCGCGCGGTGTCCAACGCCCGCGACCGCGGCGAAACCCTGCCGCAGCCGTCGGCCGACGGCACACCGAGCGGCCACCCCGCCGGCGCCTTCGGCTCGTCCCACGCCTTCACCGCGCCCGGCGACCCCAGCGCCGGAACGCCGCACGGCCACACGCTCCACAGCTCCGACGATCCCGACACCTTCGACTGGACGGACGGCTTCGACTCGGGGAGCACTACCGCCCGGAGCGGGGACCGTGCCCGCCGGGACCGGCCCGAGTTCGGCATCACCGGCTTCGAGGACGACTTCGACCTCCCGCCCGCTCGCGCATCCCGGGACGAATACGTCTCGCCCCGCGACCTCCCGTCCCCGGGCACGGGCGGCCCCCGAAGCGTCCCCGCCTCGACACCCGTCCCGTACGGTTTCCCCGATCGCCGCCCCCGCCCCACTCCCGACTCCCGGGCCGTCGTCCTGGCCGCAGCCGATCCGGCGAACGCCTACGGCGCGGCGCTGCCCTGGCCGGAGCCCCCGACCGGCGCGGGGCACAAGCCGGGGCGAAAGGCGGGCTCCCTGGTGGTCCTCGTCGACGGTGAGCTGACGCTCTACATGGAGCGCGGCGGCAAGACACTGCTGGCCTGGCCCGCCGACCCGGAAGGCACCGCCACCGAGGACCCCCGTCTGCAGACAGCCGCGCAGGCTCTGGCCGCAGCCGCCCGGGCAGGCTCCCTCGGCACCGTCACAGTGGAGCGCGTCAACGGCGCCTCGGCCCTGACGTCCCCCATCGGCACCCTCCTGGAAGGAGCAGGCTTCATCGCAACCCCGCGGGGTCTGCGGCTGCGGGCCTGACCGCAAGGGCCACGCTCTCCGGGCCCGCGAGCGCCCGCACGTGACACCCTTGACCCATGCCCGAAGGAGACACGGTCTGGCAGACGGCTAAACGCCTGCACGACGCCCTCGCCGGCAAGGTGCTGACCCGCAGCGACTTCCGGGTGCCGAAGTACGCCACGACCGACCTCACGGGCCGCGCCGTCCTGGACGTCACCCCGCGCGGCAAGCACCTCCTGACGCGCATCGAGGGCGGCCTGACGCTCCACTCCCACCTGCGGATGGACGGCTCCTGGAAGGTGTACGCGAACGGCATGCGCTGGACCGGCGGCCCGTCCCATCAGATCCGCGTGATCCTGGGGAACGCCGACCGCACAGCAGTCGGCTACCGCCTCCCCGTCCTCGACCTCCTGCGCACCGCCGACGAACAGCGCGCCGTCGGCCATCTCGGCCCCGACCTCCTAGGCCCGGACTGGGACCCGCGGCAGGCGCTCGCCAACCTGCTCGCCGACCCTGCCCGCCCCCTCGGCGAGGCCCTCCTGGACCAGCGCAACCTCGCCGGCATCGGCAATGTCTACAAGAGCGAGCTCTGCTTCCTGCTCGGTGCCACCCCCTGGCTCCCCATCGGTGCGCTGCCCGCCGACCGCGCGGCGAAGCTGCCCGCGCTCGCCAAGAAGCTCCTGGAGGCCAACCGCGACCGCCCGGTCCGCACCACGACGGGCCGCCGCGGGCAGGATCTGTTCGTGTACGGCCGCGCACCCCGCCCGTGCTTGCGCTGCCACACCTCCGTCCGCGTGGCCGACCAGGGCGACGGCTCCCGCGAACGCCCCACCTACTGGTGCCCGAACTGCCAGACGGGACCGGCGCCGAGTACCGCCCGACCCCGCGCAACTCCACGCCGTACGACTAATTGACGACCCGTCAGAAACCCTCGTACCGTCCCATCATGCCCGTCAAGGCGTACGAACTCACCGGACGTACCGCATTCGTCACCGGAGCGGCCGGCGGCATCGGCCGCGCCTCGGCCGTGCTCCTCGCCGAAGCCGGCGCCACGGTCCACTGCGCCGACCGCGACGCACAGGGCCTGCACGAGACGGCGACCCTGATCAAGGACGGCGGCGGCACCGCCCGTGTCCACCACCTCGACGTCACCGACCGGGGGCAGCTCCGACAGGCCGTCGAATCCTGCGAGCGCCTGGACGTGATGGCCGCGGTCGCCGGGATCATGCACAGCAGCCCGGTCCTGGAGACCCGGGACGAGGACCTCGACCGGGTCCTGAGTGTGAACTTCAAGGGGGTCTTGTACGCCTGCCAGGAAGCCGCCCGCCTGATGCTGGAGCGGAAGACCGGCGGCAGCATCATCACCATGGCCTCCAGCGCCGTCGACACCGGCCGCCCCGGCCTGCTCTGCTACGGCGCGGCCAAGGCGGCCGTCGTCCAGCTGACAAAGACCCTGGCGAACGAGGTCGGCCGGCACGGGATCCGGGTCAACGCGGTCGCACCCGGCTGGATCCGCACCCCCATGACCGACCGCCATGAGGCCGAGGCGCAGGCGCAGACCGAGACACTGATGGCGCGGATGTCGCCGCTGGGCCGGGTCGGCGAACCGGAGGACGTCGCTCACACCGTGCTGTTTCTGGCCTCCGATGCCTCGTCCTTCACGACGGGCCAGATCCTGCGTCCGAACGGCGGGGTGGCGATGCCATGGTGACGCGGGCCGTCCGCCAGGCCACCCGCCACCGCCCTGCCCCCATGACGCCCGTCGCGCGCGTCTTCGGCACACAGTGCACCGGCAGCAGACCGAGCCCCCAGCCCCCGGCGGCGACCGCCCCCTCCAGCACCCCGGCACCGGGCGCAAACGCAAGCCGCAGCACCGCCCACCACCACAGCACCCCGAGCCCGAGAAACGCCCCCCAGCGCACTGTCGGCCGTGCCATGGACGCCACCTCCGGCCCCGAAGCTAGACCGCCGCCTTCAGGCCCGGAAAGGGCGCACCGACGGCACATGGGCGCAACGCATCGCAGGCATCCACCATGACCGGCCCGAGCCGCACCGGCAAACGGACCCGGACAGCCGTACAAGGCGCCCAGACAACACGAAAACCCCGACCGCACCTCCCCAGTTCTCCCTGGAGAAGCCCCGGCCGGGGCCTTGCACGTGCACGTCGGCTCACGCAGCCACGCGCGTGAACGTCACGCGGCGACCACGTCCACCGCCTCGGCGGGCGCCTTGATGGTCACCCGTTCCGGTGGCACACCGGTCACCGACACGGAACCCAGCATCGGACGAACCGGCGCGGGTACAGGCTCGGTGGCCGCAGCAGACTGGGCCAGCTCGGCGAGGGCGAGCTCGTCGCTCACTTCTCGCATGAGCTCGGACATCCGTACGTCCAGCGCGTCGCAGATCGCGGAGAGCAGCTCGGAGGAAGCCTCCTTCTGCCCCCGCTCCACCTCGGAGAGATAGCCGAGTGAGACTCGGGCGGACGAGGAGACTTCGCGCAGAGTACGGCCCTGGCGCTGGCGCTGCCGACGCAGCACGTCACCCAGCAGGCGACGGAGCAGAATCATCGGTGGCTCCCTCCTCGGACCGCGTAGCCGCATCCTTCACGCCCCACCGTACCGCCTCGCGCTGCGGCCGTGCGGGGAGCGATGTCGTGTTCACTCAGGGCTGCAAACATCAAAACCCCCCGTTCTGTTCCGTATCCTGTGCCAGCTCATTCCCGGTCTGTTCGCTCGCAAGCTCCTTCAGGAGCAGTGCGAGTACGCTCCGTACACTCTCCATACGAATTTCCGCGCGGTCGCCGTTCAACCGCAGGGCCTCGACTTTTCCGCCACCGGCGGAACCGGAATCCGCTCCGAAGGGGCCGTCCACGGCCACGAAAACCGTCCCGACGGGCTTCCCGTCCTGCGGTTCCGGGCCCGCGACACCGGTCGTCGCGAGGCCCCAGTCGGCGCCCAGCGCCTTGCGCACGCCGGCCGCCATCTGGGCCGCGACCTGCGGGTCCACCGCTCCGCGCTGTGCCAGCAGGGTGTCGTCGACGCCCAGCAGCTCGTGCTTCAACTCGGTGGCGTAGGCGGTCACCGAACCACGGAACGCCTTGGACGCTCCTGGGGCGGCTGTGATTTCCGCCGCAACCAGCCCGCCCGTGAGCGACTCGGCGACCGCGAGGGTCTCGCCCCTCACCGTCAGTAGTCGCACGACGTCGGCGGCCGGAGAATTCACGCTTCCGTCTCCTCCAACGCGGCCTTGCGCTCGGCGATTCCCTGCCTGCGCAGCACAATGGCCTGTCTTACATAGTCGAGTCCGGTCGCCACGGTCAGCACGACCGCCGCCGCCATCACCCAGAACCTCAGGGTGGCCAGCCAGCCCGTCAGCGCCAGGACGTACATCCCCACGGCCACGCCCTGTGTGAGGGTCTTCAGCTTGCCGCCGCGGCTCGCCGGGATGACGCCGTAACGGATGACGAGAAAACGCAGCAGCGTGATCCCCAGTTCCCGGCCCAGGATGACGATCGTCACCCACCACGGCAGGTCACCCAGCGAGGAGAGACAGATCAGCGCCGCCCCCATGATCGCCTTGTCGGCGATGGGGTCGGCGATCTTGCCGAAGTCGGTGACGAGGTCGTAGGTGCGCGCCAGATGACCGTCGAAGAGGTCGGTGATCATGGCGATGGCGAAGGCCGCCCAGGCCAGGGAGCGCCACGCGGGGTCGTACCCGCCGTCGGCCAGCATCAGCGCGACGAAGCCGGGCACGAGGAGCAGCCGGAGCATGGTGAGCAGGTTGGCGACGTTCCAGACGCTGGCCTGGTTGACGGCCGCGGCGGCCAGCTTCCCACCCCTCGGGGACTTCGCCCCTGTCTGCCGGTCGGAAGCGGCGGGGCCGGCCGGCGAGGAATCCGCCGGGGAGGAGCCGTTCGCCGCCGATGCCGGTACTCCGGTCATCTGCCCGCCTCCTCACTACACCCGAGCGAGCCCGTCAGCGGCTCGGCCACCAGGTCGACACCTTCCGTACCGACCACCTTCGCCTCGACCATACGGCCGACGCTCAGGCCTTCGCCGTTCGTGAGCAGCACCTGGCCGTCCGTCTCCGGCGCCTGGTGCGCCCCGCGGCCGTACACGCCGTCCTCGTCCACGGACTCCACGAGCACGTGCACGGTCTCGCCCAGGCGTTCCTCGGCCCGCTGGGAGACGAGCTCCTCGGCCAGCCGGGAGACACGTGCCAGCCGCTCGGCGACGACCTCCTCGTCCAGCTTGTTGTCGTACGTCGCCGCCTCCGTGCCCTCCTCGTCGGAGTAGCCGAAGACACCGATGGCATCCAGCCGCGCGCCGTTCAGGAACCGCTCCAGCTCCGCCAGGTCGTCCGCGCTCTCGCCCGGGAAGCCCACGATGAAGTTGGAGCGCACGCCCGCCTGGGGGGCCTTGTTCCGGATGGTGTCGAGCAGCTCCAGGAAGCGGTCGGTGTCGCCGAAGCGGCGCATCGCCCGCAGCACACCGGGGGCGGAGTGCTGGAAGGACAGGTCGAAGTACGGGGCGATCTTCGGCGTCGAGGTCAGGACGTCGATCAGCCCGGGACGCATCTCGGCCGGCTGGAGATAACTCACCCGCACGCGCTCCAGGCCGTCGACCTCGGCCAGCTCCGGCAGGAGCGACTCCAGCAGACGGATGTCGCCGAGGTCCTTGCCGTACGAGGTGTTGTTCTCGGAGACCAGCATGATCTCCTTGACGCCCTGCTCGGCCAGCCACCGCGTCTCGTTCAGCACGTCGCTGGGACGGCGGGAGATGAAGGAGCCGCGGAAGGACGGGATGGCGCAGAAGGAGCAGCGCCGGTCGCAGCCGGAGGCGAGCTTCACCGAGGCGACGGGGGCGCCGTCCAGGCGGCGGCGCAGGGGCGCACGGGGGCCCGAGGCGGGCGCCAGCCCTTCCGGGAGATCCGCCGGGGCGTGCCCGGGCAGCGCCACCCCGGTCGCGGACTCCTGGCGCTCGGCGGGGCTGATCGGCAGCAGCTTGCGCCGGTCGCGCGGGGTGTGGGAGGCGTGGATGCCGCCGTTCAGGATGGTCTGCAGTCGGTCGGAGATGTCCGCGTAGTCGTCGAACCCGAGTACGCCGTCGGCCTCGGGGAGGGCCTCGGCGAGCTCCTTGCCGTACCGCTCGGCCATGCAGCCCACCGCCACGACGGCCTGGGTTCTGCCGTGGCCCTTGAGGTCGTTGGCCTCCAGGAGGGCGTCGACGGAGTCCTTCTTGGCGGCCTCGACGAAGCCACAGGTGTTGACGACGGCGACGTCCGCTTCCGCGGCGTCCTCCACGAGGTCCCAGCCGTCCGCCTCCAAGCGGCCTGCGAGCTCCTCCGAGTCCACCTCGTTACGGGCGCAGCCAAGGGTGACGAGTGCGACGGTACGGCGTTCAGGCATGCGCTCAAGACTACTTTGTCTCACTGACAGCCCACGTCGACGGGGTTGGCCGATCTTGGCCAACCCCGTGTGGACATGCCCCTGCCGGTCGGCTGTCAGCCGGCCTGGGGGTCGCCCTTCGTGTACGTCAGGCGCTCGACCGCGCCCGGCTGGAAGTTGTCCTCGATCTTCTTTCCGTTGACGTAGAGCTGGATCGCGCCCGCGTCACCGAGGACGAGGTTGATCTTCTCGCTGTCCTGGAAGGTCTTGGAGTCGCCCTGCTTGAGGAGCCCGTCGAAGAGCAGCCGGCCGTTGTGGTCCTTGGCCGAGATCCAGCTGCGGCCGTCGGCGGCGCTGACCTGGACGGTCACCTTGTCCTGGGGCGCGGCCGCGATGGCGCTGTCCGAGGGGTTGGACTTCGGGACGTCGGACTTGCTGCTCGTGGGCGTGGGCGAGGCCGACTTGCTGGTCGAGGGCGTGGATCCCTCCGCGACCTGGGTCTTCGCGCCGCTGTCGTCGCCGCCCTTGAACGCGGTGAATCCGACGAAGCCGACCACGGCGACGATCGCGGCGACCATGGCCGCGGTCCAGTTGGGTCCGCGCCGCTCGGGGCGGATGCGCTCCGCCTCGAAGAGGGGGGCCGCGGGGGTCGGAGCGGGGCGGCCGCCGTGCTCGGCGTCGTACTGCGCGAGCAGGGGGGCCGGATCGAGGTGGACAGCCTTGGCCAGGGTCCGGATGTGGCCCCGGGCGTAGACGTCGCCACCACAGGGGGCGAAGTCGTCCGCCTCGATGGCGTGCACGATGGCGATGCGGACCCGGGTGGCATTGGTGACGTCGTCGACGGTCAAACCTGCCGCGATTCGTGCCTGCCGGAGGGCATGGCCGATGGAGCGGCTGGCTTCCGCGCGGTCGTCTTCGAACGGACGCTCGTCTTCAGGGGAGTTGCCGATGGACACGGGGGCGCCTTTCGAGCGTTTAAGCCACCTGTGCTGCAGGTTCAGTCTATGGGGGGTGCGAAAGGGTGGGGCAACCGGGCGGTCGGACTTTGTAGCCCATCGGAATGGCCGGACACGCCGATGGTGGGGTGCGCGATTGTCGCTTCCCTCAACTTGACGTACGTGGACGGGAAACGGTTGCTCAATGATCCCTTACGGGTGAGTCACGATCGGACATCGGTGGCTCTCCCGCGCGAGCCTCTTCTCAAGCCTCCCCGCGGATCACCGCGAGCACGCCGTCCAGCTCGTCGGCCTTCACAAGAACGTCACGAGCTTTCGACCCTTCGCTCGGTCCGACGATGCCCCTGGACTCCATGAGGTCCATGAGCCGCCCGGCCTTGGCGAAACCGACGCGCAGTTTGCGCTGGAGCATGGACGTCGACCCGAACTGCGTGGACACCACCAGTTCGGCCGCCTGGCACAGCAGGTCCAGGTCGTCGCCGATCTCCTCGTCGATCTCCTTCTTCTGCTTGGTGCCCACGGTGACGTCGTCCCGGAAGACGGGCGCCATCTGGTCCTTGCAGTGCTGGACGATCGCCGCGACCTCCTCCTCGGTCACGAAGGCGCCCTGCATACGGGTCGGTTTGCTGGCCCCCATCGGCAGGAACAGCCCGTCGCCCTTGCCGATCAGCTTCTCGGCACCGGGCTGGTCGAGGATGACGCGGCTGTCGGCGAGCGAGGAGGTGGCGAACGCGAGCCGCGAGGGCACGTTCGCCTTGATCAGACCCGTGACGACGTCGACGGAGGGCCGCTGCGTGGCGAGCACCAGGTGGATGCCCGCCGCGCGCGCGAGCTGCGTGATGCGCACGATCGCGTCCTCGACATCCCGCGGGGCGACCATCATCAGGTCGGCGAGCTCGTCGACGATCACCAGCAGATACGGGTACGGCTGCAGCTCCCGCTCGCTGCCCTCGGGCAGCTTCACCTTGCCGTTGCGGATGGCCTCGTTGAAGTCGTCGATGTGCCGGAACCCGAACGCGGCCAGGTCGTCGTACCTGAGGTCCATCTCCCGTACGACCCACTGGAGCGCCTCGGCGGCCCGCTTCGGGTTGGTGATGATCGGCGTGATCAGGTGCGGGATGCCCTCGTAGGCGGTCAGCTCGACCCGCTTGGGGTCGACGAGGACCATACGGACGTCCTCGGGAGTCGCGCGGACCATGACGGACGTGATCAGGCAGTTAATGCACGACGATTTACCGGAACCGGTGGCTCCGGCCACGAGGACGTGCGGCATCTTCGCGAGGTTGGCCATCACATAGCCGCCCTCGACGTCCTTGCCGAGCGCGACCAGCATCGGATGGTCGTCCTCGGCCGCCGCCGCCAGGCGCAGCACGTCCCCGAGGTTGACCATCTCGCGGTCGGTGTTCGGGATTTCGATGCCGACCGCGGACTTGCCGGGGATCGGGCTGATGATCCGCACGTCCGGACTGGCGACGGCGTACGCGATGTTCTTCGTCAGCGCGGTGATCCGCTCGACCTTCACCGCGGGGCCGAGCTCGACCTCGTAGCGCGTGACCGTCGGCCCGCGGGTGAAGCCGGTGACGGCGGCGTCGACCTTGAACTCGGTGAAGACGTTGGTGAGTGACGCGACCACCGCGTCGTTGGCCGCGCTGCGCGCCTTGCCGGGGCCGCCGCGCGTGAGGAGGTCGAGCGAGGGCAGGGAGTAGGTGATGTCGCCGGAGAGCTGAAGCTGCTCGGCGCGGGCGGGCAGGTCGCTGGGCGCCTCGGGGGCGGGCTTGGTGAGGTCCGCGACCTCGACCTTCAGCTTCTCCTGCTTGGGGCGCGCGGCCGGCACGGCCTTCGGTGTCGGTGTGGGGGTCGGTGTGCTCTCCTCGCGGTCCCCGACGCTCACCCCCTGGGTGAGGTCGGCGACGATCGGCGAGGGCGGCATACCGTGCAGGACGGCGCCGTCGAGCGCGGCGGCCGCAGCCGCCGCGACGTCCACGGCGTCCATGGGGCGCTGCATGTCGGGCTGCGGCACCGCCGACCTGCGCGGGCGGCCACGACGCCGCGAGAGGGCCTCCTGCTCCGCGCTGTCGGGGTCGTACGACTCGGGGGCCGGACCACGCCTGCGTGTGCGCGCGGGCAGCGCCTCGCGCCACTGGTCGTCGTAACGCTCATCGTCGTCGGTGAACTCGTCCTCCTCCGGATCGTGGAGGACGCCGAGTTTCACCCCGAGCAGCCGCAGCCGCTGCGGAATGGCGTTGACGGGAGTGGCCGTGACGACGAGCAGCCCGAAGACCGTCAGCAGCACGAGCAGCGGTACGGCGAGGACGTCGCCCATCGTGTACGTCAGCGGGGTCGCCGCCGCCCAGCCGATGAGGCCGCCGGCGTCCCTTATCGCCTGCATGCCGTCACTGCGGGCGGGCGCCCCACAGGCGATGTGGACCTGGCCGAGCACACCGATGACGAGCGCGGACAGGCCGATCACGATGCGGCCGTTGGCCTCGGGCTGCTCGGGATGCCGGATGAAGCGCACGGCGATCACCGCGAGCAGTATCGGCACGAGCAGGTCGAGGCGGCCGAAGGAGCCGGTCACCAGGATCTCGACGAGGTCGCCCACGGGCCCGCGCAGATCGGCCCAGGTGCCGGCAGCCACAATGAGCGCGATGGCAAGCAGCAGCAGGGCGACGCCGTCCTTGCGGTGGGCCGGGTCGAGGTTCTTGGCGCCGTTCCCTATGCCGCGGAAGACGGCACCGACGGCGTGCGCGACGCCGAGCCAGAGGGCGCGGACGAGCTTGTAGATGCCCCCGGTCGGGTTCGGCGCAGGCTTCGGCGGTGGCGCCGACTTCTTCGCCGCGGCTTTCTTGGCCGGGGCCTTCCTCGCCGGGGCCTTTTTCGCAGCGGCCTTCTTCGCCGGAGCCGCCGCCTTCTTCGCGGGCTGCTTCTTGGCAGCGGAGGGACGTGAGGCCATAGAGGTGAGGTTACCGGTGGAGGCGACAGCGGACACGTGTGCCCACTGCTTCACCCGTTCGTGTCGCCCTGAAGCGGGCGCGGAACTGACGCGTCCTCATGGACAACTGCTCCGCGCCCAGAAGTCAGTTCTGCGAGGACACCGAGGACGCGCTGCCGGCGCCCGGTTCCAAGGCGTCCAGCGCCCGCCGCAATCCCGTGAGTTTGCGTTCGAGATGGGCCGCGGTCGCCACGGCCGCCGCATCCGCCGACTCGTCGTCGAGCTGCTTCGACAGCGCCTCGGCCTGCTCCTCGACCGCCGCGAGCCGCGCCGACAGCTCGGCAAGCAGGCTGGCGGGCTCCTTGGCCTCGCCGGCCGCGGTCTTGCCTCCGCCGCCCTCCAACTGGAGCCGCAGCAGCGCCGCCTGCTCCCGCAGCTGGCAGTTCTTCATATACAGCTCGACGAAGACCGAGACCTTCGCGCGCAGCACCCACGGGTCGAACGGCTTGGAGATGTAGTCCACCGCCCCCGCCGCATACCCACGGAAGGTGTGGTGCGGGCCGTGGTTGATCGCCGTGAGAAAGATGATCGGGATGTCCCGGGTCCGCTCTCGCCGCTTGATGTGCGCGGCTGTCTCGAAACCGTCCATTCCCGGCATCTGGACGTCCAGCAGAATGACCGCGAAGTCGTCCGTGAGCAGTGCTTTGAGCGCTTCCTCCCCGGACGATGCCCGCACCAGTGTCTGATCGAGCGCAGAGAGGATGGCCTCCAGCGCAAGCAGATTCTCCGGCCGGTCATCGACCAGGAGGATCTTGGCCTTCTGCACCATGGCCCGCCCTCCTCGCCCCGGATGTGCACCGGGCGCCGCCCCTGGGGACGACTCCCTTTCGCCGCCCGTCCTTGTGCCGGTCATCGTAGCCGCACCCCGCCTGTCGCCACACCCTGTCACCGTGATGTCACTGTGCACGTAGCAGAAACGTAGCGGGAGACCAGAAGGTTCCCCGAATCCCGTACTTCTACACGGACTCGGCCACACTGAGTCAGCAACTCCGCGTGAACATCGATGGTTCCCGTCACTCCCCCCGCATCCACTGCTCCATCACCGACAGCAGGTGATCGGGATCGACCGGCTTCGTCACGTAGTCGGAGGCACCCGACTCGATCGCCTTCTCCCGGTCGCCCTTCATCGCCTTCGCGGTCAGCGCGATGATCGGCAGGCCCGCGAACTGCGGCATCCTGCGGATCGCCGTCGTCGTCGCATAGCCGTCCATCTCGGGCATCATGATGTCCATCAGGACGACCGCGACGTCGTCGTGCTGTTCCAGGACCTCGATGCCCTCGCGGCCGTTCTCGGCGTACAGCACGGACAGCCCGTGCTGCTCGAGCACGCTGGTCAAAGCGAACACGTTGCGGATGTCGTCGTCGACGATCAGCACCTTCTGGCCGCCGAACCGGATGCCGTGGTGCACCTGCGGCGCCGCGTCCTGCTCGGCGGCCGACCACTGCTCCTGGGACGCCAGACGCTGGTCGGCGTCGAGGCCGTGCCTGCGGCGGCGCCTGAAGAGCGCGGCGGCGCCGTTCTGCGTCTCCCGGTACGACTTCACCTCGGCCGGTGTGTCGATCTCCACCTCGGACAGATGAGCGAGGTCCGAGGCGGACACCAGGTCGCCGGCGTTCAAGGAGGGCAGGGCCTGCTGGTAGCCCTGCGGCGGCAGTTCGCTGGGGTGCAGCGGCAAATACAGCGTGAACGTCGAACCGCGTCCCGGCTCGCTCTGCGCGTGGATCTCACCGCCGAGCAGTTGCGCGATCTCCCGCGAGATCGACAGCCCCAGGCCGGTGCCGCCGTACTTGCGGCTCGTCGTGCCGTCCGCCTGCTTGAACGCCTCGAAGATCACGCGCATCTTGCTGGCGGCGATACCGATACCGGTGTCGGTCACCGAGAACGCGATCAGGTCCGCGTCCGGGTCGCTCATCGACCCGGCCTCCAGCAGCTGCTCCCGGATCGCCGCCGGCACTTCCCGGCCGGCCGGCCGGATCACCAGCTCCACGGCCCCGGAGTCGGTGAACTTCACCGCGTTGGACAGCAGGTTCCGCAGCACCTGCAGCAGCCGCTGTTCGTCGGTGTGCAGCGTGGCGGGCAGCTCAGGCGACACCCGTACGGACAGGTCGAGGCCCTTCTCCGCGGTCAGCGGCCGGAAGGTGGCCTCCACGTAGTCGACGAGCTGGACGAGCGCGATACGCGTCGGGGAGACGTCCATCTTGCCCGCCTCGACCTTCGACAGGTCGAGGATGTCATTGATCAGCTGCAGCAGGTCGGATCCCGCGCCGTGGATGGTCTCGGCGAACTCGACCTGCTTCGGGGTGAGGTTGGAGTCCGCGTTGTCGGCGAGCAACTTGGCCAGGATCAGCAGCGAGTTGAGCGGGGTGCGCAGCTCGTGCGACATGTTGGCGAGGAACTCGCTCTTGTACCGCATCGACACCGCGAGTTGCTCGGCGCGCTCCTCCAGGACCTGCCGCGCCTCCTCGATCTCGGTGTTCTTGACCTCGATGTCGCGGTTCTGCTGGGCCAGCAGCTCGGCCTTCTCCTCCAGTTCGGCGTTGGACGCCTGGAGGGCCTTCTGCCGGTTCTCCAACTCGGCTGAGCGCTCACGCAGTTGCTCGGTCAGCTCCTGCGACTGCTTCAGCAGCTGCTCCGTCTTGGTGTTGACGGAGATCGTGTTGACGCTGGTGGCGATCATCTCGGCGATCTGGTTGAGGAAGTCCTTCTGGATCTGCGTGAAGGGATTGAAGGAAGCCAGCTCGATGACACCGAGCACCTTGCCCTCGAACAGCACCGGAAGGACGATCACCTGTGCGGGCGGCGCCTCGCCGAGGCCGGAGGAGATCTTCAGATAGCCACTGGGCGCGTTCTCCACCAGGATCGTGCGCTTCTCCTCGGCGGCCGTCCCGATGAGCGCCTCGCCCGGACGGAACGACGTCGGCATGGAGCCCATCGAGTAGCCGTACGACCCCAGCATGCGCAGTTCGTACGCGTCCTCGCTCTCGGCGTTCAGGTCCTTGCCGTCCATCAGCGGCATCGCCACGAAGAACGCGCCGTGCTGTGCCGAGACCACGGGCGTCAGCTCGCTCATGATCAAAGAGGCCACGTCCTGCAGATCGCGCCGGCCCTGCATCAGCGCGGAGATACGGGCGAGGTTGCCCTTCAGCCAGTCCTGCTCCTTGTTGGCGATCGTGGTGTCGCGCAGGTTGGCGATCATCTTGTTGATGTAGTCCTGAAGCTCCTGGATCTCGCCGGACGCATCCACGTCGATCTTCAGGTTCAGGTCACCGCGGGTCACCGCGGTCGCCACGCGCGCGATGGCGCGCACCTGACGGGTAAGGTTTCCTGCCATTTCGTTCACGGACTCGGTGAGGTCGCGCCAGGTGCCGTCGACGTCACGCACGCGTGCCTGACCGCCGAGCTGTCCTTCCGTGCCCACCTCACGGGCCACTCGGGTGACCTCCTCGGCGAAGGACGACAGCTGGTCGA
Organism: Streptomyces sp. NPDC001351; assembly: GCF_042896045.1. Classification (NCBI taxonomy): domain Bacteria; kingdom Bacillati; phylum Actinomycetota; class Actinomycetes; order Kitasatosporales; family Streptomycetaceae; genus Streptomyces; species Streptomyces sp. NPDC001351. The sequence continues at coordinate 7,238 of NZ_JBIAWS010000018.1, read as the reverse complement.
CCATGGTGTTGATCGTCGTCTTGAGCTCGAGGATCTCGCCGCGGGCGTCAATGTCGATCTTCTTGGTCAGGTCACCCTTGGCGATGGCGGTGGTGACCATGGCGATGTTGCGCACCTGGCCCGTCAGGTTGGACGCCATGCCGTTCACGGAGTCGGTGAGGTCCTTCCACGTGCCCGCCACACCCGGCACGTGCGCCTGGCCACCGAGGATGCCGTCCGTGCCCACCTCGCGGGCCACCTTGGTGACCTGGTCGGCGAACGAACTCAGCGTCTTCACCATGGTGTTGAAGGTGTCGGCGAGCTGCTGGACCTCGCCGCGCGCCTCGATCGTCACCGTCCGCGTCAGGTCGCCATTGGCGACGGCCGCCGCGACCTGGGAAATGTTCCGCACCTGCATGGTCAGGTTCTTGGCCATCAGGTTCACGTTGCCGCTGAGGTCCTTCCAGATGCCCGTGACGCCCGGCACGTGCGCCTGGCCGCCCAGGATGCCCTCGGTGCCCACCTCGCGGGCCACCCGGGTCACCTGCTCGGCGAAGCTGGACAGCTGGTCGACCATCGTGTTGACCGTCGTGACAAGCTCGAGAATCTCGCCCTTCGCGTCAACAGTGATCTTCTTGGACAGGTCGCCCTTGGCGACCGCGGTCGTGACCTCGGCGATGTTGCGCACCTGGATGGTCAGGTTGTTCGCCATGAAGTTCACGGACTGCGTGAGGTCCTTCCAGGTGCCGGAGACACCCTGCACCTCGGCCTGACCGCCGAGCTGCCCCTCCGTGCCCACCTCGCGGGCGACCCTGGTGACCTCCTCCGCGAACGACGACAGCTGGTCCACCATCGTATTCAGGGTGTTCTTGAGCTCCAGGATCTCCCCGCGCGCGTCCACGGTGATCTTCTGGGAGAGGTCACCACGGGCGACCGCAGTGGCGACCTGCGCGATGTTGCGCACCTGGGCCGTAAGGTTTCCTGCCATTCCGTTCACGGAGTCGGTCAGGTCCCGCCACACGCCGGCGACGCCGGGCACCTGCGCCTGACCGCCGAGGCGGCCCTCCGTGCCCACCTCGCGGGCGACCCGGGTCACCTGGTCGGCGAACCCGGAGAGCTGGTCGACCATCGTGTTGATGGTGTTCTTCAGCTCCAGGATCTCGCCGCGCGCGTCGACGTCGATCTTCTGGGACAGGTCGCCCTGGGCGACCGCGGTGGTCACCTGGGCGATGTTGCGCACCTGGGCCGTAAGGTTCCCGGCCATGCCGTTGACGGAGTCGGTGAGCTCCTTCCAGGTACCGGCCACACCCGGTACGACCGCCTGACCGCCCAGTCGCCCCTCCGTGCCCACGTCCCGGGCCATCCGCGTCACCTGGTCGGCGAAGGAGGACAGCTGGTCCACCATCGTGTTCACAGTGTTCTTCAGCTGGAGCATCTCGCCGGAGACGTCCACGGTGACCTTCTGCGACAGATCGCCGTTGGCGACCGCCGTCGTCACCTGGGCGATGTTGCGCACCTGCCCGGTGAGGTTGCGGAACGCGGTGTTGACCGAGTCGGTCAGGTCCTTCCAGGTGCCGGCCGCGCCCGGTACCTGCGCCTGCCCGCCCAGCTCACCCTCGACACCGACCTCGCGCGCCACGCGCGTGACCTCGGAACCGAAGGACGACAGCTGATCCACCATGCCGTTGACGGTGTTCTTCAGCTCCAGCATCTCGCCGGCCACGTCGACGGTGACCTTCTGGGAGAGGTCACCATTGGCCACCGCAGTGGTGACGGCCGCGATGTCCCTCACCTGAATGGTCAGATTCCGGAACACCGTGTTGACGGAGTCCGTCAGGTCCTTCCACGTACCCGCCGCGCCCGGCACGTTCGCCTGGCCGCCGAGCTGTCCCGCGGCACCGACCTCGTTGGCCACACGCGTGACCTCGTCCGCGAAGATCCGCAGCGTCTCCGTCATCTGGTTGATCGTGTCCGCGAGCTGCGCGACCTCGCCTCGCGCGGAGACGGTGACCTTCTGCGAGAGATCACCGTTGGCGACCGCCGTGGTGACCTGGGCGATCCCGCGCACCTGGGCCGTCAGGTTGCCGGCCATCAGGTTCACCGAATCGGTGAGGTCCTTCCACACGCCGGCCACGCCCGGTACCTGCGCCTGCCCGCCGAGCTCGCCCTCGGTGCCCACCTCGCGCGCGACTCGCGTCACCTCGGAGGAGAAGGACGACAGCTGGTCCACCATCGTGTTGACGGTGTTCTTCAGCTCCAGCATCTCGCCGGCGACATGGACGGTGACCTTCCGCGACAGATCGCCCTTGGCCACCGCGGTCGTCACCAGGGCGATGTCCCGCACCTGGGCCGTCAGCCGGTACGCCATCGTGTTGACGGAGTCCGTGAGGTCCTTCCACGAACCCGACATGCCACGCACGCGTGCCTGCCCGCCCAGCTTGCCCTCGGTGCCCACCTCGCTGGCCACACGCGTGACCTCGTCGGTGAAGGTCGACAGCTGATCGACAAGGTTGTTTACAGTCCGCCCGACCTTGAGGAACTCCCCACGCAGCGGGTGGCCGGTCCCGTCCGGCGCCTGCGTCCGCAGCTCCATACGGGGCGAGAGATCGCCCTCCGCGACCGCGGACAGCACCCGGCCGACCTCGGAGACGGGCCGCACGAGGTCGTCCACGAGCGCGTTGGACGCCTCGATGGCGGCCACCCAGGAGCCCTCGTAGGCGCCCGTCTCCAGCCGTTCGGTGAGCTTGCCCTCACGGCCCACCATGCGCCGTACCCGCGACAGCTCACCCGTCAGATGGAGATTCCGGTCGGCCACCTCGTTGAAGACCGCCGCGATCTCCGACATCACGCCGTCTCCGGACACCGTGAGCCGCTTGCGGAAGTTCCCGTCGCGCATCGCCACGAGAGCCGCCAGCAGCCGGTTCAGGGACGCCGTGTCCACTGCGGTCGTCCCGCCGCGCGGTTTGCGCTGGTTGTTCAGGGACTGTCCGCCTTTCGCGCGCGTCTTAGTGCCCCGCGTCGCTGCGCCAGACTCCACTGTGTCCCTCCCGCAGGGGTCGACCGTTACTGCTGTGCTCCGGTACTACCGCTCGACGTACCAGTTACTGCTGCCTGTTTCTGCCCGATGTACCAGGCCGCACCACGGGCTGCTGCCCGCTGCACGCGGAAGTCACTCGACCTGCTCGGACCTTCACAAGAAGCTTGCCCAGTGTTTCACCCTGCTTGAACCCGGCCATAACAGTTCGGCAGCTTCGCACATCGTCCGCACACCGTCTGGGCGGAAACACTGCAGACCGGCATCCGCATGGCCGTCGAAGGTAAGTAACCTTGCATGCGGCTGTCCAGCCGCGCCGGTCCGTCCGGCCTGGGCGGTGGCACGAGAACGAGCGGGCATCGGAGGGGCGGCCGCACACATGACCACCGGACTGATCCCGGGGGGACAGCCCCCGGACCCCCGGCCGACGGGCGGTCTGCCGCATCAGCGGCACGAGCCGGTCGGCCAGGCAGCCCTGCCCGTCGACAACCGGCCGAGGAGTTCTGTGATCACCGCGCGCGCGGCCGCCAGCTTCGAGCCCGTCGGACGATCGGTAGCGACCGCCCGCTCCTTCGTCCGCGACACCCTCCAGGGCTGGGGCTTCGCCGACATCGTCGACGACGCCGTGGTCCTGACCAGCGAGCTGGTCACCAACGCCGTCGTCCACGCGGGCACCTCCGCCGACGTCCTGTGTCTGCGCAGCGACGAAGGCGTACGGATCGAGGTGGCCGACAGGTACCCGGAGCGCGAGATCCCCCTCCAGGGTCACCCCGTCAACATGGGGAGCCCGGACCGCGAAGGCGGCCGGGGACTCCAGCTGTGCGCCGCACTCGCAGGCCGCTGGGGTGTCGAGTACACGCCCACCCACAAACAGGTCTGGTTCCAGCTCGACCTGCCCGAGCGCGCCGTGGGCACCCGCGCCGCCGGCCCGTCCCTCCCCGCCGACCTCCTCCCCCTCGCCGACGGCCGGGTCCGCGTCGCAGTCGTCCAGATCGACCGCAGCGGTTCCATCACTTCGTGGAACGAGGACGCGGAGGAACTCTTCGGTTACCCCGCCGAACAGGTGATCGGAAAGCCCCTTACCGATCTCGCCGCCTGGCCGCACACCCCGGGCACCAGCACCGGCATCGCCGAGGCCCTCCAGCTCTCCCGCTGGGAGGGCAGCTACGGCATAAGGGGCGCCAACGGCCGCGTCATCCCCGTGTACGCCTCCCACCTCCGCGTACGCGACACGGGCGGCGAGCCGTCCACCGTCTGTCTCCTCGTCCGGGACCACGAACGGGCCGTCCTGCAGACCCCGCTGCGTATCCCGGCCTCCGACACGGCACCCGCCGCCGACGGCCAGAGCACGGACCCCTTCGAGGTCTTCATCGGCTCTCCGGCCCCGGACGACCTCGACGGCCTCCTCCAGCGCACGGTGGAACGCGCCCGCGACATGCTCGACGCCGACTCCGCCTTCCTGCTCCTGGCGACCGACGACGAGACGGAGCTGGAGGTCCGCGCCTCCACCGGCCTGCCCTCCGCCCGCCAGCGCTTCGCGCGTGTGCCCGTCGAGGCCGGCCCCGGCCGCTACGGCTCGGCCCGCATGCCGGCCGTCCACGACGACCTCACGGCCGTACCCGGCGCCGTCCCGCTCCTCAGCGGCACCGGCATGCGCTCGGTCGTCACGGTCCCCCTGAAGGTCGAGGGCCGCCTCACCGGCTCCCTCGGCGTGGCGGCCGAGAGCCCCGGCAGATACTCGAACGAAGAGGCCCTGCGCCTCCAATTCGCCGCCGACCGCATCGCGTTGGCCGTCGAGTCGGCCCGCCTCGGCGAGCTGGAACGCCTGCGCCGAGGCTCGCTCAGCTTCCTGGTCGAAGCCTCCGACCTCCTGGCAGGCACCCTGGACCGCGACCAGACCCTCGCCCTCATGGCCCAGATGACGGTCCCCACCCTCGCCACCTGGTGCGCCGTCTACACGATCGCCGACCAGGCCTCCGAGCCGTATCTGTCGTATGTCCTGCACGAGGACGAGGAACTCATCGACGGCATCAAGTCGCTGCTGTCGAAGGTCCCGCCGCCCGACCCGGTACCCACGCCCGGCGCCCGAGTCTGGTCGGCCCCCGGCGAGGTCGCCCACCAGGCGGCCCTGCGCAGCTCCATGCGCAGCCTGGGCCTGAGCGGCGGCCCGACCCACCAGATGTCCTCGGGCATCGGCCCCACGCTCGCCACGGCCTCCGCGGTCGGCGGCGAAACCGTCGTACTCCCCCTGGTGGCGCGCAACCGAGTCATCGGCATGCTGACCCTCGGCAAGCCCACTGACGAACACTTCCGCCAGGAAATCCTGGAACTGGCCGAGGACCTGAGCCGACGGGCCGCCCTGGCCCTCGACAACGCCCGCCTGTACTCGGAGCGCACGGCCATCAGCCAGTCCCTCCAGCGCAGCCTCCTGCCCCCGGAACTCCCGGAGATCGACGGCGTGGAGGTCGAGGTCATCTACCGCGCGGCCGGCGAGGGCAACGAGGTCGGGGGCGACTTCTACGACCTCTTCCCGATCAGCGACGGCGCCTACGGCTTCGCCATCGGCGACGTCTGCGGTACGGGCCCCAACGCGGCGGCCGTGACCGGCCTCGCCCGGCACGCGCTCCGTCTCCTGGCCCGCGAGGGCCTCAGCGGCCCGGCCGTCCTGGAACGACTGAACTCGGCCATTCTCGACGAGGGCGCCCGCAGCCGCTTCCTGACCCTCCTCTACGGCGAGCTACGGCCCCAGGAGGACGGCAGCGCCGAACTGAAGGTGGTCTGCGCCGGCCACCCCCTCCCGCTCCGTCTGCGCCAGGACGGCACGGTCGAACCGGCCGCCGAACCACAGCCGCTCCTTGGCGTCATGGAGGACCTGGAACTCTACGAGCAGACGGTCACCCTCGACCCTGGTGATGTCCTTCTCTGCGTCACGGACGGGGTCACCGAGCGCCGTGAGGGCACCCGCATGCTCGGCGACGACGGTCTCACCGACGTCCTGACCACCTGCACGGGCCTGACGGCCGGCGCGGTTGCCGCCCGCATCATGCGCGCCGTGGAACGCTTTGCCTCCGACGCACCGTCCGACGACATGGCAATCCTGGCCATGCGGGTCCCGGGCCTCCACAAGGACTGAAAGACCTGCGAACACGGAAAAGGCCCCGCCCAATTGGGCGGGGCCTTTCGTCTGGAGCCCCCAAACGGAATCGAACCGTTGACCTTCTCCTTACCATGGAGACGCTCTGCCGACTGAGCTATAGGGGCCTGTCACCCTGAGGAGTTTTCCCCGCGGCAACGGAATAGATCATACCCCGAACAGACACGTGCTCCCAACCGTGTGGTGCAGTGCCGCCCGCCCGCTCAGAAAGCAGGCTGAAGCAATCCGCCCAGCGCATTGCACGCGCCCACGATCCGCTGCATGTCCCGCTTGGTCAACGCGGCGTCCACAGGAAGCGCAAGGGTCTCGTCGGCGGCCCGCTCGGTCTCCGGCAGCGACACGCACCGCCGGAATTCCGGCAGCCGGTGCACAGGCGTCTTCACCGGCACCCGGCACTCAACTCCCCTGGCCCGCACGGCCCGAGCGAAGGCATCCCGATCCGGCCGCCCATTGCCCGGCACCCGCACGACGTACTGCTGATAGGTGTGCCCGTCACCACCGTCGGGCGTCCGCACACCCCTCAACTTGGCATCGAGATACGCGGCCCGCTCCCTCCGCTGAGCGACCTCGTCGTACGGAACCTCGGACTCTCCCTGCTCCAGCACCAGAAGCCCATGCCGCTGCCCCACACCGTGCAGCCGCGCGATGTCGGCCGGCCGGCCGAAGCGGTGGACGACAACGACCGCCGCTGTCCGCGGAGTTATGGCTGCTTCGACAGAGCCCGGGTCGAGGCAGTACGTCAGCGGATCTATGTCGGCGAACACCGGCAGCGCGCCGGCGAAGGCGACGGCCCCGGCGACCTCGGAGTTACCGAAGGCCGGCACGACAACCTCGTCACCGACTCCGACGCCGGCGGCCCTGAGCATTGCAGCAGTACCCATGCTTCGGATGGTTGTTGCGCAACGTGAACTTCAAGTGACCGAGAACAAAAAAGGGTTGGACCCCGAACCGAAGTTCAGGATCCAACCCTTTGAATAATTGTTCGGCGGCGTCCTACTCTCCCACAGGGTCCCCCCTGCAGTACCATCGGCGCTGTAAGGCTTAGCTTCCGGGTTCGGAATGTAACCGGGC
>NZ_JBIAWS010000017.1:0-233414 GCF_042896045.1 Streptomyces sp. NPDC001351 | reverse complement strand
CGGATCTTCCGCAAAGCCCGGTGCAGCCCGAACCGACTGTCGTCAATCGCAGCCGCCATCCTCACCCTGGAGAGGCACCGCTGAAAAAGCTCAGTCGGCGAGGAGAGTACGAAGCGGAGCGGCGATGGGTCACCGTCGGGCTGTGAAGGTAGCTGGCCTGGTTGACCATGCACCAAACGACGGCCTCGCCGACTCGGGGGTCCCCCGTTGCCTGGCGCTGCTCAAGACCGGGTATTCCCTCGCACAATGCTTTCCAATCTGCGAGCGAAAGACACCAGTCGGCTGTGGAACGGCGGCGGTGGGCGTAGTTGACTCGGCGGTCCTGTTCATGCAGTTGATGTGCAACCAGGTCGACCGCGTCCTCAAATACAGGCCAGAGGCCAGGAGTTGTCAGCTGCTTACCCAGCACATTCATCGTCCGGCGAGCGCTATTCTGAGGGATCCCCAGAGCCTCCGCGCACGCTGGCCATGTCTGATCACAGACCAACTCGGCGAGCCTCAATGAGGCAGCCCAACGCAGATGGCGCTCCAAGAGCGTGGTCATCTTCGGCAGGCGATGCACGAGAGGCTGGAAGTACGCGTCGAACCATTCCCTTGGGAGGAGAGGAGGGATTTCGGCAGTGCTGAAACGGTAGAAATTCGGGGCGACACGCAATATGGAGCGCTTCTGGAATCCGTAGACGCGCTGTGCGGTGGCGCGCAGCAAGATAGCCGAGACGTTGCTGTCCTTGAAGAGCTTGTCGCCGATGGAGGCCGACCGGCGGTACGCCTCGCGAGCGAGGGGCTCGATACGCTCACGCAGAGGGACAAGAGCCCGATCGCCGAGCGCAGTCGCGGCTGCGAGCAGAAGGGCCGAGGTTTCGGCCGTTCTGCGGGGTGCGCTACGCCGGATCTGAAGTCCGCGTTGAGACGGATTGTGCAGATAGGGTGTGGCGTACTCGTCCACGAGGTCCGCCAGTGCTGTGGAGGGGAGGAACGAGGCGCCCTTCGGCCAGCTCAGCGTGATCAGGCGCGCGGTCGTGATCAGGTCGGGAAAGTAGGTGTGCGGTGTCCTTCTGTCGGCAGTACGCACCAGTTGACCTGGATCCAGCCGCAGGTTCAGGTTGTGCTGGAGGTCAAGGATGCGCTGCATGTCCAGTGGCGACAGCGCGGCGGCAACGTCTCGCGGGGCGTCCAGCCGTGCGCCGCACGGCACGGCGCGGGCCCGCGGTTTGGGCAGTGGTCTGGGAGCCCGGTTGCGGCACTGGCTCGGGTGTAGTCCGGAGACGTGGGGAATCTGGACAAGGCTGTATCGCCGGATAACGCGTCCGCTGAGCGGCTGAGTGCATCGGGGACAGGTGTTTTCGAGGAGGCACAAGTGCTGCGTGCAGGCGAACGTGACGGGCAGATGCCAGCGCAGTTGCCAGGCACCGCCGAAGGCCTGCTGCACGGGACTGCCGTCCCCTCGCAGGCAGTGGGGGCAGTAACGGCTGTCGGGATTCGTGGCCCAGTTGATGTGGGACTTGGATCCGACGTCTGCCTTGCCGGCACGAAGCTTGGCAAGCGGTGTGTAGGTTGTGGCGAGATCCTGCAAGGTCAGGGCCTGAACCTCGGACATGGTCAGGTGCGCGGCCCGGGCCAGTTGTTCGGCGGTTTCCGGGTTCAGTCCGCGAAGTTGGTCCTGGGGGATGCTGTCGCTTCGGCAGGTCAGGCCACACAGGGTTGCCACGCGGTGAGGGGTGCATCCCATTCGATAGGACAGGCGCAGGACGAAACCGGCCAAAGATTCACCGGGCAGCGGATCGAGGCTGCGTGCAAGCGGACGAAGAGTCGGTTGGATCATCCGGCGGACTCCGCTGCCGGTCCCGAGTCGTCGAACACGGTGTTCCTGCCCTTCGGCTTCTTCCGGGGCCGAGACTCGACCGGCGGGATCAGTGGCTGTTCACCGGAATCGGCGTCCAGGTCGGGCAAATCGGTCGGGAGGACGGCACAGCGGTTGAGTAGCTCTTTGCTCAGCCGCTCGCTGCCGTCCTCGATCGCGACTCGGCAGCCTCGCTGCACCAGCTTCTCCAGGAGCCCGACGACCCCATTCGTTCGCTGGAACAGATACTCAGGCATGGATCCGGATGTGAGCATGCCCTCGGTGTCGTGCAGGAGCCGCAAGCTCTTCTCGAGCGCCGCCAGGTGGTCGACCCAGGCCTTGATTTGCCCGGGAGTGTCGTAGTCGAACGGCTGCAAATTGACCATTTCGAAGCGCCGCTCATGCTGGGTCGCAGCGTCCGGATTTGGGCTGCGCCCGCGGTCTTTCACTGGAGGAATGACCCACTGCTTGGCAACCGGATCGAAGCTGCCGCGGCGCAATAGTCCGGAAGTGGGGATACCGACACCCACCAGAATGAGGGTGACGGACATGCTCATCACCTCCAAGAGAAGGTCCAAGACGTCCTGGTCGCTCTCGCGATGCAGTTTGAGTCGCGTGATGTCGTCGATCACGAGTGCCTTGGTGGCGTGCGCGGCGATGGCGGCGTTCACCGTCCGGATCAAGTCTTCCTGGCGCATGTTCTTGTAATCCTCGCCGTAGAAGTCGAGGATGCGCTGGCAGGTGGAGACGGGGGTTGCCTTGACCGGGCAGCGCACATACGCAACAGGAGCGAGGAGATCCCTGGTGCCGGCCATGGCCTCCGGATTCATGTACTCGTTCACCTCCAGCCATTCTTCCTCGAAGGCCGCGATCGCCGCGCAGACCGTTTCGGTCTTTCCCTGGGCGCCACCCCCGTTGACCATGACCCCGGTCCGGATTCCGGCCTTGTGGCTGTAGGCGCCGTCCTCGATCCGTGCTTTCACCAGCCACGCCACGGCATCGCCCATTGGGGTGGACTGCACTGGCAGGCTGCTGTGGGTGGCCAGACGGTGCAGGTCGTGAATTCGCCGTCGGCGGGGCGTCAACTGCAGATATTGCTCCGTGCTCAGTATGGGTGCCGGCACGAAAAGCTCGCGGGTACGGACCCACCGGTGCCAGCCCTCCACCCGGGTCCGGTCGATCGGCGGCCCAGGCAGGAACGAAGTGACGGCCCGGGCGGGCGGCTTGGTGGGCTCGCTCACGGCTGGCCTCCAGGCTCAGCGGCGGATTCGTCCTCATCGTCGAGCAGGTCCATCAGGCTGCGCCCCCGCAACCGCTGGCCAAGGGTGGACGTCGCAGCCGGTTCCTCGGAGACTGCCTCCCGTCGGCGTCGGCGCTCGCCGTCGATCGCAGCCCGGCCCTGCTCGGCCCGCTCACGCCATCGCAACGTGACGACATTGTCGACCTCACCGCCTTGGCGTGGCACAAACGGTGCCACCTCGTCGGCGCAGGCAGGGGCAGGGGAGGGCTTCGGTCGGTCGGCTGCCGCCGCTGTGGCCTGGGCCTCTTCGCGGGCGTGCTCGGTTCGCTGGGCCTTGGTCATACGGGTGGGCCATTGGTCCACGGGGACATTGCTCCCGATCAAGTCCAGCAACAGGGGCAGCAGATCTTTGTCGGACTTCGGCTTCAGCCCCTGATTGCGCAGCTCGCGCATTACCTGCCGTACACGGGCGTCACTGAACGCGGGCATTCGGCCCTCGTCCGGAAGGCCCACCCAACGCAACTGATGCCATTCATGAGTGAGCGGATCTTGGAAGAAAACGAAACATGGATCACGTGGATCCCGGTGGAACACGTACTTGTTCTTCGCCGCCCCGCCCCGGCCAGACGGACGGAAACGCCACTCGTTCAGTGCCTCCCCGTCGTACCAGAGATTTCTGATTTTTACGCCGCGTCGGCCGTGAATCATCACCCGATGAGTAGGAAGCAGTTGGTAGTACAACTCCGCCGGCGGGATCTGCAGTGCAAAGCCGCCCTGGGCCATGGACGCCGCGAACAGGGTATTCGGACTGTGATCACCAGCAGGATCCCAACTGGGTGCGTAGGAACCGAACCTGCGGTTCTGCCAGATCCTGACGACCCAGGTGGCAATCAAGTGCTCCATCTCCGCCACGGTGATGCATGCGTCACTTTCCGGATCGATGCCGCGATCTGAGCTGTCGACGCCCTGGTAGCCCGGAAGAATCCGGAACAGCAGGGACTGGATCGCGCCGAAGGCTCGCTCCACCGCCTGCTTGTCGGTCGGCCGCAGCACCCGACTCGGCCGGATCGTCGCGCCGATCACCCGCTGAACCTCGATCAGGTGGTGATTCTTGTACACCGAGCCGTGGTCGGTGGTCACGGTCTCCGGGGCGAAGAACGGTAGCCCAGCGACCTTGCCATCAGTGAATTCCGCGATCACGCTGCCGGGGACCCCGGGATAGGCCCACTCCATCTCCTCGCCCCAGTCCGGGCGCATGGGCAGCGGCATCATGACGTCCCGCAAGATCATGGCGACGTCTACTGAGGTGTCCGAGACCAACGTGAGTCGGAAAGCCACGATCGAATGCGTGTATACGTCCAGAGCCAGCGTCAGATGCACTGACACCGGGTCGCCAAAGACCTGCTCACGGACTTTGACCGGGAGTACCGTCGTGTCGAGCGCCACTACTTGCCCGGGCCGACTGACCACCACGTGCCTACCTGTCGCCACCGCTTGAGCCCGTGCAGCTGAAACGGCATAGCGCTGACGGGCTCCGGTTGATCCGAACCACTCCTTCCACACGACCCGGAGGGTTTCGTAACTGGGTACCGGCTCGTCCTTCCCGAACTCCTCGCGTACGTACTGATGGATCAGCCGTTCACGGTCTTTTGCTGTCAGCTTGGAGCGGTGCAGGGTCTCGTGGCGTACCGCAAAGATCGCCTCACGTACCGCGGCTGAGATCTGACGGCCGGTCGCCTCCCGCAGCCACCGGTCGTCCGCACATCCCACCGGCCCGAAGCGGCGGCGGTCCAGATCCCAGCGGATCAGAGTGCGGTAGCTGACCTTGTCCAAGCAGTGGGCGGCGGCCAGATCCGGGTTGCGTATCGTGTCCTGCCGCAGCTCCCGCACCTTGGCATGACGGCGCTCGGTCAACGTGGTGGAGTTCGGATCGTATTGCGGCTTCGGCTCTCCGGGGAGCGCGTTCAGCGGATCACCGCTGCGAAACCCGGTCTCCACCTCCCGCAAATGGTCCACCCGCAACATCACGAGTGGCCGCTTGCTCGGCGGCAGATCGAGAACGCCCTTTGGCTGCCGCCCGCGGCTGGCGGCCGGAAGGTTCCTTCCTCGTTCGTGTCGACGGCCTGATGTTCGGATGGTGCATCAACTGCCGCACCGACGTCTTCCAAGCCTCATGCTCGGGCCGGACCAGCACCACCTTTCCGACTTGGGGTTGAAATGCCTCCACTGTCCACGGCACGCCGTTCACGACGAACTCGTTTCCCGGCGAGAGGTCCCAGGCAACTGCAGCGGTCACTGTCACCAACTCCCACTCGCCGGGCGGCGAGAGAGGGACAGGCGGATCGTGCTCGCGTCGGTCAGAGGGCCAGAAATCTGCAGGCCCAATTGGCGATGCCACAACAGATGGATCGCATGAGCCCGGGCAACGGCTTCCAGGCTGCAGCGCCTTACCAGGGTCCCGAACGGCTGTGGACCGTCTTCTGCCGCCAGAAGCAGCTGCTCCTGTAGCCGCAGTGGGTCGGTCAAGTGCCTTCGTCCGGCGGACAGCGTATCGATCAGGCCTACTACATGGTCGTGCCAACCAGCAACCACCGCGTAGTTCCACCCAGCAACCAGGGCGACCTCGGCCGCAGCGGCGAACTTGACCTCGTCCTCAGGTTCTATCCGTGCTGAAGGCCGCACATCGATGAGCCACGGCGTGTCGTCGGTCAGCAGAAGATAGTCCGGGATGTGCTCGACGCTGCCGTTGACGCTCTGGAAGCGCAGACGGAACGGTTGAGTCAGCGCCTCCACAAGAGATCCTGAGAAGTCAGCTGCCAGAAGGAGGAGTTCCTCCTCGAAACTCTCGAAACCGTGGTGACGGTCGGTACTGACCAGATATCCAAGGCCGGGGCGATGCCACTGATCGGTACGCCAAGTGAAGCGGCGCACAGGAACACTTGAGAGCACGTAGACCTCGCCCAGGTTCCTGACGGTGCAACCGACGAGCGTCCGTCCGAAACGCCACGCCGTAGTCCACCGGGCAGTCCAGTCCGACGGCATGGCCAGTTGACTGACGGCGTCAGCTGAGATGGCATGCATTCGGGCGAGATCGTGCAATGTCGATGTGTCCGACCAGGGGACAGTAGCGCTCGATGCGCCAACTGGCGAGTGATCGAGCAGCGGGGGCTGGGGAGCCACGTCTCCGCCTTACATGCCAAGAGTGCGATGGAAATTACGAAGATCATCTTAAGGGCCTCTGGATCTTCGTAACGCCGCCTCATCGCACCGGGATACCAGGGGTGCGCCTCCCACGGTCATCACGCAGCACCCTTGCTGGGCGGTCTCAGGGAGATGTCCCGAGGTGCTGAGCCCCCCACTGATCAAGTCCAGCAAAGGCTGACGGTCCAACCAGGGGGCGCGTAGGCCGGAGGTGAGTCGCCATATGGCAGTGATCTGAGCGGGGAAGAGCGGAGGCCTCCGCGACACGCTCACCCGAGCAGCGTCGTCGGCAGATAGAAGACCGCCGCCCCGTTTTCGAGGGAGTGATCCAGCGGCCCTCTGGGAAGGATGCCGACGTGACGTCGTGGTTGGGGATGGGCCATTGGAGGCAACCGGAGGAGGAAGGGGCGTCGTCGGTGCAGGCAGGGAGGCCTTCGAATCTGTACCGATGTGCCAAGAATCCTCGGCAGACAGCTCCCCATACTGCTGAATGTGGTTGGCAAAAGTGCAGGTCAGCGTAGTGCTCCGGAGACACCTAGCGTCTGTGGTCACACCTGCAGTGGTGACGGACATCCAAGCAGGTGACCCCGGGCTGTTCGGACCCTCCTCGGTGACCTGGCAGATGCACGGCGACCCGATGATGTGGGTCGCCGGAGTCCGCGCGCTCTACCTCCAGGCCCTGCATCCACGCGCGGTGCGCGGCGTCATGCAGAACTCCGACTTCCGCAAGGACGCCTGGGGTCGTCTGATGCGGACAGCGAACTTCGTCGGCACCATCACCTACGGCACCACGGAGGCCGCGGAACGCGCCGGCGCCCGCGTACGGAAGATCCACACCATGCTGTCGGCGACCGACCCGGACACGGGGGAGCGGTATGGCGTCGACGAACCGGAACTACTGCTGTGGGTGCACTGCGCCGAGATCGACTCCTACCTCCAGGTCGCGCGCCGCTCCGGCTTCCCGCTCACCGACGCGCAGGCCGACCGCTACATCGGCGAACAGCGCGCGAGCGCCCGCCTGGTGGGCCTCGACCCCGACGCCGTACCCGCCAATCAGGCGGAGATGGCCGCCTACTTCGAGAAGGTGCGGCCCGAACTCGCCGTCGGACCCGGGGCACGCGAAGTGGACGACTTCCTGCTCCGCCCGCCGACGCACCCCCTGCTCGTCCCCGCGCGCGAGGTGCTGTGGCGGCGCGTGGCCCGACTGGCGTACGCCGCCCTGCCGCCGTACGCCCACGAACTGTACGGCCGACCCGCCCCGAAACCCGACACCGTCACCCTGCAACTCCGTGTCACTGGCAACCTGCTTCGCTGCATTCCCGCACGTCTGCGCTGGCAACTCCCGCCCAAACACATCCTTCGCGCCATGTCACGGCTCGGCCCCGGCTCCCGCCCGGCACCGTACAAACTCGGACGATAGCTCGCCATACTGGACGAGCCAGGGGTGGTCGGGACGAAAAGTTACGGGGGCGATCGCAGCAGATGGGGGACAGCAGGCTGATCCAGGGCCGGTACCGGCTGCTCGACCTGATCGGGCGTGGCGGCATGGGCGAGGTGTGGCGATCGCGCGACGAGTCGCTGGGCCGTCATGTCGCCGTGAAGTGCCTCAAGCCCCTCGGCCCGCACCACGACCAGTCCTTCACCCGCGTCCTCAGGGAACGCTTTCGCCGCGAGGCCCGCGTGGCCGCCGCCCTCCAGCATCGCGGGATCACCGTCGTGCACGACTTCGGGGAGTACGACGGCATCCTCTACCTGGTGATGGAACTGCTGGAGGGCCGCAACCTCTCGCAGCTCCTGGAGGACAACAAGCACCACCCGCTGCCGGTGGGCGACGTGGTCGAGATCGCCGACCAGGTCGCCTCCGCCCTTGCCTACACCCATCAGCAGGGCATCGTGCACCGCGATCTGAAACCCGCCAACATCATGCGGCTCACCGACGGCACGGTGAAGATCTGCGACTTCGGCATCGCCCGCCTCGGCCACGACATCGGCTTCACCTCACGGCTGACCGGTACCGGCATCGCCATGGGCACCCCGCACTACATGTCGCCGGAGCAGATCGGCGGCGGCGAGGTCGACCAGCGCAGCGACCTGTACTCGCTGGGCTGCGTGCTGTACGAGATCGCCACCGGCGCACCGCCGTTCGACCTCGACGACGCCTGGGCGATCCTCGTCGGCCACCGCGACACCCCGCCCCGCCCGCCGCGAAGCCGGCGGGCCGAGCTCCCCGAGTACCTCGAGAAGATCATCCTGGACCTGCTGGCCAAGCTCCCCGAGCAACGCCCGCACGACGCCCGTGAGTTGGGTCGGCGTATCGGCCTGGGCCGGGCCACACCGACGTACGTACCGACCGTCGTGACCCCGCAGCCGGCGCTGCGGCCGCCCGAGCAGGTCCCCTCCCGCGAGCCCCGGCTGCCGTCCTGGACCCGCGGTATGACCACCGGCCACAAGGCCACCGGCGCCGGCCTCGGCAGCACGCCTCCGGACGCCTCGGCGGGCCTCACCGGCGAATGGATTCCGCGGCCCGCGAACGGACGGAGCGAGGACCCCGCCCCCGACCGGCCTCCCGCCCCCTCCCCGCAGACCCTCACCGCCCTTGCCGGACGGCACAACGCCGGCCTCAGCCTGGGACGCCTCGGCCGCTGGGCGGAGGCCGGCGAGGTGCACCGCGCGGTCGCCGCCGAACGCGCCCATCTGCTCGGCCCCGATCACCCCGACACCCTCGCCAGCCGCTACGAGGTCGCCTTCACCCTCAGCCGCACCGGCCGCGCCGCCGACGCCCTGCAGGAGTACAAGTTCGTGGCCGCCGCGAGAACCCGCGCCCTGGGTGCCGACCACCCCGACACTCTCGCCGCCCGCCAGGAAATGGCGTACGTGCTGGGCCAGTTGGGCCGCCACTTCGACGCCCACCAGGTGTACACCGCCGTCCTCGCGGCCCGGGAGCGCGGCATGGGCCCCGACCACCCGGACACCCTGCGCTGCCGCCACAACCTCGCCTTCAACCTCTCCCGCCTCGGCCGCCTGGAGGACTCGTACCGCATGGCCTGCGAGGTGGCCGCCGCCCGCGCCCGCGTGCTGGGGCCCGAGCATCCCGACACCCTCGTGACCCGCTACGAAGTCGCCTATGCGCTCGGGCAGTTGGGGCGCTGGCCGGAGGCCCTGCAGACCTACCGCGCCGTCGCCGAGGCCCGCGCCCAGGCGCTCGGCCCCGACCACGCCGACACCCTCGCCGCCCGCTACGAGGTCGGCATCAGCCTCGGCCGCCTCGGCCGCAGCGCGGAGGCGCTCACCCTCTACCGCGACCTGATCGACGACCGCACCCGCGTCCAGGGCCCCACCCACCCCGAGACCCTGCGCGCCCGCCACGGCCTCGGCGTCAACCTCGGCCGTCTGGGCCGCTGGGAGGAGGCCCTCGCCGAGTCGCGCGACGTCTGCGCGATCCGCGAACGCGTCCTGGGCCCCGACCACCCCGACACCCTGGTCAGCCGTCGCGAGGTCGCCGTCGGCCTCGGCTGGCTGGGCCGCTGGTCCGACGCCCTCACCGAGTACCGCCGCGCGGCCGCCGCCCGCGAACGCGTCCTGGGCCCCGACCACCCCGACACCCTCGCCAGCCGCAACGACGAGGCCCACTGCCTGGAACAACTCGGCCGCGGAGCCGAGGCTGTCGAGCTGTACCGCCGGGTGGCGGTAATGCGCCAGCAGCGGGCGTCGGGTGGGGGCTGAGGCGGGGGCCCGGTCGCCCCGCATGCCGGCCGGCCGCAACGACGAGGCGAACTGCCTGGAGCAGCTCGGCCGTGGCGCGGAGGCCGCCGGGTGGCGGTGCTGGCAGCAGTGGGCGTCCGCTGGGCCCTGACTCCGTCGCCGCAATCCTCTGGCCGCTGACGATCATCGCGTGTTACCAAGAACCATGGCTGCACACGAGGGACACCGGACATACGACGCCGTGATCGTCGGCGGGGGCCACAACGGCCTGGTCGCCGCCGCTTACCTGGCCCGCGCCGGACGGTCCGTACTGGTCCTGGAGCGGCTGGACCACACCGGGGGTGCCGCCGTCTCCACCCGCCCCTTCGCCGGCGTCGACGCGCGGCTGTCGCGCTACTCCTACCTGGTCAGCCTGCTGCCGAAGAAGATCGTGCGCGACCTCGGCCTCGACTTCCGCATCCGCGCCCGCACCATCTCCTCGTACACCCCCGTGGAACGGGACGGCCGCTCCACCGGGCTCCTGGTCGGCGGCGGTGAGCGCCGCACCCGGGAGGCCTTCGCCCGGCTCACCGGCTCCGACCGCGAGTACGAGGCCTGGCAGCGCTTCTACGGCATGACCGGCCGCGTCGCCGAGCGGGTCTTCCCGACGCTCACCGAACCGCTGCCCGCCCGCGACGAACTGCGCCGCCGCATCGACGACGAGGAGGCCTGGCGGACGCTGTTCGAGGAGCCCATCGGCACCGCGATCGAGGACCGCTTCGCCGACGACCTCGTGCGGGGCGTCGTCCTCACCGACGCCCTCATCGGCACCTTCGCCGACGCCCACGACCCCTCACTGGCCCAGAACCGCTGCTTCCTCTACCACGTGATCGGCGGCGGCACCGGCGCCTGGGACGTTCCCGTCGGCGGCATGGGCGCCCTGACCGACGCCCTGGCCACCGCGGCCCGGGACGCGGGCGCCGTCATCGCCACCGGACACGAGGCCGTACGCATCGACACCGACGGCCGGAGTGCCGAGATCACCTACCGCACGGCGGACGGAGAAGGCCTCGTGGCCGCCCGGCACGTTCTCGTGGGCGCCTCCCCTCAGGCCCTCGCCGAGCTGACCGGCGACACGCCTCCGGCCCCCGCCGAGGGGGCCCAGCTCAAGGTGAACATGCTCCTCAAGCGGCTGCCGAGACTGCGCGACAGCTCCGTCGACCCCCGTGAGGCGTTCTCCGGCACCTTCCACATCGCCGAGGGCTACCAGCAACTCGCGGCCGCCCATGCCCAGGCTGCCTCCGGCCGGCTCCCCGCCGCGCCGCCCTCGGAGATCTACTGCCACTCCCTCACCGACCCGACGATCCTCGGCCCGGACCTCGTCGACCGGGGCTACCAGACCCTCACCCTCTTCGGCCTGCACACCCCCGCGCGGCTCTTCGAACGCGACAACGACTCCGTACGCGAGGAACTCCTGAAAACCACCCTCGCCGGGCTCGACGCCCACCTCGCCGAGCCTCTCGCCGACTGCCTGGCGACCGACGCGGACGGCCGCCCCTGCATCGAGGCGAAGACCCCGCTCGACCTGGAGCACGACCTGCGCCTGCCCGGCGGCAACATCTTCCACCGCGAACTCGCCTGGCCCTATGCCCAGGACGACACGGGCCGGTGGGGCGTGGAGACCCGGCACGCCAACGTGCTGCTGTGCGGGGCGGGCGCGGTGCGGGGCGGGGGAGTGAGCGGAGTGCCGGGGCACAACGCGGCGATGGCGATGCTGGAGGCGACGGGCGAGTGAAGGATTCGGCACGCGACTTCTACGACTCACTCGCCGCCGACTACCACCGCATCTTCCCGGACTGGGATGCGAGCATGACCCGCCAGGCCGCGACCCTGGACGCTCTCGTCCGCAGCGAACTCGGCACCGGCCCCCACCGGTTGCTCGACTGCGCCTGCGGCATCGGCACCCAGGCGATCGGGCTGGCCCGCGCCGGACACCGGGTGGTCGGCAGTGATGCGAGCCCCGTCGCGGCGGCGCGGGCCGCGGTCGAGGCCGCCGCCCGCGACGTCGCCCTGCCCGCGATGGCGGCCGACATGCGTCGACTCCCCTTCCGGCCGGCCGCCTTCGACGTGGTCGTGTGCGCCGACAACTCGCTCGCCCACCTGCTCACGGCCGGGGATGTGGCGGTGGCCCTGCGCGAGATGCGGCGGGTGCTGAGGGACGGCGGCCTGCTCCTGCTCACCCTCCGGGACTACGACGACCTCCGCCGGACCCGACCCGCCTCCCAGCCTCCCCAGGTCTCGCACGGTTCGGACGGCCGGTCGATCACCTTCCAGCTGTGGCACTGGCACGACGACGGCGAGCGCTACGACCAGGAGTACTTCCAGCTCCTGCCCGAAGAAGCGGGATGGGAGGTGCGGGTCCGCCGCACCACCTCCTGGGCGCTGAGCCGGGAAGAGGTGACCGATGCCGCGACAGCAGCCGGCTTCACCGACATCGCGTGGCGCATGCCGGACACCAGCGGTTTCTATCAACCGGTCCTGGCTGCGAGGGCATAGGCAACTCGACGAGCGAGGCGACGGCGTGTCCCCCAGCGGTCCGCGAACCGGGCGACGAGCAGCACAGGCACAGCCGGTCGACGCCGCCGTCCAGGCAGGCCGGCGCCGCACTTGGCACCGCAGCCTCGGGGTGAGGGCAGCCCGAACTCGTGGGAGCATATTTGACGCACAAGGAATCTTGGGCGAAACGGTTCGGGTTTCCCCTCGGTATGCGGCTGCGTCGGGAGACGTCGCAATTCTGAACCGGGTCGAGGTCGCGCGGTCAGAGTTCCCGAGGGAGCCGGGAGTGCGACATGAGCATCATGGCTCTACCGACGAGGCGAGCGAGTCTCGTCGTTCTGGTGGCCGGGGCATACGTGGCCGTCTTCACCATGGTGCTCACCCGTTCCCCTCTGCTGGATTTCGACTGGCGGGTGGCCATGTGGCGGCCGTCCAGGCAGTGGCCGCAGCTGCAGGGGGCGCTGGACGTCCTGGTTGTCGCGGGGCAGCGGGGGCCGACCGTGGCGGTGGCGTTGTCATGGCTGGGGTGGCGCTCCTGGCGCGGCCGCGATCCGCGCCCCCTGCTGGTCTTCCTCGCGGCGCTGGCGCTGCTCAACGTGAGCGTGGGTGCGGTCAAGCTGGGCGCCGGCCGTCTGGGGCCCAGCTACGCGGACACCATCGGGTCCGCCGAGCTGTTCCGGGGCGGTGACATCTTCCCGTCCGGTCACGCGGCCAACAGCGTCGTCATCTGGGGGACGCTCGCGCACCTCGCCCCTCGTCACCGCCGGGCGGCGGGGGTGCTGGCCGCCCTGGCCGCGCTGGTGGTCGGCCTGACCACCGTCTACCTGGGCTATCACTGGTTCACCGACGCGCTGGGCGGCTGGGCTGCCGGGGCGCTGGTGCTGTTGGCTCTGCCGAGCTGCGAGCGGTTCGCCGAGCGGGTGACCGTATGGGGCCGGGGGCTGTGTGGGCACCTGCGGACCGGTGGCGTCAGCGGGGTGCCGGGGCGCCGTCGGCGTCACGGGCGGTGCGGGTCGACGATTGCAGGGTCGCCCTGCGCCCTCGGGGCGGTCACGTCGCGATCAGTGCTCCGTGCGTCCATGTCGCCGCAGGTGAACCCCGTGACGACAGCGAACGGTTTCCATCCGAGAGTATGGAATGAGCGAGGGCCGCCGCGGGTTCCCTGTTTGTCACAGAATGCCCCTTTATGTTCCCTGCGACCTGAGGTCATGGAATGAACACCTGGGGCGATGCCGCCTGCATCGGCCTTGAGGTGCGTACCGCGCATCGGTGGGCGCCTAGCTGGTGCTCGACAACGGAGATCACCCGTGGTAGTGCATGTTCTGATTGCGGAGGACCACGCGGTGGTCCGGCAAGGCCTGCGTGACTTCCTGAGCGTTGACGGCGATATCGCGGTGGCTGGTGAGACGACCAACGGCCGGGAGGCCGTGCGGCTGGCCCGGGAAATCAACCCGGATGTGGTGCTGATGGACCTGATGATGCCGGTCATGGACGGCATCGAGGCCACGGAGCAGATCCGCAGAGAGCTGCCCGAGGTCAGGGTCGTGGCACTGACGAGCGCGTGCGACGGGGGCGCGGTGATGGCCGCGGTGCAGGCGGGCGCGACGGGCTTTCTGCTGAAGAACGCGGAGGCCGACGAGTTGCGTCACGCGGTCAAGGCCGCGGCCGCCGGGCGGACGTACGTCTCCAGCGTTGCCGTGGCCCGGCTGGTCGACCAGGTCACGGACCGGACCCGGCCGGAGCGGCTCACCGAACGCGAGTCGGAGGTCCTTGTCATGCTCACCCATGGCAAGGCGAACAAGGAAATCGCGCGCGAGCTGCGCATCGGGCAGCAGACAGTGAAGACGTACGTGAGCCACATCTTCGACAAGCTCGGGGTGCACAGCCGCACGCAGGCGGTCGCGCATGCCCTGCGGCTGGGATTGGTGCCGTCCGGTGAACTCGCCAGTGGCATCGTCTCGAGTGACGAGTACCAGTGGTCGGCGTGACGACTTCCCTTCTTTGAGCGCACCTCGGCCGTCGGACCATCGCCGTCGGGACACCTTCTCCTCCCGGCACGGCACTGCCCACGACAGCCGTCACGACTCGGCGTGTCCGCACCGCAAAGATCTCCGGAAGCCGTTGCTCACGTGTCCCTGTCGGGGCTCAGGCGATGGAATGCGCTCGCTATGGAACGGGTTTCCCATTCGTTCGGGCCGGTGTCACTTCGCATTCAGGGAGATGCCGTGACTGAGATCCCCGGACGGGCGTGGGTCCCCGCTCCCGCAGTAGTCTCACCGAGCCCCGTGATGAACGGTCATCCTGTGCGCTCGCCCATCCCCGTTGCGGCGGTGGGTAGTGAGGCCCGGCCGATAGCGGACTACGCGCTCCTGTCGGACTGCCAGGGCTCCGCGCTCGTGGCCCGAGACGGGTCGGTGGACTGGCTGTGTTTTCCCCGCTTCGACTCTGCCTCCGTGTTCGCGCGGCTGCTGGACGGTTCCGCCGGGCACTGGTGGATCCGACCGGCCGGTGTCTTCAGCGCGCACCGGGCGTACATGGACACGACGATGGTGCTGCGCACCGAGTTCCGCACCGACACGGGAACCGTGCAGCTGACCGACGCGCTGGCGGTGGGCCCGAACGTGACCGGCCGGGTCCTCGGTCGCGAGGTGCCCCACGCCCTGTTGCGTGTGGTGGAGTGCACGCAGGGATCGGCCAGGGTGGCGGTGGAGTACGCCCCGAGACCGGAATACGGTTCGATCCGGTCGACGCTGGTGCCGTCCGATGGAGGGCTGCTGTGCCCGTTCGGCTCCGGATCGCTGCTGTTGTCCTCACCGGTGCGCATCGAGGGGCGGGCCACGGCCCGCGGGCAGGTGGTGCTGAGCGCCGGGGAGCGGGTGGGTTTCGCTCTGCAGTACGTGCCGGTCGGCAGCCACCCCCACGCGTGGACACAGGCTGACATCGAGGCGGCCCTGTCCACCACCTTGGATGCCTGGCAGTCCTGGGCGGCGTTGAACCAGCGGTACGAAGGGCCCTGGCGGGACGCGGTGCACCTCAGCGGCCGGGTGCTTCAGGCGCTGACGTTCGCGCCGACCGGCGCTGTGGTGGCGGCGCCCACGACATCACTGCCGGAGGCCGTGGGCGGCGAGCGCAACTGGGACTACCGGTTCTCGTGGGTGCGGGACGCCTCCTTCACCCTGCACGCCCTGTCGGTCGCCGCCTGCCCGGGTGAGGCGGAGGCGTTCTTCTCCTGGATGGCGCGGACCGTCTCCGCCGAGGGGCCTGCCGACGGCCAGCAGCTGCAGGTGCTCTACGGGGTGGGCGGCGAGCGGGAGCTGACCGAGCACACGCTGGGCCATCTGACCGGGTGGGGCGGCAGCTGGCCCGTGCGCATAGGCAACGACGCGTGGCGGCAGCGCCAACTCGACATCTACGGTGAGTTGCTGGACGCCGCGCATCTGCTGCGCGGCCGGTTGAGCCGGCTGGACGGGCACAGCCGGCGGTTCCTGATCAGTCTGGCCGACGCCGCAGCGGCCCACTGGTCAGAACCGGATCACAGTATCTGGGAAGTCCGCGGACGCCCGCAGCACTTCGTCTACTCCAAGCTCATGTGCTGGGTGGCGCTGGATCGGGCCATCGCGCTGGCGGACGAGCTTGATGCCGCCGCCCAGGTGCCCGCCTGGAGGTCTGCCCGCGCCGTGATCCGGGCGGCGATCGAGGAACAGGGCTGGAGCAGGCGCGCAGGGGCCTACAGCCAGACGTTCGGGTCCGATCTGCTGGATGCCTCCGCGCTGATGCTGCCGATCACCGGGTTCACCGCGCCGGACGATCCCCGGGCGCGGGCCACGGTCGTCGCCGTACGGGAGCGGCTGACCGGTCCGAGCGGCCTGGTCCACCGCTATGAGCGGGTCGATGACGGACTGGTGGGCGAGGAGGGCGCCTTCCTCATGTGCTCCTTCTGGCTCGCCCACGCGCTTGCCCTGATGGGGGAGGTCAGCGAGGCCCGGGAAGTCTTCGAGAGGACAGCCGCGTGTGCCAACGACGTCGGGCTGCTGGCGGAGGAAGTGGACCCGATGGGAGGCCGGTTGCTGGGCAACTTCCCGCAGGCACTCAGCCACATCGGCCTGGTCAACGCGGCCTGGGCGATCGGGCGTGCGGAGGCCGCGGTGCACGGCTGAGAGGCCGCGGACGTCGTCGTCCGCGGCCTCCGGGTGCCGCTCGTCGCGGTCCGTGGGACTACTTCGCTGCCTCTTGCGTCCCCTTGTTCTTCGCCCCCGGCAGCGGGGCCTGGTACATCGAGACCAGAGCCTTCTTGCCCTGGTCCACGGTCGTCCAGTCGTTCTTGAGGACGCCGCCGGTGTCACCGGAGTCGGGGTTCCAGCACCAGTAGGTGTAGCTGATGCCGTTCTTCTTCAGGTACTGCATCAGGCTCTTCTGCCACACGGCCTCGGTGTTGTTGCCGGTGCTGTGCTTGCCGCCGAACTCACCGAGCCACACGGGAGCCGTGCCGGACTTCTTCAGGTAGCCCCAGTGCTTGTCCCAGAAGGCGGGCATGTTGTTGGGGAAGTTCTTGTCCATGAACCAGTTCTGGTTGTAGACACCGGGCCCGTAGTCGTGCGCGGAGTACACGACCTTGTTGGCCTCCTTGAGCTTGACCGGGTGCTCCTTGGCGCCCCGCAGCTCGCCGCCCCACCAGGTCGACTCGTCCTTGTACTTGTCGTTGCCCTCGACGAAGATCAGCCAGTTCTTGTTGACCGAGTGAATGGTGTTGCCGGCCTTCTCAGCGGCCATCTTCCAGTCGGTCTTGGCATTTCCGTCGCCCCAGGTGGCCTGGCCGCGCGGCTCGTTGTGCAGGTCGGCGCCGATGACCTTGTTGTTTCCCTTGTACCGCTCGGCGAGCATCTTCCAGTCCGACAGCCACTTGCTCTCGGGAAGCTTCTCGGTGTACCAGAGCTCACTCTGCCCGTACTGGTCAGGGCGGTGCTGGTCGAGGATGACCATCAGTCCGTGCTTGGTGGCGCTCTGGACGACCTTGTCCATGATCTGGAGGCCGTTGAGGCCCTTGAGGTCGGGGTTCTTCTTGTAGTCGATGCCATTCGGCTTGCTGCTCGCGTCGAACAATTCGTTCGAGTACGGGAGCCGGAGCGTGTTGAACCCGGTGTCGACCATCTGCTCGACCATGGAGTCGAGGTTGCGCTTCCACAGGCCGTGCGGTGCGAAGGTGCCGGTCTCCATGCCGAACCAGTTGACGCCGGTCATGACCACCTTCCTGCCGCTCGCATCCACGATGTCGCCACCCTGGGTGTGCAGCGGGCCGCGTACGGCACTGCCCTTGTCGGAGGCGTCCGCGTTGTTCACCGTGAGCGCGGTGACGGCACCGCCGACCGCGGCGATCGCGACGGCCGCTCCTGCGGCACCGAGCACCAGCCGACGTCGGCTGAGGCCTCGCCTCTTGGCAGGCGTGGACGGGGTCGAGTCCGGGTGGTTCTCAAAGGTGGAATTCATGCGCTGAGACTCCTGAGGAATTCGAGTGCGGCGGTCTTGAGGATGCTGATGTGGGGTGTTTTCGCCGGCGATTCCGGGCACTCCATTTGTGGTTCGGTTGCTGCGAAGAGAAGGACGAGCAGAGCCATGGGAAGGAGTTCGCCGAGCTGACGGCCGAACTGTCCGGACCGCCGGTCCGGTGTGTCCGCGTCGATCAGAACCACGTCCGGGATCACCGCGCCGACCAGCAATGTCGCTTCGGCTGCGGTGGCCACGGCGCCCGCGAGTTCATAACCGGGCTCGTCCTCTACGAGGTCAGCGAGAGCCGCCCGTACCTGCGGGTGTGGCTCCACGACGAGAACTCTTTTCATGGGCGGCGGACTCCTTAGGGCTTTTTGCTGCCGTGCCCACGAGATTAGAAAAGGAGCCGCGATCGAATCGTCGTACGGGCGACCGAATTCCGCGCACACCAAACGGCCGAATTCGGTCTACCTCGATTGAGGTAGACCGAATTCGGCCGTTTGGTAGGTTATTTCCCTTATATGGAGTGCGTAAGGAGATGAGGCTGCAGCGGCGTCATCGGGTCAGGCGGTAGGCGTACTGCGCGTCGAAGGTCCCCGCTGTCGCTGCACAGCCGTCGGCCTGGCCGGGCGGCTTCACCCACAGATAGGCATCGACGCCGTAGACGCCCGTGTCGAGGGTCGGGGTGTGTCCCAGCCGTCGGCCCGGTGGATCGCAGGCACGGTGGCCCCGGGCCGGGCCGGCGCCGTTTCGGCTGGTGTCGATCACCATGCCCAGTCGGGAGTTGCCCAGCTTCCGGATGACGGAGCGGCCGTAGCGGACCTCGTCATGGGTCCTGTTGAAGTTGGACACGTTCAGGGCGATGCCGTCCGCGTACCGGGTGGCACCGGCGCGCCGGAGGCGATCCGCCATGGTCCCGGCGGGGTGCCAGCCGGAATTGCCCGCGTCGTAGTAGACCCGGGAATGGGGGGCGTCCAGGCGCAGTGCACGGCCCGCTTCGGAGAGGGCCGTGAAGCGGTCGCGCCGCTCCGGGGGGCTGAGGCAGTCGGCGAGCCCAAGGGCGTCCGGTTCGAGGATCACCAGTGCCTGAGCCGGGCCGATGCCCCGGGCGAAGCTCTCGATCCAGGTGCGGTAGGTGGCGAGGTCGCCGGTGCCGCCCGTGCTGTGTCCGGAGCAGTCGCGGCGGGGTACGGCGTATGTGACGAGCACGGGCAGCGTGTGCTGCGCCCGCGCGGCGTCGACCAAAGTGTGCACCTGGCCCGCGACCTTCATCGGATCGGGGTCGGTGAACCAGACCGCCTGCGGCCGCGAGGCGATGCGCCCGGCGATGACCGCTGCCCAGGAGGCCCGGGGGTGGTCGCGTACCCACAGGGCGGCCGGGGCGTCGGGGGCGGTGTACAGGACGGTTGTGGCGGGGAAAGGTGGGTCCGCCAGAGGCGCGGCGCTGCGGTGATTCACGTCCGCGAGAAACCGGGCGTTCGTCACCCCCGTGCCGACGGCCATGAGAAGCCCGAGAGCGGACAGCAGCGCCGCCAGGCGCAGTCTCCATGGACGCGGCTGCGCGCGCCCCGGGGCCGGTGTTTCGGGGCGCGCGCGATCAGGGGCGGGGGCGTTCAAGCGGCCCGCCGTCAGTCGTCGTCCGACGGGGTGATGCGGCGTCGGATCAGGAGCCATGCGATGACGGTCAGCACAAGGAGTGTGCCGGTCACGGCCGCCACCACCAACGCCGGGCCGGTGTCCGAGGACCGGGTGGTGATGCGGTTCTGGGTGTCCGCCTGCGAGGAAGCGCGGCCGGCCAGTGCCTTCGCCGGGTCGACAACCCCGTAGCCGTGGTGGACGTCGTAGCGGGGAGGTGCCTTTCGGTCCGCCGTGTCGGTCAGTCTCTGGATGACCTGGGCCACGTTCCAGCGAGGATGTTCGCCGCGCACCAGCGCGGCGGAGGCAGCGACCCAGGACGCCGCGTACGCCGAGCTGGAGCCCGTCCAGTAGTCCTCGTTCCGGGCCGTGGTGAGGATGTCGACGCCCGGTGCGGTCAGGGCCACATCCCGGCCGTAGTGGGAATCCGGCCAGACGTCGCCCCGCTTGTCGCTGGCCGCGACCGCGACCACTCCGGGGTAGGCGGCGGGGTAGGACGCGGCGTTCCCGGTCCTGCCGTCGTCGCCCGCGCCGGCCACTACCAGGGCGTCGCTCTGGGCCGCGTACTCGATCGCCGACCTGAGCTCCTCGCTGGGCCGGGGAAAGGACACGGCGACGTCGATGACCTTCGCTCCCTGGCGGGCCGCGTATCTGATTCCCGCAGCGGTCGCCGCGGCCACCGGGGCGTCGTTCCGGTAGACCCGCACGGGAAGTATCCGAGCCTGAGGAGCCAGGCCGTACATGCCGTCGCCGCTGTAGTTGCGGCCGGTTCCGGCGATGATGCCGGCCACGTGGGTGCCCTGTACTTCCGCCATGCCCTGATCGCGGGTGCCGTTGCCGGTCGCGTAGTCCGCGAGATCTGCGCCCTTGACGACGCGTCCCTTGAGGTCGGGATGGGAGGCGTCGACTCCGGTGCCGATCACCGCGACGGTCACGCCCTGCCCCTGGCTGCTCTCCCAGTCCTGGTCGGCCCTGAGCGCGGACAGCGCCCACTCCGACCCCCGCAGCGACCCCGAACCGGCAGGAGCCGCGCGGTAGCCGGCCGGATGCGTGGTGACCGACGCCGCGACAGTGAGCGCGAGGGCCGCAGCGCCGACGAGGGCGCGCCCGGCGAACACGCCCGCAGTGGTGGGACCTGGCATGGTGACGCCTCCTAACCCCTTGGTTGGATGCGACGTGAGCCGCCTCTACGGGAAGAGGCCCGGACTCCTCATGCTCTGCTGGCCGTGCAGGGCGTAGTACCCGCCAATAGGGGAGAGGGGGATCCCCCCTTCGGGGGAGGCGCCCCGCGCATCGGCCCAGCGGAGGGGCTATCCCCCATTTGGGGGTGCAGGAGACCTCCCCCGAAGGTGGGAGCCGCGCTCACGAATTCGCGTGATGTCTGCGGCTACCAACAAGCGCAGTCTGAACGGTGAGGTCCTGTTGACAGGGCCGGGGCGTTTCTCGCGCTGGGAGGATCCGCGATGCACCGAATTCGGACGGCACCCGTACGCGGCGAGAGCCCGCAGGACCCCCCGCAGTCCTCAGGGCATCCTGCCACATTCACAGCGCGCGGTGACTGGGCGAGAGGACACCTTGCCGGCCGGATGCTGCTGTTCGCGGCAGTCGGGGCGACGGGCGTGGTCGTGAACACGGCGGCTCTGTCCGTCCTGCACCTACTCCTGCGGGTGCCGCTCATGGCGGCCTCGGCCATGGCCGTGGAACTGGCTGTGGTCAACAATTACGTACTCAACGACCGGTTTACCTTCGCCACGCACGCCCTGTCGATGCGGCGGTTCGTGAAATTCAACGTGTCCATGCTCGGCGGTCTTGTGGTCAACGTGCTGCTGCTGTGGGTCCTGGTGCGCGGCGGAGTCGCCTTCGTGGTGGCGAACCTCCTCGCCATCGGTGCCGCCTTCGCGGTCAACTACGCCTCCAGTGCACTGTGGGTGTGGGGCTGGAACCCGAGGAGCAGCTGATGGCGCTCCTCCTGTACGCCGGACTGGTCCTGGTGTCCCTTCTGCTCAGCGCCCAGTCGGCACACGTGCTGTATCTGATGCTCTACACCTGGGACCAGCCGGACGCCGAACGGAAGGCGAAGGCGCCCGACGCCTTCCTGCCGCCGCAGCTGTCCTTCAGTGTGATGCTGCCGGCCCGGCACGAAGAGGACGTCATCCAGACCACCATCGAGCGTGTGGTGCGCGCCGACTACCCCCCTGAGCTGCTGGAGGTCTTCGTGATCTGCTCGGCGGACGATGCCGGCACGATCGCCAAGGCCGACGAGAAGATCGCCGAACTCGCCCATGAGGGCATGCACAACGTCGAGGTCGTCGTCTTCGACGACAAGCCCATCAACAAACCGCACGGGCTGAACGCCGCTCTGCCGCACACCAGTTGTGATGTGGTGACCATCTTCGACGCGGAGGACGACATCCATCCCGCGATCTTTGATCTGGTGAACACGGTGATGGTCCAGGACGAGGTCAACGTGGTCCAGTCCGGCGTGCAGTTGATGAACTACCAGTCCACCTGGTATTCCGCGCTGAACGTCCTGGAGTACTTCTTCTGGTTCAAGAGCCGTCTGCATTACCACGCCCTTGAGGGGGCCATCCCGCTCGGCGGCAACACGGTGTTCTTCAAGCGTGAGTTGCTGGTGCGCCTGGGTGGCTGGGACGAGCACAATCTCACCGAGGACGCGGACCTCGGTCTTCGGGTGTCGGCCGCGGGGGAGCGGGTGCGGGTGGTCTACGACGACCGGTACGTGACAAAGGAGGAGACCCCGCCGACGCTCGGACACTTCATGCGGCAGCGCACCCGCTGGAGCCAGGGGTTCATGCAGACTCTGAGCAAGGGCACCTGGAAGCAGATGCCCACCCGCAAGCAGCGGTGGCTGGCCTTCTACGTGCTGGCGTTCCCGCATGGACAGGCGCTGCTGGGCATGTATCTTCTGGTCTCCCTGGGCATGATGTTCTTCCTCAAGGTGCCGGTGCTGGTTGCGCTCATCTCCTGGCTGCCCGTGCTCATGCTGATGGCGCACTTCGTGACACAGGCGGTGGGCCTGTACGAGTTCACCGACGCCCACGGACTGCAAGCCAGCCCGAAGGCTGTCCTGCGCATGGCCATCGCCTGGTACCCGTTCCAACTCGTCCTTGCCTATGCCGCGCTTCGCGCCATGCGGCGTCAGATGACCGGCCGCAACGACTGGGAGAAGACCCAGCACGTCGGCGCCCACCGGACCCAGGCGTCGGAGGCGAACTCCCATGTCGCGTGAGACGAGGCCGCGGCTGGTGGTGATCCACGACGAGGAGCCGGCCGGACAGTCCCCGTCGCCCGTCGAGCCGAAACCGCAGTCGGCCGCCACGGCGGGGGAGTTCCCCCGGCTGGGGCGACGCGGAGGCAGCGCGTTGGGTGCCGCCGTGCTCACGGGGCTCCTCACGCACGGCTGGCACCTGTTCCAGTACCCGCTGTACCTCACCGACGAAGGCATCTACATGCAGCGGGCGTGGTCGCTGGTCCGGCGGACCAGCCTGTCGCCGTACACCTATGACTACGACCACGCACCGGGCGGCTGGATCCAGCTCGCCGGCTGGGCCTTCCCGCTGCCGAACCAGTTCGAGACCTTCGGCAACGCGGTCAACACCGGCCGGTTTCTGATGCTGCTGGTGCACCTGGCCAGCGTGGCGCTGCTCTTCGAGATCGTGCGGAGGCTGTCCGGCAGCGTCCTGGCCGCCTCGGTGGCGGCGTTCTTCTACAACGTCTCGCCGCTCGCCGTCTACTACCAGCGGCAGGTCCTGCTGGACAACTTGATGATGTTCTGGGTGCTGCTGAGCCTGTACCTGCTGCTCTGCCGGGATTTGAGGGTCCGTCATGCGCTGGGGGCCGGTGCGGCGTTGGGGATCGCCCTGATCACCAAGGAGAACGCGTTGTTCTTCGTGCCCAGCCTGGTGTATCTGCTGCAGCGGAGGGTGAAGGGCTCCACCCAGCGCCGGTTCGCCACATCACTGTGGCCGTTTGCGACGGCGATCCCGGTGGGTGCCTATGTCCTGTACGCAGTGCTGAAGAACGAGTTGCTGCCCACTGGCTTCGACTTCGACCTGAGCAACCCACCGGCCGACCACGTGTCACTGCTGTATACCCTCTGGTGGCAGCTCAACCGCAACCAGGGCTCCCCGCTCAGCTCGGGCAGCTTCCTGTACACCAGCTGGATCCCCAAGGACGGGCTGTTCCTGCTGTTCGGTCTGCTCGCCATGGTGGCCGCCCTGTACTGGGGTTTCAAAGACCGGCAGAAAAACATCGGCTTCCTGGTCGTCGGCACGATGGCGCTCGCCTACGCCTTCTATATCGTGCGCGGCAGCGTGCTGCTGGACTTCTACATCGCTCCGATGGTCCCGCTGCTCGCGATGAGTATCGGCATGGTGGGCGATCGGCTGCTCGACCGGCTACGGACCCGGCTGAGGATCGTGGTGCTCGCCACGGCCGGAGCCATGCTCCTGCTCATACCGGCGACCCACTACCTCCTGACGGTCAACACAGAGGGACACGTGGCGATCGCGGACCAGTACCAGCCCAGGCTGAACCTGACGCGCATGCAAGAGCAGCAGGTCGCCTGGATACGGAAGAACGTCCCGGCCGACGCGCGGATCATCATGGACGACGACCTGTGGAGCGACCTCCACGACGTCCGCCCCTTCTACCCGTACGCGCACTCCCACTGGAACGCATCCTCCGACCCGGACGTGCGCGACAAGCTCTTCGGCAAGAACTGGCAGAACGTCGACTACATCGTCATGTCGAACAAGATGCTGCAATCCATGGAGGGCAACAACGGCGACGGCCGCGAGAACTGGATCCTGACCGCCCTGAAGCACTCGACGAAGGTCTGGGAGACCAGCCAGGGCGACATCAAGCTGCAGATCTACCGGGTCGGTTAGTCCCGGGCGAAGGAGGTGACCGACATGCCCGTGAACCCTGAGAAGGGGGGAAAGGACATACCCGAGAGCTCCACGAACACCGGGCAGTCCCGTCCCGAGGGCGAGCAGCAGAAGAGGCGATTCACCTGGAAGAAGGTCCTGATGATCGCCATAGCCTTCGTGGTCGTCGGCTCCCTCGTCCAAGTGATCGCGAAGAGCGGCGGATTCGGCGGCGCGCTGAACACCACCGGCGGCAAGTCCGAGAACAAGAAGAGCGCACCGAAGGAAATAGAGACGCCCACCCAGAAGCCGAAGACGGTCCACCTGGGGCAGCAGAAGATCCCCCGCGCGTCCGGGCCGATCATCGTGGTCAACCCCGGCCTGGTCACCCCGGGCGGCAAGGCCACGGTCGAGGGCACCGGCTTCGACGCCGGGTCCGCCGTGGACCTGCTGCTGAAGACCGCGCCGAAGCAGACCGAGGGCAAGTCCGTGGGGACGGCGAAGACAGACAAGACCGGGTCGATCAATGCGCAGATCACCGTGCCGGAGGACGTCAACAAGGGCGCCACTCTGGTCGCGCAGCAGCGCGGCGGCGACAAGGCGGCCGAGGCCCAGCTGGTCTCGGGTGGCGTGGTCGGCTCCGTGAAGATCAGCAAGGGGGTCGGCAAGCCCGGCGCCTCGGTGTCGCTCAGCGTCCAGGGCTTCGGGGCCGGGGAGCGGATCGACGTGTTCTGGGGCCGGGTGGGCGGTACCCCGGACGCCGTTCTGACCGCCGACGGCTCCGGCGGCATCGGCCGCGCGGACGTCAAGGTCGGCGTCGCCCCGACCGGCGCCAGCACCCTGATCCTGGTCGGTGAGAAGAGCAAGACCACGGCCACCGCCCCCTTCCAGATACTGGGCTTGTACCCGACGCTCAAGTCCTCGCCGTATGCACTGAAAGCGGGGCAGCAGATCAGCGTGTCGGCCAGCGGATTCGCCCCGGACGAGCGCGTACTCTTCTACGTCAACGCCGCCAGCGGAGTCCCGGCGTTCACCGCGAACGCCGACGCCAACGGCAATGTCGGGGCCGTGTCCTTCAACGTCCCGTTCGGTCTGGAGGGTGCGCAGAGCCTCGCCGCGATCGGCGACCGGACCCGGTCCGTGGTCCGTGCGGGCTTCGACGTACTGCCCTACACGCCGACCGCCGAGCCGAGCACGTACTCGGGCAAGGCCGGTACGTCGGTGAGCTTCTACGTCGCCGGGTTCGCCCCGAACGAGACCGTGACCCTCTACGCCGGCGGCCCGAACGGCAACGCGAAGAAGATCACGACCTTCAAGGTCGACGGCCAAGGAGCGGCGGAGGCTGTCGGCTCCTACCCGATCACCAAGGCGGACGAGGGCGGCGTGGCCTTCCTGCTCGTCGGGGACAAGAGCGGTGGCAAGGCCAAGGCGGGCGTCAACCAGGCCCAACAGGGACAGGGACAGGGACAAGGACAAGGACAGGGGCAGGGACAGGGGCAGGGGCAGTAAGGCCGGGCGGAACGGAGCGGTCCTCCGAGCCCCGCACAGTGACGAAGATGCGAGGAGAAGGTCATGAGCGTCGTCTTCGGCCCTAACAGCCGACGGGTCCTGCAGTTTCTCACCCACATCGAGGACCTGACGCCGGAGCAGATCGACCGGGTGGCCGCGCTGTGGCGACAGACCTCCAGTCAGACCCGTGCCGAGGCCTGGGCGGAGGTTCGGCGCACCACTACCGACGAGGAGCGCTACCGCATCCTCGTGGCGGCGTCAGTGGCCCGCCGGGCCGCCCTGGACGCGGCCCAGACCCACCATCGGCACGACTGGGCGTTCTGGGCGGCCGTGTGGGACGCGGTGATGGCGATAGCGGTCTGTGACCGGATCGGCGGCCACTACGACGTCCTGATCGCCCCCGTTGCCGACGTCATGCCGTTCCTGGGAGTGCACCGGCGCGACCAGCTCCGCACCCGCCACCTGCCGGACGCCGTGTTCGGAGGGAGCGGGCAGCCATGAACCACGGTATCCCCGTGATGGTGGCCGACAACGACGCGAGGGTCCGGGAGGCGCTCGCGGACCTGGTCGAGTCGCAGCCGTCCTTCGAGTTGGCAGGTCTGGCCGTCGACCACGCACAGACCGTCTCGGTGGCGACTCAGACGCGCCCCCGGGTGCTGGTCCTCGATGTGCAGATGCCCAGAGGGGATGCCGCCACGACGGTACGTACCCTTCGTGAACGGGCACCGGAGACAAGAGTTCTGGCACTGTCCGCGTACGCCGACCGGGAGACGGTCACGGGCATACTGGCCGCCGGGGCCGCAGGCTACCTGGTCAAGGGCGCACCGGCGTCGGAGATCCTGGAGGCGATCACCCGTGCGGCCCGCGGCCAGTTCAGCATGTCGGCCGAGCTCGCCGAAGTCTGCCTGAAGCCCCTCAGACGCCTCCCGCTGCCGCACATGCCGGCGGAGCGTCCGGTCGTGCCCATCGATGAGAACGCATGTCTGCATCTGCTCGAGCAAGCGCCGTGCGGTGTGCTGGTCACTGGGGCGCAGGACCGCGTTGAACTTGCCAACACCCAGGCCCGACGCATGTTCGGCTACAGCACCACCGAGCTGCGCGGTAAGCGGCTGCCGGACCTGCTGCCCGAACAGACAGGGCTCATCGAGCAGTTGCTCACTCCGGGCAGGCGGACGGCGGGGCTGCGCAGGGACGGTTCCGAGTTCCCTGTCCAGGTCGGCGGCGGCCGACTGCGCGGTGGTCGCGCGCGGTACGTGGTGTATGTGATGGATCTCAGCGAGGCGGGCGCCACCGGGGACCGGCTGCGTCAGCTCGTCGAGTCGTCCCCGGACGCGATGATGGTCGTGGACCCCGAGGGCCGCATCCGTCAGGTCAGCGCTCGCGCCGAGTCCCTGTTCGGCTACAGCCGCGAGCAGTTGCTCAGCCTGCGACTCGAGACGCTGCTGCCCGACCAGCCGCTGACCGTCTCACTGCGGGACTGGAGCGACCCGCGCCAGGAGCCGTCCGGACACACCATGGAGCTGGTCGGCCGACGCCAGGACGGCAAGCAGTTCCCGGCTGACGTGAGCGTCAGCCCGCTGCGCAGCACCGAAGGCGTGTTCACGGTCCTGACCGTCAGGGACATCACCGAAGTACAACGCGCCCAATTCGTCCTGGAACGCAGCCTGGAACAGCTGGAGGGCACCGACCGGGACCGGCAGGCTCTGCTCAGCCACCTCATCCACGCCCAGGAAGAAGAACGCAAACGCATCGCCGCCGACATCCACGACGACACCATCCAGGTCATCACCGCCGTAGGACTGC
This sequence comes from Streptomyces sp. NPDC001351, assembly GCF_042896045.1. Classification (NCBI taxonomy): domain Bacteria; kingdom Bacillati; phylum Actinomycetota; class Actinomycetes; order Kitasatosporales; family Streptomycetaceae; genus Streptomyces; species Streptomyces sp. NPDC001351. The sequence goes on along the minus strand of NZ_JBIAWS010000017.1, from coordinate 205,576 downwards.
GCCTGCAGCAGCTGCGCAAACGTCTCACGGACCCCAAGGACGTTCAGGTGATGGACAAGCTGGACGAGACTCTCAAACTCTCCCTCAGCCGCCTGCGTCAGCTCATCTTCGACCTGCGGCCCTCCAGCCTGGAGCACGGCAGCCTGGCCACCGCACTGCAGACCTTCCTCGACCGGATGCGCGCCGAGATCGGCACGCACTACAAGTTCGAGGACCACTTGGAGCAGACCCTGCCCGTCGAGACCATGGTGCTGGTCTACCGGACGGCGCAGGAAGCCCTGATGAACGTGCGCAAACACGCCCAGGCCAAGATGGTGCGCGTGCAGCTGCTGGGCGTGGAGGACGGCTGCCTGATGCGGATCGTCGACGACGGCGTGGGCTACGACCCCCTGGAGGTGGAGTCCCGCCCGGGCCACCTCGGTCTCACCCTCATCCACGAACGCGCCCAGATGGCGGGAGGCTGGAGCCGCGTCGAGAGCCAACCGGGGGTCGGCACCACCGTCGAGTTCTGGGTCCCGCTCACGGTGTCCGTGGCGGAGGACAACAGCGGTGAGTCCGCATTGAAGGATGCCGAGCCGTGATCAGCCCGCCCGAGCTCATCAACGTATTGCTCGTCGAGGACCACCGGGCCGTCGCCGAGGGGCTGTGGGCGCTGCTCGACGATTACGACGACCTGACCGTGGTCGGCTGGGCCGACTCGGTCGCCGAAGCCGTGCCGATGACGGTCGAACTCTCCCCGCAGGTGGCACTCATCGACTACCGGCTGCCGGACGGCACGGGAGCCGAGGCGGCGGCCCGCATCCGCTCCCAGGACCCGGCTGTCGTGGTCGTCTTCCTGAGCGCCGACACCAGCGATGCCGCCCTGCTGGCCGCGGTCGAGGCGGGTGCGAGTGGATACCTGCTCAAGTCGGCCGGCGGGGACGAGATCGCCACAGCCATCCGCGCGGCGGCCGCCGGCGAGACCTTGATCCCCGCCCGCACCCTGATGGAGGTCCTCGCCCGGCACCGCGAGAGCGCCCGCCGCTCAGCGCAGCAGACGGAGCGGCTGGAGAGCCTCACCGGCCGGGAACAGGAGATCCTCGCCCTGATGACCCAGGGCCTGGACAACCGGGCCATCGCCGACCGTCTCACCATCAGCTACGCCACCGTACGCACCCACGTACGCGGCATTCTCGAGAAGCTCGATGCACGTTCCCAGCTGGAGGCGGTCGCCAAGGCCGCCGACTGGGACTTCCACCCGGTGACGCCCGATCAGGCCGGCCCGCCCGAGCCCGGAGCGGCGTCGGCGGCGGACGTATCGTGAACCGAACCGGGACCAGGTGTGAGGGTGCCGCTGGCGTCGGCGCCCTGTGGTAGCCCTGACCTACCGGCGGCTACCGCACCGAGCCTGGGTGACCTTCGGATCCGTCGACGACGAGCCGGATGCCGTCGTCGCCCTTGGAGCCCTGCCGGAGTTCTGGACGTCCGACGCCTCGGCAGCCTCGGCATCGATGGTCGGACGGATCTGTTCCGACGGGGGACGCACTCGGGGGAGCACCAAGGTTGCTTCGGCCTCTCCGGCCGGCATGACTTCTGGATCGGCGCTCCTCGGCCTGTCCACCGGACCCGAGACGGCGGCCAGGCCGTGCAGCAGCTCCTTGCCGGGTACGCCACCGCCCGCCGGCTGCGTGGCGATGCGGCCGGGTGGCGTGGACGTGCGGGCGACGGGGCCGACGACACGGCGTATCCGCACTTCGATCAGCGGGGCGGGTGTCCGGTGTGGACAGCCGCGTATCGATGCCTTCGTGAGCTGCAGAGCGAGCAGTTCGCCGCTGCACGCCCAGCCGCGGGCCACGTGCGCCGCGCTCTCATGAGATCCTTGTCCACATAGGCTCCGACCCGCACAGCGTAGCCACAGATGGCGCAGCCTCTCGCCGCACTCCGCCCGTTACCGGCACGCCATGGGGGACGCTCAGCTTCGGCACGTACCGGAAACCCGCGTTAAGACCTGCCTTATTCCGTGGAATGCTCGATTTGTCCGGGGGGCTTCTAGGCCATGGGAGACACAGTGGCGCAGCCGCCGAAGACGCGGGACAAGGCGTTCGCGGAGTTCGTGCTGCCCGAGGTGGAGGTCCTGCTGCGGGTCGCGATGACGTTGACCGCGCAGCCCGCCGATGCCGAGGATCTGGTGCAGGACACGCTGCTGCGTGCGTACCGGGCGATCGACCGGTTCGACGGCGAGCATTCGCGGGCCTGGCTGCTGACCATCATGCGCCACGCCGAGATCAACCGGCACCGTCGGCGCAGGCCCCACCTCCTGGACGATCCGGATGCCGACCTGGACCGGCTGACCGCGGTCGGCGCGGAGGCCTCGCCGGAGGACGTGGTGGTCGGTGAGAGCTTCGACGAGGTGGTCGCTGCCGCGCTGGCCGCGCTGCCGGACAAGCACTGGGAGGTCGTGCGCCTTGTGGACATCGGAGGGCTCAGCTACGGGGAGGCAGCCGAGGTGCTCGACGTACCGGAGGGAACCGTGATGAGCCGCCTGCACCGGGCCCGTAAGCGCATAAGGACCCAGCTCGCGGCCGCCGGACTCGCACCGAAGCCGAAGAGGAGCATGATGTGATCGGGCACCGCGCCGGCGCTGCACATCGCGGCATGAGCTGCAGGGAAGTGGCAGGAGTGCTGCAGGCCTGGCTGGACGGCGAGACCGACGAGGACACCGCACGCCGGGTCGCCGCGCATGTGGAGGACTGCCGCCGCTGTGGTCTGGAGACGGCCGTCTACCAGGAAATCAAGAACTCACTGGCCCGCCAGGAGGTACCGGACGAGACCAGCATGGTCCGGCTGCGCGACTTCGGCACCGCCCTGCTTACGTCGGGACCGCGCGAGGCGTGCGACGAGGCGGCCGAATTCGGCGGCGCCCGGTGACCGCGCAGCCGATGCCGGTCGCCACGGCGGTGGATCGGGGCACCAGAACGAGGCGCCGTGGCAGCGGTCACAACCGAGGCGCCGATGGCCGACAGCGCCGAGAGCCGCAGCGCGTCGCCGTTGCTGCGCGAGGTGAACGACCCGGACGATCGCGGGTCCGCAGTCGATCCCGGTCGCCGCGCCCGGTCTGCGCCGCCCCGCCCTGAGCCGGGTCCTGAAGGGCTTCGAGCAGGACGGACTCGTACGGGTGGACTGATGCGTCGCCCTGCTCGACCCGGGACGGCTGCGTCGGCGCGTCCACTGAGGCCGCTCGTCGACCCGGCGCTCTGCCGACAGCGGTGCTCACCGCCCGGTCTCACCTGTGCGACGGTTCAGCATGCGGGGGACGCCGACGGCATGCACGCTGGGACCCGAGGACAACTCACCGGTCAGGAGGTCGGTGATGGCGGCGGCTGTGTCCACCCGTGACGAGCTCGACACCGAGGTCGTGGGGCGGCGCGTCGTGCAGTACGCGCTGGACACCCTGATCTCCACGTTGATCGCGTTGCCCTTGGCCGCGTTTGTCGCTATTGGCGCGAGCAGCGACAGCGGCTCGACCGCCTGGGCGGTACTCGCCGCGCTCCTGTGCGGGCTGCTCACCTTGTTCTGGTGGGGTCCAGCACTGATCGCCATGCGCCTGTCCCTGCGATACCAGCGGCTGGGAGACGTCGTCGCGGGCACCGTTGTCATCCGTGACCGGTGCGCAGAGCGGGCCGGCGGCGGTGCTACGACCGCCTTGCCTGGGGGACCGGCAGGGTGGACGCAGTCGCTGAGGTCGAGCCGGCGCAGCCGTCCGTGACAGGGCGGACCGACCAGTTCGCTGGGGTGGAGGTGCACCTGGACCGCCCTCTGAGGTGACACCACTCATCCGGCGCACATCATGCGCCGGGCTCATGCCGTTGTGTTGGCGTGGCAGCGCAACGACCTGGAACAGGGGTGCGGTATGCGGAGTTGCGGGAGCAACTGCGGCATGTACTGGCCCGCAGTGAGCCGGCACTTATGGGGCGACTTGGCGTCGCCGAGAACGAAGGCAGCATGAGCGGGCTCGCACGGGCGGCTGAGTCGCCTGGCCCGGCGGGGACGCGCAATATGGAAGTGACCGGAACGACCCGCTCTCGCGGAGGTGAACCGCGATGACGCTGCCTGTAGGACGCCCGGCCGGCAGCCTGATGGAGAGGTCGTTTCCCGGCTTCGGACGGGGTGACGCGGTCGCCGCCGAGTTCGACGAGCTGTTCGAGCGCAGGAACCGGCTGCTGCAAGGCGTCGCCACCAGTCCCGCCGCGCCGGCTTGGTCGCCGGCGGCCGATGTGCGGGTGCGACGGCATATCGGGCGACCCCGGGAGGTGTGGACACGAAGATGCTGATGCCTCACGTCAGAACCGTCGCTGCAGCACTTCACGCCTACCGGTCCGCATGGACCGGTGTGCTGCGCGATCCGGCATGCCCGCTCAGCTACCGTCGGCTCGACGACGCCGCCTACACACTCAGCGTCCTCATGGGCCAACGCAACGCCGCCGACGCCGTGGCAGAGGCAGAGAGCCTTCTCGCCAGTGCCTCAGCCGGGGAGCGAAGGCGCCGGGCCGGGCAGGTGAGACCGCCATCCGCTGACGTCGATTCCGAGTCTGCGGCCGACGGCTCGGTCAGCTGGCACGCAGGTATCCAGGCCGTACCCCAAACGCCACCTCTCGCTTCGAGTCGTGGACCTCATCCAAGATCGCGAAAACACGCTTCGATGGGCCGGATGAGATACCGAGAAGACCATCACGACGCTCCTTGACACGAGCACCAGGTACGCACAGAACCCGGGTCCCGGACCCGACCGCGGCGTTCGGTGAACGGCCTCGACTCCTCCACACGGTCGACGACATGATCGCAGTGCTGTCACGCGTACCCGGCTGACACTCCGAGCGAGACGCTGCCTGACGGGAGCCTGGCCATGGGCCCACGGCCAGGTGGCCCCTGATCAGTTCTCACGCCCCTGATCAGTTCTCACGTTGGCCGGCCCCCCGTCCGGCGGTCCGTCCGGCCAAGCCGCCACCGCCGGCGCTCACTCCGCCGCGTGGGGCCTGCGCTCTGTGGCCCTGGGACGCGAACCGCCCGAGCCGCAATTCGAAGCGCTCGCCGAGTGAGCAGCCGACCGAGGGGGTGATCAGCAAGCTCACGGTGATGGGCGCGGGGTCGGTGCTGGCCGTGGAGAACTCACAGATCGCGCCCCGCCCGGTGAGCGGGAACCAGAACCATCCGTCCACGGCGCCGACCCGCACCGAGTCCGTCAGCACGAACCGGCCGTCCTTGCGAACGAAGGCCTTCAGGCGGACGGAGGCCGCGAGGGGATCGCTGGTGGACCGGATCGCAGTCAGGGTGAATTTGACGTTCTCGTCCGCGTCGAGGACCGAGGACGCGATCTGTCTGGTCTCGGCGGCCTTCCCGCCCGCTGGCCTCGCGCCATGGGTTTCGGCTTCGGCAGTCTCGACGGGGGCAGCCAGCAGGGCGACGGTCGCCGCGGCAGTGGCAAGCATCGCGCCGCCGCGGAGGAGCGCGTTTGCTTGTATCTTCATTCGTTTCTCCTCGGTTACCTGGTCCTACGGGCCGGCAGGGCGTGGTGGGGGAGCTACTGGTTCAGCTACTGGTTCCTCTGCGGCTCCTCAGGACGTCCATCGGTCCGGCCTCTGACGGGACGGTGGACGAACGGCTTGGCAGGAGGGCGCTTCCCGGGCGTCGCTGTCGGCCGGGGAGAGAAGTCGGTCGGGAACGGCCGGCGTCGCGACGACGGTGGCCTTGTGCACGGGGTGAGCCGCGGGTGTACGTGCCACCGGACTGCCTTCCGAGACCATCGGTAGCTGTCTCTCCGATTGTCGGCTCCACTCATGGGTCCCACAAACGGAGAGCATTCGAACGGCAACCCTGCGTATGCGAAGGCCGGTCGGTCGTCCTGTCTTCTGCGACTCGGGGCGAGGTACGTCTTCGTCGCGGGATCCATCCGTATCCGGATGAGCGTGATGGTGTGCGGGGCCCCGACGGTTGAGCTGTTGGTCACTGCTGCGGTTTGTCCGGTGCGCCGGTTGGTCGGTCCGGGGGACCCCAGTATCCGTCGGCCGCCTTCCGCGGAATGGCTCCCTCCGCGGCCAGCCGGGTCCTCATCCGCCTACGGGCCCGGTGCGCGCGGTGCGCCACGATCCTCTCCGACACGCCGAGCAGCCCGGCGGCCTCCGCGTAGCTCAGCCCGCTCGAGTCCACCAGCTGTGCCACCAGCCGTTGCCTGCCCGGCAGTGAGTTGAGAGCTGAGCCGACCGCCTCGTCGAAGCCCCCGCCGGGTCCCACGGCCTGTGGTGGCGAGGGCCATACAGGACCGGTGTCCAGGGCCATGCGCGAGCGCTGCCGGTCGAGTACGGCTCGGCGCATGAGAGTCAGCAGCCAGGCGCGCGGATGTTCACCGTCGAACCGGTCCATGGCGGCGTAGGCGCGCAGCAGCGTGTCCCGTACCAAGTCCTCGGCGTCGGCGGGCTGTGCGCTCAGCGCCGCTGCGGCCCGCAACAGCATCTCCACCTCGGGCAGCACGTGGGCCGTGAAGGCCTGCTCCCGCGCCGCTGCCTGATGCATGGCCCGCCACCTCCTTCGGAGCCCGCATCCTTTTCCACACTGACACCACATCGCATCTCTCGCCACTTTCTCGCAAACACTGTGCGCGGCCTGCTGTTTTGCGAGGTCATGCCAACGGGCTCCCGCCGCGGTTCGGCTCGGCCGGGGGCCGCAGCGACGCCCCGACGGCCGTGGGCATGAGGCGTCTACTGCCGCCAAGGTTGCCGTACGCCCGGCCACCCACGCCGATCAGCGCGGTGCCCGCCGCTGCGCCGACCATCGAAGCCACCAGCCTGCGCCGCGCCCCCGCCCGATCAGCGCCGGTCCGCCTACGTGAACGGCTCGAAATTCTCCGCCGCGAAGTCCTCCGGATCACACCGGACCGGGCCTGCCCGCGTCTGGACCAGAAGAGCGGAATACGGAGTCGCGGCCGCAGGGTTTCGTGGTCGTGGAAGAGCGACTGCCGTGTGCCGAAGTGGTGCGGGAGACGGCCTTCGCGGAGTCGGGGCTGCCCGAGGTGGAGGCGCTGAGGGTGGCGATGACCCTCACGGCGCGGCCCGCGGACGCCGAGGACCTTGTTCGGGACACATTGCTGCGTACCCGCCGGGCGATCGACCGGTGTGACGCAAAGCAGCCGCGTGGCCGGCTGCTGACGCTCATGAGCCAGGCCGGGGTGGACCGGCGCCGAGTCGGCGCATCCTCTCGCCTCGGCGGTTGCGGCGCCACCGGCTCAGGCCTGCTGACGATGGCGGGTACCGGGAGGCAGTTGCAACCTGTAGTGGTCGGTGACGCGTTCCACGACGGGGCGGATTCCGCCCTCGACACGCATCCGCTCAAGTACCGGCAGGTGGTACGGCTGGCCGACATCGACCGGCTGTCGTATGCGGTCCACCTGGCGGCGGCCAGGCTGGTGCCGGGGCGAGGTGTCCGATGAGCGCGTTGTCGTGGCGACGGGACGCGGCCGTGCGCCGGATGAGCTGCATGCGGGTGACCCGGGTCCTGCAGGCGTACCTGGACGGTGCGACCGACGAGGTCACCGCCCGCCGGGTGGCGGCGCACCTCGAGGACTGCCGCCGATGCGGCCTGAACGCCGAGACCTATCAGGAGATCAAGAACGCGCTCACCCGCCGGTCGGAACCTGATGCTGACGCAGTCGAGCGGCTGCGGGGGTTCGCCGAGGGACTTCCGTGGCACGGATGCGCAGAAGGACAGGAGAGGCCGCCGGGACCCTGATGTGCCTGCGGTGGAATGCACGCAGGCAGCCGTCGGGTTTCCTCATAGCGCGTGAACGAGCAGCGCAGTGATCGGTGGTGCGTACGTGGCGGCTGCCGACGAGGAGGGTCGCTCCGAAGCTTTCCTGGAGCGCCGGGACATGACCGGCGCTCGCAGGGGGTGTCGTCCGATGGCGAAGACACACCGTACGGCGATGCGGCCGAGGATGTGGCGGTGGAGGCGCAATCCGCTCCGGCGCGGCAGCGACATCGCCGAGGCCTGGGTCCTCCTGCTTGCCTGGGTGTTCGCCGTGCTGGGCGGCCCGGCGGCCGGGCTGGTGACAGGCGGTGCGACCTGGCAGGCACTCGTCCGGGAGAATTCCGGGCGCCATGCCGTTGAGGCCGTGGTCTCCGATTCCGTGACGGCCAGGGGCAAGGGGGCGCACGGCACATGGACGTGGGCCACCGTGCGCTGGAGAGCACCGGACGGGGCAGTACACACCGACAGGGCTCTGATGCCGTCCAGCGCTTCGGCGGGGACCCGGGTCAGGGTGTGGACGGACGGGCAGGGCCGTCAGACATCGGCGCCGCTCGGGTCCTCGGCCATGGCGGCCCAGGCCGCCTCGACGGGTGTGCTGGTGGCGGCGGGCGCGGCCGGTGCCGTGCTGGTCGGCACTGGTGCCATACGCGTCGCCCTGGACCGCCGCCGCCTGCGGCAGTGGGCGGAGGAATGGGAGCGAGCCAACCCCTGTGGGGGCCGGAAGACCGGCTGAACAAGGCGGGCCGACACGGGTGAGCGACGGTGGACGAGGTCTCGTCTGCCCATCCCGGTTGTGGATCCGGACCGGCTCTGCAAGGTCCGGGCACGGTGCCGAGGCACGCTCACCCGGGCCGGCCTTGCCTCACCCGCGGCGACGCCAGGGCAGCAGATCACTGGGGGATCTCATTCTCGGGCGTACAGCAGAGCGGCGATGTCCAGGCTCGTCATGCCCGTCGCCCGGCCCGTCATCATCACTACGGTCACCACCACGGGGCCGGCCAGTCCCGCGGGCAGCGTCGCCCCCACAGGTCGGATCCTTTCCTCGCGCGGCGTCTCTCGTTCGGTGGGGATACGACTGCGGTCGGCGCCTGCGCGAGGTATTGCGGCCATGCTCTCCCGCGTGTGCACGAGGCCACCGCTGCGTCGGACCGGATCATGGACAGGGCCGATCGTCGTTCGCCTGCGGGCACTCGTGTGCACCGCGATGGATACGTCAGGGGTGCTTCGTGGTGATGTCCGGGTCTCGTGTTCGGTTGTGCGCGGCTGTGCTCTTCCTGTTCGCCACCGCTGTTCTCATGGTCGGCTGCGAGCAGGAAGCGCACGGCCGGACCTGTCCCGGTGGCAGGGGCAAGGACATTTCCGGGCGTGATGTCGCGGGAGTGGAGCTGTGGCAGAAGACCCTCCGGTGCGTGAACCTGGAGCGCTCGGCACTGACAGGATCGGTCTCCGAGGCCAACCTGAGCCGGGGCAACCTGTTCGGAGCGCGGCTCGCGGACGTGTCCTTGGAAAATGTGAATCTCCGGGACGCGGATCTCCGCCGCGCCCGGCTCACCTCCAGCACGCTCGAAGACGTCGACCTGCGCGGCGCGGATCTCGGGACGACAGTCCTGGACAAGAGCCTGCTCACCAACGTCAGCTTCGCAGGAGCCCGGCTCAAGGGTGCGAGACTGCGGTTCGTCTCCCTCAGCAACGTCGACCTCAGCGACGCGGACCTGCGGGACGCGGATCTGACGGGTGCCACACTGTCCGGCTCCACGCTGCGCGGGGCGAGGCTGGACGGGGCCGGTCTGTCACGCACGAGCTGGGAGAACGTCGTGTGCCCCGACGGCACCAAGTCCATCGGTACCCACTCGTGCACGGAGCATCTGACCCCGGCTTCCTGATCGGGAGCCTCCGTCGAGCCGGTGGCCCGCAGGTCTCAGGCGCCTGTCGTCATCCAGTCACCGCGTGGCCCGGGCGGCCGTCGTGCAACAGCGCCGGCCAAGCGCGCTTCTCGCCGCGCAGAGTGACCCTGCAGTTCGTGAGCGGGCCAAAGGGAATGCGAAGGCGCCGTCGACGGGTTCCCCAGTACGGAACGACGGCTCACGAGTGACGGCGTCATCCGTCGATTGGTGGGCCTGCTGCCCGACAGCCCAGGCGTATGGGATGGATGCCTCCTAGACCCGAGGCGAGGTGGACGATGAGGCTGTGGCCGAGACGAAGGAACGCAGCGCAGCGTAGGACGGGCTGCGCGGAGGTGATCCGCGTCCTGCAGGCCTATCTCGACGGGGAGGTGGACGAAGCCACCGCCCGGGGAGTAGTCGAACACCTTGCCGACTGTCGTGCCTGTGGCCTGGAGGCCGACCTGTACCGCGAGATCAAGAAGTCACTGGTCCGGCAGCAGCGGCCCGACGACTGGGCGGTGGCAGGGCTACGCGCGTTCGGCGAGACTCTGCTGCAGACCGGCCCGGCCGACGGGCATGAACGCCACCCGGCGGCTGATGGCCGACTCTGACAGCCGCGGTGCCTCGTCGCTTGGTGCGAGGGTGGGGTGAGCCCGCGAGACGAGTGGCGGCGAGGTTCCTCGGAAAGGGGGGTGGGCCGGACGTCCGGCCTCGGTGTCGGGCTCGCGTGAGCCCGCGTGAAGCCCTGCCCGCCGTAGCGCGCCGGCGGTTTCCAGGGTGACGGCGAGGGTGGGGCGGGCCCGGGAGTCGAGGATCTCGGTGGCGTGCAGGCGGGATGTACGGAGCATGGGCGTTTTCTCCTGCCTGGGGGATGTGGACTGGCGAGCAGCTGTGGCCGCCGGTGCCGCGTTGGCGAAAGGCGCCGATCCCGGCGTATGACTCTTAAGGGACTGTTAGGAGTTGGCTCCCGATATTGAGCGGCCCTGTGTCGCCGTCGAACCTGTGAGCTCCCGGGCCGCAGACAAGGGAGTTCCGATGGCCACACAGAGCATGACCGAGCGCGCGCGAAAGCCGCGAGGCGACGAACGCAGGGTCGTCAGCAACATCCTGCGGGGATCGATCGGCAACCTGATCGAGTGGTACGACTGGTACGCGTACACCGCGTTCAGCGTCTACTTCGCGGCCGTCTTCTTCCCCGCGGGCGACCAGACCGCCCAGCTGCTGAACACCGCCGCGGTGTTCGCCGTCGGCTTCCTGATGCGGCCGATCGGCGGCTGGGTGCTCGGCCGCTACGCGGACCGCCGTGGCCGGCGTGCGGCCCTGACCCTGTCGGTGACCCTGATGGCCGCCGGTTCGCTGATCGTCGCACTGACCCCGTCGTACGGCTCGATCGGGGCCGTCGCGCCGGTGTTGCTGGTGACCGCGCGGCTGCTGCAGGGCCTCTCGGTCGGCGGTGAGTACTCGACCTCGGCCACCTACATGTCCGAGGTCGCCTCGCCCGGCCGCCGCGGCTACTACTCCAGCTTCCAGTACGTCACCCTCATCGCCGGCCAGCTGACGGCCCTGGGCCTGCAGATCATCCTCCAGCAGGTGCTCAGCACCGCGCAGCTGGAGGCCTGGGGCTGGCGGGTCGCGTTCGTCGTCGGCGCCGCGGGAGCGGTCGTCGTGCTCTGGCTGCGGCGCGGCATGGACGAGTCGGAGAGCTTCGAGCGCGCCGCCGCCGGGGGCGAGGAGAAGGAGAACGACGGTCCGGCGCGGGGCAGCGTGCGGCTGCTGCTGTCCTACCCGCGGCAGTGCCTGGTCGTCGTCGGGCTGACCATGGGCGGCACATTGTTCTTCTACACGTACACCACGTACCTGCAGAAGTTCATGGTCAACACCAGCGGCATCGCCAAGCCGACGGCGGCCTGGATCAACTTCTTCGCGCTGCTCGTGTTCGTCGTGCTGCAGCCGGTCGTGGGTCTGCTGTCCGATCGGGTGGGGCGCCGTCCGATGCTGATCGCCTTCGGGGTGCTGGGCGCCGCCGTGGTGGTGCCCTCGCTCACCCTCCTCTCCCACACCAGCGATCCCGTGTACGCGTTCCTGCTCATGGTCGTGCCGCTGGCCGTCAGCTCGCTGTACACCTCGATCAGCGCCGTGGTGAAGGCCGAGCTGTTCCCCACCTCGATCCGGGCGCTCGGTGTAGGCCTGCCCTACGCGCTGACCGTGGCCGTGTTCGGCGGCAGCGCCGAGTACGTCGCCCTGTGGTTCAAGAACGCCGGGCACGAGAGCTGGTACTTCTCCTACGTCACCGCCTGCGTCCTGATCTCGCTGCTCGTCTACATTCGGATGCGCGAGACGTCGGACGGATCGCCGCTGGACGAGGATGTCTCCCGGTCGTAGGGCCGACGGGACGGAAGGAGGTGACCGTGCGCGTGCTGCTGGCCGAGGACGACGACGGTGTGGCCGGTGCGCTGACCGAGGCCCTGTACGAGCACGGTCACCTGCCCACCCGGGTGCGGCGCGGCGAGGAGGTCCTCGTCCGCCACCGCCAGGCCGACCTGCTGCTGCTCGACCTCGGCCTGCCCGATCTCGACGGTTTGGAGGTGCTGCGCAGGCTGCGCACCGTGAGCGGCCTCCCGGTCGTGGTCCTCACCGCGCGGGGCGACGAGCGGTCGGTGGTGCGCGGTCTGCGGCTGGGCGCCGACGACTACCTGGTCAAGCCGGTACGGCTGGCCGAGCTGCTGGCCCGTATCGAGGCCGTCACCCGCCGCGCCTCGACACCGGCCGTTCCGGCGCCGCGCACGGTCCGCGCCGCCGACGTCGAGGTCGACCTCGACGCGCGCCGGGTGACGGTCGGTGGCGCCGAGGTGCGGCTGACCACGAAGGAGTTCGCGGTCCTCGCCGCGCTGGCGGCCCGGCCCGGTACCGCGGTCAGCCGTCAGCAGCTGCTGGACGAGGTGTGGGGTGACGCCTACCTCGCCGTGTCCCGCTCCCTCGACGTCCACCTCACCCAGCTGCGGGCCAAACTCGGCCGTCCCGAGGTGCTGACCACCATCCGGGGCTTCGGCTACCGGTTCGGCGGCTGAGCCGGCCGGAACCCCTGCCATGCGTACCCGGGTGCTGACCGTCGTCCTGGCCTTCGCCGTGCTCGCGGTGGCCGGCTTTGCCCTGCCGCTGCTGGGCGCGACGGCGTCCCAGCGCACCCAGCAGCTCGTCGCGGCGCGCACCGCCGATCTCGACCGCTTCGCCTCGCTGGCCGAACAGGCCGCCGAGGCCGGCGACACCGGCGCGCTGAGGGCCGAGGTGACCCGCTACACCGAGCTGTACGGCGAGGCGGTGGTGGTCGTCGACGCCCGCCGAGCCCCGGTGGTGCAGACGGGCGGCATGCGTGCGGCCGACCCCGCCGTCGCCCGGCTGGTCGACGCGGCGCTGCGCAACCAACGCGTCTCGCCGGGGCGCACGCTGCGCCCCTGGTCCCACGGCCCCGACCTGCTGGCTCGCCCGGTGGGCACCGGCACCCGGGTGTCCGGGGCCGTCGTCCTGCGCGCCTCGGTCCGGGCCGCCGCCGACGACATCGCCCTGCGCTGGGCGCTGGTCCTCGCGGGCGCGGGCCTGTTCGCCGCGGCCTGCGTGCTGCTCGCCCGCGCCGCCACGCGGTGGGTCGTACGCCCCCTGCACCGCCTCGACCGTGCGGTCGGGGCGCTGGCGGCCGGGCTCCCCGCCGAGCACGCACGGACCGGCGGCCCACCGGAACTGCGCCAACTGGCCACCGGCTTCAACCGCATGGCCGACGCAGTGACCACGGCACTGGAACAGCAGCGCCGTCTGGTGGCCGACACCTCGCACCAGCTGCGCAATCCGCTCGCCGCACTACGCCTGCGGATCGACTCGCTCGAGTCTCGCCTGCCCGCCTCCGCCACCCGTACCTACAGCGGCGTCACGGCCGAACTCGAACGCATGGAGCACCTCCTCGACGACCTGCTGGCGCTCGCGAACGCCGAACACCGCGCCGGTGAACTGTCCGTCACGGACGTGCGGGGAGCATGCTGCGACGCGACGGCGGTCGCCGCGGCCCAGGCCAGGCTGTGGCAGCCGGTGGCCGAACAGGCCGGAGTCCGCCTGGAGTTCACCCACGGGCCGTCCGTCCTCATGGCCTGCACGGAGGGCGAACTGGCCCAGGTGGCCGACATCCTCCTCGACAACGCGATCAAGTACGCCGGAGAGGGCGCCCGCGTCGAGACGCGCTGCTTCACCCAGGGTCCGGGCGCGGTGTTCGAGGTACGGGACGACGGGCCGGGCCTCGCCGACGGGGAATTCGCCCGGGCGGGCACCCGCTTCTGGCGCTCGGAGCGCCACCGCGGCGTACGCGGCAGCGGCCTCGGCCTGGCGATCGCCGGGCAACTGGTGAGCGGCCGCGGCGGACACGTCGAGTGCGCGGCGGCCGAACCGCGCGGCCTGCTGGTCCGGGTCGTGGTCCCCAAGGAGCAGAAGGGGGCCGCGACATGAGCGGAGAGCGAGCGCACGGCATACCCGGCGCGCAGGCATACGGCCGCACGGCCCGCCGCACCGCCCTGCGGGCCGCGCTCGGCACGGCATGCACCGGACTGCTGGCAGGCTCCGCGGCAGCCGACGCACGGCACGCCGACCGCGGCGCGGAAGGCGTCGTGCGGATCGCGACCGGCGAGGCGGACGGGTTCTACGCGGCCTTCGGCCGACTGCTCGGCGAGCAGGTCACGGCGGTCTTCCCCCGGCTGACCTGCGAGGTGATCCAGAGCCAGGGCAGTGTCGCCAACGTGCGGCTGCTCCAGGCGCGCCGCACCGAAGTGGCGCTGGCCCTGGCCGACATCGCGTGGGCCGCGTACGGCGGCTCCGCTCCGTTCGGCCGCCGTGTCCCGCTGCGCGCGATCGGCCGGGTCTACGAGAACTACGTCCAGCTCGCCGTGCGCGCCGACGCGAGCGTCCGCAGCGTCGCCGAGCTGGCGGGGCGCACCGTCTCCCTGGGTGCGCCCGCATCGGGCGGTGCCGTGCTCGGCGACCGCCTGCTGCGCGCGGCGGGCCTCGTCCCGGGCAGCGACGTACAGGTCCGCCACCTGCTGATGCCGCAGGCGGCGCGCGCGATGCGGGACGGCGTCGTCGACGCCCTGCTGGTCGCAGGCGGCGTACCACTGCCTGTGCTGACCCGCCTCGGCACACTTCCCGGCATCCGCCTGCTGCCGCTGGCCGACCTGCTGCCCCGACTGCGCACCGGCCCGGGACGGGCCGGCTCGGTGCTGGAAGCGGTGACGGTGCCGGCGGGCGCGTATCGGGGAACGCCCGAGGTGGCCACCATCGGCGTGGCCAACTTGCTTCTGTGCCGCCCCGACCTGCCCGAGCCCGTCGCCGCCGCCCTCACCCGCGTACTGGTCCAGCGGGCCACGCGCCTCGTCCCCACCACGGCGCTCGGCACCCAGTTCCTCGACGTCCGCAGCCTGATCTCCACCGGCGTCGTCCCCCTGCACCCCGGGGCCGTCGCCGCCTACCGGGAACTGCACGGTTAGCGCGTCATGACCAGCAGGGGGAGCGCCCGCCCCGATGGGCTGTTGATCATGAGCGTGTGAGTGAGATCTCGTTGTTCGTGGACAGCGGATCTGCCTAGGCTCCGGGGGTCCGTCCCGGGCGGCCTTCGCCGCCGGAACGCCGAGTCCTGCGAAACACAACAGCCATCCGCCCAGGACAGCCCACCTCGCAGGCGCCGTCGAGGAAGCCCCCACCATGCGCCACTCCATCTCTCCTGCCCGCCTGGGCATAGCCGGAGCAGCAGCCGCGCTGTTGCTCCTGCCGGTCGCCCCCCAGGCCTTCGCGGCCGCCTCCGTCACCCAGGACAGTCTGACGCCGTCCACCATGACCGCGGGCGTCGCCGCGTCGGCCAGGCTGACCGTGCACTCCTCCAGCTGCTTCACGGCCAAGACCCTCGGTGTCGGCGTCCGGGACGCGGCGGGAAAGAACCTGGACTTCCCCGGGAACGCCTCGAATGTCCGGATATGCCCGAGCGGTGTGAAGTTCACCAGCGGCTCGCGCACCCTGCCCGCAGGCACGTACACGATCTTCGGCTTCTGGCAGGAGTCCGGCGGCGCCTGGCACGACCTGCCCTCGCACAAGCTGACCGTCAACAAAGCCCCGACCACGACGTCGAGCAGCGGTGGCTCGCCGGTCTCCGGTCAGTCCGTGGTCTGGTCCGACGACTTCTCGGGCGGCATCGCCTGGGGTTCCAAGTGGGTCGGCGACAACAGCACGTCCTACGCCTACGGCAACCACAACCCGGACGACAACAAGCTCGACTGGCTGGACCAGAGCAAGGTCACCGCCTCGGGCGGCATCGCGACCTTCACCGCCCAGCCCTCCTCGCACATCCTGGAGAACGGCAAGCAGGCCTGGAACACGGGCCTGCTCACCACCGAGGGCTCCAGCGGCGGCTTCCAGGTGAAGACCGGTGACTACGCGGAGACCCGGGTCAAACTGCCCTCCGGCTCCGGCGCCTGGCCGGCCCTGTGGACCTGGAAGGACGGCAACGGCGAGATCGACTCCTTCGAGTACCACCCGGACAACCCGAACCTGCTGGAGCTGACCAACCACGTCACCACCGGCTCCGATTACTACACCGACTCCGCCGCGGTCGCGCCCGGCCAGTGGGTCACCATCGGCACCCACTACGGCGCGAGCTCGGTGGACTGGTACGTCAACGGCAAGAAGGTCTATTCGGACGGCCACGGAGTGGGCAGCAACTTCTCCGCGTATCTGATCCTCAACCTGTCGGTCAGCGCCGGCGAGTACCACCCCGCGCCCTCCGGCTCGACGCCGCTGACCATGCAGGCGGACTACGTGAAGGTGTACCGCTGATCAGCAGCCGACGGCGAGTGTGAACTGCGTACCGTCGTTGCGCGGATCGCGGTCGTCGGCGCTCACCACCTGAACGTGCCCCTCGGCCCTGGCGCCGGGGGGCACGTCCGCGTCCACCCGGACCGGAACCAGCGCGGTGGCCGTCCGCAGCCGCGCAAGCCCCGGCCCGAAGCTGCAGCGCACCAGGCGGCCGCCCGCCTCGGCACGGCAGTCCTCGGGGAAGTACGGCCCCTGAGCGGTGAAGCCCGACGGCAGCCTCACGACCACGGTGAAGGGCGACGCGGTCTGCTCCGGCCCCCTGTTGGCCACGAAGGCGTGCACCACGGTACGGCCGCCGGGCGGCGCGGCGGCCGGGTCGAGCCGGACCACCTCCAGGTCGGAGTTCGAGGGCGCGGCCGCCGGCCCGGTTGCGCACATCACCACTGCGCCGACCGCGAGTGCGGTCGCCACCCTTCCGGCCATCCGACGCCTCCCACGTTCCGTGCGTTGATCGACACTCACGGTAGCGGGGTGGTGTGGGATTCCCCGTGAGGGGCGCCGTCAGTCGGCCGACTGAACCCATCCCACCGCCACGATCCGCGCCGAGTCCGCCGGGCGCGACTCGTCGAAGAGGACGGCGTCCGGCGCCTCGACGCGGACTCCGTCGACGTACGCACCGCGGCCGACGTAGAGCCTGTCGGTCGTGTACCGCCAGCGCAGGGTCAGCTGCCTGTGCGCCGGCAGGTCGGCTGCCATCCGGCGCCAGACGCGGCCCGACCAGCCGGTGACCGAGCCCGACGGGTGCTCCTGCGGCTCCTCGCCGTGGCGCCCGGTCGTGAAGGGGAGCGGCTGCCAGGTCGTGCCGCCGTCCGTCGTGGCCTCCAGGACGAGGGCGTCCGACGCGGGTTCGATGTCCCACCACAGGGCGGAGGTCAGCCGTACCCCGGCGTCCGTCGTGTCGAGCTGGGGCAGTGTGAGCGTGGCGGTCGTGGCGTTCGCCATGCCCGAGAACCATGCCGTACGTCCGTGGGCCGGGCGTACCGGCACGGCGCGTGCCAGGTTGTTGCCGGCGGCGACCCGGGGTGCGGAGCCGGAGCGCCAAGTGCGCACCGGGTGGACCGAGTTGCCGAGTACGACGAGGAAGGAGTCGGTGGTCGGGTCGAGCACCAGGGAGGTGCCGGTGAAACCGGTGTGCCCGGCGGTGCGCGGGGTGGCCATCGCGCCCATGTACCAGTGCTGGTAGAGCTCGAAGCCCAGGCCGTGCTCGTGGCCGGGGAACGCGGTGTTGAAGTCGGTGAACATCAGCTCCACGGACTCCGGCCGCAGGATGCGAGCCCGGCCGTAGCAGCCGCCGTTGAGCAGCGTCCGGCCGAGCACGGCCAGGTCCCAGGCGCAGGAGAACACCCCGGCGTGCCCGGCGACCCCGCCGAGGCTGTAGGCGTTCTCGTCGTGCACCTCGCCCCATACGAGCCCCCGCTCCAGGCCGGACCAGGGGCCGCGCTCGTCCTCCGTGGCGGCGATCTCCGGCTTCCAGGAGGCGGGCGGGTTGTAGCGGGTGCGGTCGAGGCCGAGCGGCCCTGTGATCTCGTCGTGGAGGAGGGCGTCGAGCGTGCGACCGGTGATCCTCTCCAGGACCAGCTGGAGTGAGATCAGATTCAGATCGGAGTAGAGGTACTTGGTGCCGGGCGGATTGATCGGGGCTTCGTCGAGGACGAGTTGAATTCTCGCCTCGTGCGTCGGCGCCTTGTACAGCGGGATCCAGTCACGGAACCCCGAGGTGTGGGTCAGGAGCTGACGGATCGTGATGTCCTGCTTGCCCGCCGCCCCGAACTCCGGCAGGTACGAGGCGACTGTTCCCTCCAGCTCCAGCGCACCCCGTTCCAGCTGCTGCACGACCAGCAGCGAGGTGAACAGCTTGGACACCGAGGCCAGGTCGAAGACGGTGTCCTCGGCCATGGGGATCTGCCGGTCGGGCGGGAACTCGACACCGGTGTCGGTCTTCTCGTCGTACGCCGCATAGCGCACCGCCATCCCGATGGGCCGGTGCAGTGCCACGGTGCCGCCCCGCCCGGCGAGCAGCACGGCGCCCGCGTACCAGGGGTGCTTGGGGGAGGGGCCGAGGAACGACTCGGCGTCCACGACCAGTCGACGCAGATGGGCGGGGACCAGCCCGGCGCGTTCCGGGCTGCCGTGGCGCAGTGTGGGGTGCCTGGAGGCCGTGGCCGCCGCGGCCGGTCCCGCGGGGAAGGGGGCGATGGTCAGGGCGCCGCCCAGGGCCAGGGCGGCTCGTCCGATCTGGCGACGCGTCGGCATCCGGCGGTCGCTCGCGTCTCTTTCCGCTGCGTCGTCGGTCACCTGAGAAACCCTCGTGTCGGTTGTGAAGCATGTCAACAAGGCATGCCGTCCAAGAAATCTGACGGGGTATCAGAAAAGCTCTTCCGTCGGCCGGAGGACTACGGCATTCTGCGGCCATGCAGACGGAGCTGAGCAAGAAACTGGGAGTCGAGCACGCCATTTTCGGCTTCACGCCGTTCCCCGCCGTCGCCGCGGCCATCAGCCGGGCCGGCGGGTTCGGAGTGCTCGGCGCGGTCCGCTACACCGCCCCCGACGAGCTCAAGCGCGACCTCGACTGGGTCGAGGCCCACGTCGACGGCAGGCCGTACGGTCTCGATGTCGTCATGCCCGCCAAGAAGGTGGAGGGCGTGACCGAGGCCGATGTCGAGGCGATGATCCCCGAGGGGCACCGGCAGTTCGTCAAGGACACCCTCGCCAAGTACAGCGTTCCGGAGCTGGCCGAGGGCGAGACCTCCGGCTGGCGCATCACCGGATGGATGGAGCAGGTCGCCCGGGGCCAGCTCGACGTCGCCTTCGACTACCCGATCCGGCTGCTCGCCAACGCCCTCGGCTCCCCACCCGCGGACGTGGTCGCCCGGGCCCACGAGCACAACGTGCTCGTCGCGGCCCTCGCGGGCAGCGCCCGGCACGCCGTCAAGCACCAGGAAGCCGGCATCGACATCGTCGTCGCGCAGGGCTACGAGGCCGGCGGGCACACCGGCGAGATCGCCTCCATGGTGCTCACCCCGGAGGTCGTCGACGCCGTCGATCCACTGCCCGTCCTCGCGGCCGGCGGCATCGGCAGCGGGCAGCAGGTGGCCGCCGCGCTCGCCCTGGGCGCCCAGGGCGTCTGGCTGGGCTCCCTGTGGCTGACCTGCACCGAGGCCGACATGTCCTCGCCCGCGGTGACGCGGAAACTGCTCGCCGCCGGCTCCGGCGACACCGTCCGCTCCCGCGCGCTGACCGGGAAACCCGCACGCCAGCTCCGTACCGAGTGGACCGACGCATGGGACGACCCGGCCGGACCCGGCACCCTCCCCATGCCCCTGCAGGGCCTGTTGGTCGCCGAGGCCCTCACCCGCATCCAGAAGTACGAGGTCGCACCCCTGCTCGGCACCCCCGTCGGCCAGATCGTGGGCCGCATGAAGAGCGAACGCTCCGTCCAGGCCGTCTTCGACGACCTCACCCGCGGCTTCGAGCAGGCCGTCGACCGCATCAACCGCATCGCCGGAAGGAGCGGCAAGTGACGAGTACGCCCCCCGCCGGATTCTGGGCCCAGGCCGCCGCCGATCCCGACCGCACGGTCCTCGTCGCACCCGACGGCGAGCAGTGGACCGCCGGACGCCTGCACTCGGCCGCCAACCGCCTGGTGCACGGACTGCGCGCCGCCGGCCTGGAACGCGGCGACGCCTTCGCGGTCGTCCTGCCCAACGGCGTCGAGTTCTTCACCGCGTATCTGGCCGCCAGCCAGGCCGGTTTCTATCTCGTCCCGGTCAACCACCACTTCGTCGGCCCCGAGATCGGCTGGATCGTCGCCGACTCCGGAGCCAAGGTGCTCATCTCCCACGAACGGTTCGCGGGGCCCGCCCGACACGCGGCCGACGAGGCCGGCCTGCCGGGCACCCACCGGTACGCCGTCGGCGCGGTCGAGGGCTTCCGCCCGTACCCCGAACTCCTCGACGGACAACCGGAGTCGGCGCCCTCGGGCCGCGAGCTCGGCTGGGTCATGAACTACACGTCGGGCACCACCGGCCGCCCCCGCGGCATCCGCCGCCCGCTGCCCGGCAAGACCCCCGAGGAGGCCTATCTCGGCGGCTTCCTCGGCATCTTCGGCATCAAACCGTACGACGACAACGTCCACCTCGTCTGCTCCCCGCTCTACCACACGGCCGTACTCCAGTTCGCGGGCGCGTCCCTGCACATCGGCCACCGCCTCGTTCTGATGGACAAGTGGACGCCCGAGGAGATGCTGCGGCTGATCGACCGGGAGAAATGCACGCACACCCACATGGTCCCGACCCAGTTCCACCGTCTGCTCGCGCTCCCGGAGGACGTGCGTCGCTCGTACGACGTCTCGTCCATGCGGCACGCCATCCACGGCGCCGCCCCCTGCCCCGACCACGTGAAGCGGGCGATGATCGACTGGTGGGGCCACAGCGTGGAGGAGTACTACGCGGCCAGCGAGGGCGGCGGGGCCTTCGCCACCGCAGAGGACTGGCTGAAGAAGCCCGGGACCGTCGGCAAGGCCTGGCCCATCAGTGAGCTCGCGGTCTTCGACGACGAGGGAAACCGGCTGCCGCCCGGCGAACTCGGCACCGTCTACATGAAGATGCACACCGGAGGCTTCGCCTACCACAAGGACGAGGCCAAGACGAAGAAGAACCGCATCGGCGACTACTTCACCGTCGGCGATCTCGGCTACCTCGACGAGGACGGCTACCTCTTCCTCCGCGACCGCAAGATCGACATGATCATCTCGGGCGGGGTCAACATCTACCCGGCCGAGATCGAGTCGGCCCTGCTCGCCCACCCCGCCGTCGCCGACGCCGCCGTCTTCGGCATCCCGCACGACGACTGGGGCGAGGAGGTCAAGGCCGTCGTCGAACCGGCCCCGGGGCACGAGCCGGGCCCGGCCCTCGCCGCCTCGATCCTCGACCACTGCGCCGAGCAACTCGCCGGCTACAAGCGGCCCAAGAGCGTCGACTTCATCGCCGAAATGCCCCGGGACCCCAACGGGAAGCTGTACAAGCGCCGGCTGCGGGACCCGTACTGGGAGGGGCGCACCCGGCCGGTGTGACCCCGGAACCACTGGCGGCGGGCAGGGTGAACGCGACGCGGTGCCGGCGCGTCACAGCAACGGCACCGCGTTCGTCACCGTCACCATGGCCCTGGGAGAGGCACCCATGCGCAGGGACGACGGTCCGCACCTCACCGTGACCGGCGCCAGGCTGGGCGAGACTCCCGTGGCCACCAGCCGCGGCCCCTGCACTGCCCGGTTGCCGGGCGTGGAGAAGAGGGTGAAGCTGGGCCGGCCCTGTCCCACGCGGGATGCGCGGGACAGGGCCGCGCGGTCAGCGGTGTTCGCCGACCCGGATGACCCGTAGGGCGGGCGAGGACAGGATGTCCTTCTCGCAGAAGCGGGCGGTCACCCACTGCTCACCGGACAGCAACCGGGTCTGGTCGCTGTAGTGCGGCGAGTTCGGGTTCGACGACTGGGAGTACGTCAGCAGGGTGCGGGCCACCGGGCAGCCGCTGCCGTCCCAGCCCACGGCCTGCAGATGGCTCGATCCGAACGGCACCTGCGTGTACGCCCCACTCGCCGCGTCCCACGTCGGCTCGATCACGTTCCACACCCCGAGCCGGTTCGAGCCGCCCGGTATCGCGATGCGTTCGCCGCCTCGCACGACGTACTGGTGGTCACCGAGCCGGGCGTCCAAGGGCGTACCCGAGCCGTGCAGTTCCGCCACCGTGTCGGCGAGGGCCGTCGCGAAGCCGGGCGCGGCGGTGTCGAGCGTGTTCGGCGTGCGGACGGGGTCCGCGGCCGAGAAGGGCACCTTCCAGAGCCGGCCCGCGGGCACCGCCGCGGTCAGCTTCCGCCAGAAGCGGTCGAAGAAGAGGGCACCGCGGCTGCCGGTGTCCATGGTCAGGTCCCAGGCGGCGAGCACCTTGCAGGCCTCGGTGACGTCGACCGACTTCCCGTCGCTCGCGGTCGCCGTGCCACCGGGCAGCGCGGCACACGCCCTCGCCGCGTCGGCCGCGCCCAGAACACCGGCGGGCACCCGGTTCGCGAACTGCTGCTTCTGCAGGTCGCGGATGGTCAGTCCACCGCGCTCGGCCATCGCCGCCACGTCCTCGATCGCGCCCCTGGTCCGCAGCGAGCGCGGTGTGCCGACGTCGCCGAAGATCCGCTCGTAGCCGGTGAGCGGCCGGTCGGTGTTGGCCAGCCAGGCGCTGTCGTTGGAGTTCTCCGCGTACGGGGCGTCCTTGAGCGTGGGCATGCGGGCGGGCCCGAAGATACCGGGCTGCACGGCGTCGGGGTCGCTGCCGATCGCGCAGTCGCCGCGCGAGCCGTCGAGGACCGCGACACCCGCCTGCGGGTAGGTGAGTCTGCCGAGGTCGGTGGAGCAGCGGGCCGCCAGGTCGTCGGTGATCCGGGGCAGCACCTGCGACTGGGTGTAGAGGGAGTGCCCGGCGGAGTCCGCGGCGATGGTGTTCACCCACGGCAGGCCCTGATGCAGGGCCAGGGAGGTCAGGATGTCCGCCGTGGAGCGCGCCTTCGCGAAGCCGAGCGAGGTGTCGGCGAAGCGGAAGTTGGCGGCGTTCGGGTCGTTGAGCACGTAGGCCGTCGTGGCCGTCCACGGCAGCGGCGGATCACCGTCGGGGTCGGCCACCACCGGGCCGTAGCGCGTCCACCACTGGGTGCGTGTCACCGGCGCGCCGTCCTGGACCGCCACGGTCACGGTCCGCTTCGTCATCCGCTCCCGCCTGCCGTCCACCAGGTAGACGGTGGGGTCGGCGGGGTCGAGGGTCAGCCGGGTCAGGCTGAACGGGACGCCGGTCGCGACGGTGTGGCTCCATGCCACACGGGAGTTGTAGCCGATCGAGACGGTCGGCGAGCCGAGGAGGGAGCCGCCCGCGACGTCCAGCTCGCCCGGGATGGTCTGCTGCGACTGCCAGAAGCGGCGCCCGCCCTGCCACGGGTAGTGCGGGTTGCCCAGCAGCAGACCGCGGCCGTTCGCCGTCGTGGCACCGCTGAAGGCGACCGCGTTCGAGCCCATGTCCGCGCTCGCGGACCGTTCCCGCACCACCCTGATCAGGGCCTTGGCGTCGACCTTCGTGCCCGGTGCGGTGGAGCCGGTGGGAGGCTGTGCCCCGGTGATCTCGTCCACGGAACCGCCCTGGCCGCCGAGGATCACGATGGCGTAGAAGCGGGCGGCCACGTCCGTCGTGGAGACCGGCCGCACCCAGGCCTTGCCCTCGCACGCCGGGTCGGTGATCCGGTTCTGCGCCAGCCAGGCGTTGTACCCGGCCGCGAAGCCCCGCAGCATGTCCTTCACCTGGCGGCTCGGGCCCCGCGGCGCCGGTTCGGCGAGGAGCTTCTCCACCGTCCGGGTCTGCCGTACGCCGCGGAAGTACAGGTCACTGGAGAGATTGTCGGAGGCCGACGACAGCGAGCGGTCGGTCGCCGCGTGCGGGCCGAAGAAGCGAGAGCGCTCGCCGCGCACGGTCACGAAACCGTCGGCGAGCAGACACACCTGGTCGGAGGCCTGCGCCCAGCCGGTGCCGAAGCCGAGGTCCGCGTAGTTCTTCGCGACGATGTGCGGAATTCCGTACTCGGTGTAGCGGATGACGGCGGACAGATCGCCGTGCGAGGGATGGTCCTGGCGGCTCGGGCGCTCGGCCGCGGTGGCCTGCAGCGCGGACGAGGCGGTGAGTAACGCGACGGCCGCGACGACCAGTCGTCTGGAACGGGTGCGCAAAGGTGCCTCCCGAGGTGAGTGGGGGAAGAAGGCGGTTGAGGGTGCCGGCGGGCGGGTGCGTGTGCCTCCCGGGTGCTTGACCTGCCCCGGCCACGCACCGAGGATCATCAGTCATGACGCAGGGACACGGCAGCACGGTTGACGGGGTGCTGCGGCGCAGCGCCCGACGTACCCCCGCGCGTATCGCGGTGGAGTACGGCGACCGCAGGTGGACGTACGAGGAACTGGACGAGGCCGTCTCCCGCGCGGCGAGCGTCCTGCTCGAGCAGGGACTCGCCCCCGGCGACCGGGTCGGCGCCTACGGCCACAACTCGGACGCCTATCTGATCGGCTTCCTCGCCTGCGCCCGCGCGGGCCTGGTCCATGTGCCGGTGAACCAGAACCTGACCGGCGACGACCTTGCCTACATCGTCGGCCAGTCCGGCAGCTCGCTGGTCCTCACCGACCCCGACCTGGCCGGTCGACTCGCCGACGACGTAAGGACGTTGCCCCTGCGGGACGCCGACGATTCACTGCTGGCCCGCCTCGCTGCGGCCCCCGCCCACGACGGGCCCGAACCGCGTACCGAGGACCTGGTACAGCTCCTGTACACCTCCGGTACGACGGCCCTGCCCAAGGGCGCGATGATGACCCACCGCGCCCTGGTGCACGAGTACCTGAGCGCGATCACCGCCCTCGACCTCAGCGCCGGCGACCGCCCCGTGCACTCCCTCCCGCTCTACCATTCCGCGCAGATGCATGTGTTCCTGCTGCCGTACCTCGCGGTCGGCGCCACGAACATCATCCTCGACGCCCCCGACGGCGACCGGCTCTTCGACCTCATCGAGAACGGCCGCGCGGACAGCCTGTTCGCCCCGCCCACGGTCTGGATCGGTCTGTCCAACCGCCCCGACTTCACCACCCGCGACCTCGGCGGACTCCGCAAGGCGTACTACGGCGCCTCGATCATGCCGGTGCCCGTCCTGGAGCGGCTGCGCGAACGTCTCCCCAAGCTCGCCTTCTACAACTGCTTCGGACAGAGCGAGATCGGCCCCCTGGCCACCGTCCTGGCACCCGACGAACACAAAGGCCGCATGGACTCCTGCGGCCGCCCCGTCCTCTTCGTCGACGCGCGCGTGGTCGACGAGGACGGCAAGGACGTCCCCGACGGCACACCCGGCGAAATCGTCTACCGTTCCCCGCAGTTGTGCGAGGGCTACTGGGACAAACCCGAGGAGACCGCAGACGCCTTCCGCGACGGCTGGTTCCACTCCGGGGACCTGGCGGTACGGGACGCCTACGGCTACTACACGATCGTCGACCGCGTGAAGGACGTCATCAACTCCGGTGGCGTACTGGTCGCTTCACGGCAGGTCGAGGACGCCCTCTACACCCACGAGTCCGTCGCCGAGGTCGCCGTGGTCGGCCTGCCCGACGAACACTGGATCGAGGCGGTCACCGCGGTCGTCGTCCCGCGCGGCGAGGTCACCCAGGAGCAACTGATCGCCCACGCCCGGGAGAAGCTCCCGCACTTCAAGGCACCGAAGCGGGTGGAGTTCGTCACGGAACTGCCGCGCAACGCCAGCGGGAAGATCCTCAAGAGGGAACTGCGGGACCGCTTCTCCGGCTAGCGCGACCGCCACAGGTCACGCAGCAGGGCGATCTCGGCCATGTGGTGGATGAACTCGAGGTTGGACCCCCACAGCACGCTGATGAACGGTTCGTCGGCGTCGGAGCCGTACGGATACTGCGAGAGGCCGACCGTGTCGAGTTGCGCGTCGGTCAACGCGGCGACGCTGTCCCGCCAACGGTCCATCAGCGCCCAGAACCGCTCCAGGGCCGACGCGGCGGAAGGGGTGAAGTCGACCAGCAGTTTCGGGTCCTGCCGCCGCTCACCGAAGGTCCACTCCCATTGGCCGGCGAAGCAGAAGTGCAGGTGCCCCAGCCGCCAGGCGATGGTGGGCACCGGCACCTCGTCGGGCTCCGGCGGGCCGGTGTGGCGGAGGATCTGCTCGACCCGCTCGACGCTCACACTCCAGTCCTCGGCGATCTTGGCGACGGACATGCCGGCGGCGGCCTGCCGGGCCACCTCGTCGTACTCGTTCGCCGGGATCTCCGGGGCACCCTGGTCGAGCACCCACTCGCCGGGCCCGAACGCCCTGGGTGTCGTCGCCTCGCCCCGGCGCCGGATCGACCAGCCGCCGGGCGCGGGCTCCCACAGGTACTCCTCGTCGCCGAGCCCCGTCAGCCGCACCCGCGCCATCTCGACGGCGCGGTCGAACTGGTCGATGAGCAGGCCCAAACGGTCGGTCCGCACCCCCGGGATCTGCATACCGGCTCCCCTCGCCGTCGCATGTCGCGCCTTTGCCGTGCGGCCGGATCCTAACGACGCGGCTCAGGGCGGGCGAACGATTTACGCCGCGGTCCGGCAGCGCCCCTCCCCGGTGCGTTGTGCCCGCCCGTCAGCCGTGGTTGGCTCGCCCGTTGACTTCCTCCCCCGCCTAAAGGCGGGGGATTCCAGCGGTCGCCCGCTGGGGTTCCTGCTTCACCGACGACCGCCCCGTGCGGGAGGACTCCCGTTGAGGTCTTACACCGTCTCCACAGGCTGCTGCCGCCAGCCCGGCGGCCAGGATGTTGCGTGCCGCGTTCACGTCCCGGTCGTGCACGGCACCGCAGTGCTCGCACGTCCACTCGCGGACGTTCAAAGGCAGCTTCGCTGCGAGCGTGCCGCAGGCCCCACACAGCTTGCTGGAGGGAAAGAAGCGGTCGATCACGACGAGTTCGCGCCCGTACCAGGCACACTTGTACTCCAGCATCATGCGCAGGTCCGTCCAGGCCGCATCCGAGACGGCGCGCGCCAGGCGCCCGTTCTTGAGCAGGTTGCGGACGGTGAGGTCCTCGATCACGACCACTTGGTTCTCGTGGACGAGACGCGAGGTCAGCTTGTGCAGGAAGTCCCGACGCCGGTCGGCGATCCGCGCATGGACCTTGGCGACACGACGTCGGGCCTTGGCCCGGTTCGCGGAGCCCTTCGCCTTGCGCGACAGCTCCCGCTGCGCCCTGGCGAGACGGGCGCGGTCCTGGCGTTCGTGCCGGGGGTTGGTGATCTTCTCCCCGGTGGACAGGGTCACCAGCGAGGTGATCCCGGCGTCCAGGCCGACCGTGTTCGTGGTGGCGAGCGCGGGCGTGATGGTGTCCTCGCACAGCAGGGACACGAACCAGCGGCCCGCCGCATCGCGGGAGACGGTCACCGTGGTCGGCTCCACACCCTGCGGCAGGGGGCGCGACCAGCGGATGTGCAAAGGCTCCGCCATCTTCGCCAGCGTCAGCTGTCCGTCGCGCCAGGCGAAGGCGCTGCGGGTGTACTCGGCCGACGCACGGGACTTCTTCCGGCTTTTGTAGCGCGGGTACTTGGCGCGCTTGGCGAAGAAGTGGGCGAACGCCGTCTGCAGATGACGCAGCGCCTGCTGGAGCGGCACGGAGGACACCTCGGCCAGGAAGGCCAGCTCCTCGGTCTTCTTCCACTGCGTGAGTGCGGCGGAGGACTGCACGTAGGAGATGCGGCGCTGCTCGCCGTACCAGGCCCGGGTGCGTTCCTCCAGCGCCTTGTTGTAGACGAGGCGGACGCAGCCGAACGTGCGCGACAGCTCCGCCGTCTGCTCGCCTGTGGGGTAAAAGCGGTACTTGAACGCCCGCTTGACCTGCCGCGCCATACCTCACGCGGTATCAGCTCCTGTGTGAGCCATGGTTGTTGGCCGGCTGCTGGCGAACACCGGTCCGCCCTGGCAGCGAACCGGCTCTTCCTGCCCTGCTCCGCAGGAACTTCGTTTCCTCCCCCGGCTGAAGCCGGGGGTATCCACAAAGGAGAGACCCGATGAACCTTCTGCTGACGGCAAGTGGCCTGCGCAACGAGACACTGCGGGAGGCGCTGCGGGACATGCTGGGAAAGCCGTTCGGATCGGCGAACGTCGTGTACGTGCCCACGGCATCAGTCGCCGAGCCCGGGGACCACGGCTGGTTCGTCGAGGGCATGAACCGGTTGCACGGCCTCGGCTGGCGGGAGTTCGACGTCCTGGAGCTGAACGGCCTGCCCCGGCGGATGGTGCTCGACCGGCTGCTCCACGCCGACGTCATTTATGTCGAGGGCGGCAACCACTACCACCTCGCGCGCAGCATCACCGGCAACGGCCTGGCCGCCGGCTTCCTGGAGGCGTTGGAGAGCCGGGTCCATGTGGGGGTCAGCGCCGGATCAATGATCTTCAGCCGCAATCTCACCGCACACTCCGCTGACGTCATCGGGGACACCACGGACCTCCACGTGCTCGGCGCGACGACCGTGGAGCCACCGTTCGGCCTCTTCGACTGGTACCTCAAGCCCCACCTGTACTCGCCGTATTTCCCCGAGCGGGACGACGCCTGGGCTGATCGCATCGCTGCGCGCGCGGACTTCCCGATCTACTTCATCGACGACGAGACGGCCGTTCGCGTCAGGGACGGCAAGGTGGATGTCATCTCTGAAGGCCGGTGGCGATTCCATCCGTGATGCAACGCGTGGCGGGGAGCCCCGGACAGGTCCGTGCCGGGGCCCTCGCCACGACGCCGCCGCAGACGCCCGGCCCCGTCGTGGCCCGCGGCGAGCCGTGTATCGGCACAGCCGGCGGAGCGCTATCGCAGGTCCACGATCCGCCGGATCTTCCCCACCGACCGCTCCAGCGACTCCGGCTCGACGATCTCCACCGCGACCGACACCCCGATACCGTCCTTCACCGCCGCCGCGATCGCGTGCGCGGCGGCCTTCTGCACCTCGGGTCCGGCGTCGGGCCGGGCCTCCGCCCGCACAGTGAGGGCGTCCAGGCGCCCCTCCCGGGTCAGTCGCAGCTGGAAGTGCGGTGCGACCCCGGGCGTGCGCAGCACGATCTCCTCGATCTGCGTCGGGAAGAGATTGACGCCCCGCAGGATCACCATGTCGTCACTGCGCCCGGTGACCTTCTCCATCCGCCGGAACACCCGCGCCGTGCCCGGCAGCAGCCGCGTCAGATCACGCGTGCGGTACCGCACGACCGGCATCGCCTCCTTGGTCAGCGAGGTGAACACGAGCTCGCCCTCCTCGCCGTCCGGCAGCACCTCGCCGGTGATCGGATCGACGACCTCCGGGAAGAAGTGGTCCTCCCAGATGTGCAGTCCGTCCTTGGTCTCCACGCACTCCTGCGCCACACCCGGGCCGATCACCTCGGACAGCCCGTATATGTCCACCGCGTCGATCGCGAACCGCTCCTCGATCTCCCGCCGCATCTCCTCGGTCCACGGCTCGGCACCGAAGATCCCCACGCGCAGGGAGGTGCCGCGCGGATCGACGCCCTGGCGCTCGAACTCGTCGAGGAGCGTGAGCATGTACGACGGCGTCACCATGATGATCTGCGGCTCGAGGTCCTGGATCAGCTGCACCTGGCGGGCCGTCATACCGCCGGAGGCGGGGATGACCGTACAGCCGAGCCGTTCGGCCCCGTAGTGTGCGCCGAGGCCGCCGGTGAACAGCCCGTAGCCGTACGCCACGTGCACCTTGTCGCCGGGCCGGCCACCCGCCGCACGGATCGAGCGGGCCACCATGTCGGCCCACAGGGAGAGATCGTTGTCCGTGTACCCGACGACCGTGGGGCGCCCGGTGGTGCCGCTGGAGGCGTGGATGCGGCGGATGCGGTCCTGCTCCACGGCGAACATGCCGTACGGGTAGTTCTCGCGCAGGTCCGCCTTCGTGGTGAACGGGAAACGGGCCAGGTCGGCCAGGGACCGGCAGTCGTCCGGGTGGACGCCGGCCTTGTCGAAGGACTCCCGGTAGAAGGAGACGCGCTCGTACGCGTGCCGCAGAGAGGCCCGCAGCCGTTCCAGCTGCAGCGCCCGCAGCGCCCCGCCGTCGAGCCGTTCCCCCGCGTCCAGCAGCTCCGTCGCATCCGCCATGGGACGTCTCCTCCGCCAACCACATCAATACGGGCGACCGATCATTCGGTCGATCTGTTCGGGATCAGTAATCCAGGCCATGTCGGAGCAGGCAAGAGGTCGGCTTCCATTTTCTGCGGCGCTCCCACAACTGCGTTGCGCCACCGGCTCCTGGGACAGGAAGATCGGCGCATGCCGATCTTCACCGCAGCCGACGGGACCCAGCTTGCCTACCACCTCCGGGGTGAAGGCGAGCCGCTCGTCGTGCTGCCGGGAGGCCCGATGCAGGCCTCCTCCTACCTCGGAGACCTGGGCGGGCTCGCGGCGCACCGCCGGCTGGTCCTGCTCGACCTGCGCGGCACCGGCGACTCGGCGGTACCGGCGGACCCGGCCACCTACCGGTGCGACCGTCTCGTGGACGACGTGGAGGCGCTCCGCGTCCACCTGGGCCTTGAGCGGATGGACCTGCTCGCCCATTCGGCCGGTGGCAGCCTGGCGATGCTGTACGCCGCCCGGCACCCGGAGCGGGTGGCGCGGCTGATCCTGGTCACCTGCACCCCGTGGGCGCTGGGGATGCGGCCCAGCGCCGAGGACCGGCTGGCCGCGGCGCGGCTGAGAAGCGCCGAGCCGTGGTTCGAGGACGTGTTCCCGGCGTTCGAGGAGTGGCTGGCGGGGAAGAGCGACTTCGACCCGGCGTTCGCGCCCTTCTTCTACGGCCGCTGGGACGACGCGGCGGCGGAGCACGATGCCCGCGCCGAGTTCAACGACGAGGCCGCCGACATCTACGGCTCCGACGGCGCCTACGACCCGCCGGCGACCACCGCCGCGCTCGCCCGAGTGGCCGCACCGGTCCTCGTCCTCGCCGGTGAGCTCGACGGCGGCCCCCGCCCCGAGCTGGCGCGCGCCGCCGCCGATGTGTTTCCCCACGCCGAATTCACCGTCCAGCCAGGTGCGGGGCACTATCCGTGGGTGGACGACCCCGAGTGGTTCGCACGCCGGGTCGCCGGGTTCTTGGACCGGGACGAGGTCTTGGTGTCGCCGGCAGAGTAGGAGATCGGCCCGAAAGCGCGCCGCCCGAGTTGCAGGATGTTCCGGCCGCCGTGACATTTGAGGTGGAGTGAAGAGTGCGAGGGGCCCTGTTCTCCCCCGAGAGGACAGGGCCCCACGCACGTCCGCTTCGGTCAGCGGTGCGAACTGGGCAGGTGCTCGTAGCAGCCGGAGCGCCAGCCGCCGTCGCCCTGGAGGTTGTCCAGGAGGCTGTTGCCGGTGTCCTTGCCGACGACGCCGTCGACGTGCAGGCCGGACTTCTGCTGGAAGAGCCGGACGGCGCTGTAGGTGCCGGAGCCGAAGACCCGGTCCTCGCCGATCGTGTGGTGACGGGTCCGCTTGGCCCAGTCGTTGTACCCGTGCTGGACGCACAGCACGGGTACGCCCGTGTCGCCACGGCTGATGTTCGGCACGTCGGGCCGCGCGGAGGCGCTGCCGACCGAGCCCAGCACCAGGCCGGCGCCGAGCGCTCCGGTGACGGTCGCGAGCGCGAGGGTCCTGCGCATGGTCATGGCCGATTCCTTTCCGGTGAGTTGAGGGGCCGTATCGCTTCCGGTGGAATGCGAGGGCACGGGAGGAGGCTCCCGGGCCGTGCCCCTCGGTGGCACCACCGACGTTGCCCGGCCGGATCCGGTAGGGGCCAGGGCAAGCGGCAGGCCCGGTGGCACGTGGCACGGCCCACGCGCTGACCTGCTGGGACGCCGGGTCCCCTGACAAAACCGTGGGACGGTGGGCGGGGTAGGGAAGGGGTCACAGTGGACAGGAGCCGCAACCGCGGCCCCGGCGGAACCGCGTCCTCCTCCACGACGGCGACCGCGTACGGGGAAGTGACATGACGCGCTGGAAGGAACTGCCCGCCGGGCTGGACGACGCGGAGCGGCAACTCGTCGCACAGCTGCGGCGGTTGAAGGACCGGGCGGGCCTGAGCCTGGCAGCGCTCGCGAACAAGACGTCGTACAGCTCCTCGTCCTGGGAGCGCTATCTCAACGGGAAGAAGCCGGTGCCGCGCGCCGCGGCCGAGGAGCTCGCCGAAGCCTGCGGGGCGCCGGCGGAGCGGCTGCTGGTGTTGCACGAGGTCGCCGAGACGGCGCGTGCACAGCGAACGGCGGCCGTCGACGACGGGCCCAGGCCCCCACGCGCTACGCCCCGATCACGGCGCACCGCTCACGCGCTGCCGGCCGTCGCCGTCGCAGCCGTCCTGGTGGCGTTCGGCGCCGGATTCCTGAGCGGTGCCGCCTGGCACCGGGACGACGGCAGCGGGGCGAGGCAGAACGCCGCGTCCGGCCCCTCGGCCTTCCCCCGCAGTCACACGTACGGCTGCGACCGGGTCCGGCGCGAGCGCGGCGTCGTCACCGCGGGCTACTCCACCAGCCGTGACGTGCTCCTGGACCGGGGCAGCACAGGCTGGGACGTGGTGGAGGCACAGTGCCTGCTGCGACGGCACGGGTTCGACAGCGGGCGGGTCGACGGGGTGTACGGCGAGAAGACCGGACGTGCCGCGCTCGCCTTCCAGAAACGGTACGGACTCGCACCGGACGGCATCGTCGGCCCCGACACCTGGAAGAAGCTGCGCACATGAGCCCGGAGACCGCACAACTGGCCGGGAGCATGCGCGAGGTGCGTGCCGCGGCCGGGCTGAGCCTGGCCCAGCTGGCCCGGAGCACGTCATACAGCAAGTCCTCCTGGGCACGCTATCTGGCGGGTACGCAGCCGGTGCCCCGCCGCGCGGTGGAGGCCTTGTGCGAGGTGGCGGGCGTACGCCCCGAACGGCTGCTGGCGTTGTGGGAGCTGGCCGACGCCCGCTGGAGCGGCCGGGCCCGGGCGGCACCCGAGCCGCGTCCCGAGCGCCCGAACGTCCGCAGGGCGCCGTACGTGTGGGGCGTGGCCGCCGGGCTGGCGGCGGCCACGGTGGCAGCCGTCGCCGTACTGCTGTCCGGGCCGTACGGGTCGTCATCGGCGACCACCGGCACCGCGCCGGCGACGTTCACCCCCGGCCCCGGCTGCTCGGGTCGTACCTGTGAAGGGAGGAACCCGCTCGACATGGGATGCGGCGGCCAGCAGATGGTCAGGACCCTGGCGGCGCGCACCGCCGCCGACGGACGCAGCGTGCAGCTGCGCGACAGCGCGGCATGCCATGCCCTCTGGGCCCGCGCCACCCGTCTCCACCTCGGCGACCGGGTCGAACTCACCCTGCCGGGCACCTCCCGCAAGGAGATCCACGTCGGCACCGAGAAGGAGCGCAACGCCTATCTGGCGACCCCGATGACGGCCTTGACACCACCGCATGACCCGGGCGACGCCCGTGTGTGCCTGATCCCGGCCGACGGAAGGCGCGTCTGTTTCACCGGCCGACCCGGCGGCAGGTGAGACACGCAGCGGCTTGGCGGTGGCCGGTGGCTCACCCGCCCTGCGGTCCGTAGGCCGTCATGAAGCGGTCCCGGAACTTGTTCATGGTCCACTCCGGGGCGTTGTCCGCGGGCTTGATCCCGTCCGTCCAGCCCCAGTTCGAGACGCGGTCCAGGACCTTCGGGTCGCGGGCGACGATGGTGACCGGTACGTCCCGGTTGCTGGTGCCCCCGGTGACGGTCGGGACGGGCTGGTGGTCGCCGAGGAAGACGAGGACGGTCTTGTCGTCGCCGTAGCGCTGCATCCACTCGGTGAGGCTGTCCAGGGAGTACTGGATGGCCTTGCGGTACTCGGTGCGCACACGCGAGGCGCTCTTCCAGACCTCCGTCGGGTTCGTGCCCTCCTTCTTGATCTTGTAGAAGACCTTGCCGTCCCCGAGGTCGGTCCAGGGGATCATGTGGGCGATGGGCGACCAGGGGTTGTGGCTGGAGGCCAGGATGATCTCCGCCATGATCGGGTCGCGGTTCTTCTTGCCGTGCTCCAGCTTCTGGAAGGCCTCCAGGCTGAACTGGTCCGGCACCGGCGTCCAGCTGAAGTACGGGCCCTGGTAGCCGAGGTGCGTGGAGTCGTAGATGTGGTCGAGGCCGAAGTACTTGCCCTCGGGCCAGGCCTTGCGCACGCCCGGGACGATGCCGACCGTGCGCCAGGCGCCGGTCTTCTGGAAGTAGCTGGTCAGGGTCGCGCGGTCGCTGGTGGTCAGGGTCCGGTACCGCTGCTGGTTCTTGATCCACAGGCCGGACAGGAACGTCGAGTGGGCCAGCCAGCTGCCGGCGCCCGTCACGGGTGACCTGAGCCAGCCGCTGCGCGCCGCGAAACCCGCCGCCTTGAGCCGGGCGTCGCCCGCCTTGAGCGTCGCGTCGACCTCCGGTCCCATCGTCGGATCGTCGATCGCCACCCGGCCGTAGCTCTCGATGAAGGTGAACATGACGTCCTTGCCGCGCAGCCCGGTCAGCAGCTGGCCGGGCGGTGTCTTGGCGTAGGCGTCGACCGCCATCTGCTTCTTGAAGACGTCGGCGTCACCGAGGCCGTCCCGGACGTACTGCACACGGTTGGCGAGGTACTCGGCGTAGCCCTTGGTGGCGACGGTGACACCGCCGAACTGCACGCCGAGCGTGAAGCAGATGATCCACACGACGCCGAGGACCAGCGTGGAGCGTACGGCGACGGGACGGTGCCGGGCCAGCACGTCGGCAAGCCGCACCATGGCCAGTGCGCTCAACGTGAGCACGGCGATGACCAGGACGATCACACCGACCACCGCGAGTACCTCACCCGAGCGCCCGAAGGAGTCCTTCACCCAGTCCGCCCCGTCGCTCAGCAGCACCCAGTCGAAGACCAGGTCGAACGGCCGGGCCAGGGTCTGGCGGAACCCCATGTCGAGGCACTTCAGAACGCCGGACAGTCCGACGAACGCCCCCAGGACGACGGCCGTGATCCGCCGTCCCCTCGACGGCAGCACGAGCAGGACGGCCGCGAGGAAGATCGCCTCGACGGGGAGGCGGAAGAAGGACTGGACAGTGATCCAGTCCAGGCGGTTGGGCACGAGGAGCACGACGAACACCAGCGCAGCGGCCAGGACGGTCGTGCCCACCTGGACGGCAACTGCCGTGCGGGGGTAGCGACGGCGCCAGCCGAACCAGCCGGGGCGGGCGGGGGAGGCGGCGGCGCCCGTCGGGTGGGGCGCGTCGGTGGTGGTGGACGGGGCGGCGTCCGCTTCCTCGTCGGCGGAACCTTCGCCGGTCGAAGCCGCGTCCGGTATGACGGCCTCGGCGGACCCCTTCCCGTCCTCCGCGCCGCCGCCCGTCTCCGGTGCTGCTGAGTCTCCGCCAGGCTCGTCGGCTTCCTTCGCCGCCGGCGTCGTCGTCCGCCCGGGCGTCTCGTCCGCCGCGCCGGCCGCGACCACCTCCGCCGGCTCCCCGTCCGGGGAGGTGCCCGGCTCGGTCCCGGTCGCCGCGGGAGCGGTCGAGGCCTCCTCGGCTCTGGTCCTGTCCGGTGCGTCCGCGTCCGTCTCCGGCAGTTGACGAGGGGGCGTGAGGTGCGACACCCGTGGGTCCTTCCGTGCGAAACCGCTGATGGCACGGCGGACCGGGCCCGCAGGGCCGAGCCGCCAACCTCGCGTACGGCCCTACGTCACCCTCCGTTCAAACACCCGGGTCAACCGCGCGCAAAGGTTACGCCCGCCGCCCGGGCCGGCTCACTGCGGGCCCCGGCTTTCCGCCTGGCGGTCCGCCGCGACCGCCGCCTCCCGGGCCCACCGGTAGTCGGCCTTGCCGCTGGGCGACCGCCGTATC
This sequence comes from Streptomyces sp. NPDC001351, assembly GCF_042896045.1. Classification (NCBI taxonomy): domain Bacteria; kingdom Bacillati; phylum Actinomycetota; class Actinomycetes; order Kitasatosporales; family Streptomycetaceae; genus Streptomyces; species Streptomyces sp. NPDC001351. The sequence continues at coordinate 169,609 of NZ_JBIAWS010000017.1, read as the reverse complement.
GCCTCGGTGATCACCAGCTGCCGGGGGATCTTGTAACCGGCGAGCTGGGTACGGCAGTAGGACTGCACGTCCTGAAGCGAAGGCCGGGGGGCGCCCTCGCGCAGTTGCACCACCGCCGCCACGTGATGGCCCCACTTCGCGTCCGGCACCCCGGCCACCAGCGCGTCGTACACGTCGGGATGGGACTTCAGGGCCTGCTCGACCTCCTCCGGGTACACCTTCTCGCCCCCGGTGTTGATGCACTGCGAGCCACGGCCGAGGACCGTGACCACGCCCTGCTCGTCCACCGTCCCCATGTCGCCGAGCAGCACCCACCGCTCGCCGTCCTTCTCGAAGAAGGTCTCGGCGGTTTTCTTCGGGTCGTTGTAGTAGCCGAGCGGCACATGGCCGCATTGCGCGACCCGGCCCACCTCGCCCGCGGCGACCGGCTCGTGGGTGGCGGGATCGACCACCTGCGTACGGGAGTTGACGCGGATACGGAAGGACTGCCCGGCCCCGGAGTCGGCCGTCGCCGTGCCGTTGAAGCCGGACTCGGACGAGCCGTAGTTGTTCAGCAGCATCGCGTTCGGAAGCAGCTCCTGGAACTGCCGGCGCACCGTCTCGGAGAGCACCGCGCCGGACGAGGACACGCTGAACACCGACGAGCAGTCCGTGCCCTTCATGGGCCCGGCCAGGGCGTCGATCAGCGGCCGCAGCATCGCGTCGCCGACCAGCGAGATGCTGGTGACCTTCTCCTTCTCGATGGTCCGCAGCACCTCCTCGGGCACGAACTTGCGGTGGATCACGACCCGTTGCCCGAAGTTGAAGCCGATGAAGGAGGTGAGGGTGGAGGTGCCGTGCATCAACGGGGGAGTGGGGAAGAAGGTGATCCCGGAGCCGCCGGCGGCGACCCGCTCGGCGAGCTCCTGCGGCTTCCTGACCGGCTCACCGGTGGGCGCGCCCCCGCCCAGACCGGAGAAGAACAGGTCCTCCTGACGCCACATCACACCCTTGGGCATCCCGGTGGTGCCGCCGGTGTAGATGATGAACTGGTCGTCGCCCGAGCGCGCCGGGAAGCCGCGCTCAGGCGACCCGCCCGCCTCGGCCTCGGCGAACGACACGGCGGCGACCCCGTCCGGCGCCCCGCCCACCCGCAGCAGATGCCGCAGCTTCGGGCACTGCGGCAGCGCCGCCGCCACCCGCCCGTCGAACTCCGCGTCGAAGACCAGCGCCACCAGATCTGCGTCCCGGTACAGATACACCAACTCGTCCTCTACGTAACGGTAGTTGACGTTGACCGGCACGATCCGCGCCTTCAGGCACCCGAACACCGTCTGCAGATACTCGATGCCGTTGTAGAGGTGCAGCCCGAGGTGCTCGCCGGGGCGGATCCCGGCGTCTATCAGATGGTGGCCGATACGGTTCGCCGCCGCGTCCAGCTCCTCGTACGTCAGACGCCGCTCCGCGCCCGTGCCCGGGTGGTCGACGTAGACCAGGGCCTCTCGCTCCGGCACCACGTCGACGACCGACTCGAACAGGTCGGCAAGGTTGTACTCCACCGCTCCTCCTGACCCCGGCAGCCATGACGAAGAACAGTCATGACGAAGAAAGGCGCATCCGTCGGTTCGCCGGTCATCAGAGCAAAGGGGGCGACAACTGTGAAGGGTCCGCGCGAAGAAATCTGACTGTCTGTCAGAAAACCCTTGAAGTGGCTCCCCGCCTACTGCAACCTGTTCTCGTTCTTTGAGAGGGGAGATGGGTCATGGGTGGGACCGAACACCTCACCGTGCAGCGCGAAGGCGCCACACTGGTGCTCACGCTCAACAGGCCGGACGCCAAGAACGCGCTCTCGCTGTCCATGCTGGTCGGCCTGTACGACGGCTGGATCGAGGCCGACGAGGACGACGCCGTCCGCTCGGTCGTGCTGACCGGTGCGGGCGCCGCGTTCTGCGCCGGCATGGACCTCAAGGCCCTCGCCGGCAAGGGCATGGAGGGCGAGCAGTACCGCGACCGCCTCAAGGCCGACCCGGACCTGCACTGGAAGGCGATGCTGCGCCACCACCGCCCCCGCAAGCCGGTGATCGCCGCCGTCGAGGGCTACTGCGTGGCGGGCGGCACGGAGATCCTCCAGGGCACCGACATCCGCGTGGCGGGGGAGTCGGCGACGTTCGGGCTCTTCGAGGTCAGGCGGGGGCTGTTCCCGATCGGCGGCTCGACGGTGCGCCTGCAGCGGCAGATCCCGCGCACCCATGCGCTGGAGATGCTGCTCACGGGGCGCCCCTACACCGCCCGGGAGGCCGCCGGCATCGGTCTGATCGGCCATGTCGTGCCCGACGGCACCGCCCTCACCAAGGCCCTGGAGATCGCCGAACAGATCAACGCCTGCGGCCCGCTCGCCGTGGAGGCCGTCAAGGCGTCCGTCTACGAGACCGCCGAGATGACGGAGACGGACGGTCTCGCCTCCGAACTCAAGCGGGGGTGGCCGATCTTCGATACGGCCGATGCCAAGGAGGGGGCGCGTGCCTTCGCGGAGAAACGGCCGCCCGTCTATAGGCGCGCGTAGCGCTGCGCTGCCCCCGCCGGTTGGATGCCGCAGGCCGTATGTGGCTGGTCGCGCCCACGCGGCGGAGCCGCACATGTCACAGCCCCGCGCCCCTTCCGGGGCGCTTCTGACCGTCGTTCTCTCAAGGAGGTAGGCCCGGTGGCCGAAGTCCTCAAGGCGCCCCTCGCTGTTGAATTTCCCTTCACTCGATCCCTCGGGCCTGTGCAGAGTGCCTTTCTGACCGGCCTGCGTGAGCGTGTCGTTCTCGGGGTGAGGACCGGGGACGGGCGCGTCCTCGTTCCGCCCGTCGAGTACGACCCCGTCACCGCCGAGGAGATCCGCGACCTGGTCGAGGTCGCCCCCACCGGCACGGTCACCACCTGGGCCTGGAACCACGAGCCCCGCCGCGGCCAGCCCCTGGACACCGCCTTCGCCTGGGTTCTGGTCCGTCTCGACGGGGCCGACACCGCCCTGCTGCACGCCCTCGACGTCCCCGGACCGGACCTCGTACACACCGGCATGCGCGTCCGCGTCCGCTGGGCCGAAGCGCGCCAGGGCGCCATCACCGACATCGCCTGCTTCGAGCCGTACGACGGCGAACCGGCCCGAACCACCGGCCACAGCGGCGAGTTCGAGGACGCGATCAGCGGCATCGTCGCCCACGCCCGCCTCGACTACACCTACTCGCCGGGCCGAGCCCAGACCGCGTACATCAACGCCCTCTCCGAGCGGCGGACGGTCGGCGAACGCTGCCCCTCCTGCCGGAAGGTGTACGTGCCGCCCAGGGGTGCCTGCCCCACCTGCGGCGTCCCCACCTCGGAGCAGGTCGAGGTGGGGACGCGCGGCACGGTCACCACCTTCTGCATCGTCAACATCAAGGCGAAGAACCTGGACATCGAAGTCCCGTACGTCTATGCCCACATCGCCCTCGACGGCGCCGGCCTCGCGCTGCACGGCCGTATCGGCGGCATCCCCTACGACCAGGTGCGCATGGGCCTGCGCGTCGAACCGGTGTGGACCGAAGGGGCCCGCTACCCCGACCACTACCGGCCCACCGGTGAACCTGACGCGGAGTACGAGACGTACAAGGAGCTGCTGTGATGCGTGACGTAGCACTGGTGGCCTTCGCCCAGACCGACCACCGGCGCACCAGCGAGGAGCTCTCCGAGGTGGAGATGCTCATGCCGGTGCTGCACGAGGTCCTCGACCAGACCGGTCTGAAGACCGCCGACATCGGCTTCACCTGCTCCGGCTCCAGCGACTACCTGGCCGGGCGCGCGTTCTCCTTCACCCTCGCCCTGGACGGCGTCGGCGCCTGGCCGCCGATCTCCGAGTCGCACGTGGAGATGGACGGCGCCTGGGCCCTGTACGAGGCGTGGACGAAACTCCTCACCGGGGACGCCGACACCGCCCTCGTGTACTCGTACGGCAAGTCCTCGCCCGGCTCCGTGCGCGACGTCCTGACCCGGCAGCTCGACCCGTACTACGTGGCCCCCCTGTGGCCCGACTCCGTCGCTCTGGCCGCCCTTCAGGCGCAGGCCCTGATCGACGCGGGCGACACCGATGAGTCCGCCCTCGCCGCCGTCGCCGCCCGCAGCCGTGCTGACGCCGCCGCCAACTCCCATGCCCAGCTGCGGGGTTCGGTGCCGCAAGGGGACTACCTCGTACGGCCCCTGCGCACCGGCGACTGCCCGCCGATCGGCGACGGCGCGGCCGCCGTGATCCTCGCGGCGGGGGAGCGGGCCCGGGAACTGTGCGAACGGCCCGCCTGGATCCGCGGCATCGACCACCGCATCGAAGCCCACGGCCTGGGCGTGCGCGACCTGACCGATTCGCCCTCCACCCGCCTTGCCGCCGAGAAGGCAGGCGCCTTCGAACGGCCCGTCGACACCGCCGAGTTGCACGCACCCTTCACCTCGCAGGAGGTCGTGCTGCGCAAGGCGCTGCGGCTCGGCGACGACGTACGGGTCAACCCGTCCGGCGGGGCCCTCTCCGCCAACCCGATCATGGCCGCCGGGCTGATCCGCATCGGTGAGGCCGCCGCCGGCATCCACCGGGGCGAGTCCGGCCGGGCCCTCGCCCACGCCACCTCCGGGCCCTGTCTGCAGCAGAACCTGGTCGCCGTACTCGAAGGGGATCCACGATGAGCAAGGAGCCCGTGGCCGTCGTAGGGATCGGCCAGACCAAGCACGTGGCGGCGAGGCGGGACGTGTCGATCGCCGGACTTGTGCGAGAGGCCGCCCGACGTGCCCTCGAGGACGCCGAGTTGGCCTGGGCCGACATCGACGCCGTCGTCATCGGCAAGGCGCCCGACTTCTTCGAGGGCGTGATGATGCCCGAGCTGTACCTCGCCGACGCGCTCGGCGCGGTGGGCAAACCGATGCTGCGGGTGCACACCGCCGGATCCGTCGGCGGCTCGACGGCACTCGTCGCCGCCAATCTGGTCGCGGCGCGCGTCCACGGCACCGTGCTGACGCTGGCCTTCGAGAAGCAGTCCGAGTCCAACGCCATGTGGGGTCTGTCCCTGCCGATCCCCTTCCAGCAGCCGCTGCTCGCCGGGGCCGGCGGCTTCTTCGCCCCGCATGTGCGCGCGTACATGCGACGCACCGGCGCGCCCGACACGGTCGGCTCCCTGGTGGCGTACAAGGACCGGCGCAACGCCCTGAAGAACCCCTACGCCCACCTCCATGAACACGACATCACCCTGGAGAAGGTCCAGGCCTCGCCCATGCTGTGGGACCCGATCCGCTACTCCGAGACCTGCCCCTCCTCCGACGGCGCCTGCGCCATGGTGCTGACGGACCGGGCCGGCGCGGCACGCGCGCCCCGGCCGCCCGCGTGGATGCTGGGCGGTGCCATGCGCAGCGAGCCCACCCTCTTCGCCGGCAAGGACGCGGTGTCGCCGCAGGCCGGCAAGGACTGTGCCGCCGACGTGTACCGGCAGGCCCAGATCGCCGACCCGCGCCGGGACATCGACGCCGTGGAGATGTATGTGCCGTTCTCCTGGTACGAGCCCATGTGGCTGGAGAACCTCGGCTTCGCCGACGAGGGGGAGGGCTGGAAGCTCACGGAATCCGGGGTGACCGAGCTGGACGGGGATCTGCCCGTCAACATGTCGGGCGGCGTTCTGTCGACCAATCCCATCGGCGCCTCCGGCATGATCCGCTTTGCCGAGGCAGCGCTCCAGGTGCGCGGGCAGGCCGGAGAACACCAGGTGGAAGGGGCCCGGAGGGTTCTCGGGCACGCCTATGGGGGCGGATCGCAGTTCTTCTCGATGTGGCTCGTGGGGAGCGAACCGCCGGAGTCGTAGAAGACTCCGGAAAGGTCCCCCTCACGTGGCCTGTCGGCATCAGAAACCGATCGCTAGGCTGGCCGCGGACGACGAATCGGGAGGAGCACGGACGTGGCCGAGAGCACCATCCAGCAGCACCCGCTTGCGGGCTGGGACAAGCCTGAGCTGGACCTGAGCAACGCCGATTGGCACTCGAGCAGCCGTGGCCTGGGGGATGTCCAGATCGCTTTTGTCGAGGGATTCATCGCGATGCGCAACAGCGGCCGCCCGGAAAGCCCTTCCCTGATCTTCACGCCCGCGGAATGGGGCGCGTTCGTGTCGGGGGCGCGGGAAGGAGAGTTCGACCTGACCTGACCCGGCGGCCGTGCGGCTGGACCGACGGGCCGATCCGGGGGTGTTCCACCCGTCTTTGCGGACACGCGACCTTGAGCGCCCTTCCCGGGCCGATGCCTGAGCGAGGCTGGCCCCGGGAAGGGAAGGTCGTCTCCCGGAGATGAGGAACCCATGAGCAGCACCCTGCCGGTCATCGCGGCGGTCGACGGTTCCGACGACAGCCTGCGCGCCCTGGACTGGGCCCTCGACGACGCCCGCCGACGCGCTGTGCCGCTGCGGGTGGTCCATGTACGGCAGTACGCCGCCTGGGCCCAGCCCGACATCCTTGCCGCCGGGCCGCCGGAGCCGGGCGACGACCCGGTGCTCGGCCAGGTGCGCACGCATCTGAAGGGGCGGACCGACCTGCCGGCCGTGGAGTACCACGGCCTGGAGGGGGTGCCGGGCGCCCTCCTGCCGGAACTCGGCGCCGGGGCCCAGCTGTTGGTGCTCGGCTCCCGGGGGCGCGGCGGCTTCGCCAGTCTGCTGCTCGGCTCCAACGGCATGGCCGCCGCCCGCGACGCCGAGTGCCCCGTCGTGGTGGTGCCACGGCCCGGCCGTGAGGTACACGGCGACCTGCCGGTCGAGCCCGGCCCGCGCGTGGTCGTCGGCCTGCAGGTGGACAGCCCCGACGAGGCGACCCTGGCCTTCGCCTTCACCGAGGCCGGGCTGCGCGGCGCCCGCCTGCATGTGGTCGCCGCCTACATGTGGCCCGTGCAGACCTGGACCACTCCCGGCGAACTCGCCCCGCCGATGATCGACCAGAACGCCATCGAGAACCAGACCTGGGCCCTCGCCGAGGGCTTCCTCACCCCACACCGCTCAAGACACCCCGACGTCCCCGTCGACACCTACGCGATGCCCGGAGACGCGGCAGGCCAGCTGGTCGCGGCCTCCAAGGACGCCTGCCTGGTCGTCGTGGGCCGCCACCGCCGCCGTCTGCTGGCCCCCGCCCGCATGATGGGCTCGGTCGCCCAGGCGGTCCTGCTGCACGCGGCGGCCCCGGTGGCGGTGGTACCGCCGGTCATGGGGGAGGAGTGAGGACCGTGTTCACGGCCACAGCAGTGTGGCGCCGGCCCGTGTCGTGCCGCAGACAGACGAGCCGAGTGTGCCGGTGCCACCGGTCGCCCTGCGAGAACGCGACAGACTCGGGCTGCACGGTGTGCAGCGTCCGGCCCGGAGCGACGAGATCCGGCTCAGCCTCCAGCCGGGCCGGCGACTCCGTCACCGCCGTGTCGCGCTCGGCGAGGTCCGCGAGCGGCTGTGACCGGCAACCCCAGCAGCGCCTACCCGCGCCCGGGCGAGGAAGCCGGCCGCACTGTTCTCGCGGCTCGCGGCCCACGGCACTGCCGCGGACCCGGACCTGACGGGCCTGCCGCAGCCAGTAGATGGTGAGGGCGCGAAGAACCGCACGGCGAGGTCGCGCGCCTTGACGCTGCCGCCGTCCGACGCGAACTGCCGGCCCTCGGGCCCCACGCTCCTGAGGATCAGCGTCCGAGCCGTCGGAGTCCGCGCCGGCCGTCGAGAGGGACATCGCATGCGGCTCGCGCACCCCCGCCTCCACCGCCATGAGCAGCCACTCGGTGAACAACTTGGACGGCGCCAATGGATCCGGCGAACCCATCATTGGCCGCATACAGGATCGCTCGCGCGGGACCTCGCCCTCACCATCCGGCACGACGGACACGGCGGCGTCGCCAACGACCTGGCGAACCCCGCAGAACTCTCGGAGGCCCTCGCACAGGCCGCGATCGTCTTCCTCGCCCGCCCCGACCGGCAGCGGCTGCGCCTGGACGGTCTTGTGCCGGTCGTGGTGGCGGGCGACACGGGGCGTGAGGGCTCAGCCGACCTGGATGTTCTTGTTCATCCCGAGTTGCTTGTGGCCCGGGATCGGGCAGTACAGGTCGTACGAACCCTTCTTGAAGGTCACCGTCAGATTCGCCTCCTGGCCGCCCTGGATGTTCTTGGTCGTGGCGTCCTTCACGCCGGGGCCGTCGATGGACAGGGCATGCGTGATCTTGCCCTTGTTGTCGGCGACGAAGGTGTAGGTGCCGGGTGTGAACGACGACCGGGACAGCTTCAGCCCGTATTCGGTCTCGGTGACCGTCACCCGGGTCCCCGAGGCCTTGCTCGCCCCGGAGGAGGCCGAGCCGCTTCCACCGCCACCACCCCCGCTGGAGCAGGCGGCCAGAACGAGAGCGGCGGCGAAGGCCGACGCCGTGACCCCGAGTGCCGTATGCGTCGTACGGGCCTTGCGTGCCGTGAGTGCCATGTGGCTCATCCCCTTCTGGGTCTGCCCGCCACCCGTCGGGCTTGTCCGCGTCTGCCACGGGAGACCCTCTATGGGGGATACGCACGGAGATGCCCCGGTGTTCAGGACAGACTCCACCGCGGGGGAATCAGCCCTGGAACGGTTCGGTCAGTAATCCACAGACCGGGGCGCGCGACCCCCGCGAGGCGTACGCTGAGGTGCCTGTAGGTCACGGAGCGCGCCCGCTCCCCGCGCGGGCGCACCACCGTGGCAGGGGGTACGCCATGGGGCAGCGCAGCGTGCGGAACAGCCGCACCATTTTCGAACGCGAGAGTGAACTCGCCGCAGTGGACGAGGCGTTGGGAGAGCTCACCGGGCTGCGCAGGGACGGAGCCGAACCGTCCGACCGCCCCCGCGGCGCACTCCTCGCCTTCGCCGGTCGCGCCGGCATCGGCAAGACCACCCTCCTCGCCGAGGTCCGCCGGCGCGCCGCCGCCCGCGGCTGCACCGTGCTGTCGGCCCGCGGTGGCGACCAGGAACAGCGCGTCGCCTTCCATGTCGCCCGCCAGCTGCTGCAGCCCCAACTGGCCGGGTCCGCTCAGACCGATCTGCGGGCCTCGCTGGGCAGTTGGTACGACATCGTCGGCCCCGCCCTCGGCCTGTGCGCCCCGACCGACGGCGCCCCGCCCGACCAGCAGGGCCTGCGCGACGGCCTCGACTGGGTGCTCACCCATCTCGCCGTGCTGCGCGCCCCGATGGTCCTCGTCCTCGACGACGCCCACTGGGCCGACTCCGAATCACTGCGCTGGCTCGCCGCGTTCGCACCCCGCGCCGAACAACTCCCGCTGCTGGTCGTCGTCGCCTACCGGCCGGACGAACTCCCCGACCACGCCGAGTCGTTCAAGGGATTGCCGGGGCGCGCGGGCGGCCGCCCCCTCGACCTGGAACCGCTGAGCGCCGCCGCCGTCGCCCGCCTCGTACGGGAGACGCTCGGTGCGCACGCCGACGACGCGTTCTGCCGCGAGTGCTGGGCCGTCACCGCCGGCAACCCGTTCGAGACGGTCGAACTCGTCGCCAAGGTGCGCGACCGCGACCTCACGCCGACCGAGACCGGCGCCCATCTGCTGCGCGGCCTCGCCGCCGCCGTCAAGGGCAGCGGCCTCATCGCCCGCCTCGAACGCCTGGGCACCTCCACCGTGCGCTTCGCCTGGGCCTGCGCCGTCCTCGGCACCGAGATCCATCCGCTGCTCGCCGCCGCCGTCGCGGGACTCGGCCACGAGGAGGCCGCCGACGCCGCCGACGCCCTGCGCGGCGCCCGCATCCTCACCGGCGCCGAGACCCTCGAGTTCGTCCACCCCCTGATCGCCACCGCCGTCTACCGGGCCATCCCGCCCGGCGTCCGCGTCGCCCTGCACGGCCAGGCCGCCTGGTGTGTGATCAACGAAGGACACGGGCCCTCGGCCGCCGCCCGCCACCTCCTGGAGACCCATCCCGACGGCGACAACTGGGTCGTCCAGCAACTGCGCGCCGCAGCCGACGAGACCCTCCGCGCCGGCGCCCCCGACGCCGCCCGCAGCTACCTCGCCCGCGCCCTGCGCGAACCCCCGCCCTACGAGGACCGCGCCGCCGTCCTCTACGAACTGGGCTCCGCCTCCCTGCTCACCGAGCCCGCCACCACCGTCAACCACCTGCGTGCGGCCCTCGAGGAACCCATCGCCGACGCCCGTCTGCGCCAGCACATCGTCTACCGGCTCTCCCAGGTCCTCGCCCACAGCGACCGGCTCGCCGAGGCCTCCGACACCCTGGCCCGCGAGATCCGCGTCACCGACGACGCCCGCGTGAAGCTGCGCATGACCGCCGAACAGTTCATGTGGGACGCCTTCCGCGCCGACGAACCCGACCACCCTTCCCGCTCCCGCCGCCTGACCAGGCTCGCCGACCGCCTCAGCGGCCGCGACCTCACCGAGCGCTACATCATCGGCCTGCGCACCTGGGACGCCGTCCTGCGCGGCGAACCCGCCCGCGTCGCCCTCCACCACGCCGAACGCGCCCTGGCCGGCGGCCTCGGCTGGGCCGAACCCGACCGCGGCTTCGAGGTGCCCGTCCTCGTCGCACTCGCCTTCATGTACGCCGACCGGCCCGGGCGGACCGAAGAGCTGTTCGCGACCGGCATCGCCGACTTCGAACGCCAGGGCTGGCGCGGCGCCCACCTCTCCTTCGCCTACACGCTCCTCGCCTACGTCCGCTACCGCCGCGGCCGGCTCTCCGAGGCCCAGGACTTCGTCATGGCGGGACTCCGGCTGGCCGAGCGCGTCGGCCCCGGCACTCCCGCCCACTGGTACGCCGTGGGCATCCTCATCGAGGTGCTCCTCGCCCGCGGCCGGGTCACCGAGGCCGCTCAGGTCGCCGAGGACTACTCCTTCGGGGCGCCCTTCCCGGCCGCCGTCGTCTTCCCCGACGCCCAGACCGTGCACGGCGAACTCCTGCTCGCCCGCGGCCTCACCAAGGAAGCCGCCGAGGAGCTGGCCGCAGCCGGCCGCCGCCTGGAACCGCGCGGCATGCGCAACCCCGCCTGGTGCCCCTGGCAGCTCCACCTCGCCCGCGCCGAGAGCCACGACACCCCCGAACGGGCCCTCGCCACCGCCCTCGAAGCGCTCGCCCGCGCCCGCCAGTTCGGCACCCCGTCCGCCATCGGCCAGGCTTTGCGGACGGCCGCCGACGTCTCCTCCGGCTCGGCCCGCATCAAATACCTGGAGGAGTCCGTCGCCCACCTGGAGCGCTCCCCGGCCGCCTACGAACTCGCCTGCGCACTCGTAGCGCTAGGCACCGAACTCCGCCGCACCGGCCGCCCCCGGGACGCCGCCGAGCACCTCTACCGGGGCCTCGACGCCGCCGTCCAGTGCAGCGCCGACGGCCTGGCCGAAACAGCCCGAGACGAACTGGCCGCGGCAGGCCTTCGCCCCCGCCGCCTCCACAGCACCGAGACGGACACCTTGACGTCCCGAGAACGCACGGTCGCGACCCTGGCCGCCGAGGGCTGCACCGAGGCGGAGATCGCCAAGCAACTGCACCTGGACATGCCAACGGTCGTCCGGCTCCTCTCCGCCGTCTACCGAAAGATGGGCACAGAGATCACGGGCTTGGGCGCAGCGCTGGGCCCTGGACAGTCGACGCCGGGGGCAACGCCTCAGGGCTAGTCCTGCGGTGCCAAGGTACGCAGAACGTCGAACTCGTTTCCCTCAGGGTCAGCCATGACCACCCAGTTCCGGTCCGGGCCCTGGCCCACGTCCACCTTGACCGCGCCGAGAGCGAGCAATCTGGTCACCTCGTCCGCAGTGCTGCCGTCGATCGGGCTGATGTCGAGGTGAAGCCGGTTCTTGACGGTCTTGCCCTCGGGCACACGGATGAACATCAGGGTAGGAGGCATCTGGCGGGCCCGGATCTCCTCGACGGTCGGCACCCAGGAGCCGATCTCGACCTTGCCTTCGCTCCGGTCGATCACCTTGAAGTCCAGGGCCTCGCACCAGAAGGCCGCGAGCCGCTCCGGATCATGGCAGTCGACGGTCAACTCGGTGAACCTGCTGGTCATGCTTCTCCCAGTCAGTGTGGAGGGGGCTCAGCGGTGGTCGCCCGCCCGACAGATCCGAAATCCTATTGACCATGGGCATCGAGGGGGCTTGATCTGGAGGAAACCGTCCAGGGGCGCGCGGCTGTATCGCCATGCGGCTCCGCCGCGTGGGCGCGATCAACCCCCACAAACCCGCACCCGAACGACGACCTCCCCCGCCCCACCAACCAGCAGGGTCCACGTACCATGGGCGACATGTCGTTCCTCCGCCGCCGCAGCGCCACCCCCGCCGGGCCCGACTTCGACGTCCTGGCCATGGACCCGGGCGACTGGCCCGGCAATCTGGGAGCCGGTCTGCTGCCCGCCCCCGACGGCACCTGTCAGGGCGTCTTCCTTCGCTACGACCTGTTCGGCGGCCGCGGCCCCGCGATGATCATCGGCAACCTCCCCGAGGGCTCCCCGGCCCGCGAGACCGCCGATGGCGAGATCCCCTTCGAGGTGGCCCAGCTGCTGCTCGCGCTGGAGAACGACGAGGAGGTGAGCGTCGTCGGCGTCGAGGACATGCCGGTCATGCAGGGCGACAACCTCCTGATCGTGCGCCGCCTCAAGCTCTCCGAGACCCGCATCTCCTGCGTGCAGTTCGACCGCAGTGACAACGTCCTGGTGACCATCGCCGCCTGGGACCGCCCCATCACCGACGACCTGTACGCCCTGCTGAAGCCGCTCCCGGCGGAGCTGTTCCAGCAGGGCTGACACCGGCTACCGGCGGGACCGCACCATCTGCACGTCCGCGGCGCGAACGAACGCCACCCGGTGTCCGAACTGGATCTCGTAGTACAGGTCCTCGCCGACCACGACCCGGTGCGAGTCGGTGGTGAAGGTGACCGCGTAGTAGTACTCGCCCGGCACCTTGTCGCCGACGACGTACTTCTGGCCCTTCGGCAGCGTGTACGGCAGCGGCGACACCGCCTGCGCGGGCACCTCGGCCGGATAGGCCGAGGCCTCCGGGTAGGCCCGCCCGTACACCGGGACGCTGTCCAGACCCGGCTTCGGGGTGACCACGTAACCCGACGCGTCCACCGCAGCCGGGTGCTTCTTCGGGTTCTTGAACCAGGCCTTCTGGCCCAGGTACCAGATCGCCGTCCAGTCGCGGTACTGGTCGGCCACCGCGAACTGCTGGCCGGTGGAGGCCCGGGAGCCCACGTCATTGACGTCGATCGTCGAGTCGGCGTTCTTGTGCAGACCCACGTCCTTGACCAGGGCCGAGTGCTCGTCGTGATCGGAGTACAGCCGCACCTCGCTGGAGCCGTGCGCCGCGCAGGGTTCGTCCTTGGTGACGCAGCCCGTGTACTGCGGCTGGTTCGCCTCGTAGTCGGGCCGGATCGTCACCAGACCGCCGCTCTTGCCCGCGGTTTTCCGGAAGGGACGGCCCAGCAGCTCGAAGTAGTGCCGCCAGTCCCAGAACGGGCCGGGGTCGGTGTGCATGCCCGGGATGGACGACGTCGTCGGGCCCGGCACATTGTCGTGGCCGAGGATGTGCTGCCGGTTCAGCGGGATGCGGTACTTCGCGGCGAGATACCGCACCAGGCGCGCCGAGGCTCGGTACATCGCCTCCGTGTACCAGGCGTCGGGCGCGGCGAGGAAGCCCTCGTGCTCCAGGCCGATCGACTTGGCGTTGATGTACCAGTTGCCCGCGTGCCAGGCGACGTCCTTGGCCTTGACGTGCTGGGCGATCAGGCCGTCCGTGGAACGCAGGGTGTAGTTCCACGACACATAGGTGGGGTCCTGGACCAGCTTCAGGACCCCGTCCCAGGTGCCTTCGGTGTCGTGGATGACGATGTACCTGATGCTCTGCGAGGCGGGGCGGTCGCCCAGGTCGTGGTTGCCGTAGTCGTTGTTCCCGAACTCCTCGTACGGCGCCGGGATCCACTGGCAGGACACGGACTTCGGGCATTCCGCGCCGTCCGCGGAGACGGTGCGCAGGCCGGCCTTCTCCAGCTGCGCGGTGTCGGGGGCGAGGTCCGGCTGGGCGGTCAGGACGACGTGCTCTCCGGCGTCCGTCGTGCGCTGCTCGCCGGTGCGCATCACCTCGTACACGTCGTTCGCGTAGGCCGCCGCCGTCGCGGTGTCGTCGGCGCCCGAGAAACGGGCCACCGCCCCGTACCACTGAGCCGGGTCCGCGCTGAGCGGCTCGCCCAGCTCTTTCTGCTCGGCGGCCAGCAGCGCGGCACCACCCGCCACATTGGCGGCCGGGTCCGTACGGAGCCGATCGGCGCCCAGCCCGGTCAGGCCGGCTGCCTTCGGCAATGTCTTGAGCCGGGGCGGGAGTTCGGAGTTCTCCGGCACCTTGGTGTCCGGGTGCAGGGCGGCGCGGGCCGTGTCCCCGCGGGCGTCCCCCGTGCCGTCGCTGTGGCGCGCGGTGCGGGCGATCGCGGTATGGGCATCGGTGAGGTGCATCGGGCCGTAACCGCCCGACACGCTCGGCGCGCCCCCGTGCGTGTCCCACCGGGACTGCAGATACGACACGCCCAGCAGCACGCTCTGCGGGACGTGGTACTCGGCGGACGCCGAGGCGAACGCCTGTTGCAGCCGGTCCTCGGCGGGCCGGGCGTCGGACGGGGCCGCGCCGAGCAGCGGCAGCAGCAGGGCCGCCGCGGCGAGGGCGCCGGCGGCTCCGCGGGCGCGTCTGTGGCCGGGTGCGGGAGTGGGGTCGGTGGCAGATCCTCGCAATGCAGCCTCCTGGGACGAACGAGCGTGGCGGGGCGTGCAGGGCCGAGCGGTGGGTCAGTGGTACCCGCTGGCCGACGATCCGTCAATCATGCCCAGAGGCAGGAGATTTCCCATGTCAACACGAGGGTGGAGGAGTTTCCCGGCGGCAGTGCGCGGGCCTGCGGGGCGTCAGTGGCATACACCAATGGCCCCCGGCGAAGCCTTTTCGGAAACATCTGCCGCGCAGGTCCGCACATACGGAGGCCCGCGGTACGCCGCTGTCCTGGGCGCACCGCGGACCTCCGTCCCCGTCAGCGAGTGCCGACCGCCGCGCGCACGGCCCGTCGGGCCAGCTGGCAGTCGTCGTGCAGCCGCCTGAGCAGCAGCCGCTGTTCCTCGCCGGACGGCGCAGCACTCGGGTGGGCCACCCCCGGTGCCGCCGGGGTCGTGTCGTGCATCGAACGCTGCACGGCTGTTTCGTAGGTACGGATCTCACGGGTCAGTACCAGCATCAGGTTCACCAGGAACGCGTCCCGCGAGGCAGGGCCCGCCGACTGCGCGATCTGGCTGATCTGGCGGCGGGCCACCGGCGCGTCGCCGAGCACCGACCACAGCGTCGCCAGGTCGTAGCCCGGCAGGTACCAGCCCGCGTGCTCCCAGTCCACCAGCACTGGACCGGCCGGTGAGAGGAGGATGTTCGAGAGCAGCGCGTCACCGTGGCAGAACTGGCCCATGCCGTGCCGGCCCGCTGAGTGCGCGATGCCGTGCAGCAGCTTCTGCAGGTCGCCCATGTCGCGGTCGGTGAGCAGCCCCAGTTCGTGGTAGCGGGAGATACGGGCCGCGTAGTCGAGCGGGGCGTCGAAGGTGCCCGCCGGTGGCCGCCACGCGTTCAGCCGGCAGATCGCGCCGAGGGCCGCCCTGATGTCCGCGCGCGGTGGCGCCTCGACCGGGTGCCGCTGCAGTGCCGCGACCCGTCCCGGCATCCGCTCGATGACCAGTGTGCAGTTGTCCGGGTCCGCCGCGATCAGCCTCGGCACCCGCACGGGAGGGCGGTGCCGGACGAACGAGCGGTATGCCGCTATTTCATGGCGGATCCGCTCGGCCCATGCGGGGGACTGGTCGAGTAAACACTTGGCGACGGCCGTGCTGCGCCCGGTCGTACCGACCAGGAGTACGGACCGGCCGCTGCGGCGCAGCACCTGCACCGGAGCGAACTCGGGACAGATCCGGTGCACCGACGCGATCGCCGTCCGCAGCTGGGCGCCCTGAGGGCCGGACAAGTCGAGTCTCCCGCTGAGCGGTTGAGTGCCGAGACCCGGCGCGCGCCGCGTACGGGCCGCGCCGAGCGCGGGGGCCGCCGGACGCGCGGCGGGATCGAGGTAGGGGCCGCTGCCCGCCGGGCGGGAATGCAGCGACCGGGGCGGGGCGGACACGGAGGACGATGCTGCGTACATGGGCGAAACAGATCCCTTCGTGTGCCTGCGACGACAGTGCGCTACCCGGCCCGGCGCCCCGGGTGCACCCTGGGGAATGCATCCCTTGTTCCAGAAGGCGACCGGGTCGGGGTGGCGCTTTCCTACCTGACACCCGATGCCCAGTGGCACACCATCTGGCGAACCCTGGCGAACCCTGGCGAATAGTCGCCCGGCAACTTGCACCGGGCTACTGTCAACTCAGCCGAGAACCTGGGGGCTTGACGTGAGCGGACAACCCAACACCCGCCTTGCGGACCTGTTCGGCCTGGCCGGCTGGTCCAAGGGTGAACTCGCGAGGCTGGTCAACCGGCAGGCGGCGGCCATGGGCCACCCCCAGCTGTCGACCGACACCTCCCGCGTGCGGCGTTGGATCGACATGGGAGAGATCCCGCGCGATCCGGTGCCACGGGTGCTGGCGGCTCTGTTCACCGAGCGTCTCGGCCGTGTCGTGACCATCGAGGACCTCGGTCTGGTCCGGCACGGGCGTGCGGGGAAACGGCAGGACGCCGGGAGTGTGGAACATCCCGACGGTGTGCCGTGGGCGCCCGAGCGGACCGCGGCGGTCCTCACCGAATTCACGGGAATGGACCTCATGCTCAACCGACGCGGCTTGGTGGGCGCGGGTGTCGCGCTCACCGCAGGATCCGCACTCAGCAGCGCCATGTACGACTGGCTGCACACCGATCCGACCCTCTCCGCCGACGCTCCCGACTTCGACCATCCCCTGCATGCCGATCCCGCCGGGTTCGACCGCTACGAGGCCGCCCCCATCGGGTCGCAGGAGATCGAGGAACTGGAGCGCTCGGTCGAGGTGTTCAGGGCCTGGGACGCCGCCCGCGGCGGCGGGCTGCAGCGCAAGGCAGTCGTGGGCCAGCTCAACGAGGTGGGCGGCATGCTCGCCTACCGTCACCCCGACCATCTCCAGCGGCGCCTGTGGGGCGTCGCCGCCAACCTCGCCGTCCTCGCGGGCTGGATGTCGCACGACGTAGGCCTGGAGCCCACGGCACAGAAGTACTTCGTCATCGCCGCGCATGCCGCGAGAGAGGGCGGCGACCGGCCCCGCGCCGGAGAGGCACTCTCCCGGGCGGCGCGCCAGATGGTGCACCTGGGCCGGCCCGACGACGCGCTGGACCTGATGAAGCTCGCCCAGTCCGGCTCCGGTGACGAGGTGCTGCCGCGCACCAGGGCGATGCTCTACACCATCGAGGCCTGGGCGCAGGCCTCGATGGGCAAGGGCCAGGCGATGCGCCGCACCCTCGGCCGGGCGGAGGACCTCTTCGTCTCCGACCGGGGCGATGTGCCGCCGCCGAGCTGGATGCAGATGTTCAAGGAGGAGGACCTGTACGGCATGCAGGCCCTGGCCTACCGCACCCTGGCCGAGCACGAGCCGGGAGCGGCCGTGCATGCCCAGCACTACGCGGAGAAGGCGCTGGCCCTCAGGGTCGACGGACGGCAGCGGTCGAAGATCTTCGACTTCCTGTCCATGGCATCGGCGTGCTTCATCGCCGACGACCCCGAACAGGCCGACCGCTATGCACGCCTCGCTCTGATGTCGATGGGATCCAACTCCTCCCACCGCACCTGGGACCGGCTGCGCCAGATGTACCGGCTCACCGCCGAGTACTCCAGCTACCCGAAGATCCACGAGCTGCGGGAGGAGATCAAACTCGCGTTGCCCAAGACGGCGAAGGGCGGCAACAGCGCACGGGCATAGGGGGCCTGTGCAGCTGTCGCTGCTTCATCTCACCGGGTCACCCGGGCGGTTCACCTCACCTTGGCGACGAGCAGGCACGCGTCGTTCTCGCGGTCGGCCTCGCCGTACTCCTCCACGACCATCCGTACGCAGTCCTGCGCGGTCGCTGCCTCGCCGAAGCGGGGGGCCAGATCGAGGAGTTGCTCCCCGGTCGCGGTCTCCGTACTGCTGCGCCCGGGCACCAGCCCGTCGGTGTGCAGCAGGAGCAGATCGCCCGGCTCGAGGGTCTCCTCCGCCTGCTGGTAGGAGGCCTGCGAGGTCGCACCGAGCAGAACGCCGTTCGGTGCGTGCAGCCTGCGCCCCGTCCCGTTGCGGAACAACAGCGGGGCGGGGTGTGCTGCCTGTGCCCAGGTCAGCGTACGGGTCTCGGGGCGGTACCGGCAGCAGACGGCGGTGCCGAGGGCGGGTTGCACGGTGGCGTCGAGTAACTGGTTCAGCCAGGACATCAGTTGCCCGGGCTCGGTGCCGGCCATCGCCATGCCGCGCACGGCGCCCAGCAGCGTCGCCATGCCCGAGGCGACGGCCATGCCGTGTCCGGTGAGGTCGCCGACGCCCAGCAGGGTCTGGCCGTCGGGCAGTTCGAGCGCGTCGTACCAGTCGCCGCCGATCAGGCCACTGGTCGAGGACGGCAGATGGTGTGCCGCCAGGTCGAGTGTCTCGGGCCGTTGCTGCGGGAGCCGCAGGGAGCCACGCCACGGCGGCAGCACGGCCTCCTGCAGCTCGACCGCGAGCCGGTGCTCGGTCTGCGCGCGGTGCTGGTGGCGCTGCAGCGAGTCACGGGTCTCGCTCACCACCTTCTGGCTGCGGCGCAGTTCGCTGACGTCCCGCAGTACGGCCCACATCGAGGCGGTGCTGCCGTCAGTGTCGAGCACGGGCTCGCCCATCATGTGCACCGTGCGCACCTCGTCGTCCGGGCGGACGACACGGAACTCGCCGTCGATGGGCTTGGCGTCGACGAGGCAGTCCGTGACCATCGCCGTCAGCTTCGCGCGGTCCTCGTCCAGTACCAGGGAGGGCAGTTCGTCGAGGGTGAGTGCGGGGGTGGCGGGGTCGCGGCCCAGGATCTGGTAGAGCTCGCCGGACCAGGTCGCCTCGTCCGTCAGCAGGTTCCACTCGGCGCTGCCGACCCGGCTGAGCAGCGAGTCGTGCCGGGGCGCGGAGGGCACGGGCGGTGGTCCGTCCCTCAGCTGCCCCAAGTGGGTGTCGAGGTCGCTGAGTTGGTGCAGCGCCAGGTCGCACAGTGCGCGCTGCCAGCGCTCCTGCGGGTCCGAGCCGTCGCCGCGGGCGTCCCGTCGTACGGCGTCCACGTCGCCCTTGAGTCGCCGCGTCTGCGATATCAGCGCCTCGACCGAGCCGCGTCCTGGCGGCTGGGCGGCTGGGTGATCCGCAGAGAGGTGGGACGGCATGACGCACTCCGATGCGGGGACGGTTCGACCGGGGCAGGCGGCTTGAAGGACCGTTACGACTGTTGCACAGCCCGCGACGCCCTGTAAGGGATTTGGCAACACACGATACGGTGGTGCTTCTGGCATATGCCACAGTCTTCACGGAGTGGTCGTGCGGTGCGAATGGCGTAGTCGCGGGCCGGGTCAAGTCGTAGGCAGCGTACGCGATTTGAAGGGTTGTTGTGAATTTCCGATGCGCGTTCAGTCGCGCGTTCGACGGCCATTTGTTCTAGGTCCCGCAGGGTGACGCAGGTCACATAAAATCGCAAGCGCTTCCACGTAATGCAAACGCCTCCTGCGGGGTCGTACAAGCACGCCGGCAATCCGGCCGACCTCCGACCGCAGTGGAGACCGACCATGGACCTCACCCTCGAGCAGCCCGCCCGCGGCCGTCTGATCACCGCCGACGAGTGGGAGCTCCCGGTTCCCGCCACGCTGCGCTACGCCGCCACGGACCCGCTGGCCGTGCACCTCGATTTCCCGCCGGAGGTCTCCCTGGACGGCACAGGAGTGACCTGGACCTTCGGCCGGGCCCTGCTGGAAGAGGGACTGCGCCGTCCCGCCGGGAACGGTGACGTGCACATCTGGCCGTGCGGACAGGCCTGTACCGTCATGGAACTGCATTCTCCCTACGGCCTGGCCCTGCTCCAGTTCGACACCGCGGCCCTGCGCCGGTTCCTGCTGCGCACCTATGCCGTGGTGGCGGCCGGGCAGGAGGATATCGGGGAGGCCGTCGAGGAGGGGCTGAGCTCGCTGTTCGGCAACGTCTGAGGGCCCTTTCGCGGAGCGTCAGCGCAGTGCGGCCTCGCCCGCGCGGACGGCACGCAGGGCGCGCTCGACGCTCTGCCGGTTCTCGCCGACCGGGGCCACGTAGTCGAGGACGTCGCGCGCGGCGTCCTCTCCCAGCGTCCGGGTGATGACCCAGGTGGCGAGATACTGCGAGGCCAGACAGCCGCCCGCCGTGGCGATGTTCCCCTCGGCGTGGAACGGCGCGTCCAGCACGGTGACGCCGCACTCCTCGACGAAGGGCCGGCTCTTCCTGTCCGTGCAGGCGGGCATGGAATGCAGCAGCCCGAGCCGGGCGAGCACCAGGGCGCCCGAACACTGCGCACCGATCAACTGGCGTGCGGGGTCGAGCGGCAGCCGGGAGATCAGCCGGTCGTCGGCGACCACGTCCCGCGTCTTCACCCCGCTGCCGATCAGCACCACGTCGGCTTCGGTCACGAACTCCATGGGGCGCTGCCCGGTCACCTCCACGCCGTTCATCGAGGCCACGACCGGTGCGGGCGTCGTGATGAACGCCTCCAGGCCGTCCTTGCGGCAGCGGTTGATCAGTGCGGAGGCGATGAAACTGTCCAGCTCGTTGAATCCGTCGAAGGTGACCACGGCGACCTGCATGAACATCTCCTCGAGGCGCGGCATCAGGGGCTCGCAGTCTCCCAGCGGTGCCGTTCCCGGGTCGCGGGCCAATCGGCGAACGGTGGCCCGCCCGAGGTGGGTGAGGTGGGGAGCCAACAGGGCGATATGCCGACGGAGCGATAATTCCGCGCGCCGGAACTGGGAGGCGGGGCGGACGTGACGATCGAATCAGTGACCGAACTCGGGCCGTGGAGCGCTTTGCGGGTGCCGCGCGCCCGGGGGGGTGTCGTCTTCCGGATCTCGCTGACGACCTGGGGTGGATGCTCGCCGGCGCCCCGGCGCCGGTCGGACCGGCCCGCCACGGCCCCAAGCCCCCGGCCGTGCCCCTGACGGTCGTCGACCACCCCGCGCTGCCGGAGATCGTGGCGGAGCCGGCGGCCGCCATGGAACTCGGCCGCCTGGACCGCAGCGTGTACGTTGAAACCCCAGGTTCAGTAGCGCAGGATTCCCGCGATCCCGTGGGCGTCGCCCAGCATCCCGTCCGGGACGAAGCGGACGTCCGCGCCCGTCTCCAGGCACTGTTCGACGATCTCGTCCACGATGTCCTCGCGGGAGTCGAGGTCGCCGCTCTCGGCCGGGATCAGATGGCCGCCGAGGACGTCGCGCACCGTCACGCGGTAGTTCTCCTCGACCGCGAGCAGCCGTACGCGGCCCTCGCGGGCGCTCTGCCAGACCTCGTCCACACCGGCGGCGAACGCCTTGCGGCCACGGGCGGATTCGAGCTCCCGGGCCACGGCTTCGGTGCTGCGGCGGGCCTCGGCGGCGACCTTCGGCCGTACCGCCTGCCACACGGCGTCGGGCGTGCCGTGTGCGAGACCCCCGTGCGGCACGTGCACCGCCTCCTTGGTGACGCTGCCGACCTCGTCCATGGCCGACAGGGCCGCCTGCTCGCCCGTGACGTACAGCGGCCGCGGCTGCTCGCGCAGGACCATGCCCATCGCGGCGTCGGCCTCCCGCAGGAAGTGGCGGGTGCCCTCGTCGCGGAAGGTGCTCGGCATGTCGCCGATCTGCTCCTGCCGCTCCGCGTCGAAGTTCACCGGGCGCCTGGTCAGGGGGAATCCACCGGTCCGGTCCTCCGTGACGCGGTCGGTGCCGCCGCTCCACAGGGTGACCTGGTCGGAGGAGACCGACAGCACCCAGAACGGCCGTTCGGCCGCGTGCGCGGAGACGAGGTTGCGGGTCAGGAAGGTGTCCGAGAGCACCACGCGCTCCGGCACCGTGCGGCCGAGCGACCACACCTGGTGCTCACCCGGGGCGGCGAAGATCACCAGGCCGTCCTCGGCATGCGCCAGATCCACCTCCTGAAGGGCCTGGTCGAGCTGACGGACCACCTCGGAGCGCCGTTCGCGGGTCACCGCGGGATCGGACTCCAGCTGCTTCTTGGCCTCGGCCACCACATTGCGCAGCCGGACCGGATCCTGGGCGTTTTCGGGCTCCCGGCGGTGTGTGGGCGTCAGCACCGACACGGCCGGATAGGCGCGCGGGCGCCGGAGCTCGGAGAGGGTTGAGGGACTCAGGTCGTGCTCCATACCAAGCACCATAGGGCCGTTTCGCCCAAAGGGCATTAGGGGCGGATGCACCAGGTATTCAGGACAATCCCGGCCTTCGGCCTATCGCTGCTCGCCGTTCGGCTCGATCACCGCGATGTTCCCCTGCGCCACGGCGCACAGAGTCTGCGCCCCGGCGGCGTCGATCGTGATCAGGTCGCAGCGGGTGACGACACGGGTGCGGCCGGCCCGCACCACGTGGCCGTGCGCGCGCAGGATCTCGCCGGTGGCAGGGCGCAGGTAGTCGATGGTGAACCCGGACGTGATCAGCCCCGCCCCCGCAACGGTGCCCGCGGCGAGCGTCAGCGTGTTGTCGGCCGCGTAGGAGAGCACCCCGCCGTGCACGAAGCCGTACTGCTGGAGCAGTTCCTCGCGGATGTCCAGCTCGAGGGTGGCCTCTCCGTCTCCGAACTCCGTCACCCGGGCGCCCAGCAGCCTGCTGAAAGGCTGCTCCGACAGGGCCTTGCGAGCCAGGTCCAGATCCATCGTCCTGCTCACCTCTTCAGTTCACTTCACCAGTGAAGTGAGGGTGGCGCGGGCTGGTGCCGTCTGTCAAGATCGGCCCATGTCCGAGCCCGATCAGCGTCTTTACTTCCTGCTGCAGCGGGCGGCGCACCAGCTGCGCACGACGGTCGACCGCCGCTGCCTGGCCGCCGCCGGCGTCACCACCGCGCAGCTCGGCGCGCTGTTCGCCGTGCGGGACCAGCCCGGGCTCACCCAGCAGGAGTTGGCCCGCACCCTCGGCCTGAGGGAATCCGCCGTCACCGCCCTCGCCGGACGGCTGACCGCGGCGGGTCTCCTGCTCAAGCAGCAGCATCTCCATGAACACCGGGCCGTGAGGCTGGAGTTGACCGAGGCGGGCGCCGCCGCCCTGCGCGCCGCACAGCCGGAGGTCGACCGTCTGAACGCGGAACTGCGGGCGCTGCTCGGCGAGGACGGGTTCGTACGGACGGCGGGGGCACTGCAGCAGCTCGCCGGGTGGGAGAGGTGACGGGTCAGGTGGCCGGGGTCTCGTCGTCCTCCGGGCCGCACGAGCTGCCGGTCGGCGGCAGGCTGCCGTAGAGCAGGAAGTCGTCGACCTTGCCTCGCACGCACTTGGAGGACGCGTAACCGGTGTGGCCCTCACCCTTGTTGTCGAGCACCACGGCCGAGGAGCCCAGCCGCTTCGCCGTCTCCACGGTCCAGCGGTACGGTGTCGCCGGATCGCCGCGGGTGCCGACGAGCAGCATCTTCGGGGTGGGGACGTCGTGCACACGGTCGCGGATGAAGTCGGTGCCCTTGGCGCGGCCGTAGCACATCAGGAGCTCGGTGAGGCGGTAGCGGCCGAAGACCGGGGAGGCCTGCTCGTACTCGGCGCGCAGCCGGCCGAGGTCCTTGACGATCTGGTCGGCGCCGGGGCGATCGGGATCGTCCGCGCAGTTGATCGCCATCAGCGCCGCCGGAAGATTGTCGAGCGGGACGTCGTTCTCGTCGACCAGGCCGCCCCCGGCGTGCTGCCGGAAGGGAAGTGCGGCCCCACCGGACGAGAAACCCAGCACCCCGCGCGCGTCGCCGTCCTCGACCAGCTCGGCGATCGCACGCTCCAGCGACGGCCACAGCTCCTTGCTGTAGAGCGCCTGGCTGATCGCCCCCACGAGATCCTGCCCGGTGAAGTCCGGGCCGAAGTCCGTCGGCACCGGGTCCTTGTCGAGGGAGCCGACGAGCTGGACGACCTGCTCCCGGGCGTCGCGCGGATCCTGGCCGAACGGACAGGCGATGTCCTTGGTGCACCAGGTGATGAAGTCGTCCAGGGCCGTCTGCTGCCCCTCGGCGCCCGCCACTCCCTGCTCGGACATCGGCTCGGTCAGGGTGTCCACTCCGTCGAGGACCAAGCGCCCGACCTTCTTGGGGAACTGGGCCGCGTACACGGCGCCGAGCCGGGTTCCGTAGGAGAAACCGAGGTAGTTGAGCTTCTTGTCGCCGAGCGCCGCACGCATCACGTCCAGGTCGCGTGCGGCGTTCACCGTGCCGATGTGGGGGAGTACCGGACCCGAGTGCTGCGCGCACTGGGTGGCCACCTTCTTCAACTGCCGCAGCGCGGCCCGAGGATCGGTGTTCTCGGCGATCCCGCCGGTCGCGCCCGAGGTCTCCGTGGAGCCGTCTCCGCAGCTGACCGGCGAGGATCTGCCGACGCCGCGCGGGTCGAAGGTCACCACGTCGTAGCCGTTCGTGAGCCTCATGAAGTCGTCGCCACCGGACGCGAGTTGGCGGACGCCCCCGGCGCCCGGGCCGCCGAAGTTCAGCAGCACCGAACCCCGCTTCTTCCCCGTCGCCCGGTAGCGGGCCAGGGCCAGGTCGAGCGTGCCGGCTTTCGGGCTGGCGTAGTCGAGGGGAACGGTGACCTTGGCGCACTGAAGGTCCTTGGGCATGTCCTCGCCCGTGCATCCGGACCAGGTGAGGTTCTGCCGGTAGAACCGCGACAGGTCGGGCCCGGTGCCGTCCGAGGCCGCCGTGGGCAGCCCTGCGGCCAGCAGGGACAGGCCTACGGCTCCGGTGACGGCGAAGCGTCGGACAGCGGGCCGCGTTGACAGCTTGAGCAGCATCAATGCCTCCCGGGGCGCCCGCCGGGGACCGGGAGAACGGCGCCCTCGATCACGATAAGCGGATGCCGCAGGGCGCGCCTCCGGGCGAGCGGGACTGCGCAGGATGCCTTATCGTGTGCGCCTTCCCCGCGGATACGTCGGTTTTGCCGACCGTTCGACCGCCGTGCCGCTCGATGGAGTGAAAGCCCGATAAGCCATAACTCGGATGGTTTCCCTGACGTTTTATCCGGTGCGGGCCAGTGCCCGCTTCTCCGGCGCGGGTAGGTGCCCGCGACCATGTCTGGAAGGCAGGGAACCTATGAGAAGGGTTACCCGAAACGGTGTGATCGCCGTCGCCGCTGCCTCGGGAGCGATGGCCTTGACGGTTCCGGCGTATGCCGGAGCCACGGCGGACGGCGCGTCCGCCGACTCGCCGGGCGTGATCTCCGGCAACACCGTCCAGCTCCCGGTGCACGTCCCGGTCAACGTGTGCGGGAACACCGTGAACGTGGTGGGGCTCCTCAACCCGGCCGCGGGCAACAGCTGCAGCAACAAGAGCGCGGGCGGCAAGCACACCGCGGGCGGCTCCTCCACCGGCGGCAGCACGGCCCACGGCAGCGGAAAGGATTCGCCGGGCGTGATCTCCGGCAACACCGTCCAGCTCCCGGTGCACGTCCCGGTCAACGTCAGCGGGAACACGGCCGACGTGGTCGGCGTCGGCAACGCGGCCGACGGCAACAGGTCCACGAACACCTCCGGCGGCCACACCCGCCACTGCACCAAGCCCGCACCGGCCCGGGCGCATCCGCAGCCCGCGGCCGCCCAGCACGCCGCACCACGGCAGGCGGCGGCATCCCTCGCCCACACCGGCACCGACCGGACACTGCCCGCCGCCGTGGCGAGCGCCGCACTGGTACTGGGCGGAGCCGCCCTGCGCCGCCGGTTCCGCCCACGCTCGGTGCGCTGAGCCCACCCGCACGGCCAACGGCTCAATCACACCGTGACGCGCCCCGCAAGATCCGCAAGGATGCTGCGGGGCGCGGTCGATCACCGCCCCCTTGTCCGCCGTACCCATCACGGAATGGAGCGCACGCATGACCTCCGCTGCCCTCGAAGACCTCGTCGTCACCCAGGCCGGACCCGAGGACTGGCCGGTGATCAGCGGATGGGCCGCGGACGAGGGATGGAACCCGGGAGCGGCCGACGAAGCGGCGTTCTTCGCGCAGGACCCCGACGGCTTCTTCCTCGGCCGGATCGACGGCGAACCGGTGTCGGCGATCTCCGTCGTCAACTACGGCTCCGACTACGCCTTCCTCGGCTGCTACCTCGTCCGGCCCGACCTGCGCGGCCGCGGTCACGGCCTCACCACCTGGAAGACCGCGCTGGCCCACGCGGGCAGCCGCACCATCGGTCTCGACGGGGTGGTGGCCCAGCAGGACAACTACCGCCGCTCCGGCTTCGAACTCGCCCACCGCACCGTCCGGTTCACCGGAACCGTGCCCGCGGCCGAGGCCCCGGCCGGCGTGCACCCTGTGCAGGAGACCGACCTCGCCGACCTCATCGCCTACGACAGCGCCTGCCACCCGGCCGACCGCCCCCGCTTCCTGGCCCACTGGCTCACCGGCACCGGACACCGTGCCCTCGTGCGCCGCACCGGCGACCGCGTCACCGGCTACGGAGTGATCCGCCCCGGCCACGACTCGCTCCGCATCGGCCCGCTCTTCGCCGACAGCCCCGAGGACGCGCAGGCCCTGTTCACCGCCCTGACCGCCGAGGCGGCCGGCAGCGAGGTCGCCGTGGACGTGCCCGAGACGAACGGGCCGGGCATCGCCCTGGCCGAACGGGCAGGCCTCACCCCCTCTTTCGAGACGGCCCGCATGTACACGGGCCCCGTCCGCCCCCACGCCCAGGACCGCGTCTTCGGCGTCACGACCCTGGAACTCGGCTAGCGCGCCACCGCCGTGAGCAGCACCATCCCGGAGTCCCCGTAGTCCGGCAGGGTCGGGTCGGCGTCGATGCGGCAGACGGACAGATCGCGGGTCATGGGGGTGAACACCCTGGTCACGATGGACGGGTCCACCGGGCAGCCCGGCCAGCGCGACAGGGGCCCGATGCGGTAGGTGGGCATGTTCTCCATGAAGGCGGCCACCAGGTGCCCGCCGGGGACCACGCAACGGACGAAGGCGCGGCAGAAGTCCGTGAACTCCGCGTAGTCCTCGGTGGCGCCCTCGGCGACGAAGTGCATGGACGCCAGCTCGTACCCGGCGGGCTCCAGCTCCCTGACGTCCGCGTGGACGACGTTGACCTGTGCGAGCGCCCCGGCCAGCGTGGCCGGCAGGTCGGGGTTGAGGCGTCGGCACAGCGCATGGAACGGCAGCCAGCTGGCGTCCGGGCCGCACTGGATCTGGCGCTCCAGATAGGCGATGTTGCCCGCACCCGCGTCGACGGCCTCGATCCGGCGGCTCGCGGCGGCCGCGAGGATCAGGGGATACAGGTTGGGTCCGGCCCCGAACTCCACCGAGCGCTCGATGCAGCCCGGCGCGAAGCGGCGGTAGAACGCCGAGTGGTGGGTGATGACCGCCGCGTCGGAGGGGTGCAGATCGCGGTAGTTCTCCGCGAGGTAGTCCGCGACCGGCCAACGGTCCCAGTCGACATCGTCGTTGCGTGTCTTCATGGCCGTCTCAGGCCTTCGCCCGCAGCGGGAACCGCGCGGCCAGCCGAGTCAGGGTGCCGTTCAGCCGCTCGATGTCCTCGTCCGAGTTCAGCGCCGTGATCTGGATCCGGAAACCCACCCGGTCCCGCGGCACCAGCGGATAGGCGGCCAGCGTCACATAGATGCCCTCCTCCCACAGGAACGCCCCGACCGCGTCGAGGTCGTCCGCGTTCACCAGCGGGATCTCGATGATCGGCAGACGGTCCGTGTTCAGCGTCCTGACGTCCAGTCCGTCGAGGTGGTCCAGCACCCGCGCGGTCCTGCGGTACAGCTCGGCGCGCAGGACGTCCCCGCGGCGGTCGTTGACCTCCAGCCCGGCCAGCGCCGTGGCCAGGGAGGCCGTCGGGGAGGGACCCGAGTACAGATAGGGCCCCGCGGCTGTCTTCAGCCGGTTCTTCAGCTCGGTGGGCAGGGCGAGGAAGGCGAGCAGCGAGGAGTACGCCTTGGAGAAACCGGCGACCAGGATGATCCCGTCGTACGACTCCCCGGTGTGCCGCACCACGCCGTTGCCGCGCGAGCCGTAGGGGCACAGCTCCTCCGGGCCGCGCTCCCCGATCACCCCGAACCCGTGTGCGTCGTCCACGTAGAGCGTCGCACCCCCGGCGCGGCAGACCGCGGCCAGTGTGGGCAGGTCGGGCATGGTGCCGGTCATGCTGTCCACGCCGTCCAGGCACACCAGCCGCGGCAGGCCCGCGGGCACGGAGGCCAGCAGGGTCTCCAGCTCGTCGGGGCGCTCCGCGTGGAAGCGGTGCAAGGTGGCGCCCTGACCGCGGGCCACCACGCAGCCGTCGTACACCGTCCGGTGCGCCGTCGCCTCCACGAACACATGGCCGCCCTCGGCCAGCACCGGGATCGCCGAGGCGTGGATCAGGGTCAGCGTGGGGAGCAGCAGCGTGTCCGGCGCGCCCAGCAGGTCCGCGAGCCGTGCCTCGATCTCCGGGTACAGGCGAGGGCTGCCCAGGAGACGCGACCAGCTGGGGTGCGTGCCCCAGTGCCGTAGGGCGGGGTCCACGGAGTCGATGATCTCCGGGTCCCAGTCGAAGCCGAGGTAGTTGCAGGACGCGAAGTCGACCAGCCAGTGGCCACGGCTGCGGATGCGCCGGCCCCGCACCTCGTCCAGCACGGCGTCGCTCATCGGGCTGGTCCGCCGCAGGTGCTCGAGGTCCGCCCACAGTGCCGCCCGTCCCTCCCGGGGCGCGGGCCGTGCCGCAGGTACGGCCCGCGCCCCGGTGGCGCCGATGCCGGGCGCGTAGCAGCGTCCCTCCCTCTCCCGCAGCACGCGCTCGCTCTGCTCCACCGTCATCGGCTTCGCAAACAGATACCCCTGCCCGAACCGGCACCCCATGCCCTCCAGCACATCGCGTTGCGCCGCGTCCTCGATCCCCTCGGCGATCACCTGCAGGCCCAGGGTGTCGGCGATGCGCACGATGCCCTCGACGAGCGCGACCTGCTGCGCGTCGCGCGCGATGTCGTCGATGAACGTCTTGTCGATCTTCAGCGCGTCGATGGGGAAGTCCCGCAAGTAGCGCAGGGAGGAGAAGCCCGTCCCGAAGTCGTCGACCGCGATGTGCACGCCCAGTTCCTTCAGGGAGCGCAGCACCGACTGGATCTGGGTGTCGCGGCGCAGCAGTACCGTCTCGGTCAGCTCCAGCTGCAGTGAGCCGGGGGCCAGGCCCGGAGTGCACAGCGCCTGGCCGACCTGGTCCAGGAAGCCCACGTCGCGGAACTGGCGGGCGGACACGTTCACGCTGACGTACGGCGGGGTGACGGGGCCGGACAGCCGCTGCAGCCCCACGATGTCGCTGACGGCGTTCTCCAGGACCCACGCCCCCAGCACCCCGATGTGCCCGGTCTCCTCGGCCAGCGAGATGAACTGCTCGGGTGTGATGGGCCGGTGCGGTGCCTTCGGCCAGCGCACCAGCGCCTCGAAGCCGACGACGTCGCCCGCGGAGATGTCCACGACCGGCTGGTACCGCAGCGCGAACTCGTGGCCGGCGACCGCCTGGGCGAGCCGGCTCTGCAGATCGTGCCGCTCGACCATGCGGGTGTGCAGCAGCGGCTGGAAGCGCCGCCACTGCCGCTTGCCGGCCGACTTCGCCGCATACAGGGCGAGGTCGGCGTGGCTGAGCAACTCCTCCGCGTCCATGCTGTCGCGGGCCGTGGCCACCCCCACGCTGGCGGACACCGTCACGGACTCATCCGCGAGGGCGAACGGCCTGGTCAGCGTCTGGATCACCTGGGCCGCCAGCAGCTCAGCGTCCAGCGGTTCACGGGCGTCCTCCATCAGGACGGCGAACTCGTCGCCGCCCAGCCGGGCCGCGGTGTCGGTGCGCCGCAGCGTCTTGGAGAGCCGGTCGCCGACGGCGATCAGCAGGTGGTCGCCCGCCGAGTGCCCGAGCGTGTCGTTGACCTGCTTGAAGTCGTCCAGGTCGATGAAGAGCAGACAGGTCATGGACGACTCGCGGCGGCCGCGCAGCAGGGCGCGTTCGATCCGTTCGAGCAGCAGGGTGCGGTTGGGAAGGCCCGTCAGCGAGTCGTGGAAGGCCCGCTGGGTCAGCTCGTGCGCCAGCCGGCGCTGCTCGGTCACATCGCGCAGGGTGACGACGAGCCCGGCCACGGTCCGCTCGTCCCGGAAGTCGCTGCACCGCACCTCCACCTCGACGCGGCCCGCCCGGTGGCGCACCCACCAGTGGTCGTGGGTGGCCCGCGGCCCGTTGTCCCGCACGGCCGTCAGTTCCCGCGCCGCACGGTGCCGGTCCCGCGGATCGACGAGGTCGGGCAGCGACTCGCCGACCACGTCGCTGGTGCCGAAGACGGTCGCCGCGGAGGGGCTGGCGTACCGGATGGTGTTGTCGTCCTCGACGATGAGGATGACGTCCGAGGTGTTGCGCACCAGCGTGCGGAAGTACGCCTCGCTCTCCCTGCGGACGATCTCCTCACGCAGGGCGATGCGCTCCATGGCCAGCCCCGCGTGCGAGGCCAGGATCTCCATCGAGCCTCGCGTCTCGGCGAGCGTCTGGGCCGGCCCGGCGACCAGCAGCACGCCCGGGACGTCTCCGTACGGGCGGTCGGGCGGGATCATCAGGCACACCAGGACGGTCGCCGCTTCGTCCAGTTCGCCGCCGGTGTCCGTACCCAGGTCGCGGGCGTGCACGATCTGCGCGTGATACGGGGCCAGATCCGGCGCGCGTTCGGCGGGCAGCAGCAGGGTCCGGTGACCGACCATGGTGCCCAGGAGCCGGTCGACCGCGGCCTCGCAGGACCGTGCGACCTCCTGCTGCCGGACCGCCGAGACCAGCGAGGCGGCCGCCCTGCGCAGCGCCAGTTCCCGCGTCACCGCCTTGCGGTGCGCCACCACCATCCCCGCCAGCCGCAGAATGACCAGCAGGAAGAGCACACCGGAGAACGCGGCGATCACGGACGCGTCGTGCGCCGAGCGCCTCAGCCCCTCGTACAGCAGGATTCCCGGTGCGATGAGCGTGATCACGGCCAGCATCACCAGCCGCCGCGGCGGCGGCAACAGGGAGCCCTGCTGAGGCAGCGCGGCGGTCAGCTGCACCATGTCCGGGTGAAGAGCGGCCTGGCCCCAGGCGGTGTAGAAGACGATCCAGCCCGCATCCAGCACGGTGCCCGCCTGCCAGGTCTCGTTGAGCTGCAGGATCCCGTACGCGATGTCGAAGCCGAGCAGCGTCACCGTCCCGACGACCAGGTACTGCACCGACCGGTTGTGCCGGTCGACCGGATTCGGCGTCAGCAGCCGTGCGAGCAGGGCCAGGACCAGGACGTCGCCGAGCGGATAGGCGATGCTGATGGCCCGCTGCTGCCAGGTCAGCCCCTGCACCGTGGCGAGCGGCTGCACCAGGTACACCCACACGGGCAGCGCCAGACCCGCGGTGATGATCAGCGCGTCGAGCAGGCTCGGCAGGTCGTGGCCCGCCCAGCGGTATCGGACCAGGCCGGACAGCCCGATGGCGAAGAGCGGATAGGTCGCGAGATACGAGGCGTCCGCGGGGGAGGGGAACGGGTTGGAGGCGTGGAAGTACTCCTCCACGACGTTGTAGTAGGTGTCGCCCGTGATGAAGGTGAGCAGTGCGGCGGCGAGCACCCACCAGGGCCAGCGGTGCGCGGGCCGGTTGACCTTGCTGCCGATGAGCACGGCGGCGGTGCCCGACAGGCCGATGACGGCCCACACGGGGGCGCGCGCGGCGGGCACCGTCAGGTAGACGGCCGTGGCGGCGGCCACCAGCGCCATATGTGCGGCCATCAGCCGCTTTGCCGGCAGCAAGGGCAAGCGCCTCCCCCCGTTGGAGGAGACCGGGCCGTCCACCTGGTCTGATCGTCCTGGCTTTCTAGATCGTAGGCACTGCGGCCGGACGAGTGCATCTCGGGAGGAACGGGCCACGACCGCCAGTCGCGCGGTGTGCTCCCGACTCAACCGGTCAGGTGGGTGGTTGCTGCAACGACGGCAGGACCCCGGTCCGCTCCCGGTTGTGGTCCTCGCCGAGCACCGTGGCGTCACCACCGTGGTGCCGGGCCCCCGCGCTCCGCCCGGCCGGGAAGGCATGCCGGCGGGCGAGGGCCACGGTGGTGAGGGCCGCCGTGATCAGGGGGAGTGCGGTCCAGGGCAGCGCGCCCGGGCCCAGCTTCTCCAGGGTCACACCGCCGGTCAGTGAACCCGCGGCGATGCCCGCGTTGTACACGGTGGTCTGCAAAGAGGTGGCCACGTCCGCGCGGGCGGGGCCCGAGGCGTCGACCAGCGCGGTCTGGATCAGCGTGGGCGCACCGCCGAACGCCACGCCCCACAGGGCGACCGCGGCGAGCAGCACGGCGGGCACGTGCGCGCACAGGGCGAGGGCGGGCATGGCGGCCGCGCACAGCGCGAGTGCGCCGAGCAAGGTGGCCCGCAGATGCCGGTCGACGACCGCCCCGGCGATCCAGATCCCGGCCGGCGTGGCTGCCCCGAACACCAGCAGCACCACATCCGTACGGCCGAAACCGGCGTGCGCCGCGAAGGGGGCGACGTACGTGTACATCACCTGGTGTCCGAGGAGCAGCAGCAGCGTGACGGACAGGACGGCGGGCAGACCCGGCAGCAGCGCCACCCGGGCGAGCGGCAGACGCGCATCCGGCGCCTCGCCCGCGAACCCGGGCACCCGCCACCGCACCCAGCCCACCAGCAGCATCGCCAGGGCGGCCAGTACCCCGAAGGTGGCCCGCCAGCCCAGCGTCCCCGCCAGCGCGGTCCCGGCGGGCACCCCCAGCGCCAGGGCCGACGTGATCCCGGCCAGCACGATCGCGATCGCCCGTCCCCGCCGCTCGGCCGGCACCATCCGGGCCGCGTACCCGACGAGCATCGCCCACAGCAGGCCGCCCATGCATCCGGCGAACAGCCGTGCCGCAAAGGTGAGGAGGTACGACGACGACAGCGCGACCACCGCATTGCACACCGCGAACCCCAGCAGTGAGCCGGTCAGCACCGGTCGCCGGGGCAGCCCCCGCAGCAGCGCGGTGAGCGGGATCGCCGCCGTGAAGGAGGCGACGGCGTACCCGGTGACCAGTAACCCGACGCGTGCCTCGGAGACACCCAACGCCGGTGCCATCCGGGGCAGCAGACCCGCCGGGAGCTGTTCGGTCAGGACGGCGGTGAAGGCGGCCGTGGACAGGGCGAGCAGCCCCGGCCACGGCAGCGAAACAGGCATGGCGGTGCCGTTGGTCATGGATGTGGTGGACATGCGACCATGCTCGGACCTTCACATCAGTGTGAAGGCAAGGGCGATCCGGAGGCGGCCATGAAGATCGGCGAACTCTCCCGGCGCACCGGCGTCCCCACCAGGCTGCTGCGCTACTACGAGGAGCAGCGCCTTCTCAGCCCCGACCGCACCGACAACGGCTACCGCGACTACGGCGAGCCCGCGGTCCAGGACGTCCAGCAGATCCGCGGGCTGCTCGATTCCGGCCTGACCACGGAGATGATCCGGGCGATCCTGCCCTACCTGTCCGGCCCGGACGAGATCCTGCTGCCCGCCGAGTGCCTGACCCCCGAGACCGCGGCACTGCTCCAGGCCCACCTCGACCGCATCCAGGCGCGCATCGACTGCCTGGCCCGCAACCGGGACCGGCTGAGTGCGTACCTGGCGGCAGTGCGCCCGCAGGGGAGCCCGTAAACCTGTTGCCGCGGCCGCCCCCGAATGCTGGAGTGAGCCCATGGATCATGCCGGGGTGCTCGCCCTCTTCGACCGTGACATGCGCGAAGGCGCCAGGCCCGACGGCCCCGACGGACGCGTCGAGCGGGTCGGCAGCGTGGTCCGCCATGTCTCCTCGGCCCACGGCTGGAACGGCGTCGTCTGGTCCGGCCTGGACGAGACGGACGCCGACGCGGCGATCGCCGAGCAGATCGCGTACTTCTCCGCGCTGGGCCACGAGTTCGAGTGGAAGCTGTACGGGCACGACCGGCCGGTGGATCTGGGACAGCGGCTCGGGGCCGCCGGATTCCAGCCCGAGCCCGAGGAGACGCTGATGATCGCCGAGGTGGCAGGCCTCGACCTCGACGCCGCGCCACCCGAAGGCATCCGTCTGCTGCCGGTGACCGACGCCGCGGGTGTCGACCTGGTGGCGGACGTGCACGAGAAGGCCTTCGGCACCGACGGCTCCCGCCTGCGCCACCAGCTGCTGGCCCAGCTCACCGGGGAGCCGGACACGGTTCTCACCACCGTCGCCCTCGCCGGCGACGAGCCGGTGAGCGCGGCCCGTATGGAACTCGTGCCCGGCACCCGGTTCGCGGGCCTGTGGGGCGGCGGCACCGTCGAGGCCTGGCGCGGCCGTGGCATCTACCGGGCCCTGGTCGCCCACCGGGCCCACGCCGCCGCGCAGCGCGGCTACCGCTACCTCCAGGTCGACGCCTCCAGCCAGAGCCGTCCCATTCTCGAACGCCTCGGTTTCGAGCCCCTGACCACGACGACGCCCTACATCTACGTGCCGTAGCCGGGGCGCATCCACCGCGATGTCACATCCGCGGCCGCCCGATCCGTCGCACGGTCATGACGACGAACCAGAAGAACCAGAGCATCCTCCTCGCCGGAGCCAGCGGCATCCTCGGCGGCCACATCACCCGCGCCCTGACCGAGGCCGGCCACCAGGTCACCGGTCTCGGCCGGGGGCCGGCGAACGGCGTCCGGGCCGACCTCATGGATCGCGACGCGTTGCTGCGCGCCGTCGACGGGCTGCACTTCGACACCGTCATCCACGCCGCGACGGCCCTGCGCAAGGCGCCCATGCGGCACCGGGACATGCATGCCACCGACGCGCTGCGCATCGCCGGCACCGCCCACCTCGTGGAGGCCGCTCAGGCCACCGGCGCCGACCGCTTCGTGAGCGAGTCGATGGTCTTCGGCTACGGCTACGGGGACTTCGGCGAGCACGTGATCACCGAGGACGACCCGTTCGGCCCGCGCGGCACCACGCCGGAACTGGAACGGCACGTCGAGGGCATGCGCATCAAGGAACAACTCACCTTCGAGGCCACCGGACTGGCGGGCATCTCGCTGCGCTTCGGCCTGTTCTACGGCCCCGGCGGCACCGACGCCATCCTGCCCATGCTGCGCAAGCGGCAGCTGCCCGTTCCCGAGGACCACGGCCGGGTCCTGCCGTGGACCGAACTCACCGACGCGGCACGCGCGGTGGTCGCCGCCGTCGAACACGGGCGCC
This sequence comes from Streptomyces sp. NPDC001351, assembly GCF_042896045.1. Lineage (NCBI taxonomy): Bacteria > Bacillati > Actinomycetota > Actinomycetes > Kitasatosporales > Streptomycetaceae > Streptomyces > Streptomyces sp. NPDC001351. Next base: position 134,282 of record NZ_JBIAWS010000017.1, on the reverse strand, counting down.
CCGGCCAGGCGTACAACATCACCGACCGCGCCCCGCTCGGGTTCCGTGCCCATGTCCTGTGTGTGGCTGAGCAGTTCGGCCTGCCCAAGCCGATGACGGTGCCGCTGTGGTTCACCAGGCCGATGTCGTACGCGCACACGATGTTCCTGACCAGCATGCGTGTGTCCTCGGCGAAGGCGGAGCGGGAACTGGGCTGGACGCCCCGCTACCCGTCCAGCCGGGATGGGCTCGCCGCGTCGGCGGCCCGACGGTGAGTTCCAACTGGGGCCGTTCGGCCCCTTGTCCGGGGCCGAACGGCCCCGTCCCGCGGGCCACTGAGGCTGGAAACCTCGTGGGAGGAAACAGCCGCCCCGGGGGACAGCCTCCCGATGCGCCCGACTCTCCCGCTCAGGGCGCACGGTCGAGGCGGCAGGCCCGCCGATCGCCGAGGGGAGCCGCGTCGGCGGGCCTGACTCCGCGGTCTCCCGCTGTCCGCCACGCCACGTGGCCGGAAGATGCGGAACGCGCGATTCGGCTGCTCTCCGCACTCCGCCGAGCAGCACTGGCGACACCCGGGCGAGGCGCACAGTGCCCCGCCCGGGCTTGAAACGGCCGGTGTGTCACCGCGGTTGTCGGGTCAGCGGCGTACCCTCGAGCGGTCCAGGGCGGCGACGCCGAGCGCGGCGAGGCCGATCTGGATGAGCCACTCGATCCAGTCGATGCCCTTGGTGTCGGCCACACCGAAGGCATGAGCGATCGCCGATCCGATCAGTGCGGCCACGATGCCGACGAGGATCGTCAGCACGATGCCGATGTGCTGCCGCCCCGGGACGACCAGCCGGCCGAGCACACCGATGATGATGCCGATCACGATGGCACTGATGATGCCTGAGATCTCCATCTCCGCCCCTACCTCTTGGTCAAGGCCCCCGCACTATCCGGATGCCCGCTGTCGCGGGGGACAGTCCGTTCCGCTTCAACCACGGGTCAACGCCGGGTCAATCTCCCTGCGATGGGCCCGGTGATGCCTGTTCAGCCCCACTTCTGCCATGTACGGTTCAAGCGATCGGCCGCACGCCAGTCCCACGGCCAAAATGTCTACGCGCGCAGACGCTCTGTGTCTACGCGCGTAGGTCCGGCCCCCGCACCGCTCGCTCTTCCCCACCCCACACGGAGGTACGCCGGATGCTCGCACTCACCCGATCCCGCCGAAGACTCACCACCGCCCTGGCCGCGTTCGGCCTGCTCACCGCGGCCGCGGCCGCCCAGGCCACCGTCATTGCCACGCCCGCCCACGCGGCCACCACGCACCGCGTACTGTTCGACGACGGCCACGCCGAGGAGGCCGGCAACGCCGACTGGATCATCTCCACCAGCAAGCCCGACCCGCTGGGCGAGAACTCGTCCCCGTCCTCCGAGACCGACTGGACGGGCGCACTGTCCTCATGGGGCGTGGCCCTGCAGAAGACCGGCAGCTACAGCCTCAAGACCGCGACCGGCGCCCTCACCTACGGCGGTTCGTCCGCCACCGACCTGTCGAACTTCGACACCCTCGTCCTGCCGGAGCCCAACACCCTCTTCACCAGCGCCGAGAAGACGGCGATCATGACGTTCGTCAAGAACGGCGGCGGACTGTTCATGATCTCCGACCACACCGGAGCCGACCGCAACAACGACGGCTACGACGCGGTCCAGATCCTCAATGACCTGATGACCAACAACAGCGTCGACTCGACCGACCCGTTCGGCTTCTCCATCGACTCGCTGAACATCAGCTCCGACCACCCGGCCGCCATCAGCGACAGCACCAACCCCGTGCTGCACGGCTCCTTCGGCACCGTCACCAAGAGCCTCATCGCCAACGGCACCACCGCCACCCTCAAGCCCTCGGACAACTCCTCCGTCAAGGGCCTGCTCTACCGCACGGGCTATTCCGGCAACACCGGCGCCTTCTTCCTCACCAGCACCTTCGGCAGCGGGCGGGTCGCCTTCTGGGGCGACAGCTCGCCGATCGACGACGGCACCGGCCAGTCGGGCAACACCCTCTACGACGGCTGGAACGACTCCAGCGCCACCAACGCCGCCCTCGCCCTCAATGCCACTGCCTGGCTCGCCGGTGACGGCAGCACCAGCGGTGGCGGCGGTGGTGGTGGCGGCGGTGGCGGTGGCACCTGCACCGCCGCCCAGCTCCTCGGCAACAACGGCTTCGAGTCGGGCAACACCACCTGGAGCGCCTCCAGCGGCGTCATCACCAACTCCAGCGGCGAGTCGGCCCGTACGGGCTCGTACTACGCCTGGCTGGACGGCTACGGCACCGCCACCACCGACACGCTCTCCCAGTCGGTGACCATCCCGTCCGGCTGCACCACCGCCGCCCTGAGTTTCTATCTGCATGTCGACACGGCGGAGACCAGCACGAGCACGGCGTACGACACGCTCAAGGTTCAGGTCCTCAACAGCTCGGGGACCGTGCTGGGCACCCTGGCGACGTATTCGAACCTGAACGCCGCCGGCGGCTATACCCAGCGCAGCTTCAGTCTGGCGAGCTACGCAGGCCAGACCGTCACCCTCAAGTTCACCGGCACCGAGGGCTCCACGCTGCAGACGTCCTTCGTCATCGACGACACGGCGCTCAACGTCAGCTGACGCCCGTGGGGCCCGGCTCCCGCGCCGGGCCCCGCACGGTCATGCGGCCGGGACCGTCCGCTCCGGTGTGTTCCACCCGGAGACCCGCACCCGCGGCAGCGACCCGTGCAGATCCGCCGTCCGGCAGGTGGCGGTCAGAGTGACCGTCTCGCCCGGCCAGAGACCGACCTCGTTGTCCGACCACTCGACGGGCAGCACCGGCTTCCCCCGCGCGTCGACCAGATGGACGTCGGTGAACAGGGCCGGCGTCTTCCCGCTGCCGGTGTTGCGCAGGGTCACGGTCGTGGTCGCCGTTTCCCCCGACACATCCGTCGAGGCCGTCGCCGACACCGGCACCTGCGCCATGGGACTGAGGCCCTTGAGGTCGGCGTAGCTCGTCGTCGGCGTGTAGTACCAGTCGGTGTGGGCCCAGTCGAGGGTGTCGGGCCTGCTGGACAGCCAGTACACGTTCCTGCTGACCTCCTTGCCGGAGGAGTCGCTCAGCGTCAGACGCGCCAGATAGGTGGTCGCCAGCCCGGTCACCGACGCCGGCAGGGTGAGTGCGATGCTGTGCGCGCCGTCCCCGCTCACCCTCACCCCGGTGACGGTCCTGTCGTACTTCTGTGTCCCGTCGGGGTTGAACAGTGTGGCCCGGGCGGTGAGCCCGGAGGCGGGCGAGTGCCGGTTGTCGACGACGACCACCGAGCGGTCGTCGTACGAGTACTGGACGTGCAGCGGCTCGTTCGCCTTCTTGGCCCCGAAGTAGGCGCCGCCCTGGTCGAGGTAGCGGTCCAGCAGCTGCCAGTGCAGCGAGGTCCAGCCGCTGTTGAACATCCAGTACACGACCCCGGTCGACGGTTTCGACGAGTCGGTGGCATTGCGCTCGTACGCCTCGAACTGGGCGCGGACGTTCTCGTACTGGGCCAGCTGCGCCTTGCGGACGTAGTCGGCCAGGCTCGTCGGGGCGCCGTAGCGGCCGGTGAGGGCGTCGTCGTAGAGCTTGAGGGTGCCGAAGGTCGACGACGGGGAGCGGTGGTACTGCTTGGCGTCCGGGTTCCTCCAGAGGGTGTCGAGTTCGGCCGGGGTCATCATGCGGCGCAGGGTGTCGAGGGTGGGCATGTCGGGGCCCGCGCTGGTCTCGGAGTTGAAGCCCGTGGCGCCGCCCTCGCGCTTGGCGTACCAGTAGTCCGGCGGGATCCAGTCGTACGGGCCGGTCATCTTCATGCCTGAACTGCCCAGTTGCGGGGAGGAGTTGGCGGAGGCGGCGGCGACCACCGGGACCGGCCAGTCGGCGGCCTTCAGGGCGTCGAGGTAGTTCTTCTCGATCGTCGCGTCGGGTGCGAAGTCGCTGCCGATCAGGAAGGAGATCACGCTCGGGTGGTCGCGCAGCCGGGCGGCCTCGGCGGCCATCGACGCCTTGGCGACCGGGTAGTCCGCGGCGGTCCACTTGTCGCCGGACTCGCTGCCGTTGACCTGGCCCTCCCACTTGTCGCAGCACTCCCAGCCGGGCAGCGTGAGGATGCCGTAGCGGTCGGCGAGGTCGAAGAACTCGTCCGGTTCCAGGTGGCCTTCGAGACGGATGGTGTTCAGGCCGAGGTCGAGGGCGTACTTCAGCCGGTCCTCGACGTACGTCCGGTCCCAGCGCAGGAACTCGTCCGGAGACCAGCCGCCGCCCTTGATCAGCAGCCTGCGGCCGTTGACGCGGTACTGGCGGGCGCCGTCGGAGTTCAGCGGCGCCTGCACGTCGCGGATGCCGAAGGGCTGCCGCGTGGTGTCCGAGACGCTGCCGGAGACGGACGCGGTGAGCTTCAGGTCGTAGAGGGGCTGCCCGCCCATGTCGGCCGGCCACCACACCTTCGGTGAGGTCAGGTGCAGGCCAGGGACGTCGGACGGGACGAAGCTGATGGGTTTCGTCTCGTGCGCGGCCAGCGTGAGGGTCTTCTCGAAGGTGGTCGTGCCGACGCTGCCGGAGACCGTGGTGGTCACGGGCGCGCCGGAGTCGTTGCGGACCTGCGCCTTCACCGTCAGGTCGGCCGAGGCGAGCGAGGGCACGTCCAGCCTGGTGACCACGTGGGCGTCGCGCAGGGCGATCGGGCCGCCGCGGTGGACGAGGACGTCGCGGACGATGCCCATGTTCTCGTCGGGCGGTGGCTGGAGCCAGTCGATCCAGCCCATGGTCAGGTTCTTGTCCGGGTCGTTGGGGCGGACGCGGAAGGCGACCGTGTTCGTGCCGGAGCGGACGAGTGAGGTGACGTCCAGTTCGTGGCGGGTGTAGGCGCCGGTGACGTCCTGCGCGGTGGCGACCTGCCGGCCGTTGACATAGACATCGGCCGCCGAGATCACGCCGCTGAGGTCGAGGTAGGTGCGCTCGGAGGTGTCGGCGACCGTGAAGTCCGAGCGGTACCACCAGGGGATCTGGAAGTCGGCCTTGGGGATCTTCTGCTGGTTCGTCGAATAGAACGGGTCCGCGTACACGTCGTTCGCGAGCAGGGCTGCCAGGACGGTGGAGCGGGGGCCCGCCGGGTACCAGCCGGTCGCCGGGTAGCCGGGGGAGGAGATGTCGGCCGGCGGGTCGGAGACCTTGGCCGTCGACTGGATCGTGTAGCCCGTCAACGCGGTCGTGCTGCCCGGCTCGGAGGAGACGCGGGTGACCCGCCTCGGCGGGGCGGTCCCCCGGCCATGGGGTCCGGCCCAGGCGCTGGTTGTCAGGGAACCCAACAGACCCAGGACTACGGCGGCCGTGGCGAGACGGTGTCTGTTCACGGAGTCTCCAGCCCCTTCGTAAAGTTAGGAAACTTTACTAACGGCGGTCACGCTAGGGGCGCCGAGCGGACTGTGTCAATCACCGCGGCCCATAGCCCAGTTGGTCAGGACCCGGCCGAACGGCGCTCGAACACGACGTCCCGCGCCGTCCCGAGCGCCGTGGCCACCGCACCCAGCAGCACCGCGTCCTCGCCGAGCCGGCTGGGCACCACCTTGGGCCGCAGCGGGGTGAGCGACCGCAGGTGCTCGCGCACCGGGCGCAGCAGCAGGTCCACGCTGTGGCCCACCCCGCCGCCCAGGACCACGAGATCCGGGTCCAGCACGGCCGCGGCCGCCGCCACCGTGTGCGCGATCCGCTCGCCCTCCAGCTGAACCGCCTTGACCGCCGCGTCGTTTCCCTGCCGGGCCGCGTCGAAGACCGCCTTCGCGGTCAGCTGCCCGCTCAGGCCGAACCGGCGTGCCGCCTCGACCACGGCCACCCCCGACACCGCGTCCTCCAGCCGCTCCGGCTTCTGCCGCCCGGGCCACGGCAGGAACCCGATCTCCCCGGCCAGCCCGTGCGCGCCCGTGAACAGCCGCCCCTCGCTGACCACGCCCATCCCGAGACCGGTGCCGATCAGGATGTACGCGAACAGCCGGCTGTCCGCGCCGACGCCGTAGGTGTACTCGCCGAGCGCCGCCAGATTGGCGTCGTTGTGCACCTCCAGTGGAACGCCCAGCTGCTCGCGCATCCGGTCGAAGAGCCCGGCGCGCCCCCAGCCCGGCAGGTGCATCGCATAGCGCACCCGGCGCTGCTGCTCGTCGTACACGCCCGGAGTGCCCACCACCGCGTGGACCACCTCCTGGGCGGCCACGCCCGAGCCGCCGACCACCTGACGGGCCGTTGCCACCACCAGGTCGGCCATCGCGCCCGAGCTGCGGGCCCGGTTGCGCACGTCGGAGCGGGCGACGACGGTGCCGTCCAGGTCGGCCACGGCGACCCGCAGCCAGCTGCGGCCGACGTCGATGCCGAGGGCGTAACCCGCCGCCGGGTCCGGCGCGTACAGCACGGCGGTGCGACCGCGCTCCGGTGCGAGGGTGCCGACCTCGTGGACCAGCCCTGCCGTCTCCAGTGCGGCGAGCGCGCTGGAGACGGTCGGCTTGGACAGGCCGGTCTCCCGGGCCAGTTGGGCGCGCGACGCGGCGCCGCCGCTGCGCAGCCGGTCGAGCAGCAACCGCTCGTTGGTGCTGCGCAGCCGCCGGCGGTTCCAGGGCTGTTCCTGCTGGTCTGGGGCGTCACTGGCGGGCATCGCACCATTCTCACGTATGCGCGGGGCCGTTCGATGGAGCCTCTTGACGCATCAAGTTAGGCTCCTTAACTTTATCGGCCAACAGCCTCGCCGGGCGAACCAAGGCCGGCCAAGGTCAGTCATGGACAGCCCAGCGCCCGGTGCTTCAGGAGTCCTCATGTCCGGTAGTCCGCCACCCAACGGTGGTTTCGTCCGTCGCGTCGGCCTGTTCCAGGCCACCGCCATCAACATGAGCCAGATGTGCGGCATCGGCCCGTTCGTCACGATCCCGCTCATGGTCGCCGCGTTCGGCGGCCCGCAGGCCGTGATCGGCTTCATCGCCGGCGCGCTGCTCGCCCTCGCCGACGGGCTGGTGTGGGCCGAGCTGGGCGCGGCGATGCCCGGCTCCGGCGGGAGTTACGTCTATCTGCGCCAGGCCTTCCAGTACCGCACGGGCCGGCTGATGCCGTTCCTGTTCGTCTGGACGGCGATGCTGTTCATCCCGCTGATCATGTCGACCGGCGTGGTGGGCTTCGTCCAGTACCTCGGCTATCTCGCCCCCCACCTCGGGCAGACCACCGGCGACCTGATCGGCCTCGGCATCATCGCCCTGGTCGTCATCCTGCTGTGGCGGGGCATCGAGCACATCGCCCGGATCACCGCCGTGATGTGGGCCGTCATGATCGCCTCGGTGGTGCTGGTCATCCTGGCCGCCGCCACGGACTTCAGCACGCATCTCGCCTTCACCTACCCGGCGCACGCCTTCGACCTGGGCAGCAACCACTTCTGGCTCGGCTTCGCCGGCGGCCTGACCATCGGCATCTACGACTACCTCGGCTACAACACCACGGCCTACATGGGTGCCGAGATCAAGGACCCCGGACGCATCCTGCCGCGCTCGATCATCTTCTCCATCCTCGGCATCATGGCGATCTACCTGCTGCTGCAGATCGGCACGCTCGGCGTGATCGACTGGCACCGTATGACCAACCCGGACGACATCGCGTCCACGTCGGTCGCCTCGGCGGTCCTGGAGAAGACCTGGGGCAAGGGTGCGGCGGACACGGTCACCGTCCTCATCCTGATCACGGCCTTCGCCTCGGTCTTCACCGGCCTGCTGGGCGGCTCCCGGGTGCCGTACGACGCGGCCCGCGAACGCGTCTTCTTCCGCCCCTACGCCAAGCTCCATCCCAAGCACCGGTTCCCGATGCTGGGCCTGGCGACCATGGGCGTGATCACGGCCGTGGGCTTCCTGATCGGTCGGCACACGGACCTGGCGACACTGATCCAGCTGCTGACGACGGTGATGGTGATCGTCCAGGCGCTGGCCCAGATCGTCGCGCTGACCGTGCTGCGCAGGCGCCAGCCGGCCCTGCGGCGGCCGTACCGCATGTGGCTATACCCGGTGCCGAGCATCGTCGCGTTCGTCGGCTGGTGTGTGATCTACGGTTACGCGGACAAGAACTCGCCGGGCCGCCATCCCATCGAGTGGTCGCTGGCCTGGCTGGCTCTGGGCTGCGTCGCGTATGTGCTCTGGGCGCGCTTCGAGAAGGTGTGGCCGTTCGGTCCGAAGGAGATCGCGGAGGAGTATCTGGCGGCCTCGGCGGTGTCGGACGCGGAGCCCGCGGGCGCTTGATGAAATCGCGGGCCGGTAGCGGCTGGTCGCGCAGTTCCCCGCGCCCCTGAGGGGCGCGGGGCCAACCCGGGAGTTCCACGGCAAGAAGTGCGGTCCGGCTTCGTCGTGGCTTGACATGCAGGTAATTGCCTGCATAACGTTGAGTGTGCGATCAGATGACGACTCCGGGATGGACAAGGTCTTCAAGGCGCTGGCCGACGAGACCCGCAGACGACTGCTGGACCGGCTGCACGAGCAGAACGGCCAGACGCTCGGCGAGCTGTGCGAGCGCATCGCGATGACACGTCAGTCGGTGACCCAGCATCTGGGTGTCCTGGAGGACGCCAACCTGGTCGGCACGGTGCGGCGGGGGAGAGAGAAGCTGCACTACCTCAACCCGGTCCCGCTCCACGAGATCCAGGAGCGGTGGATCGACAAGTTCGAGCGGCCGCGCCTGAGCGCGCTGAGCGACATCAAACGACGAGCCGAGGAAGCCACCATGACCGACAAGCCCAGTTACGTGTACGTCACCTACATCCGAAGCACGCCCGAGAAGGTCTGGGAGGCACTCACCGACGCGGACCTGACCGCGGCCTACTGGGGTCACCGCAACGAATCGGACTGGCGGGAGGGCTCCCGCTGGGAACACGTCCGTACGGACGGCTCCCGCATCGCCGACGTCGTCGGCACCGTCGTGGAGAGCGAACCCCCCACCCGCCTGGTCACCACCTGGGTCGACCCCCAGAACGAGGGGCAGGAGGACAAGCACTCCCGGGTGACCTTCGACATCACGCCGCACGAGGACATCGTCCGCCTCACCGTCACCCACGAGGACCTCTGGGACGAGGGCGCGCTGTCGGACGTCTCCCGCGGCTGGCCGGCGGTGCTGTCGAACCTCAAGTCGCTGCTGGAGACCGGCAGTCCGCTGCCGCAGCAGCCCTGGTCGGTGCCCGGCCACTGAACGGTGACGGGACGCGGGAGGGCCGGCCCGCGCAGAGCGCGGGCCGGCCGCCATGCCGTCCTTTCCTGGTCCGTTCCTACGGCCTGGGGGCGCTCCTCGCCGCCGTACCGGCGCACATCAGCCCCAGGATCACGGCGAGCGCGCCGATGATGATGTTGTTGAGGACCACACCGGTGTCCGGGCTGGTGCCGACGACCCAGGGTGCGATGATCATCCAGATGCCCACCGCGCAGAACGCCCAGCTGAGGCCGTACATGCGCTCGGGGGCCCGGGTGAACCCGAGGGCCAGCAGGCTGATCGCGATGCCGACGACGAGGTTGTGCGTGACCAGCGGGGGCTGGCTCGTCGTGTAGTGAAGTATCCACGGGGATACGGCGCAGTACAGACCGAGCAGGAACACCGGTCCGTCCAAGAGCGTCACATCGCGACCGCCAAGCATGCGGGCATAGCGATCCCGCATTTCGGAAACATCAGGGTGGGTGGTGATGTCCCCCCTGCTGGTGGGCGAGACGTTGGCCATGACTCGTCTCCTTTGACTCGCAGGCCTGACCGCGTCTGGTGCGGTATGCGGGTAAGCGCCGCGTAAGTCCATTCTGCTCTTATTTCATCTTTATGAGTAGTGGCTGGCGGGTTACTGGGGGCGGAAGGCGCCTCTGGGACACGCCTCCGGCTCCCGCACATGTCTGCGCAGATCGCGGGCATGCGGACATGGAGGGGTCGTAACCGTATGTCGCAAGTGGAGGTGGCTGCCGCTATGGGCGCGAAGGTGTTGGAGCGGTTTCCTGCGGGAGCTCCGCGCGGATCGTGGCCGGCGGAGGAGTACGCGGCGCGCTGCCGCGCCGAGGGCAGGCCCGCGACGGTGATCATGGATCTCAAGTCGGACGCGTTCCTCGTCGTGGTGCCGGCCGACGAGGACTGACCCGGCGCGCACTCACGTCAGGGAGCCGCCCAACTCGCGCGCCCGGCGCACGAACACCTCGTAGAGGTCCTGGGCCGCCCGGGGCACGGACACGGCGCGACGGCGCTGCAGCATCAGGAGAACCTGGGTGGAGTCGTCGGAGATCCGGCGGTAGGTGATCGAGCCCCGTCGTTCCAGCGGGTCGCCGATGACGCTGAAGTCCGGCAGGAGCGTGGCACCCAGTCCTTCGGCCACCATCAGCTTGCCCATCTCGGCGCCGTCGGTGGAGAAGGAGAAGTCGGGGGAGCGGCCCCGCAGCAGCCGGTGGGCATAACGGTGCATGACATAGCCGGAGCGCATCGCGATCACCGGCTCCGGACCATCGAGGACATCGTCCACCGTGACCGCGGACAACGCGGCGAGCGGACTGTCCGGGCGCAGACACAACACCGGACGCCCACGCAGCAGTTCGGTGCTCTCGAAGTCGGCGGGCAGATCGTCGCCGTCCAGGTGGTTCACCAGACCGAGGTCGAAACCGCCCTCAAGGAGCGCCCGGTGGATCTCGGACTGCTGGGCGCCCACCACCTCCACCTGTGTCATCGGATGAGCCGTCCGGAAGGCCTGCACGGCCGGGATGAGCAGCGGGACCGTGGCGGCGTTCACCGTGCCGACCCGGACCATCCTGCTGATCCTGTGCTGCTCTCCCGCCGCGCTGCGCAGCCGGTCCACCGCGTCCAGCACATCGATGATGTGCGGCAGCAGCTCCCGGCCCTCCGCGCTCATCGTCGCCCCGGACCGCTTGCGCTCCAGCAGGTCGACTCCCAGTTCACGTTCCAGATTGCGCACCGTCTCGCTCAACGCGGGCTGGGAAAGACGGAGTTCCTCCGCGGCCCGGCGCAGTGAACCGAGCCGGGTCACGGCCGCGATGTATTCCAGTTGTTCCGTCCGCACACCCAGCAGAATGCGGCCCGATTCCCGGCGTGTTCAAGGGTTTCCCTGTCACACGTTCGTGAAATTCAATGGTCCGGGATGCGAGACCGGTCGGGTTTTCCTTGACGGCCCGCGGAGCCGACTGCCACGATCGACGGCATGAAGATGCGACTGGACCTCACGCGGCGACGCCATGTCGACCTCGCGCGCGTCTCCAGCGCCTCCTGTTGCGCCGCGGCCTGATCGACCTCTCTGAATCCGCCGCCTCTTTCCCTCTGCTCCGCCTGAATTCGCCGCGCCACTGCACGGCTTGAATTCGGCGTGCCCGGAAACATTCCGCAACAGGAGTCACGCATGCCTGCCGCGCCCGTGAAATTCGCCTACTGGGTCCCCAACGTCAGCGGGGGACTCGTCACCAGCAAGATCGAGCAGCGCACCGACTGGGGATACGAGTACAACCGCGAACTCGCCGTCCTCGCCGAGAACAACGGCTTCGACTACGCGCTCAGCCAGGTCCGCTACATGGCCAGCTACGGCGCCGAGTACCAGCACGAGTCGACCAGCTTCAGCCTCGCCCTGCTCCTCGCCACCCAGCGTCTGAAGGTCATCGCGGCCGTCCACCCCGGCCTGTGGCACCCCGGCGTCCTCGCCAAGCTCGGCGCCACCGCCGACCATCTCTCGAACGGCCGCTTCGCCGTCAACGTCGTATCCGGCTGGTTCAAGGGCGAGTTCACCGCCCTCGGAGAGCCCTGGCTGGAACACGACGAGCGCTACCGCCGCTCCGAGGAGTTCATCCGCGCCCTGCGCCAGATCTGGACCGAGGACCACACCGAACTCTCCGGCGACTTCTACCGGCTGCGCGACTTCTCCCTCAAGCCCAAGCCCCTCAACACCGCCGAGCGGCCGCACCCGGAAATCTTCCAGGGCGGCAACTCCACCGCGGCCCGCGCCATGGCCGGCCGGGTCTCCGACTGGTACTTCTCCAACGGCAAGGACTTCGACGGAGTCACCGAGCAGATCAACGACGTACGCGAGTCCGCCGCCGAAGTCGGCCGCAGGGCACCGAAGTTCGGCCTCAACGGCTTCCTCATCGCCCGTGACACGGAGGCCGAGGCCCGGGACACGCTCCGCGAGATCGTCGCCAAGGCGGACACCGAGGCCGTCGAGGGCTTCGGCGCCGCGGTGAAGCAGGCGGGACAGTCCACCGCCGACAAGAAGGGCATGTGGCAGGACTCCTCCTTCGAGGATCTGGTCCAGTACAACGACGGCTTCCGTACGGGGCTCATCGGCACCCCCGAGCAGATCGCGGAGCGCATCGTCGCCTACAAGAAGCTCGGCGTGGACCTCCTGCTCCTCGGCTTCCTGCACTACCACGAGGAGGTCGAGTACTTCGGCAAGCGGGTGCTGCCGCTCGTGCGTGAACTCGAGGCAGGGCTCCCGGACACGGAGCCCGAGTCCGTCCCCGTGCACGCCTGAGCGCCCCCACCGCGAAAGAGGTCATCAGCATGAGCACCGTCACGCCCACCGACTGGACCACCCTCCCCGCCCCGCGGACCGCCCAGGACTGGATCTCCCGCGCCGCCGAGGTCGCCGCCGTCCTCGCCACCGACGCCGCGGAGCGCGACCGCGCCGGAGCCACCCCCTACGCCGAGGTCCAGCTCCTGAAGGACGCCGGCCTCGTCACCCTGCTCGGCCCCACCGAGCACGGCGGCGCAGGCCAGGACTGGCCCACCGCCTACCGCGTCGTCCGCGAGGTCGCCAAGGCCGACGGCTCCATCGGCCAGCTCCTCGGCTACCACTACCTGTGGTTCTGGGCCGCCCGTCTGGTCGGCACCCGCGAGCAGTGGGAGCAGGTGGAGGCCGAGGCCAGCCGCGGCCGCTGGTTCTTCGGGGGAGCGGTCAACCCCCGCGACAAGGACGTCATCGTCACCGAGGACGGCGACGACCTCGTCTTCACCGGCCGCAAGTCATTCTCCACCGGCAGCAAGGTCTCCGACGTCACCGTCCTCGAAGGCGTCCTGGAGGGCACGGACAACCACGTCTTCGCCATCGTGCCCTCCGACAGCGAGGGCCTGACCTTCCACGACGACTGGGACAACATCGGCCAGCGGCTCACCGAGAGCGGCGGCGTCACCCTCGACGGAGTGCGCACCCCCTGGTCCTCCGCGGCCGGCTACGTCGACAAGCAGTTCCAGCCGCGCACGTACAACACGCTCAACGTCCCCACCATCCAACTGGTCTTCGTCAACTTCTACCTGGGCATCGCGGGCGGCGCCCTGGAGACGGCGGCCACCTACACCCGCACCAAGTCCCGGTCCTGGCTGCACGGCGGCCACGAGCGCGCGGTCGACGAGCCCTACGTCATCGACACCTACGGCGACCTCACCGCCAAGTTGTGGGCCGTCGAGGCGCTCGCCGACGCCGTCGCCGTCGAGGGGCAGAAGCTGCACGACGACCCCGACGCCGTCACGGAGCAGACCCGCGGCGACTTCGAGGTGCGGGTGGCCGCCGTCAAGGCACGCGCCACGGATGTCGCCCTGGAGATCGCGAACCGCATCTTCGAAGTCACCGGCGCCCGCTCCACCGCCACCTCCGAGGGCCTCGACCGGTTCTGGCGCAACATCCGCACCCACACCCTGCACGACCCCGTCGCCTACAAGCGGCGCGAGGTCGGCCGCTGGGTCCTCGAAGGCGAACTGCCCGAACCCACCTGGTACTCCTGACCCTTTCCCCGGGGCGCCCGCCGCGCGCGGGCGCCCCGCCTCCTCGCATGAGGACGCCTCCCGGCGCATCCCGTGCATCCCTGAAAGAGGACCCATGGCCACCGTCCTGTCCGTCTCCGGCAGCCCCTCCGCCTCCTCCCGCACCAACCGCCTGCTGCGTCACCTGGACAAGAGGCTGATCGCACAAGGCCACGAGGTGATCCCGCTCGACGTGCGCACCATTCCCGCCGAGGCTTTGCTCGGCGCGGATTTCAAACACCCCGCCATCGTCGAGGCCACCGAACTGTTCGCGCAGGCCGACGGCGTCGTCGTCGGCACCCCCGTCTACAAGGCGTCCTACTCCGGGGTCCTCAAGGCGCTCCTCGACCTGCTCCCGCAGTACGCGCTGACCGGCAAGACCGTGCTGCCACTGGCCACCGGCGGCTCCACCGCCCACGTCCTGGCCATCGACTACGCGCTGCGCCCGGTCCTGTCCTCCATGGGCGCCGGCCACATCGTGCAGGGCTGGTTCACCCTCGACAAGGACATCACCGTGCACGAGGACGGCCGGCTCACCGTCGCGCCGGCCGCCACCGAGGCCCTCGCCCAGGTCGTCGACCAGTTCTCGACGGCCCTCGGTCGCACCCGGCTCCTGGCCGCGGCGAGCTGAGCGCCGTGTCCGCCCATGTCATCGCCGACGACGCGGAGGCCCTCGCCGTCGCGGCCGCCCTGGCCGAGGAGTTCCGCGCCGGGGCCGCCGCCCGGGACGCCGAACGCAGGCTCCCGCGCGAGGAGTTGGACCGGCTGTCCGCCTCCGGGCTGCTCGCGGTCACCGTCCCCGCCGAGCACGGCGGCGCGGACGTCACCGCGCTCACCCTCGCCGAGATCTTCCGGCTGCTCGCCTCGGCCGACGGCAGCCTCGCCCAGATCCCCCAGAGCCACTTCGCCTACGTCAATGTGATCCGCCGTCAGGGCACCGAGGAACAGCGGAAGTTCTTCTTCGCCGAGCTGCTCGCCGGCCGCCGCTTCGGCAACGCCCAGTCCGAGGCGGGCACCAAACACGTCCAGGACATCCGCACCCGCCTCGAACCGCAGCCGGACGGTTCCTACCTCCTCACCGGTGTCAAGCACTACTCCACCGGGGCCCTCTTCGCCGACTGGATCCCGGTGCTGGCCCGCGCCGAGGACGACAAACTGCACGTCGCCTACGTCCCCGCGGACGCCCCCGGCCTCACCGTCATCGACGACTGGGACGGCCTGGGACAGCGCACCACCGCCAGCGGCACGGTCCGTCTCGAACGCGTCCCGGTGCCGGGCGACCGTGTCCTGCCCCACCACCTCACCTTCGAGGGACCCCAACTCCATGGAGCCGTCGCCCAGTTGCTGCACGCCGCGATCGACGCCGGCATCGCGTCGGGCGCCCTCGCGGAAGCCGTCGAGTTCGTACGGACGAAGAGCCGTCCGTGGTTCGAGAGCGGCGTCGAGACGGCCGCAGAGGATCCGCTGCTGATCCAGCGGTTCGGCGAACTCGCCTTGCAGGTACGGGCGTCCGAGGCCCTCCTCCATGAGGCCGCCCGTGCGGTCGACGCGGCGCGCACCGACCTCACCGACGACACGACGGCCGAGGCGTCCATCGCGGTCGCCGCGGCGAAGGTGCAGGCCGCGCAGACGGCGGTCGAGGTGGCGAGCGCCCTGTTCGAGGTGTCCGGTACCCGGTCCGCGCTCAACTCCCTCAACCTGCACCGGCACTGGCGCGACGCCCGCACCCACACCCTGCACGACCCGACCCGCTGGAAGATCCAGCACATCGGCCGGTACGTGCTGAACGGCACCCGGCCACCCCGCCACGGACTCCTCTAGCGCGATCCGCGACACCAGCGACACCTCTGATCGGAGACCCCACGTGTCCCTCACCTTCCACTGGTTCCTGCCCACCAACGGCGACAGCCGGCACGTCGTGGGCGGCGGCCACGGCACCCCCGCCACCGTCTCCGGCCGGGACCGGCCGCCGACGGTGGCCTACCTGAGCCAGATCGCCAAGGCCGCGGAGGACCTGGGCTTCGTCGGGGCGCTCACCCCCACGGGCGCCTGGTGCGAGGACGCGTGGCTGACCACCGCCATGGTCAGCCAGCACACCGAACGCCTGAAGTTCCTGGTCGCCTTCCGCCCCGGCTTCGTCTCGCCGACGCTGGCCGCGCAGATGGCGTCCACCTTCCAGCGGCAGAGCGGCGGACGGCTGCTCCTCAACGTCGTCACGGGCGGCGAGAGCCACGAGCAGCGGGCCTACGGCGACTTCCTGGACAAGGACGCCCGCTACCGCCGTACCGGCGAATTCCTGGAAATCGTCCGGGCGTTGTGGGAGGGCAAGACCGTCGACCTGCACGGCGAGCACCTCCAGGTGGCGGACGCCAAGCTCGCCCGGGTGCCCGACCCGGTCCCCGAGGTGTACTTCGGCGGGTCCTCGCCCGCCGCCGGAGAGGTCGCGGCCAAGTACGTCGACACCTATCTCACCTGGGGCGAGCCGCCCGCCCAGGTCGCCGAGAAGATCGCCTGGATCCGGGGGCTCGCCGCCGAGCAGGGCCGCACCCTGCGCTTCGGCATCCGGCTGCACGTGATCACCCGCGACACCTCCGAACAGGCGTGGGCGGAGGCGAACCGGCTCCTCGACGGCTTCGACCCGCAGACCGTCGAGTCCGTCCAGGCCGGCCTCGCCCGCAGCGAGTCCGAGGGCCAGCAGCGGATGCTCGCTCTGCACGGCGGCGGCAACCGCGACGGCCTGGAGATCCACCCCAACCTCTGGGCGGGCATCGGCCTGGTCCGCGGCGGCGCGGGCACCGCCCTGGTCGGCAGCCACGACGAGGTCGCCGAGCGGATCAAGGAGTACGCGGCCCTCGGCATCGAGGAGTTCGTGCTCTCCGGCTACCCGCACCTGGAGGAGGCGTACTGGTTCGGCGAGGGCGTGCTGCCGCGCCTGGCCGCACAGGGGCTGTGGCAGCACCCGTTCGCCCAGCCGGCCGCACCCTCGGCACAGGTGCCGTTCGCGAGCTAGCCCCTCGCGCCGACCCTGCCGCCGAAGAAGACCTGCACCTCCCGGACGAGCCCGTCCCGGACGGTGATCGCCTCGACATTGCGGTACCGGTCGCCGGTCGTGAGCTCGTACTCGTAGTGGACGAGTACGAGCTCCTCGTCGGCGGGCACGACATGCAGCATCCGCTGTTCCACGAACCGGTCCGCAGTCGGGAAGCACCGCTCGAAGAAGGCCGCCCTGTCGAGGTGGTCGTCCTGCGGGCTGGTGAAGGAGAAGTCCTCGGCGTAGAGCGCCAGGGCCGCCTCGCGGTCCTGCGACCGGTAGTACCGGAACGCCGCCTGGACGACATCGGTCGGACTCTTCACCATCAGGCCTCCTGGATCTCCGTGAGCGCGTCGAGGTGCGCCCGCCGCACCACCGACGTCTGCCCCTGCACCAGCAGGAACAGGCCCTCGCGGGCCAGTCGCTGGGCGGGATGGCTTACGTCCATGGTGCGGCCGCCCCCGGCCACGACCGCCGCGGTCGTGGCCGCACGCATGAGGTCGTAGGACCGCGTCTTGAGCGCCAGCCGTTCCGCGACACGCTCGTGCGGAACGGGGTGATCGGCCAGCTCGTACGCCTGCCGCCGCACCTCGTCGAGGCGGTCGCGCAGCCCCCGGGCGGTCTCCGGCTCGCCGGTGTCCTCCAGCACGCGCAGTGCGGCGTACGCCACCCCGAAAACGGCCGGGGAGGCGTTCGTGCTCCGGGGCAGGTCGATGAGAGCGAACTTCTCCTGCGGGGTGCGCAGCACCACGCTCTCCTCCGGCAGCCACAGGCCGTCCAGCTCCAGCGAGACCGTACGGGCGGCGGTGAGCGCCGCCAGCTGCATCGGCTGCGAGGCGCGCAGCCCCGGCTGATCGCGGGCGTCGGCGAACGCGAAGACGATCTCGGCCGAGTCGGTCACGCCCGCGAGCAGCATCACGTCGTTCAGCCCCCAGCCCGTGTACCAGGGCACCGTGCCGTCGAACCGCCAGCCGTCCCGCTTTGCCGTGGCCCGCACGGGCACCCGGGGAAAGGCCCGGACATGGGCGTAGGCGATCCCGGCCAGCAGCTCACCGGAGGCCAGCGGACCCAACAGCCGCTCCCGCACGGGGAGTTCGGACCTCGCCAGGAGCCGCACCGGAGTGTGGTGCTGGGTCTGCACGAACCACGTCGAGCAGCACGCCCCGGCCAGGATCTCCTGGACCTCACGTGCCACCGGGTCGGGAGCGCCCGCCCCGCCGTACTCCCGCGGCGCGCTCACACCCAGCAGCCCCGACCGCCGGACGGCCTCGATGTGGCTCGCGGGCACCCCCTGCTGGTCGACACGCGCCGCGTTCGGGGCGAGGAGGTCGGCGGCGAGGGCGCGGGCGGTGGAGACGAGGGGGTGCGCTGCGGCGGTCATGTGGAAGATTCTCCCGATGTCGTCGTGCGCGGTGTCGATCCGGGGGTGTTCCGTTCGTGTAGGAGGTGACAGAACGACACGATGCCAAGGAGGACGGCATGCAGTACTACCTGCTCAGCGTGATCACCCCGACCGACGGAACGCCGCCCGGACCCGAGGCCATGGCGGAGATCGTCCGCAACCTCGACACCTTCCACGCGGAACTGCGCGAGGCCGGCGCCTGGGTCTTCGCCGGCGGGCTGCACGGGCCCGAGACGGCCACCGTGCTGCGGCCCCGGGACGGCGACGTCCTGATCACCGACGGGCCGTACGCCGAGGGCAAGGAGTACCTGGGAGGCATCTGCCTGATCAAGGCCCCCGACCTGGACGCGGCCCTGGAATGGGGCAGGAAGGCTACCTGGGCGACCACCTTGCCCATCGAGGTGCGCCCGTTCATGCACCAGGCCGAGGAGTGATGTCCCCGTCCGTCGACGTCGAGGCCGTCTTCCGCGCGGAGTACGGCCGCGCCGTCGCCGTCCTCGTCCGCTTCCTCGGCGACATCGACCTCGCCGAGGAAGCGGTGCAGGACGCCTTCACGACGGCTGTGCAGCGCTGGCCGGAGGCCGGTGTGCCGCCGAGCCCGGCCGGCTGGATCATCACCACCGCGCGCAACCGCGCGATCGACCGGCTGCGCCGCGAGTCCTCCCGCGAGGCCCGCCATGCCGAGGCGGCCCTGCTGCACACCCCCGACGCACCGGCCGAGGAGGGCCCCGTGCGCGACGACCGGCTCCGCCTGATCTTCACCTGCTGCCACCCGGCGCTCGCCCCCCAGGCGCAGGTCGCCCTGACCCTGCGCCTCCTCGGCGGCCTCACCACGCCGCAGATCGCGCGCGCCTTCCTGGTACCCGAGCCGACGATGGCCCAGCGCCTCGTCCGCGCCAAGGCGAAGATCCGCGACGCCCGCATCCCCTACCGCGTGCCCCGCGACGCGGACCTCCCGGACCGCCTGAAGGGCGTTCTGGCGGTCGTCTACCTGATCTTCAACGAGGGGTATGGCGGCAGCCCCGACCTGTGCGCGGAGGCCGTACGCCTCGGCCGCCTCCTGTCCGAGCTCATGCCCGACGAGCCCGAGGTGACCGGCCTGCTCGCGCTGATGCTCCTCGTCGACTCCCGCAGCTCTGCCCGGCTGGACGAGCACGGCGCGCTGGTACCGCTGCCGGAGCAGGACCGCAGCCGCTGGGACAGGGAGCTGATCGCCGAGGGGCAGTCGCTGGTCCGCCGCTGCCTGCGCCGCAACCAGCCCGGCCCGTACCAGATCCAGGCCGCCATCCAGGCCGTCCACAGCGACGCGCCCAACGCCGATGCCACCGACTGGGGCCAGATCCGTCAGCTGTACGACCAGCTTCTGGCCCTCGCGCCGAACCCCGTCGTGGGCCTGAACCGGGCGGTCGCCGTCGCCGAGACCGAGGGGCCCCGCCAAGCCCTGGAGGGCGTCGAGGCGCTGGATCTCGACGGCTACCACGTCTTCCATGCCGTTCGCGCCGACCTGTTGCGCCGCCTGGGGCGCGACACCGAGGCGGTACGGGCGTACGAGGCGGCCATCGCGCACTCTCAGAGCCAGGCGGAACGCGCCTATCTGGAGCGGCGGCGGCAGGAGCTCGGCCACATGTGACGGGCACGCCCGCGCGTGACCAGCTCGCTGCGGAAAGTAGTTCTCCGGCGCCGGGATTTATTTTGGTGTATGAAAGGTTGGCATATACACCTGACCCTGATCGTTTCTGCAGCGAGGCATCGTGAACCCCTCCACCCCCGAGCAGTCCGCCGACGTCGTGGCCCGGCTGCGCGCCACCTTCCGCACCGGCCGCACCAAGCCTGTCGAGTGGCGCACCGCCCAGCTGCGCCGCCTGCGCGAACTGCTCGCGGACAACGGCCCCGACCTGGCCGCCGCCCTCCACGCCGACCTGGGCAAGAGCGCCACCGAGGCCCACCGCACCGAGATCGACTTCACGATCCGCGAGATCGACCACACCCTCGACCACCTCGCCGACTGGCTGCGCCCCGAAGCCGCCCCGGTCCCGGCCCACCTCGGCGCGGACGCCGGCGCCTGGACGCAGTACGACCCGCTCGGCGTCGTCCTCGTCATCGCCCCTTGGAACTACCCCGCCCAGCTCCTGCTCGCCCCGCTGGTCGGCGCCCTCGCCGCGGGCAACGCGGTGGTCGCCAAGCCGAGCGAACTCGCCCCCGCCACCTCCGCCGCGCTCGCCCGTCTGCTGCCCGCCTACCTCGACACCGACGCGGTCGCCGTCGTCGAGGGCGGCATCCCGGAAACCACGGCCCTGCTGGCCGAGCGCTTCGACCACATCTTCTACACCGGCAACGGCGCCGTCGGCCGCATCGTCATGCGCGCCGCCGCCGAGCACCTCACCCCGGTCACCCTCGAACTCGGCGGAAAGTCCCCGGCGTTCGTCGACCGCGACACCGATATCGACGTCGTCGCGGACCGGCTGGCCCGCGGCAAGTTCCTCAACGCCGGGCAGACCTGCGTCGCCCCCGACTACGTCCTGACCGACCCGGGCACCGCCGCCGCCCTGGAGCCCGCGTTCACCCGCGCCGTGAAGGCGCTGTACGGCAGCGACCCGTCCGCATCCACCGAGTACGGCCGGATCGTCAACGAACGGCACTTCGACCGGCTCTCGGGCCTGCTCGACTCGGGCCGCGTCGTCGTGGGCGGCAGCAGCGACCGTACGAGGAAGTACATCGCGCCGACCGTCCTGGCCGACGTCGACCCCAAGGCGCCCGTCATGCAGGAAGAGATCTTCGGCCCGATCCTGCCGATCGTCACGGTGCCCGACCTGGACGCGGCGATCGACTTCATCAACGATCGCGACAAGCCCCTTGCCCTGTACGTCTTCTCCGAGTCCGAGGAGACCCGCGGCCGGATCGCCGCCGAGACGTCCTCCGGCGCTCTCGGCCACGGCCTGCCGCTGGCCCATCTCACCGTCTCGGACCTGCCGTTCGGCGGAGTGGGCGAGAGCGGCATGGGCAGCTACCACGGCCGCTATTCGATCGAGACGTTCAGCCACCGCAAGGCGGTGCTGCACAAGCCGCTGAACTGAATCCGGCGAGGAGAACGCCCGGCCGTGCGACACGGCCGGGCGCTTTTCGAGCCGCAGTATCGGCAACTGCTTATATAAGCGATGGCTGATACAGTGGCCGTATGCACGCCTTCGATGTGCTCGGGGACCCGGTGCGTCGGCGGATCCTGGAGCTGCTGGCCGACGGTGAGATGACCTCGGGAGCGGTCTGCGAGGTCATCGGGGAGGAGTTCGGGATCTCGCAGCCCGGAGTGTCACAGCATCTGAAGGTGCTGCGGGAGAACGGGTTCGCGACCGTCCGCCCCGAAGGAACCCGGCGCCTGTACGCGGTCAATGCCGAGCCGCTGCAGGACATAGACGCCTGGCTCGACCGCTTCCGCCGCTTCTGGACCCCGCATCTGGACGCCCTGGCCACCGAGCTGGCGCGCGGCAAACGGGCGCGCCGACTCCGGGATGCCGACGAAACCCCGAGGAGCACCCATGACCGACGTGACTCATGACATCAGCGACGTGCGCCGGCAGGTCGGCCGGCGCACCTTCAAGGCAGGCGAGGCACGCGTGGTGACCGTGACCCGGACCTACGACGCCCCGCTCGATGATGTGTGGGACGCCTGTACGAACCCCGGGCGCATCCCCCGCTGGCTCCTGCCCGTGACGGGAGAACTGCGCCTGGGAGGCCGCTATCAGCTCGAAGGCAACGCGGGCGGTGTGATCGAGCGCTGCGACCCGCCCAAGAGCTTCTCGGCGACCTGGGAGTACGGCGGCGAGGTCAGCTGGATCGAGCTGCACCTGACCTCCGAAGGGGACGGGACACGCTTCCAGCTGGAGCACATCGCTCATGTCGACGACACGAAGTGGGCGGAGTTCGGCCCGGGTGCCGTCGGTGTGGGATGGGACCTGATGGTCCGGGGGCTCTCCCTGCATCTGGCGAGCGGTGGCGCGGCCGTCGACCCGAAGAAATTCATGGCCTGGATGGGTTCGGACGAGGGCCGTCGCTTCATGGCGTCCAGCAGCGAAGCCTGGTACGCGGCGAATCTCGCCGGCGGCGAGGACGAGAAGACGGCACGCGAGGCGGCGGACCGGACCACGGCGGCCTATACGGGAACGGCGGAGGGCGGCGACCCGGGCGAAGGGGACGCGAGCTGACCGCAGGGGATCATCGGCGCCTGTCCGCGCATCACCGCCATCCTCGGCGTCGCCCCCGGCGACAACCTCTCCTGCTGACCGGCGCCCTCAACTTCGTACAGGTGTCCGCAAAGTCCCCGCGTCGGTAAGCCCCGCGTGTGCGAGACTCCGCCGATGACCTCGCAAACGATCACCGCGGACGTCGCGGGAACGTGGAAACTCGGTGACCTGGCCGTCAACCGGATCGGCTTCGGAGCGATGCGGCTGACGGGCAGTGCCGCCTTCCATCACGGGACACCCAGCGACCGCGGGCGCTCGATCGCCGTGCTGCGGCAGGCGATCGAGCTCGGCGTGAACCACATCGACACCGCGGCCTTCTACTTCTCCCGGCTGCGGTCCGCCAACGAGATCATCAACAGCGCGCTGGCCCCGTACCCGGACGACCTCGTCATCACCACGAAGGTGGGGCCCTACCGCAACTACTGGGGGGAGTGGGGCAGTCCGGCCCGCCCCGACCAGCTGCGCGGTCACGTGGAGGAGAACCTGCGCCAGCTCGGCCGCGACCACCTTGACGTCGTCAACTTCCGCCGCACCGAGCAGGACTCGATCGCCGAGCACTTCGGCGCGCTGGCCGAGCTGCGCGAGGCGGGACTCGTCCGGCACCTGGGCATCTCCGGGGTGGAGCCCCGGCACCTTGCCGAGGCGCAGGCCATCGCGCCGGTGGTGTGCGTGCAGAACCGGTACGGGCTCGAGCACCGCGACCCCGCCACCGACGAAGTCCTGCGCCTCTGCGGCGAACAGGGCATCGCCTTCGTACCGTTCTTCGCCGTAGCCGGCGACGGCGGCGAGAAGGGCGCGAGCACCACGTACGACGAGGAAGTGCTCGCCGTCGCCCGCGCCCACGACGCGAGCCCTAGCCAGGTCCGCATCGCCTGGACGCTGCACCAGGGACCGCACGTCCTGGCCATCCCCGGTACCGGCAACCCCGACCACCTGGCCGAGAACGTGGCAGCAGGAGCGCTCCGCCTCACCGCCGACGAGCTGGAGCGACTCGACGCCCTGCACGGCAAGTCCGATCACTGACTTCCTCGGGGTGTTGTGGGGGGTGGTGACGGGTGGTGATCCCTGCGGTGGGCCGGCGGCCGAGGACTGCCGTACGGTCGGAACCGCGGTCGGCCACCCCTGCGACCGCCTCCGGCGCGCCGCAACAGTGACTTCCGCCGGGGCACAGGCAGCCGGTAGGGGGTGGGGCCGGGGGCTGCTACTTGGTGCCGACCGTGCGCAGTGTGGCGAGCACCAGTGCCCGGGTGACGGTGACGATGTCGCTGAGACGGACCTGCTCCTGTGGACCGTGTGCGAGGCGTACGTCGCCCGGGCCGTACTGCAGCGTGGGGATGCCCGCTCCGGAGTACAGGCGCAGGTCGCTGCCGTAGGGGGCGCCTCGCTCGGAGGGTCGCGGGCCGCCGGTGACGTCGGCGTGCGCGTCGGCGACCTGGGCCGCGAGCGGATGCCCGGCCGGCAGCCGTCCGCTGGCGAACTGCCCGCCGGGCCAGGTCACCGTGGCGGGGTGGGAGCGCAGCCAGGGGTCGGCCGCGCAGGCTTCGGCCACGCACGCCTCCAGTTCGATGCGTGCCTGGGCCGGATCCTCGCCCAGCCGGACGCCCAGTCTTCCCTCGGCCACCAGCAGGTCGGGCACGCTGCTGGCCCAGTCGCCGGAATGCACGGTACCGACGGACAGCGGGTAGGGGATGGGGTATTCGGACATGAGCGGGTCGGCGCCGACGTTGCGGCGGGCTTCCAGATGGGCGAGCGCGCGGTGGATGGGCAGATAGGCGTCGATGGCGCTCACTCCCACGTATCTGGTGCTGCCGTGGGTGGCGCGGCCGGGTACCTGGATGCGAAAGGTGAGGGCGCCGGCGTTCGCGGTCATGACCGCGCCGCTGGTCGGTTCGGTGATGATGCAGGCATCGCCGGTGTGGCCGCGTTGCAGGGTGCCGAACGCCCCGAGCCCTCCGTCCTCTTCGCTGACCACGAAATGCGCGGACACCTGGCCGCGGAGCCTTGCGCCCGCCTCCCGTATCGCGGCCAGGGCGGCGAGTATCGCCACCACCCCCGCCTTCATGTCGCACGCTCCTCGTGCGTGCACCACGTCCCCGGTGACCCGGGGCCGGAAGGGGTCGCCCTCCCAACGCGCCAGGTCTCCGGACGGGACGACGTCGACGTGCCCCTGGAGGATCAGGGTCGGCCCGTCGCCCAGGGGTACCGTGCCGCCCACCAGGCCCCATGCCTCGGTGCGCGGGGCCTCGCTGCCGGGAAAACGGGGATGGTCACGCAGCTCGGGCAGGTTCATGGACCACAGGTCGACATCGAGGTCCATCCGCATCAGATGCCGGGCCAGGACGTGCTGAACCTCGGACTCCGCGGCGCTGCCCGTCACGCTCGGAACAGCGAGAAGTTCCAGCAGCAGCCGGGCGATGGCCGCCTCGTCCACCGCGGCCAGAGCCGAGGCTTCCACATCGCTCAGGCTTGCTGTCATCTCACCACTGCTCCCCGCACGTGACATCAGGACAAGCCGGAGACTATGTTCGGCGGACCAACGCAAGCAATCGCCATTTGCTGCTGCCTGCTGTCGCTTTCTTGCAATGTCGGCGAGCTCGTGGCTTTTTCTTGCGCTGGGGCCGTAGGTTCCGACGTCTGGAGTGAGGTCATGGACGCCATCGATCAAGCGATCATCCGGTACGTGCTGCACGACGCACGGGCCACCTACGCCCAGATCGGCAAGGCGTCCGGGCTGTCCGCGCCCGCCGCCAAGCGGCGTCTCGACCGCCTCGTGGCCGCCGGAGCGATCCGCGGTTTCACCGCTCTCGTCGATCCTCAGGCGTTGGCCTGGCATACCGAAGCGTTCGTCGAGGTCTACTGCACCGGCAATCCCACCCCCGCCGAACTGCGCCAAGCCCTGGGGGCCATCCCCGAGGTCGTCGAAGCCTGTACCGTCTCGGGCGCCGCCGACGCAGTCGTCCACATGCTCGCCAAAGACATCCCCCACCTGGAACAGGCCATCCAACGCGTGCGCGCCACCGCTCCCGTGGAACGGACCGAGAGCGCCATCGTGCTCTCCCGGCTGTTGAACCGGCCTCGTGTGTGACCGACGCCGTGGGACCACCGCGAGTGCCGAGGCCGGCGTCCGCCGGCCTCGGGCCGACGCGGCAGACCGGTGGTCGCCTCGGTGGCTCCTGACTTCCTCGGGTTGTTGTCGGCTGCTGGGTGAGGGTCAGTCTGGTGCCGGCCAGGCAGCAGTCGATGAGGTCGGGCCGGAGCCGGATATGACGTAGGCCCCGGCGGAGGGTGCGTTCGAGGTGCTCGTCGTCGGTGAAGGCGGTGTTGGCCGGCGGTCCGCGCCGTAACAGCGACCAGACACCCTCGACCGGATTCAAGTCCCGGGAACGGGAAGGCAGTTGGATGACAGTGAGCCACTCGTGTGCGGTCGCGTACTCACGCATCCTGGTTGCCCGATGGGTGGTGAGCCGCTCACCTGTCTCGTAGCGGATCCGCTCACAAAGCCGTCGCTTCTCGGCGGTCAGCCCGCCACCCGGTGTGTACCGCATACCACCGGCCCACCGCAGGGATCACCCCCGACAACACCCCGAGGAAGTCGGTAGGTCGAGGGGCCATCGGCGGCGGCCTTTCAGCCGCCGCGCCCGGTCGCCTCAGACCGCCCACACGCCGTCCCGCATCAGATGCCGCCCGGGCAGCTCATGTTCTCCTTGCCAGGCCTGCACGCCACGCGGCCGCACCCGGAAGAAGGCGTACGACGCGCTGTCCCTGCGCGGGTCCCACCCCGTCTTCGCCACGAACGCGTCGGCCGCCGCGGCCGGCACGTCCTGCCCGGCGAACGTCTCCACGTCCCCGTCGACGAGCACCACGTCCCGCGTGTCGCCGAGCGCCAGCCGGGTGCGCCCGCCGTCGCGCAGATTGCGGCCCGTGGGGTTGGTGACCCGCGTGGACATCCAGACCGCCTCCCCGTCCCAGGCGAACCACAGCGCCACCAGGCACGGCAGCCCGCCTTCGTCGGCGGTGGCGACCCAGATGTCCAACTCCCGCGTCAGTCGGGCCAGTACGTCCTGCTTGCGCTGTTCGGGGCTGCGGGACGGCTCGGTGATCTTCATGCCCGGGACGCTACCGGCGCGTCCGGGATCGCACCTCGGGCCGCAGTCCTAGGTCCGTAGGCCTCCTTCTGTCCTGGAACCGAACCCGCGCACCACCCGTCCCGCCGCCATCTTCTGCAGCAGCCCGTACGCCAGCACGGGCAGCAGGATGTGCGGACGGTCGGGCAGCGTCGTCGTGATCAACACGGCACTGGCGCTGCTGTTGTTCATCCCGCAGGCCAGTGTCACGGACGCGCCGGCTCTCGCATCCAGCCGCAGGGCGTGGGCGGCGATCCGCCCCAGCGCGAAGGACAGCCCGCACACCGTCGCCGCGACGGCCAGCGCGCCGGCCAGCAGCGCCGGGCGCGGATGACGCAGGAACGGCCCCAGCACGCCGCTGGCGTTCA
Organism: Streptomyces sp. NPDC001351; assembly: GCF_042896045.1. Taxonomy (NCBI): domain Bacteria; kingdom Bacillati; phylum Actinomycetota; class Actinomycetes; order Kitasatosporales; family Streptomycetaceae; genus Streptomyces; species Streptomyces sp. NPDC001351. The sequence continues at coordinate 107,339 of NZ_JBIAWS010000017.1, read as the reverse complement.
CATACGTCAACAGCAGGGAAGCCGGGAGAGCCACGGCTACGGCGGCGCCGACGAGCCCCTCCGACGCCCGCCGGGGCAGGAGCAGTCGGCACAGCAGCCCCGCGCCGCAGGGCAGCACGACCGAGGTGAGCGCGAAGGCGTGCCCGGCGGTCTGCGCCGCGTCGGCCAGCCGGCCCGCGTACTCGCCGCGCAGCAGCGGGCACAGCACCGCCAGGGTCAACGGCACCGTCAGTGGGCTGACCAGCGTGGAGGCGAGGACCAGTCCGACAGCCGTCGGCTGGTCGCCGTCCCCCTTGGCGGTCCACACCGTGGCCCCGGCCGCCACCGGCATCGAGACGATCAGGATCATCGCGGCGACCATGCCGCTGCCGCCGTCCTGGTCGGGGGAGTGCCGCAGCGCGAACGCGACCCCGGGGACGATCAACAACGGCGCCACCACGTGCAGCACGAGCCCGGCGACCAGAGCGGCCGGGCGCCTCAGCAGCAGCCGCAGCTCACGCAGCGGCACCTGGAGACCGGCACTGAACAGCACGAGCGCGAGCAGTAACTGCGGTGTCCTGAGGGAGAGTTCAGCGAGACCGGGGATGCCGATCGGGTGCGGGTGCCGCAGCCACAGGCCAGGAGCGGGCAGCAGCGCCGCGGCCGCGTAGGCCAGGACGATCGCCGCGCCGAGATGGCGCCGGAGCAGGGCGAACGCGCGGGGCCGCCGGGGCGGTCGCGGCTGGTGATCGGCGGTGGTCTTCGCGGGTCGAAGGCTCATGGCGGCGCTCTTCCGTCGTGGGGCTGGGGCGGAGAAGAGGCGCCGGTATCGCGAAGCGGCCCACCGGGGTGCTCGCGTGCCTTTGTGTGCGGGGCCCTGTGGTCATGGTGGGCTGCCCCTTTCGTGTGATCGGTGCGGGCGCGGAAGCATGCCGCGGCCGAGTGACTACAGACATGTAGACGGTCCACTGAACTGTAGACGAAGGCGGTGACAGAGGCCGACTGGCGAAGTCGAGGTTTTACGTATAACCTCACCCGTCAACCACCCTCCGACCTCGCGAAAGGCCCCGATGAGACGCATCGCCCTGGTCACCCTCGTCGTCGACGACCATGACGAGGCGATCCGCTTCTACACCGAGGCCCTCGGCTTCCGGCTCGTCGAGGACACGGCCCGCCCCGACGGCTCCCGCTGGGTCGTCGTCCAGCCCGGCGCCGAGGCCGCGGGCACCGCCCTGCTGCTGGCCCGGGCCAAGGGCGAGGCGCAGGGTGCCCGGGTCGGGGACCAGACCGGCGGGCGCGTCGGCTTCTTCCTGCACACCGACGACTTCGCGCGGGACCACGCCCGCATGCTCGCCGCGGGCGTGACCTTCCTGGAGGAACCGCGCCACGAGCCCTACGGCTCGGTCGCCGTCTTCCAGGACCTGTACGGCAACCGCTGGGACCTGCTCCAGCCCGCCGACTGACGACTCCCTCCCCGCCGCTTCGAACCACCGCTCAAGGAAAGACCCGCCATGACTGCAACGCGCGTAGACGCCGACGTGATCCGCCGCCTGCCCAAGGCCGTCCTGCACGACCACCTCGACGGCGGTCTGCGCCCCGCCACCGTGGTGGAACTCGCGGCCGAGGTGGGCCACACCCTGCCCACCACCGACCCCGGCGAGCTCGCCGCCTGGTACGTCGAGGCCGCCAACTCCGGTGACCTGGTGCGCTACATCGCCACCTTCGAGCACACCCTCGCCGTGCTGCAGACCCGCGAGGGCCTGCTGCGCGCCGCCGAGGAGTACGTCCTGGACCTGGCGGCCGACGGGGTCGTCTACGGCGAGGTGCGCTACGCCCCCGAGCTGAACACCAACGGCGGGCTGACCATGGCCGAGGTCGTCGAGACCGTCCAGGAGGGCCTCGCGACCGGTATGGCGAAGGCGGCGGCCGCGGGCACCCCGGTGCGGGTGGGCACCCTGCTGTGCGGCATGCGGATGTTCGACCGGGTCGGGGAGGCCGCCGACCTGGCGGTGGCCTTCCGGGACGCGGGCGTCGTGGGCTTCGACATCGCCGGCGCCGAGGACGGCTTCCCGGCCGCCGACCACCGGGACGCCTTCGAGCGCCTGCGCCGTGAGAGCGTCCCGTTCACCATCCACGCCGGCGAGGCGTTCGGTCTGCCCAGCATCCATCAGGCGCTGCAGGTGTGCGGCGCCCAGCGCATCGGCCACGGTGTGCGTCTGACCGAGGACATCGTGGACGGCAAGCTGGGCCGGCTGGCGGGATGGGTGCGGGATCGCCGGATCGCCCTGGAGATGTGCCCGACCTCCAACCTGCAGACCGGGTGCGCCACCTCGATCGCCGAGCACCCGATCACGGCCCTGAAGGACCTCGGCTTCCGCGTCACGCTGAACACCGACAACCGTCTGGTGTCGGGCACCACGATGACCCGTGAGATGTCGCTGCTGGTGGAGCAGGCGGGCTGGAGGGTCGAGGACCTGCGCACCGTCACGGTCAACGCCCTGAAGAGCGCGTTCATCCCGTTCGACGAGCGCAGGGCCCTCATCGAGGACGTCGTCCTGCCGGGCTACGAAGCCGCGCTCTGAAGCAGCCCCCGTACGTAGGCCGCCTGTCCGATGTGCTGAAGGTCGTCGGACAGGACGCTCACCAGCCGCACGCCCAGGGTGACCGGCGGATCCCAGTTCTCGTCGACGATGCGCTCGAGATCCTTGGCGGCCAGTTCGCGCAGGGCGCCGAGGGACTGCTCGTGCACGGCGTCGTAGTAGCCGGTCAGCAGGTCGCCGGAGTCGACCCGCACCTTGGCCACCTTGGCGGGACTGTGCCCGTAGCCGGTGTCGCGGCGCGGGAGGTCCAGCCCGAAGCGCTTCTCCCACTCCTGTGCGAGCCACACCTGGTCGAGCCCGAAGGCGTCGGCCACATGGTCGTCCTGGACCCGGGTGAGATGCCAGACGAGCCAGGCAATCGAGTTGCCGGCCTTGTAGGGGCGGGCGTTGAGGTCGTCGGGGCCGAGGCCCTCGACGGCTGCGTGGACTTCTTCCTGGATGCGGTTGAACCCGTCGATGAGGATGTCCTTGGCATGCATGCATCCACCATCGCGCATTACGGCCCCTCGTGCGTGCCCTGTTCCAGAAGCGCCATCAGGGCCCGGGCCGCAGGGCTGGTCGCCTGCGGCGGCGGGAGCAGGGCGACTGTCTCGTAGACCGCCTCGCCGGTGCCCTTCACCGGCAGGGCGGTGAGCGCCTCCCGCTTGTGCCGGAAGTGCCGGGGCACGACCGCGATGCCGAGGTTCTCGTCGACCAGGTCCAGCAGGCTGTGCACGTCGTTGACCTCCAGCGCCACGGTGCGCCGTACACCCGCCGCCGCGAAGGCCGTGTCGGTGGTGCGGCGCGGCCCCCAGTCCGGGTGGAAGTCCACGAACACCTCCCCGCCGAGTTCCTCCGGTGTGACGGGCGCGCCGCCCGACGCCAGACGGTGGGTGGGATGGCACAGCACCGTCATCGGCTCACCGGTCAGCGACACCGAGCGCAGCTGGTCGGTGTCCGCCTGCGTCCGGTAGGCGAAGGCCAGGTCCAGCCGCCCGGCCGCGACCTCCTCCGCCAGCGCGCCCGAGCCGGCCTGCCGCAGCCGTATCTCCACATCCGGATGCCGCCGCCGGAACGCGGCGAGCAGCCCCGCCACATGCACCCCCGCGATGCACTGCTCGGTGCCCAGCGCCAGCGTGCCGCGCAGCACGCCCTGCACCGCGGCGACCGCCTCGTGCGCGGACCGCACCTGCGCCAGAATCCGCTCCGCCTCGCCGAGCAGCGCACGCCCCGCCTCCGTGAGCGTGACCCTGCGGGTCGTCCGTACGAACAGCGGGGTCTGCAACTCCCGCTCCAGCGCCCGGATCGAGGCCGACAGCCCCGACTGGGACACCATCAGCCGCTCTGCCGCCCGGGTGAAATGCTGGTCCTCGGCGACCGCGACAAAGTGCTGGAGATGGCGCAGTTCCATAATTGAGAAGCCTATCCGCTCAATCCCATCGCATTCTCCTGTTGGACCACTGCCCGCAGGTCGCGAAAGATATGGGGTGCCGGCTTCTCTGAACTTCCGGGAACCGGGAAACCGTGTGCCAACCCCTCTGGAGTCGCGTTGTACACCGCACACCCCGACCGTTACGCGGACCTGCCCTACCGGCGCACCGGACGCAGCGGCCTGAAGCTCCCCGCGATCTCGCTCGGCCTGTGGCACAACTTCGGTCCCGACCGTCCGGTCGAGACCCAGCGGGCCATCCTGCGCCGCGCCTTCGACCTTGGCGTGACCCACTTCGACCTCGCCAACAACTACGGCCCGCCGCCCGGCGCGGCCGAGTCCGCGCTCGGCGAGTTCCTGAAGGCGGACTTCGCCGCGTACCGCGACGAACTCGTCATCTCCACCAAGGCCGGCTACCTGATGTGGCCCGGCCCGTACGGCGAGTGGGGCTCCCGCAAGTACCTGCTGTCCTCACTGGACCGGAGCCTTGCGCGGATGGGCCTGGACTACGTCGACATCTTCTACTCGCACCGCCCCGACCCGGAGACTCCCCTGGAGGAGACGATGGGCGCCCTGCACTCGGCGGTCCAGCAGGGCAAGGCGCTGTACGTCGGCATCTCCAACTACTCGGCGGAGCAGACCCGCGAGGCCGCCCGCATCCTCGGTGAGCTGGGCACTCCGCTGCTGATCCACCAGCCGCGCTACTCGATGCTGGACCGCCGGCCCGAGGAGGAGGGCCTCCTGGACGCCCTCGACGAGCTCCAGGTCGGCTCCATCGTCTTCTCCCCGCTGGAGCAGGGCCTGCTCTCCTCCCGCTACCTCGACGGCATCCCGGAGGACTCGCGGGCGGCGAGCGACAGCCCCTTCCTCAACTCGGACGCGGTCACCGCTGACCTGGTCGGCAAGCTGCGCGCCCTCGACGAGATCGCCAAGGGCCGCGGCCAGACCCTCGCCCAGCTGGCCCTGGCCTGGGTGCTGCGCGGCGGCCGGGTGACCTCCGCCCTGGTCGGTGCGAGCAGCCCGCAGCAGATCGAGGACAGTGTCGCGGCCACCCGCAACCTGGACTTCGACGCCGACGAACTGGCCCGCATCGACGAGATCGTCAAGCCGTAAGACGCTCGCTGACCTCCCAGAGGCGGGCCGCCGCCTCTGGGTCGACGGCACCCGGCAGGACGCCGGGCGTCTGCTCGCTCTCGTACCAGGCGGCCTCGGTCTCGGGGGTCACCAGCGGGCTGATGTCGCAGTTCTCGCAGTAGACCCCGCCGGTGTCGGCGAGTTGGGGGCTGGTCGCACACCAGACGCTGGTGGCCGCGCCCTGCTGCACCGTCTTCCACTGACGCTCGGGATCGATAATGGGCCTGCCCTCGTCGTCGACCGTGCCCGACGCCCGGACGATCTCCGGGTCGATGTGCTTGATCAGGCCCGTGTCGATGATGATCCCCGGGTGCACGGAGAAGGCCCGTACGCCCTCGGCCCGCCCGCGCCGGTCCAGCTCCACGGCGAACAGCGCGTTGGCCGTCTTCGACTGGCCGTAGGCGGCGAACGGCTCGTAGGGCCGGTGCTCGAAGTGCAGGTCGTCGAAGCCGATGCCGCCGAAGCGGATGCCCCGTGAGGACACCGCCACGACGCGCGCCCCGCCGGCCGCGACCAGCGCGGGCCACAGGCGGGCGACCAGCTGGAAGTGCCCCAGGTGGTTGGTGGCGAACTGCACCTCGTAGCCGCGTGCGTCCCGGGTCAGTGGCGTCGCCATGATCCCGGCGCTGTTGATCAGGACGTGCAGCGGGCGCCCGGACGCCAGGAACTTCTCCGCGAAGGCGTCGATCGAGGCCGGGTCCAGCAGGTCCAGGTACTCGACCTCGGCCCCCGGCACGTGCTTGAGCGCCGTCCGGGCCCGCTCCAGGTCGCGCGCCGGTACGACGACCTCGGCGCCCGCGCCCCGCAGGACCCGGGTCGTCTCCAGCCCGATGCCGGAGTATCCCCCGGTGACGATCGCGACCCTGCCGGTCAGGTCGATCCCCTTGATCACCTCCTCCGCGGTGGTCGCGGCGCCGAAGCCGGAAGGCAGGGGATGCTGGGCGGTGGCCATGGTGCGTATCTCCTCAACGTGAGCCGTCCAGACCAACGTAGAGTCGGAGATCTGTACGATGAATGCTTGAGAATCGGCATTACTTGCGTGATAGTTCGAGCGTGTCCGCAGATCCGCTCTCCGACGCCCTCGCAGTCGCCGACGCCCGCAGTGTGTTCTCCGGCGGCTTCACGGCCGGCGGGGCCTGGGCGATCCGGTTGCGCGGACGCGACAAGCTCAAGGTGAACGCCGTCGTGCGGGGCGGCTGTCTGCTGGTCCGCGAGGGCGGCGGGGAGCCGGTGAAGCTGTCCGAGGGGGACGTGGTCGTCTCCGACGGGCGGCAGTCATACGTGCTGTGCAGCGCGCTCGGCGTCGAGCCGCTGGACTCCGGCGACGTCTCGATGGAGCCCGGCACGCGCATGGCGAGCCTCGGCCACGGCGAGGAGGTCGCCTGCGTCTCCGGGCACATCGACCTGAGCCGGGACAGCGGAGAACTGCTGCGCCGGGCCCTGCCCGAGCTGATCCACGTGCGGGCCGACGCGGCGGAGGCGCCGGTGCTGCGCTGGCTGATCGATCAGCTGGTGGGGGAGATGAAGACCCGCCGGGCCGGAGTCGAGTTCGCTTCGGATCAGCTCGCGCAGCTGATGTTCGTGCAGGTCCTGCGGGTCTGCCTCAGCGAGTCCGACGGGTTGCCGCCCGGCTGGCTGCGGGCCCTGGCCGACGAGCGGCTCGCCCCGGCCCTGCGGCTGATGCACGGCGACCCCGGACATCCCTGGCAGCTCGAGGAGCTGGCCAGGGCGGTCTCGATGTCGCGGACCACCTTCGCCGTACGGTTCAAGGAGGCGGCCGGGGTGCCGCCCCTGACGTACCTGCTCAACTGGCGCATGAGCCTGGCTGCCCGCGCCCTGCGCCAGGACACGGCTCCGGTCGCGGCCCTCGCCCGCTCCGTGGGCTACACCTCCGAAAGCGCCTTCAGCAACGCCTTCAAGCGGGCGGTCGGCGTCGCGCCCCGGCGCTACCGGGAGTCGGTCAGGAGCTGAGCCGCTCCTCCAGGTGCACGGTCACCCGGTCGCCCTCGCCCTTCCCGATGGCCTTGCGGAGGTCGGCCTTCACCGGCAGTTTGTGCGTGCCGTCGCCCAGGGCCATGAAGGAGCTGCGGAAGGGGTGCCCGTCGATGGTGCCGCGGACCTTGACGAGCCCGCGGGTGCCGAAGAACTCGACGCTCTTCGGCCAGACGAGATAGGTCCAGCCGCCGTCGTTCGGGCTCTTGCGCAGGACGGCGGTGAACCTCTCGTCCAGCTCGGTGGTCGTGGTCATGACTGCTCCTCCGCTCGCGGTGGTCACCTACCGAAGAGACCGCCGCGAGCGCGGAAACTCATCGCGCGGCTCACGCCCCGGCGGGCACCCGGTCCAGGAAACCGAGCACCGAGCGGATACGGCCGTCCGCGTCCAGCGTGATCACGTCGAAGCCGGCCACGGGCGCCGAGCTGTCGGCCTCGCTCACCAGCTCCCAGGAGAACCGCGCCGTGTCGTGGTGGCCGTCCACGGCGCCGGTCAGCCGGAAGGCGAAACCCGGGAACTGCCCGTGCGCCGCGGTGATCAGGGCCGCGATCTCGTCGTGGCCGCTGACGGCGGCGAGCGGGTCGGTGTAGGTGCCGTCCGTCGCCCAGGCGGCGGCGACCGCCTTCGCCAGTGCCTCCGGTTCGCCCGCGTTCCAGGCCTCGAAGTAGCGGGCGACGGCGTTCTCGTGACGGTCGGTGTTCGCGGACATGGGAAATCAGCCTCCATCGAGGTCGTAGCTGCTGGTCAGGGCCCGGGTTCGCGGTTGCGGCGACCCGGTACGACCACCATGCCCGGCCCGCGCGGGACCGTCGATTACCCCTCGGGTAATGAAGCACTCGCAGGATTTCGGCCAACTGCCCCTGTGAATATGCCAGGAGACTGGCCGGAAAGTCGTGGTGACAGTGGTTCAGTAGTGAACATACTCAACAGTCGAGGGACTTCACGGCGAGCGAAGACGCCATCACGCACAGCACTTGAGCCGCACCGAAAGAGAGGCCGGCCGACAGGCGAGCGAGCAGCGGGGGAGAGAACGTGCACGACGAGTTCTTATGCCATGTCACGGCTTACGGGACCTGCGGAGGCGAGCGTATCGGTGTGCCTTTAGGCACTTACCGGGCTCCCACGCTCGCCCTCGCCCTGTGGTGGCTGCGTGACCGCGCCAACTGGATCGCCGACCGTCTCGACCCCCAGCCGGAAGCGGAGCACTTCCCGCCGAGCTCGCTCGTCCCCGTCGCCGACACCGTACCCGACGTACCGGCCGTACTGCGCTCGTGGTGCGCCAATATCGCCCAACAGGAGCTGGTCGCCGACGAGTTGGCCGCGGGACACCTGGTGCGGATCGCGACCAGTGACGAGACCACCGAGTACGAGTTGCTGGCCGAGTCCGTCGACGCCCTGCGTATGCAGCGGACCATTCCGGCGCTCGTCCTGCCCGTCGGCTGAGCATCGTCGGCGCCTGTCACCCCGGGCGCAGATGTACACGAATCGGTAGAATTCTCGTCATGGCAGAGCGGCCGACGGCGCCGACTGCGCCCGAACTCGTCCTGGAGACCGAGGCGGGTTCCACGGTGATGAGCCCGGGCCGCGACTACCACGTGGGACGCGACCCGCTGAGCGACATCGTCATCGACGACGCCCGGGTCTCGTGGCACCACGCGGTGCTGCGCCCGGAGGACGACCACTGGACCATCGAGGACGAGAACAGCACCAACGGCACTTTCGCCGACGGCCGCCGCATCCACGAGTGGGGCGTGGGCCCCGGCAGCGTCATCCGCTTCGGCAACCCCTCCGACGGCCCGTGCGCCGTCCTCCTCAGCCCCTCGGCACCGGCCCCCGGGCGTCCCGCCGCGGTGTCCATGCCCGGCCTGACCGGCACCTTCCGGCGGCCCACCACCGTACGGCCGCTGCCCACCCGCACCGTCCGCATCGGCCGCGCAGCCGACAACGACCTGGTCATCGACGACCTGGTGATCTCCCGGCACCACGCCGAACTGCGCGCCCTGCCCGACGGCACCTACGAGATCGCCGACCTCGGCAGCCACAACGGCACCTTCCTCAACGGCTCACCCGTCACCGCCGCCCCGATCGGCCCCGGCGACATCGTCGGCATCGGCCACTCCGCCTTCTGCCTCATCGGCGACCAGCTGCAGGAGTACGTCGACACCGGCGAGATCTCCCTCGACGTGCAGGACCTCACCGTCGCCGTCGACCACGGCCGCAAGACCCTGCTCGACCATGTGTCGTTCCCGGTGGGGGAGAAATGCCTGCTCGCGGTCGTCGGCCCGAGCGGCGCCGGCAAGTCCACGCTGCTGAACGCCCTCACCGGACAGCGGCCCGCCGACCACGGCACCGTGCTCTACGACGGCCGCGACCTCTACCGCGACTACGCCGAGCTGCGCCAGCGCATCGGACTGGTCCCGCAGGACGACATCCTGCACGCCCAGCTGACCGTCCGCAGCGCCCTGTCCTACGCCGCCGAGCTGCGCTTCCCGCAGGACACCGCGAAGGCCGAGCGCCGGGCCCGGGTCGACGAGGTCATCCGCGAACTGGGCCTCGGCCAGCGCGCCGACCAGCCGGTGCACAGTCTCTCGGGCGGGCAGCGCAAGCGGGTCAGCGTGGCCCTTGAGCTGCTGACCAAGCCGTCGCTGCTCTTCCTCGACGAACCGACCTCCGGCCTCGACCCGGGCATGGACCGCTCGGTGATGCACATGCTGCGCGGCCTCGCCGACGACGGCCGCACCGTCATCGTCGTCACCCACAGCGTGCTCAGCCTCGACGTGTGCGACCGGCTCCTGGTGCTCGCACCCGGCGGCAGGACCGCCTTCTACGGCCAGCCCGAGGACGCCCTGGCCTTCTTCGGCTTCGAGCAGTGGCCGGAGGCCTTCGAGGCCTTCGAATACGACGACCGCGACTGGGCCGGCGACTACCTCTTCTCGCCCTTCCACCGGCACTATGTCACCGAAGCCACCGCCCAGCCCCGCGTACCCCGCTCGGGCCCGGTCGTGATCACTCCGCCCGCACGGCCCCGCAGCCGTGGAGCCCAGCTGGGCACGCTGGTGCGCCGCTACACCGCCACGCTCGGCGCCGACCACACCTTCCTCGCCGTCATGATCGCCCTGCCGTTCGTGATGGGCGCCATGGCCCGCGCCCTGGCCGGCAGCAGGCTCACGCAGGCGACCGCGATGAACGCGCTGCTCATCCTGTGCGTCGGCGGATTCCTCACCGGCGCGGCGAACGCGGTGCGCGAACTCGTCAAGGAACGCACCATCCACCGGCGCGAGCGGGCCGTGGGCCTGTCCAGATCGGCGTACCTGATGTCGAAGGTAGTCGTCCTGGGCACGATCACCGTGCTGCAGGCCGTGGTGCTCACCCTCGTGGCCCTCCTGGGCGTCGACCTCAACGCGCCCGGCGGCGAAGGCGTGTTGATGCCGCCCCTTGTCGAAATCACCGTCGCCGTCGCCCTGCTGGCGTTCACGGCGATGACGCTCGGGCTGCTGGTGTCGGCCCTGGTGAGCAAGGAGGAGGTGACGATGCCGCTGCTGGTGCTGCTCGCGATCGTCCAGGTCGTCTTCTGCGGCGCCCTCCTGAAGCTCCACGGAGTGCCGGGTCTGGAGCAGCTGTCCTGGCTGGTGCCCTCGCGGTGGGCGCTCGGCGCGATGGCCGGCACCGTCGGCCTGGCGCGGATCGTGCCCGGCGACCTGACCGGCGATCCACTGTTCAAGCACTCGGCCGGGGTGTGGCTGCTGAACATCGCCATGCTGGTGGTGCTCTCGGCGGTCTTCTGCTTCGCCGTCTCCCGGCTGCTGCGCCGCCACGAACCCGCCGTGCTGCGGAAGCCGTGACGGCGCTCCCCGACTTCCGGCCCACCCACGCCATCCCCCCGCACGGCATGCCCGCCGGGGAGCACCCGGATCCGCCTGGCGGGCCGCCCGCCCTTCCGGCGGGAGGATGCCACCCACCCCCCACCTGGAGTGTGTGCTGTTCCGTGCCCGCTTTTCCCTCCGGCACGTCGTGGCTGGTTGCGCCCACGCGATGGAAGCCGCATATTCGACGCAGCCTCGCGCCCCTTCAGGGCGCGACCGGCTCAGGCCTCCTGACCGAGCCCGCCCAGCGGTACACGGCGCGCCACGACCTTGCGCCGGCAGATGCGCCAGCCCACCTCGACGCGCACCACGACGTCCTCGTACGTCACTGACCCGCACGAGCCGTCCGTCATGATCCCCAGCCCCTTGGACCGGGCATGGACCCGGCCGTCGGCCACCTCCTCGATCACCACGTTGGTCACGTGATGCGCCACCGGGTTCTTCGGGCCCAGCGCCAGCGCGGCCTCCTTGAAGGCGGTCAGCCCGGTGACCTCGCTCTGGCCGAAATCCGACAGGTCGTAGACGACGTCCGAGGTGAACACCTCGTCACAGCGGTCCAGTTCTCCGCCGTCGACCAGATGACCGTGCAGGGCGATCAACTCGGTGACGGCCAGACGGTCTTCGAGAGCCAACGCCACGGCGTCTCCTTCCCCTCGACACCTCGACTGACCGGACACTGCCACGGACGGCATCATGTCTCCCACTCCTTTTCGGTCTTCCCCCGCCGCCGCACCGGCCGCGCCGGCAGCGCGCCGAGGAAACCGGTCACCAGCCCCCACAACACGGCCAAACCCAGCGCGGACCACACCTTCGGCTTCAGGAACAAATCCCCGGACAGACCCCCGCCCAGGTCCCCGACGCCGAGCAGGGACAGCCCGTAGTGCGCGTCGACCCGGCCCACCAGGCAGATCATGAGCACCGTCAGCGCGAGGGCGGCGGCCATGTGCAGGGCGTGCTGCCAGGCCCGCATCCGGGCCGGGGAGCGTGCCGCCAAAACGAACCCGGCGGCCAGCAGAAGCACCGCGTCGACGGCCACCAGCCACCACACCCTTCCGTCGTGCTCGGCGAGCGTGCCGAGGTTGAGCGTGGAGACCTCCTTCGTCCGCAGCACCTCGTCGAGCACATGCGGCATGGGCAGCCCGAAGGGCCCCTGCACCCGCCCCGTCCAGGTGGCACCGAGACCGAGCGTGAGCGCCAGCCAGACCAGGTTCGGCAGACCCAGCAGGATCACCGCCAGGGTCTCCGTGGCGTGGCCGCGGGTCGCCGCGACGACCAGCGCGACGACGACACCCAGGGCGACGTACGCGAGCAGCAGCACGACCATGGCGTACGCGGCCGGGCGCACCGACTCCTGGAAGCGCAGCAGCCGCCCCGGCAGCGGCGCCCCGCGCGAGACCAGCAGCGCCACCACCAGCACACCCGCCAGCCACAGCACACCGAAGAACAGGGTCAGCGGCACATCCGTCTCGAAGCCGACCTTCGGCGTGACGCCGAACAGGTCGCCGATGGCGCTGAGGGTCCCGTTGCCGAGGTCGACCGCGAAGGTCTGGCGGGCGCCCAGGGCCAGGCCGAGCAGCGCCAGCAGCCACACCACGGCGAGGCGCGAGGCCCACCCGGCCAGCTCCGGGGCGCCGGCGACCGCCCGGTGCCGCAACGGGCGCAGGAAACCCGCCGCGAGGACGAGGGCCCCGGCCAGCGTCACCGACAGCGGGATCACGGTCATGCCGGCCTCGGACCGGGCCAGCGCTCCGGCGTTCCCCGACAGCTCGATCGTCCCGCCGACGGCCGTCACCACCGTCGCCGCGACCACCCGAGGGAACGCGCCGTCCGGGAGATCCGCCGCCCCGGCCGCCCACAGGCCCAGACCGGCCACGATGCCCATGACGATCAGCGTGGCCAGCACCCCGGCGAGGGCCTGCACCCAGCCGTGGCGGGCGACGGCCAGGTCGGAGGGGGTTCGCGGGCTCACTCTCGCCACGCTAAGCAGCGCTCGCCCGCCCCGCCCGCCGGGAGGGCCGTCCGCGTCGGCTTGCGGGCGCCACCGCACCGGAGCAACGGCACCCTCGTCGCCGTCGTCCACGTGCGCCTCCTCTCCCGGCACGCCGGGCCCCTGACCGTGGTCGACCTCGACCTCACCGTCCGTCCCGTCGCCGAGCTCCGAGTCGCCCGCCATCCGGCCGGGCACGACGGAACCGGCGCCACCAGGGGAGACCGGGACGTACAGTGCTCCGGGGCCGAGCACCACATGACCGGCGTTCCACGTGTTGGCGGACACATCGGTCCGGACGGGGACTGCCGGGCGCGGCTCGGGGTAGCAGCACTGATGCAGCAGCGTCCGGCCTGGCCGGCTTCCGAGAGAGACATGCATGATCGAGCACGTGGGCGGGGCAGTGATACCGACTGGTTTCGACGTGCCCGTGGAACCGCTACGGCGGGCGGCACACTACACCGGCGAACCGGGATGCATCGCCGAGGCCCGGTCCTTCGCCGCGCACTTCGTGGGCCGGCTCCGCACCGAATGGTGCGCCAAGATCGACGACCGCATCGAGGACGAGGTGTTGCTGGTCGTGAGCGAACTGGTCACCAACGCGGACCGGCACAGCAACGGGCCGTACATCCTGGAGCTCGAAGGCACGGACACCTCGGTCACGGTGTGTGTCTACGACAGCAGCGCGGCCCTGCCGCGCCGCTTCCCGCGCGACCCCGAGCGCGTCGGTCGGCACGGCCTGGAAATAGTCCATGTCCTGGCGAGGCAGGTCACCGTGGAGCGGGTGCCGGTCGGCAAGCGGGTGTCTGCCGTGGTGGGCCTGACCAGCGCGTGACCGCCGCGGTCGCCGGTATCGGCGACCGCGGCGGTCAAGGATGCGACCGGCCGCCTCTCAGGCGCAGCCGAGCTCGCCCAGCATTCCCTCGCGCAGTTGCGCGATGATCCGCTTGATCAGTCGGGACACATGCATCTGCGAGCAGCCGAGCCGTTCGCCGATCTCCGCCTGGGTGGCCTCCTCCACGAACCTCATGTGGATGATCTGCCGGTCCCGCTCGCCGAGCTCCGCCATCAGCGGGGCCAGCGACTGGAAGTCCTCGACGAGCCGCAGCCCGTCCTCCTCCACCCCGATGAAGTCGGCGAGCACCGCCTCGCCGCCCTCCGGCCCCTCGCCGGTGAGCGCCGCGTCCAGGGAGGAGGAGTTGTAGCCGTTGGACGCTATCTGCGCCTCGATCACCTCGTTCTCGGGGATGTTCATCAAGGTGGCGAGCTCGGGAACCGTCGGCTCCCGGTCCAGCCGGCTGGCGAGTTCCTCGCGTGCCTTGGCCAGCTCGACACGCAGCTCCTGCAGCCTGCGGGGCACATGCACTGCCCAGGTGGTGTCACGGAAGAAACGCTTGATCTCACCGACGATGTACGGCAGCGCGAACGAGGTGAACTCGACCTCACGAGACAGCTCGAACCGGTCGATCGCCTTGATCAGACCGATCATCCCGGTCTGGACGATGTCCTCCATGTCGTCGCCGCGTCCCCGGAACCGCCCGGCGGCGAACCGCACCAGCGAGATGTTCATCTCGATGAGCGTGTTGCGCGCGTACTGGAATTCGTGCGTGCCCTCCTCGAGCTCCGAGAGGCGCTGGAAGAACTGACGAGAAAGCTCCCGTGCGTCACGCGGAGCCACGGTGCGTGGCTCCGCGATCCCCGGCAGTGGTCCATCACCCGTGCAGGTCCCGGCGGTCTTCTCGACGACCTCTGCCTCCGACCGTTCCACGGCGGTGTCCATGTCCTCTCCCACGAAGTCACGGTTCGACGTCCGTCTACGTCGCGCCCTTCTGCATGCGTGTACCCGCTCTGCGCCGGGACATGCCCACGACCGGGACCGGACCTGCACCGCGGACCTCGCCTCGGGGATTCCCCCCAGAGCGGAATGCCGATCTCTTCCCATCGAGGCGGGAAAATCTAGTCTGAAGCCGTGAGCAGCCAAGCGCCGAACGAAGCCGATGTCATTCCGCTGCGCCGCCCGCAGGGCCGGCCCGCCGCCTCGCCTCCGCCGCCCAGGGAGCCCCTGTGGCGGGACCTCGTCGGCGACGTCCTGCGGCGCGAACGCCTCGCCCAGGAGCGCACCCTGAAGGACGTGGCCGATCAGGCCCGGATCTCCATGCCCTATCTCTCCGAGGTGGAGCGCGGCCGCAAGGAGGCCTCCTCCGAGGTCCTCGCGGCCGCCGCCCACGCCCTCGGACTGGGCCTCGGTGACCTGCTGTCACGGGCGCAGGGCGAGCTCGTCCGGATCGCCGGCCGGCAGGCCGACCGGAGCCGCCGGACGTCCACGTCGCCGTACAACGGACTCTGCCTGGCCGCCTGACGGACGGGTTGTGGGCCGGCGCCTCAGACTGCGGCGAGGCGCCGGCTCAGCACCTCGTCGGCCAGCCCGTAGGCCACCGCCTCCTCGGCGGTGAACACCTTGTCGCGGTCCATGTCCGCGCGCAGCGTCGCGATGTCGTGCCCGGTGTGCCGGGCCAGCACCTGCTCGACCTGGGAGCGGATCCGCACCATCTCCTTGGCCTGGAGCGTGAGGTCGGAGATCATGCCCCGGCTGCCACCGGCGGCGGGCTGCCCGAGCAGCACCCGCGCGTGCTCCAGCACGATCCGCCGCCCAGGGTCCCCGGCGGCCAGCAGTACGGCCGCCGTGGAGGCCGCCTGGCCGACGCAGACCGTCGAGATCGGCGCCTGCACGAAGGTCATCGTGTCGTAGATCGCCATCAGCGAAGTGAACGAGCCGCCGGGCGAGTTGATGTAGACCGAGATCTCGTTCTCCGGCGCCGACGACTCCAGATGGAGCAGTTGCGCGATGACGACGTTGGCCACGCCGTCGTCGATCTCGGTGCCGAGGAAGATGATCCGCTCGGACAGCAGCCGGCTGAAAACGTCGGAGGAGCGCTCGCCGTGCGCGGTGCGCTCCACGACGTACGGAATCGTGTAGTTGCCCATGTCACAGCCCCATCCGTCGCTTCGAGGCGGCCGGGCGGACATCCGCGAGGGACTCCAGAACCCGGTCCACCATGCCGTACTCCCTGGCCTCCTCGGCCGTGAACCAGCGGTCACGGTCGCCGTCCCGGGCGATGGTCTCGGGGCTCTGGCCCGTGTTCTCGGCGATCAGCCGCTCCATGGTCCGCTTGGTGTGCTCCAGGTTCTCCGCCTGGATCTCGATGTCGGCCGTGGTGCCGCCGATGCCCGCCGACCCCTGGTGCATCATGATCCGCGCGTTCGGCAGGGCGTACCGCTTGCCGGGTGTGCCGCCGCACAGCAGGAACTGGCCCATGCTGGCCGCGAAGCCCATGGCGAGCGTCGAGACGTCGTTGGGGATCAGGCGCATCGTGTCGTAGATCGCGAGGCCGGCGTGCACGGAGCCGCCCGGGCTGTTGATGTACAGGCTGATGTCGGTGCGCGGGTCCTCCGCGGACAGCAGGAGCAGCTGCGCGCAGACCCGGTTCGCGGAGACCTCGTCGACCTGGGTGCCCAGGAACACGATGCGCTGGCCCAGCAGTTGGGCCGCGAGATGGTCGTCGTGCCGGCTGGGCGGGGTGTCGCCCTCCTCGGCGCGGGGCGCGAGCGTGGTGAGTGGAGTCATGGTCTCTCCCGTCGAGCGGTGATGCCGTCGACTCCACTCTTGGCCCTGCACCGGCCCCGCACGCGGTTTCTCTGCCCGCGGCAGATTCGCCACGGGCAGAGAAACCTCTCAGCCCTTCTCGCGCAGCTGCCGGAAGAACGCCCGCACGTCCTCGACCAGCAGGTCGGGCTCCTCCATCGCGGCGAAGTGCCCGCCCCGGTCGAACTCCGTCCAGCGCACGATGTTCTCCGTGCGCTCCGCCTTGTGGCGCAGCGGGATCTGGAGCTCGGCGGGGAAGAGGGCGAGCGCGGTCGGTACGGTCGACGGCTCGGCCGGCTGGGCGACACGGCCCGTGGCGTGGGCGCGCTCGTAGTAGATGCGGGCGGCGGAACCGGCGGTCCCGGGCAGCCAGTACAGCATCACGTTGGTGAGCATCCGGTCCCGGTCCACGGCCTCCTCGGGCAGCAGTCCAGAGTCCGTCCACTCCCGGAACTTCTCCACGATCCAGGCGAGTTGGCCCACGGGCGAGTCGCTGAGCGCGTACGCCACGGTCTGCGGCCGCGTGGAGTGCAGGACGGCGTACCCCGTGCCCTCGCGCGACCATTCGCTCCACCGGCGCCAGGACAGCAGCGCACGCTCCTGCTCCTCCGTGCCGAGCTCGTCCAGCTCCTCCTGCGTCGGCTCGGTGGCCTGCTGCGCACCCGGGAGCAGGTTCAGATGCACGCCGATCACCCGGTCCGGGTGTGCGCGCCCCAGCTCGCGGGAGATGACGGAGCCCCAGTCGCCGCCCTGCGCGCCGAACTGCTCGTAGCCGAGCCGTCGCATGAGCTCGGCCCAGGCGTCGGCGACCCGGCCCGCCTCCCAGCCGGTGTCGGCGGGAGGCCCCGACAGCCCGAACCCGGGGATGCTCGGTACGACGACGTGGAAGGCGTCGGCCGGGTCGCCGCCGTGCGCGGCGGGGTCGGCGAGCGGGCCGACGACGTCCAGGAACTCGACGATCGACCCCGGCCAGCCGTGCGTGATGATCAGCGGTGTGGCGTTCGGCTCGGGGGAGCGGACGTGGGCGAAGTGGACGGTCGATCCGTCGATCGTGGTGATGAACTGGGGCCACTCGTTGAGCTGCGCCTCGGCGGCTCGCCAGTCGTAGGAGGTGCGCCAGTAGTGGTGGAGCTCGCGCAGATAGTCGGCCGGCACGCCGTAGGCCCATCCGGTGCCGGTCAGCTCGTCCGGCCAGCGGGTGCGGTCCAGGCGTTCGTGGAGGTCGTCGAGGTCGCTCTGCGGGATGTCGATCCGGAAGGGACGGATGCTGTCCGCGGGCTGTGCAGGCGAAGACGTCATGGCCGCGAGCCTAGTTCCGGACGGGGATGCGGCCACCCGGATTAATCGGCCGCCCGACCGATGAGTTCCGGCGCGAGGATCAGTCGACACAGACGACCGCGTTCCACGCCCCAGGAGGTGCTCATGACCACCGACGGATTCACCACGTGTCTCTGGTTCGACGGCCAGGCGGAGGAGGCCGCGCACTACTACGTGTCGATCTTCAAGAACTCCAGCGTCGGTCGCATCGGCCGCAACGTCGAGGGAGGCGCGGGCCCCGCCGGCTCGGTGCTGGCGGTGGAGTTCACGGCCAACGGCCAGAAGTTCGTCGCCTTGAACGGCGGCCCGATGTTCAAGTTCAACGAGTCGGTCTCCTTCCAGATCTTCTGCAAGGACCAGGAGGAGATCGACTACTACTGGGCCAAGCTCACCGAGGGCGGCGGCGAGCCCGGTCCCTGCGGCTGGCTCAAGGACAAGTACGGCCTGTCCTGGCAGGTCGTGCCCGACAGGCTCATCGACATGATCAGTGATGCCGACCAGGAGAAGGCGTCCCGCACGACCAAGGCGTTCATGGCCATGAGCAAGTTCGACATCGCCGCCCTGGAGCGGGCCTACGCGGGCGAGTGACGGCCGCCCCTGTGCGACGGCTGGTCCGCCCTCCGCGGGGTTGGGGGCGGGCCGGCCGCAGCTGCTCCTGACCTAGGCCTGTGCCGGCGCCGCCACCTCGGTGGCGCTCAGCGTCCTGCCGTACACCCGGAAGTCGTCGACCGCGCCCTTCAGATACGGATCGGCGTACTGGGAGCGGCCGACGTATCGGGGCGGCGGCGTCCCTCCGCCGCTCCACCGCGGTTCGAAATACCGAATGTTGTCCGACATGCTGTGCAATGGACGCGCTAGGCGCCTGCTGTGTGATGTCAACAGCGCTTAATGGGACATGAGTTGCCGATGGGCTCGGAGCCCGCGCTCGCAGTCACGTCTGTTTCCCCGTTCAGTACGGCTGGGCGGCCTGCCGGTGAGCCGGGGCGAGGCGGGACGCCTCGGACCTGGGGAAGCTGATCTTCTTCGGGTCTCCGTCCGAGGTGTAACGCCTGACCGTCCCGTCGCGGAGCTTGTCCAGCCAGACCGTCGAGGTGAACTGGGCTTCTGGGCCGGTCGCCGCCTGGGAGCGGATCCGCGGGATGGCACCCGGGTCGAAGGCGGTCGAGAAGGGGGACGGGGCGGGGTCGGCTCCCACCAGGTAGACGCCCTGATGCTGGTAGTGCACGCCGTTGGCGGTTCCCCGCAGCCCCAGTTGCCGGGAGTGGGGCATCGAACCGTTGGGAAGGGCCATCGACACCACCGACAAGCCGGGCACGGCTTGGGTGATCGCCCTCTGGTTGTCGGCGATGGCCTTCTGGGCGGTGTCGTCGTCCACCTTCCCCAGCGAGGTGTGCCGCAGGGTGTGGTTGCCGATCTCGAATCCGTGTTTGACGAGCCAGTCCAGCGACTTTCGGCCGCCTGGCTCGCTGAACGGGTCGGCGTTGACGAAGAAGGTGGCTACGGGGCGGAATCCGGGGTGCGTCCGGGCGACGTCCAGCAGGATGCCCACCGCGGTGTCGGCCGCGGGCCGGCCATCCGCGTCCAGACGGAACTGGGTGACGGTCGAGTCGTCGAAGGTCAGCACCACAGGGTGGGTACCGGCGGGAATGTCGATCTTCCCGCTGCTGAACTCCCGTGCCGTGACAGGTACGTAGCTCTCCCGTGCCAGCCGTTCCAGCTCGGCGCGGAAATCCTGCGGCGTGCGGTCGTACACACTCCTGGGCTCGGCCACCAGTTGGTGGTACATCAGCACCGGGACCGCACCGAGTTCGTCGGCCTGCACCGCCGCCGGGTCGGCAACCGCTGCCTGCCCGCCGGCCTTGCGCGCCCGTACTGACGGCCCGTCCTGGCCCCCTTCCGGCGGGGATGGGGTTGCCGAGCAGGCCGTGGCCAGCAGGATGACCGATGCGACGATGACCGCGCCGCCGCTTCGGCGGGATGGGCGCATGATGCCTCCGGATGTGAACGAGACGCTTCCCGTCGCCTCCCAGCCTCGGGCAACAGCGCGACGCACACCCCGGCACGATGGGCCGAATGCATGATTACCCGCCCGAAACCTCTCGGGTGGACGGCGTGGCGGCTATGTCATATCGCAAGGAACCCTCTTTCGAGAACGGCAGAGTGAACATGCGCGGAAAACGACTCCGAACGCGATTCACCGTCATAGCCATGTCCCTGCTGGTCCCGGTCTGCGCGGCGGTAGGGGCCTTCGCGATGCAGGCCTCCTCCAGCCGGCTCCAGGTCGAAGGGCTCGGCGGCAAGGATGTGCTGGGCCGAGCCGACGTCCGCAACCCGCACCTTGCGATCACGGCCGAGGAGGGGGCCGACCTGGCCGGGCTGGAGGTGCGGCTCGACGGTAAACCGGTGCACACCCACCAAGCCGGCGGCCGCCTCATACTCGACATCCGCTCATTCGCCGAGGGGAAGCACGAACTGACGGCAACCTCCCGCAACGGCCTGCCGTTCCTGGATGACATGTCCCGGACGTTCACCGTGGACACCACCGCCCCGAAACTGCGGCTGTCCCGCAGCCGGGCCACCGGGCCCGGCGCACCGGTGACGGTAAGCGGCCGGGTCGAGGACGCCAGCCAGGTGAAGGTGTCCATAGCCGGCGCCCCCGTGACCGTCGGCGACGACGGCACCTTCTCCCGCCGGTTCGAAAAGCCCCCCACCCGTATCGAGGTGGCGGCCACCGACGCGGCAGGCAACGTCACCCGTGAGCACGTGAATGCGGTAGCGCCCTACCCCCTCACCCGGGCCGCGCACCTGACCGCCATCGGCTGGTCCTCGACCGAGGTCCGCAACCCGGTTCTCCAGCTCGTCAAGGACAAGAAGCTCAACGCCGTCGAACTCGACGTCAAGGACGAGAACGGCGAGGTCGGCTACGACTCCTCCGTGCCGCTGGCCCGTGAGATCGGCGCCGTGAAGAACCGCTACGACGCACACAAGGTGATCGACACCCTGCACGGCATGGGAGCCCGCGTCATCGGCCGCATCGTCGCCTTCCGCGACCCCATCCTGGCCCAGGCGTCCTACCGCCAGGGCAAGGACCACCGCCTGGTCCAGGCCCCTGACGGCAGCCCGTACGACGGCGGCCACTACGGCACACTCTCGTTCACGAACTTCGCCGATCCCGAGGTCCGCCAGTACAACATCGCCCTGGCCACCGAAGCGGCCAAGCTGGGCTTCGACGACATCCTGTACGACTACGTGCGCCGCCCCGACGGGAAGCTCTCCACACTGCGCTTCCCCGGCCTGGGCGACGAGACCCCCGAAGAGTCCATCGCCGAGTTCGTCGCCGACACCCAGCGCCGCATCCAGCCCGAAGGCAAGTACCTCGGCGTCTCCGTCTTCGGCATCGCCGCCACCCGGCCCACCGAAATCGCCCAGGACATCCCCGCCATGGCCCAGCACGCCGACTACATCGCTCCCATGGTCTACCCCTCGCACTGGGCCGCCGGGGAGTACGGGGTCGCCAGTCCGAACGCCAGCCCGTACGAGATCGTCAGCCGGTCGCTGGCCGACTTCGCCAAGCAGGTCAAGGGCACCAGGGCCGCGATCGTCCCCTGGCTCCAGGACTTCTCCCTGGGCGTCCACTACGGCCCCACCGAAGTCGCCGACCAGATCAGAGCCGCGGCGGGGGACGGCATGAACTCCTTCCTTCTCTGGAACGCCGGAGCCACGTATCAAGAAACGGCGCTGGCCACCCTGCGATGACGAGAGCCTGCCGCATCGGAAGATCCTCAACGGGCTCGTTCCCCGATCACCCGCGTGATCTCCTGGGCGATCCGCAGGATGCCGGGCGAGCGCACCGGGCACGGCTTCGGGGTGGCGGTGGTGGGCGCCAGGCAGAAGTGCAGATAGTCCTGGTCGAGGTGGAGGGCGGTGCGGTCGCGGCCCGGCTGGGTGCAGTAGTCGCGGTGTTCGTGCTCGTAGGCCGTGCACGGCAGGTACTGGGACCAGGTGTAGCGGGCGCCGGCGGGGCTCACCGTCGCGCCCGCGTCGGCGACCAGGTCGCCCGAGGCGGCGGCCTGCTGCTCGTACATCCGGTTCACGCGCCGGACGCGGTCGGGCGTGATCGGGTCCGGGCCCTGCAGCACCCACACGATCCGCGGACGTCTGCTGCCCCCCGCCGCGGCGATCTGCTCGGTGAGCCTGCGCAGATCGGCCCGGTAGCGGGTGAAGTACTTCTGCTGCGAGGCGTTGTAGGTGATGCCGTCCATGCACCACGTGTAGCCCCACGCGTTGCCCCAGAACTGCATGACCACATAGTCCGGATGCTGCGCACGGACCAGTGCCGCCGCCTTGTCCGCGTCCGGCACCAGCGACTTCGCCCCGGTGCCCTCCAGGTAGTCGCACAGGGTGGTGCCCGAGTACGGAGCACTCGTGTACTTTGCCCTCAGGTCCCGGCGCAGCTGCTG
Organism: Streptomyces sp. NPDC001351; assembly: GCF_042896045.1. NCBI lineage: Bacteria > Bacillati > Actinomycetota > Actinomycetes > Kitasatosporales > Streptomycetaceae > Streptomyces > Streptomyces sp. NPDC001351. The sequence goes on along the minus strand of NZ_JBIAWS010000017.1, from coordinate 84,955 downwards.
CCCGAGCACGTTCTGGGCCTCCATCGCGAGCGAATCCCCGAGATAGAGCACGCGCGGCGCCACGGCAGGGGCGCCCGGGGAGGCCGGGGCCTGCTGATGGGTCGTCGACGCCGACGCTCCCGTTACGGCGGGGGAGGGCGGTGCCTCCTGCGGGCCGGACGACGGGTCGCCGCACGCGCCGAGCAGCAGCACTCCGGTCAGCAGCATCCCCACGATCCACGGCTTCCGCATACGGCAACTCCAGCCCCGGCAACCGAAAACGGCTCCCCAGGCAAGCACAGCCGGGCCCAAGGCGGAAGACACGAGGGTGAGTTCAGGCGCCGTCCGGGCCCTCCAGCCGCTCCAGCAGGTCCAGGAGGTCGGTCAGCGGCAGCGGTTTGGCGAGGTGGGCGTCGAACCCGGCCGCCCGCGACTGGGCACGGTCGCTGCCCTGGCTGAACCCGGACACCGCGATCAGACGCGGCCTGCCGCCGTCCGGCCGCGTACGCAGGGCCCGTGCGACCGCGTAGCCGTCGATGTCCGGCAGCCCCAAGTCGCACAGGACGACGTCGAAGGCGTGCGCCTCGGTGGCGGTGAGCGCGTCCCGGCCCGTGTGCACCGCCGTGACCCGGTGGCCCTGGCGTTCCAGCAGGGTGCGGTAGGTGGCGGCCAGGTCCGCGTTGTCCTCGACGATCAGCAGGGACAGCCTGCGAGGGGAGCCGTGGACGGCCGGCGGCCGTGACGGGCGCGGGCTCACGGCGTCGGTCGTCGGCAGCAGCACCGTGAACATCGCGCCCTTGCCCGGCCCGTCGCTGTGCGCGGAGATGCGGCCGCCGTGCAGTTCCACCACGGTCCGCGCCACCGCGAGCCCGAGCCCCAGGCCCTCGGGGGTGTCCGGACCGGCCGGAGCGGCCCGCATGAACACCCCGAACAGCTCCTCGGCCTGGGCGGGGGAGAAGCCGATGCCGTCGTCCCGCACGGTCAGCCGGGCCTGTCCGTCGGCGGACGTCAGACCCACCTCGGTGCGGCCGCCCGGCCGGGTGTACTTCAGCGCGTTCGACAGCAGGTTCGTCAGCACCTGGGCCAGCCGCAGCCGGTCGCCGTCCACCATGACCGGCTCCGCGGGCAGCACGAGCGCCAGCGTGCGGCCCTCGTGCCCGAACAGTCCCCGGATGTCGGCGCACGCACCGTGCACGACGGACCGCAGGTCGACCGGATCGCACACCAGCTCCAGCCGCCCGGTCACCGCGCGCGTACCGTCCAGCAGGTCGTTGCTCATCCGTGCCAGCGTGCTCAGCTGCCGTTCCAGGACGGACAGCGCAGGATGACCCTCGGGCATGTCGAGGGCCAGCAGCTCGGTGGCCGCGGTGGCGGCCGCCAGCGGGTTGCGCAGCTCGTGCGAGAGCGTCGCGATGAACCGGTCCTTGGCCTGCTGCTCCTCCCGCAGCCTGCGGCCTGCCGCGTCCAGTTCGTGATTGGCCCGGCTCAGCTGCTCGTTCACCTCGCGGATCTCCCGCGCCCGTACGAAGAGGTCGATCTCCATGCCCTCGGCCCGCATCTCCGCCTCGGCGACGGCCCGCTGCTGCTCCCGTCCCACCCGCCGCAGACGCACGAACTCCGTGACGTCCTCGACCCGGTGGATGATGTAGCGCACCTGCCCGTCGTCACCGAGCACCGGTGTGTTGACCGGGCTCCAGTACCGCTCGGTGAAGCCGCCCTCCTCGCCCGCCAGGATGTCGTAGCGCTGCAGCGCCATCGTGTCCGTACGACCGCTCGCCACGACCGTCTGCAGCGAACGGCGCAGATTGGCGACACCGTCGGCCGACGGGTCGTCCGGGTTGTCGGGGAACACGTCGAAGACGGGGCGGCCCACGATGCTCCGCTCGGTGCGGGTCGCCGTGAGATAGGCGCGGTTGACCTCGACGATCGTGAAGTCGGGGCTGAGAATGAGCAGCGGGGACAGCGTCGCGTCGAACAGGCTCCGGAAGTCCGGCGCATCGGGCATGGTCGGACCTCCGCGGCCGAAGCGGTGACTACGGGTCGAGGCGGTAGCCGTAGCCGCGGACGGTGGTGATCCGCGGCGCGGGCGCGGGCAGGCCGGCGAGCTTGCCGCGCAGCCGGTACACGTGCTCCACCACGGTCGCCGCCTGCTGCCAGGACGTGCCCCAGATCCGCTCCAGCAGCTGCTCCGCCGAGAACACCCGGCCCGGTGCGGCAGCCAGCATCTCCAGCAGCGCGTACTCCTTGGGCCGCAGCATCAGCTGGACACCGTCGACGGACGCCAGGCGGGCGGCGGAGTCGACGCGCAGCACGCCGACCTGCAGCACGCTCGGCATCTCGGGCGGCTGCGAGCGGCGCAGCACGGCGTGGATGCGGGCCACCAGTTCCCGCTGGGAGAACGGCTTGACCAGGTAGTCGTCCGCACCGATCTCCAGGCCCGCCACCCGGTCGGCCTCCGCGCCGCGGCCCGACACGACGATGACCGGCAGCCGGCTCGTGGACCGCAGCGCCCGCAGCAGCTCCAGGCCGCTGCCGTCCGGCAGCCCCAGATCGAGAACGGCGAGATCGACACCGCCCTCGTACAGGGCGGCCTTCCCGGCGCGCGCGTCCATGGCCCAGGTGACCGTGAAACCCGCCCGCTCCAGATAGGAACGGCACATCAGTGCGAAGTCGGGGTCGTCCTCGATCAGAGCGAGGTGCGGTCGCATACCGCATCACCCGGACCGTCTGGCGTCCGCCCGTTGTGCCGCTGATGAGCGGGCGTTGATGCCCCGACCATGTGGCGAAGGTAGAACAGTAAATGCCCACGGTTCAAGGGGGAGCCGCTCGGGGGGGTTCCGGCACGGGCTTGTGCGATGCGGGGATGCCGCATTGATCGCACAGGCCCGTGCCGGCACGTGCGCCCCGGCGCGTGTGAGCCGCTACGGTGCGACCGAGGGGATCACACCCGGTCGGCCGCGATCAGCAGGTACTGGAAACTGCCGTTCTTGTACGCGGTCAGAAACGTGTCCTCGATGCCCGTGACCAGATGGTCCGCCTGCCGGCGCAGCTCCCAGTACGGGATGGCGTCGGCCGTGAGGTCCTGTACGTGGACGGGCACGAGACGGTGGCGGGCCATCGCCCGGAAGTACTCCGAGCGCGGGTGGATGTCGCAGATGTAGTGGGCGTTGATCTGGGACACCTCGCGGGACGCCCGCCCGTAGGTGTCGTTGTAGCAGCCGGTGACCACCACATAGCGCCCGCCCCGGCGCAGCAGCCGGGAGTGCTCGGCGAACAGGAGCTCCAACTCGACGTACATGGTCGACTCGTTGTTCCACGACGCCGCGTACGCGCCGGTCGCGAAGCCGGTGTCGAGCATGTTGCGGTGGTGGTAGCGCACCTGGGCGTCGATGCCCCGCTTGCGGGCCTGCTCGTTCGCGAAGGCGGCCTGCTTGGCGGAGATCGTCACACCGTCCGCGTGGCAGCCGTAGCGCAGATGTGCCACGACACTGCCGCCGCCGCGCCCGCAGCCGGCGTCGAAGACGCGGTCGGCGGGGGAGAGCGGACCGAGGTGGCCGGCGAGGAGCTCCGCCTGGGCGTGTTCCAGGCGGTGCAGTTCGGTGGTGATCCGTCCCCGACGCAGGTCGGGGTCGGGCTCGTCGAGCACGGTCCAGTCGACGTCCCCGACGCCGTAGTGGTGGTGATAGAGGTCGTCGATCTTGCCCAGTTCGAGGTTGACCGGGTTCTCCTCGGCGTTCCAGTAGTCCGCGACGCGGTTCTGGTACGTGGACTGGGTCGGCACCGGTGCCGCCTTGGTGTCGGCGTGGGGGGCGATGGTCAACTAGGACTCCTCGTGGTGCGTCTGACGGGATGTCAGCACAGCGGTTGTTACCAGTAGTTGGGCAGGTGGTAGCGGTGGGTGTTGGTGGCGTGCCACTCGTGGTTTCCGGCCACCCAGTCGGACAGGCCCCGCGCGTAGCGCTCCACCAGGGGCGAGGTGGCGGACAGGAGGGCGGACTCGTCCTCGAACGCGGTCATGATCTCGTTGTGGATCTCGACGGCCTTCAGATAGGCGGCCTTCAGCCCGCACCGCTCGTTGGCGGCGAGGACCTGGGGCAGGTTGAGGTGGGTGGGGTCGCTCGCCAGCTCCTTGGTGAAGGAGTACAGGTCGTTGACGATGGTGGTGGCGTTGCAGGCGAGTGCGGTGATGCGCTGGATCTCCGGGCGGGCGTAGACGGCCTCCGGCAGCTCGTATCCGTCCACCGCGTCGATGATCGACAGACAGGGGCGGAAGTTGTTGAACTGCCGCATCACCAGGTACTCCCACACCTGCGGCATGTGCCGGATCTCCGCCCATGCGGCCTCGCCGAGATAACCCAGGTGCAGCCGCGCCATGTCGTGCACGAACCGGTCGGTCTGGCTGGGGGTGGCGACGGCGGCGAAGTCCTTCATCGCCCAGTGGTAGGAGCGCAGCGGTCCGTCGGCCTGCACTCCGTGCGCCCACTGCTCCTGCAGCGCGGGTGTGCTGTGGAAGGGGTCGAGCGCCGACTGGGCCAGGATCAGCCGGCCGCCCAGGCCGCGGCGGGCGCCGCCCCTGCCCTCGTCCTCCTCGCAGTAGCAGCTGTCGACGAGGTTCTCCGCCAGCAGGAACTTGCCGGCGGCGGTCAGACGGTCCAGGTCGGCCGCCGCCGGATGCTGCAGCACCACGGCCCGGCCGAACTGGAAGCCCGAGAAGTCCCCGGACCAGGCCTTCGGGAACAGGTCGAGGCCGTGGGCCCAGGCCTCCAGCCTGCGGTCGACCTCCTCCACCTTCGCCGGGTCGGCGGGGGCGACCTGCCGGTACTTGAGGCCGGGGATCGCCCCGCCGCGCCGGGTGCGCACGGCGCGGGCCAGATTGGGCGGCCCCGGCAGCGAGGACGGGGCGGCGGGCGTGCTCATTGCGTACTCCACCCTCAGTCGGCCGTCCGGCCGATCTGGACGTTCTCCAGGATCCCGGCGGCGTCCGGCACCAGGATGGCCAGCGAGTAGTAGGCGGTCACCAGGTAGCGGATGATCGCGGCCGTGTCGATGCCCATGAACCGCACGTTCAGGCCAGGCTGGAACTCGTCGGGGATGCCGGTCTGGTAGAGCCCGATCACCCCCTGGTCGGACTCCCCGGTGCGCAGCGCGATGATGCTGCTGGTGTGATCGCGGCTGATCGGGATCTTGTTGCAGGGGAAGATCGGGACCCCCCGCCAGGCCGGGATCTCGTGCCCCTCGACGCTCGCCGTGCCCGGCACCAGGCCGCGCCGGTTGCACTGCCGGAAGAAGGCCGCGATCGCCTTCGGATGGGCGAGGAACACCTTGGTCTTGCGGCGCATGGCCAGCAGTTCGTCCATGTCGTCCGGGGTCGGCGGCCCGGTGAAGGTGCTGACGCGCTGGCCGTAGTCGACGTTGTGCAGGAGCCCGAACTCCCGGTTGTTGACCAGCTCCCACTCCTGGCGCTCGCGGATCTCCTCGACCGTCAGGCGCAGCTGCTGCTCGGTCTGGTTCATCGGGTTGTTGTAGAGGTCGGCGACCCGGGTGTGCACCCGCAGCACGGTCTGGGTGAGCGACAGCTCGTACTCGCGCGGCGCCAGGTCGTAGTTCACGAAGCCGCCGGTCAGCGTCGGCTCGCCGACATGGCCGGCCTGTACGGGGACGTCCGCCTCGCCCTTGCGGTTCATCGGCAGCTTCTGGCGCGCCGCGAACGCCTCCAGATGCGCGGCGAGGGAAGGCACCCGGTCGGTGAACTCCCTGACCACGTCCCAGGGCAGCACCAGCAGCACGCCGGCCGTCTCCGCCCGTACCGAGCTCAGCCACAGCGGGCTGGACTGCCCGATGGCCTCGTCGCCCATCTGGTCGCCGTCGGTGACGACTCCGATGATCTCCTCCTCGCCGTACTTGCCCTCGGTGAAGCGGGTGAACCTGCCGTGCACCACGAGATAGGCCTCGGTGACCCGCTGCCCGGCCTGGAACAGCACCTGTCCCGCCCGCACCTCCCGGACCCGGAAGCGGTTGGCGACCTCCTTGAGGACGTCGGTGTCGGAGTAGCCGCGCAGCACCGGCAGCTCGGTGAGTGTCTCGGGGATGACCTTGATGTCGTCGGCGCCGTTCTGCTCGAACTGCACCCGCCCGCGGCCGATCCGCAGCTGCAGACGCCGGTTGACCCGGTAGGTGCCGCCCTTGACGTCCACCCACGGCAGCGTCCGCAGCAGCCAGCGCGAGCTGATGGCCTGCATCTGCGGTTCGGACTTGGTCGTCGTGGCGAGCTGGCGCGCCGCCTGGGTGCTGAGACTGGTCAGCTGCCCCTCGCCGACGGGTTCGGGGACGGGTTCGTCGGTGGCGGGTCCGGTGGCGCTTTCGGGGGCGGACACATTCCCTCCTTGGGGACATACACGGCCATGTACAGGAGTGGGCGGAGTGGTCGGGGATGAAGGCGACGCCGCGATGGACGACAGCTCGGCGTCGCATGTACAAGGCAAACAGCCCCACGGATGCCCCGGTACGGCGCGAAGGGGGCGGTTTCAGCTCCTGGTAACGCAAACCTCGCGAACGAGGCAGCGCACCGGAGCCTCCACACTCCCGCGCCCCTCACTCGATCCCGTGCGCCCCCGCCGTCGCGCCCGTCCCTACAGGTCGTTCGTCAGTACGGCCGCCCCGTCGAAGCGCCCGGCCTTGAGGTCCCGCAGGGCCTCGTCGGCCCGTGTCAGGGGATAGGTGTGGGTGGTGGCGTGGATGCCGTGCCGGGCGGCCAGGGCCAGGAACTCGCGGGCGTCCTCGCGGGTGTTGGAGGTGACGCTGCGGATCTGCTTCTCGTAGAACAGGTCGCTCTCGTAGTGCAGGGGTGGTGTGTCGCTGAGGTGGATGCCGGCGATCGAGAGGGTGCCGCCGCGGTCGAGGGCCCGCAGCGCGACCGGCACCAGGTCGCCGACAGGGGCGAACAGGATCGCGCTGTCCAGGGGCTCGGGTGGCATGGCGTACGCGTCCTGCGCGGAGGCGGCGCCCAGGCCGAGCGCGAGCTGCCGCGGCGCCGCCCCGCGGGTCATCACGTGCACGGTGGCGCCCTCGGCCAGCGCCAGCTGCGCACACAGGTGGGCGCTGCCGCCGAACCCGTACAGACCGAGCCGTCCGCCCGGCGGCAGTGCCGCTCGCCGCAGCGCGCGGTAGCCGATGATCCCGGCGCACAGCAGCGGCGCGAGCGCCACGTCGTCCACGGCCTCCGGCAGGCGGTGGGCGAACGCGGCGGGCACGGTCGTGTACTCGGCGTAGCCGCCGTCCGCGTCCCAGCCGGTGTACCGCGAGGACGGGCACAGGTTCTCGGCCCCGCGCGCGCAGTACCCGCAGGTGCCGTCCGTGCGCCGCAGCCACGCCACCCCCACGCGGTTCCCGGCCGCGAAGCCCGCGACCTGCGCCCCGGACCCGGCCACCACGCCCACGACCTCGTGGCCGGGTGTCACCCCCGCCCGGCGCACCGGCAGATCGCCCTCGCTGACATGCAGGTCGGTGCGGCACACCCCGCAGGCGCGCACCTGCACGAGCAGCTCGTCCTCGCCCGGCACGGGTAGCGGCTTCTCCACGAGCCGCAGGCCGTTCTTCTCGACCGGCCCCGGTGTCACCACCGACCACGCACGCATCGTCCCGTCCGCCATACCGCACCCCGTCCGCCGTGTCGAAAGTGTGCCGAGGCCCTCCTCGTCCAGTCTGGAACGGACCCGGGCGTTCGGCGCGCGCTTCGCCGCACGCATGACTAGCGTGAGGAAACGGACCATCCGCCGATTCGGGAGAGGGCCGCAGCCATGGCCGTACAACCTGAGGGAACCCCCTGTTGGGCCGACGCGATGTTCGGCGACGTGGAGGGAGCGAAGAGCTTCTACGGTGACGTCCTCGGCTGGACCTTCGGCGAGGCGTCGTCGGAGTACGGCAACTACACCCAGGCCTACGCGGACGGCAAGGCGGTCGCCGCCGTCGTGCCGCCGATGCCGGGTCAGGAGGCCTCGTCGCAGTGGTGCCTGTACTTCGCCTCACCGGACGCCGCCGCCACCGCCGCCAGGATCAGGGAGAACGGCGGCGAGGTGCTGATGGAGCCCATGCAGGTCGGCGACTTCGGCACCATGTGCCTCGCCCGCGAACCCAGCGGCGCCGTCTTCGGCGTCTGGCAGGGCGGCACCCACGAGGGCTTCGAGGCGACCGCCGAGCCGGGCGCCTACGGCTGGGCCGAGGTCTTCACCCGTGAACCCGAGAAGGCCGACGCGTTCTTCAGCGCCGTCTTCCCGTACACGGCCCAGCAGATCGTCGACGACAATGTCGACTTCCGCATGTTCAACCTCGGCGACACCACGGTCCTCGGCCGGATGAAGATGGGCGAGGAGTTCCCGCCCGAGGTGCCGTCCTACATCAATCTCTACTTCGTCGTCCCCGACTGCGACGACGCGGTCGCCAAGGCCACCAAGCTCGGCGGCGTCCTGCGCTTCGGGCCGATGGACAGCCCCTACGGCCGGTTCGCGGCGATCAGCGACCCGCAGGGCGCGAACTTCTCGGTGATCGACATCACGAGGACCGAGGGAGAGCTGCCGAAGACGAAGGACGTCTAGGGCGTACGAGGCGCCTCCCGGACGATGGTCGAGGTCCCCTCCCGCCCGTGGCATGATCGAGGCCATGCGTGAACGTGTGGTGGCCGCGTGCGACGGGGCTTCGAAGGGAAATCCGGGACCGGCGGGCTGGGCATGGGTGGTCTCCGACGACTCCGCGACCCCGGCCCGCTGGGAGGCGGGGCCGCTCGGTACGGCAACCAACAACGTCGCCGAACTCACCGCCCTGGAACGCCTGTTGGCGGCGACCGACCCAGGCGTCCCGCTCGAGGTCCGCATGGACTCGCAGTACGCCATGAAGGCCGTCACCACCTGGCTGCCCGGCTGGAAGCGCAACGGCTGGAAGACCTCCGCCGGCAAGCCGGTCGCCAACCAGGAACTGGTCGTCCGCATCGACGAACTGCTGGATGGCCGCACGGTCGAGTTCCGCTACGTGCCCGCCCACCAGGTCGACGGCGACCCGCTCAACGACTTCGCCGACCGCGCCGCCAGCCAGGCCGCCAAGGTCCAGGAGCCCGCGGGCAGCGACCTCGGTTCACCGGCGCCGCCGCCCTCCCCGGACACGCCGTCCTCGAGCGCCCCGCGCCGCAAGCCGGCCGCGTCCCGGCAGCGTACGGGCTCGTCGTCCCGCACCATCAAGGCGAAGTTCCCGGGCCGCTGCCTGTGCGGCCGTTCCTATGCGGCCGGTGAGCCCATCGCCAAGAACGGGCAGGGCTGGGGGCACCCGGAGTGCCGTACGGCGGAGGCCGGTTAGGGCCGGGCCGTACGGCACACCGTTCAGGACCGGGCGCAGGTCAGGTGACCACGCCGCGCCACTCGCCGGTCTCCTGGCCGCGCGCCTCGATGAACTTCTTGAAGCGCTCCAGGTCGCCCTTGGTCTGCCGCTTCACGAAGCCGAGCTTGTCGCCGACCTGTTCGGCGACGGTGTCGGGATGGAAGTCCATCTGCAGCATGACCTTGGTGTGGTTGTCGTCGAGGCGGTGGAAGGTCACCGCCCCGGCCTGCCGGGCCTGACCGGCGACGGTCGTCCAGGCGACCCGCTCGTCCGGGATCTGCTCGGTGATCTCCGCGTCGAACTCCCGGTGCACGCCGTTGACGCTGGTCACCCAGTGCGTGAGCGTGTCGGTGCGCTGTTCGATGCGGTCCACCCCGTTCATGAACTCGGGGAACGTCTCGAACTGAGTCCACTGGTTGTAGGCGGTGTGCACCGGGACGCCGACCTCGATGGATTCCTCGACCTGCGACACGGGTGAACCCCTCCTTCGCTCTGACATCGGTTGCGTCCGGCGCGGGTACCCCTGACCTGCGGAGCAAACCGCCCGGACGCGGCCGTCAGTCGGTGTCGAAGGTGTAGTGGGCGGTGTGGTCCAGCAGATCGGCGGGCCGAACGTCGTTCCACGGCTTCATCGTCTCGTCGAGGTCGACCACGTCCGGCGTTCCGCCGGTCGGCAGATAGCCGGAGCCGGGGTGGCGCCGCTGCCACTCGGCCCACAGCTTGTCGATGTAGGCGTGGTGGAGCCAGAACACGGGGTCGTTGGGGGAGACCCCTGTGGCCATCTGCCCGCCGACCCACACATGGACCCGGTTGTGCAGATTCACGCCGCGCCAGCCCTCCAGATGGTTGCGGAAGCCGTCCGAGGCGCTGTTCCACGGCGGCATGTCGTATATCGCCGTGGACAGCACCGACTCGACCTCGGCCCGGGTCGGCAACTCCCGTACGTTCGCTCCGAGCTGGCGGCGCAGGAAGGTACGCCCGTCGACCCGCACGTTGATCGGCCAGTTGCCCGCGGACGCGGCGAAGGGGCCGTCCATCACCTGGCCGTCACGGGAGCGCCCGGTGCCGCCGAGGAAGTCCGGTGCCCACAGCGAGGAACGCGGCGAGCGGTCGGTGCTCCAGTCCCAGTAGGGCAGCGCGACCGAGGCGTCCACCGACTGCAGTGCGCTCTCGAACTCCAGCAGGAATCTTCGGTGCCAGGGCAGGAAGGACGGCGAACGGTGCCCGGTGCGTTCGCCGTTGTCGGTGTCGCCGAGGATGAAGGCGTTGTGGGTGGTGACGAAGGTGTCGTAGCGGCCGCTGCGCTTGAGTTCGACGACGGCGGCGACGAAGCGCCGCTTCTCGTCGGCCGTCAGGCTCGCCTGGTTCTTGCGGACGGTCATGGTGCGGATGCTCCCAAGATGCTTGCGGGACGGGTCAGTTGGCGGGGAAGGGGAGGAGCCGGGCGCCCTGCAGTTCGTCGACGGCGGCACGTGCGGCCGCGTGCGGCGTGGGCACCGGGGCGTAGTGGCTGACGATGCTGATCCAGGTGCCGTCGGCGTTCTGCATGACGTGCAGTTCGACCCCGTCGACGAGGACGGCGTAGTTCATGCCGTGGTGGTGACCGCCCCCGGAGGCCGGCCGGCCCTGTATCCGGCGGCCTTTGTAGACCTCGTCGAAGGGTTCGGGGGAGCCGGGGTGCTGGTGGTCCGCGGCGGTCGCGGCAGGGGCGGCGGCGGTGTGGGCGGCGGCGGCCGCGGTGAGGGCGGCCGCCGCGGTGAGCGCGCGGCGTCGGGTGAGGGCCGGCATACGGGATCTCCAGGGTGCGTTCGGTTGACGACCCGGAATGCCTATCGGCCCCGCCGAGAGCAGGAGAAATCCGTCGAGAGCGGTTGGCTGTGATCAGGACAATTGCCGACATGTTGTACAAGGCTGAACCAAGATGATCTTGCCGTGGGGCTGCCCCGCAACGCCCGGAAGGGGAAATTCCTTCTGGCCGCCCCTGGTGTTCCGGGTGGTCCTTGGCGGGTGAGCGCGCCGTCAGTGGCCTGCCTCACCTCGGGAAGCTGACGCGATCCGGTCGCCCGGCCTCCGTAACCGGACCAAGGGCACCCGCCGTCGCGGACCGGCGTCCCTCTTGGGTGAATGGCAATTCACCGGCTATGGTGAATTGCCATTCACCCGTATTTTCGATGCAGCGTCGCTGGAGTGCCGATGGACCAGCCAGGCCCGATACCCCGCACCGCCGGAAGGGGAGCCCTGCGTGACCGGCTCACGATTCCGGTGCTGGCGTTCGGCGGCATCCTCATGGCCGTCATGCAGACCGTCGTCGTACCGCTCCTGCCCGATCTGCCGCGCCTGACGGGCTCCTCGGCCGGCACGGTCTCCTGGATGGTCACGGCGACCCTGCTGTCCGGTGCCGTGCTCACCCCGGTGCTCGGCCGGGCCGGCGACATGTACGGCAAGCGCAAGGTGCTGACCTCGGCGCTCGTCCTGATGACCGTCGGCTCGGTGATGTGCGCCCTGTCGTCCGACATCGTCGTCCTGATCGCCGCACGCGCCCTGCAGGGCGCCGCCGCCTCCGTGGTGCCGTTGTCGATCAGCATCCTGCGCGACGAGCTGCCGCCGGAGCGCCGTGGCTCCGCGGTGGCGCTGATGAGCTCCACCGTCGGCATCGGCGCCGCCCTGGGCCTGCCGCTGGCCGCGCTGGTCGTGCAGTACGCCGACTGGCACACCATGTTCTGGCTGACCAGCGCCCTCGGCGCGCTCGGCGTGACGGGGGTGTGGTGGGCGGTGAAGGAGTCGCCCGTGCGGCAGCCCGGCCGCTTCGACATACCGGGCACGCTGGGTCTGGCCGCAGGACTGGTGTGCCTGCTGCTGGGCGTCTCGCAGGGCGGACAGTGGGGGTGGGGGAGCGCGCGTGTCGTCGGCCTCTTCCTCGGCGCCGTCGTCGTACTGGCCCTGTGGTGGTGGCAGCAGCTGCGCACCGAACTCCCGCTGGTCGACCTGCGGCTGGTGTCCAGACCGCGGGTGGGCCTGTCGCATGTGGCGGCGCTGTTCACCGGGTTCGCCTTCTACGCCAACTCCCTGGTGACCGCCCAGCTCGTGCAGGCGCCCAAGGCCACCGGGTACGGGCTCGGGCTGTCGATCGTGCAGACCGGCCTGTGTCTGCTGCCCGGCGGCGTCACCATGCTGCTGTTCTCCCCCCTCTCGGCCCGCATCTCCGCGGCCCGCGGCCCCCGCATCACCCTCGCCCTCGGGGCCGCGGTCATCGCCTGCGGCTACGCGGTGCGCATCGCCGACAGCCGCGACCTCTGGATGATCATCCTGGGCGCGACGGTGGTGTCGACCGGCACCACCCTCGCCTACTCGGCCCTGCCCACCCTGATCCTGCGTGCCGTACCGGCCGAGCAGACCGCCTCCGCCAACGGCGTCAACGTCCTGATGCGCACCATCGGCCAGGCCGTCTCCAGCGCCGCCGTCGCCGCCGTACTGGTCCACCACACCAGCCTGGTGGGCTCAGCCCCCGTGCCCACCCTGCACGGCTATCTGCTCGCCTTCGGCATCGCAGGCGCGGTCGCCCTGACGGCCGGCGCCGCGGCCCTGACCATCCCGGGCGACGCGACGGGCGGGACACCCCGAGCCCGCGGGCGGACCCAGGATCCCCGTGACGAGGCGCTGGAGGGAGCATGAGTGCCGTGAGCACTCCCCCCGCCACCTCCGCGCCCGCCCGCCGGGACGCCGAGGCGACGAAGGCGGCCATCCTCAAGGCGGCCCGCCACCTGCTGGCCCGCCACGCCCACGCCGACATCACGCTCAAGGCGGTCGCCGAACGGGCCGGTGTCAGCGCGCCGTTGATCCTGAAGTACTTCGGCAACAAGGACGCCCTCTTCGCCCGCGTCATGTCCTTCGAGACCGACGCCGAGGCCCTGCTCGACGCTCCGCTGGACGAGCTCGGCCGGCACATGGTCCGCCATGTGCTGGTCAGCCAGTCGCAGCAGGGCGCCGACCCGCTCCTGCGGATCGTGTTCGCGCCCCTGCACGGCGCCCAGGGCGACATCCTGCGGGCCAACTTCCGCACCCAGGTCACCGACCGACTCACCGCACGCCTCGACGGCCCCGAAGCGGGCCTGCGCGCCGAGCTGGCCGTCGCGCACCTGCTGGGCCTGGGGGTGATGTACGGCATCGCGCGCGGCACTCATGTGCGGGGCGCCGCACTGGAGGAGACCGTGGACCGTTACGCACCCGCGCTCCAGGCGCACCTCACACCGGGCGGAACCCGGCGGCCGTAGCCACGAAGCGGTCGGGCTCACCGAGCCGGGGCACGGCCGGCCACCGGCTGCTCCACAGGACCGGCACACGGGAAGAGCCCGGCGAACTCGGACACCGCCGCCGGCGGCGAACCGAAACCGACCGCATCCGTCGGCGCCGACGCCGAGAGCCGCCTCGGTGCCCCCAAGGCCCGGCACGATCAGGCGCCGGTGCGCGGACGGGGCCCGAGCGCGCCCAGGGTGCGGCCTCCTGTTCCTGCCGACTCAGGGGTGTCCCGCAACGGCACCGCTCAACGCAGCAACCGGTCCAGGAACCCGTTGCCGAAGACGCGGTGCGGGTCGAGGCGGTCCAGGATGCCGGCCGCCTGCCCCCAGGCCGCCTCGCCCAGCGACGCGGGCACCGTCGTGCCCAGCACCTGCTCGTCGCTCCAGGCGGCCTCGTCCGTGTAGGCCCAGCCCTTGGACCACTCGACCCGGGTGAGCGCGTGCTCCCCGTCGAACGTGCGCAGCAGGAACTGCTCGAGCTCGCGCAGGAAGGCCTCCGCGTACGGCGTGCCCGGCAGCGTCAGAACGTCCAGCCACACCGCCGTGTCCCACTCCGGGTGCGTGTCGCTCTGCCGCAGCGCCGACAGCAACGGGGCGCGGGCACCGTCGAGTCCGGCATCGGCCGGGTCGTCGAGGCCGGTCACCCGGATCTCCACCGAACCGTTCACCGGGAAGCGGCCCAGCGCAGCGTACGCGGCGAGCCGCTCGCGGTAGAAGGACGTGAACTCGGCTACCACGCGCTGAACTTGGGCCCGCATGGTGAGTACGGCGTAGCCGTTCGCGGTCACCCGCAGCGTCGTCGGCTTGATGTAGAGCAGGGTGTTCTTGGACGGCCCCCAGATGTCGGCGGCGAGCGTCGCCACCAGCCCGAGCGCCGCCACGTCGTACTGCGCCTTGCCCAGCACCGGGGCCAGATACCAGGCCGCGTCCGAGGTCATCCGCCCGACCAGGTCCGCCACCACGGTCGGGACGTTGTCGGAGAACGGATAGTTGTACGGCGATGTCACATGCCGCGAGGTGAGCGGCCGCGTCGGCGCCACGCTCCACACCTTGAACCACGGGAACTCGGTGAAGGCGAACCAGATCGCCTCCACCCGCCCCGAGGTTTCGAGGTAACTCGCGAGAGTGCGCCCCTCGGTGCCGGGCGCCGCAAAGAGTTCGGCGGCCGGGATGTCCGTACGGCTCACACACCGCAGATTGGCGTTCGCGCCCACCCGCAGCACGACCTCCGTCACCAGCGCCCGGCCCAGGTGGGTGAGCAGCGCGGCCGAGTCCGCCTCGTCGCGCTCGTACGTCCGCAGCACATACGCGCCGGAGCTCTCGTCCCACACGACCGCCGTCAGTGACAGCACCAGATTGCTGAGCGAGCCGTAGGTGTGCCCGGGCGGTCGCTGCTCGCCCTGCGCCGGTACGGCCGTGCCGTGCGCGTCGATGGCGAGCGCGCCGCCCAGGGTGAGATCACCGGGAGCGGGCGCGGCGGTGACCCCCAGGCCGTGCTCCTCCAGGTAGGTGAGCAGGGCCTCCATCGTGACGCCGGTGCCGGCACGTACCGCGGTCGCCGACTTCAGGGCGAGGCCGGTGAGATGAGAGGCGGTGTCCACGAGGAGAACGGGAGCGTCCGAGGCGGTGCCCTCGGTGATCGTCAGCGGCGACCAGCCGTGCGCGGAACCCCGGGCGCGTACCCTCCAGCCGTGCCGCCAGGCCCAGTTGACGACCTCGACCACCTGATCCGCGTCGGCCGGGGCGCAGGCCCACAGCCCGTCCGCGGTGATCTCACCGACCCAGTTGCGGTACGCCGAGCGGTACAGGGCGACATCCGCCGGGAAGTCCGGCAGTTCCTGCGCGGCGACCGCCGGATCGGCCGCGATCAGCACGGGGACGGCGGCCAGCGCCGCCGCGCCCGCCAGGAAGCCGCGACGGCTCAACGACGTGTTCTCGGACGGCCCGGACGATAAGTTGCTCGCTGAACAATCAGTCACGGGTTCACGCTAGGGGGCCGTTGACACATCCAGGCTTCCTGTCCAACACCGTCACTCGTCCGAGTGAATGTTTCCTAGGTGGCGCTCCGGAGTGGCCGGTTCCGCGCACAGGCGTGACGAATGACAGACTGACGCCATGGACGAGCGCACATTCGGTAGGTCGGGTCAGCACGCATCCGTCGTCGGTCTGGGCACATGGCAACTGGGCGCCGACTGGGGAGACGTCGACGACAAGGAAGCCCTGGCGGTGCTGGAGGCGGCGGCCGAGTCGGGGGTGACCTTCTTCGACACCGCCGACGTGTACGGCGACGGGCGCAGCGAGCAGACCATCGCAGCGTTCCTCAGCGGCAGGCCGGACCTGCATGTGCTGGTCGCCACGAAGATGGGCCGGCGCGTCGAGCAGATCCCCGAGAACTACGTCCTCGACAACTTCCGTGCCTGGAACGACCGTTCACGGCGCAACCTCGGGGTCGACCGCATCGACCTCGTACAACTGCACTGCCCGCCCACGCCCGTGTACTCCACGGACGAGGTGTTCGACGCCCTGGACACCCTGGTCGAGGAGGAGCGCATCGCGGCCTACGGAGTCAGCGTGGAGACCTGCGCCGAGGCGCTGACCGCGATCGCCCGGCCGAACGTGGCGAGCGTCCAGATCATCCTCAACGCCTTCCGCATGAAGCCGCTGCGCGAGGTACTCCCGGCCGCGCAGGAGGCCGGCGTCGGCATCATCGCCCGTGTCCCGCTCGCCTCCGGTCTGCTGTCGGGCAAGTACACCAAGGACACCGTCTTCCCCGAGAACGACCACCGCGCCTACAACCGGCACGGCGAGGCCTTCGACGTCGGCGAGACCTTCTCCGGCGTCGACTACACGACGGGCGTCGAGGCCGCCGCCGAGTTCTCCGCGCTCGCACCCGAGGGGTACACCCCGGCCCAGCTCGCGCTGCGCTGGATCGTGCAGCAGCCCGGCGTGACCACCGTGATCCCCGGCGCCCGCTCACCCGAGCAGGCCCGTGCCAACGCGGCCGCCGCCAAGCTGCCGCCGCTCACGGACGAGACACTCACCGCGATCCGCGACCTCTACGACCGCCGGATCAAGGACCAGGTGGAAGCCCGCTGGTAACGCGGCCATCGGCTCACGGCTCCAGGAGCAGCTGCCACTCCTGCTCCTGGTCGCCGGAGACCGAGCCCTGGTCCTGGGCGGTGAAGGCCTGGGTGAGCGTCTCGCGCGCCTGCGCGACCGCCACCGGGGAGCCCTGCACGGTCAGGGTCACCGCCCCGGACAGACGGCCGGCGGGAGCGGCCTCGGACGGGCGGCCTGCCGGATCGTGTTCGAACCTCGCCGTGTGGACGGTGACCTCGTCGTCGGCGGGAAGCTCCTCCTTCGGCATTCCGAAGGCGGGCTCCAGGACCCGCAGAACCGCGCGTGCGTCCGCGGCGGTGCCGCCGCTGACGGTGACCGTGAGCTCGGTGCCGGACATGGTCGTCGGACTCCTCGGGTGGTCGTCGTACGCCATGCGCTCCGTGTAACCGCCCGTTGATCGCCCAAACCGGGGCCGATTGCGCACCGCCCGGTCAATCCCGCGCGAACAGGGAACCCGGAGCAGGACAGACGTCCGGGGCGATCGAGCCGGGAGGAACCTTGCCGGCCACAAACAGCAGAGCAGAAGTGAACGAGTGGGGGCGGCACGAGACCGAGGAGGAGAGAGCCGACCGGAAGTGGGGTGAGCTGATCCAGGAGGTCCGGGTCGCCCAGACCGGGGTGCAGATCCTGTTCGGTTTCCTGCTCACCGTGGTGTTCCAGCAGAAGTACGACTCGCTGACACACACCGACAAGACCATCTACATCGTGACCGTGGTGCTCGGCGCCGCCGCGACCGGCGCGCTGATCGGGCCCGTCTCCCTGCACCGCCTGGTGTCCGGGCGGCGGGTCAAGCCGCAGGCCGTCGAGTGGGCCTCCCGGATGACCTTCGTCGGCCTGGCGCTCCTGCTCGCCACCATGACCTCCTCACTGGTGCTGATCCTGCGGGTCGCCACCCACAACGGGTCCGTGACCTGGATCGTCACGGCCGTGGTCGCGTGGTACGCGCTGTGCTGGTACGGGGTGCCGCTGTGGGCCCGGCGCCGCGATACGGAGTGACATCCACTGCGTCGGGCTGCCGGTCGAGCGGGTGGGCGAGGCATGAGTGCGGCCACTCAGCCCCGCCCGGGCCCGGATCCTCAGCCCTTGTCGCCGCGCAAGGCGCTCAGGCACATGACGATGGCCTGCTGGAGCTCCTCCAGGCGCTGGACCATGTCGTCCTCGACGAAGTCCTGCACATCGTCGAACGTCAGCTCCTCGAACGCCTTCGTGGCCTTCTGCAGACTGCTGTAGAACTTCGTCCGCCGCTCCTGCACACGCAGTTCGGGATCGGCCTCCACCGCTTCGGCGACGAGGGACTTCATGGTCTCGTAGGCCTCGCCGGCCCACTCGCCGGTGTCCTCGTGGTCCTCGAGCTCGTCGATGAGCGACAGATGCCGCTCGGCCTCCTGGCGCAGGTCGACCGGCGCTTCGATGGTCTGCCCCGCCGGCGTCTTGACCTGCCCCGACTCGGCGATCTGCCGCACATAGCCGATCCGGTCGGCGGCCCGGCTCTCGGTGGCCACGGCCTTCTTCAGGTCGTCCGTGCGCACGACGTCCCGCGCCAGCTCGGCCTGCAGCTCCGGGTCCTCACGGACCCGGTCGAGCAGTGCCTGGCGGGCCGCCCGGGCGGTGGAGGGGTCGGCGAGGATCGCGGCACGCAGGGCGGTGGGGTTCTCGGCGACCTCCAGCGCCTTCGTCGGCCGGATGCCCTCCGCCTCGGCCGCCTCCGCGATGGCGGTGCCGCGCTCGGAGGTCGCGCTGTTGCGGGACACGTAGTAGCTCAGCCACACGTCCGCGTCCGGCAGCTCCACCTCCTGGCCCGGCGCCAGCGCCTCGAAGTGCGGAACCATGCCGTCGTCGGCCGCCCGGTCCCAGGCCTTGTAGTAGCGCATGACGCGCTCGGGGGAGCACCCGGCCAGCTCCGCGAACTCCTTCGCGGACACCTTCGGCGTCTCCTCCGCGCCCTGCCCACCGGGCCGTACGCTGCGCGCCACCATCAGGCCGAAGGCCCACCCTCCGGTCCGCGCATACACCCCGAACTCGCGCGCGTCCCGCGCGACGAGGTCGGACAGCGGGACGGGGGACGACTCGGACGGGACGATCGCTAGGGTCACGGACGACTCTCCTGTGCAAAGCTGGTCGGACTGCAGAAGTGCAGACCGGCAGCCTATCCGGACCCGTCCGCCGGACTTTCGCGATCAGCCGAACGCGTCCCGCAGCGTCGGCAGCAGCGTCTTCTCCGCCCAGTCCAGATACGCCGGCTGGGACTCGCCGCCGATCTGCACCAGCGCGACCTCCCCGAAGCCGGCCTCGGCGTACGGGCGTACGGCCTCGACGAAGTCGTCCGGGTTGTCGCCGCACGGGATCGCGGACGCGACGTCGTCATGGGTGACGAACTGGGTCGCCGACTCGAACGCATCCGGGTGCGGCAACTCGGAGTTGACCTTCCAGCCGTTGCCGAACCAGCGGAACTGCGCGTGCGCACGCTTCACCGCCGTGTCCCGGTCCGGGTCGTAGCAGACGGGCAGCTGGCCCACGCGCGGCTTGTCCGCACCGCCGTGCTGGTCGAACGCGGTCAGCAGGCCCGCCTTGGGCTCGGTGGCGATGACCAGGTCGGCGAGCCTGCCCGCGAGGGCGCAGGACTGCTCGCCGGAGACGGCGATTCCGATGGGCGGCGGTTCGTCCGGCAGGTCCCACAGCCGGGCCGACTCCACGTCGAAGTGCGTGCCGCGGTGGTTGACATGGCCGCCCTTGAAGAGCGCCCGGATGATCTCCACCGCCTCCTCCAGCATCTCGTGGCGCACGTCGACGGACGGCCAACCACCTCCCACCACATGCTCGTTGAGGTTCTCGCCGGAGCCCAGCCCCAGCCGGAAGCGGCCCTCGGACAGCAACTGCATCGTGGCCGCCTTCTGCGCCACCACCGCCGGGTGGTAGCGGACGCTCGGACACGTCACATACGTCATCAGCGGAATGCGCGAGGTCGCCTGCGCCGCCGCGCCCAGCACGCTCCACGCGTACGGCGAGTGCCCCTGCGAGCGCAGCCAGGGGAAGTAGTGGTCCGAGGTCACGGAGAAGTCGTAGCCGGCGCCCTCGGCCCGCACCAGATGGTCGACAAGGTCACGGGGGCCGGCCTGCTCGGTCATCATCGTGTATCCGATTTGCACCATGACCGCCGAGTCCCCGGTACGGGCAGCGGAAAACAGCCCTCGATCGGGCGCCGATCACCAGGGAGGATGCCCTCATGAGCGCTCGCCCGCTGCCCGTCGGCAGCCCCGCCGCCCAAGGTGTCGACTCCACCGGTGTCCATGCCTTCCTCGACGCCCTCGAAGCCGCTGCGGACATCGAACCGCACAGCCTGATGATCATGCGGCACGGCCGGCTCGTGGCCTCAGGCTGGTGGGCGCCGTACACCCTGGAACGACCGCAGCTGCTGTACTCCCTCAGCAAGAGCTTCACGGCGACGGCCGCCGGGATCGCCGCCGGTGAGGGCCTGCTGCGCTTCGACGACCCGGTGATCTCGTACTTTCCCGAGTTCGACGCCGACATCACCGATCCGCGCAGCCGCGCGATGCTGGTACCGCACGTGGCGTCGATGGCCAGCGGGCACGAGGCCGAGACCCTCGACCGGGCGCTCGCCACCGACCCTGCGGACCTGGTGCGCGGCTTCCTGCTGCTGCCGCCCGAGCGGGAGCCGGGGACCGTCTTCGCCTACAACCAGCCCACCACCTACACCCTTTCCGCGATCGTGCAGCGTGTCACGGGTCAGCCGCTGACCGAGTACCTGCGCCCGCGGCTGCTGGACCCGCTCGGAGTGGGCGAGGCGGCCTGGCTGCGCGACCGGACCGGCCGCGAACTGGGCTTCAGCGGGCTGCACGCCAGCACCGACGCGATCGCCCGGCTCGGCCAGCTGTATCTGCAGGACGGGGTGTGGGAGGGGCGGCGCCTGCTGCCCGCGGGGTGGGTGGCCGAGGCCACGCGCCCGCACATCGCCAACGGCGACGGTACGGCCGCGGGAGCGCGGTCCGACTGGCAGCAGGGCTATGGCTTCCAGTTCTGGACCTCCCGGCACGGCTACCGCGGCGACGGCGCGTACGGGCAGTTCTGCCTGGTGCTGCCCGAGCACGACGCCGTGATCGCGACCACCGCGGCGACCGAGCAGATGCAGCAGCTGCTCGATCTTGTCTGGCGGCACCTTCTGCCTGCCTTCGCCCCCGCAGCGCTGCCGGGGCGCGAACACGAGGACACGGCCCTGCGGGAGCGGCTGACGCGGCTCGCGCTGCCCCTGGCCGCGGGAAAGCCCGCACCGCGGGAGCGGACGCAGGACTGGGCGGGCGCCGAGTTCACGCCGTACGGCGGTGTCTGCGCGGACCAGCCGAGGCTGACGGGGGCCGTGGTGACGAGGAGCGCGGACGGCTGGACCCTGCGCCTCACCGAGGACGGGCACGAGCTCGGCCTGCGGGTCGGGGAGGGCGACTGGACCGTCACCGGCGAGCCGCTGCCGACCGCCGTGAGCGGCGGATGGACCGACGCGGACACCCTCGCCGTGGACGTCGTGTTCCTGGAGACCCCGCACCGGCTGACCGTGACGTGCTCGCTGCCGGAGCGCACCTTCACGGCGCGCTGGCACACCACTCCGCTGCACAGCCCCCCACTGCGCGCGATGCGCGCGTCCCGGACCTCAGCCTGACGTCACCCGGAAGGTCCGCAGGAAGGTGTCCAGCGCCTGCCGGTTCGCGGCGTCGTTCCAGTCGGCGGCCGGAGTCGTCCAGCGCAGCGAGAAGCCACGGCCGCCGCCGAGCAGGAAACCGCGCCCGAAGGTGCGCACCCGCGTGCCGTCGGCATCGGAGAGCCACTCCATGTCGGCGGCCTTGTGGCCCTGGTAGGTCGTGGCCTTGATCTCGCCGATCCGCTGGAAGCCGCCGTCCTTCTCCAGCTGGGGTTCGACGTCGTCGCGCCAGACGGCGACCGGGTCGGGGCCCACGACGGTGCTGTAGGTGATCGCCAGGGTGCGGGGATCGCCGTCCGCGCCGAAGGTCACGCGGGTCGAGAGGTCGCCGACGCGCGAGGTGTGCACCCGTTTCCAGTCCTTGGGGAGGGCGACGGAGAAACCCTCGGGTGCGGTGTAGCGGTGGAAACCCGGCGGCAGCGCGCCGGCCGACGCGGAGGAGGAGGGGGAGGAGGGCGAGGGCGAGGGCGCGGAGGTCGTCCGTGATGCGGTCGGCGTGGGTGTCGCGGGCGGGCTGGACCTCTTGCCGTCGGTGCGGCTGTCCGGCGGCGTGGCGGACGCGGTGGCGGACACCGACGGCTTCGGCGCGGTGTCGGCCGAGGACGTGCCGGTGCCCGGCAGTTGATCGGTGGCGGCCAGCACGGCGGCCGTCACGGTCACGACGGCCAGCGCGGTCCCGAGGGCCATGGTGCGTCTGCTCCAGCCGGGGGCGGCATGGCAGGCGGCGGTGTAGACACCGCGCAGCCGGGGCCGCGCCACGTTGGCCGAGAGCGTGTCGGGGTCCTCGGTCAGGACGCGGGTGAGGGCCTCGCGCACCACAGAACGGGTCAACCGCTCCCTGGAGTTCTTGCGGAGCAGCCCCTGCACGGTCGGGGTGAGGGGGCCGGCGTGCACCGGGGTGCGCAGCGGAAGCCGGTCCACGCCCTTCAAGGTGGCCTCGGGCCGGTCCCGGTCCCGGAACGGAGGGCGTCCCTCGACCATCGTGTAGAGAATCGCGCCCAGCGCCCACAGGTCGGCCGCCGGCCCGATGCGCTCGTCACGGGCCTGCTCGGGGGAGGCGTATGACGGCGCGGAGAGCCTCGGGGCCAGGGTCGCGCCGGCCAGACCGAAGCCGGCGACCACGACGCCACCCCTTTCCTGTACATAGACCTGGCCGGGGCTGAGTTCGCCGTGCGTGATGCCCTCGCTGTGCGCCGCCTCCAGCACATCGAGCAGCTCCAGCCCGATACGGGCCGCCCGCACATAGTTGAACGTGCCCTGCTGGGCGACGAGTTCGCTCAGGGGCGTCCCGTCGATCCATTCGGTCACGGTCCACAGCGTGCCGTCCTGCTCCACGGCGTCGACGACCGTCGCGACCGCGCCGGGGCACATCAGCCCCATGGTCTCGGACATGCGGATGACACGGGCGGTCGCACGGGGCGCGGCCTCGGCGTCCGGGTCGACCGGGAGCGCGATCTGGGTGAGGAGATAGGCCCGCCCGACGTTGACGTCCTTGCCGTACCAGCAGATGCGGTTCGTCTCCTGGTGGACGACATCGACGAGCCGGTACCTTCCGGCGACCAACTCGTGCGTGAAGACATGCGCCTTGACCATGGCCATCCCTCGTCGTACCCCTGCATCTCAGCTTTCACAGAGGTACGGGGAGCACGACGGGGTGTGTTCAAAGGATCCGCAAATCATCGGCGCCCGCGGCCATTTGTTCATGAGCGGTTCGCCCAATTCGCGGAAGTCCCCTGACCCCGACCGGATTTCAAGAAAGCCATTCGGTGGGGTGCGTTCACCGGGAAACGACTCGAACTCAGCGCACTCCGAAGCGTTCCGCCCACCCCATGACATCGCCGGTCGTCGCGTTGCCCCCGCACACGACCAGTCCGAGCCGTGCGCCCTCACCGACCCGCTCCAGGACCTGCCGGGCCGCGGGCAGCAGACAGCCGGCCGCGGGTTCTGCCCACACCTTGGCATGGTCGGCGAGGTCGAGCGTGCCCTGCACCGCCTCCCGGTCCGGAACCACGAGCACCTCGTGGACCAGCGCGGACACATGGTCGTAGGTCAGCTGCGAAACGGAGGGGGCGCTGAGGGTGCTCACGACGGACGACAGGGCGACGGGCACCGGGCCGCCGGCCGCCAGCGCCTCCGACATGGCCTGGGCGCCCTCGGTCTCCACGCCCCAGATCCGCACCTCGGGCCGGCGGTCGCGCAGCGCCGTCGCGACGCCGGAGATCAGTCCGCCGCCCCCGATGCTGACGAGCACATCGGTGACGTCACCCGCGTCGGCGGCGAACTCGAGGCCGACGGTGCCCTGCCCGGCGACCACCACCGGGTCGTCGAAGGGATGGACCAGCGTCAGCCCTTCCTCCTGCAGCCGCTTCATCAGCGCGAACGCCTCGTCCATGGCATCCGTCAGCCGTACCGACGCTCCCGCGGCCTCGGCGATCTCGACCGCGCGGGCGGGTGCCGAGCGCGGCATGACCACCGTGGCCTTCACATCGAGGGCGGCTGCCATGACCGCGAGGGCGATCCCGTGGTTGCCGCCGCTGACCGCCACGACTCCGGCGGCCCGCTCACCGGCACTCAGCGAGAGCAGCTTCGCCATGGCCCCGCGCGCCTTGAACGAACCGGTGCGCTGCAGCAGTTCCAGCTTGACGGTGACCGGGACTCCGAGCAGGGCGGCCAGGCCCGGGCTCGGCAGCGTCGGCGTACGCACGACGTGCCCGGCGATGAGCTCGGCCGCGGATTCGACCTCGGAGATCCCGATCAAGACAGTCACCCTTCCCGGTACGGGGGAGACGAGGGCCCGCACCCCTTCGCACCCTGCCGCCGGAGACGGCGTAGGTCAAACACTTTGGCGTCTCGTGGCAGGCGAAGGCCGGCGGCGCACCGCGAGCGGGCGCCGCCGGCGCCTCAGAGATCCCGCAGCATCAGATACTCCAGCAAGGACCGCAGCTCCTCCACCGGCCGTGCCGGCAGGGCCACGTCGGCCAGAGCCGCCTCCACCGCGGCGATGTGCGCTCGCGCCTCGGCCAGCGCCTCCGTCCGGCCGCCCAGCGTGTCGATCAGCGCGGCCGCCTCCCCGGGCTCCCCGCCGGAGTCCAGAAGCGCGGCGAGCCGACGGGACGCGGGGGCGCCGGAGCCGAGTGCGGCCAGCACCGGGAACGTCTTCTTGTGTTCCCGCAGATCGCCGTGCACGGGCTTCCCGGTGACCGCGGGGTCGCCCCAGATGCCCAGGACGTCGTCGACGGCCTGGAAGGCGATCCCGAGGTGCCGCCCGGCACGGTCGAGAGCCTCGACCACCGAAGGCGCCGCGCCGCCGAGCAGGGCACCGACCGAGGCGGCGCAGCCGAGCAGCGCGCCCGTCTTGTGCTCGGCCATCGCCCGGTACTCCTCCACTCGCACCCGCTGCGGCCCCGCCCACGGGCGCGTGGCGAACAGCAGGTCGTCCGCCTGACCGCGCACCAGGTCACCCAGCGCCGCCGACAGCACCCGCACCGCCTGCGGCCCGCCGGGTGCCGCGGCGAGGGTCTCCACGGCCAGCGCGAACAGCGCGTCGCCCGCGAGGACGGCCGGCCCGGTGCCGTACGCCTTCCACACGGTGGGGCGGCGGCGCCGGGCCGCGTCGCCGTCCATGATGTCGTCGTGCAGGAGGGAGAAGGTGTGCACCAGCTCCACGGCGACCGCCGCGGGCACCCCGGCCCGCCCGTCCGCGCCCGCAGCCTCGGCTCCGAGCACGGCCAGCGCCTGCCGCACGCCCTTCCCGCCGGACCCGCCGGTCGGCGCACCGCCCACCTCGCACCAGCCGAAGGAATAGGCGGCCATCTCGCCCACCCACGGATGCATGCGCCCCACGGCCTCCACCAGCGCGGGGCGTACCAACTCGCGGCAACGGCGCAGGACTTGGGGTGCCTCGGTCGGCGCCCGCAGGGTCGAGGGAAGCGCCGTCACCGTACGACCTCCGCAGTCACGCCGAACTCCTGCTGCGCCCGCGCCACCATCTCCCGCGCATGCCGCAGCCCGATCCGCTCCAACTCGACGGCCAGGTCGGCGAGTTCGGCAGCTGTCTCGGCGCGGTCGCGGCCCAGCCGGGCCAGGGACTTGGCCAGCCCCAGCCGCGCCAGCGCCTGGCCGCGCGGCTCGCTCATCGCACGGAACTCCGCAAGAGCCTGCTCGTACAGGTCCCGGGCCTCGGCCCAGCGCCCCGCCCGGTACAGGACGTTGCCGCGCATCTTGTGGTTGTAGGCCAGCGCGCTGGACAGCTTCATCGTCCGGCAGGTCGTCTCCGCTTCGGACAGCAGCGTCAGCGCACGCTCGACGTTCCCGTCCCGCACGGACACGAGGTCGGCGAGGCCGCGCAGCGCCCAGGCGTGCCCGCGCCGGTCGTCGGCGCGCGCGGCTATCCCGGCCGCCTCCTCGAACAGCGCGTACGCGGTGTCGTACTCACCCGTGTTGCGGTGGATCTGCGCGATGCCCTCCAGAGCCCACACCGTGTGCCGCGCCTCGCCGCGCCGCCGGGCCTCCGCCAGCAGCTGTTCGTGCAGCCGGCGCACGGCCTGGTAGTCGCCCTGGATGCGGCCGGTCTCAGCGAGTCCCGCGAGGGAGTAGCCGCGTACGACGACGTCGCCGCCGCGTTCGCCGAGTTCGGCCGCGAGGCCCAGCAGCCGCCAGGCCAGCGGGAAGGCGCCGCGCTGCCGGGCCAGGGTGCCGCCGCTCCACAGCGCCCACGCCATCGCCGCCGTGTCCCCGGCCGCCCGGGCCGCGCGGTAGCTGGCCTTCCACGCCCGGTCGGCGTCCCCGACCTGTCCCAGCCGGCGGTGCGCCTCGGCGACCGCGAGGCCGGAGCGGGCCACCTCCGCGTGCCGCCCGGCTCGCTCGGCCGCTCTCAACTCCCGTGTGCCGGCGGCCAGTACGTCGGTCAGTGAGGAGTTCACGGAGAGGGTGGTCAGGGCGCCCTGGTATTCCGGGGCGAATGCCTTGCCGTACATGGATCCCTTTCGGTGGCCGGTATACACCCCATCTATACATTGTGCGTATACATGGTGTGTATAGAGGTCGAAAAATGCGCCCTGACCCGTGAGTCAGGGCGTCACCTGTTGGGGATCAAGACGTCGTCGGCGCCGGAGAGGTTGCTCCTGAGGCGCAGATCACTCCATGGGGCTCAGTGCTGCTGGGCCTTCTGCGGCGTCGCCTCGCTCGGCCGTACGACCACGTATCCGTCGCCCTGCAGCATCAACTGCACGGCCTCCCCGCTGCCGCCGCGCAGCATCGATCCGATGGACTGCGAACGGTGCAGGGAGGTCTGCAGACCGGTCGTCCAGCCGACCACCGCGTCCGTGTCGACGTACACAGGGAACTGCGGCGAGACCGGGATGACCAGCGGATTGCCCTCGCACACCAGACCCAGCCGGCCCTGGCCGGTGAAGACACTGTTGAACAGGCCGCCGCCGGCGATGCCCGCGCCCTTCACCGTCGCGATCCGGTACGACAACGAGGTGTCGAAACACAGGACGTTGCGGCCGTTGACGGTGAACTCGTCACCGGGGTCGACCTCGACGATGAAGCAGTTCTGCGCCTCGTGCGCGAACCAGGCCTCGCCCTGCCCGCGCACCGCCATCAGCGGCAGCCCCTCCCCGGTGACCGCGCGCTTGAGCATGCCGCCCACGCCCTGGCCCTTGCGCTCGAACTGGAGGTTGCCGCGGTAGGCGACCATCGCGCCCTGGCGGGCGAGCATCTCGCCGTTCACCGCGTATTTGACGCACTTGGCGTTCTCGATCGTCATGCCGGGCGCGGTGGCCGGCTGGACCATGTGCTCGCTGGAAAAGAGAGAACCCTTCATGCGGGCATCCTGTCCCGGAGGATTGCGTTCCGCCAAGATCGCGGGAAGGGTCGGTTTCCGGTGGTCAGGCGCCGAACAGCTGGGTCCAGTACGTGCCTGCCGGGCCGCCGCCCGCGAAGCCGATCCCGATGTGGGTGAAGTCGGGTTCGAGGATGTTGGCGCGGTGGCCGGGGCTGTTCATCCAGCCGTCCACGACCTCGGCGGGGGAACGCTGGCCGCAGGCTATGTTCTCGCCGATCGAGCGCCGTCGTGCCCCCGCGGCGGCGGCCCGGTCCCAGGGCCGGCTTCCTTCTGGTGAGGTGTGCGAGTAGAAGGCGCGGGCCACCATGTCCGCGCTGTGTGCCTGAGCCGCGGTGGCGAGCAGGGGGTCGGTGGCCAGGGGCGGCAGACCGGCGCCGGCGCGCTCCCGGTTGGTGAGCGCGACGACCTCGGACACCGTCCGCGCCAGGTCGCCCGGGGTGAGCGGCCTGGCCCACAGCGCGGTCCAGTAGATGTCTCCCGACGGGCCGTCGCCGACGTACGCCAGCCCGGCATGCAGGAAGGCCCGCTCGCGCAGGATGCGGCCGGGCTGCTCCTCGCTCAGGCAGTACTCGACGAATTCGGCGGACGTACGCGGGCCGGAGACCAGGTGCTCGCCGACGGTGAGATACGTGTACCCGGCGGCGGTGACGCGCTGGTAGAGGGAGAGGCCGTCTCCGCCTTCGACGGCGAGGCGGCCCGCCGAGGCCATGGCACCGGCGTGGGCGCGGGCCGCCGAGGTCAGACGGGCGTCGAGGGCGACGGGCGGGGACCCGGCCGCGGCACGGGCGGAGTTGACCAGGCTGAGGAAGCCGTCCGGAGCGGGGGAGTCCGGCGCGCCCATGGCGGGGGAGTGGGAGCGGGCCTGCGGGACCGGCGGTGTCGAGGGCGTCGGCCAGGTTCCGGCGCGCGGTGCCGCCGGGGCAGTGGGGCGGGACGGCCGGGCCGACGGCGCGGGTGGGGACGCCGGTGTCGGGGCCGGGGCACGGCCCCGGGAAGCCCCTCGCGTCGCAGACCCGGGCTCCGCCCCGGGGGCCGTCGCCGTCCCGGTCCCTTCGTCGAGGACGTCCACGCCGAAGTCCCGCGCAAGCCCGGCGAGCCCGTCGGCGTAGCCCTGCCCCAGGGCCCGCAGCTTCCAGCCGCCGCCCCGCCGGTAGATCTCCGCGAGCAGCAGCACCGTCTCCTGGCCCGGGCGCGGCGGGGTGAAGCGGGCGAGTGGGCGGCCGGCGGGGGACGAGACGTGGAGCGTGGGCGCGGGCAGGCGGAGCAGGGGAGTGCCGGGCTCGGCCGGGCTGATCACCACCGTGACCCTGGTGGCTCCCGGGCGCAGCCTCAGCGGGTCCACGGTGAGGGTGTCGCCGGCGAGTCGGGCGCCCGGGGCTGAGGGCTGGTTGTAGAACACGAAGTCGCCGTCGCCGCGGACCCTGCCCCCGTCGTCCGTGATCAGCGCGGACACGTCGAAGGGGCCGGGCACCCGGACGGTGATGGCACCGTCCGGAAGGGGCATGTTGCCCCCGGGCACCAACTCGCTCATCCCGCCGCCCCGGTGTCGTCGCTCACGCCTCGATGGGCTCCACCGGACAACGTCCACCGGGGCGGCCGGGTTCCCGCCGGCTCAGTCCCGGGCAATCCCGGGAGCGATGTCCTCGTAGCGCTCGACGGGCTGTGCGGCACGCCGCGGCTTCGACTGCTTGCCGCAGAACGCGGACTCCAGCGAGCCCTGCATCGTGTTGAGCACGGCAACGTTGTTGGACGTGGTGGCCACCGCCGTGAAGCTGCGCCGGCCGTCCTTCGTGGCGAACGCGTACGTGTAGTAGCCCTGGACGACGCCCGTGTGCCCGTACACCGAGACTCCGCAGGACAGGTCGCGGCGCCCCAGCCCCAGTCCGTACCCCTGAGTGCGGCTGACCGGCACCATGCGCTCCATCTGCCGCAGCTGCGCCGGCGAGGTCAGCCGGCCGCCGAGCAGGGCGGAGAGGAACGTGTTCAGATCCTGCGTGGTGGAGATGATCGCACCCGAGCTCTGAGCCCAGGACATCGTCTGTTCGGTCGCGTCGACCAGGGGCGCGTCCTTCTGGTCCGGGGCGAGATAGCCCCTGGCGTGGCGGCCGGGGATCCGCGTGCCGGGGTGGACGTAGAAGGTGTCGCGCAGTTTCAGCGGCTTGAAGATGCGGTTCTCGTACTCCGTCCGTACGGAGTGGCCGGTCAGCTTCTCGATGAGCATGCCGGCGACGACGAAGTTGGTGTTGGAGTACGAGAACGTGCCCGGGGCGCCGGTGCGCGGGTGCCACAGCGAGCGCTTGACGAGCTCGCGGTAGGTGAAGACCTTGTTGCGGACCTCCTGGAAGCCGGGGACCGTCTTCGCGAACATCGTGTTCGTGTAGTCGTACAGGCCGCTTCGGTGGCCCAGGATCTCGCGCACCGTGATCGTGCGGTCCGGCAGCAGCCCCGGCAGATACCGGTCGACCGGAGCGTCCAGTCTCAGCTTGCCCTCGTCGGCCAGTTGCAGCAGCACGACGGTCGTGAAGGTCTTGGTGACGCTGCCGATACGGAAGCGGTCGGCGCTGCTGATCGTCCGTCTGCTTCTGCGGTCGGCGATGCCCATGGCGGACCCTTCGACCCTGCCGTGGTCGTCGATCCGGGCGATCGCGCCCGGTGCGCCCTGCTTCACCGCGGTGGCGAGACGGCCTTGAAGGCCGATCAGGTCCGGCCCGGGCAGCGGCGCGGTGGGGGTGGCGTGTGAGGGGACCACGAGCAGGGAGAGCACGACCGTTCCCAGGACCGTGCCCTTGGATGCGAGATGAGTCACATTCACGTGAGGCAACTTTCTTCCGTGTCGTCACATCTCCACAGTCGACGCACAGTTGGTCACCCACTGATCACTGAGCGATGTGGATTTGCAAAGTATTGCCATATATCGCACGGAAAGCGATATTTTAGTCTTTACATGGACATGACTCGTCCGAAAGGGTTTCTTGCCGGGGCCCGACCAGCCCCCATGGCGCTCAACAGCACCATGCGTCAAGGCAGTTGGTGATCCCGGCCGCCTTGCAAGGAAGGAACCCTCATCAGTGCGTAGACCGCACATACGCAGCGTGGCGGTTGCCATCGCCGTGACGACGGCCGCCACCGGCCTGGCCGGCACCGCCTTCGGCACCACCACGGGGACGGGTCGCACCGCTGCCACCGCCGGCACCTCGGCCGCGTCCGTGGTGTCCGCCGCCCGCGCGGCCGCCTTCGCCCACTCGTCCGCGACCGGCGTCTCCCAGGGCGACGAACTGCAGGCCGAGGACGTCATGATCGACCCGGAGGGTGCCCGGCACGTCCGGTTCACCCGGGCGCACCAGGGCATGCAGGTGCTCGGTGGCGACCTCGTCGTCCACCTCACCAGGCAGCTGACGTACGCGGGTGTCACCCGGGCCGCCGGACACACCGTCAAGCCCGCCGCCGCCACCGCCGCCAGGCTGTCGGCCGCCGAGGCCCAGCAGAAGGCGGCCACGGCCGCCAAGGGTGACGCCGGCACCGCCGAGCTCGTCGTGGACGCCCGCGACGGCGCGTCCGCTCTCGCCTACCAGGTGCCGGTCAGCGGCAGCGCTGCCGCCGAGGGCGCCGGGTCGCGGACGGTCGTCATCGACGCCGTCACCGGCAAGGTGCGCAGCAACACGCCCGACAGCGACGAGTTCCTCTCGCCCGCGCTGCTCGAGACCCTGCGCGAGCGCGGCGAGAAGCTCGACCCCGCCACGGGCGCCGGTGCGCAGACGGCCGGACTCGCGGCCGCGTCGGCCTCGTCGGCGTCCGCTGCCACCCGCTATCCGTCGACGGCCCACGGCACCGGCAAGTCCCTCTTCGTCGGCACGGTCCCGCTGACCACCACCCGCACGGCCCGCACCACCTACCTCCTCAAGGACCCGACCCGCTGGGGCACCGAGACCCGGGACGCCAAGGGCCAGGAACTGGAGAACTTCGCCCGCGGCAAGAAGATCACCACCACCAACGACGTCTTCGGCAACGGCAGGGTCACCAGCCGCAACACCGCCGCCGCCGACGCCCAGTACGGCATCACCGAGACCCTGGACTTCTACAAGAAGACCTTCGGTCGCAAGGGCATCGCGAACAACGGCAAGGGCGCCGAAGCCATGGTCCACTTCGGCAACAAGGTGGCCAACGCGTTCTGGGACTCGACCTGTGGCTGCATGCTCTACGGCGACGGCGACGGCGACACGTTCAAGAAGCCGCTGGTCGCGTTGGACGTCAGCGGCCACGAGCTGACCCATGGTGTCGTCGACGCCACCGCCAAGCTGGAGCCCACCCGCGTCGACGCGGACGGTAACCAGTACGGCGAGCCGGGCGCGCTGAACGAGTCCCTCGCCGACATCTTCGGCTCCAACGTCGAGTTCTTCGCGAACAACGCGTCGGACAAGCCGGACTACCTCATCGGCGAGAAGATGGGCCTGGCCCAGAAGTTCCTGCGCCGCCTCGACCACCCGTCGCTCGACCGGCTCGAGGGCACCATCGACTACTGGTCGCCCGAGGCGTACGACACCGAGGTGCACGCCGGCTCCGGCGTCTCCTCGCACGCGTACTACCTGCTCGCCGAGGGCAGCGGCCGGAAGACGATCGGCGGCGTCCAGTACGACTCGCCGACCTATGACGGCTCGACGGTCAAGGGCATCGGCCGCACCAAGGCCACGGCCATCTTCTACCGGGCCCTGACCCGCTACATGGTCTCCACGACCGACTTCCACGACGCGCGTGACGCGACGCTGAAGGCGGCCAAGGACCTCTACGGTGCCAACAGCACGGAGTACAACACGGTGGACCAGGCCTGGTCCGCCGTGAACGTCACCTCGGCCAACACCCCGGCCGCACACCGCTGACCGCAAAACGGTGACACCGGTCCGGGCGCCCCCGTCAGGTGGGGCGCCCGGATCTGGCGCATCTACCCTCTTGTGAAGGGTCCGGCAGCCACCGTACTGCGGCGACCGAACTGAAGTGCGACAATGCGTACGCGGGCTGCCGCTGCCGGTCTCCGCACACAGCTGTATCTCCCGCAGGTGAGCCCGAAGCCCGTCTGGCTGGAGGAGTGGATGTCCCCCGACAACCGTGGCGAGTGGCTCCGTCACCCCGAAGGACATCGCCCCGTGAAGGCCCGCTCCGTCCGGGCCGGCCGACTCGGCGCCCTCCTGCTGCTGGCCGGCGCCATCCAGGCCACCCCGGTGCACGCAACCGACGATCAGGCCCCGTCCACCGTGGTGGGCGCGCCCGCGGACCGCCGTGAGGTCGTCACCTGGGGGGCGAGCGCCGAACGCATGGACGGCGCGGTCGCCGACCGCGGTTACCGGCTCGTCGTCCACACCAGCACGGCCGGAAGCGACCTGCGGATACGGCTCTCCAACGCCTTCGGCGACCGGCCGGTGACCTTCGACAGCGTCTACGCCGGTCTGCGGCAGCAGGGCGCCCGGCTGGTCCCCGGCAGCAATCACCGGCTGACCTTCGACGGCGCCCGATCCGTCACCGTCCCCGCGGGCGCCGCCGCCCTCAGCGATCCGCTGCCCGGCCGACTGCCCGCCGCGACCGACCTCGCGGTCAGCATCCACTCACCGGACGCGGCGGGACCCGCGACCGGTCACTGGCTGGCCCTGCAGACGTCCTACACGACCCAGGGCGACCACACCGCCGAGGCGGGCGCCGCCCACTGGACGCAGACGACCGGCTCCTGGTTCTACCTGGACGCCGTCTCCGTGCGCCCGCCCGCCGGCACCGGGGCGGTCGTGGCCCTCGGCGATTCCATCACCGACGGCCGGCAGTCCACCAGCGACCTCGACCGCCGCTGGACCGACTACCTCGCCCGCCGGCTGCGGTCCTCCGGCAGCCATGTCAAAGGCGTGGCGGACGAAGGGATCTCCGGCAACCAGGTCCTCGCGGACGGCGGCGGCCAGAGCGCGCTGAAGCGTCTGCGGCGTGACGTCCTCTCCCAGCCGGGCGTCCGCACCGTCTTCCTCTTCGAAGGCGTCAACGACATCAAGGCCCACACCGGAGTCACCGCCCAGCACCTGATCGCCGGCTACCGCGAGATCGTCGAGCGGGCGCACGCGGGCGGGAAGTGCGTAGTCGCGGCGACCGTCGCCCCGTACAAGGGCTGGCCGGAATGGGATCCGGCCGGCGAGAAGGTACGGGGGGAAGTGAACCGGTTCATCCGCGGCAGCGGCGAGTTCGACGCCGTCACGGACTTCGACCATGTCCTGCGCAGCCCCTACGACCCGGAGCACGTGCGTACCGTCTTCGACAGCGGCGACCATCTCCACCCGAACGACAAGGGCATGCGGGCCCTGGCCGAAGCCGTCGACCCGACGAGCCTCGACTGTGCCGCCCGGCACCCCGGCGGCTGAGGTCAGCCCGACGCCGTCGGCTCCGGTGCGATCAGCCCCTGCCGGTAGGCGATCGCCACCGCCTCCGTACGGCTCGAAGCACCCAGCTTGGCCAGGATGTTGGAGACATGGACGCTGGCCGTCTTGCCGGTGATGAACAGCTCTTCGCCGATCTGCCGGTTGCTGCGGCCCCGGGCGAGGAGTCGCAGCACGTCCTGCTCCCGGGCGGTCAGCGGCGAGGGGCGCTCCCCGTCCGACGGGGCGGTGGCCAGGCGGCCGCGGCGTATCAGACCGTCTATTCGCTCCAGCAGGGGCACCGCGCCGAGCCGCTCTGCCACCGCTCGCGCCTCATGGGCCTGCACGGCCGCCTCCTCGCGCCGCTCGGCCGCCAACAGGGCCTCGGCGAACCGCACTTGGCAGCGGACCCGCTCGTACACGTCCCCGAAGCCGAACGCGGTCACCGCCTTCTCCCAGGCCGCCGCGTCCGGCCCGGACACCACCCGCAGCCACTCCGCCTCGGCGCGGGCCAGCCAGGCCATCCCCTCGGGCCCCTGCGGGCTGCCGTCCTCGCCGTGCAGGGCCGACTGCCGGGCGAGTTCGACCAGTTCGTCCGCGGTGTCCTTCCAGCGGTGCCACTCGCCGCCCGACGAGCGCAGTTCCATGGCCGAGTCGGCGACCGCCGTCAGGGCGAGCGCCGCGAACCGCACCGAGGCGTACGGGAGGTGGCCCGCCTCGTCGGTCAGCGCTGCGACCGTCGCCCGGGTACGCTCCACCGCCGCCTCCGGCTCGCCGCGCAGCACGGCGGCCTCGGTCAGCGCGATGCCCGCGACCAGCGTGGCCATCCAGTCGAAGGGCCCCTCCAGCAGCACCCGCGCCCGCTCGACGGCGCTCATGTCCCCACGGGCCAGCGCCACATACAGCGCGGGCCCCATCGCATAGCCGCCCGCCGAGGGCAGCACGGCCGCATCGGCCGCCGCGGCCCGCACACACTCGTCCCACCGGCCCAGCGTGTACAGCGCCAGCAGATGCAGATAACGCATCTCCAGCGGATACGGCGACGACAGCAGCCCGGCCCGCCGGGCCCGCTCCAGGCCCTCGGTCACCCACGGCAGACAGCCTTCGAGGTCACCCGCCTCGAAGCAGCCGACGGCCAGGTTGAACAGGGCGCGCATCTCCACCGGCGCGTTCCCCGCCCGCCGGGCCAGCTCCCGGGCCTCCTTGAGTCGCTCGCGGCCCTCGACGCTGCGCCGGCCGCCGCCCTCCAGGTTCGCCAGCGAGATGAGCAGGTCGGCCTGCGCGTCCGCGACCCGCAGCTGCTCGGCCACGCCCAGGGCCTGGTGGGCGACCCGCCGCGCCGTCTCGTCGTCCCCGATGTGGCGGGCCGCCATGACATGCGTGGCCGCCGCCCACACCCACGTCCGGGTCGGCGGCTCGGCCGGGATCATGGCGAGCGCCTCGCTGCTGTAGGCGAACGCGGCCGTCAGGTTGTCGACGCTCATCAGATTGCCGGCCAGGGTGTACCGGACCCGGGCGGCGAGTTCGGAGTCCGTGTCCTGGCCGATGCCGGCGAGAGCGGCCCGAGTGAGGGACACCGCCCGGTGCGAGTCACCGGCGTGCGCGGCCGCCGCCGAGGCGCGCAGTGTCAGCGTCACACGGTCGATGCCGTCGCCCGGGGGCCGGACCGCCGGGTCCACCGACGCCCACAGGTCGAGCGCGGTCTCCAGGTGCCGCAGCTCCTCGGCGGGCGCGCCCACCCGGCCGGCGTGGTCGGCCGCCTCCAGCGAGGCGGAGAGCGCCTCGGCCAGGTCATGGCTCTCGCGGTAGTGGTGGGCGCGCTCGGCGGCGCTCTCCGCAAGGTGCCCGCGTCCGGCGAGCAGCCGGGCGAACGCGCCGTGCAGCCGGGCCCGTTCGCCGGGCAGCAGATCCGCGTAGACCGCCTCCCGGGCCAGGGCGTGCCGGAAGGCGTAGGTGTCGGCGTCACCGGGGACCAGGAGCTGGCGGCCGATGGCCTCGCGCAGTGCCGCCTCCAGCTCGTCCTCGGGCAGCCCGACCGCCTCGCGCAGCAGGTCGTGCTCCACGCGCCGCCCGGCGACCGCGGCGGTGCGCAGCACCTGCTGGGCGGTGTCGGACAGCTGCTCGATGCGGATGAGGAGGACGTCGGCCAGGCCGCTGGGCACACCGCCCGCCTCCGTGTCGGTGGCCGCGAGCAACTCCTCCGCGTAGAAGGCGTTGCCCTCGGCGCGCTCGACGATCCCGCGGACCGTGGCCTCCGGCAGCGGGCGCTCCTGCAGCGCGCGCACCAGCCGGGTCACCTCGGCGTCCGCCATGGGGCGCAGCTCCAGCCGCTCCACGGCGGGCAGCCGTACCAGCTCGGCAAGGAGCGGGCGCAGGGGGTGGCGGCGGTGCAGATCGTCCGCCCGGTAGGAGGCGAACACCGCCAGCCGGTGCGTGGGCGCGCCGCCGGCCGACCGCTGCAGGATGCCGCGGCTGAGCAGGAAGCGCAGCAGGTCCCGGGAGGACTGGTCGGCCCAGTGCAGGTCCTCCAGGACCAGCAGCAGCGGAGCGATCTCCGACAGGTCGGCCAGCAGCCCCGCCATGCCCTCGAACAGCCGCAGCCGCCCACCGCCACTGTCGGGACGCGCGGCGAGACCTCCCTCGTCCCGCACCGCGTCCGTGCCCGCGCCCCGCAGCCGGTCCACCACCGGATGCCGGGCCAGCGCGTCCGCGAACCGTTCGTCGGCCGCCAGCGCGCCCAGGACCTCGGTGAACGGCAGATACGGCAGCCCGACGTCACCGAGGTCGACGCAGTGACCGGTGAGGACCGTCATCCCGGCCCGGGAGGCCCGCCCCGCGACCTCGTCCAGCACCCGGGTCTTGCCCACTCCGGCGTCCCCGGCGAGCAGCACGGCCCGGGCCTCCCCGCCCCGGGCACGCTCCAGCATCCCGGCGAGCCGGGCGATCTCCTCGTCCCGCCCTATGAGCGGTGTGGTGAACATGGTCTGCGGCACGTAACCATCCTGGCACGCGGCACTGACAAGTCCGCGGCGCTTCGGGAGCGCCCCAAAGGGGCGCGGGGCTGCATCGATTTACGGCTCCGCCGCGATGGGGGTCCCCCCGCTCGAGCGAAGCCGAGAGTGGGGGAGCGACCAGCCGCGACGTACCCGCAGACCATTCACTGCATGACCGGCGGAGCCTCAGCGCAGCGTCTCTGCCCAGTTCGAAGGCACCCGCCCCGCAGGGCCCGGCGCCGGCTGGTCCGCGGGATGGCTCACCGGGGGAGCGAGGTCGGGCCCGGACTCGTACAGCTCGTTGGTGTCGAAGTTCCAGAACCATTCCTCGCCCGGCTCGAAACTGCGGATCACGGGGTGGCCGGTGTCCCGGTAGTGGGCGGTGGCGTGCTTGGCGGGCGAGTCGTCGCAACAGCCGATGTGCCCGCACTGCGCGCAGCGCCGCAGATGGAACCACCAGCCGCCGGCCGCGTCGCACTCGACGCACCCGCTGCCGCTCGGGGGAACGCCGGGGTCGATTCCGTTGGCAGTGGTCATGTGGGCTCCTCCGGTGTGTCGTCGTCCGCCGCGGTCAGGGGCAGCAGGACCTGGAAGCGGGTGTCCCCGGGTTCGGACTCCACCTGGAGGGTGCCGTGGTGCTTGTTGACGACGATCCGCCAGGAGATGTCCAGACCCAGCCCGGTGCCCTCGCCCACCGGCTTGGTGGTGAAGAACGGGTCGAAGATGCGGCCGCGGATCTCCTGCGGCACGCCGGGCCCGGTGTCGCGGAACTCGACCAGCAGCCGGTCGTGGTCAAGAGCCGTCCGCACCGTCAGGGTGCCTTCCCCGCCGGTGCTGTTGATGGCGTGGACCGCGTTGTCGATCAGGTTGGTCCACACCTGGTTGAGCTCCGCCGGGTAGGCCGGGATCTTCGGCAGCGTGCGGTCGTAGTCCTTGACGACCTCGATCCGTGAGCCGATCTTGCCCGACAGCATCAGCAGCGTGCTGTCGAGGAGTTCGTGGACGTCGGCGTTCTGGTACGGGGCCCGGTCGAGCTGCGAGTACTGCTTGGCCGCGTCGACCAGGTGCGAGATACGCGTCGTGGAGTCCTCGATCTCGTCCATCAACAGCTCGGTCTCGACCGTGTAGTTGAGCCAGCCGATCGCGCCGGGCAGGATCTCCGGATCCACGTCCGCCGCGACCTGGTCCAGCCAGTCGATGTCCAGACCGGCCTGTACGAACGTGGGCGCGAGCCGCCAGCCGTCCGGGATGCCGTGGTCGTCGAGCCAGTCGGTGAGGGCGTCCTCCCGGTCCGCGGCCTCCAGCGGGCTCAGCGTCGGCGCCTTGGCGACGAGTTCGGCGGTGCGCTCCTGGACCTCGATGAGGTTCGCCAGGGCCTCGCGCGGATACGGGCCCGCGGAGATGACGCCCAGCTTGTGCCGCATCTTCGCGACCCGCTCGCGCAGCGTCGCGGTGGCCCGCACGGCCGCCGCCGCCGGATTGTTGAGCTCATGGGTCAGCCCGGCGGACAACGAGCCGAGTGCCAGCAGCCGTTCCCGCTGCCCGATGGCCCGCTGCGTGCTCTTCGAACCGAAGAACAGCCCCTCCAGCAGATGCACCGCCATCGGGAACCACTCCTGCATGACGGCCGCGAACGTGTCCGCGGGCAGCACGAAGAACCGCGTCTGCTCCGTCACGCGCATGGAGTTGTTGTACAGCTGCCGTACCCGGTCCCCGAGGTAGGCCTGCATGGCCCCCGAGTACACGCCGGGCTGCGAGGTGCGCGTCACCTCGATGTCGTCACCGCCGACCCGGCGGGACAGCACGACCGTGCCCTCGATCATCACGAAGAAGCAGGTGGCGGGCTCGCCCTCGGTGTACACGGGCCCCGGCTCGAACCGCTCCACCCGCCCCTCGCTGCACAGCCGCCCGAGCTGCTCCGGGGTGAGCTTCTCGAACAGGAACAGCGAGCCGATCTCCTGCGGGCTGCAGGGCACGACCTGCCCGCTCACGACTGCTCCAGATACCGGTGGACGAGCATCACGGCCATGGCTCCCTCTCCGACGGCGGACGCGACCCGTTTCGCGGACTCGGCGCGGGCGTCGCCCGCCACGAACACGCCGGGAATGTTGGTCTCCAGGTGGTACGGCGGCCGGTCCAGCTCCCAGTCCGCGGGCGGCCGCCCGTCCGGGGTCAGGTCGGGCCCGGCCAGGATGAACCCGTGCTCGTCGCGCAGCACCGTCCCGTCGAGCCAGTCGGTCAGCGGGGCCGCGCCGATGAACACGAACATCCACTGCGCGTCGACGAGTTCGGTCTCGCCGGTCTCCGTGTCGCGCAGGGTCAGCTGCTCCAGCCGGCCGGAGCCGTGCGCGGACTCGACGACCGTACGGGCGCGCACCGAGATGTTGGGTGCCTCGTTGATCTGCTGGATCAGGTAGTACGACATCGACGCGGACAGGTCCGGCCCGCGCACCAGAAGCGTCACCGACTTGGCGCCCCTGGACAGGTACATCGCCGCCTGCCCGGCCGAGTTGGCGCCGCCGACGATGTACACGTCGTGGCCCTGGCAGGAGGCCGCCTCGGTCAGCGCCGAGCCGTAGAACACCCCGCAGCCGGTCAGGTCGTTGCAGCCCGGCGCGTCCAGCTGCCGGTACGACACGCCGGTCGCCAGGATCACGCTGTGCGCGGCGACCGCCGAACCGTCGGAGAACCGCACGGTCCGCGCGGCCCCGTTGACCTCGAGCCCCGTCACCTGGCGCGCGGTGAGGATCTCGGCGCCGAACTTCGCCGCCTGCCGCCGCGCCCGGTCGGTCAGCTGCGCCCCGGACACGCCGTCGGGGAAGCCCAGGTAGTTCTCGATCCGCGAGCTCTGCCCCGCCTGCCCGCCGGTCGCCGACCGCTCCACGAGCACCGTCCGCAGCCCCTCCGATGCCCCGTAGACCGCGGCCCCGAGCCCGGCGGGCCCGCCGCCGATGACGACGAGGTCGTAGAAGTCCGCCGCCGGCGTCGTCGCCAGCCCCACCCGCGCCGCCAGCTCGGGCGCCTCCGGCTCGACCAGGGGCGTCCCGTCCGGAGTGATCACGAGCGGCAGCCGCTGCCCGTCCTGCCCGGCCGCCGCCAGCAGCCGCTTTCCCTCGGGCTCGTCCGCCGAGTACCAGCGGTAGGGCACCTGGTTGCGGGCCAGGAACTCCCGTACGTCCGAGGAACGCGCCGACCAGCGGTGGCCGACCACCTTGGTGCTGGGCACCGGCCGGAAGTCGCTGCAGCGCCACGCCTCCAGCAGGTCGTCCAGGACGGGGTAGAGCTTCTCCTCGGGCGGGTCCCAGGGCTTGAGCAGATAGTGGTCCAGGTCGACGACGTTGATCGCGTCGATGGCAGCGCTGGTGTCCGCGTACGCGGTCAGCAGCACCCGCCGGGCGCCCGGATACACGTCCAGGGCCTGCTCCAGGAACTCGATGCCGTTCATCTGCGGCATGCGGTAGTCCGCCAGGATCACGGCCACCAGGTCGCCGCGCAGCTTCAGCTCCCGCAGCGCATCCAGCGCGGACTCGCCGGACTCCGCGCGCACGATCCGGTACGACTCGCCGTAGCGCCGCCGCAGATCACGGGCGACGGCCCGGGAGACTCCCGGATCGTCGTCGACGGTCATGATGACGGTCCGCGCTGCGTCGGACGGCTGTGCCATGCGTCTCCCACCCCGAGTGGTCGGACTGACGGCCGGCGAGCCCTGTCGCAAAGGCAGTCGCCGCACCGGCTCCCGCCCATCGTATGTTCGATCGTCCCGCTTCGCTCCGGTATACGGCGAGGCCGCCGC
Source organism: Streptomyces sp. NPDC001351 (assembly GCF_042896045.1). Classification (NCBI taxonomy): domain Bacteria; kingdom Bacillati; phylum Actinomycetota; class Actinomycetes; order Kitasatosporales; family Streptomycetaceae; genus Streptomyces; species Streptomyces sp. NPDC001351. The sequence continues at coordinate 44,476 of NZ_JBIAWS010000017.1, read as the reverse complement.
TCAGCGGCGCCTCGACGAGAGCACGCAGCACTCGTTCCCCTCGGGATCCGCCAGCACCACCCACGGCTGCTCGCCCTGTCCGACGTCCACGCGCCGCGCGCCCGACGCAAGCAGCCGGGCCACCTCGGCGTCCTGGTCATCGGGACGGAAGTCGAGCTTTTCGGGCCGGATCTCGAACTCGTCGTGCCGCGTCGACGTTCACTTGCTCCCATTCCATGGCCATGGCAGGAGCCTGGTGAAGACTGGGTCCGAGTGACCTGATCACGAGACTGGGAGGCAGCCGCATGACCCGCCCGATCACCGCAGGTGTCGACGGAACCGAGGAGAGCATCGCGGCACTGCACTGGGCGGCCCGGGAGGCGGTCCGCCGGGGGCTGGCGCTGCGCGTGGTGCAGGCCTGGCGCTTCCAGCCGCACGAGGCGATCGACGCGGCGGACCCGGACACACAGGCCGGCTGGGTGCGGGACGCGCTGGCCGAGGCCGTGCGGAGTGTCACCGCGCGCCATCCGGACCTCGACGTCGCCGTGGACGTCGTGGCGGGGGAGACGGTCGACACGCTGCTCGAAGCGGCCGCTCAGGCCGAGATGCTGGTGCTCGGCTCGCGCGGGCACGGTCCCGTCGTCGGCTTCCTGCTCGGCTCCGTGGGCCAGCAGGTGATCGCCGAGGCGACCCGGCCGGTGGTGCTCGTGCGCGCGGGCGACCAGCCGGCGGCCGAGGCCGCCGGACGGGAGGTGGTCGTCGGCCAGCAGGGCCAGCCGGACGACAGCGCCGACACCCTGCGGTTCGCCTTCGAGACGGCGGCCGCCCGCGGCGCCACCGTACGTGCGGTGCGGGCCTGGACGCTGCCACCGGTGTTCGCGTACAGCCCGGGCTCGATGCACCTCCTCGACGAGGCCGGCGGCCTGGAACCGTTCGAGGCGAAGGCACTGGCCGCCGCACTGCGGCCCTGGCGGGAGCGCTTCCCCGATGTGCCCGTGATCGAGCACCTGGAGATCGGCAGTGCGGGCCAGGTGCTGCTGTCGGTGGCCGGGCGGGCCCAGCTGATGGTCGTCGGCCGGCGCGCGCACCGCACGGCCGTCGGCGCGCGCATCGGCTCGGTGGCGCACGGCGTCCTGCACCACGCCGACTGCCCGGTGGCCGTGGTCCCGCACGCCTGAGTCACTCGGGGGTGACCGGCTCCAGGGTCTCGCGCGCCTTGGGCAGCACGTTCTCGATGTAGTCCTCGACCGCCGTGTCCAGCCCTATGTCGTGCTGCGCGTGCTCGGACAGGTACCAGCGGTGTTCGAGCAGTTCGTGGTAGATCTCCGCCGGGTCCATCGCACCGCGCAGTTCGAGGGGTACGGCGCGCACGGTGGGCCGGAAGACGTCCCGTACCCAGCGGTGCGCCAGCACCTCGGGGCGGGCCGCGAGGGGGTCGCCGGGTGCGTAGTCGTCCTGGGTGGCCATCCAGCTCTCCAGGTCGTTCAGCAGCCGCCGCGCCTGGTTCTCCTCCGCGTCCAGGCCGGTCAGACGCAGCAGTTGGCGCTGGTGGTGGCCGGCGTCGACGACCTTGGGGACGAAGGTGACGGTGTCCCCGTTCGAGGAGTGCTGGATCTGCATCTCGGCCACGTCGAAACCGAGGTCGTTGAGGCGGCGGATGCGGCGCTCGATGTAGTGGTACTTGCCCGCCGGGTACACGGACGTGCGGGTGAGCTCCTGCCACAGGTCCCCGTAGCGGGCGCAGATCTCCATGCCGAACTCGACCGGGTCCACGGACGGGTGCAGCGCCCCCGAGGCCTCCAGGTCCAGCAGTTCGCCGCTGATGTTCACGCGGGCGAGGTCCAGGTCGTACTCGCGCTGCCCGCCGCTGAGCTGGGGATGCAGATCACCGGTCTCGGCGTCCACGAGGTAGGCGGCGTAGGCGCCCGCGTCACGCCGGAAGAGGGTGTTGGACAGCGAGCAGTCGCCCCACGCGAAGCCGGCGAGGTGCAGGCGCACCAGCAGCACGGCCAGGGCGTCCATGAGGCGGTGCATGGTGGCGGGGCGCATCGTCGTCTCGAACATCGAGCGGTACGGCTGTGAGCCGCGCAGATGCCGGGTGATCAGCACCGGTTCCAGCGGGTCGCCGTCCTGGCCGGCGCGTCCGGTGACCACGGCCAGCGGGTCCACCGCGGGGATGCCGAGCCGGTCCAGGTCGCGCAGCAGCTCGTACTCGCGCAGGGCGGGCCGTTCGGCGAGTTCCTTGACGGCGATCACCTCGTCGCCGGCGCGGGCGTAGCGCACGACGTGGCGGGATATGCCGCGCGGCAGCGGGACGAGGTATTCGTCGGGCCACTCCTCCAGGGGCAGGTGCCAGGGCAGGGCCAGCAGGAGCGCGGGGTGCTCCGGGTTCGTCGCGCTGATCTGCAGTGCCATGGCGTGCGTGTCCTTGCCTCGCGGGTGATCGTCACCTCACCTTAGAGGGCACGCTCCTTGGCCTGAAGTGCCGCTTCACGTACTGGACCGCGGTGCACCGGGCCGTGTCCCGGCAGCAGCAGCTCGCCGTCCAGTGCGGCCAGGATGTCCAGCGAGGCCACGGCACGGGCCCGCTCGTGGTGGAACATGTCGGGCAGCAGCTGCGGCCCCTGGATCCGCGAGGTGGCGTGGCCGGTGGCCAGGGCGTCACCCGAGATCAGCACCCCGGCGTCCGGCAGGTGGAAGGCCGCGTGGCCGTCGGTGTGGCCGGGCGTGTGCACCGGCACGGGGCGGCCCGGCAGGTCCAGCGGGCCTGCCGCCGGGAACGGCTCCGGGGCGGCGACCGGCACATGGGCCATGCCGCCGGCGCGCAGGGTGTGCACCGACCAGGGCAGGACCCCTGGCCGCCAGCTGTTCTTCACGACCTGCCCGACGGTCACCTGCTGCAGGAACTCCCGGCGAGCGTGCGGCACTTCGGCCTCGTGGAGATACACGGGAGTGCCGTAGGTGCAGCGCAGATACTCGGCGGAGCCCAGATGGTCGTTGTGCGCGTGGGTGATCAGCACCGCCGCGACGGCCTCCGGTGCGCCGCCGACCGCCTCCAGGGAGGCGAGCAGCTGCTCCCGGTCTCCGAGGTAGCCGGTGTCCACCAGGGTGATCTCGTCGCCCTCGGTGAGGATCACCCAGTTGGTGTTGCTGCCGTGTACCAGGTGAATGCCGTCGGCGACTTGCCGCACGTCTGCCTGCATGATTGCCCCGCGTGGTGAGGTCCCTGACCGACGGCACAAGCAAAGCAGACCCGGCCCGTACCGGAAGCGGCAGGTCCGCGCCAATCTGCGGGCTCAGGGACGCACGCCGGAAAGGAGGCGCGCCACCCCTGCCGGGCGCACCCAGCGGAAGGGCTGCCTCCGGCACCGTCCGCCGGAGGCAGCCCCCTGCGTGCAGCCGAGGCGGCCGCCTCTCCGCCTCACTGCACGCCGTGCGGGCGGAACTGGATGCTGATGCGCGGTCCCGCGGCGCGTGTCGTCTTCGGGACGGAGTGTTCCCAGGTCCGCTGGCAGGAGCCGCCCATCACGATGAGATCGCCGTGCCCCAGCGGGCGTCGCACGCTCTCGCCGCCCCCCATCGGACGCAGCAGCAGATCGCGGGGCGTGCCCACGGAGAGGATGGCGACCATGGTGTCCTCGCGGGCGCCCCGCCCGATCCGGTCGCCGTGCCAGGCGACACTGTCCCGCCCGTCGCGGTAGTAGCAGAGCCCGGCCGTGGTGAACGGCTCACCCAGCTCGTCGGCATAGTGCGCGGACAGGGCCTCGCGCGCCTCGTCCAGCACCGGGTGGGGAAGGGCTTCGCCCGCACCGTAGAACGCGAGCAGCCGGGGTACGTCCACGACCTGGTCGTACATCTTGCGCCGCTCCGCACGCCAGGGCACCTCTGCGGCCAGCTGTTCGAACAGGATGTCCGAGCCGCCGAGCCATCCGAGCCATCCGGACGTCGATCCAGGCGCCGAGGCCGAGGTGCGTCCGCCGGATCCCGTCGAGGGAGCGGAGACGCAACTCGTCGGTCTGGTCGAAGAGCGAGCCCTGGAGGTGCGTGTTCACGGATTCAGCGTACTCCTATATTCGAAAATCTGTTCCTATCGTATTCCGTCGGAATGACGCCGGACCCGCCTTCCGATACATCGGTGTATCGGATACATTCCTGTATCGAACGGAGGTCGAGGATGACGACGGAGGAAGCCGCCCCACGCGTGACCAGGCGCCGGGTCCGCACCCGCGCCAACCTCCTCGACGCCGCCTTCGCCGTGTTCGCCGCCAAGGGCTTCGGGCGGGTCTCCATCGAGGAGGTCTGCGAGGCCGCCGGCTACAGCAGGGGCGCCTTCTACTCCAACTTCGACAGCCTGGACGAACTGTTCTTCGCCCTCTACCAGCAGCGCGCCGACCTCATCGCGGACCAGGTCTCCGGTGCCCTCGCCCTGGACGGTCCGGACCTGGACGTGCCCGCCGCCGTCGACCGCGTCACCGAAGTACTGCTCCTCGACCTGGACTGGCTGCTGGTGAAGACGGACTTCCTGGTGCACGCCGCCCGCGATCCACAGGTCGCCGGGACCCTCCTGGAACACCGGGCGCGGCTGCGGCAGGCGGTCGCCGACCGGCTCGCCCGCGCGCACGGCCTTGCCCGACTGCCCGCCGTGCTCGGCGACATCGACGGCGCGGCGCACGCCGTGGTCGCCGCCTACGACGGCGTCACCACCCAACTGCTGCTGGACAAGGACGTCGACAGCGCCCGCGGCTGGCTCAAGCAACTGCTCACCGCGCTGCTGACCGATGGCAGCGACACCTCCCGATGAGATCGCCGAACGAGCCCCTCTACCGGACCACCCAACGAGCAAAGGAACCCTCGCCATGGATGCGGACGTCATCGTCGTCGGAGCGGGCCTCGCGGGCCTGGTCGCCGCGCACGAGCTCACCAGCCGGGGCCGCAGGGTCGCGCTGGTCGACCAGGAGAACGCCGCCAACCTGGGCGGCCAGGCGTTCTGGTCCTTCGGCGGGCTGTTCCTCGTCGACTCCCCGGAACAGCGCCGTCTGGGCATCAAGGACTCCTTCGACCTGGCCTGGAACGACTGGCAGGGCAGCGCCGGGTTCGACCGGGTCGACGACGAGGACTCCTGGGCCGTGCGCTGGGCGCGCGCCTACGTCGAGTGGGCGGCGGGCGAGAAGCGGTCCTGGCTGGACGGGCACGGCATCAAGCTGCTGCCGACGGTCGGCTGGGCCGAACGCGGCGACCTGCGGGCCGACGGGCACGGCAACTCCGTCCCCCGCTTCCATGTCACCTGGGGCACCGGCACCGGCGTGGTGGAGCCGTTCGTCGACCACGCCAAGCAGGCCGCCCGCGACGGACTGCTGACCTTCTACCACCGCCACCGGGTCGACGAGCTGGTGATCGAGGAAGGCGCCGCCCGCGGAGTGCGCGGCACGGTACTCGCCGAAGACCGCTCGCCCCGGGGCGCCGCCTCCAACCGCGACCGCGCCGGCGACTTCGAACTCACCGCCCGGGCCGTCGTCGTCACCACCGGCGGCATCGGTGCCAACCACGACATCGTCCGCCGCTACTGGCCCGAGCGCCTCGGCACCCCGCCCACCGAGATGGTCACCGGCGTCCCCGCATACGTCGACGGCCGCATGCTCGACATCAGCGCCGAGGCCGGCGTCCGCCTGGTCAACCGCGACCGCATGTGGCACTACACCGAGGGCCTGCAGAACTGGGACCCGATCTGGCCCGGCCACGGCATCCGCATCCTGCCCGGTCCGTCCTCCCTCTGGTTCGACGCCCTCGGCCGCCGCCTGCCCGACCCCTGCCTGCCCGGCTACGACACCCTCGGCACCCTCAAGTACCTGCGTACCACCCCGGACATCGCGGACTACGACCACTCCTGGTTCATCCTCACCCAGAAGATCATCGAGAAGGAGTTCGCGCTGTCGGGCTCCGAGCAGAACCCCGACATCACGGCCAAGGACAAGGGCGCGGTCCTGAAGAACCGCCTGGGCAAGGGCGCCCCGGCCCCGGTCGACGCGTTCCTGCGCAAGGGCGCCGACTTCGTCACCGCGCCCACCCTGGAGCAACTCGTCACCAAGATGAACGAGTTGACGGACAAGCCGCTGCTCGACGCGGACGTCCTGCGCCGCCAGATCGAGGCACGCGACCTGCAGATCGCCAACCCCTACAGCAAGGATTCCCAGATCCAGGGCATCCGCAACGCCCGCCGCTACATCGGCGACCGCCTCGGCCGCGTCGCCACCCCGCACCGCATCCTGGACCCGGCCGCGGGCCCCCTGATCGGCGTCAAGCTCAACATCCTCACCCGCAAGACCCTCGGCGGCATCCAGACCGACCTCGACTCGCGCGCCCTCGGCGCCGACGGCAACCCGATCGACGGCCTCTACGCGGCCGGCGAGGTCGCGGGCTTCGGCGGCGGAGGCGTGCACGGGTACAACGCCCTGGAGGGCACCTTCCTCGGCGGCTGCCTCTTCTCCGGGCGGGCAGCCGGCCGGGCGGCGGCGAAGCAGACCGCCTGACCGGCGGACGCGCGCCAGGGGCGGCCGGAGTACGAACCGGCCGCCCCCGCGGCATTCCCCGTCAACGACGGGTCGGCGCAAGGGGATTGACCCGCGGACACCTCCACTGCTGCAGTGGCTGAGCCACTCATCCACTCCTGCACTGCGAGGAGGCATCCGTGGAGGCACTGCCCCGCGAGACCATCGTGGACGTCCTCGAGGCCCGGCTGCGCGAGGACATCCTGGGCGGACGCCATCCGGCGGGCAGCTATCTGCCCCCGGAGCGTCAACTGGCCGACGGCTACGGCGTCACCCGCACCACCCTCAAACACGCCTTCGGCCGTCTCGTCCAGGCCGGCCTGCTGGAGACCCGGCACGGCGTCGGCACCAAGGTCCGCGACTACGCCCGGCTCGGCGGCGCGGATCTCCTGCCGATGCTCGTACGGCACGACGGGAAGTGGGTCCGGGAGATATTCGAAGTACGGCGGTCCGTGGGCGCGTTGATCGCCGAGCGGGCGGCGGCCCGGGTCACCCGGGCGCACCACGCCGAACTGGGCCGCCTCCTGGAGGCGGTACGGGACGCGGACGGTCCGGACGCCGTGCAGCTGGCCGACGTCGAGGTGCACCGGGCCCTCGCCCGGGCGACCGGCAACCGGGTCTACGTCCTGCTCACCAACACCCTCTTCAACGCCTATCTCCCCGTACGCGCCGCCCTGCGCGGGCCCTTCACCGATCCCGAGGCCGCCCACCGGCGCCTCGCCCCCGTGGTGGAGGCGGTGAGGTCCGGCGACAGCCGCCGGGCCCACGCGGCCGCTGACACCTATCTGCGCGACACCGAGCAGATCATGCTGGAGGGACTGGCGTGAGGGGCACCTCGTTCACGGAGACCATGCTCGGAACGCTCCGGCTCGACGGCCTTGACCCGGTGCGCCGTATCCGCCTCGACCTGCGGGCCGAGGCCGACGAGGTCCTGCGCCCGCACCGCACCACCCGGGCCCGGCTCAACGGCCGTATACGCATCGGCGGACTGGCCGACGACCCGGGCACCACGGGCGAGCTGGAGATCTCGCCGCTTGCCCGCCGCCGCATCCGGTACCGGCTGACGTTCACCGCCGACGGCCGCCTCCTCACCCTGGACGGCTGGAAGTCCGTGACCCCGCGTCATCCGGTGAGGTCGATGACCGTGCTGCCGTTCACGCTGTACGAGGACAGTGCGCGGGTCGGCCGGGGCACCCTCCGTTTCCCCGTCACCACCGGCTTGGTGCCCTTCCTCCTGAGCTTCCGCTTTCCCCGGCAGGAGGACCCGGCCCAGTACCTCGCACCCCGCTGGGACGGCAGCCCCGGCCGCACCGAGGTCTGGTACACCACCCTCACCGACCCCGCCACCGGCACCGGCGTCTGGCTCCACCACGAACTGGTCTCGCCCACCGACGGATCCACCCCGCACGCCCACGGCTGGGCCGCCGCCTTCCCACCCGACTCAGAGGCCCGCCATGTCCGCTTCGGGCCCGCCCCCTGGACCAACCCCGGGCACGGGTTCACCGCCAACGGCGTCTCCGCCTTCCCGGGGCAACTGACCGGACGTGTCGGCGACTTCCACTGGGATCTTGCCGAAAAACCCCTGGCCGAGCCGCTGTTCACCTTCCCCCGCTGGTCCTGGCGGCACCCCCTGCTCCCTGCCGCCCATATGCTTCCGGCGGCCCGGGCCACCTACGACGGAACCTTCAGCGACGGACAACAGACGCTGACCCTGCGCGGCGCCCCCGGCGCCTCCGCCCGCATCCACGGCCACGGCAACGCCCGCCGCTGGGCGTGGCTCCACGCGGAACTGGGTGACGGAGACGTCCTCGAGGTGATCGCCGCGGTGTCCACACGGCCCGTGCTGCGGCGGCTGCCACCGCTCGTCTTCCTGCGGCTGAGGCACCGCGACGGCACCTGGCCGCGCCGGGCGGAGCGTTCCGCGGTGGGCCTGTTCGGCATCGGACGGTTCCGCGCCCGCATCGGACTGCCCGAGTGGACCGTGACCGGCCGTACCCTGCTGCGGCGCATCCACGTCGAGGTCACACAGCCGGCCGAGCGCACCCTCGTCCTGGACTATCGCGACCCGGACGGCGCCCCGGCGGTGTGCCGCAACAGCGAGAGCGCCGACGCGAAGATCCTGCTGGAGCGCTGGTGGGGCCATTGGCGCACCGAAGCCTCGTGGACGCTGCAGGGCACCGCACACGCCGAGGTGGGGGACCGGTGACCGGGCGGGGACTGGTCGCCGCCCTGCTTGCCGACAGCGGGGACGAGGAGTGGCTCGCGCGGGTGCCCGGCAGGTTCGACACGTTCCTGGCCGCACTGCCCGCTCCTGTACGGGCCGCGGTGCAGGCCGCCGCGCTCGCCGTGGACGCGTACGCCGTCCTGCACAGCGGGCGCCGCCTGGCCGCACTCACTCCCAGCGAGCGCGAGACGGTGCTCGGCTCCCTTGCCGCGCGCCCCGGGCTCGTACCGGCGCTGGAGCTCCTGAAGGTCCCCGTGCTGCTCGCCGCGGCCACCGAGCGAACGCCCGTCCCGCGGGCGCCGGTCGCGCCCGAGGATCCGCCCCTGGACTGCATCCCGGCCGAGGAGTGGCCCGCGCGGGCCCTCGCGGACGCCGTCGTCGTGGGATCGGGCGCCGGAGGAGCCGTCGCCGCCCGTACGCTAGCACGGGCGGGACTCGCCGTCGTCGTACTGGAGGAGGGCGAGCACCACACCACGGCCTCCTTCGGCCGCCGCGCACCGCTGGACCGCTTCACCGACCTGTACCGGGACGGCGGGGCGACCGCGGCCCTGGGCGATCCGCCGCTGCTGCTGCCGGTCGGACGGGCCGTCGGCGGCACCACCGTCGTCAACTCCGGCACCTGCTACCGCACCCCGGACCCTGTCCTCGACCGCTGGAGCAGCCGTCACGGCTTCCGCCTCGCCGACGGCTTCCCCGCACGGCTGGACGAGATCGAACGCACCCTGCGCGTCGCCACCCAGCCCCTCGACGTCCTCGGCACCAACGGCCTGCTCGCCCTGACCGGCGCCGAGCGCCTGGGCTGGCGGGCCGGCCCGCTGCGCCGCAACGCCCCGGGCTGCAAGGGCTCCTGCCAGTGCGTGGTGGGCTGCCCCACCGGCGCCAAGCAGAGCGTGCAGCTGTCCGTGCTGCCCGACGCGTGCGCCCACGGAGCGCGCATCGTCACCGGCGCGCGCGTGCTGCGCATCCTGCTCGACCACGACCGCCCGGGCCCGCCCCGGGCGGCCGGCATCCTGGCCCGCAGGGCGGACGGCAGCGAACTGGAGATCCTCAGCCCGCTCGTCGTCGCGGCCGCGGGCGCCCTGCACACCCCGCCGCTGTTGCGCCGCAGCGGCCTGGGCGGTCATCCCCGACTGGGCCGCAATCTCAGCGTGCACCCGGCCACCAGCGTCGCCGGCCGCTTCGCGGAACCGGTCACCTCCTGGGAAGGCGTCCTGCAGAGCACCGGCGTCGAGGAGTTGCACGACCGCGGGATCCTGATCGAGGCGACCGCGAGCCCGCCCGGCATGAGCAGCTTCGTCCTGCCCGGCCTCGGGCGGGCCCTGCGCCGTGAACTGGAAGGGGCCGACCGGCTGGCGGTCCTCGGCGCCATGATCGCCGACCGGCCCGCGGGCCGGGTCCTGGGCCGGGGCCGCACCCTCGTCCGCTACCGCCTGGACCCCCGCGACGGCGCTCGGCTGACGACGGCCGTACGGGCCATGGGCCGCATCCTCTTCGCCGCCGGGGCCCTGGAGGTGCTCACCGGCATCCCACGGGCACCGCGTGCCCGCACCCTCCCGGAACTCGACGCGCTGCTCGCCGGGATCACCCCGCGCGACCTGCACCTGTCAGCCTTCCACCCGGCCGGGACGGTCGCCGCGGGCGGCGACCCCGAGCGGGCGCCGGCCGATTCCGAGGGCCGGCTGCGGGGCGTCGACGGTGTTCTCGTCACCGACGCGTCCGTCCTGCCGGGCTGCCCGGAGGTGAACCCGCAACTGAGCATCATGGCGGCCGCCCTGGCCGTCACCGAGACCTACCTCGAACGCGAACCCAGCAGCCGGACCAGCACCCCGGCATGACTCTGCTCGGGGTCCTTGGACGCGGTCAGCAGCGTCACGGGCCCCTTGGCCGCCAACTCCCGCACATGGCCGAGCAGTTCGGCCGCCTCCGGGGTGTCCAGCTCCGCCTCGTAACGGTCGGCGAACTCCTCGTACGACCCCTCATCCGCGTGATACCAGCGGCGCAGTTCGGTGGACGGCGTGAGGGCTTTGGGCCACTCGTCCACGTGCGCGGCGTCCTTGGACAGGCCGCGCGGCCACAGCCGGTCGACCAGTACACGTACACCGTCGTCCGGCTCGGGCGGTTCGTAGACGCGACGCACGCGAACGCTCACGATCGGGCCTTTCTGAGTGGCGGATGACATCGAGCGTAGTGAGCGGGCACCGGGTGACGCCGTATCACTTGACCCAATCGAGGAGGAAACCGGGCCGGGCTGCCCATAACCTGGATTCTTATGATCATCGGCCACCCCCCAGGAGCGCATGTGAGGCAGTCCAGCCGTCACGCCGTCAGACCCACCACCGTCCTTCGCCGCGAGGCCCTGACCGCGACCGTCCCGGTCGCCCTCGCGGCACTGCTCGCCGCCGCCGGACCCGCGACCGCCGGCACCGGCGGCGCATCGGGTGCCGGCGACCCGTACTTCCCGCTCGCCGGAAACGGCGGCTACCACGTCGACCACTACGACCTGACCCTCCGTTACGACCCGACGAGCCGTCACCTCGACGGATCTGCCGTCCTCACCGCCCGCGCCACCCAGGACCTCACCCGTTTCGACCTCGACTTCAAGGGGCTGAAGGTCACCGGCCTGACCGTCGATCACGCCCGGGCGCAGTACCGCCGCGACGGCCAGGAACTCGTCGTCACCCCGCGCCGCGCCCTGCACCAGGGCCAGGAGTTCCGCGTCGCCGTCACCTACAGCGGCATCCCCGAGCAGGTCACCGACCCCGACGGTTCGGCCGACGGCTGGATACGGACCGACGATGGCTCCTTCGTCGCCGGTGAGCCGCAGGGCGCCATGACCTGGTTCCCGGCGAACAACCACCCCAAGGACAAGTCCTCGTACGACATCACGGTCACTGTCCCCGACGGCCGCACCGCCGTGGCCAACGGCGTCCTGGTCGGGCAGCGGACCGCGCACGGGCACACCACGTTCCACTGGCGCCAGATCGAACCCATGGCCGCCTACCTCGCCACCGCGACGATCGGGAAGTTCAAGGTCGAGCAGTACACCACCCGCGACGGCATCCGCGTCTACAACGCCGTTGACCCGCGCGAGGCGTCCGAGGCGGCGCCCGTCCTGAAGAAACTGCCGTCCGTCCTGGAATGGGAGAGCAAGCTCTTCGGGCCCTACCCGTTCCGCAACGCCGGGTCGATCGTGGACCACGCTCCGGACGTCGGATACGCGCTGGAGACCCAGTCGCGCCCGCTGTACGACTCGGCGCCGGACCTGAGCACCCTCGTCCACGAGAACGCCCACCAGTGGTTCGGCGACTCCGTGTCGCTCACCTCCTGGAAGGACATCTGGCTCAACGAGGGCTTCGCGACCTACGCCGAGTGGCTCTACAGCGAGCAGCACGGCGGCGACAGCGCCCAGAAGACCTTCGACGGCCTCTACAACCGGCCGGCGAGCGACCATCTGTGGTCGTTCCCGCCCGGCGACCCCGGCAGCGGCAAGAACATCTTCGACACCCCCGTCTACGCGCGCGGCGCCATGGCCCTGCACGCACTGCGCACCGCCGTCGGCGACCGCACCTTCTTCGGCATCCTGCGGGCCTGGGCGACCGAACACCACGACGGAAACGGGACGACCGCGCAGTTCGTCCGCCTCGCGGAGCGCACGTCGGGCAAGGACCTCAACCACCTGTTCACCACGTGGTTGTACAGTCGCGGGAAGCCGAACGAAGCCTAGAACCTGACGAGTTCCTCACATGTGTCGGTCAGAGTCGACCCGTGATCATGAATAGACCCCGTGTCGCCCTGCTCGCCGCGTCCCTGTTCCTCACGGGATGCGGCGGCGGGGCAGTGGCGTCCCCGGGCCACCCGCCCGGCGCCCCCACAGCCACGACGGGCGCACCGGACGTCGCCACCCTCGCTCCGCCCTCGCCGGAGATCTCCGTCCAGGCGGCCCCGCTGCACCTGCCGGGCCTGGGGCCGAGGACACTGGCCGCGATCCCCGCCGACGCCCGCCAGGCCGTCGTCGTCACCGGACGCGGCAGGAACTCCCCGCTGTCCACGGTCGTGCTGTACGAACGCACCCCGGCCGGCTGGCAGGCGGGCGCGGACTGGCCCGCGCACAACGCGCTCAAGGGCTGGTCCGACCACCACACGGACGGCGACCTGCGCTCACCCGTCGGCGTGTACGGCCTCACCGACGCGGGCGGGCTGCTCGGCGATCCGGGCACACGGCTGCCGTACCACCGCTCCGGCGCGTTCACCTCACCCGGCACGGGCTTCGAGGGTGAGCCCCTCGCCGGCTCCTTCGACTACGTGATCGCCATCAACTACAACCGCGAGCCGGGCACTTCACCCCTCGACTGGACCCGGCCCCTCGGCGCGGGCCGCGGCGGCGGCATATGGTTCCACGTCGACCACGGCGGCCCCACCCACGGCTGCGTCAGCGTCTCGGAGGAGCACATGAAGGACCTGCTGCGAGCGCTCGACCCCGGCCTCCACCCCGTCGTCGTCATGGGCGACGCGAAGTCCCTCGCCCGCTGAAGCGCCCGGGATCCGCCGCGTGTGCGCACATGTGCTGGTCGCCGAGGACGACGAGATGCAGGCCGAACTCATACGCCGCTCCCTGCTGGCGGAGGGCCACACGGCCACGGTGGTCCATGACGGCGCGGCCGCCCTGGACGCCGCCCGCCGGCTCAGACCCGACCTCGTGGTCCTCGACCTGATGCTGCCGGTGGTCGACGGCTTCGGGGTGTGCCGGGTGCTGCGCGGGGGCGAGGAGGACATACCGGTGCTCATGCTGACCGCACGGTCCGAGGAGGACGACGTCCTGCTCGGCCTGGAACTGGGCGCCGACGACTACATGACCAAGCCGTACAGCCCGCGCGAGCTGATGGCCCGCATCCGTACCGTGCTGCGGCGCAGCGGCCGGACGGCCGGCGTGCGGGAGGATCCCGTCGTACGGGCGGCCGGGCTCGCCGTCGATCCGGAACGGCACGAGGTGCGCTGCGACGACGTACCCGTGGAGTGCACACCGGCCGAGTTCCAGATCCTGCTCGCCATGGCGGCGGAGCCCGAACGGGTCTTCACCCGGCGCCAGTTGCTGCAGTGCACCCGCGGTTTCGACCGGGCCTCCACCGAGCGGGCCGTGGACGTCCACATCATGAATCTGCGCAGGAAGATCGAGACCGACCCGCGCCGGCCGGTACGGCTGCTGACCGTGTTCGGGGTCGGCTACAAGCTCAGCGGCGGCCGTCCGTGAAGCGCCGCATACCGCTGCGCAAGCGGCTGCTGGTGCGGCTGCTGATCGCGTCGGTGCTGATCGCGGTGTGCTCCGTGGCGGCGACGGCCTGGCTGGCGGTGGAGACCACCACCCGTGCCCTGCGTGAGGAACAGGGCCAGGACCTCGCCGACGACATGCGGATCCTCGCCGAACTCAGCGGCTACGCGGCAACCCACCCCGACTGGAAGGGCGTCGGGGCCACCGTCCGCTCCCTGGCCGCCACCATGGGCCGGCGCATCGCCCTGACCACCGCCGACCGCACCCTCATCGCCGACTCGGCGCGCAAGGGCACCTCGCTGCCCCTCGGCGCCGCCGCCACCGTCGACCCCCTGCACACCGACACCTACACCGAGACCGGCGCACAGCTGAGCGGGATCGATCCCCGTGCCGTGGGCCCTTACCGGCTCACGGCGAAGGAGCGCGCACAGCTGGAGGCGATGGCCGAGAAACAGCGGACGTGCTATCGCCGGTTCGGTGTCGACACCAAGGTCGAGCAGAGCCCGAGCGGCCGTCCCGTGATCGTCAGCTCCGACGGCAGCCCGGCCCCCGACTACCTGACCGGGGACTGCGGTTACGGACTGCTCAGCGACCCCACGGGCACCGAGAAGAAGGCACTCGACGATCTGACCGAGGGCGCCCGTGCCTGTCTGCACCAGCACGGTCTGGACCTCGGCAGGCCGCTCTACCTGATGCTCAATCCCACCGGCAAGGCCCCCGTGAGCCGGTACACCGTCGCCAAGTTCGCCAAGGAGGGCGACGCGAAGGCGACGGAGACGGCGCAGATGTGCACCGACGACGCCCTGCGCGCCCAACTCGACCCGTATGTCGCGCCCGTGGCCGAGCTGTACCTCGGCGGCGACGACACCACCCCGCCCCGGTTCGACATGTCCCCGGCCAACAAGGCCAAGATCGTCGGTGCCGCCGGTCTCGTCCTCGCCGTCACCCTCGCCGTCACGGCCGTCGTCGCCACCCGGCTCGTACGGCCCCTGCGGGCGCTGACCGAGGCGGCGCAGCAGCCGCCCGACAGGCATGTGCGGGTGCCGGTGACCACGCGGGACGAGACCGGCATCCTCGCGGAGGCGTTCAACGACCTCACCGAGCGGCGCGCACGTCTGGAGGCCCAGCGCAAGGCCATGGTCAGCGACATCGCGCACGAACTGCGCAGCCCGCTGACCAACATCCGCGGCTGGCTGGAGGTCACCCGGGACGGCGTCGTCGACCCGGATCCCGCGCTGCTCGGCTCACTGCACGAGGAGGCGCTGGTGCTGCAGCGCATCATCGACGACCTCCAGGACCTCGCGGCCGCCGACGCGGGCACGCTGCGCCTGCACCGCGAACCGGTCCGCGCCGACGAACTGCTGGACCAGGTCGCCGCCGCCCATCGCGTCGCCGCCGACGCGGCCGGCGTCACCGTACGCACCGAGGAGGACGGCAGCCCGTGGCTCGACGCGGATCCGGTGCGTATGCGGCAGGCGCTGGGCAACCTCGTCTCCAACGCGTTGCGGCACACGCCCGCGGACGGCACCGTCACCCTGGCCGCCCGCCGGGACGGCGACGAGGTCGTCTTCACCGTGACCGACACCGGCACGGGCATCGCGCCGGAAGACCTGCCGCATGTCTTCGACCGGTTCTGGCGGGCCGAGAAGTCCCGCAGCCGGCGCACCGGCGGCAGCGGCCTCGGCCTGCCGATCGTCCGTCACCTGGTCGCCGCACACGGCGGAACGGCCGTCGCCGCGTGCGAACCGGGCGCAGGCGCCGTGTTCACCCTGCGACTGCCGGGCGCCCCGGCCCCGAAGGCCTGAGGCGTCTCGCGGCCAGGCGCCCGTGCGGCGGACAGGCCGGCCGCAGGAGGCGCGGCCAGATGACGTAAGCCGCTGCCGCGGTGGGTGACACGGGGCCTCGGCGACCGGCGACAACGCCGCCGGGGGTGGCCCCACGCCTCAAGGCAGTGGGGAATGCGCGCGCGGGGCCCCCTCGACGCCGAGCTGAGCAGCCGGGCCGGCCCTAACCGTTGCGCGCGGCCGCGCGCCGGCGCCGCCTGCGCTGCATGGCGTGCCGTTCCGTCTCACCGGTGCCGCCCCACACGCCCAGGATCTCCCCGTGGCCCAGCGCCCATTCAAGGCACTGCTCCCGGACCGGGCAGCGGGCGCACACCGCCTTCGCCTTCTCCGTCTGCATCAACGCGGGGCCTGAGGTGCCGATCGGGAAGAACAGCTCGGGGTCCTCGTTTCGGCACGCGGCCTGGTCTCGCCAGTCATCCATGAAATGTCACCTGCGATCGAAGTCGTACGTGCCCTCGCGAATGGCTTACTCGGTTTCGAGTCACCTGTCGATGCGCGAGTGAAACGACGGAAATCACGCAGATACGGTGCTCATTGCTCGCGCATGCCCCACGGGGAGCCGTAGGCGGTCAGCAGATCCAGGAACGGGCGCGCAGGGAACGCCTCCGGGCCGAGCACGCCCGCGCCGGACCAGGCGCCGGTGGCGAGGAGTTCGAGCGCGACGACCGGATTGACGGCGGTCTGCCACACCACCGCCTGGCTGCCGTACTCCGCCATGGACCACTGGTTGTCGACCACGTGGTACAGGTACACCTCGCGCGGCGCACCGTCCTTGACACCGCGCACCCAGGTGCCCGCACAGGTCTTCCCGTGCATCCGCTCGCCGAGTGTCGCCGGGTCCGGCAGGCACGCGGCGACGACGTCCCGGGGCGAGACGGCCACCGGTCCGGCGGCGCTCGGCACGGTCACCGGCCCGGTGCGGTCCAGGCCCAGCAGGTGCAGCGTCTTGAGCGTCTCGATGAACTCCCGGCCAAGGCCGTACTTGAAGGTGACCCGGCGCGCGTCCACCCAGCGCGGGACGAGCAGCACCTCCTCGTGCTCCACGTTCACGCACTCGACGGGACCGATGCCCTCGGGGAAGTCGAACACCTCCGGCTCGCTGAACGGCTCGGTGGTGTACCAGCCGCGCCCGGCCTCGTAAATCACGGGCGGGTTGAGGCACTCCTCGATGGTGGTCCAGATGCTGAAGGAGGGGGCGAAGTCATAGCCGTCGACGGTGAGGTTCGCGCCGTCGCGGACGCCGATCTCCTCGATCTCGTCGAAGAGTTCGTCGGCGGCGTACCGGGCGAAGACGTCCGACAGACCGGGCTCCACGCCCATGCCGACCAGGGCCAGCGCGCCCGCCTTCGCCCACTCCTCGGCCTGCGCGAACTGGTCGTCGCCGAGCTTGACCCCGCACTGCGCGTACGGCCGCTCGGCGTGCGGGTGCGACAGGGACATCGCCATGTCCAGGTAGCCGGCGCCGGCGGCGCGCGCCGCGCGGAACAGTGGCATCACGAAGCGCGGGTCGGTGGCGTTGAGGAGCACGTCGCAGTTGTTCCGGCGCAGCAGCTCCGCCACGGCCGACTCGTCGCTCGCGTCGACCCGCTCGGCACCGAAGCGGCCGTCGTCGAGGGCCGCTACCGCCGCGTCGGCCCGTGCGGGGTCGTAGTCGGCCACCACCATCGCCTCGAAGAACGAACGGCGGGCGGCGATCCGGGTGATGGCGGTGCCGACACCGCCGGCGCCCACGAGCAGGACACGCATGACAGATCTCCCTGTCCGGAGGGGTTGATGACGAGGGGCCCCGCCGGAGATACAACGCCGCCGGTCCACGTAAGGTCAATGGCGTTGGCATAAGGGACCGGAGGTTGTCATGCCCAAACCGGTGGTGCCCGAGGAGAAGCGGCGCAGGCGCCGGCCCACCAAGAGCGGCACGGTCCTGTCGGAGCGGCTGATCGTCGAGACGGCGCTGCGGATGCTGCGCGAACACGGCAGCGCGGGCCTCACCGCCCGCCGCCTGGGCCTCGCCCTGGACGCCGACCCGAGCACCCTCTACCGCTACTTCCGCGGCATGGACGAGCTCACCCTCGCCATCGGCGACGCGCTCATCGGCCAGGCCCTCGACGGCTGGCGCCCGACGGGACAGTGGCGGGGCGACCTGCGCGCGGTCGGCCTGCGCATCCACGCCGCCTACCTCGCCCACCCGCAGGCCGCGGTCCTGACCACCAGCCGGGTCACCGGCCGGGCCAACGAACTGGCCGCCGACGAGGCCGTACTGGACATCCTGCGCACCGCCGGATTCCCGCTCCCGGACACCGTGCGCATCTACCACGCCTTCATCGACCAGACCCTGGCCTTCGCCGCCCTCGACGCCGCCTCCCTCGCCCTGCCCAGCGCCGCCCTGCGCGCCGACGAGGACATGTGGCGCTCGACGTACGCCCGGCTGCCCCGCACCACCCACCCGCGGATCGCCGAGGCGGCACCCCTGCTGGCGGCTCGCATGGTCGACAGCGCGTATCCGACGGCACTGGAGATGCTGCTGGACAGCGCCGCGGCGCAGCTGGCGGCGCTGGGTTCCTGACGTAGTCCGCCCACTCATATCCGCCCACTCGATTGCTTGATGCAAGTCACCTCTCTATAGTCGGTCGAGTCGATTGCATCAAACAATCGACGGTTCGGTGCCAGGGAGCGGAACATGGAGCGTCGCTGGAAGGTCCTCGTCGTCACCTCGGCCGTGGTCTTCATGGCCCTGCTGGACGTCACCATCGTGAACATCGCGTTCACCGACCTCGGGCGGTCCTTCCCGCGCGACTCCCTCGCCGACCTGTCATGGGTGCTGAACGGATACAGCGTGGTGTTCGCCGCCGCCCTCGTACCGGCAGGCCGCCTGGCCGACCGGTACGGACGCCGGCGGCTCTTCCTCGCCGGGCTGCTGCTGTTCCTGGCCGCGTCCGTGGCGAGCGGCCTGGCCGCGTCGGTGCCGGTCCTCGTCGCGGCCCGTGTCGTGCAGGCACTGGGCGCCGCTACCGTGCTGCCGACCTCGCTGAGCCTGACCCTGCCGGAGTTCCCGCCCGAGCGGCGCGGCACCGCGATCGCCCTGCCGACGGCTGCCGGCGCGGTCGCCGCCGGTGTCGGGCCCTCGCTCGGCGGGCTGCTGGTGGACTGGCAGGGCTGGCGTGCGGTGTTCTTCGTCAACCTCGTCATCGGCGTGCCCGCGCTCGTGGCGGCCGCACGGCTGCTGCGCGAGAGCCGCGACGAGCGGGCGCAGGGCGTTCCCGACGCCCTCGGCGCGCTGCTGCTGGTCGGCGCCGTGGGCGGCCTCGCACTGGGCATCGTCAAGGGCGCGGACTGGGGCTGGAGTTCGGGCGGAGTGCTCGCCGCCTTCGGGGCAGCCGCCGTACTGCTGCCGCTGTTCGTCCTGCGGTCCGTCACCCACGCCACACTGGTGGCCGACCTCGGCCTGTTCCGCCTCCGCTCCTTCACCGTGGCCACCCTCGGCACGTTCGTCTTCGGCGCCGGGTTCTTCGCCTCGCTGCTGTGCAACGTGCTGTTCTTGACCACTGTGTGGCACTGGCCGGTCCTGCGCGCCGGAGCCGCGGTCACACCGGGACCCGTGGCGGCCGCCCTCATGGCGCCGCTGGCGGGCCGGCTCACCGACCGCTACGGACCGCGCGTCGCCGCCGTGCCGGGCACCCTCCTCTTCGGCACCGGCCCGCTCCTCCTCGCCCTGACCGCCACGGCCCAACCGCACTACTGGCCGGTCCTGTTCCCGGCGGCGGCCATCACCGGCGTCGGAGTCGGCCTGTCCCTGCCCGCGCTCGGCGGCGCCGCCGTCCTGGAGCTGCCGCCGCCGAGCCTGGCCACCGGCATCGGTATGACGTCCGCCCTGCGTCAACTGGGCGCCGTCGTGGGCGTCGCGGCCCTGGTCGCCCTCCTCGGCGCGGCCGGACCCCAGGCCCTCGGCGGTTTCCGCCACGCCTGGCTCATGATCACCGGCGCCGGCTGGCTCGCCGCCGTCGTCTCGCTCGCGCTGGGCCGAGTCCGGGCACCGCGGCCGGACCCCGAGACGGCTGCCCACCGGCCGACCGCGCCACTGAACGAAGCGCCGTGACGTCACAGAAGGAGAGGCCATGAAGGAGACCGACGCCCTGCGCCGTGCCGTGCGCTGGCCCGGCATCCCCGACCGGGTGACCGCCGTGCTCGCCCAGCAGATGCTCGCGGCCCGCCAATTCCGCGAAGGCCACGAGTACTTCACCGCCCTCAGCGCCGAACGTCCCGAATCGGCGCTGCTGGAAAGCCTGGCGGGAGTCTTCCAGGCACGCCTCGACGGACCGGACGAGAAGGCGATCGCCCGGCTCGACGCGGCCGCGGAACGCGGGCTCGGGCTGCCGCAGTACTTCCGGGGAACCGCCCTCGCGGGGCTGCCGGACTGCGCGGGCCGGGCCGACACGGTGATCGCCGATCTGGAGTTCGTGCTCGCCGTGCGGGACCAGTTCCCGGCCGGGTTCCTGCGCTCCGTGCACGCCGCCCTGGCCCGTGCCTACACCTGCCAGGGCCGTAGGGAGGAAGCCCGGGATGCGCGCGAGCGCCTCGGACACGCCCCCGGCCTGTCACTCGTCACGGAGTACCTGGTCAGCGCCGAGGACGGTCTGCGCATGACCGCGCCACGGCTGGTCGAGATGGCCCCGGGCGTGCATGTCGCCCAGGGCTACGACTTCGCCGACTTCGCCTTCGTCGTCACCGACGACGGCATCGTGGCGATCGACGCGGCGAGCCACCCCCGGCACGTCGAGGCGGCCCTGCGCGATCTGCGGGCCGTCACCCGAGCTCCGATCACCCATGTGATCCTCACCCACGCGCACTTCGACCACATCGGCGGCCTGGAGGCACTCGCCGGCCCCGGCACCCAGGTCGTCGCCCAGGTCGCCTTCCCCGACGAACTCGCGCTGCAGGCCGTGAGCCCGCCGCCCTTCCCGGCCCTGCTGCCGGACGGCCAGGAGCGCCGTCCGGACGTCGTCCCGGACCGGTTCGTGCAGGAGCCCGAGACCCTGACCGTGGGCGGTCGGAGGTTCACGCTCATTCCCGTCGCCGGGGGCGAGACCCGCGACGGCCTTCTCGTCCAACTGCCCGACGAGGGCGTGGTGTTCACCGGGGACATGTGCATGCCGTATCTCGGTGCGCCGTTCTTCGCCGAAGGCTCGGCCGAGGGGTTGTTCGACGCATTGCGGACGGTCCAGGACCTGCGCCCCCGGCTGCTGATCCACGGCCACCCGCCGCTGACCGAGAACTTCACCGTCGAGGCGCTGCCCGGCCTGCTCGCCGCCCTGCGGGACCTGCACGCCGTCGTCGCGGACGACATCGTGGCGGGCCGGTCGCTGACCGACGTGCTGGAGCGCGACCACCTTCCCGAGGTGCTGCGCGGGCATCCGGCCGCGGTCCTCCCGTACCTGATCATGCGTGAGGGCTTCGTGCAGCGCGTCCATGATCAGCGGACCGGCTACTGGAAGGCGGACGGAGAGGGCGTGGACCCCGTCGGCCGGGCGCAGTGGGCCGCGGCGCTGGACCTGCTGGCCGGCGGCCGGGCAGAGGCGTTCGCCGCGGCGGGTGAGGAACTGCTGACGCGCGGGGAGCCGGCCGCTGCGCTCAGGATCGTCGACTCCGCCCTGCTCAGCCACCCGGACGACACGCCGCTCGCCGAGCTGCGCGGGCGGATCCTGCATGCTCTCGTCGAACGGCACCAGCTCTTCAGCCCGTTCAGGTTCGCCTACTACGCGGGGCTCGCGGGACTGACCGTGGAACCCGCCGGCTGAGCGCCGGGCCCGGGCTCCATCTCGCAGTCGTACGGCCCCAGCGGCTTCCCGCAGGCGGAACAGGTGAGCCCGGGCCGCAGCCGGCCGCCGCAGCCGCGGTGCACGACCACCAGCGGCGGCCCCTGCGGCGCCCGGTGCCCGTCCCCCCACAGCAGCAAGGACATGATCACCGGCCACAGGTCCAGGCCCGCCGGGGTCACCACGTACTCGTACCGCTCCGGCCGGGTCTGGTAGAGCCGCCGCTCGAGGATCCCCGCCTCGCAGAGCTTGCCCAGCCGGTCGGACAGCACGTTGTGCGCGATGCCCAGGCCGCTGCGGAAGTCCTCGAACCTCCGCGTGCCGCGC
The DNA here is from genome assembly GCF_042896045.1 of Streptomyces sp. NPDC001351. Lineage (NCBI taxonomy): Bacteria > Bacillati > Actinomycetota > Actinomycetes > Kitasatosporales > Streptomycetaceae > Streptomyces > Streptomyces sp. NPDC001351. The sequence goes on along the minus strand of NZ_JBIAWS010000017.1, from coordinate 22,481 downwards.
AGCGCGTCCCGCACGATCAGCAACGTCCAGCGCTCACCCACCACTTCGAGCGACCGGGCGATCGAGCAGACCTGACCTTCGTACGTACGAGGAAGCACGCCCCCATCGTACGTCGATTGCATCACGCAAGTCAGTGGCGCCCGGCGGCCCCGCCCCGCAACGCCCCGGCAGCCGCCTCCGTCACCGCCTCGGCCACCGCGGCGAGCGCCGGGGAGTCCAGCTTCCACTGCTGCCAGTACAGCGGGACGTCGAGGGCCCGGTCCGGCGCGAGGTGCACCAGACGCCCGGTCCGCAGCAGCGGCTCGGCCTGCACCTCGGGCACCAGACCCCAGCCCAGGCCCGCCGCGACGGACTCGGCATACCCTTCCGAGGTCGGCACGAAGTGCCGTACCGCACTGGCACCGCGCCTGCCGCGTCGCAGCCTGCGCACGAAGGCGTCCTGCAGGTCGTCGCTGCGGTCGAAGGCCACCGTCGGCGCCGCCGCCAGCGCCTCCCGCAACGGCCCGCCGAAATGCTCCCGGGCGAAGTCCGGACTGGCCACCGGCACATAGCGCATCCGCCCGAGCGCGCGCACGCTGCAGCCCGTGACGGGCTCGGCGGACGAGGTCACCGCCGCCATCACCAGCCCTTCCCGCAGCAGCGACGCCGTACGCGTCTCGTCCTCGCGGCGCAGCTCGAAACAGAGCCGGGGCTCATGCCGCACCCGCGTCAGCGCCGGCAGGAGCCACGTCGCCAGGGAATCGGCGTTCACCGCGATCGAGACGCGGGTCGGCTCGCCTGCCCCGCTCATGCCCAGTTCCGCGCGTGCATCGCGCTCCAGCCGCGCCAGCTGACGGGCGAACCGCACGACGACCTCACCCGACTCGGTCGGCCGCACCGGCTTGGTGCGCATCAGCAGCACCCGGCCGGTGCGCTGCTCCAGCGCCTTCACCCGCTGACTGACCGCCGAGGGCGTCACATGCAGCGCCGCGGCCGCCGCGTCGAACGTGCCCTCGTCCACCACGGCCAGCAGCGTCCGCACCTGGTCGAGGGGCAGCTCCGTCAACTCCGTCTTCACATCAGCTAATGATACGTAAGAATCTTTAGCTGTACGTGCAATGATCGGCTCCGTAGCGTCAAGGTCATGACCCATGCTCTGACCGCCGCGGCCGCAGGCTTCGGCACCGGCCTCTCGCTCATCGTCGCCATCGGCGCCCAGAACGCCTTCGTCCTGCGCCAGGGGATCCGCCGCGACGCGGTCCTCGCCGTCGTCGGCATCTGCGCCCTGTCCGACGCCGTCCTCATCGCACTCGGCGTCGGCGGCGTGGGCGCGGTGGTGGTCGCGTACCCGCAGGCGCTCACCGCGGTCGGCTGGGTCGGCGGCGCCTTCCTGCTCTGCTACGGCGCCCTCGCCGCCCGCCGGGTGCTGAAGCCGGGCGGCGCCCTGCGGACCGAGGGGGAGACGACGGGCTCGCGCAGGCGGGCCGTGCTCACCTGCCTGGCACTGACGTGGCTCAACCCGCACGTCTACCTCGACACCGTGTTCCTGCTCGGCTCGATCGCCGCCCACCGCGGCACACTGCGCTGGACGTTCGGCCTCGGCGCCGCCCTCGCCAGCCTGTGCTGGTTCGCCGCGCTCGGCTTCGGCGCCCGCGGGCTCGGCCGCTTCCTGGCCAGGCCCGCGGCCTGGCGGGTACTGGACGGACTGGTCGCCGCAACGATGCTCGCCCTGGGCGGCATGCTCGTTGCGAGGGCGTGAAGTCCGCGGTGTGAGGTCCACAAGCTGAGATCGCGTGTCCCGAACTCCCGGGCGGTGCTGGGATAGTGAACCCGGACCCGAAAGATGTATCGAGCACCCAGGAAGCCCGTGGACACCAGCGAGAGCAGCACCCAACCGCAGACACCGGACCCGGTCGCGGTCGACCCGCCCCGGCGCGGCTGGCGCCGGTGGGCCATGGACACCCGTCCGCTGCGCATTCCGGCCTACCGCCGGCTGTGGTCCTCGACGATCGTCACGGCCGTCGGCAGCCAGCTCACCGCGGTCGCCGTGCCCAAGCAGATCTACGACATCACCGGTTCCTCCGCGTGGGTCGGCGCGGCGAGCCTCGCCGGGCTGCTGCCGCTGATCGTGTTCGCGCTGTGGGGCGGCGCGGTCGCCGACAGCATGGACCGCCGCAGGCTGCTCCTGATCACCAACAGCGGCATCGCCGTCACCTCGCTGCTGTTCTGGCTCCAGGCCTTCACGGGGCTCGAGTCCGTGGCCGCGCTGATGGTGCTGCTCGCGATGCAGCAGGCGTTCTGGGGCCTGAACGCCCCCGCCCGCAACGCCTCCATAGCCCGCCTGGTCCCCGAGGGCCAGCTGCCCGCCGCCAACGCGCTCGGCTCGACGGTCATGCAGACCGGGCAGGTGGTCGGACCGCTGCTCGCGGGTGCCCTCATCCCGGTCATCGGCCTGCCCGAGCTGTATCTGATCGACGCCCTCGCTCTCTGTGTCACGGTGTGGGCGGTCTACCGACTGCCCTCCCTGCCGCCCCTGGCGGGCACGGAAAAACGACGCGCAGGCGTACGGGAGATCGCGGAGGGCTTCCGCTACATCTCCCTGCACAAGGTGCTGCTGCTGTCCTTCCTCGCCGACATCGTCGCGATGGTCCTCGGTATGCCCCGCGCCCTGTTCCCGCAGCTCGCTGCAGAGACCTACGGCTCCTACGGCGAAGGGCTCGCCCTGGGCCTGCTGTTCGCGGCGATCCCCATCGGCGCGGTGCTCGGGGGACTGTTCTCGGGCACCTTCTCCCGGGCCCGCCGGCACGGCTGGATGGTGATCGGCGCGGTAGTCGCCTGGGGCGCGGCGATCACCGGCTTCGGGCTGAGCGGCAACCTGTGGGTCGCGGCCGCGTTCCTGGCCCTGGCCGGGGTCGCCGACATGGTCTCGATGGTCTTCCGCGGGGCGATCCTGCTGTCCGCCGCCACCGACGAGATGCGCGGCCGTATGCAGGGTGTCTTCACGGTCGTCGTCGCGGGCGGCCCGCGCCTGGCCGACGTCCTGCACGGCACCGCGGGCTCGGCCTTCGGCCCGCGCGCGGCCGTGGCGGGCGGTGGGCTCCTCGTCGTCGCCGTGATGCTGGCGCTGGCCGCCGCGATCCCGGCCCTGCGCCGCTACCGCATCTGACCGCGGGGCCGGACCAGGGACCGTCCGCCGGATCAGCCCGGCGTCGCGGTCCCTGGCACGCGTTCCTGCACTGCCTTGAGAGCGTGGGGACCCGGCGCGTGCCGTCGGCTGCCCGAGCTTGCGTCGCCCGCCGCGGCACCGGCTCCCGGGGCAGCCTCCTCCACCTTGCAGCTGCACGCCCATGACCCCCCTCGGGGCGGCCACGACGCGCAGTTCCCTCCAGCCGGCCAGATCCGCCGTACAGGCCTAGAGCGCGCTGCGTCCGCGGCCCGCGTGCTGTTCCATGAGCTTGCCCCGGGTCATCTCCAGCCGGTGCGCGAGGATCTCCGCGACGCTGCGCACCAGCGCGAGTCCGAGCTGGGTGTCCTGCTCGCACAGCCGCAGCACCGCCGCCGCGTCGAACTCGTAGGCCCGGACGGGGCTGAAGGCCTCCGCGCCGAAGTCCCATTCGTGCGGCGGGAACAGCCAGGACCAGCCGAGGAGATCGCCCGCGCCGAGGCTCGCCACGGTCACCCGCTGCAGGGAGTTGACCCGCTGGTCGAGCGAGACGGCGCCCGAGCGGATGACCCAGAAGCGGTCGGCCCTGCCGCCCGCCTCGAAGATCCGGGTGTCCTCCGGGAAGGAGACCTCCTGCGCGAGCGTCATCAGGCTCTGCCGCTGGGGTGGGGGAAGGGCGGTCAGCAGTTTTATCGCTTTGGTCATGACGCGGGGCTCCTCGCCGGGGATCGGTTCCGGTGCTTTCCCTACGCTCATTTCAGCCGCTGCCGGCGCCCCGAGCACCTCGGCGGACAGCAGTTCCTGCCGAGAACCCCCAGGACATGAAAAAGCCCTGGCTGGACGGGGGAGGCCAGCCAGGGCCGTAAGCGGTGGCGTCGGAGGACGGTACGGTCGACTCCGTCACCACGTATGAATGAACCGTAAACCATCTGCCGCTGTTTTGCTCACCCACAACCGGGTCACGTGACCGGTTTCACTCCTCGGGCTCTTCGCCGGCCGCCACGACCCTGATCGTCTCGAGCTTCGGATCGCTGGGGTCCGGCAGGTACATCCCCGCCTCCAGGCCGGTGCGCAGATAGCGCAGCACGGGTTCGGTGAGCCGCTCGCCGGGCAGTACGGCCGGGATCCCCGGCGGGTACGGCGTGATCATCTCCGCTGCGACGCGGCCCGCGGCATCCTCGGTGGGTACGTTCTCCGCGGGGCCGAAGAAGGCGTCCCGGGGCAGCGCGGCCTGGGTCAGGCGCAGCTCGGACGGCGACGGCACGTCCACCCGCGGGCCCGGTCCAAGGCCCGGCGCGGCACGGGCCAGGTCCTTGAGCGCGGCGAGCAGTTCGCCCGCCGTCTGCCGGTCGTCGCCGTGGGTGATCTGCGCGCCGATGCGGCGGTGGTCCACCAGATGGGCGTCCAGGGCCCGTTGCTCCCGCAGCCAGTCCGCGGCCCTGAACCCCGTGATGCCCAGCCCGTCGATGTCGATGATCACCGGCAGCGGATCGAGGTCGTCGGCCAGGCCCGGACCGCAGAAGTCCTCCCGGCCGTTGACGTGCATCCCGTCGATCTCCTCGACCGCGGCACGGACCTCGGCCGCGAGGTCCAGCGCGCCGCCCATCAGCTCCCTGCCGCGCAGGGCCATCTGGCGGCGCCAGCCGTCGAGTCCGGCGTAGATCAGCACCGAGGGGCTGGTGGTGCCCAGCAGGTCGGCCCGCGTCTTCAGCAGTTCCGGCGGGACGAGGTCGCCGCGGAGGTGGAAGACGGATCCCTGTTCCAGTCCGCTGCCCATCTTGTGGATGCTCGTCACACAGATGTCCGCGCGCGCGTCCATCGCCCATGTCGGCAGGTCGGGATGGAACGGCAGATGGGCGCCCCAGGCCTCGTCCACGACCAGGGGCACGGAGCGCCGGTGGCAGACCTCGGCGATCGCCTGCAGTTCCGCGCAGCTGCCGTACGGCGTCGGGCTGGTGACCAGCGCGCCCTTCGCGCCGGGATGAGCCTCGAAGGCCGCCTCGAAGCCGTCCGCGGAGGGCGGATGCGCCAGGTGACGCCGCGGGTCCCAGCGCGGCTCGACCCAGACGGGCTCGATGCCCGACAGGATCAGCCCAGCCACCACCGACTTGTGGGCGTCCCGGCCGACCAGCAGCTGCTCGTGCGGTCCCGCGACGGCCAGCATCGCCGCCTTGACCGACAGCGAACTGCCGCACGTGGTGAAGAACGTGTGCTCGGCGTGCACGGCGTCGGCCATCAGCTCCTCGGCGCGGACCAGCACCCGCCCCCGGGTCAGCCGGTCGTCCAGCCCGCCCGATGCCAGTACGTCACCGAGGAACACCGCGTCACCCAGCACCTCCCGCACGGCGGGATCGGCGCCACGAGCCTGCTTGTGGCCCGGAGGCGTGAACCCCAACCGCCCGCGGCGGTGGTATTCGGTCAGTGCTTCCAGAATGGGCGCTCGGCTGTGATCGACTGTCATGCGCACCCGGGTTCCCGGCATCGGGCACCGCGAATCGGGCGCACACCGAGGCGTCGAGGCGTACGCCCACCCCGACCCTCAGCCCCGTCAGCCGGCCTTGCCCGGGGTCAGGATCTCGTCCAGCACCCTGAGGACGGCTTCGTAGGCCAGCGTCCGTACGGCGGCCTCGCGCGCCGCCTCCGGCTCGTCCGCCCGCAGGCCCTCGTCCCGCTCCCGCCACCGGCGCTTCTCCTGCTGTGCGCAGGCCCGCGCACGCTGGATGCGCCGCAGCAGTTCGTCTGAGTCCACGACATCGGTCATGACATCCGCGTACCCCCCGATGGCCGGGGCACGTACTTTCCGCCGGGAGGTTTGGCGGGGCCCGCGCAGGTGAGCCGAAGAAGGAGACCCGCGGTGCTCGCGCAGCGGAGGCGGAATCGCTGCGGACGGGCGGGGGAACAGCCGTGTCCGAGAGGCGCTTGCCCGGACCGCGGCGGCCGCGGGCGAGGCAGGGTCCGGCTTCCTTACCCCCGCAGAAGGAGGCCGGTTCTTCACCGATCAGGGAGCCAGGCGATGTGCGAGGAGCACGGGACCGAATCCGCCCTCGGGCGACTGGGCGCGCAGCGGACCGGACCGCCGCGCTCGTGCAAGCCCGCCGAGGCGCGCAGGGCGGTCGAGCGGGCGGTCACGGAACGCTGCAGGGCCAACCACACCCACTGCGACGAGGAGGCCCTGGGGGACGCCCTGCTCGTCGCCACCGAGCTGACGACCAATGCGATCCTGCACGGCGGCGGCGTCACGGACTTTCGCGTCGACGTCCTGGGGACGGGCGTGCGCGTCTCGGTGAGCGACCGCAGTGACCGGCTGCCCGTGACCAGGCCGTCCTCGGATCCACGGCGCCGGCACCGCGTCGGCGGCCACGGCTGGCCCATCGTGTGCCGGCTGGCCCGCGACGTGCGGGTGTCGGAACTGCCCGTCGGCGGCAAGTGCATCACGGCCGTGGTCCCCTTCCGGGCGACGATCTGCCGCTAGAGCGACGGGCTTGCACAGCGTGCGCCACCGGCTGTGGTGCTGCGCTCGCCTCCGGTCCCATCCTCAGGCGCCGGGGACGGGCCTGGGACGACCGAAGGCGCCCCGCGGCGCCACAACTCCCACGCTCTCGCGCGGACGTTGCGCACTCGACCGGGTGATCCTGGCACTGCGCGCGCAGTACCGGCTTCACCCGACCGGCGGTCACAAGCGGTGCCACCGCAGTGCCTCGGCGCCGCGACGGAGAGGTTGCGATTTTCCCCAGGACCGAAGCTCTGGGATTGCTCGCAGGATCCTGCTGAAGACCCTCCAGCGTAGGGCGGTGTTTGTTCCCCCGATCGCCGGGCATACGGATGTTCGTGCTTCGGACCGGAGGCGCGCCAGCGGGAGCGACATGGCTGCCCTGGACCCTCCAGTCGGTCCGGGCGTCGGCCTTCCCGCGGTAGTCCCTGAAACCCCTCGTTCAGGAGCGAATCCGCATGCTTATCGACATGTCGACCAGCACTTCCGGCACCCAGGCCCGGACGGCCGCCCCCACCCGGCGGCGGCACGACGACGCCCCCGACACGGCGGACCTCTTCGCCCGCCTCGTCACCTTGGAGGACGGCTCCGAGCGGGAGGCGGTCCGCGACGAGCTCGTCACGGCCTGGCTGCCCATGGCCCACCGGATCGCCGGCCGGTTCCGCGACCGCGGTGAGTCCGTCGAGGACCTCCGCCAGGTCGCGGCACTCGGCCTGGTCAAGGCGATCGACCGGTATGCCCCCGAGCGGGGAGCCTTCGAGAGCTATGCCGTGCCCACCATCACCGGCGAGGTGAAGCGCCACTTCCGGGACCGCATGTGGGCCCTCAGGGTGCCCCGCCGCATCCAGGAACTCCGCAACAAGGTACGGGTGGCCCGCCGCGAGCTGACCCAGACCCCGGGCAGCCCCGAACCCTCCGCCGCAGACATCGCCGCCCACACCGGGCTCACCGAGGACGAGGTCAACTCGGGCCTGGAAGCCCTCGACAGCTTCAGCACCCTGTCGCTGGACGCCGAACTCTCGGGCGACGAGGACGGGTACAGCCTCGTCGACACCCTCGGCGCGGCGGACTCCGCGTACGACATCGTGATCGACCGCGAGGCCGCCAAGGAAGGCCTGCGCCGCCTGCCCGAACGCGACCGCGCCATCCTCTACATGCGCTACTTCGAGGACATGACACAGAGCCGGATCGCCGACCGGTTCGGCATCTCCCAGATGCATGTCTCCCGCCTCATCAGCCGCAGCTGCGCCCGGGTGCGGGCGGAGGCACTGGGGCAGGCGGGCAGCAACGGGCGGGCGGCCGCGGCTTGAGCGGCCCGCAGCGAGGAGGAGGACCGATGCTGATCCCCCATCCTGCCGTCCTGCGCAGGCTTGTCGAGGAGTACGAGAGCGCGCTGGCCGAGGAGGCCGAGCGCGGCGGCGGGGCGAGCCCGCGGGTTCAGGATCTGGCCTACACCCTGTGCGTGTCGACCGGCACGCGCCACGTGGGGCGGGCCCTGGAAGCAGCCCACCGGCTGCTCGCGGCCACACTGCCGCCGAGATCGCAGGCGCCGGACATCGGAATCCGGTGACACAGGGCATGGGAAAGGCCAACGTCGAGGTTGCTGCCCGGGCGGAGCGTGGCCCGGGCAGCGGGAAGCACACCTGCCCCACGGACCCGGGGAGGCGTCTGTGAACTCCAGTGCCATGGCGCGGAGGGGCAGGCTCGAGGCCGAGCGGGCGGCGCGCGGCTCGGTGACCGAGGGCGCCGCCCGGGCGGGGCTCGCCGCCCGCGGAGTCATCTATCTGCTGGTCGGCGTCCTGGCGCTGCAGATCGCCTTCGGCGACGGCAGTCGGCAGGCGGACCGCGGCGGCGCCCTCGCCACGCTGGCCGGGCAGCCGTTCGGCACCGTGCTGCTGTGGGCGCTCGGTCTCGGGCTGGCCGGCATGGCGGTGTGGGGGCTGTCGGAGGCCGTCTTCGGCTCGGTCGGCCCGGACGGCCGTGCGCCACGAAAGCGGCTGGTCGCCCTCGCCCGCTGCGTCTTCTACGCGGTGGTCGCCTACTCGGTGCTGACGTTCGCGGCGGGTCCCCGCGGCGGCGGCAGCCGATCGAGTGACGTGCAGTCCCGCGACGTCACGGCCCGGGCTCTGGACCTGCCCGGCGGGCAGTGGCTGGTGGGCGCGGCAGGGGCCGGCATTGTCGTGGCGGGCGTGTGGATCGGTGCACAAGCCGTGCGGCGTGACTACCGCGAGCAGCTCAAGCTCGGTGAGATGGCCCCCTGGGCCCGACGGCTGGTGGACGTCACCGGTGTGGCCGGCGGCGCGGCGCGCGGCCTGGTGTTCGCCGCCGCGGGCACCTTCGCCGTGCGCGCCGCGGTCGACTACGACCCGCAGCGGGCGAAGGGGCTCGACGACACGCTGCGCTCGTTCGCCCACACTCCGCTCGGTCCGTCGCTGCTGGCCTGCGTCGCGGCCGGTTTCGCCCTGTTCGGGCTGTTCTCGTTCGCGCTCGCCCGCTGGTGCAAGGTCTGACACGCGCGACACGGGGAACACGGATCTGATGAGCGAATCCGAGTTTCCACCGGAGCACCGGCCCGTCGATCTCTACCTCGGCCTCCTGCGCACCCGGATGGACACGGAGGACTTCCGGCAGCTGCTGGACGTGGTCGAACCGGTCCTGCGGGCGCTCGAGGAGCAGCGCATGCCTTCCGTGGACTTCGCGCTCGGCGGGGAAGAAGGGGAGGGGCTGTCCCAGGAGGTCCGTGACGAGGCCGCCCTGGTCATCGCCGCCGCCGTGACCGGCCGGCTCGACAACGAGGTCGTCGAGATCGACCTCGAGGGGACCGGCCCGGTCAGAGTGATCACCGATGCGGACACCGCCTCGGACCCGGTGCGGCTGGGTGAGATCGCCGACTACATCCGGGAACGGCACCGCCAGGACGAGGAGCTGCGCGGCATCGCCGAGGTGAGCGGTCTGCCCACCGACTTCTGAGGGCGGGGCGCTCACCGCTTCGGCGTCGCCACCGGCACCTTCAGCGGCCGGGCCAGGCCTACCACCGCCTCGTCCAGGCGCTGCAGATGCCGCAGCACCCGGTCGGTGACGCGGCCGTAGCGCGAGCCGCCGGGCACCTCGGAGTCCAGGAGGGCGGCGATGCTCGCCCCCGTCTCGACCTCGACGGCGGCCCGCTCGTCGGCGACCCGCGCGGCGATCGTCCCGATGTTGCGGAGGATGCGCTTGCCGGCCCCCCGCAGCCGCGGATCCGCCGCGATCGAGGGATGCGTAGGCAGCAGCTCGGCCATCGCGGCCAGTGAACGCGCGTGGTACGCGCAGGTCTCCAGCAGTGCGACGACATAGCGGGCGGTGTCGCGCCGGGCCCGCAGCGGAGTGACCGGGTGGGTGAGCGGCTGGGTGGCGGTGCGCAGGTCGGCCAGCGCCTGGTCGAGTTCGCGTGCCCTGTCGAGGAGCTCGGCCGGTTCCCCGCCGCTGAGCTGGTCGACGGCGGCCTCGGTGACGTCGGCGAGCCGGTCCAGGGTGGTGACCAGGAGGTCATTGGTACGGCGGTCGGTGTGCACCGGCAGGACGAACGCAGCCGCGATGATCCCGCAGGCCGCCCCCAGCGCCGTCTCCTCCACCCGCAGCACCAGCACCGACAGGCTGTAGGTGTGCAGCAGCGTGTACAGCACGCCCAGCGCCGCGGTGACGAAGAAGGACATCAGCGTGTAGGACAGCGGGGCGGTGTAGAACATCGCGAACACACACAGCAGCACCAGCGCGAACGCCGTCCACGTGTGGTGCCCGACCAGCCCCGCGAGCAGCAGACCGGCCACCACTCCGAGCACCGTGCCCAGCAGCCGCCGGTAGCCCTTGACCAGGATCTCTCCGGTCGAGGCGGTGTTGATGAACACGATCCAGCAGGTCAGCACCGCCCAGTACCAGCGCTGGCTGGAGAGGAACTCGCCGCCGACGATCGCCAGCGCCGATCCGACCGCGACCTGCACGGCGGCGCGCGTGGTGGGCCGCTGCAGCCCCGTCGGCGCCTCCTCGGAGGCCTCCCCGCCGCCGTCGATCGCCGCGTCCTCCGCGTCCAGTTCCTCGCGTGAGCGGGCCGTCGACGGGGTGTCGTCCGAGTCGTCCTGCGGGCCGTCGAGCGCGATCCGCAGGCCGAGCACCGCGCGGGCGGCCTCGCCCACACCGCGGAAGACGTCCTGCACTGCGGGGGAGGCCTTCGGCAGGTTCTCCTCGTCGCGGTAGCCGAGGAGCCGGTTGCGCAGACGGGCCAGACCGGTTCCCAGGTCCTCGGAGACGGGCCGCAGGACCAGCAGGCGCAGCGCCTCCAGGTCACGGCGCAGGGTCGCCGTCGACTCGTCCTGCACGGGCAGCCGGCCGCCCGGCGGGACGGGCGCGCCCGGCAGGTGCAGGGTCAGCGTGTCCGCCCGCTCGGCGCTGCGGGCCGTCAGCAGCAGCAGTCCGAGGCGTTCGGCGGCGATCTCGGCGTCCGCGATGCGGCGCTGCACGAGCCGGGCCACGGCCTCGTCAGCGGCGCCCTCCTCCAGCCGCCCCTGGATCATCATGGCCGTCTCGTTGAGCCGGGCGGTGCCGTCGCGCACGTCCTGAAGCGCCTTGTCGATCTCGTCCGGGCCGGCGTCGAGAAGAGCGAGCTGTGCGGTCACCAGCTGGGCCAGCCGGGCACGGAAGGCCTCCCGCAGCCGCTGCAGGATGCCCGCGGGCGTCTCGGGCACGAGCGCGAAGCGCACCACGGCGCTGGAGGCGACGGCGACGGCCACGACGCCCCACAGCTGCGGCAGCGCCGACACCGTGGCCCCGACGAACAGGGACATGAAGTAGACCTGGAAGCCGATCAGCCCGAGCGTGGTGCCGCGGTCGCCGAAGCGGCGCGCGTAGACGGCGCAGAAGATGAGCGCGACGAAGAAGAGGTCTCCGCCCACCACCCGGGAGTGCAGCACCGCACCCAGCGACACGGAGGCCAGTGCCACCGCGAGGCCCAGCGCGAGCGTGACGGCCTGCCGCCCGCGCTGCTTCTCCCGGATGGCGAAGGTGGAGACCATCGCCGCGATGGCGCCCGCCACCAGATGGCGCACGTCGGCGCCGAACAGGGAGAGCACGGCCAGCGTGAGGGCGATGGCGCCGACCGTTCTCAGGCCCGCGGCCAGCCGCAGCAACCCGGGATCGGAGGCCGCGACGAGATCGCGCAGCCGTGCCCGGACCGACCATCCCGCTGCCCTCACGCCGCCGTACTCACTCCCGCTTCACGTCATGATCCGGATCTCAGCATGACACGGCGAGACCGGAGCGGCGCCACCCGTCTCACTCCCTGCGGTCCGTTCCCTCGACGTGTGCCCGCACCTCGTCCGGCGTCAGATAGGCGTTGGTGTACTCGAAGTCGTGCAGTTTGGCCGGCTTGCGGGCCTGGAAGCCGGTGCGGACGAAGTCGTCGCCGGCGATCGCGTTGAGCGTCCAGTTCGTGGCGACGCGGACCTTGGCGACGTTGGTGCGCAGCGCCGCCCAGTGGTAGCCGCGGGCCGCGACCTGGGCGGGCAGGCCGCGCAGTTCGATGCCGAGCGGCTTGGAGACGGCGTCCGTGCCACCGAGGTCCACGACCAGACCGAGGTCCTTGTGGACGTACGGCGTCAGGGGCTGGTTGCGCAGGGTCGCGATGACGTTGTCGGCGACGACCTTGCCCTGCCGCATCGCGTGCTGCGCGGTCGGCGGGCAGATCGCCGCCTCGTCGTCCTTGGCCTTGTCCGGCACCGCGGCGGAGTCGCCGAGCGCGAACACGCCGTCGTGGCCCGGCAGTTGCATCTCGGCGTTGACCGCGAGCCGGCCCCGCACGGTCTCCGCGCCGAGCGTGGCGATGAGCGGGCTGGCGACGACGCCGGCGGTCCAGATCAGGGTGTGGGTGGGGATCACCCGGCCGTCGGTGAAGGTGACCTCCTCGGGACCCGCCTTCTCGATGGAGACGCCCAGCGAGACCTCGATGCCGCGCCGCTTCAGGATCTCCTGCGCACTGCGGCCGAGTTTGTCGCCCAGCTCCGGCATCAGCTTCGGGGCGATGTCGATGAGATGCCACTTGATCAGCGCCGGGTCGATGCGCGGGTAGCGTTTGACCGCGGCGTGCGTCAGCTTCTGCAGACAGGCGGCGGTCTCCGTGCCGGCGTATCCGCCGCCGACCACCACGAACTGCAGGCGCGAGGCGCGCTCCGCCGGGTCGTCGCTGGCGTCGGCCAGGTCGAGCTGGGAGATGACGTGGTCGCGGATGTAGGCGGCCTCGGCCAGGGTCTTCATGCCGTACGCGTGATCGGTGAGCCCCGGGATGTCGAAGGTGCGGGTGATGCTGCCGGGGGCCAGCACGATGTAGTCGTACGGCTCGTCGACGATCTGGTCGGTGATGGTGCGGATGACGCAGACCTTGGCCTTCAGGTCGACGCCGATGGCTCCGCCCGGAATGATCCGGGTGCGGTACTTCTTGCTGCGCCGCAGCGAGACCGCGATCGACTGCGGCGTCAGCACGCCGGAGGCGACCTGGGGCAGCAGCGGCAGATAGAGCTGGTAGGCGAACGGCGTCACCAGGGTGACGTCCGCTTCGTCGGGCGCGAGTTTCCGCTCCAGCCGGCGTACGCATTCCACGCCGGCGAAACCTGCGCCAACCACCAGGATCCTGGGTCGTGTCACGGTGTTCATCCCTCTCTGCGGCTCCAGGCGGTCTGCATCCAACGCCCTTCGCATGCCCTGGATCGCTGCTTGCACCACATCGATCCCACCGAGGCCTCAGCCGTTCCGCCAGCTGGGTGCGGCAGGCAGACGAACGCGTCGAGCACCACCATGCCCGCCCGCGTGCCGAAACGCACCGGTCAGGAGTGAACCTTTTGGATCACGTGCCGCACAGGAAGTGGCGAGATCGTGTTCGGCTTGGTCAGCGGAACACGTTGTCGGCCTCGTCCCAGCTCGACAGTTCGTCCGGCACGGTCTGCCGGGGAGCGCGGGTGCGTGCCTGGTACATCGCGTCGATCTCGAACGCGTAGTGCCGCACGATCGCGTCCCGGCGCAGTTTCATCGACGGCGTCAGCAGCCCGTTGGACATGTCGAACTGCTCCGGCAGCACCCGGAAGACCCGGATCGACTCCGAGCGTGAGACGGCGCTGTTGGCCGCGGCCACGGCGCGCCCGATCTCCTCCCGCAGCGCGTTCTCCTCGCGGGCCTGGTGGCTCGGCGTGTCGCTCTGCAGCGACAGGGAACCGCGCCAGTACGCCAGGAACTTCGGATCCAGGGTGATGAGCGCCCCGACACAGGGCCGGTTGTCGCCGACGACGACCGCCTGGTGGATCAGCGGATGCATCCTCAAGCGCTGCTCCAGGGCGGCCGGGGCGACGTTCTTGCCGCTGCTGGTGACGATGATGTCCTTCTTGCGGCCGGTGATCGTCAGATAGCCCTGCGCGTCGATCCGCCCGAGGTCGCCGGTGGCCAGCCAGCCGCCGCGCAGGACGGCCCGCGTCGCCGCCTCGGCGTTGATGTAGCCCTGGAACACCGAGGGGCCGCGGACCAGGATCTCGCCGTCCTCGGCCACGGCGATCTCGTTGCCCGGCAGCGCCTGTCCGACGGTTCCCGACATCTCCCGGCCCAGCGGCTGCGCGGTGACGCCGCCGGCGGCCTCCGTCAGGCCGTACCCGTCGTTCACATAGATTCCGATACCCTCGTAGAAGAGGGTCAGTTCACGGCTGAGGGGCGAACCGCCGGACGTCGCCCGCATCACCCGGCCGCCGATCGCGGCACGCAGCTTGCGGTACACCGTCCGCTCGAACAGGGCGTGCTGCAGGCGCAGATCGAAGCCGGGGCCCGAACCGCCGCCCAGCCGCTGCCGCTCCAGCGCCGCGGCGAAGTCGCGTGCCGTGTCCGCGGCCCGCTCGAACAGCGCGCCGCGGCCCGCCTCCTGGGCGACGCGCAGGAAGTTCTTGTAGATCTTCTCCAGGAGCGAGGGAACCGCGCACAGATAGGTGGGCCGGAAGGAGAGCAGGGACGCCGAGAGCGCTTCCTCGCTCATGTCGGGCTCGTGTGCCATCACCATGCCGCCGCGAACGCACAGGGTCTGCACCAGAAGGCCGTACACGTGCGAGAAGGGCAGGAAGGCGAGCACCGAGGCCTGCTGCTCGCCCGGCGGGATCACGGTGTGGCCCCAGCCCGTCAGCAGTGTGTCGCAGGCGCTCGCCAGGTTGCGGTGGCTGAGCGCACAGCCCAGCGCCCGGCCCGTGGTGCCGGAGGTGTAGCTGATGGCCGCCGTGGAGTCCGGCAGCACGATGCGGCGCAGCGAGTCGACCGTGGCGAGCGGGATGAACCTGCCGCGCTCCCGCAGGTCGTCGAGCGCCCCCGCGTCCAACTGCCAGACATGGCGCAGCAGCGGCAGTGCCCCGCAGACGGAGCCGACCGTCATCACCGCCTGCTCGTCCTCCACCACCACGGCCACGCAGCCCGCGTCCCGCAGGACCCACTCCACCTGATCGCGCGAGGACGTCGGATAGATCGGTACGACTTCGGCGCCGACCGCCCACAGGGCGTGGCTGAGCAGCGTCCACTCGTACCGGGTGCGCGCCATGATCGCGACGCGGTGGCCCGGCGAAATGCCGGACGCGACCAGCCCCTTGGCCAGATCCACCACCTCGTCCCGCACCTCCACGGCGGTCAGCTCCTCCCAGGTGGTGGAGGCGGGGGTGGGGCGCCGCGCCAGCATCGGCAGGGTGGGATTGAGCGCTGCCGTGTCGAAGATCGTGTCGGCCAGTCCGCCGGTCAGGGGCGAGACGGTGGGGGGAGCGAGGGCGAAGTCCCGCATGCGCTGCTCCTGAGCTGTACGGAGGGTGACCATGCCGACGAGTTCCGTTGTCGACGGTGCTCGAATCTAGCCCAGGTGGGTGCGGATGGTGACCGGAACCTGCGAAGTTGCGGATCCGTGATGATCAGGCCTGGGTGTGGCGCACGCACCCCGTGACGACCTCCCGCAGATTGCGGTTGCGCGCCAGGAGTTCACGCTGCACCTGCGCGCCGGTGCCGCCTTTCAGCAGCCGGACGCACGTCTCCCGGGCACGCTCCAGGTCGCCGCTGTCGGCGAGCGCGCCGCCGATGTGTTCCAGCAGCGCCCCCACCACGCTCTCGGCGGACTGCCGCCGCATGGTCACCGGGTGCAGCAGCTCGTCGGCGAGACCGGAGCGCGCGGCCTGCCAGGCAGCCAGCCGGAGCAGGCTGACACTGTGATTGAGAGGCGGGTGGCCGTCCCACCACTCCCGCGCGGCGGTCTCCACGAGCCCCCGGGTCAGCGTGGCGACGAGGGCGGCCGTAGCGGCGTGCAGGCAGACGTCCGCGACCCGGACCTCGACGGTCGGGTACTGCCGGGACAGACGTGCGTCGAAGTAGATCATCCCCTCGTCGAGGATCACCCCGCTGGCGACCATGTCCGCCACTCGTCCGTGATAGCGCTCGGCCGAGCCGAAGACCTCGGTGGGTCCGGCCGACGGCCAGCGCTGCCACACCCGGCTGCGATAGCTGTTGTAGCGGGTGTCCCTGCCCTGCCAGAACGGGGAGTTGGCACTGAGCGCGGAGATCACCGAAAGCCAGGGCCGGATGCGGTCGAGGACCGCGACGCCCTCCTCGTCGGAGTCGACGGAGACATGGACGTGACAGCCGAGCACGAGCTGCTGCTGTACGGCGATGCCGTACTGCTCCTCCATCCACTGGTAGCGGCTTCCCCTGGTGACGGTCGGGCTGACGGGCAGGGGTGAGGTGGCGAGCGCGGCCACCGTGCACCCGATTCCCCCGGCGTGCCGGGCGGCCTCCCGGCGACAGCGCACGATCTCCGCGCCGAGGTCCGCCATGTCGGCCTGGGGATGCGTGTTGAACTCCAGCATCTGGTTGTACAGCTCTTTCTCGAACACGCCCTCGCACGTGTCGTCCCGCGCCGCACGGGCGAGCACCGCTGCGGACAGTGCCTTGGGCTCGCCCGTCTCCGGATGCACCAGGAGGAGTTCCTCCTCCACTCCGACGGTGCGCACGTGAGGCCGCCTTTCTGTGGCCGCGCTGCGGCTACGACGAGGACCGAGTACCCCGCCTGACCGGTCACAGCAACGGGGTCAGCCAGATCGTGGCGAGCGGCGGCAGGGTGAGCGTGATGCTTTGCTCCTCCACCTTGACGTCGTCGGGGTTGGCGACGTCGCTGCCGCCGTAGCGCATGGCATCGGTGTTGAGGATCTCCCGCCAGGCGGGCACCTCGTCGGGCGCCCAGAGGCGGTAGTCGTGACGCACGACGGGGGAGAAGTTGGAGACCGCGAGGAGCGGGCTGCCGTCGGTGGCGAAGCGCAGGAACGCGAAGATGTTGTCCTCCGCGGCGTCCCCCATCACCCACTGGAACCCGCAGGGCCGGGTGTCCTGCTGCCACAGCGCGGGGGTGCGGCGGTAGACCGCGTTGAGGTCGCACACCAGGTCGCGGACCCCGCGGTGGTCGGACTCCGCGCCGTAGCCGGGATCGACCAGCCACCAGTCCGGCCCGTGCTCCTGGGACCATTCGGAGCCCTGGGCGAACTCCTGCCCCATGAACAGGAGCTGCTTGCCGGGGTGGGCCCACATGAACCCGAGATACGCCCGGTGGTTGGCGCGTCGCTGCCACCAGTCGCCGGGCATCTTCGACACCAGCGCCTGCTTGCCGTGCACCACTTCGTCGTGCGAGATGGGCAGCACGTAGTTCTCGCTGTAGGCGTACACCATCGAGAAGGTCATCTCGTTGTGGTGGTACTTGCGGTGCACCGGCTCGTGCTCCATGTAGCCGAGGGAGTCGTGCATCCAGCCCATGTTCCACTTCAGGCCGAAGCCCAGCCCGCCGCTGTCGGTGGGGCGGGTGACCCCGTCCCACGCCGTGGACTCCTCCGCGATGGTCACTACGCCGGGTGCCCGCCGGTACACGGTCGCGTTCATCTCCTGCAGGAACGCCACCGCGTCCAGGTCCTCCCGCCCTCCGTGCACGTTCGGCGTCCACTGGCCCGAGTCGCGCGAGTAGTCCAGGTAGAGCATGGAGGCCACGGCGTCCACCCGCAGACCGTCGATGTGGAACTCTTCGCACCAGTAAACAGCGTTCGCCACGAGGAAGTTGCGCACCTCGATGCGCCCGAAGTCGAACTCGTAGGTCCCCCAGTCCGGATGCTCGGCCCGCCGGGAGTCCCCCGGTTCGTACAGCGGATCCCCGTCGAACCGCGCCAGCGCCCAGTCGTCCTTGGGGAAGTGGGCGGGCACCCAGTCCATGATCACGCCGATCCCGGCCCGGTGCAGGGCGTCGATCAGGTACTTGAAGTCGTCGGGCGTACCCAGCCGTGACATCGGCGCGTAGAAGCCGGTGACCTGGTAGCCCCAGGAACCGGCGAAAGGGTGCTGGGCGACCGGCATGAACTCGACGTGGGTGAATCCCAGACCGCTCACGTACGGCGGCAGCTGCTCGGCGAGTTGACGGTAGGTCAGCCCGTGCCGCCAGGAGGGGAGATGGATCTCGTAGACCGAGAAGGGTGCCTCGTGCACCGGGAGGTCACCGCGGTGCGCCATCCACTCGTCGTCGCCCCACTCGTAGTGCGAGGCGTGTACGACCGACGCCGTGTCCGGCGGGACCTGCGCGTACCGCGCCATGGGGTCGGCCTTGAGGAAACGGCCGCCGTAGCGGGAGGTGATCTCGAACTTGTAGAGCGCGCCCTCCCCGATACCGGGCACGAACAGCTCCCACACCCCCGAGGCGCCCAGGGACCGCATCGGCAGGGCCGTTCCGTCCCAGCAGGTGAAGTCCCCGGCGACCCGGACCCCCTGGGCGTTCGGCGCCCACACGGTGAACCGCGTGCCGCTCACGCCCTCGTGCTCCATGGGCTCGGCGCCGAGCGCCTTCCACAGTTGCTCGTGCCGGCCCTCGCGGATCAGATGAAGGTCGAGCTCACCGAGGGCGGGCAGGAAACGGTACGGGTCTGCCGTCTCGTGCTCGCCGTCCGCGTACCGCACCAGCAGCGTGTACGCGGGGATCGCGTCGAGTGGCAGCACTCCGGAGAACAGGCCGTCGCCCTCCGAGGCCAGCGTGCGCCGTTTCCCGTCGACGACGACGCTCACCGCGCGGGCGTAGGGTCGCAGCGCCCGGAAGACGATGCCGCCCGGGACCGGGTGGGCGCCCAGCAGCGCATGAGGGTCGTGGTGCCGGCCGGAGAGCAGGCGTTCGCGTTCGCCGGGATCCAGGGCGGGCGCGGTCGCGCATCCGGCCGTGACCGGTCCGGACGGCTCGGGGAGCGAGGTGTCACGCAGGGCCACGGGTTCAGCCTCCTCTTACGGCGAGACGCTCGATCGCCGCCATCGGTACGGGGAGCCAGTCCGGCCGGTGCCGGGCTTCGTACAGGACCTCGTACACGGCTCGATCGGTCTCATAGGCACGCAGCAGTCCGTGCTTCTTGCGCGGGTCCCAGCCGGCCCGCTCGGCATAGCCCGCGCAGTAGGCCTCGCGGCAGCGGCGCGCCCACTCCGGGCGCCACGGGCGGCGCTGGCGGGCGGCGTAGTCGAAGGAGCGCAGCATGCCCGCGATGTCCCGCACCGGGGACTGGGTGCTGCGCCGCTCCGCGAGCGGGCGGGACGGCTCGCCCTCGAAGTCGATGACGAACCAGTCCCGGCCGGCCCGCAGCACCTGCCCCAGGTGCAGGTCGCCGTGGATGCGCTGGGCGGGCGGCCCCGGATCGCAGGCGACGAGCGCGCCGAAGGCGGTGCGCAGCCGGGGCACGTACGGGCGCAGCGCCGGTACACAGTGGGCCGCGGCGTCCAGGCGCTCGGTCATGGCCGCGGCCGTCCGCACGCTCTCGTCGTGGGCCCCGGCCGGGAAGGCGGCCGCCAGCGCGAGGTGCACCTCCGCGGTGGCCCGGCCCAGCTCGCGGGCCTGCACGGTGAACTCGTCGCCGGCGGCGAGCGCCTGCAGGGCCAGCGCCCAGCCGTCGGAGGCATCCGGCAGAAACGGCTGCAGCACACCGAGCGTCGCCTGCTGCGGATGCGTCGTGCGGAACCACGCCACCGGCGCCGGCACCCGTCCGCAGCCCTGCCCGGCCAGCGCACTCGGCACCTCCAGGTCGGGGTTGATGCCGGGCTGCACGCGCCGGAACACCTTCAGGATGAACTCGTCGCCGTACACCAGGGAGGAGTTGGACTGCTCGGCCTCCAGCACCCGCGGCACCAGCCCGGCGGGCACATGCACGGACGGGTCGGCCTCGAAGCGCAGCGGGCCCGCCGCACCGGGCTGCCGCAGCCGCTCCAGGAGCAACTGCGCCGAACGGGGGTCCTGCAGCGCGTCGTACACCGTCAGACCGGCCAGCGGGCCCTCCTCCGCCCTGCCGATCAGGGCCCGTCCGAGCCTCGGCGACATGTGCCGGCGCACGCCGAGCAGCAGCTGGTAGCAGTCACCGGCCGGGGTGGCGCCGCTGGGCGCGGGCAGGCCGCTCTGACCGGTGTGCACCAGCAGATGCAGACAGCCGGGGAACAGCTCCGTCATGGACAGCAGGCCGAGGTCCGTGACGGGCCGGTCCTTGCCCGCGAACCAGCGCTGCCGCGGCAGCCACTCGCGCAGCAGCCCGGCGAGCGAGGCCATGGGCCCGGCGGCGAGGCTGGTTCTTGGGCGGAGCGATGCGGTCTTCGCCATGGTGACGCGTCCTTTCCTCGCCTCACGCTCGAGGGCGGCGGCCGATGCGGGATGCGACTCGGGTGAGCCGGAACCAGTAGAAGCCGTGGCCGGCGAGGGTCAGCAGGTACGGCAGCTCACCGATGGCCGGGAAGCGCACCCCGCCGATGAGCTCCACGGGATGGCGCCCGTCGTAGGCCCGCAGATCGAGCTCGGTGGGCTGCGCGAACCGGGAGAAGTTGTTCACGCACAGCACCAGGTCGTCGCCGTACTCCCGCAGGAAGGCCAGTACCGCCGGGTTGGAGGAGGGGAGTTCCGTGAAGGACCCGAGGCCGAAGGCCGGGTTCTGCTTGCGGATCTCGATCATCCGGCGGGTCCAGTGCAGCAGCGAGGACGGGTCGGACATCGACGCCTCGACGTTGGTGACCTGGTAGCCGTAGACGGGGTCCATGATGGTCGGCAGGAACAGCCGCCCCGGATCGCAGGACGAGAAACCCGAATTACGGTCGGGTGTCCACTGCATCGGGGTGCGTACGGCGTCCCGGTCGCCGAGCCAGATGTTGTCGCCCATGCCGATCTCGTCGCCGTAGTAGAGGATCGGCGAGCCGGGCAGCGACAGGAGCAGAGCGGTGAACAGCTCGATCTGGTTCTCGTCGTTGTCCAAGAGCGGGGCGAGCCTGCGCCTGATACCGATGTTGGCGCGCATGCGGGGGTCTTTCGCGTACTCCGCCCACATGTAGTCGCGTTCCTCGTCGGTGACCATTTCCAGGGTCAGCTCGTCGTGGTTGCGCAGGAAGATGCCCCACTGGCAGCCCGCGGGGATGGCGGGGGTCTTGGCGAGGATTTCCGAGACGGGGTAGCGGGATTCCCGTCGTACCGCCATGAAGATGCGGGGCATGACGGGGAAGTGGAATGCCATGTGGCATTCGTCGCCGCCGTTCTGGAAGTCGCCGAAGTAGTCGACGACGTCCTCCGGCCACTGGTTGGCCTCCGCCAGCAGCACGGTGTCCGGGTACATCGCGTCGATCTCGCGCCGGACGCGCCTGAGGAACGCGTGGGTGGCGGGCAGGTTCTCGCAGTTGGTGCCCTCGGCCGCGTACAGATAGGGCACGGCGTCGAGGCGGAAGCCGTCGATGCCCAGGTCCAGCCAGAAACGCAGGGCGGCCAGGATCTCCTCCTGCACCGCCGGGTTCTCGTAGTTGAGGTCCGGCTGGTGGGAGAAGAAGCGGTGGAAGAAGTACTGTCCGCGGACCGGGTCGAAGGTCCAGTTGGAGACCTCGGTGTCGACGAAGATGATCCGCGCGTCGGCATACTGCTTGTCGTCGTCGGCCCACATGTAATAGTCCCCGTAGGGGCCGTCCGGGTCTTTTCTCGATTCCTGGAACCACGGGTGCTGGTCGCTGGTGTGGTTCATGACGAAGTCGATGATGACGCGCATGCCGCGCTGGTGGGCGGCGTCGACGAACTCGACGAAGTCGGCGAGATCACCGAATTCGGGCAGGACCGACGTGTAGTCGGAGACGTCGTAGCCGCCGTCGCGGAGGGGTGACTTGAAGAAGGGCGGCAGCCACAGGCAGTCGACGCCCAGCCACTGCAGATAGTCGAGTTTGGCGGTGATGCCCTTGAGGTCGCCGATGCCGTCGCCGTTGCTGTCCTGGAACGAACGGACGAGGACCTCGTAGAACACGGCACGCTTGAACCACTCCGGGTCCCGGTCCTTGGCGGGAGTGTCCTCGAAGGTGTCCGGGACGGGCTGGTTGACGGTCATGTCGCTCTGAATCTCCGATCGGTGGCTACGCGGACGACTGCTGGATGTGGAGCACGTGTGCCGGGGCCCGCCCGGGATCCAGGCGCACATAGTTGGTTCTGCCCCAGTGATAGGTCTCACCCGTCAGTTCGTCGTGCGCGGACATGAATGCGTGCCACTCCAGACCGAGTTGCGGCATGTCCAACGAGACCGTGGCCTCCTGGGTGTGGTGCGGGTCGAGGTTGACGACGACGAGGACCGTGTCCCGGCCCGTGGTCTTGCTGTACGCGATGACCATGTCGTTGTCGGTGTGGTGGAAGCGTAGGTTCCTGAGGCGCTGAAGAGCCGGATGACGCCGCCGGATGGTGTTGAGCCGGGTGATGAGGGGGGTGATGGTGCGGCCTTCGCGTTCGGCCGTTTCCCAGTCGCGGGGGCGCAGCTGGTATTTCTC
>NZ_JBIAWS010000016.1:0-250923 GCF_042896045.1 Streptomyces sp. NPDC001351 | reverse complement strand
TTCGGTCTTGCGTTTCCGACTCTATCAGACCGTTTCCGGTTCCGATTTCCTCGGTGCTTTCCAGGTTCCCGCTTTCGCGTTTCCCTTTCCGGCGGCTCCGACTTTATCAGAAGTTTCGAGCCGGACTGACCGGCCGCTCATTTCCGATTCATCGGGAGTGGCTTCTTCGAAATCGATGTTTCCGAGAAGCAGACAGATGCTCACTGCTGCCGACCGGACTAGATCCAGTTCCAGGCAACTGTTCGAATCTACCTCCCCACTTGGTCCGTGTCAACGGCTCCTGTGGGGCGAAGGAGAGACTAACAGGTCAGGAGGGGCGGTCGCACATCAGGCGGCCGTCGGCACCGTGGCGCTGCGCTCCGCAGCCTCGACGTCACCCGTTTCTCCGGCACGGGCCGCTCGGCCGCCCAGGACGAAGACGTACACGAGGAAGGCGAGCTCCACAGCGGCTCCGATGCCTATTCGAGCCCACGTCGGAAGGCCGGAGGGGGTGACGAAGCCTTCGATGGCGCCTGAGACGAAGAGGACGAGCGCGAGGCCGATCGCCATGCCCACGGCGGCACGGCCCTCCTCGGCGAGGGCCGTGCGGCGGGAGCGGGGGCCCGGGTCTATGAGGGTCCAGCCGAGGCGGAGGCCGGTTCCGGCGGCCACGAAGACAGCGGTCAGTTCGAGCAGGCCGTGTGGGAGGACCAGGCCGAGGAAGGTGTCGAGTCGGCCGGCCGAGGACATCAGCCCGAAGCCGACCCCGAGGTTGATCATGTTCTGGAGAAGGATCCAGAGGACGGGCAGGCCGAGGAAGACCCCCAGGATCAGGCACTGAGCGGCCGCCCAGGCGTTGTTCGTCCAGACCTGGGCGGCGAAGGACGCCGCAGGGTGGCTGGAGTAGTACGTCTCGTACTGTCCCCCTGGGCGGGTGAGTTCACGCAGCTCGCTGGGGGCCGCGATCGTGGCCTGCACCTCGGGGTGGGTGCCTATCCACCAGCCCAGGAGGACGGCCACGACAGTGGACAGAAGCGCCGTGGGGACCCACCATCGGCGCGATCTGTAGACCGCGGCGGGGAATCCCTGCATGAGGAAGCGGGTGACGTCTCGCCAGGAGGCGCGTCGGGTGCCTGTGACTGCGCTACGCGCGCGTGCCACCAGCTGGCTGAGGCGTCCGGTCAGCTGGGGGTCCGGGGCGCTGGACTGGATCAGAGAGAGGTGGGTGGCCGCGCGCTGGTAGAGCACGACGAGTTCGTCGGCCTCCGCGCCGGTGAGACGGCGTTGACGGCTGAGAAGGGCGTCGAGGCGGTCCCATTCGGCTCGGTGGGCAGTGACGAAGACGTCGAGGTCCATCGGTTTGCCTGCTCCTCGGCTGTTCGTCGGCGGCTCGTCGTGGGGTCAGCTTTTCGTACTGCGGCGCGATGCGCCCTCAGCTTGGCAGACTGGCCGTTCACGGGGCAGGCCAGGGGAAGGACTACGGGCGTGAGTGAGCTTGTGACGGGCGAGGCGGTGGCGCTGGAGTTGCGCCCCGCGAGGCTGCCCAGCAGGGCGCTTGCAGTGCTGCTTGATCTGGCCGTGGCCATGTTCGTCTACGTGGCCCTGACCATCGCTCTGGTCGCTGCCACAGCTTCGCTGGATGACGCGGCGCAGATCGCGGTGTCGATCGCGACCTCCGTTCTGGTACTGGTGGGCGGGCCGATCGCAGTCGAGACGCTCAGCCACGGGCGGTCACTCGGAAAGTTGGCGTGCGGGCTGCGTGTGGTGCGGGACGACGGGGGGCCGATCCGGTTCCGGCATGCGCTGGTTCGGGGCGGGATCGGGGTGGTCGAGATCCTCATGACGTTCGGGGTCGTCGCCTGCATCGCCTCCCTTGTGTCGGCTCGGGGGCGGCGGCTCGGCGACGTGTTCGCCGGGACTCTCGTCGTTCGGGAAAGGGTGCCAGTGGTGCGGGCGGGCTTCCTGCCTCCGCCACCGCCCTGGCTGGCCGGGAGGTTCTCGGGGCTTGATCTGTCTGCGGTTCCCGACGGGTTGTGGCTCGCCATCCGTCAGTATCTTTCGCGCATGCAGCAGCTGGATCCGCAGGTCGGCTCGGCGATGGCGGAGCGGCTCGCCTCGGACCTCTCGGCGCGTACGGGTACACCGGTTCCCCAGGGGGTTCCGCCGACGGCGTATCTGGCGGCTGTGGTGCAGGAGCGGCAGGCCCGGGAGGCGCGGCGGGCCTTCGCGAACGGATCTGCGGCCGGGAGCACGGCTGCGGGTTGGCAGCCTGCGGGTGTCGTGCACCCGTCGGGTGCGCCGAGCTCCTACGAGCCTCCGTCCGGACTCCCCCCGGTGGTGGCTCCGTCGGCTGCCGCTGTGGCGCAGGCGGCTGCGGCCGGACGGCAAGCCGAGGCGCCGACGCAGGAAGCTTTGGCGCACGAAACCGCGCAACCCGTGCGGACCGCCCAGCAGGATGCGCCGTCGAAAGACCGGCCGGCCGGCGGTGCGAGCGGTACCACCGAGTCCACCGGGTTCGTACCGCCGGCGTAGGCCCTTCACGGCCGCCGCATGGGCCGTCTCAGCCGGGCAGCTACGTCCGCGCGTCGCCCTGCATCGCTTTGGCGGACGTCTCGCTCAGTTGAATGCGGACGGCGGCGATTCGAGGTCTTCGAGCTCGATGCCGGGCGCGGCCAGCACCACGTCGCCTGCGATGTGTACGGCGTGCTGCTCACCCGTGTCCAGGGCCGTGACCTGGTATTCGTCCACGGTCAGGGGGGCGTTGTCAGTGGCGTGTGTTTCTCTGTTCACCAAGGCCCAGGACTGGTCCACGGTGCGCGGGGCGAGGACGGGGTCGGTGAAGGCGACGAGGCGTACGCGGGTTGCTGTGGCGGAGGGGGTGAGGCGCAGGAGACGGCTGATGGCGATGAGGAACGCGGGGGATGTGCCGGAGAAGGCGTGGGCGCGGACGTTGCCTTCGGTGGCATGGACTCCGGTGGGGTCCGTCCGGACCCAGGTGACGCCGTCGAGCGCGGCACCGCGGACCTGCCAGCCCGCGGCATGCAGCTCGAGGCGGATGGGGCGGCCCAGCTCGTCGAGGGCGAGGTCGACGGAACCCCGGTGGTCGCCCGCGGGAGTGGTGAGTTGCGATACGTAGCGCCAGCCGGAAGGTCCGGGGGCGCAGTGGAAATGCTCTTCTGCGAGGGGGGTGTGATCGTGCGGATCGTGGAGCGAATAACGGCCGCGGGGCATGGGGGTCCTGGGTCTTGACGGGCTGGCCGGCCGACGGGCCGCAGAGCCAAAGGGGCAGGCCCCCGACACGGGGGTGCGGGGGCCTGCCTCGGAGGAACTGCTGCTGGTGAGCGTGTCAGCGCACCGACGCGCTCACCATCGGCTTCGCCGAGCCGCTCAGTAGCGGTAGTGGTCCGACTTGTACGGGCCCTCGACCTGGACGCCGATGTACGCGGCCTGCTCGGGGCGGAGCGTGGTCAGCTTCACGCCGAGAGAGTCCAGGTGGAGACGGGCGACCTTCTCGTCGAGGTGCTTGGGCAGCGTGTACACGCCGGTCGGGTACTCGTCGGGCTTGGTGAACAGCTCGATCTGGGCCAGGGTCTGGTCCGCGAAGGAGTTGGACATCACGAACGAGGGGTGGCCGGTGGCGTTGCCCAGGTTCAGCAGACGGCCCTCGGACAGGATGATGATCACCTTGCCGTCGGGGAAGGTCCAGGTGTGGACCTGCGGCTTGACCTCGTCCTTGACGATGCCCGGGATCTTGGCGAGGCCGGCCATGTCGATCTCGTTGTCGAAGTGACCGATGTTGCCGACGATCGCCTGGTGCTTCATCTTGGCCATGTCCGAGGCCATGATGATGTCCTTGTTGCCGGTCGTGGTGACGAAGATGTCGGCCTTGTCGATGACCTCGTCGAGGGTCGTGACCTGGTAGCCGTCCATCGCCGCCTGGAGGGCGCAGATCGGGTCGATCTCGGTGACGATGACGCGGGCGCCCTGTCCACGCAGGGACTCCGCGCAGCCCTTGCCCACGTCGCCGTAGCCGCAGACGACCGCGGTCTTGCCGCCGATGAGGACGTCGGTGGCACGGTTGATGCCGTCGATCAGGGAGTGGCGGCAGCCGTACTTGTTGTCGAACTTCGACTTGGTGACGGCGTCGTTGACGTTGATCGCCGGGAAGAGGAGGACGCCGTCGCGCTGCATCTCGTACAGGCGGTGGACGCCGGTGGTGGTCTCCTCGGTCACGCCGCGGATCTCCGAGGCGAGCTGGGTCCACTTCTGCGAGCCGTTGGTGATGGTGCGGTGCAGGAGTTCGAGGATGACGCGGTGCTCGTCGGACTCGGCGGTGTCGACGGAGGGGACCTTGCCGTCCTTCTCGTACTCGACGCCCTTGTGGACGAGGAGGGTGGCGTCACCGCCGTCGTCGAGGATCATGTTGGGGCCGCCGGTGGGGCTGTCCGGCCAGGTCAGCGCCTGCTCAGTGCACCACCAGTACTCCTCCAGGGTCTCGCCCTTCCAGGCGAAGACCGGGACGCCCTGCGGGTTCTCGGGCGTGCCGTTCGGGCCGACGGCGATGGCGGCGGCCGCGTGGTCCTGGGTGGAGAAGATGTTGCAGGAGGCCCAGCGGACCTGCGCGCCCAGGGCGACCAGGGTCTCGATGAGCACAGCGGTCTGCACGGTCATGTGCAGGGAGCCGGTGACACGGGCGCCGGCCAGCGGCTGGGTCTCGGCGTACTCCTTGCGGATCGCCATCAGGCCGGGCATCTCGTGCTCGGCGAGGGTGATCTCCTTGCGGCCGAAGTCGGCCAGGGAGAGGTCGGCGACCTTGAAGTCCTGTCGGTTCTCGACAGTCGTCATTGCGAGCTGCTCCTCGGGGTTGGGACGAGGTGGGTACGGCTGGTCTGCGCGGCGGCGGACACAGGGGTGCCCGAAGAGGACACAGGCATGCCCGCGTGCGCGCAGCGCAGTCCGTCGGAGGCCCTCTCTCCCTCGGTCGGTCCGCGGTGGGACCGCCCGACCGCCATCAGCAGCGACGTCTGGCTCGGTTCCAAGCTACACCGACCGCCACGGCGACCCCAGCCCGCCTTCGAACACATCCCGTGGATCAGGGCGGGCCCCGGTGCCGGACGCGACGGTTGGAGGAGCGATAACAGGACACCTGTGAACGGGGGAACAGGAGGCAGCAGACCAGGTCGGAGGGACTTTCGCTCACCGTCGTCACGCAGCGGATCATCGGTGTCGGCGGCGATCACATCGTCTGCCGCACGGAGAAGACCAGGGTGAGCGGCTCCTCGTCAATGGCAAGCCGCTCGACGAGCCGTACCTGGCGGGGTGGCCTGATGGCGCTCACCGGGCTCGGGCTGGGGATCGCGGCGGTTGCCGGGCGGAAGTGTGTCGTGGTGCCCCCGCCTCCGCCCTGGGCCGTGCAGGTATGACGAAGGGGCCCACCGGGTGTTCCGCGGGCCCCCTGGTCGTACGGCGAAGTGGTCTCAGTGATCGGCGGGGTGCGGTGCCGGTCCCCCTGGGGTGGCTTCGCGGTCGGGGCCCTTGGCGGCCTCGGCCTCGCTGTAGATGTCCGGCTCGAGGTAGATGACGCGGGCGATGGGGACGGCGGCGCGGATGCGGGCCTCGGCGGCGTTGATGGCGGATGCGACCTCCGCGGCCGTGTCGTCGTGCTGAACGGCGATCTTGGCGGCGATCAGCAGCTCCTCGGGGCCTAGGTGGAGCGTGCGCATGTGGATGATGCCGGTGACCGTGTCGCCGTCGACGATGGCCGCCTCGATCTGCTTGACCTCGTCGACCCCTGCGGCCTCGCCGAGGAGGAGGGACTTGGTCTCGGCGGCGAGGACGAGGGCGATCAGGACGAGCAGGATGCCGATGCAGACCGTGCCGATGCCGTCCCAGACGCCGTCGCCGGTGAGCAGGGCGAGGCCGACACCGCCGAGCGCAAGGACGAGACCGATGAGCGCGCCGAAGTCCTCCAGGAGGACCACGGGCAGCTCGGGCGCCTTGGCGCGGCGGATGAACTGCGACCAGGACAGCTTGCCGCGCAGCTCGTTCGACTCCTTGATGGCCGTCTTGAAGGAGAAGCCCTCGGCGATGATCGCGAAGACGAGGACGCCCACCGGCCAGTACCAGTGCTCCACCTCGTGCGGGTGGCGGATCTTCTCGTAGCCCTCGTAGATGGCGAACATGCCGCCGACCGAGAAGAGGACGATGGAGACGAGGAAGGCGTAGATGTACCGCTCGCGGCCGTAGCCGAAGGGGTGCTGCGGGGTCGCCTCGCGCTGGGCCTTCTTGCCGCCGATCAGCAGCAGGAACTGGTTGCCCGAGTCGGCGAGCGAGTGGACGCCCTCGGCGAGCATCGACGAGGAACCGCTGAACGCGAACGCCACGAACTTCGATGCCGCGATCGCGAGGTTGGCGCCGAGTGCCGCCACGATCGCCCTGGTGCCGCCTGACGCGCTCATGTGTCCGCGTTGTCCCTTCGCCTTCGTACGTACGCCGTCCGGGCCCCGCCTCTCGCGGCTTTGCCCGTCCTTTGCCGGTGGGCCATTCTTGCAGCCCTGGCCGACGACGGCCCGTCAGGTATCCACAACCCCGGTCATACGATCACAGTGGCCCGGAAGACCGTACCCGCTCCCGACACCTCGGCCTTCTCGCCTGCCGGGACGAAGACCGACTGGCCGGGGCGCAGTTCGTGGTCGCCCGCCTGCACAAGACCGGCCGTGCAGAGCAGGATCTGCGGGGTGGCGCGGGTGAGGTCGTGGGCCGAGCCGCCCTCGGGGAGGACGTGGCGCGACAGCCGGAACTCGTCGATCGGGGTCTCGTAGACCTCCTCGCCGTCCGGGGACGCCTCGGGGCGCAGCACGCCGGGGTCGCTCGCCTCGAAGCGGACGATGCGCAGGAGTTCGGGGACGTCGACGTGCTTGGGGGTCAGGCCGCAGCGCAGGACGTTGTCGGAGTTGGCCATGATCTCGACGCCGAGACCGTTCAGATACGCGTGCGGGATGCCGGCGCCGAGGAAGAGGGCCTCGCCGGGCTGCAGCCGTACGTAGTTGAGGAGCATGGCGGCGATGACGCCCGGGTCGCCCGGGTAGTGGTGCGCGATGTCCGCATAGGGCGCGTAGTCGCCGCCCAGACGCGTGCAGGCGGCCGCGGCTTCGGCGACCGTGCGGTGCATCTCCTCGGGGTCGGCGGTGAGGATCGCCGTGAGGACCTCGCGCAGGGCGGCGTCCTCGGGGTGGGCGTGCAGCAGGTCGACGTACGGCTTGAGGGAGTCGACCCCGAGGCCGTCGAGGAGGCCGGCCGCCTGGAGCGGGTCGCGGAAGCCGCACAGGCCGTCGAACTCGGTGAGCGCGCAGATCAGTTCGGGCTTGTGGTTGGCGTCCTTGTAGTTGCGGTGCGGGGCGTCGACAGGGATGTGCCGGCGCTCCTCGTCCTCGTAACCCTCCTTCGCCTGCGCCAGGTTGGGGTGCACCTGGAGGGAGAGCGGGGCGCCGGCGGCGAGGATCTTGAGGAGGAAGGGCAGGCGGGGGCCGAACTTGGCGACGGCGGCCGGGCCGAGTTCCTTCTCCGGGTCCGCGTCGACGACCTCGACGAGCGTGCCGCGTCCGGTGCGCGAGGGGGCGCCGGGGTGGGCGCCCATCCACATCTCCGCCTGCGGTTCGCCGGTCGGTTCGACACCGAGCAGGTGCGGGATCGCGGTGGTCGAACCCCAGGCGTAGGGGCGGATGGTGTTGTCGAGGCGGTCCATGCTGTGTCTTCGTCTCCGTACGTACGCCGCGCTCGGCGGGCGCTGGTCAGTAAGCGCGGGTTGCGCGGGTCAACGTCAGGCCCCCGAGGCGAGCGCCAGGTAAACGGCGGCGAAATCCGTGATGGCGATCAGCTCGGCGAGGGTCTCCAGTTCGCCGCCGGGTTCCGGTTCCAGTTCGCTGATCGGCGTGTCGTGGCTGAGGGCCAGGTCACGAGCGGCCGGCGCTGCGGTGAGGCCTTCGATCGGGCGGTCGCGGAGCAGCACCACGCGCGCGTGCAGGGCGGGTGCTTCCTCTACGCGGTCGCGGAAGAAGTCGTCCGGGTCGGCGCTGGCGGCGAGTGGGCCGGCCAGCAGGGCGCTGTGTGCGGCGAGTGCCTCGGGGAGCTCGGCGACGACCGCCGGGCGGCCGGAGAGTTCGGCGAGGGCGGCCGCGAAACGCCGTCCCGCGGGGCCTGCCGAGACACCCTCGGTCCATACGACGGGCAGCGCGTCGGCGAGTTCGGCGGCGAGCGTCTTGGCGGGGTTGCTGTAGGTCGCGATCGCGGGGCCGCAGCGTTCGGCGATGTAGTCGAGACGGTCGGCGATCTTCTCGACGGCCTCCGGCGGGGCGGTGACCAGGCCGGTGCGGTCGAGGAGGGCGAGGAGGGGCGTGAGCAACGCCCACAGGACGCCGGGGGCGGAGGCGGCGAGTTCCTGTTCGTCCTGCTCGTACGGGGCTGTCGCCATCGGTACGAAGAGGCCGTGGGCGCCTTCCACCGCCTCGGTGAGCGGGGTGCGGGCGGGGGCGACGGCGACGACCGTGCAGCCGCGCCGGTAGGCCGCGTCGGCGAGCAGGGACAGGCCCGGTTCGGTGCCGTCCGGGGTGGTGATCAGGAGCAGGTCGACGCTCCCCGCCCAGCCCGGGAGTTCCCAGCGCAGGGCGCCCGCGGCGGGGGCGACGCCGGTGGGGGCGAGGCGGATGACGGGGCTGCCGGGGCCGGCGAGCGTGCCGAGGAGGTCGGCGGCGCAGATCGCCGCGGCGCCGGGGCCCGCGATGAGGACCGCGCGGGGGCGGCCGTCGGGCTTGAGGTCGTTCACGCCGGCCTCTGCGGCGTGCCGGGCGGCTGTGCGGACGCGGGCGCCTGCCTCGGCGGCGCCGCGGAGCAGGCCGCGGCGGTCGGCCTCCGAGAGGGCCTCGGGGGTGTCGAGCAGCGATTCGTCGAGCATGGGCGGCAGCCTCCGATCGCCGGGGGTTTGTGTGCGCCGGGTTGTACGCGCGGCGGGGCTTGTTGTGCGGGTTCCCCTTTGCGCGGTGGCTTTGCGGGCGCCTTCTTGCGCGGGTGGCGGGCTCGGCGTTACGCGGGGCGGCGGGCCTCGTCGACGAGCAGGACGGGGATGCCGTCGCGGATGGGGTAGGCCAGGCCGCAGTCCTTGCCCGTGCAGATCAGCTCGGTTTCCTGCTCGTTGGCTTCCTGCTCCTTGAGCGGGGCGTGGCAGGCCGGGCAGGCGAGGATCTCCAGGAGGCCGGCTTCGAGCGGCATGGGTGTGTCCCTTCGGGGGCGCGCGTGTGCGTGTGCGGATGTGCCTGGTCAGCGTACCGCCGTGGGGGGCGGGGTGCCGGGGTTGGGCGGGGGTCGGGTCGGGTGGCCGTGGGAGGCCCGCGGCCAAGCCGCTGATGGGTGCAGCGCCCCCGCCGCCCCCTACCCGTTCCCGTCCCCGGGGGCGCTGCCCCTTCGACCCCGCCAGGGGGCTTCGCCCCCTGGACCCTCGTCGGCCTGAACGGCCTCGTCCTCAAACGCCGGACGGGCTGGGTGGGGCCCGTCGGTGGCCGAGAGGTGCAGCCCCGGTCAGGCCCGGATGATGCTCAGGACCTCGTCCCGGATCTTTGTCATGGTGGCCTCGTCCCTTGCCTCCGCGTTCAGGCGGAGCAGGGGTTCCGTGTTGGAGGGGCGGACGTTGAACCACCAGTCGGTGGAGGTCACCGTCAGGCCGTCGAGTTCGTCGAGGGTGATGTCCTCGCGGGCGCCGTAGGCCGCCTTGATGGCCACCAGGCGGTCGGCCTGGTCGGCGACCGTTGAGTTGATCTCGCCGGAGCCCACGTAGCGGTCGTACTCGGCGGTCAGGGTGGAGAGCGGGCCCTCCTGGCCGCCGAGGGCCGCGAGGACGTGGAGGGCGGCCAGCATGCCCGTGTCGGCGTTCCAGAAGTCCTTGAAGTAGTAGTGGGCCGAGTGTTCGCCGCCGAAGATCGCGCCCGACTTCGCCATCTCGGCCTTGATGAAGGAGTGGCCGACGCGGGTGCGGGCCGGAGTGCCGCCGTGTTCGCGCACCACCTCGGGGACCGACCAGGACGTGATCAGGTTGTGGATGATCACGCCCTTCCCGCCGTTCCTGGCCAGCTCGCGCGCGGCCACCAGGGCCGTGATCGCGGACGGCGAGACCGGATCGCCGTGCTCGTCGACGACGAAGCAGCGGTCCGCGTCGCCGTCGAAGGCGATGCCCAGGTCGGCGGACTCCTCACGCACGCGCTGCTGCAGGTCGACGAGGTTCGCCGGGTCCAGCGGGTTCGCCTCGTGGTTCGGGAACGTGCCGTCGAGTTCGAAGTACATGGGTACGACGGTCAGGGGCAGGCCGGCGAAGACCGTGGGGACCGTGTGGCCGCCCATGCCGTTGCCCGCGTCGACGACGACCTTCAGGGGGCGGATGGACGTCAGGTCGACGAGGGAGCGCAGGTGGGCCGCGTAGTCCGACAACGTGTCGCGCGAGGTGATGGTTCCCGGCTCGGCGACCGGCTCGGGGGCGCCCGACTCGCTCCACTGCTCGGCCAGTTCGCGGATCCGGGACAGGCCCGTGTCCTGGCCCACCGGCGCCGCGCCCGCGCGGCACAGCTTGATGCCGTTGTACTGCGCCGGGTTGTGTGAGGCCGTGAACATCGCGCCCGGCAGGTTCAGGGCGCCCGAGGCGTAGTACAGCTGGTCGGTCGAGCACAGGCCGATCTCGGTCACGTCGACGCCCTGTGCGGCCGCCCCGCGCGCGAAGGCACGCGACAGGCCGGGTGACGACGGCCGCATGTCGTGGCCGATCACGATCGCGTCCGCCCCGGTCACCTGGACGAAAGCGGCCCCGAAGAGCTCGGCCAGCGACTCGTCCCACTGGTCCGGGACCACCCCGCGTACGTCGTACGCCTTCACGATCTGCGACAGATCAGCAGCCACGGCCAACCCTCCTGAAGTCCTATCGGTCGCCTCAAACTACCCGTACCGGTTGACGGCGCGACGTGCGGACTCCGAGTGGACTCCCAGCCGTAACCTCAGGCCAGAGCCGGGTGAGAACCCGGGAAGAGCCAGGGCAGGATCCGGGAAGAGTCAGGGCAGCATCCAGTCCAGGACCGGTGAGCTCTGGCCCACCACGATCAGGCACATCACCAGCAGCAGACCCGCGCTCCAGGGCAGTACCTTGCGCAGCAGGTCCCCCTCACGGCCCGCGAGGCCCACGGCCGCGCAGGCGATGGTGAGGTTCTGCGGCGAGATCATCTTGCCGAGGACGCCGCCCGAACTGTTGGCGGCGGCCAGGAGTCCGGGCGACAGGCCGGACTCGCGCGCCGCGGTCACCTGCAGGGCCCCGAAGAGCGCGTTGGCCGAGGTGTCCGAGCCGGAGACCGCCACCCCGAACCAGCCGAGGACGGGTGACAGGAAGGCCAGTCCGGCTCCCGCCGCCGCCACGAAGTGGCCGATCGTGCCTGCCTGACCGGAGAGGTTCATGACGTACGCGAGCGCCAGTACGGACGTCACGGTCAGGATCGCGAACCTCAGCTCGTGCACGGTCGCCAGCCACTCCTTGACCGCCACGCGCGCGTGCACACCGAGCATGACCGCCGTGCAGCCTCCGGCGAGCAGGACGAGCGTGCCGCCGGTCGACACGACCGGCCAGGTGAAGACGTTGCCGCCGACCGGTTTCCCGTCCGGCCCGGCGACGTCGAGGAACGGCCAGTCGTACGTCTGGGTCGCCCGGGCCAGCCAGTCCTTGACCGCCGGGATCTGCGCGACGGAGAAGATCGCGACGATGAGTGCGTACGGGGCGTAGGCGCGCAGGACTTCGGGCCGCGGGTCCTCCTCGTCCAGTTCCTCGCTGCGTACGCCGGTCGGCACTGCGTACGCCGGTCGGCACGGACGCGCGTACCGACTCGGTGGCGGGCACGCGCGCGTGCGGTACGGCGACCAGGGCGCCCGCGCCCACCAAGGAGGCACCGATGTCGGCGAGTTGTGGGGAGAGGTAGTTGGAGGCGGCGAACTGGGCGACGGCGAAGGCGACTCCGCACACCAGGGCGAGCACCCAGGTCTCGCGCAGGCCGCGCCGCCCGTCCACCAGCCAGACCAGGACGAGTGGCACCACCAGTGCCAGCAGCGGCGTTTGACGTCCCACCACGGAGGCCACGGTGTCCAGGGGCAGCCCCGTCACCTGCGCGAGCGTCACGACCGGCGTGCCCATCGCGCCGAAGGCGACCGGCGCCGTGTTGGCGACGAGCGCGACGACCGCGGCGCGCACGGGGTCGAAGCCGAGGGCGACGAGCATCACGGAGCAGATCGCGACCGGCGCACCGAATCCGGCGAGGGCCTCCAGGAGCGCGCCGAAGCAGAACGCGACCACGAGCGCCTGGATGCGCGGGTCGTCCGACAGCCGTCCGAAGGAGCGGCGCAGGATGTCGAAGTGCCGGGTGCGGACCGTCATCCGGTACACCCACAGGGCGTTGACCACGATCCACAGGATGGGAAAGAGCCCGAAGACGGCCCCCTGGGCGGCGCTGGAGAGCGTCTGGTCGAGTGGCATGCGGTAGGCGAGCCAGGCGACCAGAACGGCCGCCACAAGCCCTGTCAGGCCCGCCAGGTGCGCCTTCATGCGCACGCCGCCGAGCAGGATCAGGACGATCAGCAGGGGCAGGGCCGCGACGAGGGCGGACAGGCCGAGCGAGGCGGCGACGGGTTCCAGTTCCTGGACGTACACGGGCGCCTCCCCGGATTCCGGCATGCGGAAAGCGATTTCCCGCCGGACGCATCAGGGGAATGGTCGTGTCCGCGCCAAGGGAACGTCAATGGGTGTGCGTCACTGGGCGGAACGGGGGATGGGAAGCGGGGCTCAGTTGTCCGGAGAGCGCAGTACCCGCAGATGCCCGCGCCGCGCGACCTCCATTGGGTCCGCCGTGCGCGCCCCGCCACCGCCGGCGCCCGCCGCCCGCTCCTGGGGGCGGGCCGCCTCGCGCACCGCGTTGGCAAGCGCTTCCAGGTCGTCGCCGCTGGGGCGGGCCGGAGCGGAGCCGTCGAGCAGTCGGACGACCTCCCAGCCGCGCGGGGCGGTGAGGCGCTCGGAGTGCTCGGCGCACAGGTCGTAGCAGTGGGGTTCGGCGTAGGTGGCGAGCGGGCCGAGGACCGCGGTCGAGTCGGCGTAGACGTACGTCAGCGTCGCGACGGCGGGACGGCCGCAAGCGGTGCGCGAACAGCGACGTACAGGGCTCACGACGTTGGACGGTACCGCACTCTTGAGCGGGCCGCGACGACTCTCCCCCAGGTCACCCCACCGTGTCGTCCTGTGAAACACCCCACACCCCTCCTGTGGAACACCCGGCTGACCTGCACGGACGCACATTCACACGACCTGGCGCACCCCTCCGTCCGATCAACACACCGTACAAACACCGTCAATTGCCCCAACAGCGTCGGTCTCGTAGAGATACGGAAACGAGCCCAACCTTGGCTGGAATGGTCATCCTGTGACAGGCCGTCCAGGGGGGTCCGGGGCACTCCGGCCTGCCGCGTGGGGCACGGCGTGCGGTCCCGGCGGGGACTACGCTTCACCAGTGATGGACAACCCCGTACCGCACCGTGCCGCCCGCCCCGGGCCCCGCCGTCGTGATCGCCACGGCCGGGGCATGCGCGGCCCGATCGCGCCTCCGCAGGTGCCGCTCGCCGCGAGCCGTGCCGAGGCGTTCGCGGATCTGGTGCAGGACTCCGTGGAGCGGCTGGAACGGCGGTGGCCGCAGCTCGCCGAGATCGACTTCCTCGTGCTCGAGGTGCCGCGCCTCGACGGCCCGGCCGAGGCCTGGAGCGACGAGGCGGTGCCGCTGGGCGGGACGATTCCCTCCCGGGAGGGGCGGCCGGCCCGGGTGGTCGTGTACCGGCGGCCGGTGGAGATCCGCACCAAGGGGCGCGACGAGCGGGCCGCTCTGGTGCACGAGGTTGTGGTCGAGCAGGTGGCCGAGTTGCTGGGGCTTACTCCGGAGACGGTGGATCCGCGGTACGGCGAGGACTGAGCCGGGATTTCGATGGCACCCGGCGGTGAGGGTGCCGTCCGGGGGCTGCCGCCCCCAGACCCCCGCTTCGGCCTGAACGGCCTCGTCCTCAAACTCCCCCACTCTCGGCTTCGCTCGAGCGGGGGGACCCCCACGACGGGCTGGAAACAACTACCGCTGCAGCACCGACAGGTCCTGGTCCGCCTCCGGTACCGCCACCGTTCCGCGGTCGTCCGGCAGGGTCTGGACCGTGAAGCCCGGGACTCCCTCCTCCGTCGCCGCCAGGGTGCGTGCCGCGTAGACCGGGCCGCCGGACAGGGGCTCGACCGTCAGGGCGTAGGTGCCCTGGAGGCCGCTCGGGACGGGGGCGGCGATGTCCTGAGTGGTGCCGGCCTTGATCGTGTACGTCTTCGAGACCGCGGTGCCGCCGTCGCTGCCCGCGGACGCGGTGACCTTCACCTGGGCGGTGCGGGTGGGTGCGGTCAGGGACAGCGTGGTGCCCTTTCCGCTGTTGTCGGCGGACGTCGCGCGCGCGCCCACCGGGCTGGTGGCCGGGATGAACGCCGTCTCCTGCTTGTCGCCCTTGCCCCGTACGACGCGCAGCGCGGCGACCACCGGTACGGACTTGTCGGTCGGAGTGAGGAGCAGGGAACCGGCCTCGCCGCGGGTGACGGGGCCGAGGTCGACGGCGGTGGTCATACCCCCCTTCACGTGCAGCGTCTCGTTCCCGGCGGGCGTGATCCGCCCGGACGGGGAGGCGAGCCGCACCTTCAGGTCGGCGTCCGCTTCGCCGGGCGTGAAGGCGATCAGGCGCACGGACGTGGCGTCCTTGGGGATGCCGGGCAGGACGAGGCTGCCCGCCGGATCCGTGGACGCGGCCAGCCAGTCGCCGCCGACCTTGTCGTCGAGCGCCTGCACGGCGGCGCCCACGCGTCCGCTGCGGACGTTCACATGCACGGTGAGGTCGGTCTGCTTCTCGTCGGTGAGCGTGGACAGCAGGACCGGGTCGCTGGAGTGCGGTGCGACGGTGATGCCCTCCCCCACGGTCGACTTGAGGGCGCCGTCCTTGCCGTAGAGCTCGATGTCGACGACGGCGGCGGAGTCGTCCGGGTTGGTGAGGTGGACGTAGTCGGTGCGGGCGGGGTCCGTGCTGGCGCCCGGGAACCAGAACTCGGTGTCCGGGGCGGTGCAGTTGACGCCCTGGAGGCCGCGTCCGGTGCCCGCGGCGACCTCGGTGGTCTCCTGCACCGCCCAGCCGGGCGCGAACCTGCCCTCGGCGGTGCCGACGAGCGCGGGTGTGCCGGAACCCGAGGTGTCGCCCGTGACGGGCTTGCCGGGCTCCTTGGGCGTGAGGACCGGCTTGTCGGTCTTCGGTTTGCCGGCCTTCTTCTTGCCGCTCTTCTTGCCGTCAGTCTTGCCGTTCGTCTTGCCGCCGGCACCCGCCGCGTCGGCCGACTGCTCGGTGGCGGACTGGAGTTGGGCCGTCCCGTCGCTTCCCGTGCCCTTCGTGACGGGCGTGAAGGACGTGTACGAGGTGTCGGCGAGGTCGGAGGTGCTGGGCTGCGGGCACAGCAACGTGGTGCGTTCCACGGGCAGTTCGGCGGCCGCCTTGGCGGTGTCCGCGCCGGAGGCGCCCGGCGCGGAGAGCGAGGCGAAGCCCGTGATGGCGGCGAGCGCGGCCGTGCCGGCGATCAGGGAGACGGTGGTGCGGTTCACTGCTGGCTCCCGTCGGGGCGCTCGGGGGCGTGCGGATGCGGCTGCGCCGGGTCGTACGTCGGGTCGTAACCCTGCTGGTACGACGGGTCGTACGCGGTCTGGTCGTATGCCCCCTGGGAGGAGCCGCCGTACGCGTACGGGTCGTACTGGCCGCCCTGGTACGGGTCCGCCGGGTACGTCTGGTCGTAGGTGCCCGCCGGGTACTGCTGGGTGCCCTGGTACTGCTCGTTGCCGTAGCTGCCGTAGTCGGCGCCCTGGTAGCCCGCCGCATCCCAGTCGCCGTAGGACTGCTGGTGCGGGACCGCCACCGGTGGCTCCTCCGCAGGAGGAGACGGGAACTCCTCGCTCTGGCCCGCCTCTTCGGCCTCGGCCTCCGCCTGGGCGCGCAGACGGCGGGCGCGGCGGCCCTCGCCGGCGACCGCCTCGGCGGGTACGGCCGGCTCCTCCGGGAGGTCGTCGTCGACATCGCGGCGCCGGCCGGGCAGGGCCAGGACGACGAGGACGACGGCCAGGAAGCCCTGCGCCCACAGCCAGGCGGTGTGTGTGATCGGGTCGTCGAAGGTGACGTCCAGCTTGCCGCCGGAGGCGGGGAGCTGGAAGCCCTGGGCCCAGCCGTCGACCGTGGTGCGGGTGAGCGGCCTGCCGTCCAGGGTGGCCGTCCAGCCCTCGGCGGCGGTGTCGGCGAGGCGCAGGACGCGGGCGCCGGAGCCGGACGGAACGGTGGTGTGGATCTCGACGGGTCCGGCGGCGACGGGCTGCACCGTACCGGAGCCGGAGGCGGGGACGATGGTGGCGCGCGCGACCTCCTGGTCGACCCGCCACAGGGCACTGCCGCCCTGCTGGCTCAGCCGGGAGAGGCCGGGGGTGGCGTCCAGGACGCGGGTGACCTCGCGGGGCGCGCCCTTGCGGACGAGGACGTAGCGGACGGCGAACTTGCCCAGCTGGTCGGTCTGGTCTGCGCCGGAGCCGGCGACGAGGTTGGCGACGACCTTGTCGAGCCTGGCGTTCTCACCGTCGGCCCCGGCGCTCTCGGCGTCGCCGAGCCGGGCGCCGGAGCCGCGCACCAGGGTGTAGCCGACGCGGGCCGTGGAGTCGCTGTCGAGCACGAGCGTGCGTGCCTGGTCCTGGGTGCCGCTCTCCTCGGCGACGAACGCGGGGACCTGCACGGGGTCCTGCCGCTCGACCGGTCCGTCGGCGCCGCGGACCATCCAGCCGACGGCGATGGCCAGCGGGCCGGCGACCGCGGCGAAGGCTATGAGCGCGGCCACCGGCTGGCGCCAGCCGAAACTCTGCTCGGCGACACGCGCGCGTGCACCGTCGGCGCCGAGGACGGCGGCGGTCAGGAGGGCGAGGCCGTAGACGAGGGTGGCCGGGCCGGACCAGGTCGAACGGTTGGACAGGACCGCGAAGACGAGGCCCACCAGGGCGACCGCCCAGGACGTCCAGATTCCGAACTGACGCTCCGAGCGCAGCAGGGCTGCCAGCGCGGCCAGGACGATCCCGATGAGCATCAGCCCGCTGACCGTGCCCGGGCCGCCGGGGCTCATGCCGAGCAGGTCGAGGGCCGAGGCGGCCGAGGGGCCGTAGTCGAGCCCGGCTTCCTTGAAGAAGCCGAACGGGAGCAGTGACAGCGACCAGGGTGCGAGGACCAGCAGGGGCGTGCCGAGCTGGGCCAGGAAGCGCAGGCCGTGGGCGGTGATGTCGGTGCGCCGCACGGCGAGCGGCGCGAGGCCGAGGACCAGCGCGACGGGCCACACGATGGGCGTGAACGCCGTGGTGATCGTCAGCAGCAGTGTGTACGCCCAGGTGGCGCGCCAGCTGCCGGGTGCGCCCGACGTGTTCGCGAGGCCGCTGGCGGCGATGCCCGCGCGTGCGATGAGCGGCAGCAGCACGGCCAGTACGGCGGTGCCGATGCGGCCTCCCGCGAGCGCGCCCGTGGCGGCCGGCAGGAAGGCGTAGACGACGGCGGCCCAGGCGCGCAGCAGACGCGACTCGACGAGCGGGCGGGAGGCGAAGTACGCGGTGACGCCGGCCAGCGGCACCGAGCACACGAGCAGGACGGTGACCGCGAGTCCGGTCGAGCCGAACAACACGGAGGCGAGCATCGCCACGATCGCGAGGTACGGCGGCGCGGACGGGGTGCCGCCGGCGCCCACGGCGTGCCAGGAGTCGAGGTAGCGCGACCAGAGCTCACTGGAGTCGGCCGGGGCGGGCAGCAGGGCGCCGCCCGCGAGCGCGCCGCCGCCGAGCAGTGCGCGGCAGGCGACCAGCGAGACGAACAGCAGCACCAGGAAGAGCATCGGGCCGGGCTTACGGCCGATGCGCTTGAGGCGGGCGAACTGCTCGATCTCCAGGAAGTCGGCGTCGTCGCCGCCGGGCCCGGACTCGACCGCGCCGCCGTGCCGTCCGGCGCCCGAGGTCACCTCGGGGTCGGAGCGGCCGACGAGGTCGCCCGCGGCCTGCTCGACGGTGGCCCGTATGGTCGCGCCGGGCGGCGGGAACAGGGCGCGCAGTTCGCCCTTGTCGATCTGTGGCCGGCCGCGCCGGCGCCGTCCGGCGATGATCCGCTCGGGACGCAGCAGCGTGCCCAGCAGGCCGCGGATCTCGTCGACGGCCTGTCCCGGCACCTTGCCGACGAGATAGGCGACGGTCCGCAGGAGCGTGCCGAGCACGAGGCGCACCAGCACCCAGGGCAGCGCGGCCGTCCGCGTGTTGACCAGGAGGGTGTAGACGGCGCCGGCCTTGTCGACCTTGTGCGGCGAGGCGACGGTGCGGCCCGAGCAGTCGACGGTGCGGCGCTCGCGGGAGGCCGCCTCGGCGTGTCGTACGACCGCCTCGGGGGCGACGAGGACGCGGTGGCCGGCGGCGGTGGCGCGCCAGCACAGGTCGACATCGTCACGCATCAGGGGCAGCCGGCTGTCGAAGCCGCCGAGCTGCTCGAAGACGTCGCGCCTGATCAGCATGCCGGCGGTGGACACGGACAGCACGGTCCGGACGTGGTCGTGCTGCCCCTGGTCCTGTTCGCGGCGGTCCAGGCCGGTCCAGCGGCGGCCGGAGTTGGCGATGGTGACGCCGACCTCCAGGAGCTGGCGGCGGTCGTACCAGCCGCGGAGCTTGGGGCCCACCACCGCCACGTCGTCGCGGCCCAGCTCGAGTTCGTTCTCCACGACGCGCAGCAGCTGGGCCAGGGCGTCGGGTTCGGGGGCGCAGTCGTCGTGCAGCAGCCACAGCCACTGGACCGGTTCGCCGTGCGGGAGTTCCGGCATGTCGTAGGCGTCGTCGCGCCAGCTGCGGGTGACCGGGTCCCAGCCGCTGGGCCGCTTCAGATAGGGCAGCTCGTCGGGGGTCAGGACGGGCGCGCTGCGCTCCGCCTCCTCGACGGCCTGGCCGAAGCCGGTGCGCCGGGCGAGGTGCAGCACGCGGTCGGCGCCGAGGGCGTCGGTGACCAGCTGGGCGGAGTCGTCCGCGCTGCCGGTGTCGGCGGCCACGGCGTACTGAACGGGGCGCTCCTGGCCGAGCAGCCCGGCGAGCGCGTCGGGCAGCCAGCGGGCGCCGTCGTGGGAGACGACGACCGCCGTCACCACGTGACGCGGAAACTCTGGCGTGGCAGCGAGGTCTTGGTGGGCTGCCGTGTGGCTGTGCACGGACATCGAGGTACGGGCCCCGGTTCGATGGACTGCGGTGGACGCCTGTGCCCCCTGGGGGCAGCGAGGCGTCTCGGACGAGCGACCACACTATCGGCTGGGCACCACGGCGGCCCGCCGCCTGTGGATAACCCCACCTGCGACGGGCCGTTCGAATCTGTTTCGGTTGTGCGGGGGCGTCGGCCGCCCGGTCAGATCGCGGCCTTCTTCAGACGGCGTCGTTCACGTTCGGACAGTCCGCCCCAGATGCCGAAGCGCTCGTCGTTGGCGAGGGCGTATTCGAGGCACTCGGAGCGGACTTCACAGGCCAGGCAGACCTTCTTGGCCTCACGGGTCGAGCCGCCCTTCTCGGGAAAGAAGGACTCGGGGTCGGTCTGGGCGCACAGCGCGCGCTCCTGCCAGCCGAGTTCCTCGTCCGCGTCGTCGACCAGCAGTTGCTGCACCAGCTCGGTCATGTGCGCCCCTCGTCTGTCTTTCGCGTCCCCGTGATGTAGCCGTTACCGATTCCGGCTGAACGACACGAGTGAAATTACAAGTGTGCTGCTCCGGGCGAGTCAAGCCGAGATCTGCTATTGAGCCCCTTATTCACTCTGCGGAACCAAGGCCATGCGGAAAGTGTTCAAATCGGCATAAACCTTGACACACAGACGAAGCCCGGAAGGACCTTCGACCCCGAGCAGAGCCTGTACGGGGAAGGACGCCCGCAGATCCGATCTCGTTCCACGCGCACCTCGAAGCAAACCGGATCACAGTCGGATCACAGGACCGCAACGAGGTTTGAGCGCCATGTGTCCCGGGCGACGCATGCACAAACCTTTCGCCTCCGACATGAACCGGATGAGGTGAACCATGTCCCACATACCGGGCGTCGAGTTGACAGTGAAGGTGTGAACCGCTGTCCTTGTGGGCATGCTCGCGAACTTGGCGCTCACCTCGACCCGCACCGCCGGGTCCCACGGTGCTGCCCGCGCTCGCTGTAGCTGTTGTTGCTGTGCCAGCTGTTGAGCCACACCTGCTCCGGCTGTCGGCCCTGTCGTCCGTGACGGGGCTCCCGTTCCCTCTGACCTTCTTTCACTGAGGAACCACGCACCCCTATGAACAGCAGCGACAACGACCTCCAGATCGCCGGCGACATCCTCGAAGTGCAGCACCTGCTGCAGCCCCCGCGCGAGCACCCGGCCACCGTCGCCGAGTTCGTGGGCCTGGCCCGGTCCATCGCCGCCGACCGCTCCCAGTGGGAGCACCTCGTCGAGTACGACGCGACGACGCGCTGGTACCACCGGCTGCGCACCGGGCCGGGCTACGAGGTGTGGCTGCTGTCCTGGGTGCCCGGTCAGGGCAGCGGGCTGCACGACCACGGCCGCTCCTCGGGTGTGCTGACCGTCCTGGAGGGCACGCTGACCGAGCGGACCGAGCGGGGCACGCGCGCGTTGGGCGCGGGCGCGCAGCGGGTGTTCGCTCCGGGGTATGTGCACGAGGTCGTCAACGACACGCTGGAGCCGGCGGTCAGCCTGCACGTCTACTACCCGGGGCTGACGGAGATGCCGATGCTCCCCCAGTCTCAACTTCGTTCGACCGGGGGGACCCCCATGGCCTGCACGGCGGCCCCGGCCGCGTACGACGAGGTGGACGTCGTAACCGCCTGACGCGTTGTCGTACCCGCCTGTAAGACTTGCCCCATGCGCATTGTGGTTCTGGCAGGCGGCATCGGTGGTGCCCGGTTCCTGCGCGGTCTGAAGAAGGCCGTGCCGGACGCGGACATCACCGTCATCGGCAACACCGGGGACGACATCCACCTCTTCGGACTGAAGGTCTGCCCGGACCTCGACACGGTGATGTACACGCTCGGCGGCGGTATCAACGAGGAGCAGGGCTGGGGGCGGGCCGAGGAGACCTTCCACCTCAAGGAGGAGCTCGCGGCCTACGGCGTGGGGCCGGAGTGGTTCGGGCTCGGCGACCGGGACTTCGCCACGCACATCGTGCGGACGCAGATGATCGGCGCCGGGTATCCGCTGAGCGCGGTGACGGAGGCGCTGTGCGACCGGTGGAAGCCGGGTGTGCGGCTGATCCCCATGACGGACGACCGGGTCGAGACCCATGTGGCCGTCGAGGTCGACGGTGAGCGCAGGGCGGTGCACTTCCAGGAGTACTGGGTGCGGCTGCGGGCCTCGGTGCCGGCCGAGGCGGTCGTGCCCGTCGGGGCGGAGCAGGCGAAGCCGGCGCCGGGTGTGCTGGAGGCGATCGCGGAGGCGGACGTGGTGCTCTTCCCGCCCTCGAACCCGGTGGTCTCCATCGGCACGATCCTCGCCGTGCCCGGCATCCGGGAGGCGATCGCCGATGCCGGGGTGCCCGTCGTCGGCCTCTCCCCCATCGTCGGGGACGCGCCCGTGCGAGGCATGGCCGACAAGGTGCTCGCGGCGGTCGGCGTGGAGTCGACGGCCGCGGCGGTGGCCGAGCACTACGGCTCGGGCCTGCTCGACGGCTGGCTCGTCGACACCGTGGACGCGGGCGTCGTGGACCGGGTCGAGGCCGCGGGGATCCGATGCCGGGCCGTACCGCTGATGATGACCGACATCGAGGCGACCGCCCGGATGGCACGTGAGGCACTGGCGCTGGCGGAGGAGGTGCGGGTGCCGTGAGCGACGGGACGTCCGAGGGCACGGGCGCGTGCGGCCGCGGGGACGGCGCGGGCGGGTATCGGGTCTGGGCCGTGGACGGGATTCCTGAGGTCGTGCCGGGGGACGACCTCGCCAAGTTGATCGCCGCCGCCGAGCCCGAGCTGATCGACGGGGACGTGTTGCTCGTCACCTCGAAGATCGTGTCCAAGGCGGAGGGACGGGTCGTCGAGGCGGCCGATCGGGAGGCCGCGATCGATGCCGAGACCGTGCGGGTCGTGGCGCGGCGCGGGGCCCTGCGGATCGTCGAGAACCGGCAGGGGCTGGTGATGGCCGCGGCGGGGGTCGACGCCTCCAACACCCCGTCCGGCACGGTGCTGTTGCTGCCCGAGGATCCCGACGCGTCCGCCCGGGCGATCCGGGAGGGGCTGCGGGACACCCTCGGCGTCAACGTCGGGGTCGTCGTCA
The DNA here is from genome assembly GCF_042896045.1 of Streptomyces sp. NPDC001351. NCBI lineage: Bacteria > Bacillati > Actinomycetota > Actinomycetes > Kitasatosporales > Streptomycetaceae > Streptomyces > Streptomyces sp. NPDC001351. The sequence continues at coordinate 228,498 of NZ_JBIAWS010000016.1, read as the reverse complement.
CCGACACCTTCGGGCGGCCCTGGCGCTCGGGGCTCACGGACGTCGCGATCGGCGCCGCCGGGGTGCACGTGCTCGACGATCTGCGCGGGGGCACGGACGCGTACGGCAATCCGCTCAGCGCGACGGTCGTGGCGACGGCGGACGAGCTGGCCGCGGCCGGTGATCTGGTCAAGGGCAAGGCCGCCGGGCTGCCCGTCGCCGTCGTGCGCGGGCTGCCGCACGTGGTGGCGCAGGGCGACGGAGAGGGGGCGCGGGCCATGGTGCGCGGCGGGCGTGACGACATGTTCCGGCTGGGCACGTCCGAGGCGATCCGGACGGCGGTGACCCAGCGGCGTACCGTGCGGGCCTTCACCGACGAGCCCGTCGATCCCGGTGCCGTACGGCGGGCGGTCGCCGCGGCCGTGACCGCGCCGGCGCCGCATCACACGACGCCGTGGCGGTTCGTGCTGCTGGAGTCGCAGGACGCGCGGACCCGGTTGCTGGACGCCATGCGCGACGCCTGGATCGCCGATCTGCGGCGGGACGGGAAGAGCGAGGAGTCCATCGCCAAGCGGGTGCGGCGGGGCGATGTGCTGCGCAATGCGCCGTACCTGGTGGTGCCGTGTCTGGTGATGGACGGGTCGCATGTGTACGGGGACGCTCGGCGGGACGGGGCGGAGCGGGAGATGTTCGTGGTCGCCGCGGGGGCGGGGGTGCAGAACTTCTTGGTTGCGCTGGCCGGGGAGCGGTTGGGGTCCGCGTGGGTTTCCTCGACGATGTTCTGCCGGGATGTGGTGCGGGAGGTTCTGGGGCTGCCGGGGGACTGGGATCCGATGGGGGCGGTGGCTGTGGGGCATGCGGCGGAGGAGCCGCGGGCTCGGCCTGAGCGGGACGCTGCCGCGTTCATCGCGGTGCGGTGACGCTCCGCTGGGTGGGCCGGGTGCCTATGGTTACGCGGCGGAGCCGCATATTCGTACAGCACCGCCCCCGAACAGCGTTGTGCGCACCGGCGGTCCTATGTACCGCCTAGTCTCGTAGGCATCCCCGAGACCCCAGGAACTCAGCTGTGGCAGGACGGTTCTCTCCTCGGCCCACGCGTACGACCGTGCGCGGTGGGCATGTCGTGGTGCCTGGGGGTGTGCCACGGCAGGCCGCTGCGCCCGGGCGGGTGCGGACCGTCGTACCGGACGGACCGCTTGATCTTGGGCTTGTGCTGGGGCCGCTTCGGCGGGGTGGCGGGGATCCGACGTTTCGGGCCATGCCCGATGGGTCCGTTTGGCGGGCCAGTCTCACTCCCGGGGGGCCCGGGACCCTGCGGGTCTCCGTGTGCGGGGGTGAGGTCCGCGGGGAGGCCTGGGGGCCCGGGGCCGAGTGGTTGCTGGAGCAGTTGCCGGAGCTGCTGGGGGGTGCGGACGAGCCCGATGCGTTCGTGCCGCGGCACCGGTTGGTGGCGCACACCGCGCATCGGCGGCCGGGGCTGCGGCTGACGCGGACCGGGCTGGTGCTGGAGTCGCTGATCCCGTCGGTTCTGGAGCAGAAGGTCACGACCGGGGAGGCGTACCGGGCGTGGCGGCTGCTTGTGCGGAAGTACGGGGAGCCGGCGCCGGGGCCCGCGGCGGGCGGGCGGCTGTGGGTGATGCCGGGGCCGCGGACCTGGGCGTTGATCCCGTCGTGGGAGTGGCACCGGGCCGGGGTCGACAACAAGCGGGCGTCGACGATTCTGCGGGCCGTGAAGGTCGCTGCGCGGCTGGAGGAGGCGGTCGCGATGGAGCCGGCGGCCGCACAGGCGCGGTTGGAGGTCGTGCCGGGGATCGGGCCTTGGACGTCGGCGGAGACCGTGCAGCGCAGTCATGGGGCGCCGGATGCGGTGACCGTGGGGGATCTGCATCTGCCGGGCATCGTGGGGTGGGCGCTTGCCGGGGACCGGGACGCGGATGATGCGGCGATGCTGCAGTTGTTGGAGCCGTATGCGGGGCAGCGGCATCGGGCTGCGCGGTTCATTCTGCTGAGCGGGCGTACGCCTGCGCGGCGGATGCCGAAGATGCCGAAGACCGACATCGGGCGGCTGTAGGGGCTGGAGCTGGGCGGGGTGGGCCGTGCTCGCCCGCGCCGACAGGGCGCCGCCGACTGAGTGGGCTTACGCCTGCGCGGCGGCTACTGGGACCGGCACCGGGCCGTTGTGGGGGCCCGGGGCTGGAGCTGGGCGGGGGGTGGGTTCGCCAGCCCGCGCTTGCGGGGTGCCGCCTTTCTTTGGGTCGGGAGCCGCCCTAGGCGGCACGAATGCCCGCAGGCTACGGGGGCTACGGGGCTATGCGGGCCCCAGCACAGCCCGCCGGCAGGGCTGCGCAGCACCCGTGGGCTACCGGGGCCATGGGGCCGCAGCACAACGCCCCGCAGGCCGGGCGCTGCGGGCCACAGCACAGACTCGTAAGCCACCGCACAGCCCGCCCGCAGGCAGCAGGGAACTCGCGAGCCGCCGTACAGGCCGCCCGCAGGCGGGGGTGGCGCCGGGCCGCCGCGCAGCTCGCAGGCGGGGGACACGCGGGCAGCGTAGGGTGCCCGCACTCGGTTGGGGGGCGTTGCTGGGCTACTGGTCCGAGGAGAAGCGCAGCGAAGCCGCTGGGATTTGGGCGTCGCACCACACTCGTACGCCGGCGCGTAGTTCGTTGTCGGCGCCGATGACGGCGCCGTCGCCGATGACGGTGCCGGTGAGGACCGAGCGTTCGCCGACGCGGGCGCGGGTGCCGATGAGGGAGTCGGTGATGACGGCGCCCGGTTCGATGACGGCGCCGGGGAGGATGGTCGAGCCGAAGACCCGCGCGCCCTCCGCCACGAACGCTCCCTCGCCCACCACCGTGCCGCCCGTCAGCTTGGCGTCGGGGGCGACCCTGGCCGTCGGCAGGATCAGGCGGTCGCCGCAGCGGCCGGGGACCGCGGGGGACGGGGCGCGGCCCAGGACCAGGTCCGCGGAGCCGCGGACGAAGGCCGCCGGGGTGCCGAGGTCCAGCCAGTACGTCGAGTCGACCATGCCCTGCAGATGGGCCCCGGCCGCGAGGAGGTCGGGGAAGGTCTCGCGTTCGACCGAGACCGGGCGGCCGGCGGGGATGGTGTCGATGACCGAGCGGCGGAAGACGTACGCCCCCGCGTTGATCTGGTCGGTGACGATCTCCTCCGGGGTCTGCGGCTTCTCCAGGAAGGCGAGGACGCGGCCGGTGTCGTCCGTGGGGACCAGGCCGTAGGCGCGCGGGTCCGTGACCTTGGTGAGGTGCAGGGAGACGTCGGCGCCCGTCTTCTGGTGGGTGTCCACCAGGGCGCGGATGTTCAGGCCGGTGAGGATGTCGCCGTTGAAGACGAGGACCGGGTCGTCGGGGCCCGAGCGGAGGCGGGACGCGACGTTGCGGATGGCGCCGCCCGTGCCGAGGGGCTCCTCCTCCGTCACGTACTCGATGTGCAGGCCCAGCGATGAGCCGTCGCCGAAGTACGGTTCGAAGACCTCGGCCAGGTAGGACGTGGCGAGGACGATGTGGTCCACGCCCGCCGCTCTCGCTCTCGCCAGTTGGTGTGTGAGGAACGGGACTCCCGCCGCGCGGACCATGGGCTTCGGCGTGTGGACCGTGAGCGGGCGCAACCGCGTGCCCTTGCCGCCGACCAGGAGGATCGCTTCTGTCACCTGTCGTCTCTGCTTCCTGCCGGGACCCGCCGAACTGTCTTTCGGCCGGCCAGTTTATGCAGACCGCCGTGTGGTGATATGGACGGCCGTGCGGCGTTCCGCGTTCCGCCCGATGCCCCGCTATGACGTAGATAACGCCACGCCTCCGTGCCAACGCCCTTGCGGGTCCGGCGGGTCGCTCAGCGGCGACCCTGGTAGTGCGCCGCGGTGGAGCGGATCGTGCCGAGCTTCCGGTAGAGCTGCCAGCCCGGGCACGCCGTGGGGTAGCCGTCACGGTGGCCGGAGATCACATTCATTCGGACGTTCTTACCCTTTCGATAGAGATTGCCACCGCTCGACTTCAGATATGTCTTTCCGCGCGGATTGGCTCCGTAGAGGCCCAGTTTCCAGGCCGTGAGCCGGGAGATGGCCTTCAGGACGGCCGCGGGCGGCTTGCTCTTGCTGAAGTTGCCGATGACGGCGATGCCCATGCTGTTGTTGTTGAAACCGAGGGTGTGGGCGCCCCTGACCGCCTTCGCCACTCCCCCGGCGCGGCCCTCGTAGATGGTTCCGCACTTGTCGACGAGGAAGTTGTAGCCGATGTCGCGCCAGCCCATGCTCACAACGTGGTAGCGGTAGATGGCACGGATGACGGAGGCGGCCTGCGAGCAGCGGTACGTGTTGCCGGACGACGTGTGGTGCACGAACGCCGCCTTGACCTTCTTCGTGTAGGCGAACCCCTCCTCGCGCAGATCCTCGTCCGCGCCCCAGCCCCGGCGGGTCACGATGCGGGGGCGGGGCCCGATGTGCGGCTTCTTGCTCTGACCTGCCGTCAACTCGTGCCCGAGCAGCGTCCGCATCTCCCGCACGGTCGCCGCCTTGCTCAGCGCGGGGATCACGGTGGCGCCGAGCGGCACGAGACCGGCGTTGGCGGCGGACGAGGCCTGAGCCTCGGCCGACTCGGAGTCGCCGGTCCCGGTGCCGGGAGGCCCGGCCTGGCTGCCGTGCGGCAGGATCGGTGCCGTACTCCGCATCGGAACCTCGTCGCCGCCGTCGTCCGGACCGCCGGGGTCCACGAGTTGCAGACGCAGGCCCGACGGGAGGGCGGCCGGCGCCGGGACGGCGCGGGTGCCGCGGGCGTGGCCCTCGCTGCGGGGACCGCCCTCGGCCCGGACCCGGACCTCCACCCCGTCCGAGTCGCCCACCCACAGCGGGGCGGTGGAGCCGCGGACCCGGCCCGAGGCGCCCTCGGCGGTGCCGGGGTCCGCCGCGTCGTCGTTGTGCGTCTCGAGGCTGCGCCAGCCGGACCAGACGCCGTTGCCCCTCGCGCGGGTGCGGACCTGGACCTGGCCGTGCAGTTCGGTGTCCGGGTTGTCCCAGATGACGCCGACCATCGAGAAGTGCCGTACCTCGCGGCGGGACAGACCCTGCTCCACGAGGGCCGTGGAGGCCGTGGAGCCGAGGGCGCGGGTGAGGGGAGTCAGCGGGGCGAGGGGCAGCGACTGGGTGCTGCCGTGAACGTCGGGCCGCGCGGGCGCCGGCGCGGATCCTGCGCCGGCGAGCGCGGCCCTCGCCGTCGCCACGGGGACGGACAGAGTCAGCGGAAGGACGAGGGCGGCCGCGCAGGCGACGCCGATCGAGGAGGCGATCGAGGAGGCAAGGAATCCACGCATGCTCCTGATCTTGGACATAGTCATACATATCTGTCCATACCGCAATTGACGGACCGTCGGATTTCGTTCCTCCGAACCGGTGGCCCCACCAGGGGGTGCGCGAGCGGTCGTCCGCGTACCCTTGCGCGGGTGAACGCCACCGACCGCACCCCTGCCGACCTGCTGCGTTCCGCGCTCGCCGCGGACCCCGGACGCCCCCTGGTGACCTTCTACGACGACGCCACGGGCGAACGTGTCGAACTCTCTGTGGCCACCTTCGCCAATTGGGTGGCGAAGACCGCCAATCTCCTCCAGGGCGATCTCTCCGCGGCCCCCGGCGACCGGGTCGCGCTGCTGCTGCCCGCGCACTGGCAGACCGCGGTGTGGCTGCTGGCGTGTGCGTCGGTGGGAGCGGTCGCCGAGGTCGGCGGGGATCCGGCGGCGGCCGATGTGGTGGTGAGCGGGCCGGACACGCTGTCCGCCGCGCGGGCCTGCCGTGGCGAGCGCATCGCGCTCGCCCTGCGGCCGCTGGGTGGCCGCTTCCCGCAGGTGCCGGACGGCTTCGCCGATTACGCCGTGGAGGTGCCTGGCCAGGGGGATCGGTTCGTGCCGTTCTCGGCGGTGGATCCCGACGAGGCCGGGCTGATCGTGGCCGGGCGGGAGTTCAGCGGGGCGGAGGTGGTCGAGCGGGCTCGGGCGGAGGCGGCGGGACTGGGCCTCACCGGGCCGGGGGCGCGGATTCTGTCCGGGCTGCCGTACGACACCTGGGAGGGGCTGAACGCCGGGTTGTACGGGCCCCTTGCGAGCGGGGGGTCCGTGGTGTTGTGCCGACATCTGGAGCAGTTGGGGGAAGAGGCGCTCGCCTCGCGGATCGCGAGCGAGCGGGTGAGTGTTGTGCGCCGCTGAGCGGGGGTGGTGGCGGTTGTTTGGCGTGTGCGGCTCCGTCTTGGCTTGTCGCTCCCCCACTCTCGGCTTCGCTCGAGCGGGGGGACCCCCATCGCGGCGGAGCCGCAGATCGACACAGCCCCGCGCCCCCACAAGGGGCGCTGCAGTCACCCGTTCGGATCAGCACCGGACGCCTCCGCGCCTCCTCCGGGCCATGGTCGTAAGAACTGCAGGTTGTCACCGCACGTTCGTACGCCGTGAGGGGGTGGAGCATGGCCTTGGGAGCGCGGCGGCGGGACTGGGTGCGGTGCGGGGGGCTCGCGGTCGGTGTCGTGGTGGCGGGGGCCGTCGCGGGCGGGCTGGTGGTGTACGCGAAGCTCGACGGGAACATCAGGGCCGACGACGCCGCCGCCCGGGAGCTCGCCCGGTACGAGAAGGAGCGGCCGACCTCGCTCGTCAAGGGCGCGCAGAACATCCTGCTGATCGGGTCGGACACGCGGGCCGGGGACGGGAACGCCCAGTACGGGCGGGACTCGGGCACCGAGCGGTCCGACACGACGATCCTGCTGCATCTCTCCGCGGGGCGGCACACCGCCACCGCGATCTCGCTGCCCCGTGACCTGATGGTGAACATCCCCTCCTGTCTGCGGTCCGACGGGAACCGTTCCGAGCCGATGTTCGCGATGTTCAACTCCGCCTTCGAGACGGGCGGTTCGGCCTGCACCATCCGGACCGTGGAGAAACTGACGGACATCCGCGTCGACCACCACATCGTCGTCGACTTCCACGGCTTCAAGGAGATGGTCGACGCGGTCGACGGCGTCCAGGTGTGCCTGAAGAAGCCGATCGACGACAAGGCGGCCAAGCTGAAGCTGCCCGCCGGACGGGTCACGCTCGACGGCGAACAGGCCCTCGGATACGTGCGCGCCCGCAAGTCGCTCGGCGACGGCAGCGACACCGATCGGATGGACCGTCAGCAGCGGTTCCTCGGGGCGCTCGTCAACAAGGTCCAGAGCAACGACGTACTGCTGAACCCGGTGAAGCTCTACCCCGTGCTGGACGCCGCCACCTCGTCGCTCACCACCGACCCGGGGCTGGCGAGCCTCCACGGGCTGTATCAACTCGTGCGCGGGCTGCGCGACATCCCCACGAAAGCCGTGCAATTCCTCACGGTTCCGAGGGAGTCGTACGTCTACGACTCCAATCGCGACCAGCTCGTGGAGCCGGAGGCGGAGAAGTTGTTCGAACGGGTGCGCAGGGACGCGCCGTTGGCGGTCGCGGCGGAAGTTCCGCGGGATTCCGACTCAAAGAACCGTAATTCGGCCACGGGTGGCAAGGAAAACTCGTACGGACATTCGGGCAAAGACTCGTATGAGCAATCGCACGACTACGGGGCGTACGGGCACGGTGGCGGGGAGTCGGGCGGAAAGCGCTACGGCGGGGCCTCGGCGTCCAGTTCGCCCGCGCCGACGTTCCGCGGGAACACCGCCGACGAGGTCGGCTGCGGGTAGGGCGAGCACCGACGCGACGAACAGCCGTCCCAAGAAAACCCAAGGAAATGGGTGGATTGCCCAGTTGTAGGGACGTGGAATTTGTCACCGACGTCGCTCCACGCTGAACTGGCCGGATAGTGTGAGCGATCCGGTGCACCGGTCCGCCAGGTCCTTCCTGGGGTCGCGCACTGTGTGACCGAGACCCGAGCGCCTTTGAGGGGGAAGGCGCCGCGTGGCCCAAACGGAGGATTCGGAAACCGTGGACGCGCAAAGCCGTGGGCGGGCGGAGAACATCGACCCCGCAGACCAGTGGGTGCTCAATCCGAACACCGGCGAATACGAACTGCGACTGACTCCTTCCGCACCGCAATCGGCGGTTCCCAGGCCGCGCAGATCCGCCCCTCGTGGCGCGAACGGCGCGGCGCGCGGGCGTACGGCGACTCCGCAGGCCCCGGGGCGCGGGGTGCCGCCGCAAAGGCGCCGCCGTGGCGCGCCCGAGGAGCCGCTGCCGGGGCGGCGCGGCCGACGGCCGGTGCAGAAGAAGTCGAAGGCGAAGAAGGTCCTGCTGTGGACCGGCGGCACCATGGCGTTCGTGCTGGTCGCCGCGGCCGGCGCCGGGTACCTCTACATCAAGCACCTCAACGACAACATCACGTCCGTCGCCGACGACGGCGCGAGCACCGGTGGCTTCAGCAAGGGCAAGGCGATCAACATCCTGCTGATCGGCACCGACAAGCGCACCGGCAAGGGCAATGACAAGTACGGCGACAAGAACAGCGTCGGTCACGCCGACACGACGATCCTGCTGCACGTCTCCAAGGACCGCTCGAACGCGACGGCGCTGAGCATCCCCCGGGACCTGATCACCGACATCCCGGACTGCCCGACCACCCAGGCCGACGGCTCCCAGAAGGTCATCGCGGGCACCAGCAACGTCCGCTTCAACACCAGCCTCGGCCAGGACGACCGTACGCCCAGCTGTGTCGCACGCACGGTCACGGAGCTGACCGGCATCAAGCCGGACAACTTCATGGTCGCCGACTTCAACGCGGTCAAGACGCTGACCAGCGCGGTCGGCGGCGTCGACGTCTGCCTGGGCAAGGACATCAACGACCCGGACTCGCATCTGAACCTGAAGAAGGGCATGCGGCACATCGAGGGCGAGACCGCACTCGCCTTCGTGCGCACCCGGCACGCGGTGGGCTTCGGCGGTGACCTGAGCCGGATCGGGCTGCAGCAGCAGTTCCTCAGCGCGCTGATGCGGAAGCTGAAGTCCAACTCCACGCTCACCGACCCCACGAAGATGATCAGCGTGGCGGAGGCGGGCACCAAGGCGCTGACCGTCGACGCCAACCTCGACAGCATCGGCAAGCTGAAGGACCTCGGTCTGGAGCTGGGTAAGCTCAACCCGAAGAACCTGACGTTCACCACCATTCCGGTGCTCGACAACCCGGCGGACGGCAAGGTCAAGAAGACGGTGATCCTCAACCCGTCGAAGGCACCCCAGGTCTTCGACGCGATCAAGAACGACGTCTCCTTCACCGCGGTGAAGGAGCAGAAGAAGAAGGAGACGGCCGCCGTGGCCGCCCGGCTCAAGGGCCCCAAGTCGGCCGCCTCCGATGTGCGGGTGCGGATCCTGAACGGCGGCGCCCAGCAAGGCAGTGCGCAGGCGGAGCTCGCGTATCTGCAGAACGACGCGGGCGTGCTGAAGTCCTCGAACGACGGCAACGCGGACGCTCAACTCAGCAAGACCACGCTCGAGTACGGTCCGGACCAGGCCGACCAGGCGCGCCGGCTGGCCGCCATCCTGGGCCTGTCCGGCTCGGCGATGAAGCCCGGCAAGAGCGTGACCAACGACCAGGGGCTGCCGGCCATCACGCTGACCCTCGGCAAGGACTTCCCGGGCGCGGGGGAGTCGTTCACGGCGGCGACCAAGGCGCCGGACGTGGACACCAAGACCACAGCCGACAAGGTTGAGTGCGCCAAGTAGTGACCTGACAGGCCTGTCGTACGTCTAACAGGGCGTACGACAGGCCTGATGCATGGGCGCAGGGTGGGGAGGACGGGGAGATGGCGCAGAGCAGCGTGCAGGGGGAAGGGACGTTCCGGGGCGTTCCGCACACTCGTGAACTCAAGCGGGGCGGCCCGCGCGACGGCGGCGGGCCGGGGGGCGGGCGGCGCGGCATACCGGACAGTCGCGGGCCGCGGCGGGGGCGCCGGGTGCTCAGATGGTCGGCGACCACGCTCTCGGTGCTGATACTGGGGACGGCCGGCGCCGGATACCTGTACTACCAGCACCTCAACGGCAACATCCAGAAGGGCGAGCGCAGCAGCGGCGACGCAAAGGCGCAGAAGACCGCGCCGAACGCGGCGGGGCAGACTCCGCTGAACATCCTGCTGATCGGCTCGGACAGCCGTAACTCCGACGAGAACGTGAAGCTCGGCGGCGCCAAGTACGACCGCGGCACCCCGCCGCTGGGCGATGTGCAGATGCTGATCCACCTCTCCGCGGACCGCAAGAGCGCCGCCATGGTGAGCATTCCGCGTGACACCCGGGTCGAGATCCCCCAGTGCCGGGACCCGAAGACCGGCAAGACGTATCCCGAGACGAACAAGATCATCAACGAGTCGCTGGCGCGGGGCGGTGCGGGCTGCACGCTGGCCACCTGGGAGAAGCTCACCGGGGTCTACATCGACCACTGGATGACGATCGACTTCTCGGGTGTGGTGCGGATGGCCGACGCCATCGGCGGCGTCGACGTCTGTGTGAAGCAGAACGTATGGGACCACCCGACGGCCGCCGTGCCCGGCGGTTCCGGCCTGAAGTTGACGGCCGGCACCCACAAGATCGAGGGCAAGCAGGCCCTGCAGTGGCTGCGCACGCGCCACGCCTTCTACAGCGATCTGGGCCGCGCCAAGGCCCAGCACATGTATCTGAACTCGATGATCCGCACGCTGAAGCACCAGAACGTCTTCACCGACACCGGTCGGCTCACCGACCTGGCCGAGGCCGCCACGAAGTCCCTGAAGGTCTCCGAGGAGATCGGTACGGTCAAGAAGCTGTACGACCTGGGCATGCAGCTCAAGTCGGTGCCGACGGACCGCATCACCTCGGTGACGATGCCGAACGTCACGGACCCGCAGAACTCCGAGCACGTCGTGCCGGACGCCGCGGGCGCCGCAAGGCTCTGGGAGATGCTCCGCGACGACATCCCCCTCGACAACAAGGGCAAGGCCTCGGGCGCCAAGCAGACGGCTGCCAAGGAAGAGGCCACGAAGGCCCCTTCGGCGCCGGACGGCGAGATCGGCGTCGTGGTGCAGAACGCCACCGGGACCTCCGCCCTCGGCCCGGTCGTCGGACGCGCGGGCACGGTCGCCCAGGAGTTGGTGCAGCAGGGGTTCACCAAGGCGTCCAAGGACGCGACGGCGGGGCTCTCCGCGGACCGGACGGTCGTGCGCTACCCGAGCGCGGAACTGGAGGGCGACGCCCAGCGCGTCGCCAAGTCGCTGGGGATTCCGCTGAGTTCGGTGCAGAAGTCGACGGACGTCTCCGGGGTCACGGTCGTCGTCGGCGCCGACTGGCGCACCGGCACGGCGTATCCGAAGCAGTCGAAGCCCAAGGCAGGCGACCTGCCCGGCAATGCCGACGCCATCAACGGCTCGGACAAGAGCCAGTGCATGGACGTGTACGGACCGTACCGCTGGACCTGATCTTCACCGATCCGCACAGCGAACTCCCAACTGACTGCACAATGATGAGGCGCGCTCACGTCCGAGGGACTTCAGGGGGGCGGCGCGCCCTCTCATGCGCCTGATCCGGGGGGACGGGCGACGGAGAGGTTCGGCATGTCCAGGGGTGGGAGGCAGGGAGTTGGCGCGGAGCAGTGTGCGCGGAAAGGTTTCCGCAGTCGAGGACACGATGTCCCTGACACCGCGGGACCGGGAGGCGACGACCGAGCACGGCCGGCACGGCGGAGGCAGACGCCGCAAGGGCCCGGAGGGCGGCGGGAAGCGCCGCAGACGGCGCGTCCTGCGCTGGGCGGCGATCGTCCTGGCGGTGGTGATACTCGGCACGGCGGGGGCCGGTTATCTCTACTACCAGCACCTCAACGCCAACATCAAAAAGGACGCCCTCAACATCGGCGACGAGAGGGACAGGGCGGCCGAGTCGAAGGCCAACGCGGCGGGTCAGACGCCGCTGAACATCCTGCTGATCGGCTCCGACGCCCGGGACTCCAAGGAGAACCAGAAGCTCGGCGGCGCCAAGGAAACCTTCAACACCGCGCCGCGCGCCGACGTGCAGATGCTGCTGCACGTCTCGGCGGACCGCACCAACATGTCGGTCGTCAGCATGCCGCGCGACACCCTCGTGGACATCCCCAAGTGCACGGACCCCGGCAACGGCAAGGTCTACGGTGCACTCACCTCGGCGATCACCAACGACTCCCTGGGCCGCGGCGGCCCCGGCTGCACGGTGGCGACCTGGGAGAAGCTGACCGACATCCACATCGACCACTTCATGATGATCGACTTCTCGGGCGTGGTGTCCATGGCGGACGCCATCGGCGGCGTACCGGTCTGTGTGGACGCCAACGTCTACTCCAAGTCCTCGGACGGCCACGGCTCCGGCCTGAAGCTGAAGGAGGGCACCACGTACGTCAAGGGCATCCAGGCCCTGCAGTGGCTGCGCACGCGGTACGGCTTCGAGGACAACACGGACATCGCCCGGGCCAAGGCCCAGCACCAGTACATGAACGCCATGGTCCGTCAGCTGCGCGAGAACGCCACGCTCGGCAATCCGAACGAGCTGCGCAAGCTCGCCGAGACGGCCACCAAGGCGCTGACCGTCGACAACGGCCTCGGCACCGTGGCGAAGCTGTACGACCTGAGCAAGGAGCTCAAGAAGGTTCCCACCAAGCGCATCACCATGACGACGATGCCCTGGCAGTACTCCACGACGAACAGCGGCCGGGTCGTGCCGAAGCCGGGTGACGCGGCGAAGCTGTTCCGGCTCGTCCGCGAGGACATCGCGCTGGACGGCAAGGGCAAGAAGAAGTCCACCGGTACGAAGGCGTCCTCGGACCCGGCAGCGGCGGACGACAAGATCGCCGTACGGGTGCAGAACGGCACCAAGTCCGCCACGCAGCCCGCGGTCGGCGGACGGGCGCGTACGGTCGCCGGGCTGCTCGTCGGCAAGGGGATCACGGAGGCGGTCGCGGACACCACGACGGTCCTCAGCGAGGAGAAGACGGTGATCCGCTACCCGAGCGCGGACCTGGAGGGCGACGCCCAGCGCATCGCCAAGTCCCTTGGGGTTCCGCTGAGTTCGGTGAAGAAGTCGACCGCCGTCTCCGGGGTCACACTGGTCGTCGGCGCCGACTGGTCCTCCGGCACGACGTACACGGCGCCGGAGGACGACGACAGGACGCCGGCGTCCGCGCAGGTCATCAACGGCTCGGACAAGAAGCAGTGCATGCACGTGAACCCGGACTACACCTGGTGATCCGGGTTCAAGAGGGGCGACCCCCGGTGCTCACTTGGAGGCGAGCACCGCGGGGCGCCGGGAGGCGATGACCTTCTTCGCGAGGGCCTTGGGGCTGGTCAGGAAGCCCCAGCCCCAGCACATGTGCATGGTGGCGAGAGCGATCGGGATCTGCAGCCGCGCCTTCAGCGGCAGTCCCTTCCCCGCCGGGACGGAGCCCAGGGTTATCGCCGCGAGGTAGCCGCCGGGAATCACGAAACCCCAGGGCGTCAGGACCGCGCCGACCACGAGACCCGCCGCGATCGCCAGGACCGCCGCCGGCGGCGCGAGGTAGCGCAGGTTGATGGAGCCCTCGTGGTAGCGGGCGACGACGTGCCGCCAGCGGCCGTAGTCCTTGTACTGCTTGGCGAGGGCCTTGACCGACGGCCGCGGCCGGTACGACACCTTCAGCTCCGGCGAGAACCAGATCAGCCCGCCGGCCTCCCGGATGCGGAAGTTCAGCTCCCAGTCCTGGGCGCGGATGAACTCCTCGTTGTACCCGCCCTGCTGCTCCAGCGCCTCGCGCCGGAACACCCCGAGGTAGACGGTCTCGGCCGCCTGGGCCTCGCCACCGGTGTGGAAGGCGGCGTTGCCGACGCCGATCTTCGAGGTCATGGCGGCGGCGACCGCGTGCTCCCAGTCGTTCTCGCCCTCGGCGTGCATGATGCCGCCGACGTTCTGCGCGCCGGTCTCCTCCAGGAGCCGTACGGCCGTCGCGATGTAGTTCGGCGAGAGCATGCCGTGCCCGTCGACGCGGACGACGATCGGGTGCCGGGAGGCCTTGATCGCGGCGTTGAGGGCGGCGGGCGTACGCCCCGCCGGGTTGGGGACGGTGTGCACGCGCGGGTCTTCGGCCACGAGCTCGGCGGCGATCTCGTCCGTGCGGTCCTTGGACGGACCGAGGGCGAGGACGACCTCCATCTCGCCGGCGTACTCCTGCGCGAGGATCGCTTGGACGGCTCCGCGCAGATGCCGCTCCTCGTCGAGGACAGGCATGATCACAGAAACGGCGGGGAGCGGCGCGTCGGGGTTGGCGTTCATCGCCCGTTACGTTACCGCGAACGGGGGACACCTTTGCGCCCCGCCGGGGCGGTGGCCCGGGCTACAGATCGTATCGGCCTACGGTGCTCACGGTCCCACGTACGGCCGTCGCCCGGAGGTGTCCGCCTTGCCCACGCAGCCTCGGTCCGCCGCGCCCGCTCCTGCTCAGCGCCGGCCCCAGCCCGCGCGCACCCCACCGCCGCGCGGGCCGCGGCCGCCCGTGCCGCGGAGGAAGCCTCGCTGGGTGATGCGGGCGGCGACGACCCTCTCCGTGGTCGTGCTCGCCTCCGCCGGGATCGGGCACGCCGTGGTCACCAGCCTGGACGCGGGCATCGCCCGCGTCGACCCGTTCAAGGACATGAAGAACCGCCCCAAGGCCGGTCACGGCATGAACGTCCTGCTGGTCGGCACCGACGGCCGCGACCGGATCAGCGACGAGGAACGGCACCGCTACCACCTGGGCGGCGAGCCCTGCCACTGCACCGACACCATGATGATCGTGCACATCTCGGCGGACCGGGAGCGGGCGACCGTGGTGAGCCTGCCCCGCGACTCCTACGCCATGACACCCGCGCACACCGACGAGAAGACCGGGAAACGGGTCCCCGGCCACCCCATCAAGATCAACGCGGCGTACGCGGAGGGCGGTCCGAACCTCACCGTCCAGACCGTCGAGGACATGACCCATGTGAAGATCGACCACTATCTGGAGGTCGACTTCACCAGCTTCATGAAGACGGTGGACGTGCTCGGCGGAGTCTCCGTCTGCACCGCCTTCCCCCTGAAGGACACCTACACCGGACTCGACCTGCCCGCCGGGACGCACGTCCTCAACGGCGGGCAGGCCCTGCAGTTCGTGCGCGCCAGGCATGTCGACGCGGACTCCGACCTCGGCCGGATGAAGCGCCAGCAGCGGTTCCTCGCGGCGCTCATCGAGCGGGCCACGTCCTCCGGGATCCTGCTGAACCCGATGAAGTTCCGGGACGTGACGCGGGCCGTGCTGGGGTCGGTGCGCGCGGACAAAGGTTTCGGCACGGACGAGCTGCTCGACCTCGGGCGGGCGATGCGCAACTTCTCCCCCTCGTCCTCCGAGTTCACGACCGTGCCCATCGGGCAGATGGGGTACGTCGTGCCGGGCATCGGCGAGACGCTGAAGTGGGACACCGCCAAGGCCGACCGTCTCTTCCAGTCGCTGCGCGACGACAAGCCGCTGGCCGCGCGCCCGTCCCGCCCCCAGCCGGTGCCGGTGGAGGTGGACCCGCAGCAGATCCACGTCCAGGTCGAGAACGGCACGGCCGCGGAGGGACTCGGCAAGCGGGTTGACGCCGCCCTGGCGGCGACGGGCTTCCGTACGACCCGGGTGCCGGCGGACGCGGACGACCACGGCCTGAAGCGGACGGTCATCGTCTACGACCCCGGGTGGGACCGCTCCGCGAAAGCGCTGGCCACCGCGCTGCCCGGTAGCGAACTGCGGGAGGTGCCGGGGCTCGGGCCGACGTTGAAGGTGATCGCGGGGGCGGACTTCAAGCAGGTGCGGCGGGTGCGGGCGGAGGCGGCGGACCGGGGGGAGCTCGGGGTGATGACCGGGGGCCAGGAGATGTGCTCGTAACCCGAACGGCCCCGCGCCACGTCCCGTCACGGAATGTCGTAGATCGTGCACTGTGCGACATAGGTGCGGATTATTGGCGTCCGCCCGATGGCGCGTGGCGCCCGGCAGGCGTAGGAACAGAAGGGCACGGGGCCCACCCCCGGGCCCCTCTGCCTCTCAGGAGGAGCCATGACCCAGCCCGGAACCATGACCGCCATGAGCAAGGAGATGCAGGACTGCGTCCAGGCGTGCATGTCCTGCCACAACATCTGCGAGGAGACCATGAGCTCCTGCATGCAGATGGGCGGGCAGGCCCAGATGCAGATCATGCGTGCGCTCATGGACTGCTCCGAGACGACCCGCATGTGCGCGGACATGATGATGCGCCGCTCGCCGATGTCGGCCGAGATGTGCGCGATGTGCGCCAGGGCGTGCGACATGTGTGCGGAGGCGTGTATGAGCATGCCGGACGACAAGCAGATGATGCGGTGCGCGGAGGCGTGTCGGCGGTGCGCCGAGATGTGCCGTGCGATGTCGGGCGCCACGATGTGACGCCTGTCTGAGCGTGGATCAAGGGCACCTGCGCGCTGGGTGCCCTTGATCATGTGCGAGGCGTTGGCGTTGCGGGGCGCCCGGCGTCGGTGCAGGCCGGGGGCGGTGCGCGGCCCGGCGGTGCGGGGTGCCGCCTTTCTTTGGGTCGGGAGCCGCCCTAAGCGGCACGTATGCCCGCAGGCTACGGGGGCTACGAGCGCCCGCAGGGTGCGAGGGCTACGGCGCGAAAAGTGGCTCCAGCGCTCGTTCCAGGTCTGCCGCCGTGCGGAAGTGGACCGGCTGCATGCCGAGGGCTGTTGCCGCCTCGGTGTTTTCCTCGGTGTCGTCTATGAACAGGCAGCGTTCGGGGCGTACGCCCGCCAGGTCTGCTGCCAGGCGGTAGATGCGGGGGTCCGGCTTGGCGAGGCCTACGCGGGCGCTGTTGACGACCTCGTCCGCGAGGTCGGCGAGCCCGAGCGCGGTGAGGTCGTCCTCGAGGCGCACGGTGGCGTTGCTGACGAGGACGAGCGGCACCCTGGTGCGCGCCCGGCGCAGCAGCGCGACCACCGTCTCGTCGGCCGAGAAGGGCGACTCCAGCAGGGCCGTGCCCAGCTCCCACGCCGTCGACTCCTCCGGGACCAGCCCGGACAGGCCCTCGGCGATCGCCTGCACCCACTCCTGCAGGTCGACCCGGCCCAGCAGCACCGGCAGAGCGGTCTCCGGCACGAAGGCGACCTTCGCGGTGGTGCCCTCGGCGAGCCCGGCGGCCCGCTCCAGGGCGTGCAGCGCGGAGGGGTCGTAGGACCGGATCACGTTGTCCACGTCGCAGAGCACCGCGTCGAACGGTGCTCTGCCAGGCCGCTCAGCCACCCGAGACCGTGACCTTCTGGTCGTTGTTCAGCTCGTCCACCAGCGTCTTGACCTTCGCCTTGTCCCAGACGAGGTTGCCGCCGGTGGAGCCGGAGATCGGCATGTTCAGCGAGGTGCCGTCACCGCTGTTGACGCCCTTCATCGCCCAGAACATGGACGCCAGGTCCCACAGGCTCATGTCCTTGTCGACGGTGAGCGAGTCCAGGCCGGCGCTCATCGTCGGGTACAGCTTGAAGGGGTTCATGACGGTCGACGGGGTCGCCACCTGGTGCGCCAGCGCGGAGAGGAACTTCTGCTGGTTCTTGGTGCGCTGCAGGTCGGAGGTGGCGAAGGCGTGCCGGGTGCGGACGAAGGCCAGGGCCTGCTCGCCGTTCAGTGTCTGCTCGCCGGCCTTGAAGTCGGCGCCGGAGTACTTGTCCTTGAAGCCCTTGTCGATGTTGATCGTGACACCGCCGACCGCGTCCACGATGTTCGCGAAGCCGGCGAAGCCGATCTCCACGTAGTGGTCGATGTGCAGGCCCATGTTGGCCTCGACCGTGCGCACCAGCAGCGTCGGCCCGTCCTCCGCGTACGCCGCGTTCAGCTTGGTCTGCCGGCCGGTGGCCGGGTAGGTCTTGCCGGAGGTCGACCCCACGTACGAGGGGATCGTCACGTTCGAGTCTCGGGGCAGCGAGACCAGCGTGTCCCCGTTGCTGCCGACGTGCAGGATCATCATGGAGTCGGTCCGCTTGCCCTCCGCGGAACCGGTGTGCAGCTTCTTCTTCTGTTCGGAGGAGAGCCCGGCGCGGCTGTCGGAGCCGACGATCAGGTAGTTCGTACCGGCGCCCGAGGCCGGCCGGTCGATGACCTTGGACAGGTCGACGTCCCGGTGCAGCTTGCCGTCGGCCCAGAAGTACGTGGCGACCGACGTCACGGCCAGCGCCGTGACCAGGGTTATCGCGGTCCACTTGATACGGCGCCGCCAGTTCGGCCGCGGCCGGTACTCGCCCCGGTCACCCGGGCCGCCCGGCCCTCCGCCGCCGGGCGAGCCGTAGACCTGGCCGGTGTTGTAGCCGCTGTCGTAGCCGTCGCTCGCGGTGTCGCCGCCGTACCCCTGGCCGTTGACGTACGAGGGCTGCTGGGGCACCCCGCCGTACGGCGGGGCGGACGGGCCGGGGCCCCCGTACCCGCCCGAGGCAGGCCGGCGGACCTGCCGCATCGCGCGGGCACCCTCGGGGTGCGCGCTCGCGCTGCCGCGTCCGTACCGGTTGCGGTTGTCGTCGGACCATGCCTCGGGCCAATCGTTCATGGGGCCCAGTGTGCAGGGAGCAGCCATGCCCTTCACAAGGGTCGTAGGAAAATCAGGGCACTGCTGTTGCGAAGCCAACACAAAGTCCGCAGATGTCGCCTCGGCATAAGGTGGAGGCCATGACAGACCAGGCCCCCGCCACGGAATCGGACACCTCGGATATACCGGAGGTCCCTGGCAAGCCCACCTCGGCGTCCCGCACCACGCTCAGTCACATCATGACGCACAACGACACGAATCTGCTGGGCACGGTGCACGGCGGCGTGATCATGAAGCTGGTGGACGACGCGGCGGGCGCGGTGGCCGGCCGGCACAGCGGCGGCCCCGCCGTCACGGCGTCGATGGACGAGATGGCGTTCTTGGAGCCGGTCCGCGTCGGCGACCTGGTCCATGTCAAGGCGCAGGTCAACTGGACCGGCCGGACCTCGATGGAGGTCGGGGTCCGGGTCCTGGCCGAGCGCTGGAACGAGTCCACCCCGCCCACCCAGGTCGGCTCCGCCTATCTGGTCTTCGCCGCGGTGGACGCCGACGGCAAGCCCCGCCGGGTGCCGCCGGTGCTGCCGGAGACGGAGAAGGACCGGCGCCGCTACCAGGAGGCCCAGATCCGCCGCACCCACCGACTGGCGCGGCGGCGGGCGATCATGGAGCTGCGCGAGAAGCGGGCGGCGGAGGGGCTGGACGACTGAAGGGCGCCCACCGGGGACGCCCTTCACCGCGCAGCAGACCGGCCGTTACGGCAGGTTCCGCGCCATCACGATGCGCTGGACCTGGTTGGTGCCCTCGTAGATCTGGGTGATCTTCGCGTCGCGCATCATGCGCTCCACCGGGTAGTCACGGGTGTAGCCGTACCCGCCGAGCAGCTGCACCGCGTCCGTGGTGACCTCCATGGCCACGTCGGAGGCGAAGCACTTGGCGGCGGCGCCCTGGAAGGTCAGGTCCTTGTCGCCGCGCTCCGAGGCGGCCGCGGCCTGGTAGGTGAGGGCGCGGGCGGCGGAGACCTTCATCGCCATGTCGGCCAGCATGAACTGGATGCCCTGGAAGTCGGCGATCGGCTTGCCGAACTGCTTGCGCTCCTGGACATAGCCCTTGGCGTAGTCGAGGGCGCCCTGCGCGACACCGAGGGCCTGCGCGGCGATCGTGATGCGGGTGTGGTCGAGGGTCTTCATCGCCGTGGCGAAACCGGTGCCCTCCTCGCCGATCATGCGGTCGGCGGGGATGCGGACGTTGTCGAGGTAGACCTCGCGGGTCGGGGAGCCCTTGATGCCGAGCTTCTTCTCCGGGGCACCGAAGGAGACGCCCTCGTCGGACTTCTCGACGACGAAGGCCGATATGCCCTTGGAGCGCTTGGCGGGGTCCGTCACGGCCATCACCGTGTAGTACTCGGAGACACCGGCGTTGGTGATCCAGCGCTTCACGCCGTTGAGCACCCAGTGGTCGCCGTCGCGGACCGCCTTCGTCTTCATGCCGGCCGCGTCCGAGCCCGCGTCCGGCTCGGAGAGGCAGTACGAGAACATCGCGTCGCCCTTGGCGAGCGGGCCCATGTACTTCTTCTTCAGCTCCTCGGAGCCGGAGAGGATCACCGGCAGGGAGCCCAGCTTGTTCACGGCCGGGATCAGGGACGAGGAGACGCACACGCGCGCGACCTCCTCGATCACGATGACCGTCGCCAGCGCGTCGGCGCCCGCGCCGCCGTACTCCTCGGGGACGTGCACCGCGTGCAGGTCGTTCGCGACGAGGGCCTCCAGGGCCTCCTGCGGGAAGCGGGCCTCCTCGTCCACGACGGCGGCGTACGGCGCGATCTTCGCCTCGGCCAGTGAACGGATCGCGTCGCGGAGCATGTCGTGCTCCTCGGACGGGCGGTACAGGTCGAAGTCAGCCGATCCGGCCAAGGTTTCTCACGCTCCAAGGACGCTTCTGACGCACTGTGGTGATGGCGCTAATTACCGTTAAGTAACTCAAATTTTAGGGGGCCGCCCACCGGAGTGATACGTGAGCTTGGCGACAGCGGGAAAGTTGCCCGCAGAACCGCCCGACTATGCTCGGCTCGGCACCAACCACGTCCCCCTTCTGGAGCACCCATGGCCCTCAGGATCACCGTGATCGGCACCGGCTATCTCGGCGCGACACACGCCGCCGCGATGGCCGAGCTGGGCTTCGAGGTGCTCGCCCTGGACGTCGTACCGGAGAAGATCGAGAAGCTGGCGCGGGGCGAGGCACCGATGTTCGAGCCGGGCCTCGACGAGCTGCTGCGCAAGCACGTCGCCGGGATCGAGGGGTCCACCGGGCGGCTGCGCGTCACCATGGACTGGGCCGAGGTGGGGGCCTTCGGCGACGTCCACTTCCTGTGCATCAACACCCCGCAGAAGCACGGCGAGTACGCCTGCGACATGTCGTACGTCGACTCCGCCTTCGCCTCGCTCGCTCCGCATCTGACCGGGCCCGCCCTGGTCGTCGGCAAGTCGACCGTGCCAGTGGGGTCCGCCGACCGGCTGGCCCGCTTCCTCGTCGAGAACTCCCCGGCCGGCGAGGACGCCGAGCTGGCCTGGAACCCGGAGTTCCTGCGCGAGGGGTTCGCCGTCGACGACACCCTGCACCCCGACCGGATCGTGGTCGGGGTGCGCAGCGAGCGGGCGGAGAAGCTGCTGCGCGAGGTGTACGCGACGCCGGTGTCCGAGGGGACGCCGTTCGTCGTCACGGACTTCCCGACCGCCGAGCTGGTGAAGACGTCCGCGAACTCCTTCCTCGCCACCAAGATCTCCTTCATCAACGCGATGGCGGAGATGTGCGAGGCCTCCGGCGGCGATGTCACCAAGCTGGCCGAGGCCATCGGGTACGACGACCGGATCGGCAAGAAGTTCCTGCGGGCGGGGATCGGGTTCGGCGGCGGCTGTCTGCCCAAGGACATCCGGGCCTTCATGGCGCGCGCCGGTGAGCTCGGCGCCGACCAGGCGCTGACCTTCCTGCGCGAGATCGACTCGATCAACATGCGCCAGCGCGGGCAGATGGTGGAGCTGGCGCGGCAGGTGCTCGGCGGCGGCCCCTTCCTGGGCAAGCGGGTCGCGGTGCTCGGCGCCACCTTCAAGCCCGACTCGGACGACGTACGCGACTCCCCCGCGCTGAACGTCGCCGGTCAGATCCACCTCCAGGGCGGCCAGGTCACCGTGTACGACCCGAAGGGCATGGACAACGCCCGCAAGGTCTTCCCGACGCTCGGCTACGCCGACACGGCGCTGGATGCCGTGCGCGGCGCCGACGTGGTGCTGCACCTGACCGAGTGGCGGGAGTTCCGGGAGCTGGACCCGGCGCAGCTGGGCGAGGCCGCGGCGGCCCGGGTGATCCTGGACGGGCGCAACGCCCTCGACCCGGAGCTGTGGCGCAAGGCGGGCTGGACGTACCGGGCCATGGGACGCCCCACCGCGTAGACACCGAACTCCGGCTCATGGACATGAACGACGCCGGTTCGGCCGAGGCTCAGTCGGCCGAACCGGCGTCTTGTTGCATTCTGCACCACCGGCCCGTGGCGCTGCCGGGGAACTACTTCGCCCGGTACCGGCGCATTTTCGCGCGCGCCCCGCACACCTGCATGGAGCACCAGCGGCCGCGGCCGGCCGGGCTGCGGTCGTAGTACGCCCAGTGGCAGGTGACCGACTCGCAGGCCTTCAGGCGCAGCCAGGTACCGGCGACGAGGGAGTCCGCGACGGCGGCGGCGACACGCGAGAGCAGGGGGTCGGCGTCGGCGGGCGCCAGCGCCGCCGAGCCGTCCGCGGTGTCGACGGTCAGGCGCAGGGGCGCCGAGGCCAGCAGCTCGCCCAGGGGCGTCACCGTGGCGTGCGGCGGATGACCGGCGTGGGCGAGCAGCACGGCGCGCAGTGACTCGCGCAGCTCGCGTGCAGCCGCCACCTCGCCCTCCGAGAGACCGAACCGCTCCCGGCCGTCCGCCGTGTCCAGCGCGTCGGCGCCGGACTCGAGGTCCAGCGTGTTCACCAGGGACTCGACGAGCACCAGGCTCCCTGGCGCGGCCGATCTCTCACTCATGCTTGCGACGTTACCTCCAATGAGGCAGCATGCAGTAACCGTTACTGCATGACCGCATCTACAGGTAACTCAGGAGGAAGTCATGGCTCTCGCCACACTGGGCGCCGTCGTCCTGGACTGTCCCGACCCGAGCGCGCTGGCCGGGTTCTACGCCGAGGTGCTGGGCGGCACCGTCGAGACGGAGGACGGCTGGGCGGACCTCACCACCCCCGACGGCCGGGCACTGGCCTTCCAGGCCTCCCCCGGCTTCGTCGCCCCCGAGTGGCCCGCGCCCGCCCAGTCGCAGCAGTTCCACCTGGACCTGACCGTCGAGGACCTGGACGCGGCCGAGGCGGGTGTGCTGGCGCTCGGCGCCAAGCCGCTGGACGCCGACGACCGCTCGCGCACCTGGCGGGTTTACGCGGATCCGGCCGGGCACCCGTTCTGTCTCTGCGCCTGCTGAACCGGGAGGACACCATGCCAGTGGCCCGCTTCCGCTCCGTCGTCCTCGACTGCCCCGACCCGCGCGCACTCGCCCGCTTCTACGCGGGTGTCGCGGGCGGTACGCCCGAGGAGGAGGACCCCGACTGGGTCGTACTGCACGTCCCCGCGGGGCCCCGGCTCGCCTTCCAGCGGGCGGAGGGGCTCACCCCGCCCGAGTGGCCGCGCGCGGACCGCAACGCGCAGCAGTTCCACCTCGACTTCGACGCGGGGTCGACCTGGGAGGAGATCGACGCGGCGCACGAGAAGGTGCTGGCGCTGGGGGCGCGGCCGCTGGACCTGGAGGACCGGGAGAAGAAGGACTTCCAGGTGTACGCCGACCCGGCGGGGCATCCGTTCTGCCTGTGCCGGATCAGCGAACCGTAGACCGGCGGTCGGCTTCCGCGATCGTCGCCGTCGAGGGCTCCCGGCGCTCCTGGAGCGCGCGGGCCGTGAAGTCGGCCGTACGCAGGACGCGCTGCACGTTTCCCCAGGTCAGCAGGGCTACATCGGGCTCGGACCAGCCGCGGTGCAGGAGTTCGGCGATGAGGTGCGGGTAGCAGGAGGCGTCGTCCAGGTCCTGGGGGTGGGCGGTGCCGGCGTCGTAGGTGCCGGCCAGGCCGACGCAGTCCGGGCCCGCCACCTCGCGCACATGGTCGAGGTGGTCGGCGACGTCGTGGACGGTCGGCCCCGTCTGGTCCGGTGTCAGCGGCACCATGCACAGGCCCTTGGCGGCGCCCAGCCGGGTGAGCAGGTCGTCGGAGAGGTTGGCCGGGTGGGGGCGCAGGGTGGCGGCGGCTGAGCGGGTGAACAGGACCGGCGCCCTGGAGACCGCCAGGGTGCGGCGGACCGTGTCGGAGGAGGCGCCGGAGAGGTCGGCGAGCACACCGAGCCGGTTCATCTCCCGCAGGACTTCCTCGCCGAACCGGGTGAGCCCGTCCTCGCTCGCCCAGGACACCCCGGAGAGGGTGAGGACGCGCAGGCCGAGGGTGTGCAGGGCGCGCAGGATGCCCAGGGAGTCGCCGAGCGCGGCGGCTTCGGCGGGACCGAGCAGCACGGCGATACGGCCGCAGTTGTGGGCGTCGGTGGCCTGCCCCGCGGTGCAGACGAGGCGCAGCCCCTCGGGGTGGGCGCGCGCCACGATGTTCACGAGGTCCAGCTGCTCCAGGGTCGCCGCGACGATCCGGTCCCCGTCGATGCCCTCCGGCAGGTGCAGCGACCCGAACAGCATGCCGACGTGCCCCTCCTGCAGCCGCGGCACATCCGTCTCGACATCGCTCTCGCCGAGTTCCAGGTCGTACCAGGACAGATGCCTGAGGGCCCACGGGAGCCCGCTGTAGCCGTCGGCGACGGGATGGACGGCGAGGATGGCATGGGCGCGTTCCACGGGGTCGGCGCCCGGATCGGAGACGGGCTGGTAGGGCCCGGCCTGGAAGGGGTCCGGCAGGCCGATGCCGTCAAGCTCCCCGATCTGCAGTTCGTCGTCCTGGAGGTCTGCCATGGCGGGCTCCGTACGTCGTGAATCGTCCCCAAGGGGTACGGTCACCGTCGCACGGGGGCACGGGGCGCTTCCTGATGAGTGGGGCGTTCGGGGGTACGGGGCGCGGCTCAGCGCTCCTGAGCCGCCTCGGTGACCTCGTCCAGGGCTGGGCAGCTGCCGCCGGTGTCTGATGGACGTGGGCGGGGCGGACGGCTGCACCGGCCACCCCGCCCTGGCCGGTCAGCCGTCCAGCGACTCGATCGTCGCGTTGGACGCCGGGCGGGTCGTCCGGAGCTCGCGGGCCACGTCCTCCGCCGCGCCCAGTACCCGTACCGAGTTCTGCCAGGTCAGCTTGGCCAGGTCGGGCCTCGACCAGCCTCGGTCCAGGAGTTCGGCGATCAGGTTCGGATAGCCCGAGACATCGCCGAGGCCGTCCGGGGTGAAGGCCGTGCCGTCGTAGTCGCCGCCGATGCCGAGGTGGTCGATGCCGGCGACCTCGCGCATGTGGTCCAGGTGGTCGGCGACCGTCGAGACCGTGGCGACCGGGCGCGGGTTGCGCTCCTCGAAGGCGCGGTGCACCTTCATCGCCTCAGGGGTCGTGTCGAGGTGGTGGAAGCCGTGCGAACGCAGGTTCTCGTCCGCGGCTGCCGTCCAGTCCACGGCCGCCTGGAGGACGAACTTCGGCACGAACGTCACCATCGCCACGCCGCCGTTCCCGGGCAGCCGCTCCAGCACGTCGTCAGGGATGTTGCGCGGGTGGTCGCAGACGGCCCGGGAGGAGGAGTGGGAGAAGATCACCGGCGCGGACGTGGCGTCCAGCGCGTCGCGCATCGTCGTCGCCGCGACGTGCGAGAGGTCGACCAGCATGCCGAGGCGGTTCATCTCCCGGACCACCTCGCGGCCGAAGGCCGTGAGGCCGCCGGCGTTCGGCTCGTCGGTCGCCGAGTCCGCCCACGGGTTGTTGTCGTTGTGGGTGAGCGTCATGTAGCGCACGCCCAGCCCGTACAGACCGCGCAGCGTGCCGAGCGAGCAGGCGATGGAGTGCCCGCCCTCCGCTCCCATGAGGGAGGCGATACGGCCGTCCCTGCGCGCCGCCTCCATGTCGGCGGCCGTCAGCGCGGGCGCCAGATCCGCCGGGTAGCGCGCCAGCAACTGCCGTACGCAGTCGATCTGTTCGAGCGTCGCGGGCACCGCGTCCGGCAGATCGGAGCGGACGTACACCGACCAGTACTGCGCACCGACGCCTCCCTCGCGCAGGCGCGGGATGTCGGTGTGCAGATGGGCGTTCTGGTGTACGGCGATGTCGCGGGCGTCCAAGTCGTAGCGGACTTGCTTGCGCAGCGCCCAGGGCAGGTCGTTGTGGCCGTCGACGACCGGGAACTCGCCGAGGAGTTCCCGGGCCGCCTCCAGCGCGGCGGAGGTCATCGGCGTCACTTCCCGGAGCCGAAGCCGAAGCCGCCCGACCCCTCGACCTTGGCGCGCAGACGCTTGCCCTTCTCGGTGGCCTGGTCGTTCAGTTCCTGCTGGAACTCCCGCATGCGGCCGAGGAGTTCGTCGTCCTGTGTGGCCAGGATGCGGGCCGCGAGCAGACCCGCGTTGCGGGCGCCGGCGACGGACACGGTCGCGACGGGCACGCCGGCCGGCATCTGCACGATCGACAGGAGGGAGTCCATGCCGTCCAGGTACTTCAGCGGCACCGGGACGCCGATGACCGGCAGCGGGGTGACGGAGGCGAGCATCCCGGGGAGGTGGGCGGCGCCTCCGGCGCCCGCGATGATCACCTTGAGCCCCCGCTCGGCGGCCTGCTCGCCGTACGCGATCATCTCGCGCGGCATGCGGTGCGCGGAGACGACGTCGACCTCGTAGTCGATCTCGAACTCGTCGAGGGCCTGGGCGGCGGCCTCCATGACGGGCCAGTCGGAGTCCGAACCCATGACGATGCCTACAACGGGGCTCATTCGGTGATCGTGCCTCTCAGGTAACCGGCTGCGTGACGTGCGCGCTCGAGGACGTCGTCCAGGTCCTCGCCGTAGGTGTTGACATGGCCCACCTTGCGGCCGGGCTTCACGTCCTTGCCGTACATGTGGATCTTCAGCTGGGGGTCGCGGGCCATGCAGTGCAGATACGCGGAGTACATGTCCGGGTAGTCGCCGCCCAGGACGTTGACCATCACGGTCCACTTGGCGCGCGGGCGCGGGTCGCCGAGCGGAAGGTCGAGGACGGCGCGGACGTGGTTGGCGAACTGCGAGGTGATCGCCCCGTCCTGGGTCCAGTGGCCGGAGTTGTGCGGACGCATCGCCAGCTCGTTGACGAGGATGCGGCCGTCGCGGGTCTGGAACAGTTCGACGGCGAGGTGGCCGACGACGTCCAGTTCCTTGGCGATGCGCAGCGCCATCTCCTCCGCCTGCAGGGCGAGGGTCTCCTCCAGGTCGGGCGCGGGCGCGATCACGGTGTCGCACACGCCGTTCACCTGCCGGGACTCGACGACCGGGTAGGCGACCGCCTGGCCGTGCGGGGAGCGCACGACGTTCGCCGCCAGCTCCCGTACGTAGTCGACCTTCTCCTCGGCGAGGACCGGGACGCCCGCGCGGAACGGGTCCTCGGCCTCGGTCACGTCGTCGACGACCCACACGCCCTTGCCGTCGTAGCCGCCGCGGACCGTCTTGAGGACGACCGGGAAGCCGTCCCCTTCCGCCGCGAAGGCGGCCACGTCCGCCGGATCGGTCACGATCCGGTGCCGCGGGCACGGCACCCCGATCGCGTCGAGCCGCGCGCGCATCACGCCCTTGTCCTGGGCGTGCACGAGCGCGTCGGGGCCCGGGCGCACCGGGATGCCGTCCGCCTCCAGCGCCCTGAGGTGCTCGGTGGGTACGTGTTCGTGATCGAAAGTGATCACATCGCAGCCCCTCGCGAACTCACGCAGCGTGTCGAGGTCGCGATAGTCGCCGATGACGACATCGCTGACGACCTGCGCCGCGGAGTCCTGAGGGGTGTCACTGAGGAGCTTGAACCTGATGCCGAGCGGGATGCCTGCCTCGTGTGTCATACGAGCGAGCTGGCCTCCGCCGACCATGCCGACTACCGGGAACGTCACGCCCCTAGGGTATCGGCCACGCCACGGCGACCGGTTTCCGGCCTTTTCCGGCGCCTCTTACTCCCGCCTTCCCGGGCTTTTCCGGTCCTCTTGCCCACCTCTATCCCGTCTGTGAACGCAACGACAGGCGATTGAAAGGGCGGGTGGTTAGCATGGCTGAGTTGACGAAACCGACCGAATGGGGGCCTGCACGGCCATGGGACATGGTTCCGCCGGGCTGCGAAGGCTCGCACACGAGGTTGCCAAGTTCGGTGCGGTGGGTGCCCTGGGCACCGTCGTGAACTTCGGAGTCTCCAATCTGCTGTGGCATCTCACGAGCCTGCAGGCCGTACGCGCCAACGTGATCGCCACCGTCGTCGCGATCGGTGTCAACTACCTGGGGTTCCGCTACTTCACCTACCGTGACCGCGACAAGAGCGCCCGGACCAAGGAGCTCTCCCTCTTCCTGGCCTTCAGCGCGGTCGGCCTGGTGATCGAGAACGGCATCCTGTACGCGGCCATCTACGGCTTCGGCTGGGACAGCTCGCTGGAGCGCAACATCTTCAAGGTCGTCGGTATCGGACTCGGCACGCTGTTCCGGTTCTGGTCGTACCGTTCGTGGGTGTTCAAGGCCCTGCCCGCCCACGACGCCGTCGCCGACGCCGAATCGATCCTGGAAGAGGCCGAAACGGCCGAGGCCCGCCGCCCCAAGCCCAAGGCCCGCGTCAGCTGAAGCGCCCCCGAAGGGGCGCGGGGCCGTACCGAATGTGCGGGCGGCTGCCGCCGCGCGGGCGCGACCAGCCACGACGCAGCCGCAGACGACCGACGGCACATCGCGGCATTCACCGCGGAGCGAACCCTCACCGGACCATCGGTTCCTCGTCCTCCGCCGGCGGCCGCTTCAGCGGGGTGCGCGACAGGAACAGGCCGAACACCGGCGGCTGGGTCTGCAGCATCTCCAGGCGCCCGCCGTCCGCCTCCGCCAGGTCCCGCGCCACCGCCAGCCCGATGCCCGTCGAATTGCGTCCGCTGATCGTGCGCTCGAAGATCCGCGCACCGAGGTCGGCGGGCACGCCCGGTCCCTCGTCGGTGACCTCCACGACCGCCTGGTTGCCGGTCACGCGCGTGCGCAGCGCCACCGTGCCACCGCCGTGCATCAGCGAGTTCTCGATCAGCGCCGCCAGCACCTGCGCGACCGCGCCCGGTGTGCCGACCGCCTGCAGATGCCGCTTGCCGGAGCTGACGATCGCCCGCCCGGCCTGGCGGTAGGCGGGCCGCCACTCGGCGAGCTGCTGCTGGATGACCTCGTCGAGGTCGAAGGAGACCGCGTTGCCGGTGCGGGGGTCGCGGGAGTTGGTCAGCAGCCGCTCCACCACGTCCGTCAGGCGCTCGACCTGGGTGAGGGCGACGTTGGCCTCCTCCTTCACCGTGTCCGGGTCGTCGGTGAGGGTGATCTCCTCCAGCCGCATCGACAGCGCGGTCAGCGGTGTACGCAGCTGGTGGGAGGCGTCGGCGGCCAGGCGCCGCTCGGCGGTGAGCATACGGCCGATGCGTTCGGCGGAGGAGTCCAGCACGTCCGCCACGCGGTCCAGCTCGGGGACGCCGTACCGCTTGTGGCGCGGCCGCGGATCGCCGGAACCGAGCCGCTCGGCGGTCTCGGCGAGGTCGGTGAGCGGGGAGGCGAGGCGGTTGGCCTGCCGGATCGCCAGCAGTACGGCGGCCACCACGGCGAGCAGCGCGACCAGCCCGATGATCAGCAGCGTGCGGCCGACCTCCCGGCTCACGGTCGAACGCGGCTCCTCGACGACGACCCGCTCGCCCTCCTCGCCGGTGGCCCGGCCGCGGATGACGTCACCCGCCGGCTTGGTGCCGAGCGCGATGGACGACTGCCCCGGGATCTGGATCACGGCGTACCGCTCGCCCGTGACCTGCCCCTTCAGCACCTCCGCGCTGACGGGCCCCGCCCCGATGAGCCGGCTGTCCACGATGCTGGCCAGCCGCTGCGCCTCGGAGCTCACCCGCTCCTGGGCGCTGTTGCTGATGGTCCGCGTCTCCACGATGACGAGGGACACACCGAAGACGGCGATGACCACGAGCACGACGGCAAGCGTGGACTGAATGAGACGACGACGCACGAGGCCCTCCGGGCAGTGGCTTTACGACGACCAGTGTGCCTCGGGGCCCTGCCGACTCCGACCGGCTCCCGCTAGCTCTTCTCGAACCGGAAACCGACACCGCGCACGGTGGCGATGTACCGGGGGTTCGCCGCGTCGTCGCCCAGCTTCTTGCGCAGCCAGGAGATGTGCATGTCGAGGGTCTTCGTGGACGACCACCAGGTGGTGTCCCACACCTCGCGCATCAGCTGGTCCCGGGTGACGACCCGGCCCGCGTCCCGCACCAGCACCCGCAGCAGGTCGAACTCCTTGGCGGTGAGCTGGAGTTCCTCGTCCCCCATCCACGCCCGGTGCGACTCGACGTCGATCCGCACGCCGTGCGTGGCGGGCGGCTGCGCCGGCTCGGCCGCACCGCGCCGCAGCAGGGCCCGGACACGGGCGAGCAGTTCGGCGAGCCGGAACGGCTTGGTGACGTAGTCGTCGGCGCCCGCGTCGAGGCCGACGACGGTGTCCACCTCGTCGGCCCGCGCGGTCAGGATGAGGATCGGCACGGTGTGGCCTTCGGCGCGCAGCCGGCGGGCGACCTCGAGGCCGTCCATGCCGGGCAGACCGAGGTCCAGCACGACCAGGTCGATGCCGCCGGCGTTTCCGGCGTCGAGCGCGGTGGGTCCGTCCTCGCGCACCTCGACCTCGTAACCTTCCCGGCGCAGGGCGCGGGCCAGCGGCTCCGAGATGGACGCGTCGTCCTCGGCGAGCAGTACACGGGTCATGAGGTGATGGTAGTCCGCTCTTGACAGGTGCTGTGGTGTGATCGGCACCCGTGATTCTTACCTTCGGCCGCTCCGGGGCGGGCCTGGGTCTGTGCGGTGCGATCATCGAAGAGACCTTGGAATAGGCGTGTATGGTTCCACCTTCACCTGTGATCCCTGTCTCAAGTCCTTCCATATCCGGCACTGTCCTGCCGTATGGTGAAACAACGCCTGTAGCACTGCGGGGACCTTTGGCAACCATTTGACGCCGAAGGTCTCTTTTGTGTGCGGTAAACCCCCACCAGCACAGCAAGGAACGACCATGGCGTCCAGCCTGACGAAGGACTCGGTCCGCCCGGACACCCCCAGCTCCGAGAAGACCTTCTTCGGCCACCCCCGCGGACTGGCCACCCTCTTCATGACCGAGATGTGGGAGCGGTTCTCCTACTACGGCATGAAGGCCCTGCTCACCGTCTACCTGCTCTCCGGCGGCCCCGGCGCCGGCAAGGGGAGCATGGGCGGCGGCCTGGCCATGGACGTGGCCACCACCACGGTGATCGTCTCCGTCTACTCGGCGATGGTGTACCTGCTCGCCATGCCCGGCGGCTGGCTCGGCGACCGCGTCTGGGGCCCCCGCAAGACGGTGACCATCGCGGCCGTCACGATCATGGCCGGCCACATCACGCTGGCGCTGCCCGGCGGTCAGGCACCGTTCTTCGCGGGTCTGGCGCTGGTCGCGGCCGGCTCCGGTCTGCTCAAGGCCAACATCTCCACGATAGTGGGCCACCTCTACGACGGCCCGGACGACCCGCGCCGTGACGGCGGCTTCACGATCTTCTACATGGGTATCAACGCCGGTGCGTTCTTCGCCCCGTTGGCCATCGGCACCGTCGGCCAGGAGGTCAGCTGGCACCTGGGCTTCGGCATGGCCGCGGTCGGTATGGCGATCGGCCTGGCCGCCTTCCTGATCGGCACCCGCAACCTGAACCCGAAGAGCAGTGTCGTCCCCAAGCCCCTGGCGGCCGAGGAGCGCGCTGCCTGGCTGCGCAAGGGCCTGCTCTGGCTGATCGCCGCGACCGCCTTCTACGGCGTCGTCGGGTTCACCGGCCACTTCACCCTGAACTGGGCGATGATCCCGCTCACCGTCATCGGTCTGGTCATCCCGGCCGGTGTGCTGCTGCGCATCAAGCGGGACAAGGAGCTCAACGCCACCGAGCAGTCGAAGATGACCGGCTACATCTGGTTCTTCGTCGCTGCCGCCGTGTTCTGGATGATCTACGATCAGGGCGCGTCAACGGTCCAGGCGTTCGGCGAGGGCAAGGCCGCCCACTCGATGCTCGGCTTCGACTTCCCGACCTCCTGGTACCAGTCGCTGAACCCGCTGTTCATCATGGCGCTGGCCCCGGTCTTCGCCTGGATCTGGGTGTGGCTGAACCGCAAGGGCCAGGAGCCCAGCACCATCGTGAAGTTCTCGATGGGCCTGGTTCTGATCGGCGTGTCGTTCTTCTTCTTCCTGATCCCGCTCGCCATGGCGGCGAACGGCACCGCGGTCAGCCCGATGTGGCTGGTGGGCATCTACTTCATCCAGACCGTGGGTGAGCTGTGCCTGTCGCCGGTGGGTCTGTCGGTGACGACGAAGATGGCGCCGGCCAAGTACGCCAGCCAGATGATGGGCGTGTGGTTCCTCGCGGTCACCGCGGGCGATTCCATCACCGGCCTGCTGTCCAACCCGGCCATCGCCGGAGTCGACCTCGGCGGCACGGGCGCCGTGTTCGGGGAGGCGGCCCTCGCGGCCCTCGCCGGCTTTGCGGTGTGGATGTACCGCCGGAAGGTCAAGGCGCTGATGGGTGACGTGCACTGACGCACCGCCGTACGAACGGCTGAGGGCCGCCGCACATGATGTGCGGCGGCCCTCAGCCGTTGTGTCCGTCGGTCACTTCGTCTCGACCGACCAGGACCGGGTGAAGCTACGGAACCCGCACATCACCGTCGACTTCTCACCGGGGTTCTTCCAGGGACCCCACAGGTACCACGGGATGGTGTGCTCGGCGCCGGCGCCCACGCCACGGATCACGTCGCAGACGTGCTTGACCCGCTGCTTGTGCACGGTCTTGCCCGCAGCGGACTTCTTGCACGACGACGTGGCCTTCGGCCGGCCGAGGTCGAGGTGCACCTCAGCGGTGCACTTGTACTTGGCCCCGGCCGCCTCCGCGGTGCCCGCAGTGGCCAGGCCGGTCCCCGTCGCCATGAGAACGGCGGCGAGCGTGGCGCCCGCCGCCTTCTTCCCCCAGATCATGGAACGGCAGGTCAGTGGGGGTTTCGCCGCGGCATGAACGTGAACACCGCGCCGCCCAGCAGGACCGCCGTCCCCGCCACCAGGCCCAGGGCCTTCAGGGCGCCGTGGTCGCTGGAACCCGTCTCGGCGAGGCCGCCCGTACCGCTGCCGCCGCTGCCGCCGGAAGTCGACGAACCGCCCGACGCGCCGCTCGCCTGCTGTGTCGTGTCCAGGGTCAGGGAGACCTCGGTTCTGTCGGGCTTGCAGGTGGTCGTCGTGCCCAGGGCGTTGATCGTGAGGACGCCAGGGGAGAGCGTCGACTTGCCGTCCGCGCCCGGCTTGTAGGTGCCCGTCAGGTCGGGGATCTCGATGGGTTCGCCGGACTTGATGTCCTTGGAGTTCGTCGGGCCCTCGACATGCACCGTTCCCTTGTCGGCGCCGCCCAGGACCACCTCCATCGACGGCTTGACCGAGCCCTTGGGGATGTCGGCCGGGCTGTCCATCACGGACTTCTTGAACTGCACGGTGAGGTCGAAACTCCCGCCGTTCTTCTTTGCGTCGATCTGGATGGGCGAGGTCGCCTTCTTCTCGCCGATGGGCGACTGGCAGGTGTACGGGATGTCGACCTCTTTGCCGGTGAAGTCGGTCTGGTCGCTGCCGGTGCCGTCGCCGGCGGAGGCCGACGCGGACGGTGGGGACGACTGCGAGGCCGAGTCCGTCGGCTCCGGTGTCGTGCTCGACGAGCTTGTGCCGCCCGGCGACACCTGGATCGTCGCCGCCTTCTGCACGGTCTCCTTGGGCGTGCACTTGGTGTCCGTCGACATGGCGTTGACGGTGTAGGCGTCCGGGGTCAGCGTCACCTCGCCCGGTGCCGTCAGCTTCAGGGTGCCCTTCATGTCGGACAGCACCATGGCGCCGCCCTTGGGGATGGCCGGGTTCGTGCGCGTGCCCTGCATGGCGATGTCGGCGGCCTGCGCGCCGGCCGCCTTCAACACCCCGGAGGGCTGGACCGAGTTGGCGGGCAGGTCGATGATGTCCGGGTTCTTGGAGGCGGCCTGGACGAACTTCCATACGACGTCCACCGTGTCGCCCACCTTGGCGGTGGCCGGCGCGGTGATCTCGACCTTCGTGGTGCCGTCGACGGGAGTGATGCCCGCGGGCGGCACGCAGTGCGTCGCGAACGACACCTCCGCGGCCTGCGCGGGTCCGGCGGCCAGGCCCAGCAGGATGCCTGCGGAGCCCAGTACCAGGGCGGCGCCCGCCGCACCCGCTCTCCCGCTGCCGACCGGTGTGACTCTCCTGCGCTTTCTCACGGGGGTCCCTTCCTGGTGGGAGTCGTAGGACTCGTCGGGCTGTCGTCGTGGTGCGGTGCGGAGAGCCGACCGGCCGTGCCCGGATCGGAGTCCGGGGTGAACCACGGCAGGGTCGAGTTCGAGGGGGGCTCCTGAGCCGCCTTGGGACTGAACTTCGGCATGCGCAGGGCCAGTTCGGGCAGGCGGAGCCCTCGGTGCCGCAGACCGCCGGCGCGGCGCGGCCGTACCCGGTCCACGACCGCCATCCCGGCGCGGAACAGCGCGGCCGGCACGACCACGCAGACCAGCAGCCAGAACAGGGTCACGCCCCAGGGGCGGCCCACGCCCCAGGGCTGCTCGGCGAGGACCTTGCCGCCGTACTTGAGGGAGACGGAGTAGTCGCCGTGCGCTCCCGCCGTCAGCTCGACGGGGAGTTCGATCTGCGCCTTCTTGCCGGGTGCGATGGTGCCGCGCCACTCCTGGTCCTCCCACTGCGGGGCGAACACCCCGTGGGAGGTGCCGAGTTGGAAGACCGGGTTCTTGATCGCGGCGGTGCCGGCGTTGCCGACGGTGAAGTCGAGGGTGCGCGAGGGCGGCGCGCCGAACCAGGTGAGCAGGCCGCTCGACCCGTCGAGCCGGGTGTCCGTGAGGACCGACAGCTGCCCGCCGGACGGCTCGGCGGGCAATGGTTCGACGGCGTGTCCGGCCACCTGGAAGACCGCGTCCGCCTGCGCCTTCGCGCCCTCGACCGTCGCCACGTGCACCACGCACGGGCACGGCACCGGCGGCTCCGCGACCGGCAGCTTCTTGCTGAAGGAGCCCTCGGCGTCGGTGGTGACGGCCCTTCCGTCCGAGTTGGCGCAGGAGTTGGTGCCGCCGATCACGCCCCGCGACGGCGTCGCCTGTCCGCAGATCAGCATCATCAGCAGGGCGTGCGAACGCCAGCCGCTGCCGCTGACGGTGATCGAACCTCCGGTGCCGGCCTGGGACTTGGAGACCCTGACGGTCGGCCCGTCCGCCGCAGCCGTGCCCGCCAGGGGCAGCACAAGCAGCGCGAGCACCGCGAGCAAGGCCGTGATCCGCAGCTTGCCGTTCACGTCATCGCTCCCGTCAACTCGTCGTCCGCACACGGGGATTCGAGCGCCTCACCGTCGCCCGCAGGGCGCCTACGACGTCGTAGACCTCGTACGAGAAACAGCGCGCCCCCCGCCACCACCGCGCCCGCGACCCCCGTCACCGCTCCCCACGGCACGAAGAGCGCCGACGCACCGGCCGAGTCGTGCGCGCCGCCCGCCGCCGTCACCGTCAGCCGCACATCGACCGAGTCCAGGGCGGGACGGTCGGACCAGGGTTCGGCGAGATGAAGGCGCTGCCCGGGCCGCAGGCGGACCGGCAGCGCCCGCGGGGCCCGGTCGAGGACCGGCCCGAAGACGCCGTCGCCCTGCACGGCGAGGCTCGGCACGAGCACCGTGGTGCCGCGATTGACCAGGTCATACGTGATGCGACCAGCACGCACGGCCACGTGCTCCACGGTCAGCGCGGACAGCGCCGGCCCACCCACCCGCAGCCGAACCGGAACCGCGGCCCGCCGGCCGTCCTGGTCACGGGCAATGATCTCGCCGCGGCGATCACCACGCGCACTCACCGCGAACGGCACATCGGCCCGGGTCCGCGCGGGCACCCGCACCCGGGCAGCGGCAAAAGCGACCGGAACCCCGCTCCCGCTCAGCCGTACCGTGACCACCCGCCCACTCCGGTTGACCACGGACACCGTGTCCTGCAGGACGGCCCCGGGGGCGCCTTCGGCGTAGAAGGACGGGCGTCCGCCGCCTGAGGGCACGAGCGCCCACCCGTCGGCGGCCGAGGCCGACGGAGCGGCGGTCATGACGAGCAGCAGGGACACGAGCAGGACACGGGCGGCAGATGTCATCCGGCGGCTCCAGTAGTCGTGCGGCAGAGGTATCGGAGGTCGGGTGCAGTCCGCTGCGGGTCCGGCAGCGCCCCTCAAGGGGCGCGGGGAACTGCGCGACCAGCCACGACGCCGCCGCAGACGACCGACGACGTATCGCGGCACAACCGGCGAAGCGCCTAGCGGCGGACCGCTTGATTCCGCCGAGTCACCCACAACGCCCCGGCCGCTCCGGCAAGGAGCACCGTGCCACCCAGCGTGCCAAGGGCGATCGCCGAGTCATCAGGCCCGGTCTGCGGCAGGGAGCCGCCGGAATCCGTACCCCCCTGACTGCCCCCGGCGGAGCCCCCCGCAGCCGTCACATCAAGGGTCAGCGCAGGCCCCGGATTGTTCGACGGCGTGCACGTGGTCGTCGTACCGAGCGCCTTGATGGTGAGCACGCCCGGTGTGAAGGTGACCTTCCCGGTCTTCTTCGGCGTGTACGTGCCCGTCAAGTCGTTGATCTTGATGGGGGTGTTGGCGGGGATCGCCGCCTGGTTGGCCGGCCCGGAGACCGGCACCGTGCCGCTGTCGGCGCCGCCCAGCACGATGGTGGCGCTCGGGTTCATCGCGCCCTTGCCCAGTTCGACCGGGCTGGAGGAGACGCCCTTCTGCCACGACATGGTGAGCTTGTAGCCGCTGCCGCTCTTGACGCTCTTGATGTCGATGGGCGAGACGGCACTCTTGTTGCCGATCGGGGTCTTGCACTGGTAGTTGACGTCGACGACCGTGGCCTCGGCTGCGGGGGCGGCGAGCAGCACCGCCGAGCCGGCCAGGGCCGCGGCGGACGCGAGCGCGGCGGTTCGATTCCGGTACGACACGGTTCCGCTCCCTCTTCGAGATCCTCGGGTCTTCTCCGCCAATTCCTGACGGCACATCAGATTCGGCCGTCAAGGTACGCCCGGGCCCTTGAGGAGGGAAGAGAAGGTGCGCGCCGGAGTTGTGGGGATCCGGCGCGCACGAGAAGGGGTTCGAGTGGAGGGGGTGACCGTGGGTAACCCTGGGCTAGAGCGCCCGCAGGACGTCCGGCACCCCCCACCGCCGCAGCACCTCAGGCACCGCCGCCGTGCCGTCCGCCCGCTGGTGCTGTTCCAGGAGCGCGGGCAGCAGGCGGCTGGTGGCGAGGCCCGAGGCGTTGAGGGTGTGCAGGTAGGCCGGCTTGCCGCCGCCGGCCGGGCGGTAGCGCATGGCGCCGCGCCGCGCCTGGTAGTCGCGGGCGTTCGACACCGAGCTGACCTCGGCGTACGCCCCCAGGCTCGGCAGCCAGACCTCCACGTCGTACGTCTTGGCCTGGGCGGGGCTGGTGTCCCCGGCCGCGAGTTTGGTGACGCGGTAGTGCAGACCGAGTCCGGCGACCAACTCCTCGGCGCGGGCGAGCAGTTCGAGCTGGGCGGCGTCCGAGTCCCCGGGGCGCGTGTACTGGAACAGCTCGACCTTGTTGAACTGGTGGCCGCGCAGGGTGCCCCGGTCCGCGGTGCGGTGGGCGCCGCTCTCCTTGCGGTAACAGGGCGTGTAGGCGACGTACTTGAGCGGCAGCTCCCGCTCGTCGAGGGTCTCGCCGCGGTGCAGGTTGGCCAGGGCGGTCTCGGCGGTGGGGAGGAGGAAGTGCTCGTCCACGCGGAAGACCTCGTCGGCGAACTTCGGGAACTGTCCGGCCGTATAGCCCGCTTCGTGGGTGAGCAGGTGCGGCGGCAGCACGAACTCGTAGCCCGCCCGGCGGTGGGTGTCGAGGAAGTGGTTGAGCAGCGCCCACTCCAGGGCGGCGCCCTCGCCCCGGTAGATCCAGTAGCCGCTGCCCGCGAGTGCCGCGCCCCGCCGGTAGTCGACGAGGCCGAGGTCCTGGGCGAGCCGGACATGGTCCTTGGGTGCGAAGCCGAACGCGGGCGGGGCGCCCACGGCCCGTACGACCTGGTTGTTCTCCTTGCCGCCCGCGAGGACGTCGTCGTCCGGGAGGTTGGGCAGGGCGTCGAGGAAGTCCTGGTGCCGGCGCGCGAGCCGGTCGAGCCCGGCCTCGGCCTCCGCCAGCCGGCCGGCCAGGGCCGCGGCGGCGGCCCGGAGCTCCTCGGCGGCCTCACCTGCCCGCCGTCGTACGGCGATGTCCGCCGAGATGCGCCGGCGCTCGCCGCGCAGGCGCTCCACGGCCGTCCGGGCCTCGCGGAAGGCGGCGTCCAGGGCGAGGAAGGCCGGGATGTCGGCGTCCACGGCGCGCTTGCGCAGCGCGTCACGGACGGTGTCGGGGTGCTGTCGGATGAGGGTGACGTCGAGCATGGTGCGCGCTCCGTCCGGTTCTGCCGGAGCGGCACGCACCGCCCCGGGGAGGGTCCCTCGGGGCGTGGGCGAGAGGGTGCTCGCGGTGCCACCACGCCTTCACCGCCGTACGTACACGCCTGACGGCCGTACGGCGGTCTCGTTCTGGCCCGGTGACGGGGGCCGGCCGGCGGGGCATTTCCTCCCCGCACTCGGGAGTGGATTCACCTCGGGACGCGAGACTGCCCTCACAGCCTGAGGCAGCTCTCTCGGCTCGCGTGGACCTCGGGTACTTGTCTCCGTCAACGCGTTGCAGACGAGCGTAGAGGGCATGCCCGACCGGCGGAAACGAATTACGCCGGGGCGCCCAGCTCCGCCCACACGGTCTTGCCGGTCACTCCCGGTGTCCGTACGACGCCCCAGTCCAGACAGAGCCGCTGCACGATGAACATGCCGTGCCCGCCGGGTCGGCCCGCGCGGTGCGGGGTGCGGGGTGCCGGCTGGCCGGAGCCCTTGTCCGAGACCTCGATGCGGATGACCTTGTTGTCGCAGGCGATCCACAGCTGGTCCGGGCCCTCGGCGTGCAGACAGGCGTTGGTGACCAGCTCGGAGACGACGAGCAGCACGTCCTCGGCGGCGGCCCGCTGGTCGGCCGTGGCGGCGGGCAGCCAGCCCCACGCGTACAGCGCCTGGCGGGTGAAGTCGCGGGCGAGCGGCACGACGGCGCTCTCGCCGTCGAAGCTCAGCCTGCGGACCTGGCCGCCGCCCCCGGACGACGCGGGCTCAGCCGACGACGGGGCCTCGTCGCCCTCGGACGCCCCGGAAGCGCCGCTCGGCTCCGAGCCGCGGTCGCCCGGCGAGTAAGGCCGGGTGGTGCTCATCAGCGCTTCACCTCACCGATTCACCGATTCACCAGTTCATGATTCAAGAGTCAGTACGTACCTCGACGGTGGATCCGCCGCTGTGCCGTCGACACGTTGCTGCCGACATGTTCAGGTTGTCCCTGCCGACAGGATGTCTCCTGCCCGACCGAACCGGCAGAACACCCCCCTATTCGGCCGGGAGGGCGTGGCGCCCGGAAAATGCCGGTCACACAGGGGCCCGAGGGGCAGGACACGGCGTCGGGCGCGGCGGCCGGGCTCAGCCGGATTCCCCGGCCAGGGCCGCCTCGAGCGTGTCATGGACGGTGAAGACCGCTTCCGCCCCGGTGATCTCGAAGACGCGCGCCACCACGGGCTGCATCCCCGCGAGATGCACCCCGCCCCCCGCGGCCTCCGCCTTGAGGCGTGCGCCGAGCAGCACATTGAGTCCGGTGGAGTCGCAGAACTCCAGCCGTGTGCAGTCCACCACCAGCCGGCTGAATCCCTTGGCGAGGCATTCCTCGAGTGGCTCACGCAACAGATCGGCGGTGTGGTGATCCAACTCACCCACCGCGGTCACGACGGCGCTGGAGCCCTCTTCCCTGACCTCCACCAGTAGCCGGCCAGACTGTGCGCTGCCGACCGTCCCGCGGTCCATGCCGTCTTTCTCCCGACGTCGTGGCTGCTGACTCACGCCCTCGAACACTACGCCTTCCTCACACTCTCCGACACCCGAACAACCGCACGCAAACGGACATACCCGCACATAATGCACTTGCGGCGGGTGTGGGAAAGCGGGTAGGGCTAGTAGGGATACGTAACCGACACGGCCGGCTTTGGAGGCGCCGCACACCGCAGTGCACGCACTGGCTTCGGCAGCCATATGCCGAGAACGATGGAGGACATCATGTCACCCCGGCTCGACGCATCGCATACCCAGGAGGCGACGTCGACATCCCCTCCGGAACATCTGGATCCCATCGAGAGCATCGAGAGCAACGACCCAGACACGCTTGCCGGACTGGCAGGCCTTCCGGAGATCCCCCCGTACGACGAAGTGGGACCGGTAGACGCCCGAGCGCTCTCCAAGACCCTCTTCGAGCGCCTTGAGTCCCTCGAGGAAGGCACGCACGAATACTCGTACGTCCGTAACACCCTCGTCGAACTCAACCTCGCGCTGGTCAAGTTCGCCGCCTCCCGCTTCCGCTCACGGAGCGAGCCGATGGAGGACATCATCCAGGTCGGCACGATCGGC
Organism: Streptomyces sp. NPDC001351; assembly: GCF_042896045.1. Classification (NCBI taxonomy): domain Bacteria; kingdom Bacillati; phylum Actinomycetota; class Actinomycetes; order Kitasatosporales; family Streptomycetaceae; genus Streptomyces; species Streptomyces sp. NPDC001351. Next base: position 188,214 of record NZ_JBIAWS010000016.1, on the reverse strand, counting down.
CTGATCAAGGCGATCGACCGGTTCGAACTGGCGCGGGGTGTCGAGTTCCCCACGTTCGCCATGCCGACCATCGTCGGCGAGATCAAGCGGTTCTTCCGCGACACCTCGTGGTCCGTGCGCGTACCGCGCAGGCTGCAGGAGCTCCGGCTCGACCTGGCCAAGGCCGGTGACGAGCTGGCCCAGAAGCTCGACCGGGCGCCGACGGTGGCCGAGCTCGCCGAGCGCCTGGAGCTGACGAAGGACGAGGTCGTCGAGGGCATGGCGGCGTCGAACGCGTACACCGCCTCCTCGCTGGACGCCCAGCCCGAGGAGGACGACGCCGAGGGCGCGCTCGCGGACCGGATCGGCTACGAGGACCACGGACTCGAAGGCATCGAGTACGTCGAGTCGTTGAAACCGCTGATCGCCGAACTCCCGCCCCGGGACCGGCAGATCCTCTCCCTTCGCTTCGTCGCGGGCCTGACCCAGTCCGAGATAGGCGACGAACTCGGCATCTCTCAGATGCATGTGTCGCGGCTGCTGTCGCGGACGCTGATGCGGTTGCGCAGGGGCCTGACACTCGAGGAGTGACGGTCTGCCCTGCCTCGGCTTTCTGAGCGCGGTCCGTCCGGTTACCCGGGCGGGCCGCGCTCAGCCGTTCCCTGGGTTACCCACAGAAACTCTTTCCCCAGAGGTTTCCATCCATCACTATGGGCCCCCATACCCGCCGGTAGGTCAGAGTCCGGGCGGGCTGCAAGGGTGCAAGGAGGCGGGCGGATGGCTCGGGCCGACGGGACCGACGACGGAGTCGAGACCGGGGGCGGCCGGGGGTCTGGGGGTATCCCCCAGAAAGAGGTGCATGCGGGCGCGTCCGACGCGCGGCTGACCGAACTGCTGCGCACCAGCACCCCCACGCTCTATCCGGCCCTGCAGGAACTCCGCGCCCGCCATCAGCCGTCGGTCCTCGCCTACGCCCGGCTGTGCACGGCGAGCGAGACCGCCGCACGGGACCTGGCCGCGCAGGCGTTCACCCTGGCGGTCCGGCAGACGGCACGCGGCACGGAACCCCTGGTCCCCCTCCGACTTCACCTCCTGCTGCTGACCGGGCAACTTGCCGCATCCTGGGCGACCGCCGGTCGAGCCGGCGGTCTCGACCCGGGCCTGCTGCTCGCCTTGACCGCGGCCGGCTCCGACGTCCCCGTACCGCCCCTGCTCACCGCCTTCCGGTCGCTTCCGTCCCGTGCCCAGGGCCTCGTCTGGTACGGCGTCGTGGAGCAGGAGGCGGAGGACAGGACGGCGGCCTTCCTCGGCCTGACCCGCGAGGACGTGGGCCACGAGACCGCCTCCGCCCTCCAGGCCATGGGCCAGGCGTGTCTACGCTCCCGCCTGGCCGCCTCGGCCGACCCGCGCTGCGGCAACTTCGGCCGGCTCATCGAGGAGTCGGTACGGCCCCACAGCCCGCGCACCAGCGCCGACCTGCGGGCCCACATGGTGCACTGCGTCCACTGCACGACGGCCTACGAGGAACTGTCGGCCCTGCGCGACGCGCCACGCACCGCGCTGGCCGAGGGCCTGCTGCCGTGGGCGGGCAAGGCGTATGTCACGACGCCCGAGGAGGCGCCGCGCCCCAGGGCCCGTGCGGACGTCGCGCCGTGGCCTCCCTCGCGGCGCCTCCTGCTGACCTCGATCGCCGTCGGGGTGGCCCTGGCGCCCCTGATCGTCTTCCTGCTCTCCCAGGCCGCCGCACCGTCCTCGCCGTCCCAGGAGGCGGCGGGCGCGGTGGGTACGCCGACGATCCCGGCGCAGGTCACGGTCACGGCGACGGTCTCCGCCGCCCCTTCGCCGTCACCGTCACCCTCGGCGAAGAGCAAGTCGCCGTCACCGACGCGGAGTTCAGCCCCCTCCAAGCGGCCCTCGAAGTCGCCTTCGAAGTCTCCGAAGCCTTCCCCCTCCCCCACCCACGCCCCGGACGGCACGTTCGCGCAGATCGTGAACGTCGCCACCGGCCGGTGCCTGGACGTCCGCGACGGCGACTTCCAGAACGGCACGGACGTCGTCACGGCCCCCTGCTCCTCGTCCCGCACCCAGCGCTGGCGCGTCGACTCCGGGCGCGGGGTGGTGCAGTCCTCGGCCGACCCGGACTTCTGCCTGGACAGCCGGGGTGATGTGGACCGGGGCGTGGGCATCTGGACCTGCGACTCGGTGTACAGCAGGAACGGCCAGAACCTCATGTTCATGGTGGACGCCGACGGTGTGATCCGGCCCGCGATCGCCATCGAGACGGCGTTGACGCCGTACGGGGACGACGGCCTGTCGCTGCGGCCGCTGGACGGCGGTGCCGAGCAGCGCTGGCGGGCGGGGGCCTCCTGACCCGGAAGCCCGGTCAGACTTCCCGGACGCCCCGGCGCCACACCCCGGTGACCAGCGGCACACCCGGCCGGTAGGCGAGGTGGACGTGGCTCGGGGCGTCGAGGGTGATGAGGTCCGCGCGGGCGCCGGGACTCAGGCGGCCGACGTCGTCCCGGCGCAGGGCCCGGGCGCCGCCCGCGGTGGCCGCCCAGACCGCCTCGTCCGGGGTCATCCCCATGTCCCGTACCGCGAGGGCGATGCAGAACGGGACGGAGGAGGTGAAGGACGAGCCCGGGTTGCAGTCGGTGGAGAGGGCGACGGTGACGCCCGCGTCGAGGAGACGGCGGGCGTTCGGCCACTCGGCGCGGGTGGAGAACTCGGCGCCGGGCAGCAGGGTGGCGACCGTACGGCTGCCCGCGAGCGCGTCGACGTCCGCGTCCGTCAGATGGGTGCAGTGGTCGGCGCTGGCCGCGTCCAGTTCCACGGCCAGCTGGACACCGGGGCCGTAGGAGAGCTGGTTGGCGTGGATGCGCGGGTGCAGGCCCCTGGCCTTGCCCGCGGTGAGGATCGCGCGGGCCTGGTCGCCGTCGAAGGCGCCCTTCTCGCAGAAGACGTCGATCCAACGGGCGTACGGCGCACAGGCGTCGAGCATCTCGCCGGTGACCAGAGCGACATAGCCGGCGGGGTCGTCGGCGTAGTCGGGGGACACGATGTGGGCGCCGAGGTAGGTGACCTCGTCGGTGTGGGCGGCGGCGATGCGCAGGGCGCGGGATTCGTCCTCGGTGGTCAGGCCGTACCCGGACTTCGTCTCGAAGGTCGTGGTGCCCTGGCGGAGGGCCTCGGTGAGATAGCGGGTGAGGTTGGCCTCCAGTTCCCCGTCGCTCGCGGCGCGGGTGGCGGCGACGGTGGTGCGGATGCCGCCCGCGCTGTAGGACCGCCCGGACATGCGGGCGTTGAACTCCTGGGTCCGGTCGCCCGCGAAGACCAGGTGGGAGTGCGAGTCGACGAAGCCGGGGAGGACCGCCCGGCCGCCGGCGTCGACCCGGTTGTCAGTGGCGGGTGCTTTGCTTGATTCACCGGTCCACGCGACCCGGTCGCCGTCGATGACGAGCGCCGCGTCCTGGATCAGTCCGAGGGGGGAGCCGTCACCGAGGGAGGGGTCGTTGGTGACCAGCGTGGCGATGTTGGTGATGACGGTGCTGCTCATCGTCGTGTCCTCGTGGGTGGCCGGGCGGGGGATGGTGGTCAGCCGCGAAGGGCTTCGACGGCTTGTGCCAGGGCCTGCGGCACATCCGGTACAAGCGCGTGGGCGCCGTCGCGTACGACATGCCGGCCGCCCACGACCGTGTGCCGTACGTCCGCCGCGCTCGCGGCGAATACGGCGGTCTCGGCGCCGAGCCTGGGCAGCGGTCCCGCTGTCCTGACCGAGTCGAGAGCGATCGTCGTGAGGTCGGCGAGGGCGCCCCGTTCGATCCTGCCCGCCTCGTCCCAGCCGAGGGCGGCGTGACCGTCGGCGGAGGCCGCGCGCAGCAGTGCCGCGGCGGTCCAGTGGCCGCGGCTCTGGGTACGCAGGCGCTCGTTGAGCTCCATCGCGCGGGCCTCTTCGAGCAGGTCGATGACGGCGTGGCTGTCGGAGCCGAGGGAGAGCGGGGAGCCCTCGTTCTGCAGGGCGACGGCCGGTCCGATGCCGTCCGCGAGGTCCCGCTCGGTCGTCGGGCACATACAGGTGCCGGTGCCGGAGCCGCCGATGAGGGAGATGTCCTCGGCGGTGAGGTGGGTGTTGTGGACGCCGGTGGTGCGCGGGCCGAGCACCCCGTGCAGGGCGAGGAGCTGGGTCGGGGTGCAGCCGTGGACTTCCAGGCACGCCTCGTTCTCGGCGGTCTGCTCCGACAGGTGCACATGGAGCGGGGCCCGCCGCTCCTCGGCCCACTGCGCCACGGTCGCCAACTGGCCGGCGGGCACGGCCCGTACGGAGTGGATGGCGGCGCCGATCCGCGCGTGATCCCGTTCCTTGAGAACTGAACAGCGTTCGGCCCAGGCCTCCGCGCTGCCGTCCGAGAAGCGCAGCTGGTGGGTGTTGGGCGGCTCGCCACCGGGCCGGTTCGAGAGGCCGGAGGAGAGATAGAGGGTGTCGAGGAGGGTGATACGGATGCCGGCGTCGGCGGCGGCCGCGATGAGGGCCTCGCCCATGGCGTTGGGGTCGGCGTAGGGGGTGCCGCCGCGCGCGTGGTGGACGTAGTGGAACTCGCCGACGGAGGTGACGCCCGCCAGCGCCATCTCGGCGTACACGGCGCGGGCGAGCGCGTGATAGCTCTCCGGGGTCAGCTTGTCGGCGACCGAGTACATGACCTCGCGCCAGGTCCAGAAGGTGCCGGAGCCGACCTGGACGGTGGAGCGCAGGGCGCGGTGGAAGGCGTGCGAGTGGGCGTTCGCCAGCCCCGGCAGGGTGAGTCCGCGCAGGATCTCGGCGCCGGGGGGCGGGGTGGGCACGTCGGTGCGGACGGCGGCGATGCGGCCGTCCGCCACCTCGACGGCGACTCCCGGCTCGACATGGGTGTCGAGCCAGGCGTGCTCCAGCCAGTACGTCCGCGTGTGGGAGTGCGTCACCTGCAGGCCAGCCCTTCCAGTACGTCGGCGAGTGCGAGCACCCCGGCCACGCAGTCGTCCTCGGCGGCGAACTCGGCCGGGGAGTGCGAGACACCCGTGGGGTTGCGCACGAACAGCATGGCGGTCGGGATGCTCCCGGAGAGGATTCCGGCGTCGTGTCCGGCACCCGTACCCAGGACGGGCACCGTGATGTCGGTGTCCTTGCCGAGGATGCGGGCCAGTTCGTCGCGCAGGGCGTGGTCGAACTCGACGACGGGCGTGAAGGACTCCCGGACGACGTCGAGGTCGATGCCGTGTGCGGCGGCGTACTCGCGGGCGGCGTTCTCGATGCCGCCGACCACGGCGTCGAGACGCTGCTGGTCCTCGGCGCGGGAGTCGAGCCAGCCGCGCACGAGCGAGGGGATGGCGTTGACGCCGTTCGGCTCGACGGCGATCTTGCCGAAGGTGGCGACGGCACCGGCGAGTTCGGCCTCCCGGCGGGCGGCGAGGACGGTCTCGGCGTACGACAGCATGGGGTCGCGCCGGTCGACGAGACGGGTCGTGCCGGCGTGGTTGGCCTCGCCCCGGAAGTCGAAACGCCAGCGGCCGTGCGGCCAGATGGCACTGGCGATGCCGACGCGGTCGCCGGACAGGTCCAGCGCCCGGCCCTGCTCGACGTGCAGTTCGACGAAGGCGCCGATGCGCTCGAGCCGCTCCGGGTCGGCCCCGATGGCCTCGGGGTCGTAGCCGGCGGCTTCCATGGCCTTGGGCAGGCTGATCCCGTCGCCGTCGGTCAGCTTGTGGGCGTTCTCGACGGTGAGCTGCCCTGCGGTGAGCCGCGACCCGACGCAGGCGAGCCCGAACCGGGCGCCCTCCTCGTCACCGAAGTTGACGATGGCGAGCGGCTTGCGGAACTCCACCCCCCTCCCGCGGAGTTCGTCGAGGGCGGCAAAGGAGGACACGACGCCCAGGGGTCCGTCGAAGGCACCCCCGTCGGGCACGGAGTCAAGGTGCGACCCCGTGACGACGGCATCCCCGGCCTTCGGATCCCCGACCCAGGCCCACTGATTCCCGTTCCGGTCGACCTCGTACGCCAGCCCACGCAGCCGGGCCTGCTCCTTGAACCAGGCCCGACACTCGACATCGGCCCCGGTCCAGGCGAACCGCCGGTACCCACGAGACTCGGCGTGCCGCCCGATGGGAAGCAACTCGCGCCACATGGAGTGGAACGAGCCACCACCGCCAGGCCGTGCGGCCTCAGTCCGTCCAGGCTGTGGGCAGTCGTTCCGCAGGGCGATGGGGGTCCCCCCGCTCGAACGAAGTTGAGAGTGGGGGCGGGTGGGCACAGCCGAAGCCGCAGTCGGCGACGAGACCTCGGCCCCCGCCGGGCGGTTGCCGCGCCGCTCATCTCCCGGAAGGGTCACGCGTCGTCACCCTCGCGCATGGGAACCCGTACACCCCGCTCGTCGGCGACCGACTCGGCGATGTCGTACCCGGCGTCGACATGCCGGATGACACCCATCCCGGGGTCGTTCGTCAGCACGCGCCGGATCTTCTCGCCCGCGAGCTTGGTGCCGTCGGCGACAGAAACCTGCCCCGCGTGGATGGACCGCCCCATGCCCACACCGCCACCGTGGTGGATGGACACCCAGGACGCGCCCGACGCCACGTTCACCATCGCGTTCAGCAGCGGCCAGTCGGCGATCGCGTCCGAGCCGTCGAGCATGGCCTCGGTCTCGCGGTACGGCGAGGCGACGGACCCGCAGTCGAGGTGGTCGCGCCCGATGGCCAGCGGAGCGGCCAGCTCACCGGAGGCGACCATGTCGTTGAACCGCTCCCCGGCCTTGTCCCGCTCGCCGTAGCCGAGCCAGCAGATACGCGCGGGCAGACCCTGGAAGTGGACCCGCTCCCCCGCCATCTTGATCCAGCGCGCGAGGGACTCGTTCTCCGGGAAGAGGTCCAGGATCGCCTTGTCGGTCTTCGCGATGTCGGACGCCTCACCCGACAGCGCGGCCCACCGGAAGGGCCCCTTGCCCTCGCAGAACAGCGGCCGGATGTACGCCGGCACAAAGCCGGGGAACGCGAACGCCCGCTCGTACCCGGCGAGTTGGGCCTCGCCACGGATCGAGTTGCCGTAGTCGAAGACCTCCGCACCGGCGTCCATGAACCCGACCATCGCCTCGACGTGCTTGGCCATCGACTCCCGCGCGCGCACCGTGAACCCGGCCGGGTCCTTCGCCGCCGCGTCCGCCATGTCGTCGAAGTCGATGCCCAGCGGCAGGTACGACAGCGGGTCGTGGGCGGAGGTCTGGTCGGTGACGATGTCGATGGGGGCGGACTCGGCGAGCATGCGGGGCAGCAGTTCGGCGGCGTTGCCCAGCAGGCCGATGGAGAGCGGGCGGCGGGCGTCGCGGGCCTCGACCGCGAGCTGGAGGGCGTGCTCCAGGCTGTCGGCCTTCACGTCCAGGTACCGGTGCTCGATGCGGCGCTCGATGGCACGCGGGTCGCAGTCGATACAGATGGCGACGCCGTCGTTCATGGTCACGGCGAGGGGCTGGGCCCCGCCCATGCCGCCGAGGCCGGCCGTCAGCGTGATGGTCCCGGCGAGGGTGCCGTTGAACTTCTTCGCGGCGACGGCGGCGAAGGTCTCGTAGGTGCCCTGGAGGATGCCCTGGGTGCCGATGTAGATCCAGGAGCCGGCGGTCATCTGGCCGTACATGGTCAGGCCGAGGGCCTCCAGGCGGCGGAACTCCTCCCAGTTGGCCCAGTCGCCGACGAGGTTGGAGTTGGCGATGAGGACGCGCGGGGCCCACTCGTGGGTCTGCATGACGCCGACGGGGCGGCCGGACTGGACCAGCATGGTCTCGTCCTGCTTCAGCCCCTTCAGCGTCCGCACCATGGCGTCGAAGGAGCGCCAGTCGCGGGCCGCCTTGCCGGTGCCGCCGTAGACGACGAGCTTGTCGGGGTGCTCGGCGACCTCCGGGTCGAGGTTGTTCTGCAGCATCCGCAGGGCGGCTTCCTGCTGCCATCCCAGGGCGCTCAGTTCCGTACCGCGCGGCGCTCGGACGGGGCGGGGTCCTGACATGGTCTGCCTCCTAGCGGATTGTTGCTGCTGTTATTCACATCCTGACGCTCTGAATAGAACTAGTCAATACATCCGCGCGCCAGCGTGGGCCCGCCGCAGATGTTTGGCTGGATGCACAGGCACGGACGGCGAGGAACGGGGGATCCCATGGACGGCAGGTACGACAGGGGCGGGGACGGGGCCGAGCGGGCGACCCGGCGGGACGAGGCGGTGCGGGCCGCCGTGGAGCAGGGGCTGCTGGGGCCCGACACCCCCATCGTGGGGCTGCTCGACATCACCGGCATCCGGGAGGCGGCCGCCGAGCTGCGGGCGGCGTTCGACGCGGTCACGGCCCCCGGCACACCCGTGCTGCACGCCTTCGCGGTGAAGGCGACCCCGCTGGTGCCGGTGCTGCGGCTGCTGCAGGCGGAGGGGATCGGCGCGGAGGTGGCGAGCCCCGGCGAGCTGGCGCTGGCGCGGGCGGCGGGCGTGCCGCCGAACCTGACGGTCCTGGACTCGCCCGCGAAGACCCCGGCCGAACTGCGGGAGGCACTCGCGCTGGGCATCGCCGTGAACGCGGACAACCCGCAGGAGCTGGACCGCATCGACGCCCTGATACGGTCCGCGACCAGCCGCTCCCCGCTCGGGATCCGGGTGAACCCGCAGGTCGGCGGAGGTTCCATCGAGGCGACCTCGACCGCGACGGCGACCTCGAAGTTCGGGGTGGCGCTGCGCGACGAGGGGGCGCGGGAGTGGGTCGTACGGGCGTATGCGGACCGCCCGTGGCTGACGCGGCTGCACGCCCACACCGGGTCGCAGGGCATTCCGCTCTCGCTGATGGTGCAGGGCGTGGCCGAGACATATGCGCTCGCCGAGGAGATCAACCGGCGGCGCGGGCGCCCGCAGATCGACACGCTCGACATCGGCGGCGGACTGCCGGTGAACTTCGGCTCGGACGACACGACACCGACGTACGCGCAGTACGCGCGGTTGCTGAGCGAGGCGGTGCCGGGACTGTTCGACGGGCGGTACGGGCTGGTCACCGAGTTCGGGCGGTCGCTGCTGGCCAAGCACGGGACGGTGGTGGCCCGGGTGGAGTACGCCAAGAGCGCGGGCGGGCGGCCGGTCGCGGTCACGCACGCGGGTGTGCAGGTGGCGACGCGGACGGTGTACGTGCCGGGCGCCTGGCCGCTCAGGATCGCCGCCTACGACGGCAAGGGGCGCCCCAAGGAGGGCCCCGCGGTCGTGCAGGACGTGGCGGGGCCGGCCTGCTTCTCGGGCGACCTGCTGGCGGAGGGGCGGGCGCTGCCGCTGCTGGAGCAGGGGGACTACGCGGCGGCGCTGGACACGGGGGCGTACTACTTCGCGCACCACTACGCGTACAACTCCCTCGCGCGGCCCGGGATTTACGGCTTCGCACCGGACGGGGCCGGGGGCACCGCCTTCGTGACCGTCCGGGAGCCGCAGAGCCTCGACGAGATCGTGGCCGAGTCGGGAGGGGCGCACGTGGACTCGCTCACCACCCTCCGGGCGCCTGACCGCCGTTGACGCACGCCGGTGGGCCTGATGGTCAACTACAGGTGAATCAAGGCAAGTTGACCCACCTTAGTCGCCCGGCGCATGTTCCACTGGAAAATGCCAGAACGCTCACCCCTCGCGCACACGTTGCGTAGTTTCGGCGTCACTCAGCCGAACCGCAGGCGGGAGGGGAGCCACGGTGCCCGGAATCGACGAGTGTCTGCTGGAAGCGATGCGACTGCCCGGTGCCCGGGGGGCCGCACTGATCGACTGGATGAGCGGGCTGGCCCTGGGCACCGTCGGCGAGTCCCCCGGCGGCGACCAGGAGGCGGCCGCGGTGGAGGCCGCCGAGATCGCCCGGCTGGCCGCCGAGCAGCATGCGTTCGCGCCGGACGACGATCCCGACGGCGGGGCGGCCGTCGACGCGGATCCGCCGGTCGAGGACCTGATCGTCAGCAACCGGGACAGCTATCACGTGCTGCGGTTCGTGGGGGCCTCCTTCGACGGCAGTGTGTTCCTGCACCTGTGGCTGGCCCGCGCGGAGGGCAATCTGGCGCTGGCCCGCATCCGGCTGGGCGAGATGGCCGAACGGCTGGTGCTGGCATGACCGCCGTCCGGACGGCCGAACCCCCGCGTCTGCCCGTGCGCACCAAGACCGCGGCCGGCGAGCGGGGGTGGGGCGGTGTCTCCCCGATGCTGACCCGGCTCGCCGCCGAGCGGGCCACCGGCGTCCTGGTCCGCGAGCGCGGCACGCTCCACCTCGCCGAGGGCCTGGTGGTGCACGCCGAGAGCCCGTCCGCACCCGGTCTGGACACCCTCCTCACGGCCCACGGCACGCTCTCCCCCGAGGCCTGGCAGCGAGCGCTCACCGAGGCGGACGACGGTCACGGCGCCGTCCGCCACCTGATCGAGAGCGGCCATCTCACCTCCGGAGCACTGGAGTTGTGCCGGCTGACGGCGCTGTACGACGCCGCGTACTTCGCCCTCGCCCCCAGCAGCACGCCCGGCCGTTTCCGCTACGGCACCGCCCACCCCATCGGCCCGATCCACCCGGTCCCGGTGGCCGCCCTGGAGCACGAGACGCTGCGCCGCCGTGACCTCCTGCACCGCATCTGGCCGGATCCGAGGACCGACGAGGCCCCCCTGATCCGCGCGGACCCCGTGGCGGCCCCCGCCCTCACCCGCCGCCAGCGGAGCGTGCTGGACCGGGTGAACGGCGAGCGCACGGCACCGGACATCGCCCGCGAACTGGGCCGCCCGGCCTTCCACACCCTGGTGGACGTGCGGCGGCTGATGGCGGCGGGGGTCGTATCGCCCCGGCCCGGACCGGCACAGCCGAAGCCGGCCCAGCCGTCGCCCGCCCGTGGCGAGCCACCCCCGCCGACCGGCCCCGAGCAGCTGCCGCCCGATCCCCACACCACCTTGCTGAAGAGGCTCAGGGATGCGCTGGAGGCCCTTTGACTGGTTCGAGAGGAGACACCGGATGGCTGCCGACCCGCACATCCTCGAGGAGCTGCGCCGTCTGAGAGCCCGCGTCCCCCAGCTCACCGGCGCCCTCGCGACCGGCCTCGACGGGCGCGTCCTCGCCCACGACACCCCGGGCGTGGAGCCGAACGGCATGGCCGCGCTCGTCGAGACCGCGCACGGAGCAGCGGTGAAGCTGGCGGACGCGACGGGACAGGGCGAGTTCCGCGAACTGCTCGTGCGCGGGGTGTACGGCTATGTGGCGACGTACGCGGCGGGCGGCGCAGCCGTGCTGACGCTGCTCGCCCAGGACCGCGTGAACCTCGGCCGGCTCCTCCTGGAGGGCCGCCGGGCGGCCGCCCGCATCGGCGAGCTCGGCGACAGCCGTACGGCACCCGCCCACCAGAGCAGTCCGGCCAGGGAGGCCAAGGCGGCCAAACCGGAGAGCAAACCGGCCGCCCCACGGACCAGAACCCCGCGCGCACCACGCACCACAACCACCAACACCAACGCGCGCACCACCACGGAAAGTTGAGAGGAACCGAGGAGCACAGTCATGGCCAACACCGAAACCGCACTGAAAGAGGCGCTCGCCTCCATCGAGGGCGCCACCGGCGTCGCGCTCGTCGACTACACCAGCGGCATGGCGCTGGGCACGATGGGCGGCAGCAAGAGCTTCGACCTGAATGTCGCCGCCGCCGGCAACACCGATGTCGTCCGCGCCAAGATGCGCACCATGGAGCACCTCGGGCTCAAGGGCCAGATCGAGGACATCCTGATCACGCTGAGCGACCAGTACCACCTGATCCGCCTGATCAGCGGCCGCGGCGGCAACGGACTCTTCCTGTACCTGGTGCTCGACGCCAAGAGGTCCAACCTGGCGATGGCCCGCCACCAGCTGAAGAAGATCGAGGAGGAGCTCGAGGTCTGACCGACCGTCTCGCTATACGAGCGCCGCGGTGCGGCGCCGCGCTCCGCCCGGAGCCGCGTCGCCCGCCGCGATGCCCGTGCTGCGGTACGCCTTGACTGCCTTGCCGGCCGGGCGGCCGCCGTTCGCGGCGAGCCAGTCGACGCGCACCCACAGCAGGATGTCGTCGGCCCGTTCGCGCCGCCCGAGCCAGGCGGCCTTCAGCCGCAGCCCGGTGCCGCACCCGGCGAGCAGCATGCCTCCGGCAGCGGGCACCGCGAACGCGCTGCCGAGGGCCGCCGCGAAGGCGAGCAGCAGCCACCAGCGGTGCCCGCGGCGCCAGTTGCGCACGCTCACCGCGCGGTCCTGGAGCACGTCGTGCTTGCCGGCGCGGGCGGCCGCCCGGGCGAGCGCGGCGTACCGTTTGCGCCGCACGGTCGGGACGACCGCCGCGGCGAGGATGAACAGCACGGCTCCCGCCAGCACGCCGATCCGCCGCCCGGTCAGCCCCGGCACCAGTACTCCGACACCCGCCGCGAACACCCCGGCCCACCAAAGGGGTGCTGCTCCGGCCCGTACGACGACGGCCACCCGAGCCAGACCCTGGGCTCTGCCTTCTCCGCGTGCCACGTCCGTCTCCCGTCTCATGTCTGTGCGGCATCCGTGAGACGCACGTTAACGAGGCAACGTGAGACGAATCTGAAAACGTGGGACTACTCCACGAACAGCCCGCGCGCCGCCGCCCGTGCGTCGAACTCCTCCAGGCGGGCCTGCGCGTCCGGCAGGTCGTCGCACATCGCCTCCAGCAGGACGCGGCCGAGCAGCATCGGCGCGCAGGCGGTGTCGAAGGCGAGCCCCGTGCCGACGGCGGCGGGCAGGAGCAGGTCGGAGACCTTGGCGACCGGCGCGAAGGCCGAGTCGGCGACCGTCACCACCGTCAGGCCGGCCTCCTTCGCGAAGGCCAGCGTGTCCACGACCTCGCGCGGATGCCGGGGCAGCGCGAAGCACAGCAGCGCTGTCGCTCCGGCCCGTACGGCGGCCTCGATGCGGTCGTGGATCATCGTGCCGCCCTCGTTCAGCAGCCGTACGTCCGGGTGGACCTTGGCGGCGAAGTAGCCGAAACCGTAGGCCTGGGAGGCGGCGGCGCGCAGCCCGAGGACGGGCAGCGGCCGGGAGGCCGCCAGCAGCCGGCCCGCCTTCTGCACGGGCCGGGGGTCGGCCAGCAGCTCCGCGAGGTGCCGGAGGTTCTCGATCTCGGCCTCCACGGCCTGCTGGTACTCGTTGTACGAGCCGGCGTCCGCGGCCTGTTCGGCGGGGGCGACCTCGCGCAGGTGCTTGCGCAGGGCCGGGTAGCCGTCGAAGCCGAGGGCGACCGCGAAGCGGGTCACGGACGGCTGGCTGACCCCGGCCAGTTCGGCCAGCTCGACGCTGGAGAGGAACGGCACGTCGGCGGCGCGCCGCACCATGCTGTGTGCGATGCGCCGCTGGGTCGGCGTCAGCCGGTGCCCCTCGAAGAGCGCCTGCAGCCGCCCCGCCGGACTGTCCACCACGCTCACGTCCCTCTCCGTGCTCATGACCCGCTCCCCCTCCAGATGTCCGTGAACCGGTCCAGCAGTGCGGCCGCCGCCGTCACGTCCTCCGTGAGCGGCCGGTCGGCCTGGTCGGCCCCCAGTACCGACTCGGCGAGCTCCAGCGCGCGGCCCACCGGGAGGTCCGGTTCGGGCCGCATGTCGCGCTGGCGCAGGGCCCGTACGGCGGCGACCAGTTCGCAGCCCACGACGAGACGGTACGCGCGGCAGGCGCGCAGTGTCTGACGTGCGGCGAGCGAGGCGAAGCTGGCCTGTTCCTCGACGCCCCGGGAGAGTACAGCGTGCCCGAGCGAGGCGGGAGCGGAGAAGGCCCGCAGATCACCCAGGGCGGCCCCGGCGGCGTACTCGAGGATCATCACGCCGGAGGAGGCGGGCACGTCGTCGGCGAGGAAGGGCCGCAGCCGGGTGAAGGCGGGCTCGTTGAGCGTGGAGAGACGTGAGGTCGACAGACGGGCGACCTGGGTGAGGGACAGCCTGAAGTGGTCCAGGGCGAGGGCGAGTTGGGCCTGGTAGAAGCCGCCGTGGTGGTAGGCGGCCATGTCCTCGGGTGAGATCAGGGGGTTCTCTGCGGCCGCGTTGATCTCGATCGCGACGACCTCCTCCAGGTCGTCCGCCGCGTCCAGGGCCGGGCCGTGGATCTGGGGCAGACAGCGGAAGCCGTACGGGTCCTGGATCCGGCCGAGGGGAGGCGTGGGCCGGTCCGCCGCGCCGATCAGTTCGCGCATCCGGCGGGCGACCTCGCTGGAGCCCCGGTGCGGGCGGGCGGCGTGCACGGGGGCGGCGTACGCCTCGTGCGAGCCGTCGACGGCCAGCAGGGAGAGGGCGGCGACGACCTGGGTGGCCTGCACGAGCCCGCGCAGTTCGTGCAGGGCGAGGGCGGACTGGCCCAGGGTGAGGGCGTTGCTGCTGATGAAGGCCAGCGCGTCGTTGTTGTCGAGCTGCTGGGGCTTGGGCGCGCCCGGCCCGCGCCAGGGGTGCTCCCCCGCGAGTGCCAGTCCCGCCTGCGCCAGCGCCGCGATGTCCCCCGTGCCCACCGACCCGAACTCGTTGACGACCGGATGTGCCCCGCTCTCCAGCGCCTCGCACAGCGCGGTGACGACGGTGGGCCTGAGGCCTGCGCCGCCCGCGAGGAGCTGGTTGGCGCGGACCGCGAGCATCGCCCGCACCTCCCGCGCGGGCAGCTCCTCGCCGATCGCGCCGGCATGGCTGCGCAGCAGCCTGAGGCCGTGCTCGGCGGCCGCCTCGGTGGGCACGTCCTCGTTCCGGTTGGCGCCCACACCGGTGGAGCGGCCGTAGACGCGCCCGGTCGCGGCGATCTGCCGGGCGGCGTCCCAGGACTCCTCGACGCGCCGCATCGCCTCGCTCCCGGGGACCGGCCGCGCACTCCCGTCGGCGAGGCGCACGACGTCCACGACGCCGAGACCGACCCCGTCGAGGACGACGAGACCGGCGCCCCCGGAGAGCGCCGCGGGCGATGTGTCCACGATCCGAGACGACATAAGACCCCAATCTCCCCTCAATCCGGACACTCGATCTTGCTCTTCGGTCATCCGTTACCTCGGATTAACACCAACCCGTTGACAACCTATTCAGCTACCAAGAACTCTGCATGACGTTATACAGCCGGGCAAGGGACAACTCATGATCCAGTTCGACGCGGTCCACAAGCGCTTCCCCAACGGCACGACAGCAGTCCACGACCTCTCCCTGGAAATGCCGGAAGGGGGCGTGACGGTCCTCGTCGGATCCTCCGGTTGCGGCAAGACGACCACCTTGCGGATGGTCAACCGCATGGTGGAGCCGACCTCCGGGACCATCCGGGTCGGCGGCAAGGACGTCACACGGCAGGACGCCGCCGAGCTGCGCCGCTCCATCGGGTACGTCATCCAGCAGTCGGGGCTGTTCCCGCACCGCACGGTGCTGGACAACATCGCCACCGTGCCGCTCCTGCTCGGCTGGGGCCGCCGGAAGGCCCGCACCCGGGCCGCCGAGCTGCTGGAGACCGTCGGCCTCTCCGCCGACGCCGGCAAGCGCTACCCCCACCAGCTCTCCGGAGGCCAGCAGCAGCGCGTCGGCGTGGCCCGCGCGCTGGCCGCCGACCCGCCCGTCCTGCTGATGGACGAGCCCTTCGGCGCCGTCGACCCGGTGGTGCGCACCCAGCTCCAGGACGAACTTCTGCGCCTGCAGAAGGAGTTGAGCAAGACCATCGTCTTCGTCACCCACGACGTCGACGAGGCCGTGCGGCTCGGCGACCAGATCGCCGTCTTCCGCACCGGCGGCCACCTGGTGCAGTGCGCCGCACCCGCCGAACTCCTCGCCCGCCCGGCCGACGACTTCGTGGCCGGCTTCCTCGGCGCCGAGCGCGGCCTGAAGCTGCTCTCGCTGACGACCCTCGCGGACGTCCCGCAGGGCCCGGCCCCCGAGGGCGGCGCCTGGACCCTCGTACTCGACGAGGCACGCAAGCCCCTGCGCTGGGCGGGCAGGGACGCCGAACTCCCCGTGCGCCCGCTCAAGGACACCGACTCCCTCCTGTCGGCGCTCAACGAGTCGGTCGCCTCGCCCACCGGCCTGATCGCCCGCGTCGACGCGGACGGCGTCCTCACCGGCGTCTCGTCCCGCGACGACATCCACCGGCACGCAGGCCAGGCGCACACGGAAGCCCGGGTGGCCGCATGACCATCGACTGGTCGTGGATAGGCGACCACACCGACGACCTCACCAGCCTCACGGTCTCCCACCTCCAGGCCGCCCTGACCGCCGTCTTCTTCGGCGTCCTGATCTCGCTGCCGCTCGCGGTGGTCGCACACCGGATCCGCCCCCTGCGCGGCTTCCTGCTCGGCTTCTCGAACGTCCTGTTCACGATCCCGTCGATCGCGATCTTCGTGCTCCTGCTGCCGATCAGCGGCCTGACCCGCACCACCACGGTCATCGGCCTGACCGTCTACACCCTGGTCGTGCTGCTGCGGAACACGGTCGAGGGCCTCGACTCGGTCCCCGCGAAGACCAAGGAGGCCGCGAAGGCGATGGGCACGCGCCCCCTGCGCACGCTCCTCACCGTCGAGTTCCCGCTCGCACTCCCCGTGATCATGGCGGGCGTCCGTATCGCGACGGTCATGTCGATCTCCCTGGTCTCCGTCGCGACCTACATCGGCGACGGCGGCCTCGGCCAGCTCTTCACCGACGGCTTCCAGCGCAACTTCCCCACCCCGGTGATCGTGGGCGTGGTCCTCACGATCCTCCTCGCCGTGGTCGCGGACGCCCTGCTGGTGGCCCTCCAGTACGCCCTCACCCCGTGGAAGAGGCGGCGAGCCTGAGATGTACGAACTCTTCAAGAACCTCGGCAGCTGGCTGACCAGCGGATCACAGTGGACCGGCCCGGACGGCATCGCCCACCGCCTCGCCGAGCACCTCCAGTACTCCCTTCTCGCGACCCTCATCGCGGCCGCGATCGGCCTCCCCCTCGGCCTGTTGATCGGCCACACCGGCAAGGGCGCGTTCGTCGCGATCAACCTGTCGTCCTTCGGCCGCGCACTGCCGACCGTCGGCCTGGTCGTGCTGGTCTTCCTGGCCGGCGGCCTGTCGATGCTGCCGGTGTACGTCGCGCTGGTCGCGCTCGCGGTCCCGGCGATCGTCACCAACACCTACGCCGGGATGACGGCCGTCGACCCGGACGTCCGCGATGCCGCCCGCGGCCAGGGCAT
Organism: Streptomyces sp. NPDC001351; assembly: GCF_042896045.1. Lineage (NCBI taxonomy): Bacteria > Bacillati > Actinomycetota > Actinomycetes > Kitasatosporales > Streptomycetaceae > Streptomyces > Streptomyces sp. NPDC001351. The sequence continues at coordinate 171,057 of NZ_JBIAWS010000016.1, read as the reverse complement.
GCGCGGCCACCAGGTCCTGTTCCAGGTCGAGCTGCCCCTCGCGCTCCCCCTGATCATGACGGGCCTGCGCCTGGCGCTGATCCAGGTCGTCGCGACGGCCACGATCGCCGCGTACGTCTCCTTCGGCGGTCTCGGCCGCTACGTCTTCGACGGCCTCGCCCAGCGCGACCTCGTGCAGGTGCTGGGCGGCGCGGTGCTGGTCGCCGTGGTCGCCGTACTCCTCGACCTGCTGCTGAGCACCCTCCAGCGCTTCCTCTTCCGCCACCGCACCGCCTAGGGACTTCCCGATGAACCGACGCACTCTCCTCGGCGGCCTCTTCGCCGCGGCCTCCGTCCCCGCCCTCTCCGCCTGCGCGAGCGGCATCACCTCCCTCGACGGCCAGGGCTCCGCCTCCGGTGGCGGCGGCTCCAGCAAGGGCGGAGTCACCATCGGCACCGCCAACTTCACCGAGAACCAGGTACTCGGCTACCTCTACGCGGCCGTACTCCAGCAGGCCGGAGTGAAGGTGAAGGTCCGCCCCAACCTCGGCACCCGCGAGATCGTGATCCCCGCCCTGAAGAGCGGCGACATCGACCTCCTGCCCGAGTACCAGGGTGCCCTCCTCAACTACCTGGCACCGAAGGACGATTCGGCGGAGCCCGGCACCATGCAGAACGCCCTCACGCTGGCGATGCCCAGCGGCCTGCAGGTCCTGCCGTACGGACAGGCCGCCGACTCCGACTGTTTCGTGGTCACCCGTCAGACGGCCCGGAAGTACGGTCTGGCCTCCCTCGCCGACCTGGCGAAGCAGAACGGCAAGCTGGTCATCGGCGCCGCGCCCGAGGTGAAGAAGCGCCGGGTGGGTGCGATCGGGCTGAAGGACGTCTACGGCGTGGAGTTCAAGGAGTTCAAGTCACTCGACTCCGACGGCCCGCTGGTCAAGGGCGCCCTGAAGAAGGGCGACGTGGACGTGGCGAACCTCTTCACCACCGACACCGACATCGCGGCCAACGACTGGGTGGTGCTGAGCGACCCGAAGAACCTGATCCCCAGCCAGCACATCGTCCCGCTCATCGCCGACCGCAAGGCCGACGACAAGGTCCGCAAGGCCCTGGCCAGGCTGGGCAACGTCCTGACGACCGCCCAGCTCACCCAGCTCAACAGCCAGGTCGACAACGACAAGAAGGACCCGGAGGACGTGGCCAACGCGTACGCCAAGCAGCACGGGCTCGTCTGATCAAGAGATGAAGAGATCAAGAAGGGGTATCCGGGCGGCGATGATCTGACGACGAATCAACCAAGTGTTTTTAAACGGGCACTCAGGGTAACTGATCGCATGCATACGGTGAATGTGCGCTATCGGCACAACACCTGAGGATGCGTCATGGCCTCGAACCGCAGGGCCTTTCTCGCCGCCACCGCCGTCGGCGCGCTGGCCGCCGCCCCCGCGTCGGCGGCCCCCGCCGACCCCGACGCCCGGCCCCGCCCGCCCGTCACCGCCCGCTCCGCCCTCGGCGACCTGCTCGCCGGCAACCGGCGCTACGCCACCGGCACTTCCCGCCACCCGCACGAGAGCAACGGGCGGCGGCACGCGCTGGCGGCCGGACAGCACCCGTTCGCGGTGGTCGTCGGCTGCATCGACTCCCGGGTGCCGCCGGAACTCGTCTTCGACCAGGGCCTCGGGGACCTGATCTGCATAAGGACGGCCGGCCAGGTGCTGGACGAGGCGGTGCTCGCCTCCATCCAGTACGGCGTCCAGGAACTGCGCATCCCGCTGGTGCTGGTGCTCGGGCACGAGCGCTGCGGGGCGGTCGCGGCCACGCTGGACCATCTGCGCACGGACGCCCCGGTCCCCGGCCATCTGGAGCTGCTGGTGGACGAGATCGCCCCGGCCGCCCTGCGCACCCGGCACCTGCCCGGCGACTGGGCCGAACACACCATGCGGGCCAACACGGTCTGGGTACGGGACGCGATCCGCGCCGACCCGGCCTTCACCTCGGCGCACATCACGGCGGCCCGCTTCGACCTCGACACCGGGCTGGTCTCCCTGCTGCCCTGAACCACCTGTCACCCCCCCCTTCACGAAGAAGACCCATGAACCCCCCTCGCCCGTCCCTCTCCGTCCTGCCCTCCCTCGCCGACCTCCGCTCCATGACCCGCGCCCCGCGGCGCGACCTCCTGTGCGGCCTCACCGTGGCCGTCGTAGCCCTTCCCCTCGCCCTCGGTTTCGGAGTGACGTCCGGGCTCGGTGCCGCCTCCGGGCTGGTCACCGCGATCGTCGCCGGGGCGCTCGCCGCGCTCTTCGGCGGCAGCGCGCGCCAGGTCAGCGGCCCCACCGGCGCGATGACCGTCGTCCTCGTGCCGATCGTGCACCACTACGGCGCCGACGGCGTCCTCACCGTCGGCCTGCTCGCCGGGCTGATGCTGCTGGGGCTGGCCTTCGCCCGGGCCGGATCCGCCATGGCGTACGTGCCCGCTCCCGTGATCGCCGGCTTCACCATCGGCATCGCGGCGGTGATCTCCCTACAGCAGGTGCCGAACGCGCTCGGTGTGCCGCTCCCGCACGGCGAGCAGGTCGCGGTCGTCGCGGCGCGGGCGGCCGAGGAGTTCGGGGCCGCCCCGCACTGGCCGGCCCTGCTGCTCGCGCTCGGCTCGGCGGCACTGATGCTGGCGGGCGCCCGCTGGAAGCCGACCGTGCCCTTCTCCCTCGCCGCCGTCGCCGCGGCGACGGTCGTGGCCGAGGCCCTGCACCTGCACGTCACCCGGATCGGCTCGCTTCCGCCCTCGCTGCCCGCGCCCTCCCTCGCCTTCCTCGACGTCACCCGCGTTCCCTCCCTCCTCGCTCCCGCAGCCGCGGTCGCCGCGCTCGCGGCCCTGGAGTCCCTCCTGTCCGCGTCCGTGGCCGACGGGATGCGCCCCGGTGAGCGCCACGACCCCGGCAAGGAGCTCTTCGGGCAGGGCGTCGCCAACCTCGCGGCCCCGCTCTTCGGCGGCGTCCCGGCGACGGGCGCGATCGCCCGCACCGCGGTCAACGTCCGCACCGGCGCCGCGTCCCGCCTCGCCGCCCTTGCGCACGCCGTGATCCTGGCCGGGATCGTCGCGGTCGCCGCCCCGCTGGTGGGGCGTATCCCGCTGGCCGCGCTGGCGGGCGTCCTGCTCGCGACCGCCGTACGGATGGTGGAGACGGACGCGGTACGGACCATGGCCCGCGCGACCCACGGCGACGCCCTGGTCCTGGTCCTCACCGCGGCCTCGACGCTCGCCCTGGACCTGGTACGGGCCGTGCTGATCGGGCTCGGTGTCTCCGTCCTGCTGGCCCTGCGCGCGGCCGTCCGCGGCACCCGCCTCACGCCCGCCGCGGCCGACGAGGTACCCGGAGGGGCGGGCACGGTGACCTACCGCTTCGACGGCCCGCTGCTGTTCGCCGCCGCCCAGCGCTTCCGCCGCAGCCTCGCCGACGTGCAGGGCGTCGCGGCCGTCGACCTGCGCCTGTCGGGCCTGACGGCAGTGGACGCGACCGGTGCGATGGCGCTGAAGGACGTGGTCGGCGAGCTGCGCGGCCGCGGTATCGAGGTCAGCATCAGCGGGGTCGGTCAGGGCCACCGCCGGGTGCTGGAGTCGTTCGGTGTCCTCCCGGCCGGCCCCAGCCCCGACAGGGGGGCTATCCCCAGTGCGGTGAGCGCCCCGGCTCCCTAACGTGGGTTCCCATGACGGGAATGGAGACGGGGATGGACGCGCGGGACGCCGAGCTCAAGAAGGAACTCAACGCCACCCTCCAGGCGCGCAGGGAACTCGGCGAGGAGTACGAGTCGGCGCTGGTCGACTCGTTCCTGGAGAAGGTCGACCAGCGCATCGACGGCGCGGTGGAGCGCCGGGTGCGCCGGCAGCTCGCCGAGCAGCAGATGGTGGTGGCCCGGGGCTCCCGGGCACCGAAGCCGCCGACGGACTCCTGGGGCGAGCGCTTCGGCTTCGGCATCGTCTCGCTGGTCCTGGCGATCCCGCTGTCCGCGATCGGCGGCGGCATCGGTCATCTGCCCGGCCTCTTCGTCACCTGGGCCGGCATCGTCGGCGTGAACGCCTTCCAGGCCGTCCGCGCCAACGCCGACCTCTTCGGCCGCCGTCGCCGCTCCGCCAAGGACGAGGACCGCTGGGAGGACTGACCTCACACCTGCCGGGTGGGCAGCACCATGATCTGCCGCAGGTTGACGTGCCGAGGACGGCTGCTGACGTAGGCCACGACATCGGCGACCTCCTCGGCCGACAGCGAACCCAGCGCCTCGACCATCCCCTCCACCTGCTCCTGCAGCGAGTCGCTGTCGATGTGCTGCGCCAGCTCGGTCGCCGTCAGCCCGGGCTCGATATTGGTGACGCGCACGTCACGGGGTCCGAACTCACCGCGCAGGGACTGCGAGAGATAGGTAACGGCGGCCTTGGTCGCCCCGTACACCGCGTAGTTGGGGAACGTGATGTGCGCGCCGACGGACGAGATGTTCACGAGGTCCGCGGTACGGCCGTCCGCGGCCGCGCCCACCAGATCGGCGGTGAAGGCGCGGATCACCCGCAGCACACCGCTGACATTGGTGTCGAGCATCCGCTGCCACTCGTCGACCCGCCCGTCGTCGACGGGGTTGGGCAGCATGACTCCGGCCGAGTTCACGACCAGGTCGACGGTCCCGTAGGCGGCATGGATCCGCTCTACGGCCGCGTCCACCGACCCGCCGTCGGTCACGTCGGCGACCACGGCGAGCGCCTGCCCGCCGTTCGCCCGGATCTTCTCGACGATCGCGTCCAGCCGTTCACGGCGCCGCGCCAGCAGCGCGACCCTGGCGCCCTGCGCCGCCAGCAGTACGGCGACGGCCTCACCGATCCCGCTCGCGGCCCCGGTGACGACAGCGGTACGGCCGGCCAGGTTCTCGTACGACATGAGTGCTCCTCCGCAAGGAAGTCGCCCGGGCGTCTCCCGGCGACACCAACCACCCTGCGCCGCCGCTCGGGCCCTACCCAGGGATGAGCTTTTCCTGGGTCTGCCAGTACCAGGTTCGGATTCCTCCCCTCCCCTACGATCGAACCCATGGACGGGGACCTCGGAGATTTCCTGCGCTCGCGCCGCGCCCGCATCCAGCCCGAGGAGGTGGGGCTGGTCTCGCACGGACGACGCCGCGTGCCCGGCCTGCGCCGGGAGGAGGTGGCGCAGCTGGCGGGCGTCAGCGTCGACTACTACATCCGCCTCGAACAGGACCGTGGGCCGAGCGTGTCGGACGCCGTACTGGACGCCATCTCCCGCGTGCTGCGGCTGGACGAGGAGGAGCACGCGTATCTCTACGCGGTGGCCCGTCCGCAGAAGAAGCGCGAGCGGCGCCGGGCCGCGCCCCGGGTCCGCCCCGGCATCCAGGCGCTGCTCGACGGCATGGCCCACACCCCGGCGTTCGTCCTCGGGCCCGCCATGGACGTCCTGGCCTGGAACGCGCTCGCCGACGCCCTGAACGGCTTCAGCCGGATGCCGTCCGCCCGGCGCAACATGGTCCGCCACCTGTTCCTGGACCCCGGCGGCCGTGACGTCTACCCCGACTGGGCCGCGGTCGCCGCCCAGACCGTGGCCCATCTGCGGCTGAACGCGGGCGCCCGCCCCGACGACCCGGGCCTGCGCGAACTGGTCGGCGAACTCTCCCTCAAGAGCGAGGACTTCCGCCGCCTGTGGGCCGACCACCAGGTCAAGGCGTGCATGTACGGGGTCAAGCGCGTCCGGCACCCGGTCGCAGGCCTGCTGACCCTGCCGTACGAATCGCTGTCGGTGCCGGGAGAGCCGGACCAGACGATCGTGGCGTACACCCCGGAGCCGGGCTCGGAGACGGCGGAGCGCTTGGCGCTGCTGGGGAGTTGGGCCAGTACGAACGCATAGCCCCGCGGAAAAAGATATCCGCGGGGACCGCCGCACCCCCGTTGCCGGGGGGCGGGACGACGGCGGTCCCCGCGAGGGACGCTGACCGGGTCAGGGCCGGGTCTCGCGTCCGGGCGTCCATGGAGGTCCGGGAGCCGCTCCGGAGGTCCTTGGACGTTTCGGTGCCGGCGGGGGCGGGGAGCCGCTCCCGCCCTGCCGACACCCACTAATGTGCCGGACCCGTGTTAAGCGTGTGCTGCGTGGACGTGACACGCTCGTACCACTTCAAGGAAGTCCACCACTTCGGTAGGCAAACGGAAGTTCGCCTCCGGCACCCGCCCTTCACCGGACGTTTGCCGCTACTTCCCGCCCTTGGCGAGGAAGGCCAGCAGGTCCTGCCGGCTGACCACACCGGTCGGCTTGCCCTCGACGAGGACGATCGCCGCGTCCGCGGCGCCGAGCACGGACATCAGGTCGGCGACCGGTTCGCCGGAGCCGACCTGGGGCAGCGGGGCGGACATGTGCTTCTCCAGCGGGTCCTCCAGGGAGGCCCGCTTGGTGAACAGGGCGTCGAGCAGCTCGCGCTCCACGACCGAGCCCACGACCTCGGCGGCCATGACGTCCGGGTGGCCGGCGCCCGGCTTCACGATCGGCATCTGCGAGACGCCGTACTCGCGCAGCACCTCGATGGCCTGCCCGACCGTCTCGTCCGGGTGCATGTGGACGAGGGACGGGATGGCGCCGTGCACCTTGTCGTTCAGGACGTCGGCGACGCGGGCGCTCGGGCCCTCGTCCTCGAGGAAGCCGTAGTCGGCCATCCACTCGTCGTTGAAGATCTTGCTGAGGTATCCGCGTCCGCTGTCCGGCAGGAGCACCACCACGACGCCGTTCTCGTCCAGCCGCTCGGCGACCCGCAGGGCCGCGACGACCGCCATGCCGCAGGAGCCGCCGACGAGCAGCCCCTCCTCCTTGGCCAGCCGGCGGGTCATCTGGAAGGAGTCCTTGTCGGAGACCGCGACGATCTCGTCGGCGACGGTCCGGTCGTAGGCGGTGGGCCAGAAGTCCTCACCCACACCCTCCACGAGGTACGGCCGCCCGGAGCCGCCCGAGTAGACGGACCCCTCGGGGTCGGCGCCCACGACCTGGACGGCGCCGTCGCTGGCGTCCTTGAGGTAACGCCCGGTGCCGGAGATGGTGCCGCCGGTGCCCACACCCGCCACGAAGTGGGTGATCTTCCCCTCGGTCTGCTCCCACAGCTCGGGGCCGGTGGAGTGGTAGTGGGAGAGCGGGTTGTTGGGGTTGGAGTACTGGTCGGGCTTCCACGCGCCCGGCGTCTCACGCACCAGCCGGTCGGAGACGTTGTAGTACGAGTCCGGGTGCTCGGGGTCGACGGCCGTCGGGCAGACGACGACCTCCGCCCCGTACGCCCGCAGCACGTTGATCTTGTCGGTGCTCACCTTGTCGGGGCACACGAAGATGCACTTGTACCCCTTCTGCTGCGCCACGATGGCCAGGCCGACGCCGGTGTTCCCGCTGGTCGGCTCCACGATCGTCCCGCCGGGCTTGAGCGCGCCGCTCTCCTCCGCCGCCTCGATCATGCGCAGGGCGATGCGGTCCTTCACGGAGCCGCCGGGGTTGAAGTACTCGACCTTGGCCAGGACGGTCGCCCGGATGCCCTTGGTCACGCTGTTGAGCCTCACCAGCGGGGTGTTGCCGACGAGACTGATCATCGAGTCGTGGAAATGCACCGTTGTCTCCGGATGCTTGCAAAAGAAGTGGTCGTGATGGTCCCGCCAGCCTACGGCCCGCAGGGGCCGTTCACTCGCCGTTGAGATTGGCGAACGGCTGGTACGGGGCAAGGAGTGGATGTACGGCTTCGAGGAGGTGGCGGCGACGTATGACGAGCATGTCGAGGGCGCGGGTGGCCCGGCGGATCGCGGCCGGCGCGGCATACGGCGGTGGCGGGATCGGGCTGGCCGGCGCGGCCGCCGTCGGTCTGCTGCTGGCGGAGGTCCGGATGGCCAGGCGCCATGTGGGCAACGGCTCCGGCGGCCGGGTCCCCGTGGCGGACGGCCTCTACGGCACCACGTACGCCACCCCCGACGAACCGCCCCTGCGCCTGACGATGCTCGGTGACTCCACGGCGGCGGGGCAGGGTGTGCACCGGGCGAGCCAGACGCCCGGCGCGTTGCTGGCCTCCGGGCTGTCCGCGGTGGCGGAACGCCCGGTGGAACTCCACAACGTGGCCCTCCCGGGGGCCACGTCCGACGACCTGGACCGCCAGGTGGCGCTGGTCCTGGCGAACCCTTCCCTGGTCCCGGACATCTGCGTGATCATGATCGGCGCGAACGACGTCACCCACCGGATGCCGCCGACCCGTTCGGTCCGCCACCTCTCGTCGACGGTACGGCGGCTGCGGACGGCCGGTGCGGAGGTGGTGGTCGGCACCTGCCCCGACCTGGGCACGGTGGAGCGGGTCCAGCAGCCCCTGCGCTGGCTGGCCCGCCGGGCCTCCCGGCAACTGGCGGCGGCCCAGACGATCGGCACGGTGGAGCAGGGCGGCCGGACGGTGTCGCTGGGCGACCTGCTCGGCCCGGAGTTCGAGGCGAACCCCCGCGAGCTCTTCGGCCCCGACAACTACCACCCCTCGGCCGAGGGCTACGCCACGGCGGCGATGGCGGTCCTGCCGACGGTCTGCGCGGCCCTGGAACTGTGGCCGGCCGAGGAGGAGCGCCCCGACGTCACCCGCCGCGAAGGCTTCCTGCCGGTGGCCAAGGCGGCCGCGGAGGCAGCCTCGGAGGCAGGCACAGAGGTCACGGCAGCGATGCCGACGGGACCGCGGGGGCCGTGGGCCCTCCTCAAACGGAGGCGCCGCCGCCGGGTACCGGAGCCGGAACGGGCCCCGGTGCAGCAGCCGTCCCAGTGATCTCGGGGCCGAAAAAGCAAGCGCTTAGAAAATTGCGGTCAGGGTCACACGGCGACACCCGTGACCCAAGCCATACGTACGGGTAACTTCCCAACCAGCCCTGCCCGGAAGAACACCCCCGTACGCCCACCCGTCACCCGACCGCCACCCCTCAACGAGGCGCTACGCGCCACCCCTTCTTGTCTGGAGCCGTGATGCCCGAAGCCGTGATCGTCTCGACCGCCCGCTCCCCCATCGGCCGCGCCGTCAAGGGCTCTCTGAAGGACCTGCGTCCCGACGACCTGACCGCCACGATCATCCAGGCCGCCCTCGCCAAGGTGCCCGAACTGGACCCGCGCGACATCGACGACCTGCACCTCGGCTGCGGCCTCCCCGGCGGCGAGCAGGGTCACAACCTCGGCCGGATCGTCGCCGTACAGATGGGCATGGACCACCTGCCGGGCTGCACCATCACCCGTTACTGTTCCTCGTCGCTCCAGACGAGCCGCATGGCCCTGCACGCCATCAAGGCCGGCGAGGGCGACGTCTTCATCTCGGCCGGCGTCGAGATGGTCTCCCGCTACGCCAACGGCAGCTCCGACATGCCCAGCGGCCGCAACCCCCTCTTCGCCGAGGCCGAGGCCCGCACCGAGGCCGTCGCCCAGCAGGAGGGCACCACCTGGCACGACCCGCGCGAGGACGGCCTGCTCCCCGACCCCTACATCGCGATGGGGCAGACCGCCGAGAACCTGGCCCGCCTCAAGGGCATCACCCGCCAGGACATGGACGAGTTCGGCGTCCGCTCGCAGAACCTCGCCGAGGAAGCCATCAAGAACGGCTTCTGGGAGCGCGAGATCACCCCGGTGACCCTCCCCGACGGCACGGTCGTCAGCAAGGACGACGGCCCGCGCGCCGGCGTCACCCTGGAGGGCGTCGCGGGCCTCAAGCCCGTCTTCCGCCCGGACGGACTGGTCACCGCCGGCAACTGCTGCCCGCTCAACGACGGCGCCGCCGCGGTCGTCATCATGTCCGACACCAAGGCCCGCGAGCTCGGTCTCACCCCGCTCGCCCGCATCGTGTCGACCGGCGTCTCGGGCCTGTCCCCGGAGATCATGGGCCTCGGCCCGGTCGAGGCCTCGCAGCGCGCCCTGCGCCTGGCCGGCCTCACCATCGACGACATCGACCTGGTCGAGATCAACGAGGCCTTCGCCGCCCAGGTCATCCCCTCCTACCGCGACCTCGGCATCGACCTCGACAAGCTGAACGTCAACGGCGGCGCCATCGCCGTCGGCCACCCCTTCGGCATGACCGGCGCCCGCATCACCGGCACGCTGATCAACTCCCTCCAGTTCCACGACAAGCAGTTCGGCCTGGAGACGATGTGCGTCGGCGGCGGCCAGGGCATGGCGATGGTCATCGAGCGCCTCAGCTGAGGCCCGACCGAACCTCTCGGTAGTCAACTCGGCACCCACCGTGAGTCGATGGCCCGGAGTCCGGGAAACCCCGGCCCTCCGGGCCATTTTGTGATCCAATCTCCCCCAGGATGTGACCTATCTCCCTTAGAAGGGGGATTTACGCAGGTCAAGGCGGGCGCGCCACTAAACCCCGGACCCAAAGTCCTGCCCGTTTCGTGACGTTACGCACTGACAGCTGCTTAGTCCGCCCTTCAAGCTGATGTAGGAAGTCGGGGGTCGACTTTGAACCGGGAGTACGTCAGTGAGCGCCATGCCGATCACCTTGCTGGTCATCACGGCCGCCACGGGCGCCGTGGGTGTCGCCGTCCTGCGGACGCTCATGGTGTTGCGCCGTGAGGTCGCGGCACTGCACACCCAGCTCGCCGAGCACCGCACCGCACGCGGTCTGGTGCCGGCCGCCCGCCCCTCCTCGGAGGCCGACGACATACGCGCCGCGGTGGCCGAGGCGCTCGCCGAGGAGCGTGAGCGCGAACTGGCCGAGGCGCGCGCGTTCTGGGCCGCCCAGGAGGCCCGTGACGCCTCCGACGCGCCCTCGCTGCTCGGCCTGGCGGACAGCGAGCTGTTCCTGCCCCGGCAGGCCGATTTCATGGGCCTGGAGCCGGTGAGCGAGCCGACCGCGGACGCCGACGAGTTCGCGGGGGACTCCCCCGAGCTGGCCGCGGCCCGCCGCCGCCACCCCTCCCACCCGGACTTCGTCCCGGTCCAGTCACCGGTCGTGAACGACCACGAGCGCACGGTGGCCACCCTCGAGGAACTCGCCGCCTCCCGCGTGGAACTGGCCGACGTCCGCCCGGGCCCCCTGGGCACCCTCGACGTCTACGTCTTCGCCGACGGCACCACCCTCTGCATGACCCCGGGCCACCGGGAAACGGCGGAGCGCCTCGCCACGGCCCTGCGCGCGGGCGAAACCCCGGTCCTGCTGGGCGGCTCGGGCATCTCGGGCGCGTACACCCTGACGTTCGAGTGCGGCGAGGAGAACGTCTACATCCTGGCGGACAGGGTCATAGCGTCCCTGTAGGGATCACACCCCGGCGCGTTTCTGCGCCTCCTCCACCAACCGCAGAGCTTCCTCCACCTGGCCCTCGTCACTCAGCACGAGGGCCAAGTCATGCACGGCGACGGTGATTTGGTCCGCGGCGGCGAACATCCCGGCATCGGGCATCTCCCGGGGCTCAGCGCCGGGTTCCTCCACCGCCTGGGCGCGCCGGGCCATCTCCCTGGCCAACTCCAGGGCCTCGGCGGCAGCACCCCGCTGCAGCCGGCTCTGAGGCGCGGCCCTCAAACGGTCGGCGAAGTGATCAACGGCACGAGTCAAGGGCGTCGTATCAACCACGGTGTGGAGCGTACGCGTCGCATCCGGACTGTTGCCAACGGGCGAACGCTCAGGCACGGTGACCTGAAGGACCGGCTTACATCCCCTTTGCGTCCGGAGGCGCCGATGTCCCAAGTCTTCTCCGAGGAGACCCATCGCAACCTGCTAGCCCGCATCCCCCACTGCACCGGCCGTGAAGTCTCCGACTGGCTGCGCGCTGTCGAGGAAGGCCCGGCTCTCTTCAACTTCGAGGAGAAGGTCAGCTGGCTACGCCACGAGCACAATCTGGCGTACGGCCACGCCAAGGCGATCGTTCATGAGTACGACCTGAGGAGGGCCGCGCGCAAATTCCTCTAGGCGCGCACTGCACGACGGCAAAGGGCCCCGGGATCGGAACCCGGGGCCCTTTGCTGCAACGATGGTCGGCGACTAGTCGTTGCTGTTGAGGATCGCGAGGATCCGCAGGAACTCCATGTAGATCCACACCAGCGTCAGCGTCAGGCCGAAGGCCGCCAGCCACGCCTCGCCCTTCGGCGCGCCGTAGGCGATGCCGTCCTCGACCTGCTTGAAGTCCAGGGCGAGGAAGCAGGCGCCGAGGATGATGCCGACGACACCGAAGAAGATGCCGAGCCCGCCGCTGCGGAAGCCGAGGCCGTCACCGCCGCCGAAGACGGCGAACAGCAGGTTCACCATCATCAGCAGCACGAAGCCGAGCGCGGCCGCCATCACGAAGCCGTAGAAGCGGCGGTTGACGCGGATCCAGCCGGCCTTGTAGGCGATCAGCACCGCGGCGAAGACCGCCATCGTGCCGATCACGGCCTGCATGGCCGCGCCGCTCGCGATGCGGTTGTCGACGATGCTGGAGACGACGCCGAGGAAGACACCCTCGAACGCGGCGTACGACAGGATCAGCGCCGGCGAGGCCGTGCGCTTGAAGGACTGGACGAACGCCAGGACCATGCCGATCAGCGCGGCGCCGATGCCGATGCCGTAGGACCGGCCGATGTGGGCGTCGTCGACCGGCAGCAGCGCCCAGGCGAGCGCGGCCGTCACGATCAGCGTGCCGAGCGTGGACGCCGTGCGCAGCACGACGTCGTCCATCGTCATCCGGCCGGTGGTGGCCGGCGCCTGCGGCGGGGCGCCCTGCTGCAGGCCCTGCTGGGCGTAGGGGTTCTGCGCGTACGGGTTGCCGGTCGGCTGGGCGTACGGGTTGCCCTGCGTGGTGACGGCGGGTCCCCCGGCCTGCGGCGCGGCGTTGAAGCCCGCGTAGCCGTTGTCGCGGCTGAACCCCCGTCGCGAGAAGACCGGGTTTCTGCTCCTCATTGCACTCCTCCATGGCCGCCGTGCGCGGCCTCGAGCATCAAGGGTAATGGGTAGGCAAAGGATTGACCCTAGTGCTTGGGGAGGATCTTTCCCTCGTCGTGGTGCGCAACACGCTACGCGGATCCGTGATTCCCCTCACCGTGGGGCCCCATTCATGACCAAGCTGCGACATGGCCGGAACCCGCCGGAGATCAGCTCCTTACGCCATCCGTACGTCGGCCGCCTCTGCGTCAGCGCAGCGGGAAGCCCGTGTACCCCTCGGCGAGGTCGGTCTCGGCCGCCCGGGAGGAGGCGATGCGTTCCAGCCGGGCGAGCTGCAGCCGGTCCTCGAAGGGCGTGGCGTCGGGGGTGCGGTGCAGCAGGGTCGTCATGTCGTACGAGAACCGCTCGGCCTGCCAGACGCGGCGCAGACAGGTCTCGGAGTAGGAGTCGAGCAGCTCCGCCGAACCGGTCTCCTTCTGGTGCGTCAGCGCCCGCGCGAACGTCACGACGTCCCCCACGGCGAGGTTCAGCCCCTTTGCTCCGGTCGGCGGCACGATGTGCGCCGCGTCCCCCGCAAGGAAGAGCCGGCCGTGGCGCATGGGCTCGTGGACGTACGACCGCATGGGGGTCACCGACTTCTGGGTGATCGGCCCGCGCTCCAGCCGCCACCCGTCCTCGGTCTCGAAGCGGCGCTCCAGCTCGGCCCAGATCTCCTCGTCCCCCCATTCCTCGGCGTCCGTGCCCTCGGGCACCTGGAGGTAGAGGCGGGAGACGGACGGGGAGCGCATGGAGAGCAGGGCGAAGCCGCGGTCGTGGCGGGCGTAGACGAGCTCCTCGTGCGAGGGCGGTACGTCGGCGAGGATGCCGAGCCAGCCGAAGGGGTACGTCCGCTCGAAGACGCGGGCGAGCTCGGCGGGGACCGCCTGCCGGGCCACACCCCAGAAGCCGTCGCAGCCGACGACGTAGTCGCACTCCAGGACGGACTCGCGACCCTCGTGCCGGAACCGGACGGACGGGCTGTCGGTGTCCGCGCCCTCGACGGCCAGCGCCTCCGCCTCGAACAGCAGCGGGCCGCCCTCCTTGAGCTGCAGGGCGATGAGGTCCTTGCACACCTCGGTCTGCGCGTACACCATCACGGACCGGCCGCCGGTGAGGGCGGGGAAGTCGACCCGGTGGCGCTTCTTCGCGTAGCGCAGTTCGATTCCGTCGTGGCGCAGTCCCTCGCGGTCCATGCGCTCGGCGGCGCCGGCCGCGCGCAGCACGTCCACCGTGCCCTGCTCCAGGATCCCGGCGCGCTGGCGCTGCTCGACGTAGGCGCGGTCGCGGCTCTCGAGCACGACCGAGTCGATGCCGGCGTTGTGGAGCAGCCGGGCGAGGAGGAGGCCGGCGGGGCCGGCTCCGATGATGCCGACGGTGGTGCGCATCCCTGCATCCTTTGGTCGTCGCGAGTGGTCGTGTGTTCGCACAGTGAAATTTAGTTCACCGAATTTCTGACGTGAGTTTCCGTCCGCTCACGCCCGATGTCAACGGGTCGCGCGGTGAAGTCTTCAATGCAGGATGCAGGGATCGCCACGTATCGACGACATGGTGGTGCCCGGAGCCGGACTTGAACCGGCACGCCCGCGTAGGGGCAGCGAGGTTTAAGCTCGCCGTGTCTGCATTCCACCATCCGGGCAGGCCATGGGCTCCGCATCGAGGTTCCGAGCCTATCGGGATACATCCCCCGAACAGCGGAACGAGGGACCGATGTTGTCTTATTTTATTGACGTCTGAGGGTGCATCAGCCCATGGAACGAGCCATCCGCACTTGCCAATAGCCTTGCGTGCGGCGGTAGGCGGTGTATGCGGAATGACGGAATTTCACCGCCCGAACGAGGGTGCTCCACCGGTTCTCGACGAGGCGTCCGCCGGGGCCGCCGGGGCGCGGGGCGTCAGGGGTCCCTGTCATCCCCAGGTATGACACGGCGGACCCGGGTCCCTCGGAAGTCGCCCCCGGGAACCGGAACAGCGGCTGACTACACGGCAGACTCCGGCCACCACGATGGAACACGTCCCTTCAAGACGTCGTCCCATGAGGAGTTCCCGCCCGTGACCACCACACCCGTCGCCGACCGGTCCACCCACACCGTGGCCGCGCGAGCCACGGATCTCTCGAAGATCTACGGACAGGGCGAGACCCAGGTGGTCGCCCTCGACCGGGTCTCCGTCGAATTCCGGCAGGCCGAGTTCACCGCGATCATGGGCCCCTCCGGGTCGGGCAAGTCCACCCTGATGCACTGTGTGGCCGGTCTCGACACCTTCTCCTCCGGCTCGGTGCGCATCGGCGAGACCGAGCTGGGCTCCCTGAAGGACAAGCAGCTCACGAAGTTGCGCCGGGACAAGATCGGCTTCATCTTCCAGGCGTTCAACCTGCTGCCGACGCTGACGGCCCTGGAGAACATCACTCTCCCGATGGACATCGCGGGCCGTAAGCCGGACCGGCAGTGGCTGGAGCGGGTCATCGACATGGTGGGGCTGCGGGACCGTCTCGGTCACCGCCCGGCCCAGCTCTCCGGCGGCCAGCAGCAGCGCGTCGCCGTGGCCCGCGCGCTCGCCTCCCGGCCCGACATCATCTTCGGCGACGAACCGACCGGAAACCTCGACTCCCGCTCCGGCGCCGAGGTACTGGGCTTCCTGCGCAACTCCGTACGGGAGTTGGGGCAGACGGTGGTCATGGTGACCCACGACCCGGTGGCGGCGGCGTACGCGGACCGGGTGGTGTTCCTGGCGGACGGCCAGATCGTCGACCACATGCTGCAGCCGACGGCGGAGAACGTCCTCGACTTCATGCGGCAATTTCCTGGGGGGAACCCCCAGACCCCCGAGTTCGACGCGAAGGGCCGCACCAGCTGATGTTCCGCACCGCCCTGCGCAACGTATTCGCGCACAAGGCCAGGCTGCTGATGACCGTGCTCGCCGTGATGCTCGGCGTCGCGTTCGTGTCCGGAACCCTGGTCTTCACCAACACCATCTCGGATGCCTACCAGAACAGTTCGGCCAAGGGCTTCGACCAGGTCGACGTGGCCGTGCGGGCCAAGTCCCAGGAGGACAAGGGAAACACGATCGGCAAGACGCCCGAGCTGACCCAGGCCATGCTCGACAGGAGCGCGAAGGTGCCGGGGGCCGCGTCGGCGGTCGGCGTCGTCAGCGGCTTCACCGCCATCGCCGACAAGGACGGCAAGCTCATCGGCGGCGGCTTCCAGTCGCAGGGCGGCAACTACTGGGGCGACAAGGACACCCGGTATCCGCTGAAGTCCGGCAGCGCACCGCACGGCAAGGACCAGGTCGCCATCGACTCGGAGACGGCGAAGCGCGCCGGGTACGAGGTCGGTGACAAGGTGCGGCTCTCGGTCGACGGGCCGGTCCTGACCCCCACCATCACCGGCATCTTCACCACGGACGACGGCAACGTCGCCGCCGGCGGCAGCCTCGCCCTCTACGACACGGCCACCGCCCAGAAGCTGTTCGGGAAGCCGGGCACCTACGACGAGATCGATGTGAAGGCCGCCTCCGGCACCTCCCAGACCGCGCTGAAGGCCGGGCTGGACAACGCGCTCGGGACGAAGCTCGTCGAGACCACCACGGGCAAGAAGCTCGCCGCCGACCAGGCCGAGCAGATCTCCTCGTCGATGAGCGGGCTGAAGCAGGGCCTGCTGGTGTTCGCGGGTATCGCGCTGTTCGTCGGCACGTTCATCATCGCCAACACCTTCACCATGCTGGTCGCCCAGCGCACCAAGGAACTGGCCCTGCTGCGCGCCGTCGGCGCCTCGCGCCGCCAGGTCACCCGGTCCGTGCTGATCGAGGCCTTCGTGGTCGGTGTGGTCGCAGGCGTCACCGGACTGGTCGCGGGCATCGGCATCGGCGCCGGGCTGCGCTCCCTGATGAACACGCTGGGCGCCACGGTCCCGGACGGGCCGCTGGTCATCTCCCCCGGCACGGTCGTGAGCGCCCTCGCGGTGGGCGTCGTCATCACCATGCTGGCCGCCTGGCTGCCCGGCCGCCGGGCCGCGAAGATCCCGCCGGTCGCCGCCATGAGCAGCGTGCACGCGAAGGCGACCACCAAGTCGCTGGTGCTGCGCAACACGCTGGGCGCGCTGTTCAGTGCCGCGGGCGTCGCGACCGTGCTGGCGGCCACGACGATGAACGGCTCGGACGGCCAGGCGCCCATGGGGCTCGGCGCGGTCCTGCTCATCATCGGCGTCTTCATCCTCACGCCCTTGCTGTCCCGTCCGCTGATCGCGGCCGCCGCTCCGGTCCTGCGCGTCTTCGGCGTCTCGGGCAAGCTGGCCCGGCAGAACTCGGTGCGCAACCCGCGCCGTACGGCCGCCACCGCCTCCGCGCTGATGATCGGGCTCACCCTCATCACCGGAATGACGGTGATGGCGGGCAGCCTGCAGAAGTCGATCGACAAGATGGCGTCGGCCGCCATCAAGGCCGACTACGTCGTCTCCATGGCGAACGGCAACGAGCTCTCCCCGGACGTCGACAACAAGCTGAACACCACCGAGGGGGTGACCGCCACCAGCCCCCTGCGCAACGTCTATGCGCGCATCGACGGCACGGGCGAGTCCCTGACGGGCGTGAACGGCCCGGCGATCGCCGAACTGACCGACCTCAAGGTCGCGGGCGGCACCTTCAAGGTGGGCGGCACGCAGGCCGTCGTCGACGAGGACACCGCCAAGTCCCATGGCTGGAAGGCGGGTTCGTCCTTCACCGCACACTACGAGGACGGCAGGTCCTCCCGTCTGACGGTCTCCGGGATCTACGAGGGCAACGAACTGATCCGGGGCATCCTGCTCGACAAGAACGTCGTCACCCCGCACATGACCGACCCCGGCGACATGCGGGTCCTGGTCAGGACGGCGGACGGCGCCTCCGACGCGACCAAGGACAAGCTGGTCAAGGCCCTCGGCACCAACCCGGCCATCAAGGTCCAGAGCAAGCAGGACCTGTCGAACGACATCGCGCAGACGTTCACGCTGATGCTGAACATGCTCTACGGCCTGCTGGCCATGGCGGTGATCGTCGCGGTCCTCGGAGTCATCAACACCCTGGCCATGTCGGTCTTCGAGCGCTCGCAGGAGATCGGCATGCTGCGCGCGATCGGCCTCGACCGCAAGGGCATCAAGCGGATGGTCCGGCTGGAGTCCCTCGTCATCTCGCTCTTCGGCGGGGTGCTGGGCATCGGCCTGGGCGTGTTCTTCGGCTGGGCGGCCGGTGAACTCCTCGGCACGAAGATGGCGACGTACGAACTGGTCCTGCCCTGGACGCGGATGGCCGTCTTCCTCCTGCTGGCGGCGACGGTCGGCGTCCTGGCGGCCCTGTGGCCGGCCCGCCGGGCGGCGCGGCTGAACATGCTGACAGCCATCAAGTCGGAGTAGCGGTACGGCAGTCGGGGCCCCGTTCGCTCACCGAACGGGGCCCCTTCGTACGTGGCGGACTCACGCCCCCCAGGTGCGGGCGCGCAGCGGCATCCCGGACTCCCCGCCCTCCGGTGTGCGCACCGCCAGCACCTGGTTGACGCCGATGCGGTTGCGCTCGAAGGCGAGGGCGCAGGCTGCCATGTACAGCCGCCAGACGCGGGCGCGGCCGGGCCCGGCCAGCCGCATCGCGCGGGCCCAGTCGGCCTCCAGGTTGGCCACCCAGCGGCGCAGGGTGAGCCCGTAGTGCTCGCGGATCGCCTCCACGTCCCGCACCTCGAACCCGGCACGCTCCAGCTGCCCGACGGTGCTGCCGAGGGGGGCGAGTTCGCCGTCGGGGAAGACATAGGCGTCGATGAACTCGTCGACGCTGTACGAGGATTCGTCGCGCTGCGGCCGACGTGCGATCTGGTGGTTGAGCAGCCGCCCGCCGGGCTTCAGGAGGCGGTACAGGTCCTCGGCGTACTCCAAGTACCTTTCGGCGCCCACGTGTTCGGCCATGCCGACGGAGGCGATGGCGTCGTAGGGCCCGTCGGGGACGTCCCGGTAGTCCTGCACCCGGATCTCCGCCCGGTCGGTCAGCCCCTCGTCCGCGACGCGCTTACGGGCGTACGCGGCCTGCTCCTGCGACAGGGTGATGCCGACGACGTGCACTCCGTACTCGCGGGCGGCGTGGACGGCCAGGGAGCCCCAGCCGCAGCCGACGTCGAGCAGCCGCTGACCGGCCGTCAGGTCGAGCTTGCGGCAGATGAGTTCGAGTTTTTCGCGCTGGGCCTGCTCGAGGGTGGCGTCGGGGGCGGGCCAGTAGGCGCACGAGTAGACCATCGACGGGCCGAGGACGATCTCGTAGAAGTCGTTGCCGACGTCGTAGTGGTGGCTGATGGCGCGTTTGTCGCTGCGTTTGGTGTGCAGATGGGTGCGGGCTCTGCGGACCTCCTCGCGGGGCGGGGCGGGCGGCAGCGGGAGCCCGGCGACCTTCACGAGACCCCGGGCGGCGGCGCGCACCTCGGGGTCGCGCACCATCTGCAGCAGGCTCCTGGCGTCCTCCCCGCGCTCCCATACGAGCTCCGACATCAGATCGAGGGCGGCGTACAGGTCCCCCTCGATGTCCAGGTCCCCGGCGACCCAGGCGCGGGCGAGCCCCAGCTCCCCCGGCTTGAACAGCAGCCGCCGTACCGCCCGCCGGTTCCGCACGACCAGCGCCGGTGCGCCCGGCGGCCCCGCCTGCGAACCGTCCCAGGCGCGGATGCGCATCGGGAGCGGTGCCCCCAGCAACTGTTCGACGAGGCTCTTCAGCCGCAGTGCGGCGTCAGCCATGGCGCACACCTCCGTGACAGCACTCCCGGAATGTCCAACACCACGTATAAACAAAATGGGGTGCCTGCACAGTCCCCCATGCGCGTTACATGTTCGGTGCCCGGAAACGCCGAAAGACCCCCCGCACCACGGACGGCGGGAGGTCTTTCGGTCGGATCAGCGACCGGAGGCGGTCAGGAGGCCTTGGCCTCGGTCTTCTCCTTGGGCGCGGCGGCGACCGGGGCCGGCTTCGCGGCCTCGTAGAACTCCTCGCGGGGGTGCTCCATCGCACCGAGGGAGACGACCTCGCGCTTGAGGAACATGCCGAGGGTCCAGTCGGCGAAGACACGCACCTTGCGGTTCCAGGTCGGCATGGCCAGACCGTGGTAGCCGCGGTGCATGTACCAGGCGAGACGGCCCTTGAGCTTGATCTTCATCTTGCCCATGACGATCATCGCGACGCCCTTGTGCAGGCCGAGACCCGCGACGGCGCCCTTGTTGCCGTGGCTGTAGTCCTTCTGCGGGAAGCCCCGCATACCGGAGATCACGTTGTCGCCGAGGACCTTGGCCTGGCGCAGCGCGTGCTGGGCGTTCGGCGGGCACCAGGCGTTCTCGTTGCCCGCCTTGCGGCCGACGAGGTCCGGGACCTGGGCGTTGTCGCCCGCGGCCCAGATGTAGTCGGTGCCCTGGACCTGGAGGGTCGGGGCGCAGTCGACGTGACCGCGGGGGCCGAGCGGCAGGCCGTAGCGGGCCAGGACCGGGTTCGGCTTGACGCCGGCGGTCCACACGATGGTGCTGGAGTCGACCTCGAGGCCGTTCTTCAGCACGACGTGGCCGTCGACGCAGGAGTCCATCGAGGTGGAGAGGTAGATCTCCACGCCGCGGCTCTCCAGGTGCTCCTTGCCGTAGGCGCCCAGCTTGGGGCCGACCTCGGGGAGGATCTTGTCGGCGGCGTCGACGAGGATGAAGCGCATGTCCTCGCGGGAGACGTTCTTGTAGTACTTGGCCGCGTCGCGGGCCAGGTCCTCGACCTCACCGATGGTCTCGGCGCCGGCGAAGCCGCCGCCGACGAAGACGAAGGTGAGCGCCTTGCGGCGGATCTCCTCGTCGGTGGTGGAGTCGGCCTTGTCGAGCTGCTCGAGGACGTGGTTGCGCAGGCCGATGGCCTCCTCGATGCCCTTCATGCCGATGCCCTGCTCGGCGAGGCCGGGGATCGGGAAAGTGCGGGAGACCGCGCCGAGCGCGATCACCAGGTAGTCGAAGGGCAGCTCGTACGCCTCGCCGACCAGCGGGGCGATCGTGGCGACCTTGCGGTCCTGGTCGATGGTGGTGACCCGGCCGGTGAGGACCTCCGCCTTCGGCAGCACGCGTCGCAGCGGGACGACGACGTGGCGCGGGGAGATGTTGCCGGCGGCGGCTTCGGGAAGGAAGGGCTGGTAGGTCATGTACGACCGGGGGTCGACGACCGTGACGGTCGCCTCTCCGTAGCGCATCTTCTTGAGGATGCGCCGAGCTGCGTACAGGCCTACGTACCCACCGCCTACTACGAGGATCCTGGGACGCTCCGTGGTGCTCATGCCATCGAGTATCCACCTGCCCCGGAGGGGGCGCTCGTGCGCCCCTTCACAAGCTCTTGCAGGAGGTGTGTTATCCTCCGCGACCCGCTGTCGCGAGGCAGGTCGCGGCGAGGTCTGCGCGGGGCGGTACGTCCCGATGTCAATGCCGCGTGAGCTGCCTCTCCGCGTCATCGGAGGTGCCGTGAGCCCTCCGTGACACCCCCTCGTGAGCGTCCTCCAGGGAAGCTTCCCCTACCCCTTCTGAACACGTTCAAGGCCCTGTCGGACCCTCGGAAGGCCCAACCGGCCCCTTTTCGTGCTTCCACCGGGCGGAATTCCTTGTGAAGAACTTCACGAACTTTCCTGGCGGCGTGTCGCCAAGGGGCCCCGAAAGGCCCCCTGGACACGCTCATACGCTATCCGACCTGCTCGTCCGAGAGCTACCCATCAGTAACAATCGAGACCTACGCCACGGTCCGACGGGCGGGACCCAAAAGCCGTCTCCACGACTTCTCCAACAAAGGCCACAAGTCGTTCACACCGCTATAAGCTCCCGCTGCCAAGCACCTCAAGGGGGAGGAACTCCTATGCGCGCACGTCTTGCTGCCTCGGCGATCACCGTCGCCCTCGCCGGCGTCCTCATCAGCGCACCGACCGCTTCCGCTGCCACTCTTCCGGCCACCAACACGGCCCACCACTGCGTCAGTCACACCACCGGCGTGTGCGGCTGGACGCACCACCAGCGGCCGAGGGACAAGTACGAGACGGCGAAGTGCAAGGACGCCACCCTGTCCTACTCGCGGCACTCGCAGGGCACCTGCTCGCACCACCACGGCGTCCGGTACTGGTTCAAGTAGGCCGCAGCCGGATCGTCAGACGCCTTCCGCCACCTTGAAGGCGATCCCGTCGAGGATGTCGTGCTCGCTGACCACGACCTCCTCGGCGCCGATCCGCTCCATGATCGACAGCAGTACGAGAGCTCCCGCGGCGATCACGTCGACGCGCCCCGGATGCATGGAGGGGACGGCCGCGCGCTCGGCGTGGGTGGAGTGCAGCAGCCAGTCGGTGATCTCGCGGACCTTGGCGAGGGCGATCCGGGAGTGGTGGATGCGCTCCGAGTCGTACTCGGGCAGTTCCTGAGCGATCGCCGACACGGTCGTCACCGACCCCGCGAGGCCGACCAGTGTGCGCGCCTCGCGCAGCGGGACCGTCTCCTCGGCGAGGTCCAGGGCCCGCTCGATGTCGGCCCGCATGGCCGCGATCTGCTCCTCGGTGGGCGGGTCGGTGACGGCGCCGTCCCGGACGAGATGCCGCTCGGTCATCCGCACGCACCCGACGTCGACGGAGCGCGCGGCCTGTACATGGTCGTCGCCCACGACGAACTCGGTGGAGCCGCCGCCGATGTCGACCACAAGATAGGGACGGTCCAGGTCGTCGCGCCCCTTCAGTTCCTTGGTCGCCCCCGTGAAGGAGAACTCGGCCTCCTGCTCACCGGAGATGACCTCGGGCTCGACACCCAGGATGTCCACGACGCCCCGTACGAACGCGTCGCGGTTGGAGGCGTCACGGGAGGCCGACGTGGCCACGAACCGCACCTTGTCGGCGCCCAGTTCACGGATCACCTCCGCATACTCCCGGCAGGCCGCGAACGTCCGCTCCAGCGCCTCGGGGGCCAGCCGCCCGGTCCGGTCCACGTCCTGTCCGAGCCGCACGATCGTCATGCGCCGGTCGAGCTCCAGCAGTTCACCGGTGGCCGGGCTGACGTCCGCGACCAGGAGCCGGATGGAGTTCGTGCCGCAGTCGACGGCGGCGACCCGGCTGAAGCCCGCGGGGACGAGGGGGGCGTATGCGAAGAAGCCGCTGCGGACCTCGGTGGGGTCGGTGACCTCACCCTCCTCGCCGGGGATCTCGTCCGCCGGGTCGGGGGCCGCCAGCGGCTGCACGCACGGGCCCTTCAGCCACCACTCCGGCAGCATCGCGATCGCCTCGTCGCCGAGCGGGTTGACGCCCGGGCCCGCGGCCAGCGAGTGGCCCACCAGTACGTGCAGGCACTTGACGCGGTCGGGCATGCCGCCCGCGCTCGGGAAGCCCTCCAGGACCTCGATGGCGTCACGGCGCGCGATGTAGTCCTCGTGCGCGGCGCGGTAGGCGGCGGCGAGTTCCGGGTCCGTCTGGAGTCGCTCCGTCATCTCCTTCATGACGCCGTTCGCCTCCAGCGTGCCGATCGCCGAGGCGGCGCGGGGGCACGTCAGGTAGTACGTCGTCGGGAAGGGCGTGCCGTCCGGCAGGCGCGGGGCCGTCTCCACGACGTCCGGCTGGCCGCAGGGGCAGCGGTGCGCGATGGCGCGCAGCCCGCGCGGCGGCCGCCCGAGCTGCTGCTTGAAGGCCTCGACGTCGGCGTCGGTGGGCTCGGTGCGCGGGGTGGGCGGCGGGGGCGTATCCATGCCTGTGCTGAATTCCTCTGTCGGTTCACTGGGCGGAGGCGTCGGACTTGTCGACCCCGTCCCAGACGTTCGTGTACCAGGGGCGGTGGCCCGCGCCCTGCTCGAAGCGCGACTGCTTGGCCACCTTCGGGTCGATCACGACGTAACTCGTCTCCCCGGGCAGCACATAGTGCAGCCGCAGCCGGATCTGCTGCTCGGCGTACTCGTCGTCCTGCCAGCGCGCCTTCAGGTCGCGCAGCTGCTCGACCCGCGCCCTGGCCTGTTCCTTCTGCCGCTGGAGATCGGCGATCTGGGAGCGCTGGGAGACGTACTGCCTTATGGGGTACGCCAGCGCCACCACCATGGAGCACAGCACCAGGGCGAGCAGCGCCGCCCGGCCGGTCAGCCGCGACCGGCGGGCCTGCCGCTTGGTCTGGGAGCGGTAGACCCGGGCCGCCGTCTGCTCGCCGAGCAGTCTGATCCTGGTCGCGGTGGAGAACCGGTCCCGGTCCTTCACGGCCATGTCGCCGCCTCCCGTCACACGTGCGTACGTCCCCGCACACGGTACGGGACCGGTACAGGGACGTACGTACGACTGGCTAAGGCTTAGCCCAGGAAGGCTCAGCCCTTGCTGGGCCCGATGGTCCGCGGAGCGGACGTGCGGGAAGGCTCAGCCCTTGAAGCGCGGGAAGGCGCTGCGGCCCGCGTACTCCGCGGCGTCGTCGAGGATCTCCTCGATGCGCAGCAGCTGGTTGTACTTGGCGACGCGGTCCGAGCGGGCCGGGGCGCCGGTCTTGATCTGGCCGCAGTTCACCGCGACCGCGAGGTCGGCGATGGTGACGTCCTCGGTCTCGCCGGAGCGGTGGGACATCATGCACTTGAAGCCGTTGCGCTGGGCCATCTCGACGGCGTCCAGGGTCTCGGTCAGCGAGCCGATCTGGTTCACCTTGACGAGCAGGGCGTTGGCGGTGCCCTCCTCGATGCCGCGGGCCAGGCGCTCCGGGTTGGTGACGAAGAGGTCGTCGCCGACGATCTGGACCTTGTCGCCCAGCTTGTCGGTGATGACCTTCCAGCCGGCCCAGTCGTCCTCGAACAGCGGGTCCTCGATGGAGACGAGCGGGTAGGCCGCCACGAGCTCCTCGTAGTACTCGGTCATCTCGGCGGCCGAGCGGGACTTGCCCTCGAACTCGTACTTGCCGTCCTTGTAGAACTCGGACGCGGCGACGTCGAGCGCGAGCGCGATCTGCTGGCCGGGGACGTAGCCCGCCTGCTTGATGGCCTCGATGATGAGGTCGAGCGCGGCGCGGTTGGACTCCAGGTTCGGGGCGAAGCCGCCCTCGTCGCCGAGGCCGGTGGACAGGCCCTTGGTCTTCAGCACCTTCTTGAGGGTGTGGTAGACCTCGGCGCCCCAGCGCAGGGCCTCGGAGAAGGACTCCGCGCCGATCGGGGCGATCATGAACTCCTGGATGTCCACGTTGGAGTCGGCGTGCGAGCCGCCGTTCAGGATGTTCATCATCGGCACCGGCAGCAGGTGCGCGTTCGGGCCGCCCAGGTAGCGGAAGAGCGGCAGGTCGCTGGCCTCGGAGGCGGCGTGGGCGACGGCGAGGGAGACGCCGAGGATGGCGTTGGCGCCGAGGGAGCCCTTGTTGTCGGTGGCGTCCAGGTCGAACATGGCCTGGTCGATCAGGCGCTGCTCGGTGGCGTCGTAGCCGACCAGCTCAGGGCCGATCTGCTCGATGACGGCGAGGACGGCCTTCTCGACACCCTTGCCCTGGTAGCGGTTGGGGTCACCGTCGCGGAGCTCGATGGCCTCGAAGGCGCCCGTGGAGGCGCCGGAGGGGACGGCGGCACGACCCGTGCTGCCGTCGTCGAGGCCGACCTCGACCTCGACCGTGGGGTTGCCTCGGGAGTCCAGGATTTCCCGGGCTACGACGACGTCGATGGACGGCACGAGCATCTCCTTCTTGGATGTGACACGGCTACGGCAGTAGCGCGGTGGCTCTGCGGGATGAGCCTAACCGCCCAAGGCCGATCGGCCACGTTGCCGACCACCTCTTGGGCAGAACCGAGAGTAAATTGTTTCCGAACGGAACAAAGAGGGGGAGCAAAAAGAACCCCGCTCCGGTGCGTACGGGGGAACACGCACCGGAGCGGGGAGCCCGCGAGGCTGTCACTTGAGGTGCAGCTGCTGACCCGGGTAGATGAGGTTGGCGTCGGAGACGATGTCCTTGTTCAGCTTGAACAGCTTCTGCCAGCCGCCCTTGACGCCGTGCTTCTCGGCGATCGAGCTGAGGGTGTCGCCCTTGACGACCTTGTACTCGCCGTCGCCCTTCTTGACCTTCTTGCCGGTCGGGGTGGTGACGGTCTTCTGGGTCTTCGTGCTCTCGGTCTTCGCGGCCGGGCGCTCGGCGGAGCGGGAGGCGGCCTGCGAGTCGGTGGAGCGGGTGGTGTTCGTGGAGGGGGCGCTGCCGTTGTAGGCGGCACCGGACAGGCCCGTGCCGCAGACCGGCCAGGCGCCCTTGCCCTGGGAGGCGAGGACCTTCTCGGCGACGGCTATCTGCTGCGCCTTGGAGGCCTGGTTGGCCTGCGGGGCGTAGGCGGTGCCGCCGTACGCGGCCCAGGTGGAGGCGGAGAACTGCAGGCCGCCGTAGTAGCCGTTCCCGGTGTTGATGGCCCAGTTGCCACCGGACTCGCACTGGGCGACCTTGTCCCACTCGGAGGCGGTGGCGGCGGAGGCGTTGCCGGCCGCCATCAGCGGAGCGGCGATGGCGACGCCGGTGACGCCGGCCAGCGCGGCGACGCGGGTGGCCTTGGACGGACGACGGTGCTTGCCCTTGCCGGAAAACAGCATGGTTCGATCCCCTCACCGACGCCTGCGAGGTGAGCTGTCGGGTTCGGGCCGGTTGAGTTGCCCGGCCGCGTCCTCGCTCTCACGAGACACGGCTACACCCCTAGCCGCCCGTCAACTGCCCGGGCAGGCACCTACCTTGGGTCCCCCGCTCCTGCCTACGGCGCATGACGCGACGACTGTTCCCGTACGGCCGCTGGCAGGATTCGGCGTTGCGGCAGCCGGGGCTCGTGTTGACGAGCGGTGACGACGGTAGACACGCGATCCGTCGAATTTCAAAGACGATCAGGGCTTCTGAGACTCATCCCACACTTTCACCAAACCGGACATTCAGTGGCGAAGTATGACGTGAACTCCCGTTGTTTTTCGCCCTATTCGGCACCGAGTTTCAGGGTCTGACCGGCGAAGATGTGATTCGGGTCGGCACCGATGGCCTTCTTGTTCTCGGCATAGAGCGCCCGCCACCCGCCGTCCAGGCCAAGGGAGTCGGCGATGGAGGCGAGGGTCTCCCCGGCGTGGACGGTGTACGTGTCTTCCGTACGGCTGTCGGTCCTGGCCTTCTCGGCGGTCTTGCCGACGGTCGCACCGGCCGTCTCGTCGGCGCTGGCGCCACGGTGGCGGCCGGTGCCGGCCGTGCCGGTGTCGACGAGGGTCCAAATGGACGCCGGGGGCTGGAGATTGTCCGAGTCGTCACCCTTCGTCTCGTCCGTGGACGAGCTGTCGGCGCCCTGCGAGGTGCCCGCGCCCTTCTGGGGCGAAGAGGTGGAGGGCGAGGCGGATGTACCGGATTCGGCGGAGTTGTCCGTCGCACTCGCGGAGGTCGAAGGCGAGGCGCTGGAGGACGAGCGGGAGGACGAATCCGACGAAGAGGACCCATCGGATGCGCTGCCCGAGGAGTTGGACAGACCAGTCGAGTCGGACGCGCCGGATGAATCGGACGAACCGGAATCGCCGCCCAGCACACCGGTGTCGATGGCGGCCGAACCCGAGTCCTTGGTGAGCCCGGAGGTCAGTCCGCAGATGTGGAAGGCGCCGACGCCCTGGTCGTCCAGGAGCTTCTCGGCGACGGCTATCTGCTGGTTGCGGCTGGCGAGGTCGGCCCTGGGGGCGTAGTCGAGGCCGCCGTACTTCTCCCAGTTCTCCTGGGTCAACTTGAGCCCGCCGTAGAACCCGTTGCCGCTGTTCTCGCTCCAGGAGCCGCCGGTCTCACACTGGGCCACCTTGTCCCACGTGGTGCCGTCGGCGGCGCTGGCGCCGCCCGCGGCGAAGAGCGGGATCGCGATGGCGGAGCCGGTCACTCCGGCCGCGACAAGGAGAGCCGGAGCCTGACGGGGGCGACGGTGTCGACCGTTCCCGGAGAGCATGCGGAGGCCTTTCGCGAGACAGCAATGACCGCGCGGCGCATGACACCGACAGGCGTTCGATACCGCCGCGCTGGTCCGTGAACGTAGCCGGTGCCGATCACTTGTCACAAGTTAATGCCGCGTAGATCACGTGAAGATCACAGACTTGAACGCGCATCATCTTTGACCCGTTCACCGCGGCGGCGCATCCACCTGCGGGCTCCCGATACGGTCGTCCTGTGAACGTCCCGAACACCGCTCCCGAACTCTTCACCTGGGAATTCGCCGGCGACCCGTATCCGGCCTACGCCTGGCTGCGTGAGCACTCCCCCGTGCACTGGACGAAACTTCCCAGCGGGGTCGAGGCCTGGCTGGTGACCCGCTACGCCGACGCACGTCAGGCGCTCGCGGACGGGCGGCTCTCGAAGAACCCCGAGCATCACGCCGAGGACGCGCAGGGCAAGAGCCGGACCGGTATTCCGGGTGAGCGCAGCGCCAATCTCATGACGCATCTGCTCAATATCGACCCGCCGGACCACACCCGGCTGCGCCGCCTCGTCTCCAAGGCGTTCACCCCGCGCCGGGTGGCCGAATTCGCGCCGCGGGTGCAGGAGTTGACGGACGACCTCATCGACCGTTTCGCGCCGCACGGGCAGGCGGACCTCATCCACGACTTCGCCTTCCCCCTCCCCATCTACGCGATCTGCGATCTGCTCGGCGTTCCGCGCGAGGACCAGGACGACTTCCGCGACTGGGCGGGCATGATGATCCGGCACGGCGGCGGCCCGCGCGGCGGCGTCGCCCGTTCCGTGAAGAAGATCCGCGGCTATCTCGCCGAACTCATCCACCGCAAGCGGGGCGACCTCGGCGAGGACCTGATCTCGGGCCTCATCCGCGCCTCCGACCACGGCGAGCACCTCACGGAGAACGAGGCCGCCGCGATGTGCTTCGTGCTGCTCTTCGCCGGCTTCGAGACCACCATCAACCTGATCGGCAACGGGACCTACGCGCTGTTGCGCAATCCCGGGCAGCGGCAGCGGCTCCAGGAGTCGATCGGGCGCGGTGAGAGCGCACTGCTCGACACCGGTATAGAGGAGCTGCTCCGCTACGACGGCCCGGTGGAACTGGCCACCTGGCGCTTCGCCACCGAGCCGCTGACCATCGGCGGGCAGCGCATCGCCACGGGCGACCCCGTCCTGGTCGTCCTGGCGGCGGCCGATCGCGACCCGGCCCGCTTCTCTCAACCCGACACGCTCGATCTCTCCCGCCGGGACAACCAGCACCTCGGATACGGCCACGGCATCCACTACTGTCTCGGCGCCCCCCTGGCCCGGCTCGAAGGCCGCACCGCCCTGGAGACGCTGCTGCGCCGCCTGCCCGATCTCGAACTCGCCGCCGACCCCGCCGAGCTGCGCTGGCGGGGCGGGCTCATCATGCGCGGGCTACGAGACCTGCCCGTGCGCTTCACCGCCGTCTGACCGGCTGCGGCCCTCCGTCTCCTTGATCGCGTCCCGGTAGGCCCGGGCGGCCGCACGCAGCGCGGCCTCCGGGTCCACGCCCTCCGCCTCGGCGCGCACCGCCAGTCCGAGCAACTCGTAACCCACGCCTTCGCGTCGGGGCAGCGGAACCTCCAGGCCGGCCGTCCGCACCCGCGACGCCAGCTTCGCCGCGAGGGCCAGGCCCGGCTGGCCCAGGGGTATGCCCTCCGTCACCGAGGTGCGCTGCTTCTCGACCGCCTTGGTGCGCAGCCAGTGCTCCTTGACCTCCTCGGGCGTGGCGGCGGTCTCGTCACCGAAGACATGCGGGTGCCGGTGGATGAGCTTGGTGACGATGCCGGCGGCCACGTCGTCGACGGAGAAGGGGGCATCCGGGTCCTCCTCGGCGATCCGGGCGTGGAAGACCACCTGGAGCAGGACGTCGCCCAGTTCCTCGCGCAGCTCGTCGCGGTCGCCCTCCTCGATCGCCTCGACCAGTTCGTACGCCTCCTCGATGGCGTACTTCGCCAGGCCCTTGTGGGTCTGCTGGGACGACCACGGGCATTCGGCGCGGATGCGGTCCATGACCTGGACGAGGTCCAGGAGGCGGGCGCCCGGGAGGTCGTAGGAGGCGGGCAGCAGCTCCAGCTCCGGCATCTGTATGCGTCCGGAGCCGGCGAGGCGGGCCAGGCCGTCGGTGAGGGCCGGCTCGCCCTCGCCGGTCGCGACCACGACGACCGTACGGCCGCCCGCGCAGGTGTCGACCAGTTCCTCGGCGGTGGGCGCGGCCTCCTCGACCCGTATGCCCGCCTCCCGCAGATACGGCAGCTGCGGGTGGGCGCCGTCCGAGCACAGCACGCGGTCGGCGGCGTGCAGGGCCTGCCAGGCGGGCCAGGACAGCAGGCCGGGCGCGACGCGGTGGCTGGTGGTGAGCAGGACGATGCGGCCGGGGGCCTGTTCGGAGCTGGTTGCGTTCACGATCCGAACGTAACGCACGCCACCGACGGCCCCGGAAGTTGTCCACAGGGCTGTGGTCTCCCAGGGCCGCAGTCCACAGGGGCGGCGGCCCCGGAGGGGCCGTTACGCCGTCTGCTGCGTCCCGGTCGCCGTGACCTCTCGCACCCAGGGGGTCCTCGCGTCGACGCGGCTGCTCTTCTGGACGTCCCAGGTGCCGTAGCGCGGGTTCAGGTCGACGTGGAGTTCCCTGGACGCCTTGGACAGGGCGTTCCAGAAGGCCGGCTTGCTGGTGTCGGCGCCGAGGGCCTGGGCCAGCTTCTGGGCCTCCAGCTGCAGGCGCAGGTTCTCGTCGAGGCGCTGCGGTGCGACGCCGTACTGCTGGAGCCAGGCCGTCTGCAGGGCCTTGGAGCCGCCGACCTGCCGCTCCAGGCCGGCGCGCATCTGCTGGACCTCCTTGGGCGTGACGCTCACGCCCGCGTCCTGGGCGGCGCGGTGCAGCACCCGGTCGATGACCATCCCGTGCAGGGTGTCGCGGGTGAGTCCTGCGGTCTGCGAGACGGCCTGCTTGTACTGCGCGTCGTCCTTCACGGCCGCCCGCTGCGCCGCGCGCACCTCGTTCACCCGGGTCTCCAGCTGCGCCACGGTGATCCGCTGACCGCCGACGACGGCTGCCGCACCGGGGTGCGCGTCGCTTCCGCAGGCGGTCAGGAGGGGGGCCGCGGCGGCGATCGCGGCGGTGAGGACGAGCGCGGTGCGACGGCGGTGCAAGGAAGCCTCCCGAGGAGATTGTGCGACGGTGCACAAAGTCTTGCGGTGATCGATGGTAGGCAGTGGGACGGCTGGGGCCAACCCATTCGACCGACCCATTCGACCAACGATTCACCGCGACTTCGGGCACCCCCGCGCCTCGGCGGGGGCCGGGGGCTCAGCCGGTGATGGCCACCGGGGCGTCCCACGCGTCGCGGTCCACGGTGATCGTGTAGCCGTTCCGCGTCTCCTTGCTGTTGACCAGGTACTGGTGACCGCGACTGTGGTCCGTGTACTGGGTCGAGCCGAACGGCCAGTCCGTGGTCGTGGTGTTCTGCTTGTCCCACAGGGCGTACCAGAGGTTGCCCGGCAGGTCGGTCTTGTCGGTGGCGCCCGCGATGGCCTTCGCGCTGGAGCTGGTGAAGCCGTAGTAGCCGGCGCGGTAGACCTTGGCGCGCAGCTCCTTGTCGAAGGCGCGGACGTAGGTGAGCACGGCGTTGTTGCACGACGTGTTCGTGATGTCGTACGACTCCATGTCCAGGTAGATCGGGCTGCCTGCCTTCATGCCGAGCACCGATGCCTTGGCCGTGGCGTCGTCCGCGTCGGTCTTGCCGAGGGAGGCGGCCGTGGTGGCGGTGATCTTCTCGGGGCTGGAGCCGGACTGGCAGGGCGGCTGGGCGCCGACGTAGAGCGGGATGAGTTTCCAGCCGACCGTGCTGACCGACTTCACCCAGGAGGCGGTGAGGTTGGGCTGGGAGCAGCCGCGGTTCCTGCCGCCGACGTAGACGGCCGCGGCGCCGTAGAAACCGGTGTGCCAGGCCTTCATCGCGGCGAGGGAGGGCGCGGCGCAGGTGTCGAAGGCGCGGCCGGTGTACGTCTTCTGCGCGGGCCAGGTGGTGGCGGCCATGGAGCTCTGCGCGGCGAGGCCGGCTCCCGCGACCACGGCGGCACCGGCGGCGGCCCAGGTGATGTATCTGCGCTTCTTTGACTGCCGATGGCCGGCCATGTGTACCCCACCCCTGGTTGTGCGTCGGCTGCGTTGTGCGTTGCCTGGCGTAAAACGAACGGAAACGTATCCGGGCGCGGTCAAGTGTTCGGGAAAGGTAAGCCCTCAGAGATCACAAAAATCCCTTACGGCTCGGCAAAAACTAACCGCGCACCTGCCCCAACCACCCCAGGGTGCGGCGGATTTCGGCCGCGAGCGGGTGGCCGGGGCCGCGCAGCCGCTCCACGTCGAGCAGCAGCCGGGCGAGGGTGTCGTGGGCGGCGGCGCGGTCGCCGAGGGCGAGCATGAGGTGCCCGATGCGGCGGCGGACGTCGTGGGCGAGCTCGGGGTCGCCGGCCACGTACTGGTTCTCGTAGTACGGCAGCAGGGCGCGGTATTCCGCGAGCGCGGCCGCCGGTTCGCCGAGGGACTCCAGGCACTGGGCCGCCTCGTAGCGGAAGCGCAGCGACTGGGGGTCGGCCTGGCCGGCCTCGGCGGCGCGTTCGTCGGCGAGGCGGCGCAGTTCGGGCAGTGCGCGCCGGTACTGGCCGTCGTCCATGAGGGTGGCCGCGTACTGCTTGCGCAGGGTGCGGACGACCGGGGAGTGCTCGCCGTGCTGTTCGGCGGCTGCGGGCAGGATCGCGCCGAGGATGTCGACGGCCTGGGTGATGCGGCCCTCGCCGAGGAGTCGCTTGACCTCGTCGACGGCGCGTGCGACGTCCGGTTTCTCCGCCGTCTCCATCGCCGGGGCGACCGGGGCCGGCTGGGGCGCGGGGGTACGCGCGCGGTCCGGCCAGGGGGCGTGCGGGCGCAGGAAGGGGCGGGTGGGGTCGAGGAGTGCCCCGGTGGGCGTCCCGCGCGCGGGCAGCAGCAGCTCCAGGTGCTCGTACACCTCCTGGGCGGAGGCGGGGCGGTGCTGCGGGTCCTTGGCGAGCAGGCGCAGTACGAGGGCTTCGAGCGCCTCGGGGACCTCCGGGCGGATACGGCGTACGGGGACCGGGGGTTCGTACAGATGCCGGTGCAGCACGCCGAGTGCCGTGGACCCCGCGAAGGGGACGTCGCCGCTGAGGAGTTCGTGCAGCAGTACGCCGAGCGCGTACAGGTCGGTGTACGGACCGACCGCGCCGCCCATGGCCTGTTCGGGCGCCATGTAGGCGGGCGAGCCGATGGGGGTGCCCGTGTGGGTGAGGCGAGTGGTGTCGGCGTCCATGACGGAGGCGACGCCGAGGTCGAGGACGGTGACCGTGCCGTCCTGCTTCACCATCACATTGCGCGGCTTGAGATCGCGGTGGACGATCGGCACGGCGTGCACGGCGCTCAGCACGGCGCACAGTTGCGCGGCGACGGCGACCGCCCACTGCCACGGGTACGGATCGTGCTCGGCGAGGTGGTCGGAGAGGTCGGCGCCGTCGACGTACTGCATGACGAGGAACAGCTCCTCGCCCTCGCTGCCCGCGTCGTGCACCGTGACCAGGCCCGGGTGGTCGACCTGCGCGGTCACCCGGCACTCGCGCACGAAGCGGCGGCGCAGCTCGTCGGCCTCCTGGCCCGCCACCTTGTCGGGGCGCAGCAGCTTCACCGCCACACGCCGGTCGAGCCGCTGGTCGTACGCCGTCCAGACCTGGCCCATGCCGCCCTGGCCGATGAGCGTGGACAGCGCATAGCGGCCGGCGACGACCCGTCCTGCCGCCACGCTCACCTTCCGCCCTCGTGGTTGCCCTCGGAATGGCCCGGGTGCTGGCGCAGATAGTCACTGAGCTCGTCGAGTTCGGCGCGCACCTGGTCTATGCGGGCAGGCGCGGGGCGCTGGGGCGGGGCGGGGAGGGGCGGCTGGGGCGCGGGGGTGTGGGGCACCGGAGGCGCGGTGTACGGGGGTTGCGGTGTGCTCGGCGCGGTCGTCGCGGTGAACGGCGACGCGGGCTGGGGATACCCGTAGCCCGGCGCGGTGGGCGGCAGTCCGGCGTAGACCGGGTGGGGCCGGTGGAAGTGACGTATGTCCGCGTAGAGGTAATAGGCGACGCAGGCCACGGCGTTCAGCAGCAGGATGATCATGCCTGTGTTGCCGTTCGGGGTGCTGAAGTCGTCGGTGTGGTCGGTGCTCAGGAACGCGAAGCTGATGCCGAGGACCACCACCGAGGCCGCGAAGATCCACCAGTCGGCGGCCTTGCGGGTCACGATCGCCGCGCGGAGCGTCGCCACCCACGCCAGGAATCCGATGCTGCAGAGCGCCACCGCCACGAAGATCACGCGCAGCAGGACCAGCACCCCGGTCGAGGGTCGACGAGGGGGCGGAGGCGCGGCGTAGCCGTGGCCCTGCATGGCTGCTCCTGTTGGCCTGACGGGGACGAACGTGAGTACCGGCACCAGTACTGAGTCCGAGCGTATAGGCCGACAAGGACAACGCGTCCCGGGTTGTACCGAACCGTTGTCAGGCTGGTCACGTCCCCGGCCGGGAACGTGTCAGTCCGGTGCGACCGTCCCGTCCGTCAGCCCGTCGTACATCCCGCGCACGAGTTGCTCTCCGAGGCGGCCCGCGTGGCGCAGGGCGCGCTCGAAGTCGTCGAGGGCGCGGAAGCGTTCGCCGTAGCGCCGCTGTTCGTCCAGGGGGAGGCGGGGCAGTTGGAGGCGGCGTACGTCGAGGCGGGTGGCCGTGGAGGCGTAGCTGCTGGCCTGGCGGTTGTTGGCGGTGCCGCGCAGGAAGCCGGCGAGGAACCAGGGGTCGAGCGCGGCGGGATCGGGGCGCAGGAGGACGAGGTTGCGCCCCAGGGCGGCGCCCGCGGTCGCGTCGTCGATCACGCGCGCCACCGAGCCGCCGCCGAGCACCGGCACGACGACGTCCCCCGGCTGCGTCAGCACGGCGTCCTCGTCGCTCTCGGGCAGGGCACCGGAGGGGGCGGTCTGGGCGAAGACGTCGTGGTCGGTGAGGACGGGCACGCGCGCGTGGCCGCCGTTTCCGCCGGTGCGCAGCACCAGGGCGCCCCCGCGGGCGAGTTCGCCGACGGTGGTGAACGGCCAGCGGGGCGCGGGCTGCGCGTGGTCCGCGGGCGGCGGGGTGAGCTCGGCGGTCAGCCGCAGGGTCTCGCCGAGGCGTTCGCGTACGGCGGTGAGCGCGCCGGCGCCGTCGGCCGCGGCGGGGGGCGGCAGATGGCGGGCCGGGGCGAGGTCGACGTCGTCGTCGAGGAGGTCGATGACGGGGAGGGAGCGGGCCAGGCCCGGGCGTTCGTCGAGCGTGCCGGCGCGGTCGAAGGCGCCCCAGGCGTCGAGCACGGCCTCGCGCACGGCCCGCCAGTCGGGGCCGCCGCGTCCCTCGGTGGCGTACTGCCCGGTGTCGGCGAGCAGCACCTCGGGCTGCGCGGGCGCCTTGTCGGGGCGGCGCAGCACCCACAGGTGGAGCGGGATGTTGTACGGGGGTGCCGCGCCGAGGGGCAGGGCGACGACGGCGCGCAGTGCGCCGCGGCGCAGCAGGTCGGCGCGGATACGGCGGCCGGAGCGGCGGGAGGCGGCGGCGGGCGGCATGAGCAGGACGGCGGTGCCGCCGTCGCGCAGGCGGGCGAGGGCGTGCTGGGCCCAGGCCAGCTCGGATTCGTTGCGGGCCGGGAAGCCGTACTCCCAGCGGGGGTCGTAGGCGAGTTCGTCGTGGCCCCAGTTGCGTTCGTTGAACGGCGGGTGGCACAGGACGGCGTCGGCGCGCAACTCGGGGTAGGCGTCGGCGCGCAGCGTGTCGCCCGCGGCGCCGCGCACGGTCGCCGGCGTGTGCAGGGCGAGGCGCAGGGCGGTGAGCGCGGCGAGGTCGGGGGCGCTGTCCTGGGCGTAGAGCTCCTGGTCGGGTCCGGGGGTGACGGCGCGCAGAAGGGCGCCGGTGCCGCAGGCGGGGTCGAGGAGGGTACGGGCCGGGCCTGCCAGGTCGGCCATGAGTTCGGCGAGTTCGGCGGGGGTGAGGGTGTACTGGCGGGGATTGGCGTCGAGGTGGCGTCCGAGCAGGAACTCGAAGGTCTGGCGGGCGCCTGACGCGGCGGCGAGTTCGGCGACACCGCGCAGGAGGGGGGCGGAGGGGAGGAGTTGGGGGCCGGAGGGGGCTTGCACGGCGGGCGGTGGGGGGGTGTGGGCGGAGGCGGGGGCGTTCACAGC
The DNA here is from genome assembly GCF_042896045.1 of Streptomyces sp. NPDC001351. Taxonomy (NCBI): domain Bacteria; kingdom Bacillati; phylum Actinomycetota; class Actinomycetes; order Kitasatosporales; family Streptomycetaceae; genus Streptomyces; species Streptomyces sp. NPDC001351. The sequence goes on along the minus strand of NZ_JBIAWS010000016.1, from coordinate 134,985 downwards.
CAGCGGGGAGTTCACAGGAAGCGGGGCGTTCACACCCGGTGCCGTACCTCCGCCCGGTCCGCTGTGAACACCACGCCCTCGGACCGCCGCGCCGAAACGCGGCACCAGGACGTCCTCCAGCGCCCCCGTCAACATCGCCGCCAGCCGCTCGTCCGACCCCGAGCTCGCCTCCAGCCAGACCGTCGGCCGGTCATGGATGAGCAGCAGGGCGCAGCCGGCGTGGGTCAACGCCGTGACGGGGCCCTCGGGATGTCCGGCGAGCTGCTGCCAGACGCGTTCACGCAGCGGCACCTCGGCGAGTTTGCCCTGTTTGCGCAGCCAGGCCTCGATCTCGGCGAGCGCGAAGGACGGGCTCGTCTCGGTGCCGCCGACGGGCTTGGGGAAGTCGGGGTGGCGGCGGCGCCAGTTGCTGACGGCGGCGCGGCCGACGCCGGCCAGCCGCGCGATCCCGGCGGCGGTCACCTCTGTCGCGTTGTCCTGCACCCGCCGACTCCCCTCGTTGTCGCAGTGTGACGCCGAGCATACCGACGCACGCAAGATCCATGCATTCACGGCCGTGTACACGCCCGACTCCGTGAATCGTGTTGACTCGGTTCACAGCGTCTGCTCTTATTGACCCAGCGAACACCGTGAACGGCAGCAGCCGGACAACGGCAGTCGCCACATCCGAACGTCCGAGGGGGGACATCGTCATGGGCATGAAGGGCAAGCTCGCGCTGGGCGCCGTCGTGGGGGTCGTGGTCATCGGCGTCGTATCGGCGAACGCAGGTAACAAGGGAACCGGCTCCGCCTCCGACTCCGGCAAGAACTCCTCGGCCTCCGCGCGGCACGGCTCCGGAAGCGGGAAGGCGCAGGCCGCCGAGAAGAAGGCCGCGTTCGCGGGTGACGGCGACTTCCGGGTCGGCTCGGACGTCAAGCCCGGCACCTACCGCACCACCGGCAACTCCGACGGCATGTGTTACTGGGAGCGCGCCAAGGACGCCAAGGGCGAGACGGACTCGATCCTGGCCAACGACAACGTGAGCGGCACCAGTTACGTCACCGTCAAGGCCACGGACAAGCTCTTCAAGTCGAACGGCTGCAAGGACTGGCAGGCCGTCGACACCAAGGCGAAGGGCTCGCCCGCCGCCAGGATGGCCGGTGACGGCGGGATGTTCAGAGTCGGCTCGGACATCGCCCCCGGCACCTACAGGTCCACCGGCAACAAGGACGACTCCTGCTACTGGGAGCGGACCAAGGACGCCGACCACTCGCTCCACTCGATCATCGCGAACAACAACGTGACCGGTACCGCCGTCGTCACCATCAGCCCGGGCGACGCCTACTTCAAGACCACCGGCTGCGGTGACTGGAAGAAGGCGGCCTGACCCCGCCCCTCCCGTGACCGCCGGGGCGCGGCCGGGCACCCGGCACGGCGCCGGCTCCCCGGCCCCCACCTGCGGTTCGGCCACCCCGCCCGCACGCCTACCATGACCGCTCGCCGCTCACCGAGCCGGTTCCACCGGCTTCCACGGGGCGGCCCCACTCCCCACGCCCCGGGCCGCCTCCGGCCCTTGCACGGCATGCCGTGCGCTCCCCCGTCAACACCACCCTTTTGAAGGACTGTCATGCGTCTCTCGCCTCGTGTCGCCACCCTGCTCGCCGTCGCGGCACTCCCCTTGGCCCTCACCGCCTGCTCGTCCGGTTCCTCCTCCGACCAGGGGGGCGCGACCTCCTCCGGCAAGGCGGCCGCGGCCAAGGCGAAGGACCCCAACGCCTCTCTGCCCACCGGTACGCAGCTGAAGAAGGTGCTGGCGCCCGCCTCGGCCTTCCCCGCCGGGCTCACCATCGAGGCCGACGGCTCCTCGGACACCGGTGGCACCTTCCTCCCGCCGTCGGCCCGAAAGAGCGCGAAGCCGGACTGCTCCAGGCTGGAGGCCACGTCCTGGATCCAGGTGAGCGGCTACAAGGGGGGCGTGTCGTTCGCGCAGAACGACTACGCGAGCAAGGACAAGACGCAGGAGGTCGCCCAGGAGGTCGACACCTTCCAGGGCGCCACGGCCACTGCGGTGATGAAGGCCCTGCAGTCCGTCGCCACCGAGTGCGCCACGTTCACGGACACCGACGCGCACGCCAAGGTGAAGGTCACCGGCAAGTCCACGTCCGGGCTCGGGGACGAGGCCTACACGATGACGCTGACGAGCGGCACCTGGGAGAACGGCACCACGCTGATCGCGGCCCGGTCCGGCAACTCGGTGGTCACCGTGCTGTCCACGGCGGGCGGCGACAACGGCGCCGCGTCCGCGAAGAAGGTGACGACGACGGTCCTCGCGGCGCTGAAGAAGCAGGCGTAGCCGGGCCCCCGGCCCGTTCCCGTCAGCCGGCGCTGAACCGGGCCGGCGCCTCGGTCGGGTTGCCGCCGGAGGGGAGTTTCTGCCCCGGGCAGGTCCTGAGGACCTTCTCCATGGCGGCCTTCTCGGCGGCGGTCACCCACAGCCCGTACTTCTTCTTCACCGCGACCTGGGCGGCGACATAGGTGCACCGGTAGGCCTTCGGCGGCACCCAGGTCGCGGTGTCGCCGTCGCCCTTGGACCGGTTGGCGCTCGCGCCGACGGCGAGGAGGTTGAGCGGGTCGTTGGCGAGGGCTATTCGCTTGCGTGCGTCCCAGTACTTGGCGCCCTTCTGCCAGGCGTCGGAGAGGGCGACCAGGTGGTCGATGTCGACGAGGCTGCGGCCGCGCCGGTAGGTCACCTTCTGGCCGGAGTACGGGTCCGACTCCAGGACGCCGTACGACACCTTGCACTTGCCGTCGCTGAACTTCACGTCGGCCAGGTCCCGTTTGAGGATGTCGTCACGGGTGTCGCAGCTGTTGGAGTCGGTGTCCGCCCAGGCGGCGCCGAACCTGTCCCGGGCGTAACCCGTCTTCGGCGCGCGCCCCTTCACGGTCAGCGACTCGGCGGCCGTCAGGGCCGCGCCCCCGCCGCCGGTCTCCTGCGGTCCGCCGGATCCCGTCTTGGTCTCCGCCTTGCATCCCGCCACGGCGAACACCAGCACCATGGCCGCCGCCCCGCCCCTCAGACGCCTCATCGTGCGTTCTCCCCTTGCCGCGCCATCCGCCCCCGCACAGGCGGTCTTCTCTCGTACGAATTTCCCGTACGACTGTCCGCACACCGTAGCGAGAGGGCGCACGGAGGCACTCACGAGGTCCAGACCAAAATCGGCTCAAGTGGGCATGGGGCACATATGGGCCGTATTGTCGTTGCTGACTCACCTCGGGAAGGAGCTCTGGATGGGCATCTTCGACAGGTTCAAGAGCAACCGCCAGGCGCAGGACAAGGCAAGGGACATGTCCGACGCCGCGGAGCGGAAGGTCAACGAGAGAACGGGCAACAAGTACGAGACCCAGGTCGACGACGCCCAGCAGCGCATCGAGGGGCAGCTCGGCATGGATCGCGACAGGCCCGAACAGCCTTAGGGCCACAGAGCAGCCGTCCGCGGAGTCCGCCTCCCGCGGACGGCTTCGTCGTCCGTCTGCCGTCCGGCTCTACGACCCCAGGACCGACGCCAGGAACTCGCCCACCCAGCCCAGCAACTCCCGCCCGACGAGGGGCTTTCCGCCCACCTTCGCCGTCTTCGGGCGCGGTACCAGCACCTGGTGGGTGGCCGGCTTGATGACGGTCCCCGGGTACAGGCGCTTCAGCCTGAGCTCCTGGGACTCCCTCAACTCCACCGGTGCGAAACGGATGTTGTTGCCCTGCAGGACGATCTCACCGACCGAGCAGGCGCGGGCGAGCATCCGCAGGCCCGCCACCAGCAGCAGGTTCTCCACCGGTTCGGGCAACTTGCCGTAGCGGTCGACGAGTTCCTCCCGTACGGACTTGATGTCCTCCTCCGTGTTGGCAGAGGCGATGGCGCGGTAGGCCTGCAGGCGCAGGCGCTCGCCGGGGGCGTAGTCGTGCGGGACGTGCGCGTCGACGGGGAGCTCGATCTTGACCTCCAGCGGCGGCTCCTCCTCCACCCCGCCCTCCAGGGAGGCCCGGTAGTCCGCGACGGCCTCGCCGACCATGCGGACGTACAGGTCGAAGCCGACGCCCGCGATGTGGCCGGACTGTTCGCCGCCGAGGAGGTTGCCGGCTCCTCGGATCTCCAGGTCCTTCATGGCGACGTACATGCCCGCGCCCATCTCGGTGTGCTGGGCGATCGTCGCGAGGCGCTCGTGGGCGGTCTCCGTCAGGGGCTTCTCCGGCGGGTACAGGAAGTACGCGTATCCGCGCTCGCGGCCGCGGCCCACCCGGCCGCGCAGCTGGTGCAGCTGGGAGAGGCCGAAGTTGTCGCCGCGCTCCACGATCAGGGTGTTGGCGTTGGAGATGTCGATGCCGGACTCGACGATCGTGGTCGAGACGAGGACGTCGTACTTCTTCTCCCAGAAGTCCACGACGACCTGTTCGAGGGTCGACTCGGACATCTGGCCGTGGGCGGTCGCGATCCGCGCCTCGGGGACGATCTCACGCAGCCGGGAGGCGGCCCGGTCGATGGACTCCACCCGGTTGTGGATGTAGAAGACCTGGCCCTCGCGCAGGAGTTCGCGGCGGATCGCGGCGCCGATCTGCTTCTCCTCGTACGGACCGACGAAGGTCAGGACCGGGTGGCGCTCCTCCGGGGGTGTCGTGATCGTCGACATCTCGCGGATGCCGGTCACGGCCATCTCCAGGGTCCTGGGGATGGGGGTCGCGGACATCGTCAGGACGTCGACGTTGGCGCGCAGCTTCTTCAGCTGTTCCTTGTGCTCGACGCCGAAGCGCTGCTCCTCGTCGACGATGACCAGGCCGAGGTCCTTGAACTTGGTCTCCGAGGAGAACAGCCGGTGGGTGCCGATGACGACGTCCACCGAGCCCTCCCGCAGGCCCTCCAGGACGGCCTTCGCCTCGGTGTCGGTCTGGAAGCGGCTGAGCGCCCGTACGTTGACGGGGAACTGGGAGTAGCGCTCGGAGAACGTCCCGAAGTGCTGCTGCACGAGAAGGGTCGTGGGGACGAGGACCGCGACCTGCTTGCCGTCCTGTACGGCCTTGAAGGCGGCCCGGACCGCGATCTCCGTCTTGCCGTAGCCGACGTCGCCGCAGATCAGGCGGTCCATGGGGACCGACTTCTCCATGTCCTCCTTGACCTCGGCGATGGTGGTGAGCTGGTCGGGCGTCTCCGCGTACGGGAAGGCGTCCTCCAGCTCGCGCTGCCAGGGGGTGTCCGGGCCGAAGGTGTGGCCGGGGGCGGCCATGCGCGCGCTGTACAGCCTGATGAGGTCGGCCGCGATCTCCTTGACGGCCTTCTTCGCGCGTGCCTTGGTCTTCGTCCAGTCGGCGCCGCCCAGGCGGTGCAGGGTGGGCGCCTCCCCGCCGACGTACTTGGTGATCTGCTCCAGCTGGTCGGTGGGGATGTAGAGGCGGTCGCCGGGCTGGCCGCGCTTGGCGGGGGCGTACTCGACGACCAGGTACTCGCGGGTCGCGCCCTGCACGGTCCGCTGCACCATCTCGATGTAGCGGCCCACGCCGTGCTGCTCGTGGACGATGTAGTCGCCCGCCTCCAGGGTGAGCGGGTCGATGGTCTTGCGGCGGCGGGCCGGCATCCGGGCGCCGTCCTTGCCGGCCGCCTTCTGGCCGGACAGGTCGGTCTCGGTGAGGACGGCGAGCCTGAGCGCCGGGTCGACGAAGCCGTAGTCGATCGAGCCGCACGCGACGTGCACGACGGACGGGGAGATCGCCCCGAGTTCCACGTCGAGGCGGGCCGCGATGCCCTCGCCGCCGAGCACCTCGACCGTGCGGGCCGCCGGTCCGTGGGCTTCGGTGACGAACACCGTGCGCCAGCCCTCGGCGAGCCAGCCCTTGGTGTCGGCGAGGGCCTTGGCGGTGTCGCCGCGGTAGGTCTCGGGGGCGTGCATGCCGAGCTTGAGGGTGTCGCCCGCCGCGTCAGCGGCATATGTCAGCGTGAGGTCCTCGTCCGCCGCGAAGGGCGAGACCGACCACCACATCATGTCCAGCTCGCGGGCCCGGTCGCGCACGTCCGCGATGGACCAGAGCGAGGCCGCGCCGACGTCGATGGGGGCCTCGCCGCCGCCCGCCGTGGCCGCCCAGGACGCCTGCAGGAACTCCTGGCTGGTGGCGACCAGATCGGCGGCACGCGTGCGGACCCGCTCCGGATCGCATACGACGGCCATGGCGCCCTTGGGCAGGACGTCGAGCAGCAGCTCCATGTCGTCGACGAGGACGGGGGCGAGGGACTCCATGCCCTCGACCGCGATGCCTTCGGCGATCCTGCCGAGCAGTTCGCCCAGCTCCGGATGCTGTTCGGCGAGGGTGCGCGCACGTGCGCGTACGTCGTCCGTGAGCAGGAGTTCACGGCAGGGCGGCGCCCACAGGCCGTGCTCGGCGACTTCGAGGGAGCGCTGGTCGGCGACCTTGAAGTAGCGGATCTCCTCGACGTCGTCGCCCCAGAACTCCACGCGCAGGGGGTGTTCCTCGGTGGGCGGGAAGACGTCCAGGATGCCGCCTCGTACGGCGAACTCGCCGCGCTTCTCGACGAGCTCCACGCGCGCGTACGCGGCGGCCGCGAGGGCCTCCACGACCTCGTTCAGGTCGGCGGTCTGCCCGGTCCGCAGTGCGACCGGTTCCAGGTCTCCGAGGCCTTTGACCTGCGGCTGCAGCACGGACCGTACCGGCGCCACGACGACGGAGACCGGGCCGGTCTCGGGGTCGTCGGGGCGGGGGTGGGCCAGGCGGCGCAGGACGGCGAGGCGGCGGCCGACGGTGTCGCTGCGGGGGCTCAGCCGCTCGTGCGGGAGCGTCTCCCAGGAGGGGTAGTCCACGACGCCGTCCGCCGGCAGCAGCGAGCGCAGGGCGGCGGCCAGGTCCTCCGCCTCACGTCCGGTCGCCGTCACCGCGAGGACGGGGCGGCCGGTCTCGCGGGCGAGGGCGGCGATCGCGAAGGGGCGGGCGGCGGGGGGGCCGACGAGGTCGATGTGCATGCGGTTGCCGTCTGTGGCCGCCTTGACGGCTTCTGCGAGGGCGGTGTCCTTGACGACGGCGTCGAGCAGACCGTGCAGGCTCATTCGGGGCGGCTTTCGTCCGGGGGGCGGGCAACGCGAAGGGCCCGACGCGCGCGGCGGGCCGGGGGTTTTCCAGGGTACGTCGCCGGTGGCGCGAGTGCCGGTGGCTTCCCGGTCCGCAAAACTGCCCGGCACCGGTGAGTCCCCCAGGACTCCCGGTGCCGGGCGCTCCCCCGCAACCCCCGTGTGCGGTGGCTGTGTACCGATCGCTAGTCGGTGGCGATCGCGTTCAGGACGTTCATGCGGCCCGCCCGGAAGGCCGGGATCAGGGCGGCGAACAGGCCCACGAAGGCCGAGCCGAGGAAGACCGCGATCAGGGTGGACCACGGGATCTCGAGGACCTTCAGGCCCTCCAGGGCGAGCAGTTGCTGGGCCGTCGCACCCCAGCCCATGCCCAGGCCGAGGCCCAGCAGGGCGCCGAACAGGGCGATCACCACGGACTCCATGCGGATCATCCGGCGCAGCTGCCGCCGCGACAGACCGATCGCCCGCATCAGGCCGATCTCCCTGGTCCGCTCGACCACCGACAGCGCCAGGGTGTTCACGACACCGAGGATCGCGACGATGATCGCGAGGGCCAGCAGGCCGTAGATCATGTTCAGCAGCTGGCCGATCTGGTCCTTCAGCGCCTGCTTGTAGTCGGTCTGGTCGCGCACCTTGTACTGCGGGTAGTCGTGCAGCGCGGACTTCAGCGACTTGTACGCGGTGTCCTGCTGCCCGTCCTTGGCGGTGGCGAAGACCAGCTGGTCCAGGGGCATCTTGTCGGCGGGGACGTACTTCGCCAGCGTCGAGATCGACGTGTACATCGCCCCCTGGTCGATGACGACGTCACTGCTGGTGATCGCGCGGACCGTGAGGTCGGCCGCGGAGCCGTCCTTGAAGGCGACCTTGATCTTCGAGCCCAGGTGGACCCCGTGCGCCTTGGCGAACTTCTCGTGCACGGACATCGAGTCCGGCAGGTAGGCGTCCTTGAGGTTCCCGGCGACCGTCTTGGTGCGCAGGTCGGTCGCGTACGTCGGGTCGGCCGCCGTGATGGCCGTGTCGTCGAGCGTCTTGCCGTCGGGGGTGGTGAAGTCCGCCTGGTTGCGCCTGTATTCGGTGACCCGCGCAAGGCCCGGGGTGTCCTTCACGGCCTTGACCGCCTGCGGTGTGACCAGCTGGCCGCTGTCGGACTGGATGATGAAGTCCGTGCCGACGGTCTTGTCGAGCTGGTCGGTCGCGGAGGCGACCATGGAGGAGCCGACCACCGAGAGGCAGGCGACCAGGGCGAGGCCGATCATCAGGGCGGCGCCCGTGGCGCCGGTGCGGCGCGGGTTGCGCAACGCGTTGCGTTCGGCCATCCGTCCGACCGGTCCGAAGGCCCGCAGCAGTACGGCGCCCAGGACGCGGACCACGCCGCCCGCGAGGAGCGGGCCGATGACGACGAACCCGATGAGCGAGAGCACGACGCCGAGGCCCAGCCACAGCGAGCCGTCCTTCGCCTTGTCGACGTTCGCGGCCAGGTAGAGGCCGTAGCCGCCGGCGCCGGTGAGGACCAGGCCCACCAGGGCCCGGATGCGGCCCGCCTTGGCGTCGGCGGGGGCGCCGGCGTCGCGCAGTGCGGCCATCGGGGAGACCTTGCCGGCCCGGCGGGCGGGCAGGTAGGCGGCGAGGACGGTGACGACGACGCCGAGCAGGAGACCGACCACCGGGGTCGTCCAGGCGACCGTCAGATCGGCGGTCGACAGGTGCATGCCCAGCTGGCCCATGAGCTTCATCAGGCCGACCGCGAGGCCGACGCCCGCGCCGACGCCGAGGACGGACCCGAAGGCACCCAGCAGCAGCGCCTCGGCCAGCACGGACCGGTTGACCTGCTTGCGGCTGGACCCGATGGCCCGCATCAGGCCGATCTCGCGGGTCCGCTGGGCGACCAGCATCGAGAAGGTGTTGATGATCAGGAAGATGCCGACGAGGAAGGCGATCCCGGCGAAGCCGAGCATCGCGTACTTCATGACGTTCATGAAGCTCTCGACGTTCTTCTGGTTGGCGTCGGCGGTCTCCTTGGCGGTCTGCACCTTGTAGGTGGTGCCGAGCGCGGAGACGACGTTCTTCTTCAGCTGCGGGTCGGTCACCCCGGGCGCGGCCGTGACGTTGACGTTGGTGAAGACGCCGGTCTTCCCGACGAGGGTCTGCTGTGCGGTCTTCGTGTCGAGGTAGAAGATCGCCGCACCGGGGTTGGTGACCTGGAAGTCGGCGATGCCGGAGATCTTCGCGCCGTGCGTGCCGACCGCGCTGATCACGCCGAGTTCGTCACCGAGCCCCAGGTGGTGCTTGTCGGCGGTGTCGCGGTCCACCATCACCTGGTCGGGGCCCTTGGGCGCCGTACCGGAGGTGATCTTCATGGTGCGGGCGTCGTTGCCGTTCCAGCTGCCGACGATGGTCGGGCCGCCGCCGGACGGCGACAGGCTGTCCTTCTTGGCGTCGACGACGGTCACGGAGGTGGAGAAGACGGTGCCTTCCGCCGACTTCACGCCCTGCGCCCCGCGGACCTTGGCGACCACGGAGGCCGGCATGACCGGCGGCCGACCGTTGTCGGAGGTCGTCTCGCCGCTGTCCGAGGCGCCCTTGGCGCTCACCGTCACATCGGACGACGTCGCCTGGAACAGCTTGTCGAAGGTGGTGTTCATGGTGTCGGTGAAGACCAGCGTCCCGCAGACGAAGGCCACCGACAGCAGCACGGCGATCGCCGACAGGGCCATCCGCCCCTTGTGCGCGAAGAAGTTGCGCATCGAAGTCTTCAGCACGGTCATGACGTGCGCCCCCGGGCGTCGAAGTCCTTCATACGGTCGAGGACGGCGTCCGCGGTCGGCTTGTACATCTCGTCGACGATCCGGCCGTCGGCGAGATACAGCACCCGGTCCGCGTACGAGGCCGCCACCGGGTCGTGCGTGACCATCACGATGGTCTGCCCGAGTTCGTCGACCGACCTGCGCAGGAAGCCCAACACCTCCGCTCCGGCACGGGAGTCGAGGTTTCCGGTCGGCTCGTCACCGAAGATGATCTCGGGCCGCGCGGCCAGCGCGCGGGCCACGGCGACGCGCTGCTGCTGACCGCCGGAGAGCTGGGTGGGCCGGTGCTTGAGCCGGTCGCTCAGCCCGACGGTGTCGACGACCCGCGCCAGCCACTGCTTGTCGGGCTTGCGCCCGGCGATGTCCATGGGCAGCGTGATGTTCTCGATGGCATTGAGCGTCGGCAGCAGGTTGAACGCCTGGAAGATGAACCCGATCCGGTCCCGGCGCAGCTGCGTGAGCTTCTTGTCCTTGAGCCCGGTGATCTCGGTCTCGTCGAGGTAGATCTGCCCCGAGGACACGGTGTCGAGCCCGGCCAGACAGTGCATGAGCGTGGACTTGCCGGAGCCCGAGGGGCCCATGATCGCGGTGAACTGCCCGCGGGCGATGTCGACGTCCACGTGGTCGAGGGCGACGACACGGGTCTCGCCGGACCCGTACGCCTTCACGACCTGCCGCGCCCGCGCGGCTACGGCCGTACGCCCTCCAGTGCCCCCGTGCCTGGGAATGGTCACGGCCGAAGTCATGGTAAATCTCCTATGTCGGTTGTGAAGTTGACGCACGAGTGCTGCGTCGGACCGGTCCTGCCGGATGTGCTGTGCTGGTTACGCGATGAGTCTGGCCTCGCAGAGGGGTCCGGCGCGCTGGTGCCCGGCACCCTCTTGCAGCTGGGGAAAACCCCACCCCCGCCGGTTCGGTCAACCACCCCTCACCGGCGCCCCAGCGACGTAAAACCAGGTTAAGGACGCCCTCGGCCGCTCTCCTCCTCCGGCGGTACGAACCCTCCCCGGGCCGTAGTACGGAGGAACCCCTAGGGGCAGTCCACCGACGGGTGGAGACGTTCTCGGGGTTGTGGTCCACCCTCCGGCGCAGTCAGGTTCCACCCTCCCGTCGCGTCAGGGTCAAGTGGGAAGCTGTTCGGCGGCGGATAGATGCAAGGGGAATGCAACGGGAAGGAATCCTGTGGACCAGGGGGAGGCCGGGATACGGGCGGCCGCGACGGAGCGGACGCAGGACACGCGCAGACGCGGCGCCGTCGTCGCCGCGCTCATGCTGGCCATGGCGCTCGCCGCTCTCGACGCCACGATCGTCTCGACCGCCGTCCCGCAGATCGTCGGCGACCTGGGCGGTTTCTCGGTCTTCTCCTGGCTGTTCTCCGGCTATCTGCTCGCGGTGACGGTGACGCTCCCGGTGTACGGCAAGCTGTCGGACACCTTCGGCCGCAAGCCGGTCCTGATAGCGGGCGCCTCGGTGTTCCTGGCCGGTTCGCTGCTGTGCGCGGCGGCCTGGAGCATGGGGGCGCTGATCGCGTTCCGCATCCTCCAGGGCCTGGGCGGCGGAGCCCTCCAGGGCACGGTGCAGACGCTCGCCGCCGACCTCTACCCGCTCGAGGAACGCCCGAAGATCCAGTCCAAGCTGTCCACGGTGTGGGCGGTGTCGGCGGTGGCCGGTCCGGGCGTGGGCGGCGTCCTGGCCGCCTACGCCGACTGGCGCTGGATCTTCCTGGTCAACCTCCCCATCGGCGCGGTGGCGTTGTGGCTGATCGTCCGCCATCTGCACGAGCCCCAGCGGAAGCCGGCCGAGCGTCCCCGTATCGACTGGGCGGGCGCGCTGGCGGTGTTCGCGTGCGGGGGCGTCCTGCTGACGGCCCTGGTGCAGGGCGGGGTGGCCTGGCCCTGGCTGTCGGGGCCGTCAATGGCCCTGTTCGGTACGGGGCTTGCGCTGGCCGCGGTGGTGGTCCTGGTCGAACGCAGGGCGGCCGAGCCGATCATCCCGGGATGGGTGTGGCGGCGCCGTACGATCGCCGCCGTCAATCTGGCGCTGGGCGCGCTGGGTCTGGTGATGGTGGCGCCGTCGGTGTTCCTGCCGACGTACGCGCAGGCGGTCCTGGGCCTGGCCCCCGCGGCCGCCGGATTCGTGCTGACCGTGTGGACGTTGACCTGGTCGTCGTCGGCCGCGCTCAGCCAGCACGTGTACCGGCGGATCGGCTTCCGCAACACCGCGATGCTGGGCATCGGCATCGGCGCGCTGATCCTCCTGGCGTTCCCGTTCCTGCCCTACCCGGGCGCCGCATGGCAGCCGACGCTGCTGATGCTGTGCCTGGGCGCCGCGCTGGGCCTGTTCCAGTTGCCGCTGATCGTGGGCGTGCAGTCGACGGTGGGCTGGGCGGAGCGGGGCACGACGACGGCGTCCGTGCTGTTCTGCCGTCAGACCGGCCAGACGGTCGGCGCATCGGTGTTCGGGGCGGTGGCCAACGCGGTGCTGGCCGCGCGGCTGGGCGGGGCGAGCGACCTGGACTCGATGACGCGGGGCCTGGACGCGGGGGCGGTCCCGGAGGCGACCCGGCGGGCGATAGCGGACGCGGTGCACGCGGTGTATCTGGGCGCGGGGTGCGCGGCCGCCGCGGCCTTCCTGGTGCTGCTGTTCCTGGCCCCCCGCCGCTTCCCGGTACTCAAGGACTGACGGTCCCGCAGCAGGGCATCCACCGCGCCCCCGGCCGTAAAAGTCCGAGTTAACGCGGGTAACACCGCAGGTCAGCGTAGTAAGCGCATACCGACCGGCCAGTTTGGTGAAAACCGCGCGCGACCGAAAACCGGCGAGTAGCGTGCGTGGCTCCGCACCGCCCCCCATCTCCCTGCGGTCCCCGCACAGGACCCGAGCCACGCAAGGAGCACCGGGATGTCCTACGACCGGTCCCCGTCGTACCCGTACCGCCATGCACCCGAGAACACGTCCCTGCCGTACGAGGCCACCTACCCGTGGATGCCGCCCACCCCGCCGCCCGAACCGGCCAGACGGCGACGGCCGCCCGAGGCGCCTCTCGGCCACCACAGCGATCTGCGGATCCTGCGCAGTGCGTACCGCTGGCAGCGGCGCACCGCCACCCTCACCGCGCTCGGCTACTTCACGCTGTTCCTGATCCTGTCGGCGTTCGCCCCGTCGTTCATGACGACCACCGTCACCGACGGACTGCCCACCGGGCTGCTGCTCGCCCTGCTCCAGATACCCGTCACCTGGCTGGCGATCGCACTGTACGAGCACACGGCCCGCCGCTACGTCGACCCGATCGCGGAGCGCATCCGCAAGCAGGCCGAACTGGACGCCAAGCGGGAGGCGGCACGATGACCACCGGGTTCAGCGGAAACGCCCAGGCCATGTCCCTCGTCGCCTTCTCCACCGTCGCCGCGATCACCCTGCTGCTGTGCGTGATGACCGGCCCGGACGGCGACGACCTCGACGAGTTCTACACCGGCTACGGCTCCCTCTCCCCCATGCGCAACGGCCTCGCCATCGCCGGCGACTACATCTCCGCGGCGAGCGTGCTCGGCACGGGCGGCGTGATCGCCCTGTGCGGCTACGACGGGATCGCACTCGCCCTGAGCACCGCGCTGTCGCTGATGCTGCTGATGTTCCTGCTGGCCGAACCCCTGCGCAACGCAGGCCAGTTCACCATGGGGGACGCGCTGGCCCGCCGTATGCCGGGCCGCGGAGTGCGTATGACCGCCTGCGCGGTCACCATCGCCGCGCTGCTGCCGCTGATGCTGGTCCAACTGGCGGGCACCGGCCAGCTGCTGGCGTTCATCCTGGGCTTCTCCGGCGACTCGCTGAAGACCGGCTGCATCATCGGGCTCGGCGCCCTGATGATCAGCTACGCGGCGATCGGCGGCATGAAGGGCACCGCCCTCATCCAGATCCTGAAGATCGTGATGCTGCTCGGCTCGGGCGCCGTGGTCGCCCTGCTGGTGCTGCAGCGCTTCGACTGGGACCCGGGAGCGCTGTTCAACGCCGCGGCCGCGCAGAGCGGGGTCGGTCCCGCCTTCCTGCACTCCGGCGTCGAGTTCGCGGGCAGCTCCAACCCCCGCCTGGACATGATCACTTCGGAGCTCACCGTCGTCCTCGGCGGCGCCTGTCTGCCGCACGTCACCATGCGCATGTACACCGCGCGCAGCGCCCGCCAGGTGCGGCGCTCGATGTCGTGGGCGGTGTCCTCGGTGGTGGTGTTCGTGCTCATCATGACGGTCGTCGGGTTCGGCGCGACGGCCCTGATCGGCCGGGCGGTGATCGCACAGGCCGACCCGCGGGGCAACACGGCCTATCTGCTCGGCTCTCGGGCGGCCTTCGGTGCGACCGTGTCGACGTCGGAGACGTTCCTGTTCACCACGGTCACCACGGCGATCTTCCTGACCCTGCTCGCCTCGGTCGCAGGGATGATCCTCGCCTGCGCGAACTCCCTCGCCCACGACGTCTTCGCCGCCCGGGTGCAGGAGATGTCGGGGCGCCGCGAGATGCTGCTGGCCCGGGTCTCGGCCCTCGCGGTGGGCGTCCCGGCGATCCTGCTGGCCACCCTGGTCCAGCACCGCAGCCTGCAGCCCCTGGTGACCCTGTCCTTCTGTCTGGGCGCCTCCGCGATCGCCCCCGCCCTGGTGTACAGCCTCTTCTGGCGCCGCTACACCCGCACGGGCCTGCTGTGCACGCTGATCGGCGGCACGCTCGCGGTCCTGCTGATCATGCCGGGCACCAACCTGGTCTCCGGCTCCCCCGCATCCGCCTTCCCCGGCGCCGACTTCAACTGGTTCCCGTTCACGACCACCGGCCTGGTGACGATCCCCCTGGGCTTCGCCTTCGGCTGGCTCGGCACGGTGGCCTCCGGCCGGCGGGCGTCGGAGGAACAGCGGCGCCAGTACGAGGCCGTCGAGGGGTGGATCCTGGCAGGGGCGGTACGCAGAAGCGGGTGACGGCCCCGGCACGCGGGGGGGGCGCCGACGGTGGTCGGCGGGACGGAGGCGCGGCCGACGCCGGGCGCCCCCGTCCCGCCCGTCACTCCCCCGACGCCGAACCCGTCAACGCCGTAAGACTGCTGCGCACGTTGTCCATCTGCACCTGCATCTCGTCCGACCGCTCGCTGTGCTGCTGCAGCACCTGCTCCGTCTCCCGGGCGATCTGCTCCTCCTGCCGCCGCGCCGCCGCGAGGATCTCCGCGGCCCGCGCGTTCGCCTCCTCCTGGCAGCGGTGGGCGTACTCCTCCGCCTCCATGAACTCCCGCCTCGCCTCGGTCAGCTCGGCCTCCGCCCGGGCCATCCGCCCGGCCTCCCGCGCATCGATCACCGCCGCACGCTCGGCCTCGGCCCGCTCCACCTCGTCCCACCGCTCGGCGAACTCCTGGGCCTGCTCGGCGAGTTTCACGGTGGCGCGCTGCCGTGCCTCCCTGAGCAGGGCCAGCACCTCGCCCCGGCCCTCCTTCAGGGCCTGCCGGGCGCCGATGCGGATCTCGTCGGCCTCTGCCCGCGCCGCCAGCAGCCGCTGACCGGCGTGTTCCTCGGCCTCGGCGAGTACCGCCTCGGCGTGCGCCTGAGCGGCGTCCAGCACACTGCTCGCGTGCGCCTGAGCGGCCTCCACCAGGCGCTGCGCCTCCTGCCGGGCGCGCTCTCCCACGGCCGCTGCTTCCTCCTGCACATGCCGGAAGAGGTCCCGGGCGCCCTCCCCGAGCGCCTCGTACGTCTGGGGGGTCAGCTGCGACACGGTTTCCCGCAGCAGCGCCGCCTCCGCCTCCATGTCCTTGGCGAGGACGGTGAGCCGGGCCGCCCGCTCCCAGGCGGCGTCCCGGTCCAGGGAGAGCGCCTCGGCGAACACTTCGACCTGTTCAGGGCAGTAGCCGCGCCCCCGAACGGCCCCGAAGCCATGGGGCGAGATCGGTGTGCTGCTCATCCTGGAACCCCTCTCCGCCGAACTCTCCGCCGTACGGGCGCGCAATGATGATTTCGCGCACATCTTGATATATCGGGCAGAAGTGTTCATAACGCGACACTCCGAAGGCGTATCGCGATCGCGTACGAACGCGAAAGGGCCGGGCCGGTCAGAACGACCGGCCCGGCCCCGCATCGAGCAGCCCCGGGTTCCTCAGCGGTGGAGCGTCACAGCAACCCGTCCCACATCTGTTCCAGCAGCACCGACCACCAGCTCTCCGGCGAACCGAGCGCCGCCGGGTCGAGGGAGGCCAGCTGGGCCTGGAAGTCGACGGTCCAGCGGCCCGCCTGCTCCTGGTTCAGCCCGAACCTGAGCCGCCACATCCGGCCCAGCAGCGCCAGACACCGCTGGAACTCGGGCAGCCCCGTGTTCACGAACTGCGGCGGCACGGGCGCACCACCGGGCCCGGCCTCCACCGGTACGGCCACGATGTTCGCGGTGCCGTACTGCACACACACCGCCCGGCCGAAGTCGCTGCCCATGACGAGATACGAGCCCGCGTCCGGGGCCGGCTGCACACCGCGCTCCTGCGCGAGTTCGGCGAGCGTCGGCACCGGCCGCCCCGGCTGGGCCTGCGCCCAGAAGAACGGCCCCATGTCCGTCGGCAGCCCCGCCGCCACCAGCGAGTGCGCCACGACCGGCGGCACACCCTGCCGGGACACGGCGGCCTGCTCGAACCGGAACACACCCGGCCCGAACGCACCCGCCAGCTCCTGCCCCACCGCCTCCGGCGGAATCGGCGCCGCCGCCTGCACCGGCGGCAACGGCGCCCGCACCGGCGCAGGACGAGCCGGCCCGTCCGCCACCTGGTGCAACTCGCCCTGGTGCGCCAGCAGTTGCCGCATGCCCTGCTGCCGGCTCGCGTGATCCGTCCCGTACGGCGCGATGGACGTGATCCGCGCCTGCGGCCACTGCTCCCGGATCATCCGCGCACAGTACGCACCCGGCAGCTCGCACGACTCCAGCTCCGTGTGCAGCTCCAGCACCTGGTCCGGCGGCACGTTCATACCGCGCAGCTCATGGAAGATCTGCCACTCCGGATGCGGCACACCCGGCGCCGACCGCCGAATCAACTGCTGCTCGGACCCGTCCTGCGCCCGGTACCGAAGCACCGCCTGGTAACCGGGCCCCACAGTGGGCTGCCCCTGCGGCTGCGGGTAACCGTATGCGGGGGGCTGCGGGCCACCGGGCTGCACGGACGGCTGCGGGACGCCGGGCGCACCGGGCTGCACACCGGGCGCCGGCGGCGGGGGCGCACCGGGCGCGCCCACAGGGGGCCCGGCCAGCACGGTCTCCGCATGGTGTACGGCACCTCGACCACCGGCGGGACCGCCGGGAGCACCGGGGGTTCCGGGAGCGCCCGGAGCGCCCGGAGGCGGCGGGGTGCCAGGGGCCGCGGGTGCCCCCGGAGCTCCTGGCGGCTGCGGGAAGCCAGGGGCCCCCGGAGCGCCGGGCGGCTGCGGGAAGCCGGGAGCGCCGGGGCCAACCGGAGGCTGCGGGGCACCAGGACCGCCCGAAGCACCGGGACCCCCCGGAGGCTGCGGCGCGCCAGAGCCACCCGGAGCAGCATCGAAAGGCTGAGGACCACTGGGGCCAGCCGGAGCACCGGGAGGCGGCGGGAAGCCAGGACCACCCGGAACACCGGGACCCCCCGGAGACTGCGGGGCGCCAGAAGCACCCGGAGCACCAGGAGGCTGAGAACCACCAGGGCCGCCCGGAGCACCAGGAGGCGGCGGGAAGCCGGGACCACCCGGAGCACCGGAAGGCTGAGGACCGCCCGGGCCTCCGGGCGCGCCGGCGGCACCCGGCGGCTGCGGAACACCAGGTGCGCCAGGCGCCCCCGGAGCCGCGGGAGGCTGGGGCGGGGCACTCATGCCGGGAGCACCCGGGGCAAAGGGAGCGCCGGGCGCGCTCGGTGCACCCGGAGCACCGGGAAAGGCCTGCGCGCCGGGAGTACCCGGAGCACCCGGAGGCTGCGGCGGACCGGGTGGCTGCGGCGCACCCGCTCCCGGAACACCAGGCGCCCCCGGAGGCTGCGGCGCACCCGGTCCCATCCGGCCGGGGTCGGCGAACATCGTGGCGGCTTGGTGGACGTTGGCCGGAGGCGGGCCACCGGGCGCGTTGGGCGCGCCGGGCGGGTGGGGAGCACCCGGAGGAGCCGGCGCGTTCGGGCCCGGCGGAGTGGGCGCAACCCCCTCAGGCCCGTCGGGACCGAGCGCCGACACCAGCTGCGTCGGAACGTACCCGCCCGCACCGGGCCCCGGCGGAGGCGGCGGCGCGCTGCCCGGCCGCGCACCCGGCGTTCCCGGAGCGCTCGGCGGAGGCGGCGTGGACGAACCCCGGCGCGGCGAAGGAGCCGCCTTGCTCGTCGCGGCGTCGGCGATGTCCCCGGCGTTCGGCGCGAGCGGCCGCCCTGGGGCACCCGGCGCCTGCGGGTAGCCGTAAGAGGGCCCAGGCGGAGCCCCGGCACCCTGCGCCTGCGGATAGCCGTACGACGGAGGGGCCGGCGGCGGAGGCGGCGCCCCCGCACCCTGCGGATATCCGTACCCCGGAGGCGGCGCAGGCGTACCACCCGGAGCCCCCGGCTCAGCCTGTGCCCTCTCCTCCGTCGTCCGCGGAAGCCGGCTGCCGCCCGCCATCAGCGCCGTCTCGGCGTCCGGCGGGGTCTCCTCGCCCGCATCGTTCAGCGGCGGCGCGAACACGGTCGCGGGCAGCGGCACGGAAAGGTCCTCGCCGCCGCCGTTGGTGTCCGTCCCCGCCCAGGGAGTCGGCCCCGCCGGCGCGTCACCACCCGCCCCGGCCTCCGGCCACCCCGCACCCTCACCCGCCGAAGCAGCCGCGCCACCCCGCCGATCCGCCATCCCCAGCTTGTCCGCCGCCTCCTGCAACCACTCCGGCGGACTCAAAAGGAACGACGTCTGATTCAGATCCACCCGCGCCGAAGCCGCCGGCGCCGGCTCCACGGCCTCGTCCCGCCGGCCGTACTCCTCCTCGTACCGGCGAATCACCTCACCCACCGGCAGCGACGGCCACAGCGTCGCCTCACCGCTGTCCCGGGCGATCACCAGCCGCTGCAGACCCCCGTCCGAACGCGGCCCCTCCGCCCGGTCCTCGGCCCACACCACGAACCCAAGACCGAACTCCCGCACCCGCACCTCACGATGCTGATACGCCGGCACATCCCCGTTGATCCACTCCTCGGCGCGCTCCTGCGCCTGCGCGAAGGTCACCATCGCAACGCTCACTCCCCCACCGAAGAGACGGAAGAGACCGGAACGGAATGCGCGAACCCGCCGTCCACCATCAGATTCGCCACCGTCTCCAACTCCGGCGGATTGCCCGCAAGCCGCGACAAGAACGCGTCGAAGTCCTCACCGCACGGCAGCAACAACCGCTCCACCCGCTCCGCCGGCGCCCACGAAGGATCCACGTCCCGCGCGTCGTCATACGCACAGAACCACACCGAACCGGGCCGCTCGCCCTTCACCTTCAACGCCAGCAGACCGCCCTGCACAAACCCAACACCCAAGTAGTCCTTGGTCAGATGGTCACGCAGACACTTGTTGACGTAGACCAGATCATTGACCGCCGCCTCGTCCCGCACCGTGAAGAACGGCTGGTCGACCAACAGCCCCAACTCGGCATCCAGCGCCGCACCCACCGGCGCACACCCACCCGCAGCCTTCAGAAACGAACGGTACGCACCCGGCAGCCGATACCCGAGGTCCTCCTCGACCCCCTGCACCTGCGACTCCGTCACCGCCACACCCGACTTCGGCAACCCGAAATGCGCCGGCCGCGTCTCCTGCAACGGCCGCGTCCCCCGCTTGCCCTGATCCACCGCCGCCGTCGCGATCCCACCGTGATGCCGCAGCAACGCCTTCACCTCGACCGGCACCAACTCCAGCCGCCGCGAACCCACCACGTGATGCCACGTCCAGCCATGCGGCGTCGCCACCGCCGGCACCGTGTCCCACAGTTCATGACCGGAGGCCGCAAGCGCCGCATTCGCCGAGACGTAGTCCGTCAGCCGCAACTCGTCGACACCGAAACCCTCCGGCGGCTCCGCGATCTCCGCAGCAGCACGCGCATAGGGCGAGAAGTCGGGGTAACCGCGCTCATCCACACGTACCCCTCTCGGGTGACGTGCCGCCCGGACCGGATCCGGGAAATGCACGACCTGCCCGGCATAGGCCGCGTTCGGCGGCGCGGCTTGCTGCCCGAGCCGACCTGTCGTCATGGCGGTTGCCCCCTGCGGCGTTCGTTACGGACCGCGATGACCGCCACCGGCCAACCCGCCCCGTATCTCCTGTACAACCCTCTCCACACGTCGGCCGCGTGGATCGCGGTGCCGACAGCCTATGCGGTACGACCGCACCGGTCACCGGGCACCGGTCAGCCGCCCTCCGCTTCCGTGACCAGCCGTCACCCCGCCGTGACAGCCCGCCCAAACCCGGGCGTGTCGCACCGCCCCAGCTTCCGCACCAGCCACGGCATTTGGCACTCTGTGACCTCCGGGGGAGGCTCGGGAGGGGAAGACGATCATGAACGCGACGCAGACGGGACCACACACGGCACCGCACACCGGGCCGTCCGGCGACCCCCGCATCGGCTGGAGCGCCACCGAAACCCCGCACGCACCCACCCTCCTCCACCGCCGCGACGGCATACTCCCCACCATCGCCGCCGCCCTCTCCGTCCGCGGCGCCACCCTCACCGGCACCGCCGCCCGCGGCGACCAGCCCCCACCCCTGCACCCACTCGTCCAGGACTTCCTCGACACCCTCCCCAGCGCCCAACGCGACCGCTTCACCGGCCGCTGCGCCGAAACCATCCTCATCTCCCGCCACATAGCCGCCGCCGACGCCGCCCGCAGCAAACGCGCCACCCGCAAACCCATGACCCACGGCGAAGCCCGCAAAGCCCTCAAACAGGCCAAACTCACCGCCCGCCGCATCCGCGAGGACGGCGACCCCCTCCACGGCAGCTTCGCCACCCCCTGCCGCGCCTGCACCGCCCTCAGCGCCCACTACGGCGTCCGCATCGTCGACCCCACGGCAGCAGACGACTGAACCCCCCACCCCCACAAGCAAGACGACGGCCCCGCGCCGAACCGTGACCTCAGCGAACTCGACGATCGAAGGGCAGATGCACCCCGACCGCACCTCGACCACGCGCTTCCCCGTACCCGTCGACGCCGCCCTCCGCGCCGCCGGCTGGCAACCCGGACGCTGGGACATAAAGCAGGCCGAGATCTGGGCCGACACCCTCCGCGACCACACCTCACCCGCAGGCCACCGCCACGCCGTCTTCCCCGCCGCCGTAGAAGCCTGGGCCGAATTCGGCGGCCTCCACATCACCCCCACCGGACCCGGCCGCCAGATCGCCCCCGCAGCGCTCCACCTCGACCCCCTGCACGGCCTCCACCTGGCCCGCACCCTCAACGACCTCGGCCGCGCCCTCGACACCGAAGTCAGCCCCCTCGGCACCGAGACAGAGACCCACTCCCTCCTCGCCGTCGACACCGAAGGCCGCATCTACGCCCTCGATCACACAGGCGACTGGTACCTCGGCCCCGACATCGACCAAGCCCTCGGCAGCCTCATCTCAGGCATCGAACCCGTACGACTGACAGCAGGCTGAACCCTCGAAACGGACAGGAGCGCGAAGGGCAGGAGCGCGAAGGGCAGGAGCGCGAAGGGCAGGGACGCTACGCCGCCGGAATCACCGCCGACACCCGGAAACCCCCCGCATCCGTCGGCCCCGACACAAACACCCCACCCAGCGCCGTCACCCGCTCCCTCATCCCCACAAGACCGTTCCCCCCGGACGGCAACCGCGCCGACGATGCCGAAGCCACCTCCGGCGGCGGCTCGTTCTCCACCTGCATCGCGATCTCCGACACCCGATGCGCAAGCCGCACATACGTCTTCGCACCCGCCGCATGCTTGTGGACGTTCGTCAACGCCTCCTGCACCACGCGATACGCGGTCTGCTCGACCTCAGCGGCATACGACCGCACATCCCCCTCCACGGACAGAGCCACCACCATCCCCGCAGCCGCCGACTGCCCGACGAGTTCCTCCAACTCCTCCAGGCACGGCCCCTCCCCCTCATCCACGGCCCTCGAAGCCGCCACCGCAGCAGCAGCCCCCACCGCCGCCAACGGAACGGACTGCTCAGACCGCCGAGCCCCGTCCCCACTCCGCAGCACCCCGAGCATCTCCCGCAACTCGGTCAACGCCTGCCGCCCCATGTCCCCCACCAGCGCCGCATTCCTGACGGCCTTCTCGGGATCCTTACGGGCAACGGCCTGCAACGCAGCGGCATGCACCACCATGAGGCTCACCCGGTGGGCGACCACGTCATGCATCTCCCGCGCAATCCGAGTCCGCTCCTCGTTCCGCGCCCACTCGGCCCGCTCCTCGGCCCGCTCGGCCAGCAGCTGCAACTCACGCTCAAGACTGTCCGCCCGCTCCCGCAAGCTCTCCATCAGCCGGCGCCGAGCCCCGACGTAAAGACCCAGAAGCAGAGGCGGCGCAGTCATCCCGATCGCGGTGGTGATCGCAGCGAACGGAACGAACCAGTCCCCCAGATCCCACGACCCCCGCGCCATGTCCTGCCGCACCCGCACGAACATCACGATCAACATGCCGACGAGCGACATCCCCGCCAGCGAACCGATGATCCGCCGCGGCAACTCGGAAGCGGCGAGCGTGTACAGCCCGACGACCCCCATCAGATAGCCCATCTGAGCCGGCGTAATCGCGATCGACACCAGCACGACGACAATCGGCCACTGCCGCCTCACAAGCAGCGCCGAACCCGCCAACACCCCGAACACAACCCCCGCGGCCACCGGAATCCCCGCGTCCCGAGCGAACCGAACACCCTCGAACGCACACTCCACCGCGGACACAAAAGCCAAGCTCACGTCCAGCACGGCACTGCGCCACCTGGCCCACCACCACGGCCCTCCCCGGGCCGCCGCGTGCACTTCCCCCGTCGTGGTCATGCCTCCAGCCTACGGGCGTCCGCGCCCCGTTTTCCGGCGAGTTTTCGCGATGGGTCTACACCACACTCCGTAACCGAACGTAAGCGAAACAGACCGATATCCCTCGAACTGCTGAATCGCACATTGTTCGCCCCCGGAACGCCGGATTCCGCCCTGACGGTATGCCCATGGCACATTCAGATGGCAAATACGCCAACTTCGAGGGACTGCGGGAACGGGCGGTCGCGCTGCGGCGCGCAGGGCTCAGCCGCCGCCAGATCCGCGACCGCCTGCACGTCGACAACAACGACATCCTCAACCGCCTCCTGGAGGGCGAGCCCCCTCCGGAATGGACGAAGCGCCCGAACGCCAAGGACGACCTCCGGGACCGGGCGAGGGAGCTACGACTCCAGGGCTGGACGTACGACCAGATCCAGGTGGAGGTGGGGTGCTCGAAGAGTTCGATCTCGCTGTGGGTACGGGATCTGCCGAGGCCGGAGCGACGTGACCCTGCGGAGCAGGCCAGGCTGGCAGGCCGGAAGAGATGGGAGCACGAGCTCGCGGTGCGGGACGAGCAGCGCCAACAGACCAAAGCATCGGCAACCGCAGAGATCGGCCACCTGTCCGACCGCGATCTGTTCATTGCCGGCGTCGCCCTCTATTGGGCCGAGGGCGGCAAGGACAAGCCGTACGCCCGACGAGAAAACGTGATCTTCGTCAACAGCGACCCCGGGATGATCGAGGTCTTCCTCGCCTGGCTGAACCTACTCGGCGTCGAGCGTGAACGCTTGCGGTACTCCGTGATGATCCACGAGACCGCCGACGTGGCCGCCGCCGAACAGTACTGGGTCGAACTCGTCGGGGCCGACCGCTCCGCCTTCTACAAGACCACGCTGAAGAAACACAACCCGAAGACGGTACGGAAGAACACCGGCGACTCGTACCGCGGCTGCCTAGCCATCAGAGTCCTGAAGGGAGCCGACTTGTACCGTCGCATCGAAGGCTGGTGGTACGGCATAGTAGGGGCTGCACGCCGCACCGATCTAGAGAATCGGACATAGCGGACGAACCATCCCGGGTCGTCTAAAGGCAGGACAAATGGTTTTGGTCCATTGAATGAGGGTTCGATTCCTTCCCCGGGAGCATGACAAGTAGTGGGCCCTGACCGCACGGTCAGGGCCCGCTCCCATGTCCCCCAAGAAACGCCCCGGTATCCTGCGGATGTCCCCACTCACTCCACAGCCGAAGGGCAACCCCGTGAGCGCCATTCGCCCGGCAGCCGTCGTCGTTCTCGCAGCGGGTGAGGGCACCCGTATGAAGTCGGCCACACCCAAGGTCCTGCACGAGATCTGTGGCCGCAGCCTCGTGGGGCATGTGCTCGCCGCCGCCCGTGAGTTGGACCCCGAGAACCTCGTCGTCGTGGTCGGGCACGCCCGTGAGAAGGTCACCGCGCACCTCGCGGAGACCGACCCCGCCGTACGCACCACGGTGCAGGCCGAGCAGAACGGCACGGGGCACGCGGTCCGCATCGCCCTGGAGGAGCTCGGCGGCAGTGTCGACGGCACGGTCGTCGTGGTGTGCGGCGACACTCCCCTGCTCACCGGTGAAACGCTCCGGCAGCTCGCCGCGACGCATTCCGCCGACTCGAACGCCGTCACGGTGCTGACCGCCGAGGTGCCGGACGCCACCGGCTACGGGCGGATCATCCGCGACGAGGCGACCGGTGCCGTCACCGAGATCGTCGAGCACAAGGACGCCACCGAGACGCAGCGCGAGATCCGTGAGATCAACTCCGGTGTGTTCGCGTTCGACGGTCTGCTGCTGGCGGATGCGCTGAAGAAGGTGCGTACGGACAACAGCCAGGGCGAGGAGTACCTGACCGACGTCCTCGGGATCCTCCGTGAGGCCGGTCACCGTGTCGGGGCGTCCGTCGCGGGTGATCATCACGAGATCGCCGGGATCAACAACCGCGTCCAGCTGAGCGAGGCGCGGCGGATCCTCAACGACCGGCTGCTGACCAGCGCCATGCTCGCCGGCGTCACCGTGATCGACCCTGCGACGACCTGGGTCGATGTGACCGTCACGTTCGAGCAGGACGCGGTCGTGCACCCGGGTACGCAGCTGCACGGCTCCACGCACCTCGGCGAGGGTGCGGAGGTCGGCCCCAACACCCGTCTCACCGACACTCAGGTCGACGCCGGGGCCCGTGTCGACAACACGGTGGCCGACAGTGCCCACATCGGCCCGCAGGCCAAGGTCGGCCCGTTTGCCTATCTCCGTCCGGGAACGCGCTTGGGTGCGAAGGGCAAGATCGGTACGTACGTCGAGACGAAGAACGCCTCGATCGGCGAGGGGACGAAGATCCCCCACCTTTCCTACGTCGGTGACGCGACGATCGGTGATTACACCAACATCGGTGCTGCCAGCGTGTTCGTGAACTACGACGGTCAGGAGAAGCATCACTCGACGGTGGGGTCGCATTGCCGGACGGGTGCGGACAATATGTTTGTGGCTCCTGTCACTGTCGGGGACGGCTCGTACACCGCTGCGGGGTCCGTGATCACGAAGGATGTACCGCCCGGTTCGCTGGCTGTGGCCCGTGGTCAGCAGCGGAATATCGAGGGTTGGGTGGTTCGCAAGCGTCCGGGTAGTGCGGCGGCGCAGGCGGCCGAGGCGGCGTCTCGGCAGGTCGAGAGCGAGGACTGACCGGAAACGGGTGCGCCGGACACGGCGTACCGTGATAAGTGCACACCCAGTTGAGACACCTCTGAGGAGACAGCTGTGACCGGGATCAAGACGACCGGCGAGAAGAAGATGATGTTCTTCTCCGGCCGCGCCCACCCCGAGCTTGCCGAGGAGGTCGCCCAGCAGCTGGGGGTCGGCGTCGTCCCGACGAAGGCGTTCGACTTCGCGAACGGTGAGATCTACGTCCGCTATCAGGAGTCGGCGCGTGGGGCGGACTGCTTTGTGATCCAGAGCCACACGGCTCCGATCAACCAGTGGATCATGGAGCAGTTGATCATGATCGATGCGCTGAAGCGGGCTTCGGCGCGGTCCATCACGGTCATCGTGCCGTTCTACGGTTATGCGCGGCAGGACAAGAAGCACCGTGGTCGTGAGCCGATCTCGGCGCGGCTGGTGGCTGATCTGATGAAGACGGCGGGTGCGGACCGCATTCTGACCGTGGATCTGCACACGGACCAGATTCAGGGGTTCTTCGACGGGCCTGTGGATCACCTCTTCGCTCTTCCGCTGCTGGCGGACTACGTGGGTGAGAAGGTCGACCGGGCGAAGCTGACCGTGGTCTCGCCTGACGCCGGGCGTGTGCGGGTGGCTGACCGCTGGTGTGACCGGCTGGGTGCTCCGCTGGCGATCGTGCACAAGCGGCGTGACAAGGACGTCGCGAATCAGGTCACCGTCCACGAGGTCGTGGGTGAGGTGAAGGGCCGGGTGTGTGTGCTGGTCGACGACATGATCGACACGGGTGGCACCATCTGTGCGGCCGCGGACGCGCTGTTCGCGCATGGCGCCGAGGATGTCATCGTGACCGCGACTCACGGTGTGCTGTCCGGGCCTGCTGCGGACCGGCTGAAGAACTCGCGGGTGAGTGAGTTCGTGTTCACGAACACGCTGCCGACGCCGGCTGAGCTGGGCCGGGATCTGGACAAGATCACGGTGCTGTCGATTGCGCCGACGATTGCGAGTGCGGTGCGTGAGGTGTTCGAGGATGGTTCGGTGACGAGCCTGTTCGACGAGCAGTAAGGGTTCTGCGCCGGCGGGCGCCGGCTCTGGCTCTGTCGGAGATCGTTTTGGGTGTGGCCTCCTTGGCCGAGTAGACTGCTGCAGTTGCTCGGCGAGGGAGGCCGTACCCGTTTTTGGCGGGGTATGGCGGTCCGTTATCGACGCGCTCTTCGTAGCAGGCCGTTCGTGGCCGGGTGACCACGTCCGTTCCTGTTTTGTACGAGGAGTGATCATGTCCGAGGTGAAGCTCACCGCCGAGACCCGTACCGAGTTCGGTAAGGGTGCTGCCCGTCGTATCCGTCGTGACAGCAAGGTTCCCGGTGTTCTGTACGGTCACGGTTCCGACCCGCTGCACCTGACCCTTCCGGGTCACGACCTGCTGCTTGCGCTGCGTACGCCGAACGTCCTGATCTCTCTGGACATCGACGGCAAGACGAACGAGCTGGCGATCCCGAAGTCGGTTCAGCGTGACCCGATCAAGGGTTTCCTTGAGCACGTGGACCTGCTGCTGGTCAAGCGTGGCGAGAAGGTCACGGTCGAGATCCCGGTGCACACCGAGGGCGAGCTGGCCCCGGGTGGCAACCTGCTGGAGCACGTCCTGAACGCGCTGCCGGTCGAGACCGAGGCCACGCACATCCCCGAGGCCGTCACCGTCTCCGTCGAGGGCCTGGAGGCCGGTGCCTCCATCCTCGCCAAGGACATCACGCTGCCGAAGGGCACCACGCTGGCCGTCGAGGAGGACGCTGTCGTCCTTCAGGTCCTGGCCTCGCAGGCCGAGGAGGCTGCGGAGGGCGAGGAGGCCGCGGGCGAAGAGGTCGCCGAGGCCTGAGTTTTCCTGGGCCCCGCCTCGAAGCGCCCGGCGCTGCAGGCTGTGCCCACCCGTTCCGCCTTGCGGAACGACTGCCCACAGCGGTAGCTGTCCAGCCGCTGCCTTCCCTTGGGGGAGGCAGCGGCTGCCGCATAAGGAGACATGGACGTGACCACCCCTGCCAATGCCCCCTGGCTGATCGTCGGCCTCGGGAATCCCGGGCCCGAGTATGCGATGAACCGGCACAACGTCGGGTTCATGGTGGCGGATTTGCTGGCCGAGCGGATCGGGGGGAGGTTCAAGCGTGCGGGGAAGGCGCAGGCGCAGGTCGTGGAGGGGCGGATCGGGCCTGTGGGTCCGGCGAACCGGCGGGTGGTTCTGGCGAAGCCGATGTCGTACATGAATCTCTCCGGCGGTCCGGTGAACGCGCTGCGGGATTTCTACAAGGTGCCGGTGGCGAACGTGGTGGCCGTGCATGACGAGTTGGACATCGATTACGGCGTTCTTCGTCTGAAGCTCGGTGGTGGGGACAACGGGCACAACGGGTTGAAGTCGATGACGAAGGCGTTCGGGGCGGAGTATCACCGGGTGCGGTTCGGGATCGGGCGGCCTCCTGGTCGTATGCAGGTCGCCGATTTTGTGCTGAAGGATTTCTCCTCTGCGGAGCGCAAGGAGCTGGACTACTTCGTGGACCGGGCGGCGGATGCGGTGGAGTGTCTGGTGATCGAGGGGTTGGAGCGGGCGCAAAGCACGTACAACTCCTGACTTGTCCCCCACCGGAGTTGACCTGGTGTGGGGGCATGGCCAATGATCCCGGCCATGCCTGCCTCTGCCGCCTCGTCCCGTCAGGTTTCGTACCGGGTCTCGGTCGCCGCTTTGCGGTTCGGGCGGTTTGCGGCGATGGGTGTGGTTGCGGTGGTGATTCTGATCGCCGGGGTGTGGGCGTCGTGGCGGACGGCTCCGTATGTGATGCTCACGAAGGGGCGGGAGCGCGGCACGATCGAGGTGGCGCGGTGCGGGGACGATTCGTGTTCGGGCCGCTATACGCCGATTTCGCAGGGTTCTTCGGGTCGTGACCGGGTGGTCATCGAGAAGACGGTCGCGGTGCGCAAGGGGCAGACGTACTCGGTGGTGGTGAAGCCGGGCAGCGATGAGGTCGTGCGGTCGGGGCCGGCGGGGATCCTGTATGCGTGGGTCCCGTTCGGTGGGGCGTTGCTGCTGGCTTCGGTGGTGGTGGCCGGGGGGCTGGGGCGGACGCGGGCCGGGTGGGTCATGGCGGGGTCGGGGGTCGTGTTGCTGACGGCTGCTTTCGTGACTGTCTGACGGGTTTTCCCGTTCTCCGTCTTGTGGAGAGCGTGAGTGTTGTCTGTTCGTGATTGACCTTGGGTCAGTCGTGGCTGGATGCTGAGCCGCCCCCTCCACATCTTCCCGTCCGTAACTCGAAGATGGACTTGCCCCATGCGTACCCTCACCCGCGCCGGCGCTCTGACCGCCGTCGCCGCGGCGGCGCTGTTCTCGGCGCCTGTTGCCGCTCACGCCACTGTTCCCGGTGACAACGGGACTGTGAAGATCCATGACGCCACCACCGGCGAGGAGCTGAAGCAGAACGAGCCGCACGTCTGCACGTTCTATCTGGACGCGTTCGGTTTTGACGCGGTCCAGCAGGTCGACTGGCACATCGAGGCCTGGGCTCCGACGGCCGGTGTGAAGGGCAAGACGGTGAAGACCGGCGCCATCACGCTCGACACCGAGGGTCATGGCCGTACGGCGGACCTGTCGCTGCCCGACGGGCACTACAAGCTGTTCTGGAACTTCGACGGTGAGAAGGGCTCCGCCAAGCACAAGGTGTTCTGGACGGACTGCAAGGACGAGCAGGGTGGCGGCGGTTCCACGCCTTCTCCGTCGGCGTCTTCCTCGGCGTCTTCTTCCGCGTCTCCGTCTTCGTCGGCGTCCGAGTCCGCCGGGTCTTCGTCTTCTTCCGCGCCTTCGCCGGGGTCTGCGTCCGCTTCCGCGTCCCCGCGGGGTGGTTCCGGCGGTGACCTGGCCGAGACGGGCAACGGTGCTCCGGTGGGCCTGCTCTCGGGTGTCGCGGCCGTTCTGGTGGCCGGTGGCGGTTATCTGGTGGTGCGTCGGCGCAAGGCCTGACGTATGGCATGAGGGTGCCCCCCGGCTTCTGACGAGCCGGGGGGCACTCTCATGTGTGCGGGGTGTCAGCCGGTGTTGCGCAGGCCGGCTGCGACGCCGTTGACGGTGAGCAGGAGGGCGCGGGAGAGCAGTGGGTCGGGCTGTTCGCCGGTGGCTGCGGCGTCGCGCTGGCGCTTGAGGAGGGTGACCTGGAGGTAGGAGATGGGGTCCAGGTAGGCGTCGCGGATGGTGAAGGTCTGCTTCAGCACCGGGGCGGCGTCCAGGAGTTCCTGCTCTCCGGTGACCTTGAGGACCTCTCGGACGGTGAGTTCGTGCTCGGCCTTGATGGTGTCGAAGACGTGCTTGAGCTCGTCCGGGACGAGGGTGTCGACGTAGTGCGAGGCGATCCGCAGGTCGGTCTTGGCGAGGGTCATCTCGACGTTGGAGATGAAGTTGCGGAAGAAGTGCCACTGTTCGTGCATCTCGTCGAGCACGGTGTCCAGGCCCGCCTCGCGCAGCGCCTTGAGGCCGGAGCCGACGCCGAACCAGCCGGGGACGATCTGGCGGGACTGGGTCCAGCCGAAGACCCAGGGGATGGCGCGCAGGCCGTCGAGGGAGACTCCGGAGCCGGGGCGGCGGGAGGGCCGGGAGCCCAGGTGGAGGTCGGCGAGCTGGTCGACGGGGGTGGAGGCGAGGAAGTAGGCGGGCAGGTCGGGGTCTTCGACGAGGCGGCGGTAGGCGGTGTGGGCGGCGTCGGAGACGACGTCCATGGCGGCGTCCCAGCGGGCGAGGGCCTCGGTGGACTGGCGGGGGGCGGTGTGCAGGGCGGAGGCCTGGAGGGTGGCGGCGACGGTGAGTTCGAGGTTTTCGCGGGCCAGGGACGGTACGAGGTACTTGTCGGAGATGACCTCGCCCTGTTCGGTGACCTTGATCTCGCCTTCGAGGGTGCCCCAGGGCTGGGCGAGGATCGCGTCGTGGGAGGGGCCGCCGCCGCGGCCGACGGTGCCGCCGCGGCCGTGGAAGAGGCGCAGGCGCACCCCGTAGCGGTGGGCGACGTCGCGCAGGCGGCGCTGGGCGCGGTGGATCTCCCACTGGCTGGTGGTGATGCCGCCGAACTTGGAGGAGTCGGAGTAGCCGAGCATGACCTCCTGGACGTCTCCGCGCAGCGCGACCAGGCGCCGGTAGGAGGGGTCGGAGAGCATGTCCTCGAGGATGGTGTCGGCGGCCTTGAGTTCGTCGGTGGTCTCCAGGAGGGGCACGATGCCGATCTTGGCCCAGCCGGCGTGCAGGTCGATGAGGCCGGCCTCGCGGGCGAGGACGGCGGCGGCGAAGACGTCGTCGGCGCCCTGGCACATGGAGATGATGTACGACTCGACGACCTCGGGTCCGAAGACCTCCAGGGCCCGCTTGACGGTCTGGAAGACACCGAGGGTCTTCTCACCGGACGCGTCCACGGGCGCCGGGGTGGGAGCCAGGGGCCTCCTGGACCTGAGTTCCTTGGCGAGGAGCTTGGCCCGGTAGTCGCGGGGCATGTCGGCGTAGCGCCAGGACTCCTCGCCGAGGCGGTCGAAGAGCTGGCCGAGGGCGTGGTGGTGGGCGTCGGCGTGTTCGCGTACGTCCATGGTGGCGAGCTGGAGGCCGAAGGCGGCGAGGGTGCGGATGGTGCGGTTCATGCGGCCGTCGGCGAAGAGGCCGCCGCGGTGCTCGCGCAGGGAGGTCTGGATGAGGGTGAGGTCCTGAAGGAGCTCGCTGGTGCCGAGGTAGTCGCGGCCCGTCTCGTGCGGGGTGCCCTTGGCGAGGCGCTGCTTGGTGTTCTCCAGCTTCTGCCGGATGCAGGTGGCCTTGAGGCGGTAGGGCTCCTCGGCGTTGAGGCGCTTGTAGCGGGGGCTGATCTCCGGCAGCAGCTCCAGGTCGGCCTGGAGGGAGTCGAGGAGTTCCTGGGTGGCGCCGGTGTAGCGGATGGAGTTCGACAGGAAGCCGCGGAGTTCGTCGATGAGTTCCAGGGCGTCGTTGATGCCGTGTTCGTGCTGGAGGATCAGGACGTCCCAGGTGACCTGGGGGGTGACGTTGGGGTTGCCGTCGCGGTCGCCGCCGATCCAGGTGCCGAAGGTGAGGGGGCGGGTGTCGTCGGGGAGCTTGACGCCGACGCGCTCCAGTTCGGCGGTGAGGTCCTCCAGGACGTCGCCGACGGCGCCGGCGTGCAGTTCGTCGAGGTAGTAGATGGCGTTGCGGGCCTCGTCGGCGGGTTCGGGGCGGACGACGCGGAGTTCGTCGGTCTGCCATACGAGGTCGATGTTCTCGGCCAGTCGGGTGTCGTAGCGGCGGCGGTCGGACTCGATGACCGGGGTCTCCAGGAGTGCGGCGATGCGCCGGAGCTTGTTGAGGACCGACCGGCGCGCGGCCTCGGTGGGGTGCGCCGTGAACACGGGGCGCACATTGAGGTGGCGGACCGTCTGGCGCAGGTGCTCGGGGTCGGCGTCCTTGAGCCGGTCGGCGGTACGGGCCAGCAGGCCGCCCTCGGCGGCGCGCTTGGCGCGCAGTTCGCGGCCGCGGTGGACCTGTTCGGTGACGTTGGCGAGGTGGAAGTAGGTGGAGAAGGCGCGGACCAGCTTGGCGGCGGTCGTCAGGTCGGTGCCGCGCAGCAGTTCGGCGGCTGCCTCTCCGTCCTCGCGGGTGAGGCGGCGGACCTTTTCGACGAGTTCCAGCAGCTCGGGGCCCTCCTGCCTCACGAGGGTCTCGCCGAGGAGGTCGCCCAGCCGCCGGATGTCGGCGCGCAGTTCGCTGCTCGTCGTCGTGGTCTGGTCGTCGGCACTGCTCACAGGTGCGGCTCCTTGCAGTGTTGAAGCTCGTCCGGGAGGGGAACCCGGCGTCCGGGGCCGCGCGGCGGGCGCCGCATACGGCCCTGACATCCGGGAAAGGAATCAGAGCGGACCGCGCTGTCCGACCGACTCCAGGATAGGTGTCCATGCGGACGCGCATGATTTCGGGCTCTTGCCGCCGGGTGACTCGCTGCCATACTTACGACGCCGTAGGTTACGGAACCGTAGGGACGGCCGTAACGGAATCCGGGCACGGTTTCGATGGCCACCCCGCATCTCACCCTCAACCACTCGACCCCACAGGGGACGCCCATGACCACAAGCTCCGATGTGATCGAAGACGCCCCGAAGGCGACCGGCGACACGTCCGTCTCCGCCACGCTGGGCGGGGAGCAGAAGCGCTCGATCGAGCAGATCACGCTGCTGCTCTTCATCACCGTCCCGTTCCTCGCGCTGGTCGCCGCGGTGCCGCTGGCGTGGGGATGGGGGGTGAGCTGGCTGGACCTCGGCATGCTGGTTTTCTTCTACTACCTGGGCTGTCACGGCATCACGATCGGTTTCCACCGGTACTTCACGCACGGCTCCTTCAAGGCCAGGCGTCCTCTGCGGATCGCGCTCGCGATCATGGGGTCGCTGGCGGTGGAGGGGCCCCTGGTCCGCTGGGTGGCGGACCACCGCAAGCACCACAAGTTCTCGGACGCGGAGGGCGATCCGCACTCCCCGTGGCGTTTCGGGGAGACGGTTCCGGCGCTGATGAAGGGCCTGTGGTGGGCGCACATCGCCTGGATGTTCGACGAGGAGCAGACGCCGCAGGACAAGTACGCGCCGGATCTGATCAAGGACCCGGCGATCCGGGCGATCTCCCGCCAGTTCGTGTTCTGGACGGCGCTGTCGCTGGCTCTGCCGCCGCTGATCGGCGGTCTGGCGACGATGTCCTGGTGGGGCGCGTTCACCGGGTTCTTCTGGGGCTCACTCGTTCGGGTGGCTCTGCTGCACCATGTGACCTGGTCGATCAACTCGATCTGCCATGCGGTGGGCAAGCGGCCCTTCAAGTCGCGTGACCGTTCGGGCAACGTGTGGTGGCTCGCGGTGCTGTCCTGCGGCGAGTCCTGGCACAACCTGCACCACGCCGACCCGACCTCCGCGCGGCACGGTGTGGAGCGGTGGCAGCTGGACTCCTCGGCGCGCATCATCCGCTGGTTCGAGGCGTTCGGCTGGGCGTACGACGTGCGCTGGCCGTCACGCTCGCGTATCGATTCACGCCGTAACACCGGCCAGGAGGGCTCCGAGCCCCGGAAGGAGTCGGCGCAGGCGGCATGATTGACGCTGTGGCGACCGACTCCAGCAGCACCCCGACGAATGAGAAGCCGCGGCGAGCGCGGCGCACCCGGATGACGGGAGCCGAGCGCCGCCAGCAGCTGCTCGAGATCGGTCGCACCCTTTTTGCCGCGAAGGGCTTCGAGGGCACGTCGGTGGAGGAGATCGCGGCGAAGGCCGGGGTGTCCAAGCCTGTGGTGTACGAGCACTTCGGCGGCAAGGAGGGGCTGTACGCGGTGGTGGTGGACCGTGAGATGCGGCGCCTGCTGGACATGGTGACCAGCTCTCTGACGGCCGGCCATCCGCGGGAGCTGTGTGAGCAGGCGGCGTTCGCGCTGCTGGACTACATCGAGGAGTACACGGACGGTTTCCGCATCCTGGTCCGTGACTCGCCCATCCCGCAGTCGACGGGTTCCTTCGCCTCGTTGATCTCGGACATCGCCACCCAGGTGGAGGACATCCTGGGCCGCGAGTTCAAGTTGCGCGGCTTCGACCCGAAGCTGGCTCCGCTGTATGCGCAGGCCCTGGTGGGCATGGTCGCCCTGACCGGTCAGTGGTGGCTGGACGTGCGCCGTCCGAAGAAGGCGGAGGTGGCGGCGCATCTGGTGAACCTGGCGTGGCACGGCCTGGACGGGCTGGAGGCCAAGCCGCACCTGATCGGGCGCCGGAAGAGCTGACTCCGGCGCCCTGGGGTGCGGCCCGCTCAGTGCTTGAAGACGTCCTTGCCCTTCTCCTTCGCCTGGCGGGCGTCGCCCTTCATCTGGTCGGCCTTGCCTTCGGCGGTCATCCGCTCGTTCCCCACGGCGCGACCCGTCGCTTCCTTGGCCTTGCCCTTCAGCTGTTCCTTCTTGCCCCTGGTCTTCTCTTCCTTCGCCACGTTTCTCACCCCTTGCCGGGTTCGGCGTCGATGTCACCTCAGCGGGTGACCGTCGCGGGCGGGCTCAAACAGCGGTCACCGGTTCGAGGAACTCCAGCCGGTTGCCGACGGGATCCTCGGAGTAGAAGCGCCGGTGGCCCGGCAGGTTCTCGTCCCACTCCACCTGCGCGCCGTGAGTCCGCAGCCGGGCGGCGTACCGCTCGATGCCGGTGACCCGCAGCCCGGGGTGGGCCTTCTTCGCGGGCCGGCAGTGACATTTTCCGCCTCCGGCGGGGGCAGCCTCGATCCCCAGGTGCAGCTGCACGGCACCCGCCTGGAACCAGCACCCGCCCCGCGCCGCGAGCACCGGCGGCTTGGGGATCTCGGTCATCCCGAGGACGCCGACGTAGTACGCGCGCAGCCGGTCCTCGGAGCCGGGCGGTGCGGCGAGCTGGACGTGGTCGATGGCGGTGATCACGGCTCATGCCTCCCTGCGGGCCACGGCGAAGATCCGGCGGAACGGGAACGCCGTACCGTGCGCCCCGGCCGGGTAGGCCTCCCGCAGGGCCGTCCGGTACTCGTCCAGGAAGGCGTCCCGGGCCTCCGGGTCGTCGGCGAGGGCGGTCAGGACCGGTCGCAGGCCGGTGCCCTTCACCCAGTCGAGCACCGGGTCCTCGCCGGTCAGGAGATGGACGTACGTCGTCTCCCAGACGTCCGCCGCGCAGCCGAGGGCGGTCAGCTGCTCCAGGTAGGTCTCGGGCGCGAGGACGGCGTCGTCATGGCGGAGGGTGTCGGCGAGGCGGTCCTTCCAGCGGGGGGAGTGGGCGAGTTCGCGCATGAGCCGGTGGCTGGGGGCGCCGTAGTTGCCGGGGACCTGGAAGGCGAAGGTGCCGCCTGGCTTCAGTCCCGCGATCCACTCCCCGAAGCGCTGGGCATGGCCGGGGACCCACTGGAGGGTGGCGTTGCTGACGATCAGGTCGTACGGCTCGTCGGGCGCCCAGGTGCGGGCGTCGGCGGGGGCGAAGTCGAGGCGGCCGCCGCCGGGGGTGGGTCCTGCGTGGTCGACGTGCGCCTTGTCGAGCATCTCCGGCGAGTTGTCGTAGCCGGTGATGTGGGCGGCGGGCCAGCGGTCGGCCAGGAGGACGGTGACGTTGCCGGGGCCGCAGCCGAGGTCGGCGATGCGGGGCGGGTCGGTGGGCAGGGCCGGGACGCGGGCGAGGAGGTCGGCGAAGGGGCGGGCGCGGTGGCCGGCGTGGCGGAGGTACTGGGTGGGGTCCCAGGTGGGGGTGCTCATGTCTCCTACCTTCCCCGGCGAATTCTCTCGATGTCAAGAGACTTGATGTCAAGAGACTTCACATCGACACAACCACTACACTGATCGTCATGGAGGACGAGGTCGATCGACTGGTCGCAGCGTGGCGCCGGGAGCGTCCGGACCTCGACGTGGAACCGCTCGAGGTGCTCAGCCGGGTGAGCAGACTGGCCCGGCATCTGGACCGGGCGCGTCGGCTGGCCTTCGCCGAGCACAGCCTGGAGCCCTGGGAGTTCGACGTGCTGACGGCCCTCAGGCGCGCGGGCACGCCGTACCAGCTCTCGCCGGGGCAGCTGCTGACGCAGACCCTGGTCACCTCGGGCACGATGACGAACCGCATCGACCGCCTGGCAAAGAAGGGCCTGGTGGAGCGGCTGCCCGACCCGAGCGACCGCCGCGGTGTGCTGGTGCGGCTGACGGACGAGGGCCGGGACCGCGCGGACCAGGCCCTGGCCGGACTGCTCGACCAGGAGCGCGCGATCCTCGCCGAGCTGTCGCGTGCCCAGCGCGGTGAACTCGCGGGGCTGTTGCGGCAGCTGACCGCTCCGTTCGACAACATCCCGGGCTGAGCGCTCCGCGGGGGCGCCGTTCGGGTAGTGCCGCGGTGGGCCGTTGTTCGACTGCCGCGCCGTTGTGGCTGGTCGCGCCCACGCGGCGGAGCCGCATATCGATACAGCCCCGCGCCCCTTCAGGGGCGCCGCCGCTCAGCGGTGTTGGTCAGGCGCTGGTGCTCTCCTCCACCCGGCCCGCAGGCCCAAGGTCGACGGGTCCGACCCCCGCGCGCCGCGCGAGCGCGACGGCGGCCAGCGTGCTGTGCACGCCAAGCTTCCCGAGGACGTTCTGCATATGGGTGCGGACGGTGTGCGGGGAGAGGAACAGGCGCTCGGCGACGGCCTTGCGCCCCAGTCCTGCGACCATGCACCGCAGCACTTCCCGCTCCCTCGGCGTGAGGGACTCCACCAGCCGCTCGCTCTCGGTGCGGTGCTTGCGCGCGGCCGTCAGCTCCCTGAGGACGCCCGTGAGCAGCGCGGGCGGCAGATGGGTCTCGTCGCGCAGGACGCCCCGGATGACATTGAGCAGCCGGGACAGCGAGCAGTCCTTGGCGACCCAGCCGGAGGCCCCGGCCTGCAGGGCGAGCGCGGCGCGCCGCGGATCGTCCTTCTCGGCGAGGACGACGATCCGTACGCCCGGCTGCCCGGAACGCACGCCGGCGACCAGCGAGATCCCGTCGACCAGCCCCTCCTCATTGCCTTCCTGGACGGGCACGGCGGGCCGTACGCCCGGCACGTTGCCGCCCAGGTCGGAGTCGACGAGCAGCACGTCGAACCGGCGGCCCTCGGCCGCCGCACGCTCCAGGCTGCGCAGCGCGGCGGGACCGCTGCCGGCCGCGGAGACGTCGACGTCGGGCTCGGCCGCAAGAGCGGCGGCGAGCGACTCGGCGAAGATGCGATGGTCGTCGACGACCAGGACTCGGATGCGAACCACGAAACCCCCTTCCCCAAGCTCTCCAAGAGCAGGGGATACCCCATTGTCGGGAGACGGCACGGGCGCAGGTACGGCACCCGAAGCATCCCAGGTCGTCTGTGACCACCTGGAACCGGAACGGCACACCGCACGGCCGCCGCTGTGCGGAACTGCTACCCCCACTTCGGGTGTCGTACCCGACTGTCTCGCCCCCTGATCGGCACCGGCCCCCACCGGTGCTGTTCATCAGCGTACGGCCGGGGGCCAGGAGCGGAAGGTAATTTGCAGAACTGGCTGGCCGGCGCGTTTATCGTGAGCCGCATGTTTCGTCTTGAGACAGAAGTCGACAGGACCCGGCGCGATCTTCTCCGTTCCCGGCTGCGCGACACCAACACAAAGGCCTCCCCCGTGCTGCGCGCGCTGCGCGGCACCCCGGCCGAACGTGAACATCCGCTCCACGTCTGGGTGTTGGACGAGCGGGACGAGCTGGCCGCGGGCCTGGTGGGCCACACCTGGACGACGTGGCTGCACGTCGCCTACCTGTGGGTCGACGAGCGATGGCGGGGCGCGGGTCTGGGCTCACGGCTGCTGGCGGAGGCGGAACGGATCGCCCACGACGAGCGGGGCTGCACCTCGGCCCGGCTGGAGACCTGGGACTTCCAGGCGCCGGGGTTCTACCGGAAGCAGGGGTACGACGTGGTGTGCGTGATCCCCGACTATCCGCCGGGGATCACCGAATACACGCTGACGAAGCGGCTCAGCTGAGCCTGCGTGCTCCCGCCGAAGGCACCGCCTCGAACACCCTCGGAGCCGCGTAACCGCTGGAGGCGAACGCCTCCTCGACCGCCTTGGTGATGGTGTCCACGTCGGCCGCCTCCGCGAGGACGATCGCCGAGCCGCCGAAGCCGCCGCCGGTCATACGGGCGCCGAGAGCGCCGGAGGCGAGAGCCGTGTCGACGACCAGGTCCAGCTCCGGGCAGGAGATGCGGAAGTCGTCGCGCAGGGATGCGTGCCCGGCGATCAGAACCGGGCCGATCGCCCGGGTCTCGCCCGCCTCCAGCAGGGCGACGACCTTCTCCACCCGCTCGTCCTCCGTGACGATGTGACGGACCAGGCGAACCGCCTCCTCGTCGTCGCCCAGCCGCTCCAGCGCGGCGTCGAGCTCCGTGT
The DNA here is from genome assembly GCF_042896045.1 of Streptomyces sp. NPDC001351. Lineage (NCBI taxonomy): Bacteria > Bacillati > Actinomycetota > Actinomycetes > Kitasatosporales > Streptomycetaceae > Streptomyces > Streptomyces sp. NPDC001351. The sequence goes on along the minus strand of NZ_JBIAWS010000016.1, from coordinate 96,513 downwards.
ACGGGACGTCCCGCAGCGCGTCGACGCCCAGCAGGGCCGCGCCCCGCTCGCAGCCGGCGCGGCGCTTGCCGTACTCGCCGTCGCTGTGGGCGTGCTTGACGCGGGTGTCCACGACCAGCAGCCGCATGCCCTCAGCGGCCAGGTCGAAGGGGATCTGCTTCTGGGAGAGGTCCCGGGTGTCGAGGAACAGCGCGTGGCCCTCCTCGCAGCAGGCGGAGGCCGTCTGGTCCATGATGCCGGTGGGGGCGCCGACGTAGACGTTCTCGGCACGCTGGCACAGCCGGGCCAACTGCCAGCGCTGCAGGCCCAGTTCGAAGAGGTCGTTCAGGGCGAGGGCCACGACCACCTCGAGCGCCGCCGAGGAGGACAGGCCCGCGCCGGACGGGACCGTGGACGACAGGTGGACGTCCGCGCCGGTCACCGCGTGGCCGGCCTCGCGCAGGGCCCAGACGACGCCCGCCGGGTAGGCGGTCCAGTTGTGGTCCGCCTCCGGGGCCAGGTCGTCGAGCCGGAGTTCCACGACGCCGCCCGCGTCACCCTCGATGTCCGCCGAGTGCAGGCGCAGGACGCCGTCCGTGCGGCGCGAGACCGCCGCGATCGCCGTGTGCGGCAGCGCGAAGGGCATCACGAAGCCGTCGTTGTAGTCGGTGTGCTCACCGATGAGGTTGACGCGGCCCGGCGCCGACCAGACACCTTCGGGCGCGGTTCCGTACAGCTCCACGAAACCGTCCCGCACCTGCACTGCGCCCACTACTGCTCCCTTGCTGTGCTGATGGCCCGCGCGAACTCCCACGCGTCCGCGACGATTCCCGCGAGGTCCGCGCGGGACGGGTTCCAGCCCAGCTTCTCGCGGGCGGTGGCGGCCGAGGCCACCAGGACCGCCGGGTCACCGCCGCGGCGCGGGGCCACGACCTCGGGGATCGGGTGGCCGGTGACCTGCCGGACCGTCTCGATGACCTGGCGGACCGAGAAGCCCTCGCCGTTGCCCAGGTTGCAGATGAGGTGCTCGCCGGGGGTGGCGGCCTTCAGTGCGAGCAGGTGGGCGTCGGCCAGGTCCGCGACGTGGATGTAGTCGCGGACGCAGGTGCCGTCCGGCGTCGGGTAGTCGTCGCCGAAGACGGAGATGGCGTCCCGCCTGCCCTGTGCGACCTGCAGCACCAGCGGGATGAGGTGCGACTCGGGGTCGTGGCGCTCGCCCTGCTTGCCGTAGGCGCCCGCCACGTTGAAGTAGCGCAGCGAGACCGCGCCCAGACCGTGGGCGGCCGCCTCACCGCTGATCATGTGGTCCACGGCCAGCTTCGAGGCGCCGTAGGGGTTGGTCGGCGAGGTGGGCGCCGACTCGACGATCGGGACCTCCTTCGGCTCGCCGTAGGTGGCGGCCGTGGAGGAGAAGACGAGCTTGCGGACGCCGGCCTCGCGCATCGCGCCGAGCAGCGCCATCGTGCCGGCGACGTTGTTGTCCCAGTACCTCTCGGGCTTCACGACCGACTCGCCGACCTGCGAGAACGCGGCGAAGTGCAGGACCGCGTCGAAGGAGGAGTCGAGCCACTTGGCGGCGTCGCGGATGTCGCCCTCGATGAAGGCGGCACCGGCCGGGACACCCTCCCGGAAGCCCGTGGAGAGGTTGTCGAGCACGACGACCTCGTGGCCCGCCTCCAGCAGATGCTGGGCGACCACGCTGCCGACATAGCCCGCGCCCCCGGTGACCAGGTACTTACCGCTCATCAACTCGCTACCTCTCGCAGTCGCTCGGCCGCGCGCTCCGGCGGCACGTCGTTGATGAACACGTTCATGCCGGACTCGGAACCCGCGAGGAACTTCAGCTTGCCGGAGGTTCGGCGGATGGTGAAAAGCTCGAGGTGGAGCGCGAAGTCGTCACGGTTGACGCCCTCGAAGTCCTCCAGCGCACCGAACGGGGCCTGGTGCCAGGCCGCGATGTAGGGCGTGGGCGGTTCACCTTCGCCGAAGATCCGGTCGAAGCGCCTCAAGAGTTCCAGATAGACCTTGGGGAACTCTGTGCGCGCCTCCTCGTCCAGACCGAGCAGGTCCGGCACGCGGCGCTTGGGGTACAGGTGGACCTCGTACGGCCAGTGCGCGGCGTACGGCACGAACGCCAGCCAGTGTTCACCCTCCAGGACGACCCGCTCACCGGCGAGTTCGCTCCGCAGGACGGCGTCGAAGAGGTTCTCCCCGCCCGTCGCCTCCTTGTGCTGGGCGACCTGGCGCAGCATCAGGGCGGTGCGAGGCGTCGTGAACGGGTACGCGTAGATCTGGCCGTGCGGATGTCCGAGCGTCACGCCGATCTCCGCGCCCCGGTTCTCGAAGCAGAACACCTGCTCCACGGAGGGGAGATGCGACAGCTCGGACGTACGGTCCGTCCATGCCTCCAGGACCAGCGCGGCCTGCTCCTCGGTGAGGTCGGCGAAGGACGCGTTGTGGTCGGAGGTGAAGCAGACGACCTCGCAGCGGCCGGAGTCTCCGGCCAGGGAGGGGAAGCGGTTCTCGAAGACGACCACGTCGTACGACGAGTCCGGGATCTCGCTCAGTCTGCCGTCCCGGGAGGGGCACAGCGGGCACTCGTCGGCCGGCGGGTGGTAGGTGCGGCCCTGGCGGTGCGAGGCGACCGCGATCGCGTCGCCGAGCAGCGGGTCACGGCGGATCTCGGAGGTCGTGACGGTCCGTTCCAGCGGCCGGTGGTCCACCGCGTCGCGCACGTGGTCGTCGCGCAGGTCGTAGTAGATCAACTCGCGACCGTCGGCCAGGCGGGTCGAGGTCTTCTTCACTGCGGACTCCCTATTCGAGCCACATCAATCATCAAACAGAACCAAACACATTGGAACATCGCCCCCTCACATCCGTCAACATCACAATCCAACAAAGAGCATCAGTAGAAGTGTTTGGATATTGAACACGGAGGCGTAGGTTCCGCTCTGTATCAGTTCACGCAACGAAGCGAGTACTTATGCAAACCCCCACATACCGGACCATGGAACTGGCCGCCGAGCTACGACTCCCCACGAACGGGCTCGACTACACGATCCTCGGCATCTACTTCGCCGTCGTCCTCGGCATCGGATTCGCCGCCCGCAGATCGGTCAAGACCAGCCTCGACTTCTTCCTCTCCGGGCGCTCCCTGCCCGCCTGGATCACCGGTCTCGCGTTCATCTCGGCCAACCTGGCCGCCACCGAGATCCTGGGTATGGCGGCGAACAGCGCGCAGTACGGCGCCTACACCGTGCACTGGTACTGGATCGGTGCCATCCCCGCCATGGTCTTCCTCGGCCTGGTGATGATGCCCTTCTACTACGGGAGCAAGGTGCGCTCGGTCCCCGAGATGCTGCTGCTCCGTTTCGACAAGTGGGCACATCTGCTGAGTTCGATCCTGTTCGCGTTTGCCGCCATCCTGATCGCCGGTGTGAACCTCTACGCCCTCGCCATCGTCGTCGAGGCGCTGCTCGGCTGGCCGCAGTGGGTGGCGATCGTGGTCGCCGGCGCCTTCGTGCTGGCGTACATCACCCTCGGCGGTCTCTCCTCCGCGATCTACAACGAGGTGCTGCAGTTCTTCGTGATCCTCGCGGCCCTGATCCCGATCGTGGTGCTGGGTCTGAAGAAGGTCGGCGGCTGGGGCGGCCTGACCGACAAGCTCACCGCGACCCACGGCGCGAACTTCACCACCGCCTGGGGCGGCACCGGTATCGGCAGCAGCAACCCGCTGGGCGCGAACTGGCTGACCATCGTGCTCGGCCTCGGCTTCGTGCTGTCCTTCGGCTACTGGACGACGAACTTCGCCGAGGTGCAGCGCGCCCTGTCCGCGAAGAACCTCTCGGCCGCTCAGCGCACCCCGCTGATCGCCGCGTACCCGAAGATCTTCATCGTCTTCCTGGTGATGATCCCCGGGCTGGTCGCCGCCGCGCTGGTCCCCGGTTTCGGCACCACGAAGTCCGGCTACCAGTACAACGACGCCATCCCCTACCTCATGTCGCAGCTGCTGCCCAACGGCGTCCTCGGCATCGCGGTCACCGGACTGCTCGCCGCGTTCATGGCGGGCATGGCGGCCAACGTGTCGTCCTTCAACACGGTGTTCACCAACGACATCTGGGCCCGGTACGTGGTCAGGGGCCGCGAGGACGGCTACTACGTCCGCTTCGGCCGTCTGATCACGGTGGTCGGCGTCTGCGCCTCGGTCGGCACGGCCTTCCTGGCCTCGTCGTTCTCGAACATCATGAGCTACCTCCAGACGCTGTTCTCCTTCTTCAACGTGCCGATGTTCGTCGTCTTCATCGTCGGCATGTTCTGGAAGCGGGCGTCCACGAAGTCCGGCTTCTGGGGGCTGCTCGCGGGCACGGTGGCCGCGATGGTGAACTACTTCGTGATCTACAAGCAGGGCATCATCGACATCCCCTCCGACCAGGGCGCCAACTTCGTCTCCGCGATCGTCGGCTTCGTCGCCGGCGCGGTGGTGATGGTGGTCGTGTCCCTGTTCACCAGGCCGAAGCCGGCCGAGGAGCTCCAGGGCCTGGTCTACGGCACCACCTCACCCGGCATGTCCGAGCCGCCCGCCGCCGGCGACGACGCCTGGTACCGCCGGCCGGCCCTGCTGGGCTGGGGTGCGATCGTCCTTGCTGCCGCCTGCTACATCCCGTTCTCGTTCTGACCGCGGGAGGATTGAGGAGTCATGTCCGAGTACTCCGGTTACTCCGAGAAGGACGTCCAGCGCGAGGTCACCGAGCTGCAGGCGCAGTCCGCCACCGCGGCCCGCATTTTTGACCTGCGGCGCATCATCGGTGGGCTGTTCGTGCTGTACGGGGTCATCGTGACGATCGCCGGGATCACCGACGGTCAGGCCGCGATCGACAAGGCACAGGGGGTCAATATCAACCTGTGGACCGGGATCGGGATGCTGTTGCTCGGCATCTTCTTCCTGGTGTGGCTTCGGTTGCGGCCTACGCCTCCGGCGGTGCCTGAGGAGAAGGAGGCGGAGTAGCGCCGTTGGTTATGACGGCCGTCTGCCGGGCGCGGGTTCACACAGCCCCGCGCCCCGTGAGGCGCCCGCGGCGCCTCACGGGGACGGCTGCTGCGGGGCGGGGCTCATCGGCCCCGCCCGGTCCAGCAGTCCCGTCCGTGCCGCCAGGGCCGCCGCCTCCAGGCGGGAGCCCACGCCCAGCTTCATCAGGACTCGCTGGACGTGGGTGCGCGCGGTGCTCGGGGCGATGCCCATGCCGGCCGCTATCAGGCGGGTGTCCTCGCCGTCGGCGACCCGGACCAGGACCTCCACCTCCCTCGGGGTGAGCATCTGGAGGAGGCGCTGCCCCTCGTCGTCCGGTTGGGCGGCGGGGTTGAGCAGTTCGCTGAAGGCCCCCTGGAGGAGTTGCGGGGCCACCGCCGCCTCGCCCGCCCTCGCCTTCATGATGGCGCGCTCGACGCCCTCTATGCGCTCGTCATGGCGTACGTAGCCCGAGGCGCCGGCGGCGAAGGCGGCGGCTATGCCGCGCGGGCTCGGTACCGGGCCGAGGACCAGGACCGCCACCTGCGGACGCTCCCGTTTGATCTTCACCACCGGGTCGAAGATGCCCGGCTCGGCCGGTGTCGCCGTACCCAGCAGGCACACCTCCGGCGCACGGGTGATCACCAGCTCGGCCGCGCCCGCGGCAGGCGCCGCCGCGGCGAGCACCCGGTGCCCCCGCAGCTTCAACGCCGAGGCCAGCGCCTCGGCGAGCAGTCGGTGGTCGTCGACCACCATGAGCCGCACTCCCATCGAGCAACCCCCCAGTCCCCCCGATGGATCCCCATGGCTGCCGCACTATGGATGCCCACCGGCCCTCGCGGACAGGAGCCCCCACCCGGCTCCCCCGCTCTTCATGCCCCCGGAAGCTACACGCTTGTTCGACATTGCGCTCCCCCTACCGGTGAGAACTGCCCCTGATCGACGGAATTTCTGGCTTTCCGCGTATTCGAGGGTGATGGGCGGTACGCGCACGGCCCCGCCCCTGACCAGGGACGGGGCCGCAGCCGTCGAGCAGTGGTTCAGCCGCCGGCGCCGAGCGCGAGCGCCAGGACCTTCTCCCCCGAGGCCGGACTCGACAGCTTGTCGGCGAACCGGCCGGCCAGGTACAGGTGGCCCTGCGCGTAGAGGATCTCGGAGTAGTCGGGCGACAGGGTGCCCTCCAGGTCCCGCACCGGGCCCGCCGCCGGGTTCTCCAGCAGCTTGGTCTCCTTGAAGGAGCCGCCGTCGATGCTGACGACCTGGCCGCCCTTGTCGTACGGCGGGTGCTTGTACGCGATCACATTGCCGCCGTCCATGCGCAGCGGCGTGATCGTGTAGCCGTCGCCGGCGTCGGCGCGCTGGCCGTTCTGCTTGCCGGTGGCCAGGTCGAACGCGACGATCTCGTTGGTCCGGCTGTAGTCCTTGCCGCCGTCGTGCTCCTCGGTCGGCAGGTACAGCCTGCCGTTGCCGACCGCGACACCGGTGCAGTGCTCCAGCTCGGAGATCGCGTCGCACTTGGCCGCGTAGTCCTTGCCGGGCGCGGAGATCCGGGTGATCAGCTTGCCGGTCTTGTTGTCGATGGAGAAGAAGTCGGAGATCTCACTGCCGTCGCCCGCGCTGTGACCGACGTCGGCGGCCACGACCAGCGGGTTCGTCGAGACGACGGCGGCGTACTCGATGCCGGTGGCCAGCTTGTACTCCGAGATCGTCTGCCCGGACTGCGGGTCGATGGTCTGGATGTGCAGCTGCGGATCGTTGAACGAGCCGCACTTGAGGACCGCGACGAGCTTCTCGCCGCCGCCGTACCCGGCGTCGATGCAGGTGTCCTTGGGCTTCGGGCCCCACAGCTGCCTGCCGCTGGACAGGTCGAAGGCGGCGCCTCCGTAGTCACCGCCCGCGGCGACCGTGTTCGCGCTGACGGTGACGTTCTCGAAGGTCATCACCCGGCCGCCGGGGCCGAGCGACTTCGTCCACAGCTTCTTGCCGGCGTCCAGGTCGATCGCCGCGACCTGGCTGCACCCCTCGGACCTGCCCTTCGGCGGCATCCTGGGCTGGAAGACGACAGCCGTCCGGTCGTCGTCCGTGGTATGGCTGCTGACCGTGCAGACCGGGCCGGGCAGCTTGATCGTCCACAGCTTGCTGCCCTTGTCGCGGTCGTACGCGTTGATCTCGGCGACGCCGCTCTTCACATACGCCTTGTCCGTGAGCCACGAACCGGCGACGACGGTGGTGTCGTCGACCTGGGGCACCGGCACCTTGAACAGCAGCTGCGAGGCGGTGTGGGCGGGCACCTTCTCGTCGCCCCTGGCCGTGCTGCCACCGGTGCCTCCGGTGCCGCCGCCGCTGGAACTCGCCCCCGCGCCGGAGGCGCCATCGGATGCAGTGTTCTTTCCGTCGTCCTTGCCGGACGAGGCGTACCAGACGCCGCCTGCGACGAGCAGCGCGACGGCGACGACAGCCGCGACGATGATCGCCGCCTGCCCGCCGCCCTTGCGTCCGCCGCCGGGCTGCCCGGGCTGCCCGTACGGCGGCGCGGGCGGCTGCGGGTAGCCGTAACCGGCCTGCTGGCCGTAGGGGTTCGGCGGCTGCCCGTAGGGCGGCGCGGGCTGGGCGTAGGGGTTGGGCTGCTGCGGAGCCTGCGGTGCCTGGGGATAGCCGTATCCCGGCTGCTGCGGGGGCGGCTGCGGCGGGCGCTGGTCCTGAGGCGGCCCGAAGCCGCCCTGCGGGGGCTGGTGGGGCGGCGGGGGCGGGGGCTGGGTCATGGCGTGGCGGCTACCTCGTGAGCGGACGGCGGGGGCGACGGAGCCTGGGGAGGGTCACTTGCCGTAGGCGAGCATCAACTTGCCCTTCGAGTCGTCGTTTCCGCTGATCCGGGTGGGCGAGAGGTAGAAGCGCCCGTCGACCCAGTCGAAGGCCTTGGTGAAGACGGCGCTCTCCAGGGCCGCCGTGCTCCGCGGGTTCTGCAGCAGCTTCACCGGCGTGTGGCCGGAGCCGCTCGTCGCGATCGACACGACCTGGCCGCCCGCGTCGTACGAGGGCTGCACATAGGCGATGAGCCTGCCGCCCTCGACCTTCACCGGCAGCATCGACTCGTCCGCCGGGGACTTGACGCGCCACTTCTCCTTGCCGTTCGCGAGGTTGATCGCGACGATCTCGTTCGGCCCGGTGGTCGCGTCGGTCGGCAGGTAGAGGGTGTTGGCGTCAGCCGCCACGCCCTTGCAGCCCTGGAGGTCACGTTCGAGGAGCGCCCAGCCGCACTGGGGGGCGAAGTTCTCGTCGAAGCCGACCTGGGAGCGGAACTTGCCGTTCGAGTCGAAGACGGAGATGTTCCAGGCCTTCTTGTCCTGGTTGGTGCTGTAGACGACGAGCGGGTCGACGGAGTACGTCCGCGCGACCGACCAGCCCTTGTCGAACTTCCGCGTCCATCTGGCCCTGCCGGTCGCCGGGTCGAGCTCCTGGATCTCGTCGTGCTCGTCCGGCTCGCTGGCGTTGCAGGTCGCGACGGAGATCAGCCTGCTGCCGCCGGCGAAGGCGGTCGGGAAGCAGGCGCTGCCGTACTTCTTCTTGTCGAACAGCTTCTTCCCGCTGTCGATGTCGTACCCCACCCCGGACTGCGAGCGGCCCACCAGCACCGTCCGGCCGCTGAGGGACAGGGAGACGGTCAGGGTGCTGTCGAACAGCGCGCCCTCGGGGAGCGTGCCGCTCCAGCCCTTGGCGCCGGTGCCCAGGTCGAGTTGCTGCAGCTGGTTGCACTTGGCGCGCTGGCCGGTGCCGCTCTCGTAGGCCACCACGATCTTGTCGTCGGCCGACTTCTGCGGGGTGACCGCGCAGATCTTCTGCGGGAAGGTGACGGTGTCCCAGGCCGGGCTGCCGTCGGTCACGTCGTAGGCGAAGACCTGCTTGTACGCCGCCTTCACGGCCGCCTTGTCGGTGATCCACATGCCGGGGGCCTCGGCGCCCGCACCGGGCGCGTCCGGGGGCGACTTGTACCAGAGCACCTTCGCCTCGCCCGTCCTGCGGCTCGCGTTGAAGCCCTGGGGGTCGAAACCGCCGCCGCCCGAGCCGGACGCGGTGGGCTTCGGGTCGTCGCTCTGCCCGGCGACCGGCTTCTTGTCGTCGCCGCCCCCGCTCGCCACGGCGTAGACGGCGGTGCCGATGACGGCCAGCGCGGCCACGGCCGCCGCGATCACCAGGCCCGGCCTGCCCTTGAAGGGATTGCCCGAGCCGGGCGGTGGGGTGCCGGGCGCGCCGGGGTACTGGGGCTGCGGCGGATAGCCGTAACCGGGCTGCGCGCCGTACGGGCCGGGTTGGGCGTAGGGGCCGGGCTGTTGGGGGTACTGGCTCGGCCCGCCATAAGGACCCGGCTGCTGCTGCGGGGGCTGCTGAGGTGGGAGCGGGGGCGGTGCTCCGAAACCGCCCTGTGGTGCGCCGAAACCGCCGTGCGGCGGCTGGTTGGGCGGCTGCGTCATCAGCGTTCCCCCGTTCAGTCACTGATTTCTAGCCAAGTCCTCTTTCTATCACCTGCAACTGACAGCACACCGGGCCGTTTCAGCCCCTGTTCCCAAGGGAGAACCGGCCCGTGATGCCCTCGTTATGCGCCTTCACTCAGCCTTCACGCGTCTTCGGCGAGTTCCAGCCAGCGCAGCTCCAGTTCCTCGCGCTCCCCCGCCAAGTCCCGCAGCTGGGCGTCGAGTTCGGCCACCTTGGCGAAGTCCGTGGCGTTCTCGGCGATCTGGGCGTGCAGCTTGGTCTCCTTCTCGGAGATCTTGTCCAACTGCCGCTCGATCTTCTGGAGTTCCTTCTTCGCGGCCCGCTGGTCGGCGGCGCTCTTCTCGGGGGCGGGCCTGGCCGCGACGGGCGAGGCGGCCGCGACCGCCTCCTCCATCTTCTGCCGCCGCTCCAGGTACTCGTCGATGCCGCGCGGCAGCATCCGCAGGGTGGCGTCGCCGAGCAGCGCGAACACGCGGTCGGTGGTGCGCTCGACGAAGAACCGGTCGTGGGAGATCACGATCATCGAGCCGGGCCAGCCGTCGAGGAGGTCCTCCAGCTGGGTCAGGGTCTCGATGTCGAGGTCGTTGGTGGGCTCGTCGAGGAAGAGGACGTTGGGCTCGTCCATGAGCAGGCGCAGCAGCTGCAGGCGGCGGCGCTCACCGCCGGACAGGTCGCCGACGGGCGTCCACTGCTTCTCCTTGCTGAAGCCGAACGTCTCGCACAGCTGACCGGCGGTCATCTCCCGCCCCTTGCCGAGGTCGACGCGCTCGCGCACCTGCTGCACGGCCTCCAGGACCCGCAGGTTCGGGTCGAGTTCGGCGACTTCCTGGGAGAGGTAGGCGAGCTTGACGGTCTTGCCGACGGCGACCCGCCCGCCGGCGGGCTGCGTCTCGCCCTCGGTCCGTGCCGCCTCCGCCATGGCCCGCAGCAGGGAGGTCTTGCCGGCGCCGTTGACGCCGACCAGGCCGATGCGGTCGCCGGGGCCGAGCTGCCAGGTCACGTGCTTGAGCAGCACCTTGGGTCCGGCCTGCACGGTGACGTCTTCCAGGTCGAAGACGGTCTTCCCGAGCCGCGAGGAGGCGAACTTCATCAGCTCGCTGCTGTCCCGGGGCGGCGGTACGTCCTTGATGAGCTCGTTGGCGGCCTCCACGCGGAAGCGCGGCTTCGACGTACGGGCGGGCGCGCCGCGCCGCAGCCAGGCCAGCTCCTTGCGGACGAGGTTCTGCCGCTTGACCTCCTCGGTGGCCGCGATGCGCTCGCGCTCGGCGCGCGCGAAGACGTAGTCGGAGTAGCCGCCCTCGTACTCGTGGACGACACCCCGCTGCACGTCCCACATGCGGGTGCAGACCTGGTCGAGGAACCAGCGGTCGTGGGTCACGCAGACCAGGGCGGAGCGGCGCTCGCGCAGATGGCGGGCGAGCCAGGCGATGCCCTCGACGTCGAGGTGGTTCGTCGGCTCGTCGAGGACGATCAGGTCCTGTTCCTCGATGAGCAGCTTGGCGAGCGCGATACGGCGCCGCTCACCGCCGGACAGCGGCGCGATGACGGTGTCCAGCCCCTGCGGGAAGCCGGGGAGGTCAAGCCCGCCGAACAAGCCCGTCAGCACGTCCCGGATCTTGGCGTTGCCCGCCCACTCGTGGTCCTCCATGTCCCGGATGACCTCGTGCCGGACGGTGGCCTGCGGGTCGAGGGAGTCGTGCTGGGTGAGCACGCCGAGGCGGAGGCCGCCGGAGTGGGTGACCCGCCCGGTGTCGGCGTCCTCCAGCTTGGCCAGCATGCGGATCAGGGTGGTCTTGCCGTCGCCGTTGCGCCCGACCACCCCGATCCGGTCGCCTTCGGAGACGCCGAGGGACACGCCGTCGAGGAGGGCACGAGTGCCGTACACCTTGCTGACGTTCTCGACATTGACCAGATTGACGGCCATTACGCTCCTGCCCAGGGGGCTGTGTCGACATGCGGCTGGGCCGCGGGGGTCAGCCTCCCAGCCTAATGTGCGCCGGTCGGTGACCGAGCCCGCGGCGGAGCACCGCAGGTCAGCGGGCTGCGGCCGCGCGGATCTCGCCGAGCAGGTCGTACATCACCTGGCCGGGGCACTCGGTGGCGAAGTAGTCGCGGTGCCCGCCGATGGTGTTCGTGTCCTTCTTCGTGCCGTTGACGGGGTTCACGTAGGTGACCCTCGCCTGGGGGTCGAGGCCCTTGAACCGGCAGATCACCTTGATCAGCCGGGTCAGGGACGCCTTGGCCGCGTCCGTGGGGCCCTGCTCGGTGAGCGTGCCGATGAGGGCGATGCCGAGGGCGCCCGAGTTGTAGCCCACGGAGTGGAAGCCGGTGACGAGGTCGCCGTCTGGGTTGAAGGCGGGGATGCCGTCGTCGCCGGAGTACCGGCCCTCGTAGACGGTGCCGGACTCGTCGATGAGGAAGTGGTAGCCGATGTCGCCCCAGTCGTTGGTGATCGCGTGGAGCTCGTAGATCGCGCGTACCGTCGCAGCGGGGTCGGGATCGTTGTTCGGAGTAGCGGTGTGGTGGACCGTGATGATCTGCAACGGGTAGTACTTCTCGGGCGAGTTGACCTTGCCGTCCTTGTACCGCTTGGACTCGTCGGCGCCCCACGCCGGACGGGAGAGGTAGCGCACACCGCGCACGCGTGTCGGCTCGCTGGGCACCTGGAAGGTGCGGTCGGGACCGTCGGTGACGTCGATCGCCAGCGAGGCCACGTCGGACACTCCGCCCGACGCCTTCACCTCATAGGCGGTGGCGTTCTGGGCCGCCACCAGCGCGCTGCCCCCGTCCTCGACGGCCGAGCAGCCCGCGGTCACGGTCTGCCAGTCACCGTCCGCGAGGCGGATCGCGGTGCCGTCCTTCGCGCCGGACCAGCGCACACCGACGTAGGAGGCGGCGAAGGCGGTGGTGGCCTCGCCGGTGCCGGTGGCGGCCTCGGTGCGGGTGGCGGGGAACTTCTCCGGTGTCGTGCCGGAGGAGCCGGAACCGGTGCCGTCTCCGTCACCCGAGCCGGAGTCGGTGGCCGCGAAGACCGCCGGGGTCACGGCGGCCGCGCCGGCCACGGCAGCGGCGGCGCCGATCACGCCGCGACGGGACAGAGAGCGCTTCCTGCGATGGTCAGGGGAGGGTGTGGGGGATTCGGACACGTGCGTGACCCTTCGGCTGTGCAGAGGCGTAGGTGCGCCACACCGGGCGCTTGAAAGTGCAACCGACCCTATTGGCCCCACCCGCCCCACCAGTACCGCGATTGCCGTACATCCGAGTGGAAATCCGGCCCGTTCGTGTGGAGATCGGGCGAAGATCGCGTACGGCGTCACGGTCCGGCGCCGCCCATCTGGTTCCGCATGATCCGCGTGGTCACTCTTTGTGATGACGTGATCGGGAATGGGCCGCTACCTTGGAGGACGGGCAGCAGGATCCCGTCCATGGGAGGAACCATGACCGCCGAGTCCGTAGAGCGCCGCGTCCAGTGGCCGGTGCCGCCGCTGGACGGGTACACCGTGGACGACCTGTTCACGCTGCCGGATCTCCCGCCGCACACAGAGCTGATCGACGGGAGCCTGGTTTTCGTGAGTCCGCAGCGTCGATTCCATGGGAACGTGGTCGACTTGCTCGTCTTCGGCCTGCGCAACAGCGGCCTGCCTGCCGAATTCAAGGTCAGCCGGGAGATGACGGTGGTCCTCGACAGGCGCAACGGCCCCGAACCCGATGTGAGTGTGATCCGGACCGACGCAATCACCGGCCAGGACCAGACGAGCTACCAGGCCGACGACGTAGTTTTGGCGGTCGAAGTGGTCTCGCCCGAGTCCGAGTCCCGCGACCGCACGACCAAGCCCCAGAAATACGCCGCCGCCGGAATCCCGAACTTCTGGCGCGTCGAGGCGAGCGGGGCGGACGGCAGGCCCGTCGTCCACGTCTACGAAATCGACTCACTGACCCACGCGTACGTCCACATGGGCATGCATCGCGATCGCATCAAGGTCGACAAGCCGTACCCCATCGACATCGACCTCACCGCCATCGACAACCTCTGAGCCGTACGCCCACTCAGATCACGGTCGCCCCCGGCGCGGGCCCCGACGCCGTACGCACCATCCGGCACGCGCCCGAACTGCGCAGAGTCTCGGCCACCTCGGCCGCCGACTCCCGGTCCCGGGCGAGGAAGGCCGTCGTCGGGCCCGAGCCGGAGACCAGCGCGGTGAGGGCGCCCGCGGTGCGGCCCGCGGCGAGGGTGTCGGCCAGTTCCGGGAAGAGGGAGAGGGCGGCGGGCTGCAGGTCGTTGGAGACGGCCGCGGCGAGCGCGTCCGGGTCGCCCTTGGCGAGGGCGCGCAGGAGTTCCTCGGAGGCGACGGGTTCGGGGATGTCGAGCCCCTCCGCCAGCCGGTCGAACTCACGGAAGACGGCCGGGGTGGAAAGACCGCGGTCGGCCATCGCGAACACCCAGTGGAAGGTGCCGCCGACCTCCAGCGTGCGCAGCTGCTCGCCACGCCCGGTGCCCAGCGCCGCCCCGCCCACCAGGCTGAACGGCACATCGCTGCCCAACTCGGCGCAGATGGAGAGGAGTTCGGCCCGGGAGGCGCCCGTCTGCCACAGCGTGTTGCAGGCCAGCAGCGCGCCCGCGCCGTCCGCGCTGCCGCCCGCCATGCCGCCGGCGACCGGGATGTCCTTGGCGATGTGGATGTGCACGGCCGGTTCGATGCCCCGCCGCCGGGCGAGTTCGAGGGCCGCGCGCGCCGCGAGGTTCGTACGGTCCAGGGGCACCTGCTCGGCGTCCGGCCCCTCACAGGTGATGCGCAGCTCGTCGGCGGGCGTCACGGTGACCTCGTCGTAGAGGCCGACCGCAAGGAAGACGTTGGCCAGGTCGTGGAAGCCGTCGGGGCGGGCCGCACCCACCGCGAGCTGGACGTTGACCTTGGCGGGTACGCGTACGGTGACGCTCACTTCTGACCGGGCTCCTTGTTCGCGGTGGTCTCGGCGTGCTCGGCGATGCGCGCGAACTCCTCGACCGTGAGGGCCTCTCCGCGCGCCTGTGGCGACACCCCGGCGGCGACGAGGGCCGCCTCCGCCGCCGCGGGCGACCCGGCCCAGCCGGCGAGCGCGGCCCGCAGGGTCTTGCGCCGCTGGGCGAAGGCCGCGTCGACCACGGCGAACACCTCGCGCCGTGAGGCGGTGGTCTTGAGCGGTTCGGTGCGGCGGACCAGCGAGACGAGGCCGCTGTCCACGTTCGGGGCGGGCCAGAAGACGTTGCGCCCGATGGCGCCGGCCCGCTTGACCTCGGCGTACCAGTTGGCCTTCACGGACGGGACGCCGTACACCTTCGAGCCGGGTGCGGCGGCGAGGCGGTCGGCGACCTCGGACTGCACCATGACCAGGGTGCGCTCGATGCTCGGGAAGGTCTCGAGCATGTGCAGGAGCACGGGCACGGCGACGTTGTACGGGAGGTTCGCGACCAGCGCGGTGGGAGCGGGGCCCGGCAGCTCGGTCACGTGCATCGCGTCCGAGTGGACGAGCGCGAAACGGCCGGCGCGGTCGGGCATGCGGGCCGCGATGGTGGCGGGCAGCGCCGCGGCCAGTACGTCGTCGATCTCGACGGCGGTGACGCGGTCGGCGACCTCCAGCAGCGCCAGGGTGAGGGAGCCGAGCCCCGGGCCGACCTCGACGACCACGTCGTCCGGGCGGACGTCGGCGGTGCGGACGATGCGGCGGACCGTGTTCGCGTCGATCACGAAGTTCTGACCGCGCTGCTTGGTGGGGCGGACGCCGAGGGCTGCCGCCAGTTCGCGGATGTCGGCGGGGCCCAGGAGGGCGTCGGGGGTGGGGCTGCTGCTCACGGCGACAAGGGTACGGGGGTGTGGAGCCGGGGGGTGCCAGGTGCCCTGCACTGCAGGTGGCCGGGGGGTAGGTTTGCTTGCCCGCGCGTGCGGGGTGCCGCTCTCTTTGGGTCGGGAGCCGCCCCTAGCGGCACGACTGCCCGCAGCTCCGCGGCTTTTAGGGGCGCGGGGCTATATCGATATGCGGCTCCGCCGCGTGGGCGCGATCAGCCCCCACCGGCCCGCGGTCGAACAGCAGCCGGGCAGCAGCTCAGCCGTGCAGCCGCGCCCCGCAATGGGGCCAGGGGCTCGCCCCCCGCCGTACATACAACTTCTTCGCACGGGCCGTCTGCTCCGCCGGGGACGCGTCCTCGGGGCGGCCGGTGCCACCGAGGCTCTGCCAGGTGCGGGACTCCAGCTGGTAGAGGCCGCCGTAGGTGCCCGAGGGGTCGACGGCGTGCGGGCGGCCGCCCGACTCGCAGGCCGCGAGGCCCTTCCAGTTCAGGTCGTCGGCGCCGCGCACGGACGTCGGGAGCGGCTTCGTGCCCACCTTCACGATCTGCGGCCGCGGCTCGCGCACCACCTCGGTGCCGGCGAGGCGCGGCTTCTGCCGGACTCCGTTGACGATGCGCAGGGAGTACGTGATCCGCCGCAGCCCCGGCTGTCCCGCCCGGTCGACGACCTCCGTCCCCTTGAACAGCCCGGGGTCCTCCTCCCGCTGCACCTTGAACGGGATCTCCTCCTCGCGGATCTCCTTGGTGCCGGTGACCCGCAGCACGGTGACCGTCTGCCCGTCGCGCGGGAAGCTGTCCGCCGGGACGGAGGTGGTGTCCTCGCCGTGCAGCAGGACCCCGGCCTCCTCGACGACCTCCTGCACGGTCGCCGCGTTCGTGCGGACCGTCCGTGCGTGGCCGTCGGCCATGACCGTGACGGAGCGCTCGGTGCGCACGTCGAGCGAGAGCCCGGCGCGTCCGATGTGCCGGGAGCGCGCAGCGGACAGATACGCGCCCTGCGCCCGCACCCCCATCTCCTCGAGCGCCTCCTGCACGGTGTCCGCCGTCGTCCACACCTCGCGCCGGTGCCCGTCGATGGTGAGCCGCACCGGACGCCCGTACTGCACCACGATCTCGTCACCGCTGCGGATCGCCGTGCCGGGGGCGGGCGCGACCACGTCGTGCGCCCCCACGTCGACGCTCTCCTGGTCGAGCAGTTCGGTCACGTCGTCGGCGAAGGTGTGCAGGGTGCGCGGCTTGCCGTCGACGTTCAGCTCGATGGCCTTGTCCTTGGCGACGAACGCGGTGGTGCCGCCGGCCAGGAAGGCGACGACCAGCGCCTGCGGCAGCAGCCGGCGCATCGAGCCGTCCGGGAGCTCGATGGGCCGCGCCCTGCGCCGTCGTGCGGCCCGGCGCCTGCGTCCCGTTCCGGCGCGCGCGGCGGGCGCGGGCACTTCCTCGCCCGCCGCGCTCCCCACCTGCCGCGGAAGCGGCGGCTCGGGTACCTGGGCCGCCTCGTAAGCGGGCCGGTAGGTGTCCTCGTACGCCCCGGGCACGCCGTAGGCCAGGGTCTGCGCGCTGTGCACGTCGTAGGCGTACGCCGGCGGATACGCCGGGTCGTACGCCTCATACGTCCCGTACTGCCAGTACTGCGAGTACTGCGAGTTGCTCACGCCGACACGCTCCAGGGGCCGTAGGGGTCCAGAGGGGTCCGGATCGGGCACCAGAACCTAGCGGAGCCCGTATCACTCTCCAAAGCGGCGTGATGACGAAGAGTTACGAACGCGACGAACGCGAGTCCGCACGAGCGTGATCGTAGGGTTATGAACGACTACGCTCAGTAGTCGAATGCTCGGGCCGTGTTCGCCGCGAGGGCCGTCGCCAGCGCGTCCTCGTCGATGCCGCGCACGGCGGCCATGGCGCGCACCGTGACCGGAATGAGATACGGCGCATTGGGCCGTCCGCGGTACGGCGCCGGTGTGAGGAAGGGCGCGTCGGTCTCCACCAGGACCAGCTCCAGGGGCGCCACGGCGAGCGCGTCCCGCAGCTGCTGGGCGTTCTTGAAGGTGATGTTGCCGGCGAAGGACATGAAGTACCCGGCGCGGGCGCACACCTGAGCCATCTCCGCGTCCCCGGAGTAGCAGTGGAACACCGTGCGCTCGGGTGCGCCCTCCTCCTTGAGGATGCGCAGCACATCGGCGTGGGCGTCGCGGTCGTGGATGACGAGGGCCTTGCCGTGCCGCTTGGCGATCTCGATGTGGGCGCGGAAGGAGGCCTCCTGCGCCTCCTTGCCCTCGGGGCCGGTGCGGAAGTAGTCGAGGCCCGTCTCGCCGACGCCCTTGACCTGGGTGAGTCCGGCCAGCGCATCGATCTGCCCGAGCGCCTCGTCGAGCGCCGCGGCGCCCCCCGCCTCCCGCGCACCCTGCCTCGACCAGCCGTCCGGGTCTCCGTGGACGATGCGCGGCGCCTCGTTGGGGTGCAGGGCCACCGTCGCGTGGACAGCCTCGTGCCGTCCCGCCGTCTCGGCGGCCCACTGCGAGCCCCGAACGTCGCAGCCGACCTGCACGACCGTCGTCACGCCCACCGAAGCGGCCTTCGCGAGGCCCTCCTCGACCGTGCCGTTCTGCATGTCGAGGTGGGTGTGGGAGTCGGCGACGGCGACCCGGAGGGGTTCCGGGAGCGGCGGTGCGCTCTTGTCGACGGTCTTCTCGCTTGAGCTGGAGGAGGGCATGCTCCGATCCTACGAAAGGGGCATGCCCGCCCCGCCGCCGGAGCTGTCAGCTCGCCTTGCGGTGGAAGGGGTGCAGGAGATCGGAGAGATGCCAGTGGTGGTCACGCTCGCCGGCCTCGGCGCCCTCGGCCCCTTCGGCTGCGGGCTCCTGGGCCTCGGTCTGCGGCGACCGGCGCTGCTGCTTGTGCACCGCGTCGCGCACCGACGAGACCTGCCCGGGTCGCATGATCCGTACGACGTGACTGTCGCAGTTCTGGCAGGTGGGCTTGGACAGCGGAGACGGCACGACCTGCCCCTCGGCCACGTACATCACGAACTCGTGGCCCTCGGCGTCATTGTGGTGCTCTATCTCGTACGACTGCTCCCAGCCGTGCCCGCAGCGCATGCAGGCGAAGGAGTACGACTCGTGGACGACTGCGGTGGCCGCGCCACGGAGGCCGGACTGCCCTGCGATCTCGCTCATGCCAGCTCCTCTTGATCTGCTGGACCAAGGGACGGGTGCGTCCCTTCAATCAGTGGACGCTTCTGGCGGAGCGAATGCATCAGCCCTGTCGACTGTTGGAGCCGATTTGGATTTTCCTTGCCACAGCGACCCCGCTCAGGGGGTCTGGGCTTTGCTTTTCACGACCTTGCTTTGCCTGTTTGTGGGGCGCTTGCTCAGGCGAGATGCGCCCTGCTCAGAGGGGGTGTGGCCCACTTCACGAAAGTCTCACGAACCACTGGCCGAAGGGGCATTCTTCGCGGCCACAACGGCGTCGAACACTTCCCTTTTGGGAAGCCCGGCCTCTGCCGCAACCGCCGCAATGGCTTCTTTTCGCCGCTCCCCCGCCTCCTCCCGCACCCGCACCCTGCGCACCAGTTCGGCGGCGTCGAGTTCCTCGGGCCCCTTCTCCGGCGCGCCCTCGACGACCACGGTGATCTCACCGCGCACCCCCTCGGCGGCCCAGGCGGCCAGCTCGCCGAGCCCGCCGCGCCTGACCTCCTCGTACGTCTTGGTCAGCTCCCGGCAGACGGCGGCGCGCCGCTCGGTGCCGAAGGCCTCGGCCATGGCGGCGAGGGTGTCGTCGAGGCGGTGCGGGGCCTCGAAGTAGACGAGGGTCCGGCGCTCCTCGGCGACCTCCTTCAGGCGGGTCAGCCGCTCGCCCGCCTTGCGCGGCAGGAACCCCTCGAAGCAGAACCGGTCGACGGGCAGCCCGGACAGCGCGAGCGCGGTGAGCACGGCGGAGGGGCCGGGCACGGCGGTGACCCGGATGTCCTTCTCCACGGCGGCCGCGACCAGCCGGTACCCGGGGTCGGACACCGAGGGCATCCCGGCATCCGTGACGAGCAGCACACGCGCGCCGCCGACGAGTTCCTGGACGAGTTCGGGCGTACGGGCGCTCTCGTTGCCCTCGAAGTACGACACGATCCGTCCCTTGGGCGTGGCGCCCAGGGCCTGCGTCAGCCGCCTGAGCCGCCGGGTGTCCTCGGCGGCCACGACATCGGCCCCCGCCAGCTCCTCGGCCAGCCGGGGCGGCGCGTCCGCGATGTCGCCGATGGGGGTGCCTGCGAGTACGAGGATTCCGGTCACGCCCCCATCCTCCCAGGGCGACTGCGAGGGGACGCATCCGAGCCCTTGGCGCCCATGCACGGGACTCACACAGAACGGTTCCCTACGATGGCGCGGTGACCAGTACCGCGTCCTCCCCGGACACCCGGCAAGGCCAGAGCCCGCAGGACCAGCGGCCGTCGTGGCAGCAGCGGCTGCGCCGTTTCGGCTATACGGCCGGGCCGAGAAGCGACGTCCGCGAGCGTCTGGTGCCGCCGTACGTGCAGCCCAGCCCGCGGGTGTGGCAGGTCCTCGGGGTGCCGCCGGCGCTCATCGAGCGGATCACGCGCTGGTCGGCCTGGGGCGGCCCGCTGCTGGTCACGCTGATGGCGGGCGTGATGCGGTTCTGGCATCTGGGCAGCCCGAAGGCGGTGATATTCGACGAGACGTACTACGCCAAGGACGCCTGGGCGCTCGTCCACCGCGGCTTCGAGGTCAACTGGGACAAGAACGCCAACGACCAGATCCTGGCCCTCAACGGGCACGTCAGGATCCCGGTGGACGCGGCGTACGTGGTGCATCCGCCGGTGGGCAAGTACGTCATCGGGCTCGGAGAGCTGATCTTCGGGTTCAACCCGTTCGGCTGGCGCTTCATGACCGCGCTGCTGGGCACGCTGTCGGTCCTGATGCTGTGCCGCATCGGCCGCCGGCTCTTCCGCTCGACCTTCCTCG
This sequence comes from Streptomyces sp. NPDC001351, assembly GCF_042896045.1. Lineage (NCBI taxonomy): Bacteria > Bacillati > Actinomycetota > Actinomycetes > Kitasatosporales > Streptomycetaceae > Streptomyces > Streptomyces sp. NPDC001351. Next base: position 76,244 of record NZ_JBIAWS010000016.1, on the reverse strand, counting down.
GCTGCCTCGCGGGCGCGCTGATGTCGGTCGACGGGCTGGCCTTCGTGATGGCCCGCACCTCGCTGCTGGACGGCGTGCTGATGTTCTTCGTGCTGGCCGCGTTCGGCTGCCTGGTCATCGACCGTGACAAGGCGCGCGAGAAACTCGCGGCCGCTCTCCAGCCGGATGCCGACGGCCGTGTCCGCCCGGACGCGCACATCGCCGAAACAACCCGTCTCGGCTGGCGCCCGTGGCGCTGGCTGGCGGGCCTGATGCTGGGCCTGGCCATCGGCACCAAGTGGAACGGCCTGTACATCATGGTCGCGTTCCTCCTGATGGCGGTCCTGTGGGACATCGGCGCCCGCAAGGTGGCCGGCGCCGGCAACCCGTACAGGGCGGTGCTGCCGGACGCGGCCGTCACGTTCGTGGCCACGGTCCCGGTCGCGCTCGTCACCTACCTGGTCTCCTGGACCGGCTGGATCCTCTCCCCCACCAACGGCAAGGGCGGCTACTTCCGCAACTGGGCCGCCACCGACGGCAGGGGCGGCAACTGGACCTGGCTGTTCCCCGACTGGTGGCGCAGCCTGTGGCACTACGAGCACGAGGTCTACGAGTTCCACCGCAACCTCCACTCGCCGCACACCTACATGTCCAACCCCTGGAGCTGGATCGTCGACGGCCGCCCGGTCTCGTACTTCTACGAGTCCCCCTCGCCCGGCAAGGACGGCTGCCCCGTGGACGCGGGCCAGAAGTGCGCCCGCGAGGTCCTGGCGATCGGCACCCCGCTGCTGTGGTGGGTGGCCTGCTTCGCGGTCCTGTACATCCTGTGGCGCTGGCTGCTGCGCCGCGACTGGCGGGCGGGTGCCATCGCCTGCGGCGTCGCGGCCGGCTATCTGCCCTGGTTCCTGTACCAGGAGCGGACGATCTTCTTCTTCTACGCCGTCGTCTTCGTGCCGTTCCTCTGTCTGGCGGTGGCGATGCTGCTGGGTGCGATCGTCGGGCCGCCGGGGTCGAGCGACACCCGCCGGGTGGCGGGCGCGACGGGGGCGGGCGTACTGGTCCTGCTGATCGCCTGGAACTTCATCTACTTCTGGCCGCTGTACACCGGCACCGCCATCCCGATCGACGAATGGCGTTCACGTATGTGGCTCGATACCTGGGTATAGCGGACCTTCGGCCTCTCCGATCGGACAACATACGGAAACACCCCTCACAGCTCCCCCTCACGCCCCATACAGTGCGAGCACCAACGGGGAACGGGGAGGGAGCCCTTCATGGGCAAGGGGGTCAAGGTCACCGTCATCAGCAGCGTCTTCGCTGTGATGGTGGGCGGCGCCGGCTACGGCGCGTACAACATCGTGTCCGCGCTGAACGGCGACGGGGGTCCGGGCGGATCGACGTCCGTGAAGACCGGTCCGCCGAGCAGCGACGAGATCAAGGAGACCTCGGCGAAGTTCTTTGCGGCCTGGGAGAAGGGCCAGGCGGCCCGGGCGGCGACGTACACGAACAACGACGCCGCGGCCGAACCGCTGCTGACCTCCTACAGCGATGCCGCGCACATCACCGGAGTGAGGATCACACCGGGCACGGCGAACGGCGCGAGCGTTCCTTACACGGTCAGGGCGACGGTGTCCTACGGCGGCAGGTCCAAGCCCCTGACCTACCGGAGCGAGCTGACCGTCGTGCGCGGGAAGAGCACCGGGCGGGCGCTGGTCGACTGGCGGCCGTCCGTGGTCCATCCGCAGCTGCAGAAGGGCGACACCCTGTTCACCGGCGAGGCGGCGAACCCGCCGATCGAGGCCGTGGACCGGAACGGGGCCGTACTGACGAAGGAGAAGTACCCCTCGCTCGGCCCGATCCTGGACACCCTGCGCGAGCGGTACGGCGACAAGGCGGGCGGCACTCCCGGCATCGAGCTGGCGATCAAGCACGAGTCCCCGGACGCGGGCGACACCTCGCTGCTCACCCTCACCAAGGGCAGGGCGGGCAGGCTGCGGACCACGATCAGCGCGAGCGCGCAGGCGGCGGCCGAGACAGCGGTGAAGAAGTTCGCGCAGTCGTCGGTGGTGGCCGTCAAGCCCAGCACCGGTGAGGTCCTCGCGGTCGCGAACAACCGCAGGGACCAGTTCAACGCGGCCTTCCAGGGCGAGGTGGCACCCGGCTCCACCATGAAGATCATCACCGCCGCGATGCTCATCGACAACGGCGTGACCTCGATGAACGGCCCGGCGCCCTGTCCTGAGGACGCCGTGTGGCAGGGCCAGACCTTCAAGAACCTCAAGGGCATGCAGCCCAACGAGAAGGCCACGCTCGCCAACAGCTTCCTGCGCTCCTGCAACACGGCCTTCATCAAGCTCATCGACGAGAAGCCGCTCTCGGACTCATCGCTGACCACGGAGGCCCAGGACCGGTTCGGGCTCGGCCAGGACAACTGGAAGACCGGCATCGTCTCCTTCGACGGCAAGGTCCCCACGGTCAGCGGCCCGGACCGGGCGGCGAACGCCATCGGCCAGGGCCAGGTCCAGATGAGCCCGCTGAACATGGCGTCGGTCACGGCGACCGCCATCACCGGCACCTTCCGGCAGCCGTATCTGATCTCGCCGAAGCTCGACGACCGTCAGCTGGCCGCCGCGAAGGGCCTGCCCGCGAGCACCGCCGCGCAGCTGAAGCAGATGATGCGGCTCACCGCGACCCAGGGCACCGCGGCGCAGGCGATGGCCGGGCTGAGCGGGGACTTCGGCGCGAAGACCGGTTCCGCGGAGGTCGACGGACAGGCCGTGTCCAACAGCTGGTTCACGGGTTTCAGGGGTGACCTCGCGGCGGCGGCCATGACCGAGGAGGGCGGCCACGGCGGCACGGCGGCCGGGCCGATTGTCGCAGCTGTGCTACGGACGGGCTCCTGAAGTCACCCGTTGAGGAAGGGACTCTAGGCTGTTGCCGTCGTTGGTTGGAATGGATGTGGCAACGGGGACCCAGGGGATCTCTCGGAGGAACGGAACAGTGGGCAACAGAAGGCGCGTCGCCGAGCGACCGAAGACCAAACCCGCCGTGGTCGGCGGGATGATCGCCGTGGTGATCGGCGGCGCCGGCTTCGGCGCCTACGCGCTGTACGGCGGCGGGGCATCGGCCGACGACCGGTCGGCCTCGACGTCCGCGGCCTCCGACCACAAGGCCGTCAAGACCGGTCCGCTGTCCGCGACCGAGGTCCAGACGACCGCCGAGCGGTTCCTCACGGGCTGGCAGCAGGGCAAGGTGACCCAGGCCGCCGCCGCCACGAACGACCCTGCGGCGGCCACCGCCCTGCTCACCGGCTTCACCAAGGACGCCCACATCACGGGCGCCACCGTCACCGAGGGCACCCGCACCGGCGACAAGGTCCCCTTCTCCGTCAAGGGCACGGTCTCCTACAAGGGCACCAAGCTGCCGCTCTCGTACCAGAGCGCGCTGACGGTCGTGCGCAAGAAGGAGGACGGCAAGCCGTACGTCGACTGGCACTCCTCCGTCGTCCACCCCGACCTGAGGGACGGCGACACCCTGGTCACCGGCGAGGCCGGGACGCCGCCGGTCAAGGCGTACGACCGCCACGGCGGCGAGCTGACGACCGCGAAGTACCCCTCGCTCGGCCCGGTCCTGGACGGTCTGCGGGAGAAGTACGGCAAGACCGCGGGCGGCAAGGCGGGCGTCGAGCTGGACGTGGTGCGCGGCAAGGCGTCGCAGAAGGCCAAGCTGTCCGACAAGACGCTGCTGACGCTGACCAAGGGCACGCCGGGCAGGGTGAACACGACGCTGAGCCCGGTCTTCCAGGCCGCCGCCGAGAAGCAGGTCGCCGCGAAGGACAGGTCCTCGGTCGTCGTCATGCGTCCGTCCACCGGCGAGATCCTGGCCGTGGCGAACCACAGCCCCAGCTTCAACGTGGCGTTCCAGGGCTCCCTGGCCCCCGGCTCCACGATGAAGATCGTGACGTCGACGATGCTGTTCGAGAAGGACCTCGTCCACCCCGACCAGTCGCACCCCTGCCCCAAGACGTACAAGCTCGCGGGCTGGACGTTCCACAACGACGGCGACTCCGAGATCAAGAAGGGGACGTTCAAGCTGGCCTTCGGGGCCTCCTGCAACAACGCCTTCATCAACTTCGCGCCGAAGCTGTCCAACAGCGATCTGACGCAGGAGGCCCAGCAGGTCTACGGCCTTGGCCTGAACAACTGGTCCATCGGCGTCCCGACCTTCGACGGCTCGGTCCCGGTGATGAGCGGCGCGCAGATGGGCGCCTCGCTGATCGGGCAGGGCGGGGTGCGGATGAACCCGCTGAACATGGCGTCGGTGTCGTCGACGGTGGCGACCGGCACCTTCCACCAGCCGTACCTGGTCGCCCCGTCGGTGGACCACCGCACCCTGGCCAAGGCCTCCCGCACGATGTCCTCGAAAACCCAGGCCGAACTGAAGGAGGTCATGTCCTACACGGCCTCCTACGGCACGGCGGCCAAGGCGATGGCAGGCATGTCCGGCTGCGGCGCCAAGACGGGCTCGGCCGAGGTCGACGGCCAGAAGAAGCCGAACGGCTGGTTCACCGCCTACTGCGGCGACCTCGCCGCCTCAGGCGTGGTCCAGGCAGGCGGCCACGGAGGCGACACGGCGGGGCCGATCGTGGCGGCGCTGCTGAAGCTGGGCGGCTGAGTTGACGGGGCGTCCCGGGGGCGGCGCCCCGGGGGGCGCCCCGGGGGGCGCGGGGCTGTGTCTATTTGCGGCTCCGCCGCGTGGGCGCGACCAGCCACAACGGCGCCGCAGACGATCACCGACCAACAGGCGCCGCAGCCATATAGGTGCGGCGCAGAAACCGCAGCAGAGTCTTCGACTCGAACTGCACAACCGAGACACCCTCCGCCGAGTGGAACTCGACGACGGCCTGAACCCGCCCGCAGGGCCACACCCGCACCTCATCGTTGCCGGCAGGCGCCCGCAGCCCCTGTTCCAGCAGGGAACGGGAAAAGCTCCATTCGTCCGCCCCGGGCAAGCCGACCCGCACCTCACGCGGGTCGACCTCGGGGTCGTACCGCAGGACCACGGGTACCGTCTCGTCCTCCGGTACCGCCGCATCCGTGACCAGGTGGGCTCGTGCGTACTGCTCGACTACAGACATCGTGACGGCCCTCTCACGCTGCGTGTCCTGTGTGGAAGCTGTGCGTCCACCCCCTCCTAATGTCCCATATTTTCCCGAGCGCGCCCCTTGGCGTGGGACAACTCCCGCCACAAGCCCCTCGCTCTTGCAAGTAGTTCGCAACAAGGCACTATCATCGAACGGTGCATGTGCCTGACGGATTCATCAACGCCCCCGTTTCCGCCGCGACCGGAGTCCTCGCCGCGGGCGCCGTCGCGGTGAGCCTGCGCGGCGCCCGCCGTGAGCTGGACGAGCGGACGGCGCCGCTGGCCGGGCTGGTCGCGGCCTTCATCTTCGCGGTGCAGATGCTGAACTTCCCCGTCGCGGCGGGAACCAGCGGCCATCTGCTCGGCGGTGCGCTCGCCGCGATCCTCGTCGGCCCCTTCACCGGCGTCCTGTGCGTGTCCGTCGTCCTGCTGATGCAGGGCATCCTCTTCGCGGACGGCGGCCTGACCGCGCTCGGCGTGAACATCACGGACATGGCGATCGTCACGACGGTCGTCGGATACGCCGTCTTCCGCGGCCTGGTGAAACTCCTCCCACGGGGGCGCCGCTCGGTGACCGCGGCCTCCTTCGTCGCCGCGCTCCTCTCGGTCCCGGCCGCGGCGGTCGCCTTCACGCTGATCTACGCCGTCGGCGGCACCACGGACGTCTCCATCGGCAAGGTCGCCACCGCGATGATCGGCGTGCACGTGCTGATCGGGATCGGCGAGGCGGCGATCACGGGACTGACCGTGGGCGCGGTGATCGCCGTACGCCCGGATCTCGTGTACGGCGCGCGCGGCCTGGAGCAGAAGCTCAAGCTGCGGGTGAACGGCGAACTCGTGGACGCTCCCTCGTCCCGCCCGGCACCCGTCGCGGCGCGCGCCTCCCGGCGCACCCTGTGGGTCACCGGCCTGGTCACCTCCCTCGTCCTCGCGGGCTTCGTCAGCTTCTACGCCAACGCGAACCCCGACGGCCTGATGAAGGTCGCCCAGGACCAGGGCATCGACAAGAAGACCCAGAAGCACGCCTCCGCCGGCTCCCCGCTCGCCGGCTACGGCGTCAAGGACATCACCGACGGCCGCGTCTCCAAGGGCGTGGCGGGCCTGATCGGCGTCGGTGTCACGGTCGTCGCGGGCAGCACGGTGTTCTGGGCGGTGCGCAGACGGCGCGGCGCGGACGTCTCCCCTGCGAACACGGGGCTGTGACATGGGAGCGGGACACGCGCACCGGCTCTACCGGCACGGGCACTCCCCCGTGCACGCCCTGCCGCCGCACACCAAGCTCGCCGCGGCGTTCGCGTTCGTGGTGGTCGTGGTGTCGACCCCGCGAGAGGCGGTGTGGGCGTTCGGCCTGTACGCCGTGCTGCTCGCTCTCGTCGCGCATCTCGCGCGCGTGCCCGCCGGGTTCCTGCTCAAGCGGCTGCTGATCGAGGTGCCGTTCGTGGCGTTCGCGGTGCTGATGCCGTTCGTGGCGGAGGGCGAGCGGGTGGACGTCCTGGGGCTGTCCCTGAGCGTGAACGGCCTGTGGGGCGCCTGGAACGTGCTCGCCAAGGGCACGCTGGGTGTCGCCGCCTCCGTCCTCCTGGCCTCCACCACCGAGCTGCGCGAACTCCTCCTCGGCCTCCAGCGGTTGAAGCTCCCGCCGCTGCTCGTGCAGATCGCGTCCTTCATGATCCGCTACGGCGACGTCATCACGGACGAGATGCGGCGGATGCGGATCGCGCGCGAGTCCCGGGGCTTCGAGGCGCGGGCCGTGCGGCACTGGGGCGTGCTCGCCAAGTCGGCCGGCGCCCTCTTCATCCGCTCCTACGAGCGCGGGGAGCGCGTCCACCTGGCCATGGTCAGCCGCGGCTACGCGGGCTCGATGCCCGTGATCGACGAGGTGACCGCCTCCCGGGCGCAGTGGTCGTACGCCCTCACGCTCCCCTTCGCCGCCCTCGTCGTCTGCCTGCTGGGATGGACCCTGTGAGTACTGCTTCCCCTGCCTCTCTCGAGGTCTCCGGCCTCGCCTTCGCCTACCCCGACGGCCACCAGGCCCTGTTCGGCGTCGACTTCACGATCGGGCGCGGCGAGCGGGTCGCGCTGCTCGGGCCGAACGGTGCCGGCAAGACGACCCTCGTACTGCACCTCAACGGCATCCTGACCGGCGGCGCGGGCACGGTCACGGTCGCCGGGCTGCCCGTCGGCAAACAGCACATGGCGGAGATCCGCCGCCGGGTCGGCATCGTCTTCCAGGACCCCGACGACCAGCTGTTCATGCCGACGGTCCGCGAGGACGTGGCGTTCGGTCCAGCGGCGGCCGGGCTGAAGGGGCCGGAGCTGCAGGAGCGGGTCGACCGGGCGCTCGCGCGGGTCGGCATGGCGGAGTTCAAGGACCGCCCCCCGCACCACCTCTCCTTCGGGCAGCGGCGCCGGGTGGCCGTGGCGACCGTCCTCGCGATGGAACCGGAGATCCTCGTCCTGGACGAGCCGTCCTCCAACCTCGACCCGGCCTCCCGACGCGAACTGGCCGACATCCTGCGGTCGTTGGACGTCACCGTCCTCATGGTCACGCACGACCTGCCGTACGCCCTGGAGCTGTGCCCGCGCTCCCTGGTCCTCAGCGAGGGCGTGATCGCGGCGGACGGCAAGACGGCCGAGCTCCTCTCCGACGAGGACCTGATGCGCGCCCACCGCCTGGAGCTGCCCTTCGGTTTCGACCCGCGGTCCGTGACAATGGGCGCGTGACGAACGCGGACGACACGGCGGCCGGGACCGGCTCTGAGGGCTCACTGCTGCTCGACGACCAGCTCTGCTTCGCGCTGTACGCGGCGCAGCGCGCGGTGACGTCCTCCTACCGCCCGCTCCTCGACGAACTGGGCCTCACCTACCCGCAGTACCTCGTCCTGCTCGTCCTGTGGGAGCGCGGCGAGATCCCGGTCAAGGAACTGGCGACGGCGCTGCGGCTCGACTACGGCACTGTCTCGCCCCTGCTGAAGCGGCTGGAGGCGGCGGGCCTGGTGCGGCGGGAGCGCGCGGCGCATGACGAGCGCTCGGTGCTGGTCGCGTGCACGGGGCGCGGGGAGGAGCTAAGGGAGCGCGCGGCGTGCGTACCGGGCGCGCTGCTCGCGGCGACGGGGCTCGAAGCGCCCGAGGTCGCACGCCTCCGCGAAGACCTCCGGCGACTGGCGGCGAGGGCCGAAGCGGCCGCAGAGCGCTGATCTCGGGTTACTCACGGTTCCCACCCCCTGGGACCGGCTGCTGACCTACCAGCCAGTATCTTGTGCACGATGTACTTGCGCGCACTCGTTTTGGGGGGCCAACCATGAGCGCCATGAGTGACCATCTCACCGACACCGACACCGACACCCGACCGACGAAAATCATGTACGTCGCCGAGGCGACGGCGCACGGCGGCCGGGACGGCTATGTGACCAGCCAGGACGGGCAGATCGAGGTCAAGGTCGCGATGCCGCCGGAGCTGGGCGGGGACGGCAACGGCACCAACCCGGAGCAGCTGTTCGCGGCCGGCTACAGCTCGTGCTTCCACAACGCGCTGGTGCTGGTCGGCCGGCGTTCCGGCTTCGACCTCACTGGTTCCACGGTCGCCGCGAAGGTCGGCATCGGCCCCAACAAGCAGCGCGGTTACGGCCTCGCGGTCGCCCTCAGCGTCTCACTGCCGGTCCTTGACCAGGAGGTCGCGGCGCAGCTGGTGGACGCGGCGCACGAGGTCTGCCCGTACTCGAACGCGACCCGCGGGAACATCGACGTGACGATTCTGCTTGGGTGAGTAGGAAGCACACACAGGCGGGAGGCGCACGGGCGTGGACGTGCACGGTGCGGTGGCCGAGGGCTTCGAGCCGGTCAGGGAAGCGTTCGTACGGAACTTCGAGGCGCTCGGGGACCGGGGCGCGGCCGTCGCCGTGTACCGGGACGGGCGCAAGGTCGTCGACCTGTGGGGCGGCACGAAGGACGTCGACGGCACCGAACCGTGGCAGCAGGGCACTGCCCAGGTCGTGCGCTCGGCGACCAAGGGGGTCGCCGCCGCCGTACTCCTGCTGCTGCAGCAGCGCGGGGAACTGGACCTGGACGCGCCGGTGGGCGAGTACTGGCCGGAGTTCAAGGCGCACGGCAAGGAGCGGCTGCTGGTGCAGCACGTGCTGAGCCACCGGGCCGGGCTGCCCGTGCTCGACCGTCCGCTCACGCCGTCCGACGCGCTGGACCCGCACCGCGGCCCCGAGGCGGTCGCCGCGCAGGCGCCCGCGTGGGAGCCGGGCACCGATCACGGCTATCACGCGCTGACGTACGGCTGGATGCTCGACGAACTGGTACGGCGCGTCACGGGCCGGTGGGCCGGGGAGTGGCTCGCGGCGGAGGTCACCGGGCCGCTGGGGCTCGACCTGTGGCTGGGCCTGCCGGAGTCGGAGGCGGGCCGGGTGGGCCGCGCCGGGCGCGTGGAGGGGCCCGAGCCCGTCGGCGGTCTGCGCTCGCGCCCGAAGCGCTCGGTCACCGAGGCCTACGAGGACCCGGACTCCCTCACCCGTCGCGCCTTCGCCGCGATCAGCCCCTTCCCGGACCAGAACGACCCCGCCTACCGCGCGGCTGCCCTGCCCGCCACCAACGGCATCGCCACGGCGGAGGGCCTCGCGCGTTTCTACGCCTCCCTGATCGGCGAAGTAGACGGCGGCACAAGGCTGTTCACCCCGGAGACCGTGGAGCTGGCCCGCACCGAACGCAGCGCGGGACCGGACCGCGTGCTGGTGGTGGGCACACGGTTCGGCCTCGGCTACATGCTCCACGGAGCGGCATCCCCGCTCCTGTCCCCCACCTCCTTCGGCCACCCGGGCCGCGGCGGCGCCCTGGGCTTCGCCGACCCGGACTCGGGCATCGCCTTCGGCTATGTCACCAACGGCTTCCGCAAGAGCGTGACGGCGGATCCGCGGGCTCAGGCGCTGGTACGGGCGGTCCGCGTCTCTCTCACGTGACGGGACCCCTGCGGCTCATACGTTGATGGAGTGCGAGGTCCGCCCCGACGCCGAGTCGATCTCCCCATGCGCCTTCGTCAGCAGCTGCATGGCGAGCTCATTCAGCGCCCGCGCCCCGGCGATCTCCTCCCCCACACGCGGCTGATTCGCGTCGGTGTGGTGCCGGCTCGCATGCCCATGGGCCTTGACCTCCGTCCCGTCGGACAGACGTACCAGCGCGACCGCCCGCGTGTGCGTCTCGTCCTCCTGGAACTCCAGCTCGACGTGCCATCCCACTGCGGTGTGCATCATGACGATCACCTCCGGAAGACCTGCTTCCAGGGTGCTCCTACGCGCCCGCGGATGCACGCAGACCCCGGGCCGGTGTGACGTCGGCCCGGGGTCCGCTGCGCGCTGGGCGCGTGTCAGCCGTCGTTCTCCGCCGACGGCAGGTAGGCGCCCGGCACGTCGGCGGGCGCGTACACCTTCTTGTCGCCGGGGTACGGCTTGGTCCAGTTGTGGGTCTGGTACCAGGTGTAGCGGTTCATCTGCTCGTTGTTGGCGTAGTCGGGCACGGCGTGCGGGCCGGTCAGCCGCTGGTGGGACGCCCAGGTCTTCCACTCGGCGGCGAGGTTCTGCTGGGCCTGCGGCACCGCTGCGGAGGTCGGCGCGAGTGCCGCCTTGCGGTCCTGCGGGGCCGGGGTGTCCGAGCCGCAGGAAGGCTGGGGGCTCACGCCGAGGGTCAGCGAGGTCCGGTTGGGCTCGGCCGTGAACGGGGTGTCGTCCGGCTTCAGGCTGAACGCCCCGTACATCGGGGTGGCCGCGCTGTCGAGCTGGTTCATCGGGTGGATCCCGAGGATCTGCTCGATGGTGCGGACCATCGTGATCTGCGAGTAGTAGTGGCTGTCGACGGTGTCATGCTTGGCCCAGGGGCTGATGATCTGGACCGGGGCGCGGTGGCCGTCGACGTGGTCGAGGCCGTTCTGGGAGTCGTCCTCGACGACGAAGATCGCCGAGTCCTTCCAGTACTTGCTGTGCGAGATCTCGTCGACCATCCGGCCGACCGCGAGGTCGTTGTCGGCGACCTCGGCCGCCGCGTTGGCCGGGCCGCCGGTGTGGTCGTTGGAGAACCAGAACATGTTCAGGTTCGCCGGGCCGTTCTTCTCGAAGTCCTGCTTCCAGATCTGTTCCTTGTAGATGTCCGGGACACCGAGGTCGAACAGCGGGAAGCCCTGCACGGACACCTTGTTGAGCGAGGGGATCGCCGAACCCGTCTGGATCGGGTACTGGGTCTGCGCCCCGGTCGCTTCCATGTTCTTGCTGTCGCAGTACAGGTTCTGCCAGGTCGCCCCGGCCGGCTTGGTCTCCAGCGACTGGAACTCGCCGAAGTCCTTGACCGACCTGCCGGCCGCCTGCGCGCCGCTCCAGATGAAGCCGGTCTTCTGGTGGCCGAGGACGTCGTCCTCGGTGTCGTAGCTGCGCTGGTACTCGCCCGCGGAGGACTCGGTGTACTCCGGGTTGTCCGACTGCATCAGCCAGTTGTGGCCCTCGGCGGAGTTCGTGCCGACGTCGTAGAAGTTGTCGTAGAGGCCGAACTGCTCGGCCAGGGCGTGCTGGTTGGGCGTGACGTTCTCGCCGAACGTGGTGAGCGAGGGGTCTCCGTTGCCCTGCGGCAGGTCGCCGTAGACCTGGTCGTACGTCCGGTTCTCCTTGACCAGCAGGAAGACGTGCTTGATCGTCGAGGGGTCACCGAGCCGCAGCGGGACCGGCAGCGCCCTCCCGGAGGTCTTGCCGCCGGCCGTCAGGACCGAGCCGGGCGTCCAGCCGTTCTGCTTGAAGACCTTGGCGGTCTGGGCCTTGACGGTCTTGTCGTCCGGCAGCGTGAACTGCGTCAGGCTCGACGTCGTGTCGTGGGTGCCGTGGCCGGAGGCGGCGGTGGGGCGGCGGGCGTCGATGCCGCGGGTGTTGGAGACGACGACGTTCTTGCCTACGGTGGCGATCCCGGAGGGGAAGTAGTCGGTCGGGAGCAGGCCGACGTAACGGGCGGGCTCCTGCGGGGACTTGTAGCGGTAGACGGCGACCGCGTTGGCGCGGCCGAGCGTCACCAGCAGACGGCCGTCGTCGGTGAGGGTCACCGCGTTCGGCTCGTAGCCGACCTTCGCCTCCGGCCAGGGCTGGGTGGCGATGGTCTGTACGACCTTGTCCTTGGCCGTGCTGATGACCGAGACGCTGTTGTCGGCGGTGTTGGTGACGAACACCGCGCCCTTGTTCGCGTACACCGCGGTCGGGTGCAGTCCTACGTCGATGCTGCCGACGGCGGCGGACGGGTCCGCCGTGTCGATGACGCTGACGGTGCCGGTGGTGGCGGCGCCGGTGTCCGGGTCGGCGGGCACCTGGGTGCCGTAGGAGTTGATCGTGGTGTCGCCGTCCTTGGCCGGACGGCCACCCTCGTTGCTGACGTAGAGCTTGCCGTCGACGAGGGCGATGCCCCGGGGGGCGTTGCCGACGGCCCAGCTCTGCTTGACGGTTCCGGTGGCCGCGTCGATGGCTACGACCCGGTTCTGGCCGTTGACCGCGGAGTACACGGTGGAGCCGTCGGCCGAGAAGACCGCGGCAGCCACGAGGGCGTGCTTGGTGCCGTCGGCCGGGATCGGGACGGTCACGGGGTTGGAGAGGGTGCCGTCGGCGCCGACGGTGAACTTGGTGTAGCCGTCGGTCTGGCCCAGCCACAGCTGCGTGCCGTCCGGCGAGTACGTCGGGCCCTCCTGGCCGACGGAGCCGCTCTTGATGCGCAGGCCGTCCGCCGCGTTGGTGCCGACCTTCTGGATCACCTGACCGCTCGCGAGGTCCAGGACGACCAGCGAGGCGTCACCGTCGGCGACCGAGGCCGCGAGCCGGCTGCCGTCCGGGCTGACCGTGGACGACATGATCTTGCCGTCGTTGATGACGGAGCGGGTGCCGTACGGCTTGATGTACTGGTCGCTGGAGATGACCTGGCCGTTCGCGGTCTCGTCGGCGACCTGCTGGGTGCCGAACTGCCACGTCGACGCGACCGCGGTGCCGGTGACGCCGAGGGCGACCGCGATGCCCGCCGTGACCAGCAGGGCGCGGCGGCCGACGCGTCTGCCGAAGAGGTTGACCTGATTCTTCTCGTTGATCCGGCGCTGGCGTGTTACCTGCACGGAGGTGTTCCCTTCAGTGAACCCTTCAGTGGAACCTTCAGTGGGGGGTGGTGAGCAGCTCGACGTTGCCGTCGAACTGCCACAGCGGATTCGGGGCGTCTCCGGTCGAAGTCCGCAGCAGGAAGTAGCCGTTGACTTCCTTGGGACCGTCGCCGTCGGCCACGAACCGCCCGTCTGAGGTGATGTCGAGCTGATAGATCGCCGTCCCCGGGACCGGGACCCCGGGCAGATGCCAGGTCACGACGCACCGCCAGTCGTTGCCCGCGCCCTCCTGGGCCGACTGGCCGTCGCTCTTGGTGCAGGCCGCCGAGGCCCGAAGCTGCGCCTCGGTGACGGCGGGACGGTGCAGCTCCTGCGTCTGCATGCGGTAGAGGTGGGCGAACGCCGTGGCCACCGACCGCTGCACCTTGTCCTGCTCGATGCCGGAGCCCAGGGAGGGGGTCGCCACGGCGACCACGCCCACGGTGAGAGCGGTCAGCCCGGCCAGTGGCAGCGCGCCGACGGTGAGCGCCCGGCGCCCGGAACCGTCGTAGGCGAGATTGGTGAAGTCGCGCCGCAGGAACAGGACATATGCCAGCGCGGTCGCGAGCACGGCCCACACCAGGCCGACCGCGACGCCGATCAGGAGCGGGCCGAGCTGGGCGGGGCTGGTGAACAGGCCGTTCCAGGAGATGAAGGCGTAGCCGGGCAGGGCGAGGCGTACGGCGACGGGCAGCGGCAGCATCTGGGCGACCGACATCGCGAGCGCGAGGAGCGGGGGCAGCAGCAGCCCCATGGGGGACCGCCCCAGCGCGACCGACCCGAGCAGTCCGATCGCGGCGAGGGCCAGGGTCGGTGCGAGGGCCGCGGTCCAGGCGAGCAGGACCCGCAGGGCGGCATCCCCCGGTGCCAGGAGGTGGCCGTCGAGGCCGACCAGCGGCTGGTTGCCGACCGACACCAGCCCGCCGGCCGCGCTGGACAGGGCCAGTCCCGCGACCAGCAGCAGGATGACGGTGAGGCTGGCGAGCGACTTCGCCACGAAGATCCGCCGCGGCGACCGTACGGCGACCAGCAGATGCCGCCAGGTGCCGAGCCGGTCCTCGGCGGCGAACACGTCACCGGCGACCACCGAGGCCAGCAGCGGCAGCGCATAGGTGCCCGCGAACCCGAGCATGACCAGCGGTCCGGCCCACCCCGTGGCGTGCATCCAGCGCCCGAAGAGCGTGTCGGAGGGCAGCGTGCTCTGCTGGCTCACACCCGCGACGAAGAGGGCCGGAGCGATCCAGCAGGCAAGCACCAGCAGCCGGATGCGCCACTGCGTGACCAGCTTGACCAGTTCGAAGCGGTAGCCGCGCGAGACGGGGACCCGGGGGGCCCTGACAACCTTGTCAGCGGTGACGGTCGCGGTCATCGGCCGGCCTCTTCCTGCTGTTCGGTGAGGGCGAGGAAGGCGGCCTCCAGCGGCGACACGACGGGCGCGAGCTCGCGCACCGCGACGCCCGCGCGCACGAGGCCCGCCACCAGTTCGTCGAGGGCGGGCACCAGGGCGCGCACGACGAGCAGTTCGTCGTCCTGCCGTATCCCGGCGTCGTCGACGATCCGGATCCCGTCCGAGGTGTCGGCCAGCCGTCGCGCGGCCTGCGGGTCGGAGGTCCGTATCCGGTAGTCGAGTTCACGGTTCTCGGCGGCCAGCTTGCCGAGCGGGCCGGAGAACACGACCCGTCCGGTGGCGAGGATGGTGACCTCGGAGCACAGCGCCTCCAGGTCGTCCATACGGTGGCTCGACAGCACCACGCTGGTGCCGTCCGCGGCGAGCCGGTTGAGGACGCGGTGCACGTGCCGTTTCCCTGCCGGGTCGAGGCCGTTGGAGGGTTCGTCGAGCACCAGCAGCCGGGGCTTGGTGAGCAGGGCGGCGGCGAGCCCGAGCCGCTGCCGCATACCGAGCGAGAAGCCGCGGGCCTTGTCGTCGGCGACGGCGGTGAGCCCGACCTGGTCGAGCACCTCGTCGATGCCGGCGGAACCCGCGTCGAGCCCGCGGAGCCGGGCCAGTGCGGCGAGGTTCTGCCGGGCGGTGAGGGAGGGGTACAGGCCGGGCCCGTCCACGAAACCGGCGACACCCTCGGGGGCGTCGAACGCCCGCCCCACCGGCGTGCCGAGGATGTCGAGCCGCCCGCTGTCGGCGACGGCCAGCCCCAGCAGCAGACCGAGCAGCGTCGTCTTGCCGGCACCGTTCGGACCGACCAGGCCGTGGATCTGCCCCTGCGTCACATCCAGGTCGACACCGTCGAGTGCGACGACGTCGCCGAAGCACTTGGTGATCCCCCGAGCCACAACTGCGTGGAGTGTCCCCATGGATCCCCCTTCTCCCGATGTCCGCTGGGACCATAGGGACAACACACAACCCAGGCACAAACGCCGAGTTGAACTCCGGCGGAACGGATCGTCAAGGCGTAGGCAAATCGCGGGCGCGTACACCGACGTGAATCGGACAGGGGCGGTGCGGGGTGTGGGATTCGCCCTGCGGTCCGCGAATTACCCTGCGGTGCGGCAGCGCCCTGAAGGGGCGCGGGGCTGTGTCAATATGCGGCTCCGCCGCGCGGCCGCAGACAACCACGCCACGTGCACAGCGCCCCATAGGGGCGCGGGGAACTGCGCGACAAGCCACGACGCAGCCGCAGCCAAGTACGGCGCGACACCAACCCAAAAGGGGCGCGGGGAACTGCGCGACAAGCCACAGCGGCGCCGCGCACGATCAACGGCCGAGCCCGGGCGCTCAGCCCGCCCGCAGCATCAGCCCGATCCCCGCCACCAACAACACCGCCGCCGCGATCCGGGGTGCCCCGAACCGTTCCTTGAAGAACACCGCGCCGATGGCCGCCCCCACGATGATCGACGACTCGCGCAGGGCCGCGATCGGCGCGAGTTCGGCCTTGGTCTGTGCCCACAGGACCAGGCCGTACGCGGCGACGGACATGGCGCCGCCGAGGAGGCCCACGCCCGCGAACGGGCGGAGAACGGCCAGGAACTCACCCCGCCAGCGGGTCAGCGCGTACACCGGGATCGCGAACCCCTCCACCGCCATCAGCCAGGCGATGTACCCGAGGGAGGAGCCGGACGCCCGTACCCCCAGCCCGTCGACGACCGTGTACGCGGCGATGGTCAGCCCGGTGGCCAGGGCCGCGCCGATCGCCGCCCAGTTGGGCCGGCTGCCGCGCAGCCCCCACAGGGCGACACCGGTCAGGCCCGCGCAGGACAGGGCGATACCGGCGGCCGCCCACCCGTTCGGCACCTCGTGCGCGAACACGGCGGCGAGCACCGTGACGACCAGCGGCGCGGTGCCGCGGGCGATCGGGTACGCCTGCCCGAAGTCCCCGAGCCGGAAGGACCGCATGAGCAGGACGTAGTAGGCGAGGTGGATGAAGGCGGAGGCGGCGAGGTAAGGCCACGCCCCGGACGCCGGGAGCGGGACGAAGGGCACCATCGCGAGCCCGATCAGCATCCCGCCGCCCGCGATCAGCGTGAACCCGACCAGCTTGTCCGTGATGCGGTGGGCGATCGCGTTCCAGCCGGCGTGGGTGACCGCGGCGCACAGGACGGCCGTGGCGACCAGCGGCGTCACGAGCTGCGCTCGCGCACGTCCACCAGCGTGGCTCCGGCGCGGGTCACGAGCTCCTTGGGCTCCATGGGAAACACGGCGTGCGGATGACCGGCGGCGGCCCACACGACGTCGTGCTCCAGCAGCGAACGGTCGGCCAGCACCCGGGTCTTCGTACGGTGCCCGAAGGGCGGCACACCGCCGATCGCGTACCCGGTGGTCTCCCGTACGACGTCCGCCTTGGCCCGCGTCACCTTCTCGGCGCCGAGTTCCTCACGCACCCGCTCGACGTCCACCCGCGACGCCCCGTCCATCAGCACCAGCACCGGAACCCCGTCCGCCGCGAAGATCAGCGACTTGCAGATCTCGCTCAGCTCGCATCCGATCGCGGCGGCCGCCTCGGCGGCGGTGCGGGTCGCGTCCGGGAAGCGGCGGATACGGCTGTGCAGGTCGTCGAGCCCCAGTTCGCCCAGGGCGGCGGCGAAACGGGGGCTGGCTCCGGAGCTGTCGGTGGCATCGGCGGTCGTCATGCACGGCACGCTAGCGCTGCGTGCATACGACACGCGACCGAGTTGTCCGGCCGCGGCACCCGGGCCTGACGTGCCAGAAGCTCCGCGGGGTCGGTGTGCGGACACGTGGCCTCGCCCGCCTCCTCACCGAAAGACAACTCCACGCATGGGGGCTCCCGTTGGAGAACGCGACGCAGATCGTCGCCGAGCCGGCGGCCAACGCCGCGCCCCGCGCCGACGGGCCCCGCATGCGAGTGGCGGACGCCCTCGCGGACCGGTGGGGCGTCGCTCCGATGCCATATCCACGGAAAAAGGTCGGGGCGGAGCTGCGTCTACCGCTCTGATACAAGTGTCGAATGGCGGTGAGCACGATAAACCCGAGGAAACTGCTGGGCCGGGTGCCGGTGACGACGGTTGCGGCGGTCGCGGGGCTGCCGGTGGCGCTGCTCGGGCTGTTCGTTGCCGCGGTGGTGCCCAGCGGCTGGGCGTTCGCCGTGTTCGCGGCCGCGGACTACCTCGCCGAGCCCAGGGCACTGCGCCGGATCGCACGCTCCATGCAGCCCCTCGGCCAGGTGTGTCTGAGCGTCACGGCGGGGTCGCTGCTGCGGGGCGCGGCGGCGCTGGTGCTGCTGGCACGGCTGGGGGACGCCCAGTGTGGCGCGTTCGTCCTGACCGCCCTCGGCTTCCTGGCGCTGCAGGCGCTGCGCGGCGGTTACGCGGGACTGCTGCTGTTCGTCTGGTGGTGCAGGCGCCTGCCGGTGGTGACCCGGAACGTGGATCTGTCCGCGCTGCGGATCCCCGACGCGCCGCCGCGGCCGCTGATGGACCTCCACCGGGGGCCGCTCGCGCTCGTGGACCTGCCCCTGGTCGTCGGCGTGGCCGTCGCGGCGGCGGCCGGGCCGAAGTGGGCGGCGATCGGAGCGGGGACCGCGGTGCTCGCCGCGCTGACCACGGCCGGGTGGCTGGCCCTGCACGCCTGGCGGGGACGGCATCTGGCCGCGAAGGGCAAGCTGCTGCACGCGGTGAACGAGCAGGTGGAGGCGTACCGTCCCGAGGTCGTCGTGTACTTCTCCGGCGCCCTGGAATCGGCGTACCAGCTCAACGGCTGGCTGCCGGTCCTCGACCGGCTGCGACGCCGGGTCGTCGTCGTGCTGCGCGAGCGCGAGATGCTCACCCGGCTCGATCCGACGTCCCGGCCCGTGGTGTGCCTGCCGCTGGGCAAGGATCTGACCGCCTTCCGGCTGCCCGAGGCGCATGTGGCGCTGTTCGTGGCCAACGCCGCCAACAACACCCACCTGCTGCGGCTGCCGGAGTTCCGGAGCGTCTACCTGGGCCACGGGGACAGCGACAAGCCGACCAGCTCCAATCCGTTCACCAAGGTGTACGACGAGGTGTGGGTGGCGGGGCCCGCCGGGCGCGCACGTTACGCGCGCTCGGGGTCCGGCGTGGCCGACGCGGACGTGGTCGAGGTCGGCCGCCCGTCGCTGGGGCGGCTGAACGCCGCCGGCGGCACCTCCGCGTCGCCGATACCGACCGTGCTCTACGCGCCCACCTGGGAGGGCTTCCACGGCGACCCGGGCGCGGCGACGTCACTGACCGGCATGGGACCGCGGATCGTGAAGGCCCTGCTGGAGCGGGAGCCGGCGGTCCGCCTGCTCTACCGGCCGCATCCGCTGACCGGCACCCTGGACCCCCGGGCGCGTGCGGCGCACACCGAGATCCTCGCCATGATCGACGAGGCGAACACCGCCCGGGACGCCCGCGAGGAGTTCCGGCGGGAGGACACGCGGGAACAGGCCGCGCAGGCGGCCCGGCTCCCGGAGCTCGCCCGCCGCCTCGACGAGCTGCGCCGGCCCGCGCGCGGGGACGAGGCGCAGGCCGCGCGGGACGCCGGAGGGTCCGAAGAGCCGCCCTCGGCCGCCTGGGAGTCGGCACTGGCGGAGTGGAACGCGGCGTACTGGGCGGCCGAGGGCTGGTGGCGCCACCGCGTCACGGGCGGCTCCCGACCGGGCCTGTACGACTGCTTCGACCACGCCGACCTGCTCATCGCCGACGTGTCCGGCGTCGTCACCGACTACCTGGCCACCGGCAAGCCGTACGCCGTAGCCAACCCCGCGGGCCTCGCCCCCGACACCTTCCGCGACCGCTACCCGGCCGCCCGGGCCGCCCACCTCATCGGCCCCGACCTGGCAGGTCTCGACGACCTCCTGGACGGCAAGACCGACCCCTTGGCCAAGGAGCGACAGCGCTTGCGCGCGTACCTGTTGGGCCCGGCAACACCCGACCCACTGGCCCCGTTCGAACGGGCCTTGGACAACCTCCTGGTTCGCGCCAAACGCGCCCTATAGGGGCGCGGGGCTGTGTCGATATGCGGCTCCGCCGCGATGGGGGTCCCCCCGCTCATGGGGGTCCCCCCGCTCATGGGGGTCCCCCCGCTCGAGCGAAGCCGAGAGTGGGGGAGAAGCCGAGAGCGGGGGAGCGACCAGCCACAACGGACCCGCAGACGACCACTTGCCCCGGCACAGACCACCCGTCAGGGCTTCTCGCCGAGAAACACCCGCCGAACCACCCGCTCCGCGGCATGCCCGTCGTCGAACGCGCAGAACCGCCGGCGGAACGCAGCCCGCGCCTCACCCGCCGCGTCGGAGGCGACCGCCCCGGAGCGGAACACCTCGATCAGCTGCTCCTCGCTCTCCGCGACAGCGCCCGGCGGCTCGGCCAGCAGGTCGAAGGTGACGCCCCGGGTGGCCCGGTACGTCTCCCAGTCCGGGGCGTAGATGACGATCGGCCGGTCGAGGCAGGCGTAGTCGAACATGATCGACGAGTAGTCGGTCACCAGCACATCGGCCGCCAGGCACAGGTCCTCGACGACCGGGTACGAGGAGAGGTCGACGACCCGCGCGGCGCCCTCGGCCCGCCTCTCGGCGCCCGTCTGTGCGCCTTCGGCGTCGTAGTAGTGGGAGCGCAGCATCAGCACGTGATCCGGTCCGAGGGCGGCCGCCAGGCGGGACGGATCCGGCAGCGGACCCGCGCCTCCGTACTCCCGGAACGTCGGGGCGTACAGCACGGCGGTCTGGCCGGGCTCGATGCCCAGGCGGGCGCGGATGGCGGCGATCTCCTCCGGGCCGGTGCGGAAGTAGCGGTCGTTGCGGGGATAGCCGGTCTCCAGCAGCTCGTAGCTGCCGGGGTAGACGCGCGGCCACACCTCGGAGGAATGCGGGTTGGCCGACAGGAGGAAGTCCCAGCGGGCGGAGTGCTCGCGCAGCCGCGTGAAGTTCATCCCCCGGGCGCCGACCGGGTAGTGCCGCTGGTCCAGGCCCATGGCCTTCAGCGGGGTCCCGTGCAGCGTCTGGACATGCACCGAGCCGCGGCGCTTGGACACCGTGTGCGGGAAGTTGACGTTGTTGACCAGGTATTTCGCCCGCGCCAGGACGCGCAGGGAGCGCAGGGAACCTTCCACGGCATGGTCCACCCCCGCGGGCAGCGAGGCGACCGCGTCCTTCCGTACCACCCACACTCCGTGGATGTCCGGGGCCAGTTCGCGGGCCGCCTCGTAGATGGCGCGCGGGTTGCACGAGTAGCTGCGGTACCAGTAGGCGGCGTAGACGGCGAGCCCGTCGTCGGCGGGCAGGCGCTTGTACGCCTCGTAGTAGAGGAGGGCCGGCAGGGCACGGGCCCGCCGCGTCGCCGTCCGTGCCGCGCCGACCGCTCCGCGCACGCCCCGGCGCGCCTTCAGGCGCAGCTGGTTGACCGGGCGCAGCGCGGCGAACAGCCGGTAGTCGCCCCGCTCGACCAGGCGGAACTTCACGCCTCGGGCTCCGGGCGGATAGACGTGGCCCGCGGGCCGGAAGCGGGCGAAGTGCTCGGCCATCCGGGCGAAGAACTCGCGCTGCCGGGCCGCCGGGACCCGGCCGGGTTCGTCGATGATGGTCGTGTAGTGCCAGATCGCCCGGTCGAACAACTGGGCGCGGAACTCCTCGGCCGCCGCACCCCGCTCGTCGAGGAAGGCGAAGACCTTCTCGTACTGGCCGAACACATCGAAGTGGCGGTCGCTGACGGTGGTGGTGATCGCGCCCGCACGCCGCTCGCGGTAGAGGTAGCAGACCCGGTCAAGGAGCGATATTCGCTCGGCGGCCACCAGGATCGGGTAGGTGACCGGCAGGTCCTCGTACAGCCCCTGCCCGAAGCGCACGCCCAGACCGGTCAGGAAGTCACGGCGGATCGCCTTGTTCCACGCGGTCATCATCAGCTCGAGCACACTGGGCCGGCTCCGCAGCTCGAACGCCTCGGGCGGCGGCGGCTCACGCAGCAGGTGCGCGCGGGGAGCGGGCCCGACCCCGCCTTCGGGGAACAATCGCGCGTAGTCGAAGAAGAGCACGTCAGGTCGGGCCGCGGTCAGTCTGCCGGCTATCGCGGACAGCGATTCGTCGGCGATCAGGTCATCGCTGTCGACGAACCAGACATAGTCCCCGCGGGCATGTTCCAGCCCCGCGTTACGGGCTTCGCCGAGCCCGCCGTTGCGTTCCAGATGCACGACCCGGACCCGCGGATCCCTGCTCGCGTACTCGTCGAGGATCGCCCCGCACCCGTCGGGCGAGGCATCGTCCACGGCGATCACCTCGAAGGAGGAGAACGACTGCCCCAGCATCGAATCCAGACAGGGACGCAGATACTCCTCCACCCCGTACACCGGGAGAACGAGGCTGATCAGCACCTGGGACGGCTCCACGCATGACCTCCGGCCGACTACGGGCGGCTAGCTCTACTGCGGAACGAAGCTACTACGACCCGTAGGAGGTGTGGCGCCGGCCTGGCATCTCACACCCCACGGGCACAGTTGTTCCACAGAGTAACGTCGCCTTCTCGAGCCTCACCCTTTCATGGCGCCCATGACCGCGCCGTTGCAGGCTGTTTCCAGGTCGGACTCTCCGCGAGCGCGCACACACGGGAGGCGATGTGGGCCCCGAGAGACGGGAAACACCGCGGCACGGGACGGAGGACGGCTCGGCGCTGCGCCGTAGGACCTTCCTGGAGGCGTGTGCGTGCGCCGGGCTCGTCTCGGCGGCGGCCGGTGCCTGCGACCGTTCGCATGCCGTCCACGGCACCCGGGCGGCGGCGGCCGCGCACCGGCCGGAGGCGGAACGGGACCGCCCGGGGACACCCGACTGGCGTATCCGCTCGCTGGGTCCGGCGGCGGCCGTCGTGGGGTATGCCGACCGCGTGAGCGTGACACCGGGTGAGGAGTGCGGTCTGTATGTCTCCACGACCGCCCCGTCCTTCCGTGTCTCGGCCTTCCGCGTCGGCTGGTACGGCGGGGCCGAGGCACGGCTCGTCTGGTCGTCCGGGCGGATACCGGGCAGCGTCCAGCCGGAGCCGTATCTGCTGTCCGGGACCCGCACGGTCCGCGCGGACTGGCAGCGCAGCCTGAGTTTCGGGACGGCGCACTGGCCGGAGGGCGCGTACCTGCTGCGCCTCGACACGGAGGACGGCCACCAGCGTTACGTCCCGCTGATCGTGCGCTCCGTGCAGAGCACGGGCCGGACGGTGCTGATGCACGCGCCGACCACCTGGCAGGCGTACAACCGATGGGGCGGTTACAGCCTCTACGAGGGCCTGTCCGGGGAGTACGCCACTCGGTCCCTCGCCGTGAGCTTCGACCGGCCCTACGACTCCGACGGCGCGGAGAAGTTCATGGTGTACGAGCGGGCGGCGGTGGTCCTCGCCGAACGGCTCGGAATCCCCCTCGCGTACACCACCGGGATGGACGTCCACCGCGACCCGCAGGTGCTGCACGGCGCGACCGCTGTCATCTGCCTCGGCCACGACGAGTACTGGACGCCCGAGCAGCGCCGGCACATCACCCAGGCCCGTGACGCGGGCACCAACCTGGCCTTCCTGGGGGCCAACACCTGCTTTCGCCGGATCCGCCTGGAGGGGGACGGAACGGGTCCCGAGCGCACGATGGTCTGCTACAAGTCCGCCTTCCGGGCCGATCCCCGTTACGCCACCGATCCCTCCCAGGTGACCACGGACTTCCGCCAGGCCCCGGGGGCCGACCCGGAGTCCTCGCTGACGGGCGTGCTCTACGAGGGTTACCCGGTGGACGCCCCCTATGTCGTCCACGCGGCGGACCACTGGCTGTACGAGGGGACGGGCGTACGCCCCGGTGACGGCTTCGACCATCTGGTCGGTGTGGAGTACGACCGGGTCACCCCGGGTGCGCCCGTCCCCGAACCCCTGGAGATAACGGCCCATTCCCCTGTGGTGTGCAACGGCGTTCGCAGCAGCAGCGACTCGGCGTACTACACCGCGCACAGCGGCGCCGGAGTCTTCGCGACCGGCACCATGCGGTGGGTGGAGGCGCTGATGGCCGAAACCCCCGACGGGGGCCGGGACCACGGTATGGACGCCCGCACCCGCGCCTTCGTCACCCGCACCACGGAGAACCTCCTGCACGCCTTCGCGGAGGGCCCCGCCGCCCACCACCGTCCGGCGCCACGCCCGAACATGACGCAGGTGTAGCAACCGGTGGGGGCAGGCGACGGGCCGCAGGGCGGTGGAGGAAGCCCCCCGTCAGCCCCCGAACGTCACCTGCTTCGCCTCCGTCACCGCCGCCGTGCGTCCCGGTGCCGAGTGGTACCGCCAGTACAGGTTCGTGTGGGCGATGACCTGGTCCGGCGGCGGGGCTCCCCACTTGCTGTTGTCGTTCGTGGTGTGCGCGTCGGCGACCAGCGTGACGTCGTAGCCCCGTACGAACGCGCCGTGGATCGTGGAGCGTATGCAGGCGTCCGTCTCCGCGCCCGTCACGACGAGATGGCCGACTCCGGCCGCGGCGAGGACCTGCTCCAGGTCCGTGCCCTCGAAGGAGTCGCCGTAGTTCTTGTGCACCAGCGGTTCCGCGTCGCGGCGTGGCAGTTCGGGGACGTACTGCCAGTCCTCGCTGCCCTTCTCGAGTCCCTCGTCGGAGTGCTGGACCCAGACGACCGGCACGTCCGCGGCGCGGGCCTTGTCGACCAGGGCGGCGATGGTGGCGACGACGGCGTCCCGCTCGTGCGCGGACTCCACGACGCCCCGCTGGACGTCGATCACCAGCAGGGCGGTGTGGGGGCGTTCCTGAAGAGTGGTCATGCCGCCACGTTAGGCGGCGCCACTGACAATCGCCCGGCGCCTGCGGCGCCCGGTGGCCGGAGCGTCAGGCCCGTACCAGCTCCCGGTCCTCGTCGGGGTCGCTGTCCCTCGCGTCGCCGCCGCCGAGGGCCTTGAGGCCCTCGCCCTCGACGTCCACGTTCGGCACCGCCCGGTCCAGCCACTTCGGCAGCCACCAGGCCTTCTTGCCGAGCAGGCCGAGGACCGCCGGGACGATCGCCATCCGCACGACGAACGCGTCGAAGAAGACGGCGATCGCGAGGCCGAAACCGATCATCTTGATCATGGATTCGCTGGAGGTGATGAAGCCTCCGAAAACCGCGATCATGATGGCCGCGGCGGCCGCCACGACCCGCGCGCTGTGCCGGAAGCCCGTCACCACGGCCTGGCCCGGCGTCTCACCGTGGACGTACGCCTCGCGCATCCGGGTCACGAGGAACACCTCGTAGTCCATGGCGAGTCCGAAGACCACGCCCACCATGAAGATCGGCATCATCGACATGATCGGGCCGGTCTGCTCGACGCCCAGCAGGCCGCCGAGCCACCCCCACTGGAAGACCGCGACCACGGCACCGAGCGCGGCGAGCACGCTCAGCAGGAAGCCGAGGGCCGCCTTCAGCGGGACCAGGACGGAGCGGAAGACCGCGATCAGCAGCAGGAAGGCGAGGCCCACCACCAGGCCCAGATACGGGATCAGGGCGTCGTTGAGCTTCTGCGAGAAGTCGATGTTCATCGCGGTGGCGCCGGTGACCAGCACCTTCGCACCCGTGTCGGCCTTGATCTCGCCGCCCTGGTCACGGATGGCGTGCACCAGGTCCTCGGTCTGCACGGAGGACGGCTTCGAGCCGGGGACGACGGTGATCGTCGCCGTGTCGCCGGCCTTGTTGAACACCGCCGGGGTCACCGTGGCCACGTCCCCCAGGCCCTTGATCCCGTCGGTCACCTTGTCGGCCGCCGCCTTGGGGGAGTCGCTGTCCTTGGCGTCCACGACGATCATCAGGGGGCCGTTGAAGCCGGGCCCGAAGCCCTCCGAGAGGAGGTCGTAGGCGCGGCGCTGCGTCGTGGACGTCGGCTGCGAGCCGTCGTCGGGCAGGCCGAGCTCCAGCTGGGTGGCCGGGACCGCGATCGTGCCGAGGCCGACCACGCCGAGCAGCAGCACGGCGGCCGGACGGCGGATGACGAAGCTCGCCCAGCGGGCGCCCAGACCGGGCTTGACGGGGGTGCCGGCCGCGCTCCCCCGGCGCTTCTCACCGGCCGCCTTGACCTTCCTGCCCGCGTATCCGAGCAGCGCCGGGATCATGGTCAGCGCGATGAGGACGGCCACGACGACCGTGCCCGCCGCCGCGAGGCCCATCTTCGTCAGCATCGGCACGTTGACGACCGAGAGCCCCGCGAGTGCGATCACGACCGTGAGGCCCGCGAAGACCACCGCCGAGCCCGCGGTCCCGGCGGCCCGTCCGACGGCCTCCTCGCGGTCACGGCCCTCGGCCAGTTCGCTGCGGTAGCGGGAGACGATGAACAGCGCGTAGTCGATGCCGACCGCGAGACCGATCATCAGGGCGAGGGTGGACGTGGTGTCGCCCAGGTCGAGCGCCTTGGCCAGGACGGTGATGGTCGAGACGCCGATACCGACACCGATGATGGCTGTCAGCAGCGGCAGTCCGGCCGCGACCAGTGAGCCCAGGGTGATGACGAGGACGACCGCGGCGATGGCGAGGCCCACGACCTCACCGGCGGCTCCCGGCTCGGCCCCGGCCTGCAGCGCGTCACCGCCGATCTCGACGGTCAGCCCGGCGTGGCGCGCATCCTGCGCGGCCTCCTTCAGGGCGTCCCGGGAGGCCTGCTTGAGCTCCATGCCGGAGACCTTGTACTTCACGGACGCATAGGCGACCGTGCCGTTCTTGCTGACGGCGTGCGCCTGGTAGGGGTCGGCGACGGAGACCACCTCGGAGCCGTCGGCCAGCTCCTTCACCGTCTTCTCGACGGTCGCCCTGTTGGCGGCGTCGGTCATCTTCTCGCCCGCGGGCGCCTTGAAGACGACCCGTCCGGTCGCGCCGTCGGCGCTCATCCCGGGGAAGCGCTGTTCCAGCAGGTCGAAGGCCTTCTGCGCCTCGGTGCCGGGTATCGAGAAGGAGGTGGAGCCCGCGGCGGGCGCATGGGCGGCGCCGACTCCCGCGAGGGTCAGCAGCGCCACCCAGAACAGGGCGACGAAGTGCCGTCGCCTGAAGGCGAATCGGCCGAGTTTGTAGAGGAACGTGGCCACGGAGGCGTACTCCCGGTCAGGTCGTGGGTGTTTCAGGGCAGGGGTGACCACCCGGCGGGGAGGCAGGGGTGATCGTCCCGACGACTTGAGCGGTGACGTCAGGCGGGCGAGGAAGTGCGGGGAGGTGTCAGGCGCAGAGGGCGGGGAGGACGACTGCGTCGATGTACGAAAGGAGGTAGTCCTGCGTCGGCGGCTGCTCGTCGATCATCGTGCGGGCGGCGAACCCGCCGATCATCATGTGGATCATGTAGTCGACCGCGGGGTTGTCCGCGCGGACCTCGCCCCGGTCGATCGCACGCTGCACGACACGGCGGAACTCCGCCATCTCCGGCTCGATCAGATGCTCCTTGAACGCCTTCAGGAGGTCCGGATTGCTGTGGATCGCCATGGCCAGACCCCGCATCAACGCGGAGTTCTGCTCCATCTCGCAGTCGTCCGACCGCATCGTGAGGGCGTGCAGATCGCCCCGGAGGGACCCGGTGTCGAGCTCGCCGAGAGCCAGACCGCCCGGCTTGCGGTGCCGCACCGCCTTCGCGACCAGCTCGGCCTTGCCGCCCCACTGGCGGTAGAGCGTGGCCTTGCTGGACTTGGTGCGGGCCGCGACGGCGTCCATGGTGACGGCGTCGTAGCCCACCTCCCGGAGCAGGTCGAGCACGGCCTCGTACAACTCGGCCTCACGCTCGGGCGTGATCCGACTGCGACGCGCCGTTGCGACCTCAGTCATGCCACTCACCTTCCCGCTCGGGACGCGCCGCCTTGGCGCTGCTTCGTACGTTCATGAAGATACCCTGTACACATGCGAAACGAAACAGTTTCGTACGTGCGGTGGCTCACGTAGGTGAAGGATCCGTGAGTTCCCACGAGTTGCCCGGCCACATCCGGCGGAAAAGCATGGGGAGGTGAGCTATCTGCGCCTGCCCCATCTCAGCGGTGACCTGTTGTGCTTCGTGGCCGAGGACGACCTCTGGCTCTCGCCCCTGGACGGCCCGGGCCGCGCCTGGCGCCTCACCGTCGACCGTACGAAGCTCGGCCACCCCCGTTTCTCCCCGGACGGGAGCACCATCGCGTACACGAGCTGGCGCAGCCTGGTCCCCGAGATCCACACCGTCCCGGTGGACGGCGGGCCGGGCCGGCAGCTCACCTACTGGGGTTCCGCGGACACCCAGGTCTGCGGCTGGACACCCTCCCAAGGGGACAGCGGGGGCACCATCCTCGCCGTCGCCTCCCACGGCGAGCCCTTCTCGTACTTCACCTGGGCCTACAAGGTCTCCCCCGACGGCGACCCCGGCCGCAAGCTCCCCTGGGGCCCGGTCTCCGACATCCAGGTCGCCGACATCGAGGGTGAGCGCAAGACCCTCCTCCTGACCGGCACCCCGCCCCACGAACCCGCCGCCTGGAAGCGCTACCGCGGGGGCGCCATGGGCCGCCTCTGGCTGCACGGCGAGCGCCTCCTTGCCGACCTGGAGGGCCATCTGCACTCCCCGATGTTCGTCGGCGGCCGGATCGCCTTCCTCTCCGACCACGAAGGCATCGGCAACCTCTACTCCTGCGCCTACGACGGCTCCGACCTGCGCCGCCACACCGACCACGACGCCTTCTACGCCCGCCATGCGTCGAGCGACGGCACCCGGGTGGTGTACCAGTGCGCCGGCGATCTGTGGATCGTCGACGACCTGGCCGCCGACTCCGGACCGCGCCGCCTGGACGTACGGCTGAGCGGTCCGCGCGCGGGCCGGCGCACGTACCAGGTCCCGGCCGCCCAGCACGTCGACGGCATCTCGGTCGACGAGACGGGCCGCGCGAGCGCCGTCGTCGTACGCGGCAGCCTGTACTGGCTGACCCACCGGGACGGCCCGGCGCGCACGATCACCGACACCCCGGGCGTACGGGTCCGTCTCCCGGAGATGCTCGGCTCGACCGGCCAGGTCGCCTATGTGACGGACGCGGAGGGCGAGGACGCCGTCGAGATCGCCTACCTGCCGCGGGCGACCGGCGACCGCGAGCCGCGCCGACTGGCCTCCGGCTCCCTCGGACGCGTCCTCGAGATGGTGGCCGACCCGCAGGGCGAGCGCCTCGCCCTCGCCTCGCACGACGGCCGGCTCCTGCTCCTCGATGCCACGGAGGACTCGAACGGCGAGGTGACCGAGCTGATCCACTCGGTCAACGGGCCGGTGCGCGACCTCGCCTTCTCACCGGACGGCGCCTGGCTGACCTGGTCCCACCCGGGGATCGGCCGCTCCCTGCGGCAGATCAAGATGGCGCGCATAAAGGACCATTTCATCGTCGACGTGACCAACGGGCGCTTCGAGGACGAGAACCCGGTGTTCACCAGGGACGGCCGCTATCTCGCCTTCCTGTCCTGGCGCGGCTTCGACCCGGTGTACGACGTCCATACCGGGGACCTGTCCTTCCCGCTCGGCTGCCGCCCGTACCTGGTCCCCCTGTCCTCCGCGACCCCCTCCCCCTTCGCCCTGACCCCGGAGGGCCGGCCGGCCGCCGGGGGCCTCGACCCCGTGGAGGACGAGGAGGAGGGCGGCGACGGCGCCGCGGTCACCGTCGAGATCGAAGGGCTGGAGAACCGGGTCACCCCCTTCCCGGTCACCGCCTCCAAGTACTCGGCGCTGTACCCCGTGGCGGGCGGCGGCCTGGTCTGGCTGCGCTGGCCGATCTCGGGGGCGCTCGGCGAGACGTTCGCCAACCCGGACGACACCACCGGCCGCCCGACCCTCGAACACTTCAACATCAGCAAGGCGAAGAAGTCCGAACTCCTGGAGCATCTCGACTGGTTCGCGCTCAGCGGCGACGGCACCCGACTGGTCGTGGTCGACGAGGGCGACCTGCGGGCCGTCCCCTCCTCCGAGTCCGGCGACGGCGACACGACGGTCTGGATCGACCTGCGCCGCATCCTGCACGAGGTCGACCCGGCCGCCGAGTGGCGCCAGTCGTACGAGGAGGCCGGCCGTCTCATCCGCGCGTACTTCTGGGACCCCGGGATGTGCGGCATCGACTGGGAGGCGGTGCTGGACCAGTACCGCCCGCTGGTCGAACGGGTCGCGTCCCCGGACGAGTTCGCGGACCTCCTGCGCGAAGTGCTCGGCGAACTGGGCACCTCGCACGCCTACGTCACCGCCGCCCGCCGCAACGAGGGCCCGCCCCACTACCAGCGCCTCCAGGGCCTGCTCGGCGCCAACTTCGTCCGCAGACAGGAGGGCTGGGTGGTGAAACGGATCCTCCCGGGCGAGTCCTCGGACTCCAAGGCCCGCTCACCGCTGGCGGGCACGGGCATCAGGGAGGGCGCCGTACTGACCCACGTCGACGGCCGCCCGGTGGACCCGCTGACCGGACCGTACCCGCTGCTGGCGGGCGCCGGCGGCACGACGGTCGAGCTGACCTTCACCGCCGCCGAGGGCGAGGCGGGCCGCTCGCGCCGCGTGGCCGTGGTCCCCCTGACCGACGAACGCCCCCTGCGCTACCAGGACTGGGTGGCCAAGCGCCGCGCCGTCGTACGGGAGTTGAGCGGCGGCCGCTGCGGCTATCTGCACATCCCGGACATGGGCGGCTCGGGCTGGGCCCAGTTCAACAGGGACCTGCGGATGGAGGTGTCGAGGCCCGCCCTGATCGTCGACGTACGCGGCAACGCGGGCGGCCACATCAGCGAACTCGTCGTCGAGAAACTGTCCCGCACGATCCTGGGCTGGGACCTCACCCGCGACGCCCAGCCGGTCTCGTACGCCTCCAACGCGCCCCGCGGCCCGGTGGTGGCCCTGGCCGACGAGGCGACCTCCTCCGACGGCGACATGATCACGGCCGCCATCAAGCTCCTCAAGCTCGGCCCCGTCATCGGCCAGCGCACCTGGGGCGGAGTGGTCGGCATGACCGGCCGCCACCGCCTCGGCGACGGCACGGTCATCACCGTCCCGATGAACGCGGCCTGGTTCGACGCCTACGGCTGGACCGTGGAGAACAAGGGCGTCACCCCGGACCTGGAAATCCTCCGCACCCCCCTGGACTGGGCGGAGGGCCGCCACGCCCAACTGGACGACGCGGTCCAGCTGGCGGTGCAGTTGCTGGAGACCAACCCTCCGGCAACCCCTCCGGACCACAGCAACGTCCCGGACCGCTCACGCCCGAAGCTCCCGCCCAGGACGAAGTGAGAAAGGGTGCCCCTCGTCAGGGGCACCCTTTCCCGTCAGTTCTTCAGGACGTCGACGTCAGACGTCATAGTCCTGGTCGAAGCGGTCCTGCTCCTCGCGCTGCAACCGCTCCGTCTCCTCGTCGCGCATGCGCTCGCCCGGCTTGCCGCGCTGCGGCTGCTGGCCGCGCTGCTGACCGTGCTCGCGGGACTGCTGGGCCTTCTGCTTGGCCTGCTCCTGCCACTGCTGCGACTGGTCCTGGAACTTGTCCTTCATACCCATGTGGGTTCACTCCCGTAGTGGGTCGGGGGAAGGCCCTTGACCGGGCCTCGACCAGATTCACACGGCCCACCACGGAGCGCATTTCGATCAACTACGGTGCGTAGCGCGGGCTTCCTCGTCGGCCGCCCCACCTGCACCGACGAGACCCGAGCGCATGCCCTCCAACCGTGACCCGAACCGCCGCATCTCCCGCTGCCCCACCGTCCCGATGAGCCCCGGCAGATACCCCCGCACGCCCTGCATCCCGCGCAGCCACCACTGCCCGTACACATGGCTCGAACGCCGCTCGATCCCGGCGACGATCCGGTCGACGGCCGGCCCCAGCGGATACGTCTTGTTGGACGGCCACGGCAGCCGCTGCCGCAGCTCCCGCATCACCTCGTCCTGGTCGGCGCCCCGCACCATGTCGGTGTCGGTCCACGACAGATACCCGACCCCGACCCGTACGCCCTTGTAGCCGACCTCGGCGCGCAGACTGTGCGCGTACGCCTCCACACCGGACTTGGAGGCGCAGTACGCGGTCATCATCGGCGCGGGAGTGATCGCCGCGAGGGACGCGATCTGCAGGAGATAGCCGCGGCTCTCCATCAGAACCGGCAGGAAGGCACGGGCAGTCACCGCGGACCCGATGAGATTCACCTCGATCACCCGCCGCCAGGCCTCGGGGTCCGAGTCGACGAAGGGACCGCCGGTCGCGACACCGGCGTTCGCCACGACGATGTCGACCTTCCCGAACCGCTCCTTGACCTCCCGCGCCACCCGCGCCATCGCCTCATGGTCCGTCACATCGGCGTACCAGTGGTCGCTGTCGCTGTGCAGCCGCTCGGAGACCTGCTTGAGGGCGTCCGGCTCCAGCCCGACCAGCGCCACCTTGGCCCCCCGCGCCGACAGCTTCCGCGCCAGCAGCTCGCCGACACCGCGCGCGGCGCCCGTGACGACGGCGACCTGTCCTTCGAGGCTGACCTTGCTCATGCGCCCTCCTTGATCGTTGCGTACGTCGTCACAAGCTCCCGGATACGGCCGCTGACCAGCTCCGGCGCCTCCACCGGGGTCATATGGCCGAGGCCCGGCAGCTCGGTGCTGCCCACGCAGTTGGGCAGCGCGGCCACCAGCGCCCGCGCCTGCACGGGCGGGGTGAGCCGGTCCGCCGTCCCGACGACGACGACCGTCGGCACCCTCAACTCCCGTACGCCGTGGTCGAGATCGAGCAGAGCGAGCACCTGCGACCAGGCGTGGCGCACCTTGCGCGGACAGGCGTGCACGATCCGCGCGCACGCCTCCACCATGTGCGGCGCCGAAGCCGGCCCCATCGTCCCGTACTTGAGGATCCGGCGTGCGAGGGGCGTGACCGGTCCGAGCGGCGCCCGCGCCCCCAGGATGTGCTGGGTGAGCCAGGTCCGCAGCCGCCCGGGCCCGAGGGGTACGACGGTCGACTCGGCCACCAGCCGCGAGGAGCCCGTGCTGCACAGCAGTACGGCCGCCGCATGCTCCCGGAAGCTCTTTCTCGTCGCTGCCGCCATCACCGTCATACCGCCCATGGAGTGCCCGGCGATCACGGCCTTCTCGCCCGGCGCGAGGGTCGCCTCCAGTACGGCTTCGAGGTCGTCGGCGAGGGCTTCCGGGCTGCACGCCGGGCTCGCCGGACTGCGTCCGTGGCCGCGCTGGTCGTAGGCGATGACGCGGTGGTCGGCGGCGAGGTCCCGTATCTGCGCGGCCCAGAAGGCGGTGGAGCAGGTCCAGCCGTGGGCGAGGACGACGGCGGGCGCGTTCTCGGGTCCGTGCACCTCCACGTGCAGCCGGGCGCCGTCGGCGGAGACGGCGACGAGTTCGCGGACGGGCGTGGGCGGGGCGTACGGCCCGGACTTGACGTGCATGAGGCGGCTCACGCGTCCACCTCCGCCTTCTGCTCGGCGGGCGCCCGGAGCAGTTCGTACTCGGCGAGATCCACCTGTCGCGTGGCCCGCCGGAACTCGGTCGTCGTACCCGGCCAGATGGTGGTGTTGCGACCGCTCGGGTCGAGGTACCAGCTGGTGCAGCCGCCGGTGTTCCACACCGTTCGCTTCATGCGCTCCTGCACCCGGTGGTTCCAGGCGGCGACGGCGCTCGGCCGGGCATCCAGGGCGGCACGGCCGCCGAGAACGTCCAACTGCCGCAGGAAGTCGGCCATGTAGTTGAGCTGGGACTCGATCATCAGGATCATCGACGAGTTCCCGAGGCCGGTGTTGGGCCCGATGATGGTCATCCAGTTGGGGAACCCGGCGGCGGACGCGCCTCGCAGGGACTCCATCCCGCCCTTCCAGGCCTCGGCGAGGGTCTTGCCCTCCGCACCGACCACCCGCTCGGCGATCGGCATGTCGGTGACATGGAACCCCGTACCGAAGATGATCGCGTCGACCTCGGCCTCGCTCCCGTCGGCGGCGACGACGGTCGACCCGCGGATCTCACTCAGCCCACTGGCCACGACGTCCACATTGGGCCGGGCGAGCGCCGGGTAGTAGGTGCTGCTCAGCAGGATCCTCTTGCAGCCGATGCGGTAGTCGGGGGTGAGCTTGGCGCGCAGGGCCGGGTCCTTGATGGCCCGCGCCATGTTCCGCTTGGCCAACTGCTCGACGAACCCGAGCTCATTGGGATGCTTGGTGAACGCCTGGACCTGCAGCTCCCGGATCCCCCACAGCAGTCCGCGGCGGGCCTGCGCGGTGAAGGGCAGCGCGCGGTGCAGGGCCCGCTCGGCGCCGCTGATGGCGCGGTCGACACGCGGCATGACCCAGGGCGGGGTGCGCTGGAAGAGGGTCAGCCGGCCGACCTCGGGCTGGATGGCGGGCACGATCTGGATGGCGGAGGCGCCCGTCCCCACCATGGCGACGCGCTTGCCGCGCAGGTCGTATTCGTGGTCCCAGCGCGCGGAGTGGAAGACCTTGCCGGGGAAGGTGTCGAGCCCGGGGATCTCGGGGATCTTCGGGTCGGAGAGGGGGCCGGTCGCGGAGACGATGACATCGGCGGACAGCGACCCGCTGCTGGTCTCGATGTCCCACCGCAGCTTCTCGCCGTCCCAGGTCATCAACTTCACTTCGGAGTCGAAGCGGATGTGGGGCCGCAGGTGGAAGACGTCCGTCACATGCTCCAGGTAGGCGCGGATGTGCTCCTGCCCGGAGAAGGTGCGCGGCCAGTCGGGATGGGGCGCGAAGGAGAAGGAGTAGAGATGGGAGGGCACGTCGCAGGCGCACCCCGGGTAGCTGTTGTCGCGCCAGGTGCCGCCCACGCTGCCGGCCCGCTCCAGGACGACGAAGTCGGTGACGCCCTCGCGCCGCAGCCGCACGGCGGCCCCGAGCCCGCCGAACCCGGACCCGATCACCGCCACCCGCACATGCTCCCGCTCAGCCATGCCGACGCCCTTCCTCCCGCGACTCCGCCAGTGAACACTGGCGCAATGGGACTGTAGAGCAGCTCCGTACCGATGGGTAGGGGTGGGAGCGCAGGAATGTTACTGGCGGTACAACATAGGCTGCCTTCGTGACCGAGAAGCGCGAATACCGCATGGAGGAACTGGCCCGCCTGGCCGGCATCACCGTACGCACCCTGCGCTTCTACCGAGAACGCAAACTGATCCCGCCGCCCCGCCGCGAGGGCCGTATCGCCTGGTACGACGACCATCACCTGGCCCGGCTGCACACGATCGCGGCGCTGCTGGAACGCGGCCACACCCTCACCGGCATCGCGGAACTGGCGGAGGCCCTCGACCACGGCCGGGACGTCGCCGACCTCCTGGGCATCGAGCCGACCGAGGAGGAACCGGTCCGCCTCACCCCCGAGGAACTCGCCGCCCGCTTCGAGGGCCAGGTCACCCCCGAGAACCTCGCCGCCGCCCTGGACCTCGGCTACCTCGGCACCGACGGCGACGAGATCGTCCACATCAGCCGCCGCCTCCTGGACGTCTCCTCGGCCCTGGTCGGCGAGGGCATCCCGCTCGCGGAGGTCCTGAAGGCGGGTGCCCGCGTCCGCGAGCACGTGGACGACCTGGCGGAGATGTTCGCGGAGCTGGTCCTGCGCTACGCCGGCGAGAACGACCTCCAGCGCCTGCGCCCCCTGGCCCGGAGCGTGGTGGAGGCGG
Source organism: Streptomyces sp. NPDC001351 (assembly GCF_042896045.1). NCBI lineage: Bacteria > Bacillati > Actinomycetota > Actinomycetes > Kitasatosporales > Streptomycetaceae > Streptomyces > Streptomyces sp. NPDC001351. The sequence goes on along the minus strand of NZ_JBIAWS010000016.1, from coordinate 40,986 downwards.
AACTTTCACTGGCGCTGGACCGGCGGCTGCGCAAGCGGGGATAGCACCCCTCGGGATCCCCCTCCGACGCGCGACGGCCAGCTATACACACTGCGTATAGACGCCGTGTATAGTCGCGTCCATGACGCTCAGCACAGCCATCCGCCCGATCCTCGGGCCGGACCGGTGGTGGATATCCGCGCCACTGGCAGGAGTCGGCCTCGGCATTCTCACCAACCTCGCCCAGGGCGTGTTGCCAGGCGCCTCGAACCAGATCGCCAACTCCGGCGCGGTGTGGTGCGTCCCGGCGTTCGCCGCCGGCGCGCTGGTGGCCGGCGGGCACCCGGCGCTGCGCAAGCCGGTGCTCGCCGGCCTGTGCACGACGATCGGTCTGGTCGTCGGCTACTACGGCTACGCCGAATTCGGCCGCAGCGGCATGGGCAGTCCGTTCTGGCCGCTGGTGTGGCTGGCGATGGCGCTGATCAGCGGCCCGCTGTTCGGTGCCGCGGGGGCGTGGTGGCGGCACGGACGCACCACAGGCCGCCGTGTCGTCGCACTGGCCGCGCTTTCGGGCGTGTTCGGCATGGAGTCCATCCAGTACGCGTGGGTCCTCCACTACGCCCCGCAGGCCTGGACCTGTGCGGCACTCCTGGTCGCGATCCCGCTGCTGATGGCACGTCAGCACAGGGAACGGGCTCTGACGCTGCTCACCGCGCTGGCCTTCTCCGCGATCGCCTACGCCGTCATCGAGCTGCCACTGCAGCACATGCCGGCGTGAGGCCGCCGGGGCCTCACATCTCGAAGGTCACCGTCACCGGGGCGTGGTCCGACCACCGCTCCGCATGCGTGGCCGCCCGCTCCACGACCGCCTTGACGGTCCGGGCGGCCAGCCCAGGGGTCGCGACGGCGAGGTCGATCCTCCAACCCGAATCGTTGTCGAAGGCCCGCCCCCGGTACGACCACCAGGTGTACGGCCCTTCCACATCAGGATGCAGGGCGCGCACGACGTCGACGTAGCCTCCGTCCTCGGGGTCGAAGACCTGGGTGAGCCACGCCCGCTCCTCCGGCAGGAACCCGGAGTTCTTCTGGTTCCCGCGCCAGTTCTTGAGATCGGCCGGCTGGTGGGCGATGTTCCAGTCGCCGCAGACGACGACTTCGCGTCCACCGGCGGCGGCGCGCTCCCGCAAGGCCTTCAGATAGACGAGGAACTCGCCCATGAAGCGGATCTTCTCGTCCTGGCGCTCGGTGCCGACCTCGCCGGAGGGGAGGTAGAGGGAGGCGACCGTGACACCCGGCAGGTCGACCTCGACATAGCGTCCGCTGGTCTCGAACTCCGCGGCGCCGAAGCCGACCTGGATGCGGTCGGGCTCGCGGCGGGTGTAGAGGGAGACACCGGCGCGGCCCTTGGCGGCGGCCGGCGCATGCACGACATGCCAGCCGTCGGGCGTGCGCACGTGCTCGGGCAGCTGCTGCGGCTCGGCACGCACCTCCTGCAGGCAGAGCACATCGGCGGAGGTGCCGGCGAGCCACTCCACGAAGCCCTTCTTCGCGGCGGCGCGCAGTCCATTGACATTGACGGAGGTCACAGTGAGCACGCCGGAACGATACCGGCACACTGGATCGCGACCGGACCCCCTCCACGCATAGGTGTACGATACATCACATGAATATACGTCGTGTCTCCTTCGACCATCCGGACGCCGTCAAGCTGAACGACGAGGTCCAGGCGGAGTACCACGTGCGCTACGGCGACGGCGGGGACGCCACATCCCTGGACCCGACGGACTTCGAGCCGCCGAACGGCGTGTACTTCATCGCCTACGACGAGAACGACTCCCCCGTGGCCACGGGCGGCTGGCGCGCCCAGGACACCAACGGCGAGGGCAACCTCGACGGCGACGCCGAGGTCAAGCGGATGTACGTGGTGGAGTCGGCGCGCGGCCGCGGGCTCGCCCGGCGCATCCTGGCCGCCCTGGAGGAGGACGCCCGCGCGGCCGGCCGGCTGCGGATGGTCCTGGAGACGGGAACGAAGCAGCCGGAGGCCATCGCCCTGTACACATCCAGCGGCTACGAGCCCTGTGCGAAGTTCGGCTACTACCGGCACTACGACAGCAGCCGGTGCTTCGCGAAGGACCTGTGAGGGGCCTGCCTGACAGAACGTCAGGCACAACAAAGATCCCGCCCGATCTTCCGATCGGACGGGATCTCATCAACTGCCTCAGGTTTCCCTGACCAGTTGTTGCGGTGGACCTGAGGGGATTTGAACCCCTGGCCCCCTCGATGCGAACGAGGTGCGCTACCGGACTGCGCCACAGGCCCTTGCAACGAGTGAAACTCTAGCACCCCGATCCGGGTGCTCGGAAATCCGTTCCTGGCCTGCCGCCGGGGCAGCGGCACAGGTCGGGGGGCTACTCGTTGGCGGCGCGGGGCCGCTCGCCGTCCTCGTACTGGTCGAACAGCGGTGTACGCCCCCGCTCCCGGGCCCGCCGCGCGGAAGCCGCCCGGCGGGCGTCACTGCGCCCGTCGTCGTCCCCCTTGTCCTCCGCGGGGGCGGCCGTGCCCGGTTCCGCGGTCTCGGCGGCCGGCGTCTCCTGACCCCGGGCCACGGAGCCCGACCGCGCCGAGCTCCAGGTGTCCGGCGCCCCGAGATCGACGTCCGCGGTGGCCCGCGGAGCGACCGGCGCGGTCACATAGGTCGGCAGCGGCACAGGCACCGGGTCCCAGCTGTCCCCGTGCCCGGGCCGCCGCTGCCGCTCGCGCTGCTGGTCCACCCACTCGGCGTGGTCGGTCTGCTCGACGAGGGCACGCCGGTCGGCGGCGAGCGCGGACAGGCCAGGGTCGGTGTCCTGCGCAGGTCCCTCGTCCGATTCACCGGCGTCCGCTTCGGCGGCGGCCGTGCGGCGGCGCGGCTGGCGGGCGCGCTCGCGGAGCCGCTCGGCGGCGTCCTCGGCGCGGCGCCGGTCCATCTGGTAGGCGAACCGGCGGCGCTCCTGGGAGCGCAGGTACGCGATGTACGCGCTGAGCAGCACGGCGGGCACGCCGGGCGCCCACAGGAACGCGAGCCCCCCGACCGCGGCGACGATCGCGCCGAGCGTGAACGCGATGAAGAGCATCACGGTGGTGCGCCGGCGCCGCGCGAGCGCCTTCATTCGCCGGGCGCGCGCCAGGGCGGCTTCCTCCGAGGGGGAACGCCGGGCCGCGGGCACCCGCTTCCGCGCCGGGACGGGGGCCGGTGCGGGCGCCGGGGCTTCCGCCTGTTCCCGCGCGGGTTGCGCGCGCCCTGGCGCCTGTGCCTGTACGGGTACGTCCGCACGCGCCTGGGGACGGTTCGGAGGCATGGCGAAGGCCCGGACGTCCACCGAGTCGGTGACGACGTCCGGACGACCGGCGCTGGACTCCCCCTCTTCGGTGGAGCGCGCCTGCAGGTCCTTGGCGTACCGGCGCTCCATTCCCGCCCGTCCGGACAGCAGCCGGATGGCGGTGCTGAAGCGTTCCGTCGGACGGGCCTCGTTCAGCTCGTCCTGCCTACGGAGCCACATCGGCACCAAGTAGGCGGCCCAGGCCCCGACAATGACTGCGTAGATGAGGCCGCTGCTGCTCACGCCTCACACGGTAGAGGGGTTTGCGTGAGGCCATCTGCCAATTGAGCCGGTGTGTCGCACGATCTGGCTGATATTTCGAACTTTTTTTGTGACCGATGCGATCAGCACCCCACCGGGGGCGTGAATTTAGCGCCTTGAGACGGTCGCCGCTCGATCAATTTCGAACATGTATTCAATTCCCGGGCTTCCCGTGCTTCCGGCTTCCCGGGTTATGCGGGATTCCCCCGAGTACGTGCCCGCTGCCAGCGGCTCAGCAACCCGTCGGGTACCTCTTCCGCGGTGAGCGCGAAGACGAGGTGGTCGCGCCAAGCTCCGTCGATGTGGAGATAACGCGGTCTGAGGCCCTCCTCGCGGAATCCGAGTTTCTCCACGACCCGGCGGCTCGGCCCGTTCTCGGGGCGAATGCAGACCTCGATGCGGTGCAGTCCGACGGTGCGGAAACAGTGGTCCACGACAAGCGCCACCGCGGTCGGCATCACTCCGCGTCCGGCCACCGACTCGTCCACCCAGTAGCCGATGTGGCCCGAGCACATGGAGCCCCAGGTGATTCCGGCGACCGTCAACTGCCCGACCAGACGCCCCTGGTACTCGATGACGAACGGCAGCATCCGGCCGGAGTTCGCTTCGGACCGCAGGTGCCGGACCATCTGACGGTAGGTCGGCCGGTGCGCGATCGGCCCGCTCGGAGTGGGCGGCGGAATGGTCGCCTCCCAGGGGCGCAGCCAGTCCCGGTTGCGGCGGTTGACCTCGCGCCAGGCCCGCTGGTCGCGCAGCTTTATCGGCCTCAGGACGATGTCGCCGTCCGTCAGCACGACGGGCCAGGATGGGCTGTTCAGCTCGCACCCCCAGTGGTGGAGCCGGGTCTGGGGTGGTCGCCGCCGCGGATCTGGTCGACGGCGTGGACCAGGACGGGTTCCAGGACGGCCAGGCCGTCCTTCACCCCGCCGGTGGAGCCCGGCAGATTGACGATCAGCGTGCTTCCCGCCACTCCGGCCAGACCCCGGGAGAGCGCGGCGGTGGGCACCTTGTCCCGTCCGAACGCCCTGATGGCCTCGGCGATGCCCGGCACCTCGTGGTCGATCACCGCGCGCGTCGCCTCGGGCGTGCGGTCGGTGGGCGAAAGGCCGGTGCCGCCGGTGGTCACGATCACGTCGTAGCCGGCGTCGACGGCGGCGCGCAGGGCGGCCTGGACCGGGTCCCCGTCGGGCACGACCTGCGGTCCGTCCACGGCGAAGCCGAAGCCCTTCAGGCCGTCGGCGATCAGCGGGCCGCCCTTGTCCTCGTAGACACCGGCGGCCGCCCTGTTCGAGGCAGTGACGACCAGAGCGCGATACGTCATGTCCGGCTCCAGTCGCCCGACTTGCCGCCCGTCTTCTCCTCCACCCGTACGTCTGTGATGACCGCTCCCTTGTCGACCGCCTTGACCATGTCGATCACCGTGAGTGCGGCGACGGAGACGGCGGTGAGGGCCTCCATCTCGACGCCCGTGCGGTCCGTGGTCCTGACGGTGGCCAGGATCTCGACGGCGTCGTCCGCGACCGACAGGTCCAGTTTCACACCGGACACCGACAACGGGTGACAGAGCGGGATCAGGTCCGGGGTGCGCTTGGCGCCCATGATGCCCGCGATGCGCGCGGTGGCGAGGGCGTCGCCCTTGGGGACCCCCTCGCCGCGCAGCAGCTCGACCACTCGGGGCGAGACGAGGACGCGTCCGCTGGCGCGGGCGGTGCGCGCGGTCACGTCCTTGCCGGACACGTCGACCATGCGGGCGGCGCCCGCGTCGTCGATGTGGGTCAGTCGATCGTCCGTACTCATTGGCTGTGTGGCGCTCCCGGTCCGGGCCCCTCGCGGTGCGGCGTGCGGGCCTGTTGTGCGCGACACGGTATCGCGGGCCGGGAGCACTCAGCCGAGCAGGACGACCTCCACCTCGGAGCCGGGCTCGACGGACTCCACGTCCTCGGGGACGACGATCAGCGCGTCGGCGTGCGCGAGGGCCGCGACCAGGTGCGATCCGGCGCCGCCGACCGGGGTCACGGAGCCGTCGGCGTACGTCCCGCGCAGGAACTGTCTACGGCCCTTCGGCGAGGTCAGCGCCTTACGGGCGGTGAGGGTCGCGCGGGTGCGCGGCCGGTGCAGGTCGTCGAGCCCCATGAGGGTGCGGATGGCGGGGCGGACGAAGAGCTCGAAGGAGACATACGACGACACCGGGTTGCCGGGCAGGGCCAGCAGAGGGGTGTGGTCGGGGCCGATGGAGCCGAAGCCCTGGGGCTTGCCCGGCTGCATGGCGAGCTTGCGGAAGTCGATGCCGCTGCCCGGCACGTCCTCGTCGCCGACGTACGACAGGGCCTCCTTGACCACGTCGTACGCCCCGACGCTCACGCCGCCCGTGGTGACCAGGAGGTCGGCGCGCACCAGCTGGTCCTCGATGGTGGAGCGGAGGGTCTCCGCGTCGTCGGCGACGGCACCCACCCGGTAGGCGATGGCGCCGGCGTCGCGGGCGGCGGCGGTGAGGGCGAAGCTGTTGGAGTCGTAGATCTGGCCGCTGCCCAGTTTCTCGTCGGGCTGGACGAGTTCGCTGCCGGTGGACATGACGACCACGCGCGGGCGCGGGCGCACGCGTACCGTGCCGCGGCCGATTGCGGCGAGCAGGGCGATCTGCGGCGGTCCGAGGACCGTGCCGGCCTCGAGGGCGCGGTCGCCGGACTTCACGTCGCTGCCCTTCGCGCGTACGTGCGCGCGTGCCTCAGCCGGGCGGTACACGTGCACGTGTCCCTCCGCCCCCTCGGGGGCCAGGGACCGGGCGCGCATACCGGTCGCCGGCCCTTCGCCGAGGCCGCCGTCGGTCCACTCGACGGGGACGACGGTCTCCGCGCCGGACGGCAGCGGAGCGCCGGTCATGATGCGGGCGGCCTGGCCGGGGCCCACATGGAGCAGGCCGGCCTGGCCCGCCGCGACATCCCCGACGACGGCCAGGACGGCGGGGAACTCCGCGCTCGCGCCCGCGACATCCGAGACCCGCACCGCGTACCCGTCCATGGAGCTGTTGTCGAACGGCGGCAGGGAGACCGGCACCGTGACGTCCTCGACCAGGACGCAGCCCTGGGCGTCGAGGAGTTGCAGCTCGATGGGTTCCAGGGGGCGGACGGTCGTGAGGATGTCCTCCAGGTGTTCGTCCACCGACCAGAGGTGGTCCTGGCCGGTGGTGCGGGGCGCGGCGCTGCTCAACGTTGCTACATCTCCTCGGCTACGTAACTGCGAAGCCAGGTCCGGAAGTCCGGGCCCAGGTCTTCACGTTCGCATGCGAGTCTGACAATGGCACGCAGGTAGTCGCCGCGGTCACCGGTGTCATAGCGGCGGCCCTTGAAGACGACGCCGTGTACGGGACCGCCCACCTTCTCGTCGGCGGCGAGCTGCTGCAGGGCGTCGGTGAGCTGGATCTCGCCGCCGCGGCCCGGCTCGGTCTTGCGCAGTATGTCGAAGATGTGCGGGTCGAGGACGTAGCGGCCGATGATCGCGTAGTTGGACGGGGCGTCGGCGGCGGCCGGCTTCTCGACGAGGTCGTGGACCTTGACCACGTCGGCGTCCCCGGTGGGGTCGACGGCCGCGCAGCCGTAGAGGTGGATCTGCTCGGGTGCGACCTCCATGAGCGCGATGACGCTGCCGCCGCGCTGCTCCTGGACCTCGACCATGCGCGCGAGGAGCGGGTCGCGCGGGTCGATCAGGTCGTCGCCGAGGAGGACGGCGAAGGGCTCGCGGCCGACGTGCGGGGCGGCGCACAGCACCGCGTGGCCGAGGCCCCTGGGGTCGCCCTGACGCACGTAGTGCATGGTCGCGAGGTCGCTGGACTCCTGGACCTTGGCGAGCCTGCCCGCGTCGCCCTTCTTCTGGAGGGCGGACTCGAGCTCGTAGTTGCGGTCGAAGTGGTCCTCCAGGGGACGCTTGTTGCGGCCCGTGATCATGAGGACGTCGTCGAGGCCCGCCGACACGGCCTCTTCGACCACGTATTGGATCGCCGGCTTGTCGACGACCGGCAGCATCTCCTTGGGAGTGGCCTTGGTGGCCGGCAGGAACCGGGTGCCGAGGCCCGCTGCAGGGATGACAGCCTTGCTGATCCTGGGGTGCGACTGGGTCATGGCGGCAACCATATCCGGTGCCTTGGCTGGGAATCTGAGGCTCCGGTTAATTGGCTCTCATATGAGCGCATATGGAAGGGTACGGGTGCCACCTATGAGTCACATCGGACGTGCGACCGAGACTGACAAGCGAATGTTGCGGCGAGAGCTCCTCGCGGTGAGAAACAGATTGACGGCCGATGACGTGCGGGAATCCGCGGACGCGCTGGCCGCCCGCGCCCTCGGGCTGCCGGAGCTGGCGCATGCGCGCACGGTGGCGGCGTACGTCTCCGTGGGGAGCGAGCCGGGCACGCTCGCGCTGCTGGACGCGCTGCGCGAGCGGGGCGTGCGCGTCCTGCTTCCCGCCCTTCTCCCGGACAACGATCTCGACTGGGGCGCCTACGCCGGGGAGGGCTCCCTCGCGCGCGTCCAACACGGCGGAAAAATGGCCCTCTTCGAGCCCACCGGCGAACGCCTCGGACCGGACGCCGTGACCGGCGCCGACGTCGTGCTGCTGCCCGGTCTCGCCGTCGACGCCCGGGGGATGCGGCTGGGGCGCGGCGGAGGGTCGTACGACCGCGTCCTCACGCGTCTGCAGCGCGCGGACGCCCACCCCGCGCTGGTGGTGCTGCTGTACGACTCGGAGGTCGTCGGGCATGTCCCGGAGGAGGCGCACGACCGGCCGGTGCATGCGGTGGTGACGCCGTCGGGAGTACGGCGGTTCACATGAGAAGTGCCCTCCACGCGCGCGTGGAGGGCACTTTCCGTGACCCGTGACCGTGACCCGTGAGCTAGAGCCGGTGGCTCATGGCTTCAGGACCAGGGTGTCGCTCGTGTTCTTGTCGACGGCCTTGTCCGAGAAGTTCCAGTCGAGCAGTTCGCCCTTGACCCACTTGCTCGTCTGGTCGGTGTAGTGGGCGCTGTAGGCGTGCCCCGAGGCGCCGGTGAGGTTGATCCACTTCGACTTGTCGAGGTCGTCGAGGTTGACCACCATGCGCATCGACGGCACCCAGACAACGCCGTAGCCGCCGGCGGCGTTCCAGCCGGTGGCGTCGACCGTCGCCTCGCCGCCGCTGAGCTTCCAGGGGCCGCGGTTGAGGATGTACTTCACGAAGGCGGGGCCGTCGGTGCCGAGGGTCTGGTTCTTCAGGAACAGACGGTGCAGCCGGCCCCAGCTCCAGGTGTCGATGTCCTTGCCGAGCTTGGCCGTCAGCTCCCAACGGGCGTCGATCATGGCGCGCTTGAAGAGATCGTCGCGGTTGTCGCTCGCCCCGGGCCGGGTGAGCGACTTGGGCGTGGACCACCAGTCGCTCTTCTGGTCGTCCATGAGGGTGCGGACGACCTCGAACCAGCGGTCGCCGCCGTCCGGCTGCGCCTGGTCGGCGGCGCGCTCGCCGCACTCGCGCACCTTGTTCGTCTCGTCCGCGGGCCCGGTGCTGTTGACCGGGTCGACCCACAGGCACTGGCCCTCGACCCGCAGCTCCTTGGGCAGCTTGTTGCCGAAGGCGAGCTTGAGGATGTTGCGCCAGACCGCGTTGAAGTAGGCGGCGGCCGCCGAGTCGGCGTCCTGGGTGTAGTCCCAGCCCTCCAGCAGGTCCTGGGCCTCACGGACGGCCTTCGCCCCGCGGACGTCCTTGTCCGTGATGTCGATCTTCAGCAGCTTGGGCACGAGCAGCTTGGCGATCTCGCTGCTGTTGTCCAGCTGCATCTGGCGCATGTCGTCGGTGGAGATCTTGCCGCCGCCCCTGATCTTCGACTCGATCAGGTCGGTGATGCGCTGGCTGCGGGTGCCGTAGCCCCAGTCGGTGGTGAGCGTGTAGGGGTACTTGTTCTTGTCGATCACCGCCTGGTTGGCGGTGACGATGTAGCCGCGCTTGGGGTTGAACTCGTACGGCAGCGCGTCCTTGGGGATGTACCCGGTCCACTTGTAGCCGGAGTCCCAGCCCGGCGCCGGGATGGAGCCGTCGTCCTTCTTGGCGCGCGTGGGGATCTTTCCGGGCAGCGTGTAGCCGATGTTGTTCTTGTCGGCGTAGACGAGGTTCTGCGAGGGCACGTCGAACAGGGCGGCCGCGGAGCGGAAGTCGCTCCAGTTCGACGCCCTGTCCAGGGCGAAGACGGCGTCCATGGAGGTGCCCGGGTCGAGCGCGGTCCAGCGCAGCGCGATGCCGTAGCCGTCGCCGCGGTCGGGCGCTGCGGTGTTGACGGTGGCCTTCTTGCCGACCGTCACGAGCTCGTCGTCGCGGTCGGAGAGCAGGGGCATCCCGTCGGCGGTCTGGCGCACGACGATCGTCTTGGACGTGCCGCCGGCGACCTTGATGGTCTCCTCGCGGGTCTTGAACGGCCGCACCGTGCCGTCGTAGAGGTAGCCGTCGCCGGAGACCTTCTCCAGGTACAGGTCGGTGACGTCGACACCCGAGTTGGTCATGCCCCAGGCGATGTCCTGGTTGTGGCCGATGACCACGCCGGGCATGCCCGCGAAGGTGTAACCGGTCACGTCGTACTGGCACTTGCTGGAGACGGTGCGGCAGTGCAGGCCCATCTGGTACCAGACGGACGGCAGCGAGGCCGACAGGTGCGGGTCGTTGGCCAGCAGCGGCTTGCCGGTGATGGTGTGCTCCCCGGCGACGACCCAGGAGTTGGAGCCGATGCCCTGGCCGTTCACGCCGACGGCCGTGGGCACGTTGTCCAGGACCTTGTAGAGACCCGACAGCTGGCTCGTCAGGGCCGATCCGGCCGCCGACGAGGACGCGCCGGTCGCACCGCTCGTCGCCGTACCGGACGTGCCGCTCGTGGACGAGCTGCCGTTCTGCTCGAACGTCTTGGTGAGCGTGTTGTACTGGCCCTCCTGGACGATCGCCTTGTTGCGGCTGTACGGGTAGTCCGGGTACAGGTCGGCGATCTGCTTGGGGCCGAGACGGCTGGTCATCAGGGCGCGGTCGATCTCGTCCTGCATGTTGCCGCGCAGGTCCCAGGCCATCGCCTTCAGCCAGGAGATCGAGTCCACCGGGGTCCACTGCGCCGGCTTGTAGTCGTTGACGAAGCCCAGCGCCGCGTACTCCAGGGAGATGTCCTTGCCGTCCTTGCCCTGCAGATAGGCGTTGACTCCCTTGGCGTACGCCTGGAGGTACTTCTTGGTGGAGGCCGACAGCTTGGTGTCGTACTCCTTCTTCGCCACCCGGTCCCAGCCCAGGGTGCGCAGGAATTCGTCGTCCTTGACCTGGTCCTTGCCGAACATCTCCGACAGCCGGCCGGAGGTCATGTGGCGGCGCACGTCCATCTCGTAGAACCGGTCCTGCGCCTGGACGTAGCCCTGCGCCATGAACAGGTCCTCGTCGGTGGAGGCGTAGATCTGCGGGATGCCGTTGCCGTCGCGCTTCACGTCGACGGGTCCTGACAGGCCGTCGAGCGTGATCGATCCCTTGGTCTGCGGGAACGACGCGCGGACGGTGCTGATGGACCAGTACGCCCCGTAGGCGATGCCTCCGATGATGGCCAGAACCAGTACCAGCACGACCAATCGGGCTTTGCGCCCCTTCTTCCTGCCGGACTTGCCGGGCTTGTCACCCGTTGTGGCGGTGATGTTGGGGGGCATCGCTGTCCTTGCTGTCCTAACGCGAGCGGCAGGCGGGGCTGTGACTTTGAATGAGCGCTGGAGCAACCATAGGCGCAGGGCCCTGGGGGCCTTGACGCGGAGTCGGGAACAAGAGCGGGCGGGTGTTCGATCTTGCCTTCCCGAGCGTCAAGAAATCGTCAAGAGTTAGGTAAGGTAACGAAGTACTTGGGTGCGGAGTTTCTCGGCTTCGTGTCCTATGTACGTGAGCTCCCGCGCGGGATGCGTGTGAGCCAGGGAAGGGAACGGCCGCTGACTGTCCACCACCTCAACCAGCTTCTGCTCGTCTGCTCGCTCGTCCTGCTCGTCGCCGTGGCCGCGGTCCGGATCTCCTCGCGCAGCGGGCTCCCCAGCCTGCTCGTGTACCTGGGGATCGGGGTCCTCATGGGCCAGGACGGCATCGGCAACATCCACTTCAGCAATGCCGAACTGACCCAGGTCATCGGATACGCGGCCCTCGTCGTGATCCTGGCCGAGGGCGGTCTGGGCACGAAGTGGAAGGAGATCGAGCCGGCCCTGCCGGCCGCCTCCGCGCTGGCACTGGGCGGGGTCGCGGTGAGCGTCGGGGTCACGGCATCGGCCGCGCACTTCCTGGTCGGGCTGGAGTGGCGGCAGGCGCTGATCGTCGGGGCGGTGGTCTCCTCCACGGACGCGGCGGCGGTCTTCTCGGTGCTGCGGAAGATCCCGCTGCCCGCGCGCGTGACGGGCACCCTGGAGGCCGAGTCCGGCTTCAACGACGCCCCCGTGGTCATCCTGGTGGTCGCCTTCTCCACGGCCGGCCCGGTCTCCCACTGGTACGTGCTGCTGGGCGAGATAGCCCTGGAGCTCGCCATCGGCGCGGCCATCGGCCTCGCGGTGGGCTGGCTCGGCTCCTGGGGCCTTCGGCACGTGGCGCTGCCCGCCTCGGGCCTGTATCCGATCGCCGTGATGGCGATCGCCGTCACCGCGTACGCGGGCGGCGCGCTCGCGCACGGCAGCGGCTTCCTGGGCGTCTATCTCGCCTCGATGGTGATGGGCAACGCGAAACTGCCCCACTGGCCCGCCACCCGCGGCTTCGCCGACGGCCTGGGCTGGATCGCACAGATCGGCATGTTCGTCCTGCTCGGCCTGCTGGTCACCCCGCACGAACTCGGCGACGACGTGGTGCCCGCGCTCGTCATCGGCCTGGCGCTGACCATGGTGGCGCGCCCGCTGAGCGTGGTGCTGTGCCTGACGCCGTTCCGGGTGCCGTGGCAGGAGCAGACCCTGATGTCCTGGGCGGGGCTGCGCGGCGCGGTCCCCATCATCCTGGCGACGATCCCGATGGTGCAGGGCGTGGACGCGAGCCACCGCATCTTCAACATCGTCTTCGTGCTGGTCGTCGTCTACACCCTGGTGCAGGGGCCGACGCTGCCCTGGCTCGCCCGCAAGCTGCGCCTGGGCGAGGACGCCGAGGCCGCCGACCTCGGCATCGAGTCGGCCCCGCTGGAGCGGCTGCGCGGGCATCTGCTGTCCGTCGCGATCCCCGAGGGCTCGAAGATGCACGGCGTCGAGGTGGCCGAGCTGCGCCTGCCGGCCGGGGCCGCCGTCACCTTGGTCGTCCGCGAAGGAAAATCGTTTGTCCCCCTGCCGACCACGGTGCTGCGGCGCGGCGACGAACTGCTCGTCGTCGCCACGGATCCGGTGCGGGACGCGGCCGAGCGGCGACTGCGCTCGGTCGGCCACGGCGGCAAGCTGGCGGGATGGCTCGGGACGAACGGGACGGGAGCGGGAGCCGGGCGTTAATGGTGTGTTTCGTACGGTTCACACCCTAGGTAATCGCAGGTGAACGCCCCGCAGGGTGCTCGTATTCACAGGCATATCCCCCGCTGATCCCTGTACGATGAAGGCGCACCCAGATCGAACCAACTCTGCCTGACGCAGTGCTGGCGCGACCGTATGGCGGCCGGAACGTCCCTCCGCAGTGGACCGCCGGTATCTACCGCAGTTCCGCGCAAGAGGACAGCTCTCGGCGCCGCCCGCACAAAGGGGCGCGCTACCAGGCGGCAGAAAGGCACGGGCCGTGGCATCCACGGTCACCTCCCGCCCGGGCTACGGACAGCTGCTGCGCACCCGCGGCGCCTGGACGTTCCTGCTCCCCGGCTTCGCGGCACGCCAGCCGTTCGCGATGCTCACCATCTCCATCGTGCTGCTGGTGCAGCACACCACCGGCTCCTACGGCGCGGCGGGCGCCGCCGCGGCCGTCACCGGCGTCTCCATGGCCCTGTTCGCGCCCTACAGCGGCCGCCTCGCCGACCGCTACGGGCAGCGCGCCGTGCTGATCCCCGGCGTGCTGCTGCACTCGCTGTCGGGCCTGACCCTCACCGCGCTCGCGCTGGCCCACGCGCCCCTGTGGGCCCTGTTCGCGGCGGCCGTGCCGACCGGCGCCTCGGTGCCGCAGGTCGGCCCCATGGTGCGCGCCCGCTGGGGCGTGAAGCTCCAGGGCTCGCCCCTGATGACCACCGCGGCCGCCTTCGAGTCCGTCACGGACGAGCTGACCTTCGTCTTCGGCCCGCTGCTCGCCACCGCCCTGTGCACCGCCGTCACCCCGGCCGCGGGCCTGGTGACCGAGGCCGCGCTGACGCTCGTCGGCGGCCTGCTGTTCGCGGCGCAGAAGAGCACACAGCCCGCGGTCACCCCCACGGGGCACGCGCGCGTGGAGCACGCCTCCGCACTGCGCGTCCCTGGTGTGCGCGTTCTGGTCGTCGCCTTCCTGGGCATCGGCTCCGTCTTCGGCGGCATGCAGGTCTCGCTGGCCGCGTTCACCGAGTCGATCGGCGAGCCCGGCCTGAACGGCGTCCTGTACGGCGTCTTCGCGGCGGGCAACATGCTCTCCGGCATCGTCTGCGGCGCCGTCGCCTGGAAGGTGGCACCGCAGCGGCGGCTCGTCCTCGGGTACGGCGCCCTCGCCCTGGCGGCCTCCGGCCTGTGGGCCGCACACTCGGTGCTCGTCCTGGCCGGTCTCGGCCTGCTCGTGGGCATGTGCATCGCGCCCGCGCTGATCACCGGCTACACGCTGGTCGAGGGCCTGGTCCCGGCCGGCGCCCGCACCGAGGCCTTCACCTGGCTGACCGGCGCGGTGGCACTCGGCCAGGCCGCGGCCGTCACGGTCGCCGGACAGCTGGAGGACCGCTTCTGGGGCGGGGCCGGATTCCTGGTGCCGATGGCCGGTACCGTACTGGCGCTGACGACCCTCGTGGCCCTTCGGTCGCGGCTCGTGGCACGGCCCCGCAGTCTGACCGTCGCACGTGGCGTCGGTCACCGAGTGCCGGTGACGGTGGACTGATCCTCGGGAATGCGTCACTATAGACGCTCGTTAGCACTCATTGAGTGAGAGTGCCAGGAGGAAGACAGTGCCCACCTACCAGTACCAGTGCACCGAGTGCGGCGAGGGCCTCGAGGCGGTGCAGAAGTTCACCGACGACGCTCTGACCGAGTGCCCCAACTGCGGTGGCCGCCTGAAGAAGGTGTTCTCCGCGGTCGGCATTGTCTTCAAGGGCTCCGGCTTCTACCGGAACGACAGCCGCGGCTCCTCTTCGAGCAGCTCGCCGGCGTCCTCGAAGTCGTCGACGTCCACCTCGTCGTCGGCCCCGTCCTCGTCGTCCTCGGACTCGAAGCCGTCGAGCACCGGCACCGCCTCCAGCAGCAGCTCCGCCGCCTAGGACCCGCTCACGGGACCCTGTCGTCGTTCGACGGCAGGGTTCCGGTCGTCTCCGGATCCCCCTCTCCGCGCGCCTCCGGGGGCCCGATACTGTGCGGCCATGGCGAACGCAGAGATCGGTGTAATCGGCGGCTCGGGCTTCTACTCCTTCCTCGACGACGTGACCGAGGTCCAGGTGGACACCCCCTACGGGCCGCCCAGCGACTCCCTCTTCCTCGGTGAGATCGCCGGGCGGCGGGTCGCCTTCCTGCCCCGCCACGGCCGCGGCCACCATCTGCCGCCGCACCGGATCAACTACCGGGCCAACCTGTGGGCACTGCGGTCGCTCGGCGTGCGTCAGGTGCTCGGCCCGTGCGCGGTGGGCGGGCTGCGCCCCGAGTACGGCCCGGGGACGCTGCTCGTGCCGGACCAGCTGGTCGACCGTACGAAGTCCCGGGTGGGGACGTACTTCGACGGGCTGCCGCTGCCCGGCGGCGACATCCCGAACGTGGTGCACGTGTCCCTGGCCGACCCCTACTGCCCCGTGGGACGCACGGCCGCTCTGAAGGCCGCGCGCGGCCGGGACTGGGAGCCGGTGGACGGCGGCACCCTGGTCGTGGTCGAGGGGCCGCGCTTCTCGACCCGCGCAGAATCGTTGTGGCATCAGGCGCAGGGCTGGTCGGTGGTCGGCATGACCGGCCATCCCGAGGCGGCGCTCGCCCGTGAACTGGAGCTGTGCTACTCGACGATGACGCTGGTCACCGACCTCGACGCGGGCGCCGAGACCGGCGAGGGCGTCTCGCACGACGAGGTGCTGCGGGTGTTCGCGGCGAATGTGGACCGGCTGCGGGGCGTGCTGTTCGACGCGGTGGCCGCCCTGCCGGCGAACGAGGACCGGGACTGCCTGTGCACGAAGGCGCTGGGCGGGATGGATCCGGGTTTCGAGCTGCCG
Organism: Streptomyces sp. NPDC001351; assembly: GCF_042896045.1. NCBI lineage: Bacteria > Bacillati > Actinomycetota > Actinomycetes > Kitasatosporales > Streptomycetaceae > Streptomyces > Streptomyces sp. NPDC001351. Next base: position 25,073 of record NZ_JBIAWS010000016.1, on the reverse strand, counting down.
TGACGAGGTGCCGGGGAGAAGCCTCAAGAGGGTTGGGGCTCCAGGACTCGTGGACTGCGGAACTCCCCGTTCCGGTGAGGGAGTTGTCCACAACCCGTCGGTAGTCCACCGGCGTCGGCGGAGATCGCCGCGAGGCCTCATCGTGGGCCTGCAAGCCGATTCCTCGACGCAGGCGGTGATCCGCATGTCCCTCCCTCCCCCGTCCTTCTTCCCCTCCCCTTCCACCCCGCGCCCACCCGGCACCGACGCCCCCGCCACCTGCGAGGTCCCGCACTTCGCTCCCGTGCGGGTGCGCGGCGGGCGGTATCAACTACAGCGGCTCGTACGGCACCGCAGGCGGGCCGTGGCCGCGGGCCTCGCGGTGACCGCGGCCGCGCTGGTGGCCGCGGGGCCACGGGCCACAGGACCGGCGCGTGGACATCCGGTGGCGGATCCCGTACGGAAGCACCGCGCCGTCGAGATGGTGGCCGCGCCGGTGCGGATCGCCGACGGGGCCACGGTCCGGCTGCTCAGGCCCGGCGACCGGGTGGATGTCGTCGCCGCCCAGGACACGGCGACGGGCGGCGACGCCCGTGTGGTCGCGCGCGGGGCACGGGTGACCAAGGTGCCGGAGCCTCTGGACAGCGGGGCCGACAGCGGGGCGCTGGTCGTGCTCTCGGTTCCTCGTAGCACCGCGGCACACCTCGCCGGCGCGAGCGCGACGGCGCGGCTGGCGGTGACGGTGTGCTGATCCACGATGTGTGCATCCTGCGCGGATTCCTGTCGAGTCCGCCTGCCGAGTCACCCGATCGGACAGGGCGGTCGCGCCGTGCCGTAGGTTGCGGAACTGTTTGTTCCCCAACCTGTGCGTGCGAGAAGAAGAGGACCCGAGGTGAGCAAGAAGAAGGAACCGAACATCTGGCAGGGCTTCAAGGCCTTCCTGATGCGCGGGAACGTCGTCGATCTGGCGGTGGCGGTCGTGATCGGCGCCGCGTTCACCAACATCGTGAACTCGGTGGTGAAGGGGCTCATCAACCCGCTGGTCGGGGCGATCGGCACCACGAACCTCGACAACTACAAGTCGTGCCTGAGCGCGTCGTGCCCGGGCAACCAGGGGGTCCAGCTCCTGTGGGGCTCGGTCCTCGGCGCCACCCTCAGCTTCGTGATCACCGCGGCCGTCGTCTACTTCCTGATGGTGCTGCCCATGGCGAAGTACCTCGCCCGCGTGGAGGCCCGCCGCAAGGCGCGGGAGGGCACCCACGAGGTGATCGAGGTAACCGAGCTGGAAGTACTGCAGCAGATCCGCGACGAGCTGGTCGCACAGCGCGAGGGAGGGCGCAACGGGCGGTAGGGCCTGTTCTGGTCGCGGCCCGCGCCGTTCAGAGGTGGTGGGGCGGCTTCTCGTCGAGGAAGCGCTTCAGGTCGGCCGCGGAGTCGCCCTCGGAGCCCGGTCGCTCGCCCCAGCCGCGGTCGGTGTCGTCCGAGGACTGCTGGTCCAGCGGGTCGTCGAAGATCAGCGCGGGCTTCGCGGCGCGCGGCTCGGGGGCGGGGGCGGAAGTCATGCCTCCAGGGTACGGCCCCGGGGGTGCGCGGCGACCGGGTCGCGCCGGTGGCCCGCCCGGCCTGCGGGCCGTGCGGCGTGCGGGCGGGCCGGTGGCCGCTGCCAAGGAATTCCCGCCGGTTATCTGCTGTGCTTGGTCCCATGACGACCAGCTCGACTCCCCCGCCCGCGTCCTCCGGCCCGCCGGCGGGCCGCCGACCACTGCGCAGGCTCGCGGCCCGGGGCCGCGAGGAGGCGCACCGCGTCGCCTCGCCGCTCGAGCTCTTCTTCGACCTGTGCTTCGTCGTGGCCGTCGCCCAGGCGGGCGTGGAGCTGGTGCACGCCATCGCCGAGGGGCACGCGGGCGAGGGGATCCTCAACTACGGGATGGTGTTCTTCGCCATCTGGTGGGCGTGGATGAACTTCACCTGGTTCGCCTCGGCGTACGACAACGACGACGTGCTCTACCGGATCGTGACCCTGGTCCAGATCGCCGGGGTGCTGGTGCTGGCGGCCGGGATCTCCCGGGCGTTCGAGAAGCACGAGTTCCTGGTGGTCTGGCTGGGCTATGTGATCATGCGGGTCGCCATGACGGCGCAGTGGCTGCGTGCGGCACGGTCGGCCGAGGGCGCCGAGCGGACCATGGCGCTGCGCTATGCCGCGGGTGTCTCACTGTGCATGATCGGCTGGCTCGGGCTGGTGGTGCTGCCGGTGGGCGCCCGGGGGTGGGTCTTCGTGGTGATGGCGGTCCTGGAGATGTGCGTGCCGCTGTACGCGGAGAAGGACCACCCCACGTCCTGGCATCCGCACCACATCTCCGAGCGATACGGGCTGTTCACGATCATCGTGCTCGGCGAGACCATCGCGGCGGCCACCGTCGCGGTGAAGTCGGGCATCGACGAGAACGACGCCCTGGGCGATCTGCTGCCCATCGCGGCGGGCGGGCTGCTGATCATCTTCGCCGCCTGGTGGATCTACTTCGCGGTGCCGATCCACGGCCATCTGCGCACCAATGGGCAGGCCTTCCTGTGGGGTTACGGCCACTACCTGATCTTCGCCTCGGCGGCCGCCGTCGGGGCCGGATTGGAGGTGGCGGTGGAGGAGGCGGTCGGCAAGGCGCACATCTCCACCCTGGAGGCGTCGGCGGCGGTGACCCTCCCGACGGCGCTGTATCTGCTCACCGTGTGGGCGCTGCACTCCCGCTACTACAAGGTGGGCATCGCCCAGCAACTGGTACTGCCGACCACGGCGTTGCTCGTGATCCTCTGCACCTTCCTGGGCCACTGGGCGGTGTTCGCGGCGGGCCTGGTGTCGGCGCTGGCGGTGGCGTCCGGGGTGGCGCTGGCGGCGCGCAGAGGCGCCGGGGAACGTGGGGCGAGCGGATCGAGCGGGCAGCGCGCGACGAGTCCGGTCGGCTGACGGGGCGCTGTCGTGCCGGGCCGGGCGAGACTGACCCCATGACAGTTGACGCATTGACGGACGTCACCGGAGTGCGGGTGGGCCACGCGACGCGCACCGGCGGCGGCTGGCTCACCGGCACCACGGTCGTCCTCGCCCCGGAAGGCGGCGCCGTCGCCGCCGTGGACGTGCGCGGCGGCGGTCCCGGCACCAAGGAGACCGACGCGCTCGACCCGCGCAACCTCGTGCAGAAGGTCGAGGCGATCGTACTGACCGGCGGCAGCGCGTACGGGCTCGACGCGGCCTCGGGGGTGATGGCCTGGCTGGAGGAGCAGGGGCGCGGGGCGCGCGTCGGGGTGGATCCGCGGCATGTGGTCCCGGTGGTGCCCGCCGCCTGCGTCTTCGATCTCGGGCGGGGCGGCGACTTCCGGGCCAGACCCGATGCCGCCACCGGCCGGACGGCGGTCGAGGCGGCCGCGGCGAGCGAGGCCGGGGCACGGGTGCAGGAAGGGTGCGTGGGCGCCGGCACCGGGGCCGCCGTGGGGCCGATGAAGGGCGGGGTCGGCACCGCGAGCACGGTGCTCGGCTCGGGGGTCACGGTGGCCGCCCTGGTCGTGGCCAACGCGGCCGGATCGGCGATGGATCCGGAAACGGGGGTTCTGTACGGGGAGTTGTTCCAGGGGCGGGTGAACTACCCCGAGCCACACGTCCACGAGGCCGCGCGCGGCCGTCTCGCCGAGACCGCCGCGAAGAACGTGCTCCCCCCGCTGAACACCACGCTCGCCGTGGTCGCCACCGACGCGGACCTCTCCAAGGCGCAGGCGCAGAAGCTCGCCGGAACGGCACACGACGGCATCGCGCGCGCCGTACGGCCGGTGCACCTGCTCAACGACGGCGACACGGTGTTCGCCCTGGCGACCGGAGCGCGCCCGCTCGACGCCGGGCACCCCCTCGCGCTGAACGAGATCCTCGCGGCGGGCGCGGACCTGGTGACGCGGGCGATCGTACGGGCCGTGCGCGCCGCCGACCCGGTGCACGGGCCCGGCGGGATGTGGCCCTCGTACGAGGAGTTGTACGGGAGTCGGTAACAACAGGGCTGCGTTCGCACGTGATTGTCCCGGTTCTGTCACGTGATCGCGTTCATCGCGGACGGAGGGAACCCCAAGGGCCGCCGAATCCCTCCTTTCACACGCACTGGAACGGACAACGCACATCACACGAACCTGGAGCAGCCCGTGACAACGCCGGACATTGCAGCGCGGCGCGTACGCGTACTGGGAGCCTGTGCCGCCCTGATGGTCGGCGCCCTCACCCTGACCGCCTGCGGCGGCAACGCCAACGCCAACTCGTCGGGCTCCTCGGGCTCCGCGGGCTCCGCGAGCGACAGCAAGGGCGAGAGCTCGTCCAAGACGTCGACGGCGAAGATCGTCATCTCGGCGAAGGACCGCTCGACCAACGCGTCGATCAACTCGACCGGCGTGAAGGTCAGCGACGGCAGGCTGACCGACGTGAAGATGACGGTGGCCGGGTCGGGTCAGGCGGTTCCGGGTTCGATATCCGCGGACGGCGGGGTGTGGAAGCCCGAGGAGCAGCTGGAGCGCGGGACGAAGTACCAGATCTCCGCAACCGCGAAGGACGGCAGCGGCCGTACGGCGGCCGCGAACTCGATCTTCACCACCGTCACTTCGGCCAACAGCTTCATCGGGACGTACACGCCGGACAACGGGACGACGGTCGGTGTGGGGATGCCGGTGTCGTTCGACTTCGACAAGGTGATCAGCGACAAGAAGGCCGTGCAGTCGCACATCACGGTCACCTCCAGCAGCGGGCAGAAGGTGGTCGGGCACTGGTTCGGGGCGCAGCGGCTCGACTTCCGGCCCGAGGAGTACTGGAAGGCCGGCTCCAAGGTCACGATGAAGATCGACCTGGACGGCGTCGAGGGCGCGAACGGCGTCTACGGGGTGCAGAAGAAGACCGTCGCCTTCACCATCGGGCGCTCGCAGGTCTCCACGGTGGATGTGAAGACGCAGACCATGACGGTCGTGCGGGACGGCCAGACCCTCAAGTCGGTGCCGATCTCTTCCGGCAGCCCGGAGCACACGACGTACAACGGGCAGATGGTGATCTCCGAGAAGTTCCAGCAGACCCGGATGGACAGCCGGACGGTCAACCTGGGCGGCGAGTACAACATCCCGGACGTACCGCACGCGATGCGCCTGACGAACACCGGCACGTTCATCCACGGCAACTACTGGTACGACAAGGGCAATCCGCCCTTCGGTCGCCAGGGCACCAGCCACGGCTGCGTCGGGCTCGCGGACGTGCAGGGCGCCCAGGGCGCCACGAACGCCAAGTGGTTCTACGACAACTCACTCATCGGGGACGTCGTGATCGTCAAGAACTCCCCGGACAAGACGGTCGCCCCCGACAACGGGCTGAACGGCTGGAACATGCCGTGGAGCGAGTGGACGGCGGGAAGCGCCGCGTAATCGCCGTCTGAGCAGCGACTTCTGACAGATCGTCGGGCCGTGTGGGAACTTCTCACACGGCCCGCGCGTTTTCCGTGCGTACGTTTTCTCGGTTCCCGGACATGATGTCCGACCGAGGGGCTACGGTATGCACCCACAAGGTGACATGCAGCAACGCCGGGAGAAACCTTGAGCGTTCCGTACGAGACGGCAGCGTACGAACCAGCCGAGTCGCCCGAGTCTCCGGAGGAGCATCTCGAGCGACTCCTCGGCCGTGCCCTGAACTCCTTCGAGCTGCCGGACGAGACGATACGGCAGCTGGACTGCGCGCTGGCGTACGACAGTTCGCTGCACTCCGCGCACCACAGCGCCGGGCTGCACCGCGAGACGTACCGGCACACCTGGCTGCTGGTCGACGGCTCGGCGCTCACGCTGTGGGAGCTGGTGCACAACACCGCGCCGGGCAGCCTCGCGCAGCACGAGGTGTACGTCGACGAGGAGGAGCTGCGTGCGGCCACCTCGCGGCTGCCGCTGTCTCCGGACGCCCCGGACTTCGAGCTTCCGGTGACGGTGCAGCTGTCGCCGGTCCCGGCGCCGCGGCACGCGTATGTGCCGGACGACTCCGCGGATCACGCGCGCCGGCTGCTGCGCCGCGCGGAGAACCCGGACCGGCCGGGCGCGGAGACGGCCGCGCTGCTCGCGACGGCGTTCGCGCACCAGATCACGCAGGCTTTCGGGCGCCCGTGCCGGGCGGGGCGGGCCGGGCTGTGCTTCTCGCTCTACGAGCACGCGTTCCTGCTGCGTGACGGCGTGGAGGTCTCCCTGTGGGAGGTCGAGCACACGGCGACGCCCGACGGGCGGCACATGTGCGAGGTGTACGTCAGCGAGGACGCGGCCCGGGACGCGATGGAGCGGCGGGCGGCGCAGGTCTCCTGACCGCCGGCCGGTCCGTCAGCGGCGGTCGCTGAGCTGTCGTACCAGGCCCGCGAAGGCGTCCTGCTCCGTCGGCGTCAGTTCGACGTACTCCAGATGGGGAGGGAACTGCCGCTGGTGCGGAAGGGCCCGCAGGGGGGTGCGGCCGGTGTACCAGAGGGTGCGGAGGGTGAGCCGCAGGCTGCCGGCACCGGATCGGCCGCGACGCATCCGGCCGACCAGGCCGAGCGTCCAGACGACGGCCGCGAAGGCGAGGACGGCCAGGCCCAGCGACTGGAGGATCGAGACGTGCTCATCGGGCATGCCCACCAGTAGACACCACGGTCCGGGACTTTGGCCCCGGACCGTGATGTATCTCGCAGTCTTCGCAGGTACGGCACATGCCCCTCAGCTGCACTGATCCACTCACAGTGCACCAAAGGGGCATGCGGGCCTCGGAGTCAGGCGGCCACCGGCTGCTTCGCCTGGGCCGTCGCCGTCGAGGTGTCGCCCGTCGTGCCGGAGTTCACGGCCCCGGGCGCCGTCTTGCGCATGCCCTTCAGGAAGACCACCAGCGTGGCGGTGACGCACACGCCGACCGCGATGGCGATCAGATAGAGGAAGGCGTTGCCGATCAGCGGGACCACGAAGATGCCGCCGTGCGGGGCGCGCAGGGTGGCGCCGAAGGTCATCGACAGGGCTCCGGTGATCGCGCCGCCCACCATCGAGGAGGGGATGACGCGCAGCGGGTCGGCCGCGGCGAAGGGGATCGCGCCCTCGGAGATGAAGGAGGCACCCAGCACCCAGGCGGCCTTGCCGTTCTCACGCTCGGTCTCGGTGAAGAGCTTGCCGCGGACCGTGGTGGCCAGCGCCATCGCGAGCGGCGGGACCATGCCGGCGGCCATCACCGCGGCCATGATCTTCATCGCGGAGTCGCTCGGGTTGGAGACCGCGATACCGGCCGTGGCGAAGGTGTACGCGACCTTGTTGACGGGGCCGCCGAGGTCGAAGCACATCATCAGGCCGAGCAGCAGGCCGAGCAGGATGGCGTTGGAGCCGGAGAGGCCGTTCAGCCAGTCGGTCATGCCCTTCTGGGCGGAGGCGATGGGCTTGCCGACCACGACGAACATCAGGAACCCGACGATCGCCGAGGAGATCAGCGGGATCACCACCACCGGCATGATGCCGCGCAGCACCGCCGGGATGTTGATCTTCTGGATCGCCATCACCACACCACCGGCGAGCAGACCGGCGACGAGGCCGCCGAGGAAGCCCGCGTTGATGGTGGAGGCGATCATGCCGCCGACGAAGCCGGGGACCAGGCCCGGCCGGTCCGCCATGCCGTAGGCGATGTAGCCCGCCAGGACCGGGACCAGGAAGCCGAAGGCCACGGCGCCGATCTGGAACATCAGGGCGGCCCAGCTGTCCGTCTGCGTCCACACGAAGTGGTCCATGACCGACGGCGCCGACTTGATCTTGTAGCCGCCGATCGCGAACCCGAGGGCGATCAGCAGACCGCCGGCCGCGACGAACGGGACCATGTAGCTCACACCGGACATCAGCCACTTGCGCAGCTTGGTGCCGTAGCCCTCGCCGGACTCACCGGCGCGCTCGACCGGGGTGCCGGGCGCGGTCCCCGCGGTCACCTCACCGCGCTCGGCCTTGCCGCGCACCTCGGTGATCAGTTCGCCGGGGCGGTTGATGCCCGCCTTCACGCCGACGTCGACGGTCGGCTTGCCGGCGAAGCGTTCCTTCTCCCGCACGGGCACGTCGTGCGCGAAGATCACGGCGTCCGCCGCGGCGATGACGGCCGGGTCGAGCCGGGTGAAGCCGGCCGAGCCCTGCGTCTCGACGGTGACCTCGACGCCCGCCTCGCGGCCCGCGTTCTCCAGTGATTCGGCCGCCATGTATGTGTGCGCGATGCCGGTCGGACAGGATGTGACGGCGACGATACGGAAGGGGCGCTCGTCCGCGGCGGGGGCGCCCGACGCCGGGGCGGACGCGTCCTCGACGCTCGCTCCCGGCGCCGGGGCCGTACTGCCCGCTGCAGCGTCGGCGGAGGCCGCCCCCGACGCCGCAGCGGAGTCTTCGGAGCCGGCCGCGGCCGGCTCGTCCCCGCGGATCAGTGCGGCCGCGGCCGCCGCGTCGCCCGCCGACCGCAACGCGTCGGTGAACTCGGCGTTCATCAGCTGCCGGGCCAGCGACGACAGGATCGTGAGGTGGGCGTCGTCGGCGCCGGCGGGGGCCGCGATCAGGAAGATCAGGTCGGCGGGGCCGTCCGCCGCGCCGAAGTCGATGCCGGCGGCGCTGCGCCCGAAGGCGAGCGTCGGCTCGGTGACGTGCTCGCTGCGGCAGTGCGGGATGCCGATGCCGCCGTCGAGGCCGGTGGGCATCTGTGCCTCGCGGGCGGCCACGTCGGCGAGGAAGCCGTCCAGGTCGGTCACCCGGCCCAGGGCCACCATGCGCTCGGCGAGGGCACGCGCCGCCGCTTCCTTCGTATCGGCGGACAGGTCGAGGTCGACCAGGTCCGCGGTGATCATGTCGCTCATCGCGGGCTCCTTCGCACGCGTATCGCCCGGGGGGTGAGGTGGGCGGGGGTGGGGACGGGGGTGCTGCGGGGGGTGGGATCAGTGGGGGTGGAGGCGGGGCCGGGGAAACCCCGCCTCCGGTCGGCCGCGAGGAGTAACGGGGAGCCTCGCCGCCTTCGCGCTCCACTGCCTGCGCCGATGTGCGGCTCCGCCGCGGGGTCGCGATGCGCCGTCTTTCGCCTGTACGTCATGACACCGGCTCCTCAAGTACACGATCCACCGGCACGTCGGCCGTCACCGTCACCGCCGCGGGATCCAGGTCCCGCGGCGTCGGCATCACGCTGCCCGGCAGCTGGACGGCCGCCGCGCCGTGTGCGACCGCCGAGGCGAGGGCCTCGGGGCCGCTGCCGCCGGCGATCAGGAATCCGGCCAGCGAGGAGTCACCGGCACCCACATTGCTGCGGACGACGTCCACGCGCGCGCTGCCGAACCAGACGCCCGAGGCGTCCACGAGCAGCTGCCCGTCGGCGCCCAGGCTCGCGAGGACGGCGCGCGCGCCCATCTCACGCAGTTCCTCGGCCGCCTTCACGGCGTCGCCCACCGTGAACAGGGGGCGCCCGACGGCCTCAGCGAGTTCCTCGGCGTTCGGCTTCACCACGTCGGGCTGCTCGCGCAGCGCCTCGATCAGGGCGGGCCCGGAGGTGTCCAGGGCGATCCGCGCGCCCCCGGCGTGCACCCGGGCGACGACATCGGCGTACCAGGCCGGCGCGAGACCCCGGGGCAGGCTCCCGCAGCAGGCGATCCAGTCCGCGTCGGGCGACTGCCGGTGCACGGTGTTCAGCAGCAGCTCCTGCTCCTGGGCCGACAGCTCGGGACCGGGCGCGTTGATCTTCGTGAGCACCCCGTCCGCCTCCGCGAGCGCGATGTTCGAGCGGGTGGCCCCGGCGACCGGGACCGGCGCGACCTCGATGCCCTGCGCGTCGAGCAGCTCGGCGACGAGCGCGCCGGGCGCGCCGCCCAGGGGCAGCACCGCGACCGTGCGCCGCCCGGCGGCCGCGACCGCACGCGAGACGTTCACGCCCTTGCCGCCCGGGTCCATGCGTTCTCCGGTGGCGCGGATGACCTCGCCACGGTGGAAGGCGGGGACCTCGTAGGTGCGGTCCAGGGACGGGTTCGGGGTGACGGTGAGGATCATGCGCACTCGTTTCTACGGATACAACACACAGCACTTCCGTGCCGCTCTACACACACAGCACTTCTGTGCCGCCGCGCTCGATGGCGGTGGAGTCTTCCGGGCTCAGTCCGCTGTCGGTGATCAGCAGGTCCACGTCACTCAGGTCGCCGAAGCGGGCGAAGTGCTCCTGGCCGTGCTTGGAGGAGTCGGCGAGCAGCACCACGCGGCGGGCCGCGGCCACCGCCGCACGCTTGACCGCGGCTTCGGCGAGGTCGGGGGTGGTCAGGCCGTGGTCGGCGGAGAAGCCGTTGGCTGCCACGAACAGCACGTCCGCCCGGATCTCGCTGTAGGCCCGCAGCGCCCAGGCGTCCACGGCGGCGCGTGTACGGTGCCGTACGCGTCCCCCGACGAGGTGGAGCTGGATGCCGGGGTGGTCCGCGAGGCGGGCCGCGATCGGCAGGCTGTGCGTGACGACGGTGAGGGATGCCTCCAGGGGGAGCGCGGCGGCGAGCCTCGCCACCGTCGTACCCGCGTCGAGGATCACCGTGCCCTCGCTCGGCAGCTCGCTCAGGGCCGCCTTGGCGATGCGGTCCTTCTCGTCGGTAGAGGTGCTCTCGCGCTCGGCGAGGTCGGGCTCGAAGTCGAGCCGCCCGGCCGGTATGGCACCGCCGTGCACCCGCCGGACGAGCCCCGCACGGTCGAGGGCCTTCAGGTCCCGGCGGATCGTCTCCGCCGTCACCTGGAACTCCTCGGCCAGCGACACCACGTCCACCCGCCCGCCGTCACGGGCGAGCCGGAGGATCTCCTGCTGCCGCTCCGGTGCGTACATGTCCGTTCACCTCCGACCTCATGCCCGAACTTGTGGTTTCACTCGGAGGCTACGCCCGGATTTCCGGAAAGTAAACAGGTTCGGGCGCCACTCGGACACAAACGGGCATCGATGGCAGATGCACGAGATCTATGGCAGATACACGAGATCTGCTGAGGACCGCGCCACCAACCCGCGTGCCCGGGCGGACGCCGGCGGAACAGGGCGGCCGCCCACAGGCCGACCTGCGGATCGAGCAGTACGGTGCGAACGGCCTCGGGGGCGGGGATCACCCAACACCCTGCCCTCGCACAGAGTCGGGGCAGGGTGTCAGGGCGCTAGCGGACCGAAGCGAGATCCCCCTGGCGTGCGGGGGCGTCCTGCGTGCCCCCGGCGCGCAGCTCGGCCGCATCGGCCTCCTTTGTCTGCTCCCCCACCTCTCCGGCCCGTTTCGGCAGAGCGAACATCAAGACGAAGATGATCCCCATCACCGCGGCGACCCACCCCAGCGCGTGCTGGAAGGCGTTCACGAACGCCGGGCCCACCTCGGACCGCGTCAGCCGGTCGCCGATCTCCCCGAAGAACACCACCGACACCAGCCCGAGCCCCAGCGCGTTGCCCATCTGCTGCACGGTGTTGATGAGCCCCGATGCCGAGCCGGCGTGCTCGCGCGGCACGTCCGACAGCACCGCGTCCGTCAGCGGGGCCACGATCAGGCCCATGCCGACGCCCATCACGACCAGGGGCAGCGCCATCTGCCAGGAGGCGATGGCCAGGCCGTAGCGGCCGGACTCCCAGATGTAGAGCAGGACGCCCGCGGCCATGAGCAGCGCACCCGCCTGGAGCACCTTGCGGCCGAAGCGCGGCACCAGCTTCTGCACGGACAGCCCTGCCGCCGTGGAGACGGAGATCGAGAACGGCACCCCGGTCAGCCCCGCCCGCAGCGGGCTCCAGCCCAGCCCGGTCTGCATGTACATCGTCCACACCAGGAAGAACACCCCGAGCGCGATCCCGAAGACCGTCTGCACCGCGATACCGGCCGCGAAGCTCTTCACCCGGAACAGCGAGAGCTCCACCAGCGGAGACCCGTCCCGTACGGCCTTGCGCCTCTCGTACGCCACCAGCACCGCGAAGACGACGAGCGCACCGGCCATCGAGACGTACCCCCACAGCGGCCAGCCCAGCTCACGGCCGCGGGTCAGCGGGTAGAGCAGCATGGTCAGACCGAGGGTGACCAGGGCTACCCCGACCAGGTCCAGCTTCAGCGCCCGAGGTGCCTTCGACTCGGTGATGAAGCGGCTGCCGAGGACCAGGCCCGCGATGCCGACCGGGAGATTGATGAGGAAGATCGGCCGCCATTCCAGACCCCACAGGTTCCACTCCGTCAGCAGCGCGCCGAGCAGCGGGCCCGAGACCGCCCCGAGCCCCACGATCGCGCCGAACAGGCCGAACACCTTGCCCCGCTCGTGCGCCGGGAAGGTGGCGTGCACGATCGACAGAACCTGCGGCACCATCATCGCGGCCATACCGCCCTGCAGGATCCGGGAGGCGACCAGCATCTCCGGGTTCGCGGCGAAGCCGCACAGCGCGGAGGCGAGGGTGAACCCGCCGATGCCGACGAGGAACAGCCGTTTGCGGCCATGGATGTCGCCGAGGCGTCCGCCGGTGATCAGCCCCGCGGCGAAGGCGAGCGCGTAGCCGGCGGTGATCCACTGGATCTGGCCGACGGAAGCGCCGGCGTCCCGCTGGATCGACGGGATCGCGATGTTGACGATCGTGACGTCGACGAGGTCCATGAAGGCCGCGGTCATCACGATGGCGAGGGCGAACCAGCGCCTGCGGTCGCCGGAGGCGGGAACGGATGGGATCTCGGTGGAGGTCATACCCCGAAGCTAGACCTCTAGTAGGTCAGATCGTGTCCTAGTTCTGCGGCATGCTCTCACCATGACGACGGACACCCCGGCCCGACTCCTCCAACTCCTCTCCCTCCTCCAGACTCCCCGCGAATGGCCGGGCGGTGAGCTCGCCGAACGGCTGGGCGTGTCGCGGCGCACGGTGCGGCGGGACATCGACCGGCTGCGCGAGCTCGGGTATCCGGTGCAGGCGACCCTGGGCGCCGAGGGCGGCTACCGGCTGGTGGCGGGGAAGGCGATGCCTCCGCTCGTACTGGACGACGAGGAGGCCGTGGCGATCGCGGTCGGGCTCAGGGCGGGTGCCGGGCACGCCCTGGAGGGCGTGGACGAGGCGTCCGTACGGGCCCTGGCCAAGCTGGAACAGGTGCTGCCCTCCCGCCTGCGCCACCGCGTCTCCACGCTCCAGGCCGCGACCACACCGCTGACCAGCGGGGACGGGGCGAGCATCGCGCCCGAGACGCTGACCGTCATGGCGTCCACGGTGGCCGGGCACGAGCGTCTGCGCTTCGCCTACCGCGCCGGCGACGGCACCGAGTCACGGCGCCTGACGGAGCCGTACCGCCTCGTCTCGACCGGCCGCCGCTGGTACCTCGTCGCCTACGACCTCGACCGCGCCGACTGGCGCACGTTCCGCGTCGACCGTGTGAGCGACCCCTTCGCAACCGGCGCCCGGTTCGCCCCGCGGGAGCTGCCGACCGGAAACGCGGCGGAGTTCCTGCGCCGCTCGATGCAACGACACCAGGAGTCGTACGACTTCGAGGTCACCTTCGCCGCCCCCGCGGAAACCGTCGCGACCCGCATCCCGTCCTGGCTGGGCACCCCGGAACCGATCGACGACCACACCTGCCGCCTACGGGGCCGGACGAGCGACGCGGCGGACTGGCTGGCGGTCCGGCTGGCGCTCCTGGGCCACGAGTTCACGGTACGGGAACCACCTCAACTGGTGGAGAGCGTACGAGAGCTGGGGGGACGGCTCGTACGGGCCGGGGGCGGGTGAGCGCTCCGAAGGGGCGCGGGGCCGTATCGGTGGAGGAGGGACCGGCTCCCATAGGGCGGGTTAGCGAAACGTGACGACTGTATGGCAGAGTGTCACGCCGCGGGACACACATGACGGCGGGCCACCCCAGTGTTCAGGTCTGGGGTGGCCCGCCGTCATCTGTGTCCGTCCCGGCGGGATCCCAGCACGCCCACGAAAGAGAACCGGGCCCCGGCGCCCGGGGGGAGGGGCGCCGAAGCCCGGCTCAGGAAAGTCCCGCCGCCGGGGGGGGATGTGCGTCGGGACTTGGTCCGGTGGTGGCAGTGGTCCGGTCGTTCAGGGGGCGGGATGATGCCGCCGAACTCGTGTGCCCTGAAGTCTTGTTCCCTGGTTCTGGCGGTTGAAGCGGCGTTGAACCGCCATGTTTGCGCGGTCTTTCGCCACCCGGCGTGCGCGGCCGGCGGCGCGTACGCCACCCGGCTCTCACCGTGTGCCGTACGCGCCCCCGTGACCGCTCGTCAGGCCGCCGCCTCGAAGCCCGTGTCGCGTGCCAGCTTCTTCAGCTCCAGCAGGGCGTGCTTCTCGATCTGCCGGATCCGCTCGCGGGTCAGGCCGTGCTCCTTGCCGACCTCCGTCAGGGTGCGCTCGCGGCCGTCGTCGATGCCGTAGCGCATCTTGATGATGGACGCCGTGCGCGGGTCGAGGCGACCGATGAGGTGGTCGAGTTCCTCGCTGCGGAGCAGCGTGAGGACGGACTGCTCGGGGGAGACCGCGGAGGTGTCCTCGAGCAGGTCGCCGAACTGGGTCTCGCCCTCGTCGTCCACCGCCATGTTCAGCGAGACCGGGTCGCGGGCCCAGTCCAGGACGTCGATCACACGGTCCGCGTTCGAGCCGAGCTCGGCGGCGATCTCCGTGGGCTCCGGGTCGCGGCCGTGCTCGCGGTTGAACTCCCGCTGCACACGGCGGATCCGGCCCAGCTCCTCCACCAGGTGGACGGGCAGGCGGATGGTGCGCGACTGGTCCGCTATCGAGCGGGTGATCGCCTGACGGATCCACCAGGTCGCGTACGTAGAGAACTTGAAGCCCTTGCGGTAGTCGAACTTCTCGACCGCGCGCACCAGACCGGCGTTGCCCTCCTGGATCAGGTCGAGCAGGGGCAGACCGCTACGGGGGTAACGGCGCGCCACGGCCACGACCAGGCGGAGGTTGGAGCGGATGAAGATGTCCTTGGCGCGCTCGGCGTCGGCCACGAGGGCTTCGAGCTCCTCGCGGGTGGCCTCGGCCTTGGACTCCTCGTACCCGTCGAGAACCTGTCGCGCGAACACACCCGCCTCGATGATCTGGGACAGCTCGACCTCCTTGGCGGCGTCGAGCAGCGGTGTGCGCGCGATCTCGTCGAGGTACATGCCGACCAGGTCACGGTCGGCGATCTCGCCGGCGTGGGCGCGAACACTGCTTGCCGCGTCGGCCGTCTCGCCGGTGGCGGACTTACGACGGGCGACGGCACGGGTTGCCATGCGTGCTCCCTTGCGATGGTGGGCTGGCGGGTGGTCTCTCAGACGCCGGACACTCGCCTTCGAGTGCCGCTGAGCACTTTGGTCGGGTGCCCTGCATCCGATGGAAACAACGACTGGAATCCGGACAGAATTCCCAACCCGCCCCCCAATTTTTCTGATCATGCAGTACCCTGTCCGGCCACAGAGGGAGGCCCGATGGTGTCGGAGCGTACAGAGGTGCAGGTCAGACCGGGAGCCGAGGAGGACCTCGACGCTCTCACCGACATCTACAACCACTACGTACGTGAGACGCCCATCACATTCGATACCGCCGTCTTCACTCCGGAAGAGCGTCGTCCTTGGCTGCTCTCCCACCCTGTAGACGGGCCGCACCGGCTGATGGTTGCCACGGATACGGACACACAGGAAATTCTGGGCTACGCCACATCCAGCCCTTACCGCGCGAAACCGGCCTACGGGACGTCGGTCGAGGTCACGGTGTACGTGGCCCCGCACGCGGGCCGCCGGGGCATCGGCACGCTGCTGTACAAGGCGCTCTTCGAGGCCCTGGCGGAGGAGGACCTGCACCGCGCCTACGCGGGCATCGCACAGCCCAACGAAGCGTCCACGCGGCTGCATGAACGCTTCGGGTTCCGCCACGTCGGCACCTACCGGGAGGTGGGCCGGAAGTTCGGCAGGTACTGGGACGTCGCCTGGTACGAGAAGGAGCTGTAGCCCCCAGGGCCTCGCAGCCTCAGCCGAACTGCACCGACCGCTTCGCCATGCCCATCCAGAAGCCGTCGATCACGGACTTCTGCGCGTCCAGCTCACCGGTGACGTCCGCCGCGCCCATGGTCACGAACAGCGGGGCGAAGTGCTCGGTGCGGGGGTGGGCGTAGCGGCCGGCCGGGGCCTTGTGGAGGAAGTCCAGCAGGCCGTCCCAGTCCCGGGCCTCCAGCGCCCTGCGGCCCCAGTCGTCGAACTCCGAGGACCAGCTCGGCACTCCCCCGCCCGTGTGCCGCAGCGCGGCCAGGTTGTGCGTGAAGAAGCCGGAGCCGACGATCAGCACGCCCTCGTCGCGCAGCGGCGCGAGCTTGCGGCCGATCTCCATCAGCTTCACCGGGTCGAGGGTCGGCATCGAGATCTGCAGGACCGGGATGTCGGCGGCCGGGAACATCTCCACGAGCGGGACATAGGCGCCGTGGTCGAGGCCGCGGTCGGGGATGTCCTGCACGGGTATGCCCGGAGCGCGCAGCAACTTCCGTACGGACTCGGCGAGTTCGGGGGCGCCCGGGGCCTCGTACTTCACCTGGTAGTAGTGCTCGGGGAAACCCCAGAAGTCGTAGACGAGCGGGATCGTCTCCACCGCGCCCAGCGCGAGCGGGGCCTCCTCCCAGTGGGCGGAGACCATGAGGATCGCCTTGGGGCGCGGCAGGCCGGCGGACCAGGCGGCGAGTTCCCCGGGCCAGATCGGGTCGTCCGCGAGCGGCGGCGCACCGTGGCTGAGATAGAGGGCGGGCATGCGCTCCTGAGTGACGGCGGACATGACAGCGACTCCCAATGCTTGAACTCTCAAACTCCCTGATTCAGAGCATACGCCCAAATTGTTTAATTTTCAAGGAGAGCTCTCGTACGATGGATACATGAATACGGCACCCACATCCGCTGAAGAAGCATCCGCAGCGGCGAAACCCGCCGAGCAGACCCGCTGGCTCACCGACGACGAGCAGCGCATCTGGCGCTCCTACCTGCACGCCACCATGCTTCTCGAGGACCATCTCGACCGCCAGTTGCAGCGGGACGCGGGCATGCCTCACATCTACTACGGGCTGCTGGTCGGTCTCGCCGAGGCCCCGCAGCGGCGGCTGCGGATGACCGAGCTGGCGATGAAGTCGAAGATCACCCGGTCCCGTCTCTCGCACGCGATCGCGCGGCTGGAGAAGAACGGCTGGGTGCGGCGCGAGGACTGCCCCTCCGACAAGCGGGGCCAGTTCGCGGTGCTGACGGACGCGGGCGCCGAGGTGCTGGCGCGGACCGCGCCGGGCCATGTGACGGCCGTACGGCAGGCGGTGTTCGAGCGGCTCACCCCACAGCAACAGGAGACCCTCGGCGAGATCATGGAGATCGTCGCCGAGGGCCTCCAGCCCGCCGATGCGGGCGCGGACCTGCCCTGGCTCCGCTGAGCCGCTCACTCAGGGAGCCAGGGCAGTTCCTGGGGCCGTACGCGGGAGGCGTCCCCTTCCTCCTGCGTACGGATGGTTCCGAATTCCGAAGGGGTACGGCCGGACGGCCGCCGTCAGTGGGCGACCACCGGGACGGCCAGCTCGTCCTCGACGCCGTCCTCGGAGCCAGTCACCGTGGTCGAGCCGGGGCTGCCGGCGTTGACGAGGGTCCCGACGATCACGGCAGCGAGCACCAGCATGCCGACGGCGAACCAGATCGCGTTGGTGTAGCCGTGCACCGCACCCTGCATCTGGACCAGCTGCGCCTGCGACTTGGAGGTCGCGGTCGCAATGTGGTCCTTGATGTACGAGGTCGTCGCGGAGGCGGCGATCGTGTTCAGCAGGGCCGTACCGATCGCGCCGCCCACCTGCTGCGAGGTGTTGACCATCGCGGAGGCGACACCGGCGTCACGGGGCTCGACGCCCAGGGTGGCCAGGGACATGGCGGGCATGAACGCCGTACCCATGCCGAGACCGAGCAGCAGCATCGACGGCAGGATCAGCGAGGCGTACGACGAGCCGATCTCAAGCTGGGTCAGGAAGAACATGCCGCCCGCGGCGACCAGGAAGCCGGGGCCCATCAGCGTCCGGGCCGGGACCCGGGTCATCAGCCGGGCGCCGATCTGGGTGGAGCCGACCATCATGCCCGCGATCATCGGCAGGAAGGCGAAACCGGTCTTGATGGGCGAGAAGCCCTTGATGACCTGCAGGTAGTAGGTCAGGAAGAGGAACGTGCCGAACATCGCGATGATGGCGATGCCGAGGGAAAGGTATATGCCGCCGCGGTTGCGGTCGGTGACCACCCGCAGGGGCAGCAGCGGGGCCTTGACCCTGGCCTCGGTGACGACGAAGGCGATCAGCAGGACGGCCGACGCGACGAACAGGGAGACGGTCGTGGTGTCGCCCCAGCCGTCCGACTCGGCGCGGGTGAAGCCGTAGACCAGCGAGACCAGGCCGAGGGTGGAGAGCAGGACGCCCGGGATGTCGAGCGGGTTGCGGTTGCGGCCGCCCTCCGGCTCACGGATGACGAAGTACGCGCCCAGCGCGGCCACGATGGCGAACGGGATGTTGACGAAGAACGTCCAGCGCCAGTCCATGTACTCGGTGAGCACGCCACCGAGGATGAAGCCGACGGCGCCACCGCCACCGGCGATCGCACCGTAGATGCCGAACGCCTTGGCGCGCTCCTTGGCGTCCGTGAACATCACGGCGAGCAGGGACAGCGCGGCGGGCGCGAGCAGCGCGCCGAAGGCACCCTGGAGGGCACGGGCGCCGAACATCATGGCGCCGGTGGTCGCCGCACCGCCGAGCGCGGAGGCGGCGGCGAAGCCGACCAGACCCACGACGAAGGCGCGCTTGCGGCCCCACAGGTCGGCGATCCGGCCGCCGAACAGGAGCAGGCCGCCGAAGGCGAGGGCGTAGGCCGTGACGACCCACTGCCGGTTGCCGTCCGAGATGCCCAGGTCGGTCTGGGCGGACGGCAGGGCGATGTTCACGATGGTCGCGTCGAGCACGACCATCAGCTGGGCGAGCGCTATGAAGACGAGCGCTTTCCAGCGATTGGCGTCGCCGGTGTTCTCGACGGCGCCTGAAGCCTTTGAGGCTGTTGCAGACATGGGGGTACCCACTTCGGGACTTCGTGACGGAAAAAGGCGTCTTACGGGGACGGCTCGTCTACGGGCTTCCGGCGACGGCCGGTGAGTCGGTGATGTGGTGCGTCGGTGAGATTCGGTAAGTCGGTGATTCGGTAAGTCGGTGATGCGGTGTAGTGACTGGCTTGGGGTGCGGAACTAATCGCAGGGCCGGCGCAGATCCTCCACGGTCACGGGTGTGCCCGGCAGGACCGAGCGGGCCGGGGCCCGCAGTCCGTCCAGGAACAGCTGCAGATGGCGGTGTACGAAGCGGTCGCTGACCAGGCAGTCGGTGCCGGCCGGGGGCCGGCTGAGCTGCGCCACGACGATCATGAGGTCCCCGACGGCGACGTCGGGGCGGAGCTGCCCGGCCTCCTTGGCGCGGTCCATCAGCTCGTTGACGGTCTGCTCGACCCGCTCACGGGCCGCTTCGAGATCGGGATGGTTCTTGTCGAAGGTGCTCTGGACCATCGGGCACAGCGCGCTGATCCGCTCGTCGGCGGCGGTGTGCACAAAGCGCTCGAGCGCCTCGAAGGCGTCCCCGGCCTCGGCGAGCGCGAGCTCGGCCGCCTCCGACGTCCGGTCCATGACGGAGCAGACGACCTCGCGGACGAGCGCGTCGCGGTCGGGGAAGTTGCGGTACACCGTGGCGTTGCCCACGCCGGCCCGGCGGGCGATCTCGTCGAGCGGCACCTCGGGGCCGAACTCGGTGAACATCTCCCGGGCGGCGGCGACGATCCGCTCCCGGTTGCGCAGGGCGTCGGCGCGCGGCCGGGCCACCTTGCGCTGCGGGGCCTTCACGGTCGTCGTGGCGGTCACGGTGTGCTCCTCGGTGAGAGTTGCTGCGAGCAGTCGGTGGTGCTGCGATCCGGGGAGTCACTCCCCGTTTCATTCGGACACCTGACTAAACGGGGAGACGCTCCCCGCTTATTTCAGGTTGACGGAAAGATTCGATGTGACCTGAGTCACACCACTCTGGCTCCTGAACCCCACGTTCGGGCTCCTCCAGCGCGCGCCCGCGCAGCCCCCCGATCAGGGTGATCGAAAGGGCGCAGTCCGATGCCGCCGGCTGCCATGGACGAAGGACGCGTGCATGCAGCTCTGCCGTGGGATACGTCCACGCCGCGCGGCCGCCCTCGCGTCCGTGACCGTCCTGACGTTCGCGGTCAGCACCTCGGCCGGCACCGGACATCTGACGGCGCCCTCCACGGCGGCCGGTGCGGGCCCGATCGCGTCGGCTCGCAGCGCCGCACTGAGCCCCTGCATGATCAAAGGCGGTCACGCCGTCCAGCTGTCGGAGGGCGTCCCGACCGGCGCCGGCTACTCCCGCTCCACGGGCACCGTCCACGCCCTGACCCTGATGGTCGACTTCTCCGACGCACCCGGCCACGGCAACGCCCTCGACCGCTTCCACGAGTTCTTCCCGAAGACCCGCCAGTGGTTCCGCACCGCCTCCTACGGCCGTCTGGACTACCGCCCCGAGACCCCCGTCCCGCACTGGCTGCGCATGCCGAAGCCGTTCAAGGCGTACGGCATAGAACGCGGCGCCCCCTTCGACTCCGGCTACCGCGAGCTCGTCCAGGACATCGTGAGCGCCGCCGACCCCGAGGTGAACTTCCAGGAGTACGACTTCCTGAACGTGCTGGTGACCCCGAACGCCGGCCCGTCCGCCCTGGACACGGTCCTGTCGGTGACCTTCGCCGGCAACACGGAGGCACCGGTCGCCGACGGCGTCCCCGTCACCAACGCCTCGTTCGTCTACTCCCGCCAGGACGACGGCTCCGGCTCCTACGGCAGGACCGGCTACCGGGTGCTGCCGCACGAGAACGGCCATGTCTTCGGCCTGCCCGACCTGTACACCCAGGCGGGCGGCGGCGCCGTCGGCCACTGGGACATCATGAGCGAGGACTGGGGGGCCAACAACGACCTGCTCGGCTGGCACAAGTGGAAGCTCGGCTGGCTGGACCCGTCCCAGGTCAGCTGTGCCTCGCGGCACGGCACCACGGAGCACACGCTGACGCCGCTGGAGCGCGCGGGCGGCCCGAAGCTGGTCTTCGTACCGCTCAGCAGCCACACCGGGTACGCCATGGAGGTACGCACCCACGCGGGCAACGACGAGGCCGTGTGCCGCCCGGGCGTACTGATCTACAAGGTGGACGCAGGCGTGGACACCGGGATGGGACCGGTGAAGGTCTACGACTCCCGGCGCGACAGCGGCGGCTGCACCCGCAGCCCCAACGTCCAGGCGGAACTCTCGGACGCCCCCTTCATCCCCGGCGAGGTCTTCAAGGACCCGAAGCACGGGATCCGCATCACGGTGGCGGGGACGGACGGCTCCGGAAGCTCCCGCAGCTACCGGGTGCTGGTGACCCGGCGGTGAGCGGCCCGCGATGCACCGGGGTTCTCCGCATTACGGTAGGCATGCCCCGACCGCCGTACCGGAGACCCGATGCCCGCGAAGCCCACGATGGACGCCGACGCCGCTTCTCCCGACGTACGGGCCGCGCCGTCCGCCGTACCGGCCGACGGCTCTTTTGACGTACCGGCCGACGGCTCTTTTGACGTACCGGCCGAGGCGGTCGCGCCGCTCATCCGCGGGGTCGCCGTGCTGCGACGACTGACCGAGGCCGGCGGGACGCTGAGCCCGAGCGCCCTGGAGCGGGCCACGGGCCTCGCCCGTTCCACGGTCGACCGGATCACCGCCACCCTCGCGCGTATGGGATACGTCCGCCTCGACGGCCGGGACGTGATCCTGACCCCCCGCCTGATGGAACTGGGCAACGCCTACCTCTCCGCCCTGCGGCTGCCCGCCCTGCTGGACGCACGCGCCGACGCCCTCGCCGACGAACTGGACGAATCCGTGTCCCTTGCGGTCGCCGACCGCGACGGCATCCGCTTCATCCACCAGGCCACCCGCCGCCGCGCGATGTCCCTGAGCTTCCGCATCGGCGACCTGCTGCCGGCCGAACGCACCGCGCCGGGCGCCCTGTTCGCAACGGAGTGGACGCAGAACGACTGGCGGGATTGGCGACAGCGCAGAGCTGCGGACCCGGAGGGCACACTCTTCCCGGCCGTACCCCACCCCCAACATCCCTCCCCCGACGAGGACTTCGAGCGACGGGTGACCGAATCCGCCACGAGCGGCTGGGCCTTGGACGACCAGCTGATCGAACCGGGCCTGGTCGCGGTGTCCGTCCCCGTACGGGACCCGCGCACCGGCCGTATCGCCTGCGCGGCGAACGTGGTGAGCCACACCAGCCGGCACACCGCCGCGGACCTGCGCGACACCCTGCTCCCCCGGCTGCGGGCGGCGGTACGGGTGATGGAGGACGACCTGCGCGAGGTACCGCCGCCCCAGCCGTCCGCCGCGCCCTCCGGCCTCGCGACCTGGACCGGTGCGTCGAAGCAGGAACTGGGCCGGGAGTTCGTCGAGTCCCTGGCCCGCGGCCTGACGGTCCTGACGGCCTTCGGCGAGGGCCGCGCCGCCCTGACCCTGACGGAGGTGGCAAAGGCAACGGGCCTGGCCCGCGCGACGGCCCGCCGAGCCCTGATCACCTACGAACACCTGGGGCTGGTCCGGGCACAGGACCGCACCTTCGCCCTCACCCCCCGAGTCCTTTCCCTCGGCTTCCCGCCCCTCTCCCGCACGTCCCTCCCCGAGATCGCGGCCCCCCACATGGCCGAACTGGCCCAGAGGGTCCACGAGTCGACGTCCCTGGCCGTGCTCTCGGGCAACGAGATCCAGTACACGGCCCGCGTCGCCACGAGCCGCATCATGAGCGTGAACATCACGGTGGGCACCCGACTGCCGGCCTACGCGACCTCGATGGGCCGCGTACTGCTGTCGGACCTCCCCCCGTCCGACCGCCCCCTCCCCTCCCCTCTCCGCCCGCTCACCCCCCGCACCCTGACCGACCCGGAGACCCTCACCCGCGTCCTCGCCGAGGTCCGGTCCCAGGGCCACGCCCTGGTGGACGAGGAACTCGAGGAGGGCCTCCGCTCGATCGCGGTCCCGGTCCGCGACCGCACGGGCCGAGCGGTCGCCGCCCTGAACGTGGCCATGCACGCGGCCCGCCACACGCCCGAGGAGTGCGAACGGGACATCCTGCCCCACCTCCGCGCCACGGCGACCCGCATCGAGCAGGACCTCCACATGGCAGGCCGCTTCACCCGGGTGCCGACGTCCTGACCCCCACACCCCCACCGAGCAGATCCGGTACGCTGACGCCTGTGGCCTTCACGGTCACGACCCCGCCTTCGTGGGATGTGTGGGAAATTCCATCGCCGCAGGTCAGGCCTGGTGGTGTGCGAGGCCTCAAAACGCGGCAGCCCCGAATCCCAAACGCCGTTTCAGCGTTTTCGCAGCTCATGGCGTGCGTGCAGTGTGCAATGCAGCGCCCGTATTCGGTGCAACCTGTGCACAGCGGCGGGGGCAGGCAGCCACGACACACGGCACACATCTGACGCTGCCCGAGTGAACCTGTCAGCCATAAAGTCCCACCCTGTTGCTACTTAAGTAGCGAGACGGCAGCCTGACCGCATGGCAACCTCCCACGCCCCCTCGGTCCCCGACCGCCGCGTCCTCCTACTGCTCCTGGACGACCAGGATCGCCTGATGCTGTGCGGCGGCTGCTGCGGCGGCTGGACGGTCCCGCAGGCGCTGCTCGGCGCCGGCGCTGATTTCAAAGATGGTGCCGCTCAATATCTCGCCGAGCGATTTCACATCACGAATCCTCGCTTCGGATCCGTTTACGGTGTTCACGAAACACTGGGGTCCGACTGCTGGGAACATGACCAGCGAACTGTTTCCCATGTTTTCATCGTGAGGATCAGCGTGAAAGAGTCGGACTCGTTTCAGGAGATGTCTTTGTCACACGCCCGGTGGGAAATCAGCGAACTCAGAAGTCGGCATCGAGACATCTCACCTGAAGGCGTGGTCCTTCTGATCGCCGGATACCTGGAAGGCTGGCTTCCCGACGGTCCTATCTCGCTCTATTGACCTGGAGGCTACATGTCTCTGCACGCCATTGAAATCATCCTGACTCGGACCGTCAGCGGAGTCGAACTCAAAGCCGCGCGACGGATCAGCCGTATGCCCATGGCATCGTCGCACGACGGCAAAAGCATCGCCGTTCTCGTGTCGGCACCCGACGAGAAGCTTGCCATCAGAAAGGTTTGGAGACGCCTTCAGGAATCGCTTCCCATTGACGTACTGTGCACTCTCTTCCCCGGGCCGGACGGGTTGCTGCAGATGAGCATTCCCTTCGCGCCAGGGGTAAAGAGGCGACTCCACGCATGGGCCAAGGCGTCAGGGAAGAGCACGGAGGAGTTCTTGAGCCAAGCGATCAAAGACGCGTTGGCCCGTGATCGTTCCACGGAGACGGCTCGTCAGGAATGTGCACTGAATTTCCTGCTCCATACCTGCTCTTGGCTGGATTCACCACTGAGCGACACGAACCGCATCCCAGTTTCAAGGCTGCCAGCATCACTCGGTGAGCTGGTCCGAAGGACCTCCAGGGCCGGCACACTCATTGTCTTCACCGACATCACCGGGCCCATCGCCTCACTGATCAGCGAGCGAGAGTTGAGGGAACTCGAAGACACGCTCGCGATTGCGGAATGTGAACAACGGAAGGCCAACTCCTCATCCGTCATGCCGCACGACGAAGCGATCCAGGAGAGGCCAGCCAACGACGGGACTGGGAAGTTGGGGGAGCATCATGAAACTGGCTGAGTCCCGCGTCCTGGTGCGCGGCGACCGGCAGTAGCACTGTCGCCGCGCTGTTGGGCCGTCTGGCGGCCCCATCACGGTGAACGGCTCATCGTATGGACCAGGGTGCACCGTGCGATCGGCACCGGACGTGGCGCCCTCGATCACTGTTTCAGTTGACAACGATGCCAACGAGACCGAATAGGGAGATCCGAACGGTTTCACTGAGCTTTTTCAGCGGTGCCTCTCCAGGGTGAGGATGGCGGCTGCGATTGACGACAGTCGGTTCGGGCTGCACCGGGCTTTGCGGAAGATCCG
>NZ_JBIAWS010000015.1:0-255298 GCF_042896045.1 Streptomyces sp. NPDC001351 | reverse complement strand
AGCAGCGGCAGGGTCTGGGAGGCGGTGACGAACTCCCGCAGCGGATGGCGGGCCAGCACCGCGTCCACCTCCGGCGTCAACGCCGCCGCCAGACGCGAGGCGGCCGGGCGGGTCTCGTCCCGCAGGGCGGCGACGGCGGCCAGGAGCACGTCACGCCGGCTGTCGGGGGCGCCGTCGGCCGCGCGCTCGTACAGTCGCGCGCCCTCCTCCAGGACCAGGTCCGTGTCCATACCCGCCGGGATCTTGATCTGGGCGTGGTGGCGCCAGGTGCTGATCGGGTCGCCCCAGGCCTCCACCGTGTAGGTCCAGCGGCCCACTTCGCCGACGGTGACGGTGGCGCCCCAGCGGTCGGTGCCCGGGGCCAGTTCCCGCATCGGCGTCCAGGGGCCGGGACGGCCTTCCGGATCCGTCAGGACGACGTTTGCGGCGACCGCGTCATGGCCTTCCCGGAACACGGTGGCCGAGATCTCGAACGACTCGCCGGTCACGGCCTTGGCCGGCCTTCGCCCGTGCTGGACCACTGGGCGGACGTCGAGGACAGGTATGCGCCCGATGACCGGGGCCTCGCCCGCGGAGGGTGGCTGCGAGGCCGGTGGTCCGGCGTCGGCGGGGCGCACGGGGCGTGCTTCGGTGCTGGTCGTCGGAGGTGCTGACGAGTGGTGCGTGGCGGGCATGACCGCTCCTGTCCGCGTCAACGTGGGTGGGCGGATGGCTGTGGGGAGGTGGTCCTGCGGGTGGTTCCCGTGAACTGTCTGTGTGGTGTACCGGAGGAGCCTTCCCACCCTATTCGGGTACGCAATCCGGCACTTTGTTAACTACTCACGCGTATGTCTACACACAAGACCGGTCCCGTTCGTGAACGAACGGGACCGGTCCGGGGACTGTGCCACTAAGAAGCCGGTACCTGCAGAAGTTCGTCCGGTGAGCCGAGGCCCCGGCCGGAGACCTTCCCGGACACCGCCAGTTTCACGAGTGCCTTGGAGACCTGGTCCGGGGTGGCCTTCGGATGGTCGGCCAGATACAGCGCGGCCGTGCCGGTGACGTGCGGGGTCGCCATCGACGTACCGGAGAAGGTCGCCTTCCCGGTGTCGCTCGCATAGGAGTCCGAGGTGATCGACACTCCGGGCGCGAACAGGTCCACGGCCGAGCCGAAGTTGGAGAAGCTCGCCCGCGCGTCCGTCTTGTCGGTCGCGCCGACCGTGAGGGCCTCCTTCACGTCCGCCGGCGAGTAGAGGGCGGCCGGCAGGCCGTCGTTCCCGGCGGCAACGGCGTACGTGACGCCCGACGCGATGGAGCTGCGTACGGCGGCGTCCAGCTGGGCGTTGTAGGAGCCACCCAGGCTGAGGTTGGCGACCGCCGGTTTCCTCGCGTGCTTGGTCACCCAGTCGATGCCCGCGATGACCTGCGAGGTCGTACCGGAGCCGGCGTTGTCGAGGACGCGGACGGCGACCACCTTGGCCTGCTTGGCGACGCCGTACTTGGTGCCGGCGATGGTGCCGGCGACATGGGTGCCGTGTCCGTTGCCGTCGGAGGCGGTCTTGTCGTTTCCGACGAAGTCCCAGCCGTAGCTCGCCCGGCCGCCGAAGTCCTTGTGCGTGATGCGGATACCGGTGTCGATCACGTACGCGGTCACGCCGGCGCCCGCGGAATCGGGCCAGGTGTAGCTCTTGTCCAGCGGCAGGCTCGGCTGGTCGATCCGGTCCAGGCCCCAGGACGGCGGGTTCTTCTGGGCGTGGTCGAGGGACACGCGCGTGTCCTGCACGACCGAGGCGACCCGGTAGTCGGCCGCGAGCAGCTTGGCCTGTCTCTCGTTGGCCTTGATGGCGTAGCCGTTGAGGACCGAGCCGTAGGTGTGGCTTATTTTTGCCCCGTACTTCTCAGCGATGCCTTTTCCGCTCGCCGACGGAGCCTCCGTTCCCCCCTTGAGTGTCACCAGGTAACTTCCGCTGACGGAGCCGGGCTCACCGGCGCCGAGTATCTGACCCTCCGGTGCGGCGTGCGCGGGCAGGGTGACGGCCGAGAGCGCGGCGGCGCAGGCCACCGCGGTCAGACCCCCTGTCCAGCGCAGACGCCGTGTTCGCGTCCGTGCCATGGTCCGAGTTCCCCTCCATTGACTCCACTTGGCAGCCTCTCGTGCGGTGTAGAAGACCCACAAGAGGGCCTACAGGGCGGAATCGGCCATGTCCGCCATGGCGGACGCGTGAAGGTTGCGGCGTTTTCCGGACGGCGTAGGAGTGTGGCGTGCTCTTGGGCATGCCGTGGTTGCGGAGCCCTCCGCACGGATACCGTCGAGGTTGACGACGAGGCGCACAGCGTTGTGCGTCCGCACAGCGACACGCGTCGAGGTGGAAAGTGAAGGCGATCCGTCGATTCACCGTCCGACCCGTTCTCCCCGAACCCTTGCGGCCGCTCAGCGATCTGGCCCGCAATCTGCGCTGGTCCTGGCATGCGGAGACCCGCGATCTGTTCCAGTCCGTCGACCCCGAGCGCTGGGCCGCCTCGGACGGCGATCCCGTACGGCTCCTGGGCAGCGTGTCGCCGGCGCGGCTCGCGGAGCTGGCAGGCGACCACCGCTTCCTGCGCCGGCTGACCGAGGTCTCGGGCGACCTGGACGACTACATGACCGGCGACCGCTGGTACCAGACCCACTCCGGGGAACTGCCCGCCGCCATCGCCTACTTCTCGCCCGAGTTCGGCATCACGGCCGCCCTGCCCCAGTACTCCGGCGGCCTCGGCATCCTGGCGGGCGACCATCTGAAGGCGGCCAGCGACCTCGGCGTACCCCTGGTCGGCGTGGGCCTGCTCTACCGGCACGGCTACTTCCGCCAGTCGCTGTCCCGGGACGGCTGGCAGCAGGAGCACTACCCGGTCCTGGACCCCAACGAGCTGCCCGTGGCCCTCCTCGAGGAACCCGACGGCACCCCCGCCCAGGTCTCCCTCGCCCTGCCCGGCGGCCGGCAGCTGCACGCCCGTATCTGGCTCGCCCAGGTCGGCCGGGTCCCCCTGCTGATGCTCGACTCGGACGTCGAGGACAACAACTTCGGCGAGCGCGGGGTGACCGACCGGCTCTACGGCGGCGGCAGCGAGCACCGGCTGCTGCAGGAGATGCTGCTGGGCATAGGGGGAGTGCGGGCCGTACGGACCTACTGCCGGCTGACCGGCCACCCCGAGCCCGAGGTCTTCCACACCAACGAGGGCCACGCCGGCTTCCTGGGCCTGGAGCGGATCGCGGAACTCTGCGACGGCGGGCTGGACTTCGACTCCGCGCTGGAAGCGGTCCGCGCCGGGACCGTCTTCACCACCCACACCCCGGTCCCGGCCGGGATCGACCGGTTCGACCGGGAGCTGGTCGCCCACCACTTCGGCCCCGAGGCCGAGCTCCCGGGCATCGACGTCGAACGCATCCTGCGCCTGGGCATGGAGACCTATCCCGGCGGCGAACCGAACCTCTTCAACATGGCCGTGATGGGCCTGCGCCTGGGCCAGCGCGCCAACGGGGTCTCCCTGCTGCACGGTCACGTCAGCCGCGAGATGTTCTCCGGACTGTGGCCGGGATTCGACCCCGACGAGGTGCCGATCACCTCCGTGACCAACGGGGTGCACGCCCCCACCTGGGTCGCACCGGAGGTGTTCCGGCTCGGCGCCCGGCAGATCGGCGCGCAGCGCACCGAGGACGCGCTGACCGTCGGCGGCTCGGACCGCTGGGACGCGGTGGGGGACATCCCCGACCAGGACATCTGGGAGCTCAGGCGGAACCTGCGTGAGCAACTGGTGGACGAGGTGCGGGTGCGGCTGCGGGCCTCCTGGCGTCAACGCGGCGCGGGGACCGCCGAGTTGGGGTGGATCGACGGCGTCCTCGACCCGGACGTCCTCACCATCGGCTTCGCGCGCCGCGTCCCGTCGTACAAGCGCCTGACCCTGATGCTGCGCGACCGCGACCGCCTGATGGACCTCCTCCTCCACCCGGAACGGCCCATCCAGATCGTCGTCGCGGGCAAGGCCCACCCGGCCGACGACGGTGGAAAACGCCTGGTCCAGGAGCTCGTCCGGTTCGCCGACGACCCACGGGTCCGCCACCGCATCGTCTTCCTCCCCGACTACGGCATGGCGATGGCGCAGAAGCTCTACCCCGGCTGCGACATCTGGCTCAACAACCCCCTGCGCCCCCTGGAGGCCTGCGGCACGTCCGGCATGAAGGCCGCGCTGAACGGCTGCCTCAACCTCTCCGTCCTGGACGGCTGGTGGGACGAGTGGTTCCAGCCCGACTTCGGCTGGGCGATTCCCACGGCCGACGGCGTGGGCACCGACCCCGACCACCGCGACGCCATAGAGGCCGACGCGCTCTACGACCTGCTGGAACAGCGAGTCGCCCCGCGTTTCTACGAGCGGGGGCAGCACGGCCTGCCCGACCGGTGGATCGAGATGGTCCGCCAGACCCTGACCCTGCTCGGCCCGAAGGTGCTGGCCGGCCGCATGGTCCGGGAGTACGTCGAGCGCCTCTACGCCCCGGCCGCCCACGCGCACCGCGCCATGGACCCCGGCTCCGCCCGCGA
The DNA here is from genome assembly GCF_042896045.1 of Streptomyces sp. NPDC001351. Lineage (NCBI taxonomy): Bacteria > Bacillati > Actinomycetota > Actinomycetes > Kitasatosporales > Streptomycetaceae > Streptomyces > Streptomyces sp. NPDC001351. The sequence goes on along the minus strand of NZ_JBIAWS010000015.1, from coordinate 250,745 downwards.
ACTCGCCGCCTGGAAGGCAAGGGTGCGGGCCGCCTGGCACGGCGTCACCGTCGACCACGTGGAGACGTCCGCCGCCACGGCCACCGCGGAACTCGGCAGCACACTCGGACTACGGGTGCGCGTGGGCCTCGGCGAACTCGGCCCCGACGACGTGGAGGTCCAGGTCGTCTCGGGCCGCGTCGACCCCGAGGACCGCATCGCGGACGCGACGACCGTCCCCCTGAAACCGGCGGGCGGCCCCGACGCCGATGGCAGGTGGTCCTACGAGGGCCCCCTCTCCCTCGACCGCACCGGCCCCTACGGCTACACGGTCCGTATCCTCCCGTCCCACCGACTGCTGGCGTCCGCCGTGGAACTGGGGCTGATGGCGGTGCCTTCGGAGGAGACGGGGGAGGGGGCGGGGGTACTGATGAGGTAAGGGGCGCCAATTCAGCCCGTCCGGCGTTTGAGGACGAGGCCGTTCAGGCCGAAAAGCGGGGGTCTGGGGGCGGCAGCCCCCAGCTGACGGCGCCCCAACCCCCGCTCACCCCTCGGAGAGCGGTGCGCACAACCCCCGCAAAACCTTCCCGCACCGCCGCGCATAAGCGTTCTGCAGGCCCCGCGTGGCCGGCCCGCCCGCCCGGGCGAACCACTTCGCGGGCCTGCTGAACGCGGACACCGTCAGCCACACCGTGCCGTCACCCGTGCGCTCCACGAGGAAGAGTTCCTCGCCGCACTCCGGGTGGCCGGTCAGCGTGCCGTACGCCCAGCCCACGCGGCGGGGCTCCTCGACGGTGTAGACGATGCGGCACGGAGCCTTGATCACACCGGCGAGGGTGACGGTGACGTCGACGTCCGGTGCGGCGCGCTCCGCGCTCGCGTCGATGCCCACGCCCAGTTCCCGGTGCATCTCCCAGGTGAGGACCGCCTCGGCCGCTCTGCGGAAGCAGGGTTCGCCCTCGCCGATGCGCGTGCGCACATGCATCGGGCGGAAGCCCGGCGGGCAGAATCCGACGCGGCCGGTGCCGCCGACGTCGTCGTAGGTGAAGTCCTCCAGGCGCATGGGACACAAGAGTAGGGCGGCACCCGGGAATGCCTTCCTCCCGGGTGCCGCCCGCCAACCCCCCTCGGGTCAGCTCACGTTGACCGCGGACCAGGCCGCGGCGACCGTCTTGTACTCGGTGCTGCTCGATCCGTACAGGCTCGCCGCCGCCGCCAGCGTGCCCGCGCGGGCCGCCTTGTAGTCGGTGGTCGAGGTGAACTGCTCGGTCAGCGCCTTGTACCAGATCTGCAGCGCCTTGTCCCGGCCGATGCCGGTGACCGTGGAGCCGTTGGACGTCGGCGAGTTGTAGCTGACGCCGTTGATCGTCTTCGAACCGCTGCCCTCGGCCAGCAGGTAGAAGAAGTGGTTGGCGACACCGGACGAGTAGTGGACGTCCAGGTCGCCGACGGAGGAGGACCAGGAGTCCGCCGAGCCGCCGTCCTTGCTGGGCTTGTCGAAGTAGCGCAGCGGGGTGCCGTCGCCGTTGATGTTGATCTTCTCGCCGATGAGGTAGTCACCCTTGTCGGACGCGTTGTTGGCGTAGAACTCCACGCCGACGCCGCCGAGGATGTCGGAGGTCGCCTCGTTGAGGCCGCCGGACTCACCGCTGTAGTCCAGGCCGGCGGTGTTGGCGGTGACGCCGTGGGTCATCTCGTGGCCCGCCACGTCCAGCGAGGTCAGCGGGTCCGTGTTGTTGTCACCGTCGCCGTACGTCATGCAGAAGCAGCTGTCGTCCCAGAAGGCGTTGACGTACGAGCTGCCGTAGTGGACGCGGGAGTACGCGGCCACGCCGTCGTCCTTGATGCCGCTGCGGCCGAAGGTGCTCTTGTAGTAGTCCCAGGTCTCCTGCGCGCCGTAGGCGGCGTCGGCGGCGGCCGTCTGGTCGCTGGAGGAGCTGGAGGCGGTGCCGGTGCCGAAGGTGCTGGACGAGCTGGAGACCAGCGTGCCCTTGCCGGAGGTGGCCCGCTTGAGGTTGTACGTCTTGTGGCTGCCGCGGCTGGCGTCGGTCAGGTTGTACGTCGAGCCCGACTGGGTGACGCCGAGGCTGACCGTGCCCGAGTACAGCGTCTTGCCGGTACCGGTGGCGTTGTCGATGGCCTGGTACTGGAAGAGCTTCTTGCCCGTGGCCGCGTCGGTGATGACGTGCAGCGCGTTCGGGGTGCCGTCGTCCTGGAGGCCGCCGACGACGGTCTCGATGGCGAGGACGGGCTTGCCGGAGCCGGCCCAGATGACCTTGCGGGTCCTGTCGGCCGAGGTCTTGTCCGAACCCGCGGTCCTGGCCGCGGTCAGCGCCTGCTTCTCGGCCTTGGCGGTGGTGATCTGCGGCTTGAGCGAGGCCACCTTGATGGCCGCCTTCGTCGCCTTGACGACGCTCTCGGTCTTGCCGGCCTTCGTCGCGACGACCAGGTCGCCGCCGAGGACGGGCAGGCCCGCGTAGGTGCGCTCGTAGCGGGTGTGGACCGTGCCGTCGACGTCCTTGACGACGTCCTTGACGACCAGCTTCTCCTTGGCGCCGAGGCCTATCTGCTGCGCGGTGGCGGCGAGGCCGGCCTCGGCCTGCTTGATGAGGGAGACGCGGGTCGCGGCCGACAGCGCGGCGGGTGAGCCGGCCGTGCGGGCCGTGGCCGCCGTGGGCTGGGCGGCGGCCGAACCGGTGGTCAGACCGGTGGTGAGCAGCGCTCCGGCGGCAACCGCGGTTGCGATGGCCAGAGTCGAGCGCTTGTGACGCGCGTAGAGGGGGGTCACACAAGCTCCTTGTGGTGGGGGAGTCCGGCACGGCGTGGGGCGCCCGGCCGGAGTATGCAGTGAAGTTGTGCGGCGGTTGTGGAGAAGAGTGACATCAAGACGCGTACATGTCAGCGGCCCGAAGTGATGTTGGCTGAAAACCGACTGTCCGGTTAACGTTTCAGGGATGTAAACGGGCGCCGCCCAGGGGAGTTGCCCCCGGGGCGGCGCCCTGTTTCCGATCCCGCTACGCGCGGTCTACGGGAAGGTCACCTTCCAGCTGTTGAGTGTGCCGACGTCCTGTGCGGCCTGGTCCTGGATCTTCAATTTCCAGGTGCCATTGGCCGTTTCGGAGGAGGCGTTGACCGTGTAGGTCGCCTTCACGTCGTCCGCCGAGTCCGAGGAACTGAAGTTCTTCAGGCGGTACGCGGTGCCCGAGGGGCCGAGCAGATCGATCACCAGGTCGCCCCGCCAGGTGTGCGTGATGTCCACGGTCACCTGGAGGTTGCTTGGCGCGTTTCCGCTTCTGCCGGAAACGGTGATCGAGGAGGTGACGGCGGGCCCGTTGTCCGGGATGGACAGCGGCGTAGTGTTCTCGTACGACGTCCCGGTTCCGCCGCCCCCGCCGCCGGAGCGCGAGCCGACCGCCACGGCCGCCCACGCGTCCTGCACGGCCTTGTACTCGGCGGACGTGGTCCCGTACAGCTCACCGGCGGCCGCGAGCGTGCCGGTGCGTGCGCCCGCGTAGTTGGTGGTGGACGTCCACTTGGTGGTCAGCGCCCGGTACCAGATCTGCAGGGCCTTGTCCCGGCCGATGCCGGTGACCGGAAGACCGTCCGAGGTGGGCGAGTTGTAGCTGACGCCGTTGATGACCTTGGCGCCGCTGCCCTCGCTCAGCAGGTAGAAGAAGTGGTTGGCGACGCCCGAGGAGTAGTGCACGTCGAGGTTGCCGACGCCCGAGTACCAGGAGTCGGCGGAGCCGCCGTCCTTGCTGGGCTTGTCCATGTAGCGCAGCGGGGTGCCGTCGCCGTTGATGTTGATCTTCTCGCCGATGAGGTAGTCACCCGGGTCGGACGCGTTGTTGGCGTAGAACTCCACGCCGACGCCGCCGAGGATGTCGGAGGTCGCCTCGTTGAGGCCGCCGGACTCGTCGCTGTAGTTGAGGCCCGCGGTGTTGGCGGTGACGCCGTGGGTCATCTCGTGGCCGGCCACGTCCAGCGAGGTCAGCGGGTCCGCGTTGTTGGAGCCGTCGCCGTAGGTCATGCAGAAGCAGCTGTCGTCCCAGAACGCGTTCACGTACGAGTTGCCGTAGTGGACGCGTGAGTAGGCGCCGACGCCGTTGTTCTTGATGCCGCTGCGACCGAAGGTGTTCTTGTAGTAGTCCCAGGTCTCCGCGGCGCCGTAGTGCGCGTCCGCGCCCGCGGTCCCGGCGTTCGACGTGGTGCCGTTGCCCCACGTGTTGCTGGTCTGCGAGAACAGCGTGCCGGTGCCGGACGTGCCGTGGTTCAGGTTGTACGTCTTGTGGCCGCCGCGGTCGCCGTCGGTCAGGTTGTAGTTCGAGCCCGACTGGGTCGTCGTCAGCGAGACCGTGCCGCTGTACTGCGTGTTGCCGGTGCCGGTCGCGTTCTCGATGCCCTGGTACTCGAAGAGCTTCTTGCCGGTGGTGGCGTCCGTGATGACGTGCAGCTGGTTCGGCGTGCCGTCGTCCTGGAAGCCGCCGATGACCGTCTCGTACGCGAGGACCGGCTTGCCGCTCGCCGCCCAGATCACCTTGCGGGCGCTGTCGGCGGCCGACTTGGTGCCGCCGAGGGCCTTGGCGCGCTTCACGGCCTGCTGCTCGGCGGCCGCCTTGGTGATGTCCGGGGTGACGTCGGCGACCCTGATGGCGGCGTTCGTCGCCTTGATGACGTCCTTGGTGGCGCCCGACTTGGCGGTGTCGACGACCAGGTCGCCGCCGAGCACCGGCAGGCCGTCGTAGGTGCGCTCGTAGCGGGTGTGCAGGGTGCCGTCGGCGTCCTTGACGACGTCACGGACGACGAGCTTCTCCTTCGCGCCCAGGCCGATGTCCTTCGCGGTCTGCGCACGGGCGCTGTCGGCGTCGCGTATCAGCTCGGCGCGCTGGGAGGGGGAGAGCTTGACGGCCGTGTGCGCCTTGTTCGCGGACGAGGCCTGGGCGGGGGAGGCGGATGCGGCGCCCGACTGGACGGCCGCGGCGAGCAGTGCGGTGACGCCGGCGACGGCGACGATGTGGGAGGTGCGTCTGCGAGAGGAACTGCTTCTCAACACTGACTCCTTCTGCGTGGCCGCGGGTTGCGCGGCCAGGGAGATCCGGACGGTGGGTCGACCGTCCGGGCAGAACTGGGGTGGAGCATGTGGGGTTGCTGTGTTGAAGCTGTGGGAAGGGTGGCAGGAGATTCCTGCCTTGTCAGGACCGCGTCACGAAGTTGGCCGGAAACGGTTCGTTGTCCGGGTGCTCATGTTCGATATGCGGACTGCCTATTGGATCGTGAGCGGAAATTTGCTCCGCGGACATGCCGCCGGAACCCAGGGGCAACGGATCCGGCAGGATCCTGCCGTCCAACCGGCGGTCGCCGGACCGCCGCTCCCTGGAGGGGAGTTGACGGTGCAGTGATCCCCTATCCCTCATGGCTCGACGCCGGCGACAACGCCTGGCAACTCGTCGCGGCCACGCTCGTCGGCTTGATGAGCATCCCCGGTATCGCGATCCTCTACGGTGGTCTGGTCCAGCGCAAGTGGGTCGTGAACACCATGTTCATGGCCTTCACCGGCTTCTCGCTGGTGCTCGTCGGCTGGGTGCTCTGGGAGTTCAAGATGGGGTTCGGCGAACCCCTGAACTCGCACTGGCCCGGCATCCTCGGCGCCTTCGTCGGCCGTCCCGGCACCATCGTCGGCTCGGCGAGCGAACAGCAGCAGGCGTGGATACCGCTGATCAACGGCACCGATCTGATGCCGCACTTCCGCTTCTCCCAGTCCACGCTGGCGTACTTCCACTTCGCGTTCGCAGCGATCACGCCCCTGCTCTTCATGGGCAGCGTCATCGGCCGCATGAACATCCGCGCGTGGCTGCTCTTCGTCCCCCTGTGGTCGACCCTCGTCTACACCGTCAACGCCTTCCTGCTGTGGGGCGGCGGCTGGTGGGCGGCCCAGGGCGCGCTCGACTACTCGGGCGGTTACGTCATCCATCTCGCCGCCGGCACCTCGGGCTTCGTGGCGGCCGCGGTGATCGGCCCGCGCCTCGCCCGCGACCGCGCGCACGGCGTCCCCAACAACCTGCCCATGGTCGCGGTCGGCGCGGGCATCCTGTGGCTCGGCTGGAACGGCTTCAACGGCGGCGACATGTACTTCGGCGGCCACAACGCGGCCGCAGCGGTCCTCAACACCAATCTCTGTACGGCGGTTGCGCTGCTGGTGTGGGTGCTGTGGGACATGTTCGCGGGCCCGCAGCGCAAGCCGACCTTCCTCGGCGGCATCAACGGCATGATCGTGGGCCTGGTCGCGATCACTCCGGCGGCCGGCTTCGTGAGCGGCATCGGCGCGATCTACATCGGCATCATCGCGTCGTCGATCGTCTGGCTGGCCTGGAACTACCTCCCGAAGATCCGGCCCTTCTCGAAGGTCGACGACGCGCTCGGCGTCGTCTACACCCACGGCATAGCGGGTTTGGCGGGCGGCCTGCTGGTCGGCATCTTCGCCGACCCGGCCATGGCGGTGTACCTCAACAAGGACGGCTCCACGGCCTTCTCCACCAGCGGCTGGCTCTACGGCAACTTCGACCAGCTGTGGAAGCAGGCGGGGTCGGCGGGCACGATCATCCTCTACGACGCCGTGATGACGTTCCTGATCCTCAAGGGCATCGGCCTGTTCGTGAAGCTCCGGGCGCCGGACGCGGTGCTGGAGAGCGGTGACCTCGCGGTCCACGACGAGGAGGCGTACCCGGCGGAGACCGCGGTGGCGTCGGCGGCGGAGCCGGTCCCGGTGGCCGCGGCACCCGTCGCTCCCCAGCCGCAGAAGGAGGCGGTGGAACCGGACTCCGGCTGAGAGACGGGGAGTTGAGGGTGTTCAGGGATCTGAGGACGAGGTGAAACTCGTCACCGCGGTCCTCCCCCCGCACCGCGTCCCCGACGTCATGAAGGCGCTGCAGTCCTTCGGGGTGCGCGGAGTGACCGTGACCGAGGTGCGGGCGTATGTGCCCACAACCGTCCGGGTGGAGGTCTACCGGGGCAGCGAGTACCGCGTGAACCTCGCCCCGCAGCTCCGACTCGACATCCTCACCCTCGACTTCGACGCCGCCGACCTGGTCCGCGTCATCCGTGCCGCGGGCGCCCGCGGCACGGGCGGCGGCACGGTCTGGGTGACGCCGGTGGAGGAGGTGGTGCGCATCAGGACGCGGGAGCGGGGGCCGGACGCGGTGTGAGTCCCGGAGTTCCACGGCGGTTCGCTCCTACGACGGCTCGCCGTGCCAGGTGTGCCAGAGCGCCGCGTACGCCCCGTCCGCCGCCACGAGCTCCTCGTGTGTGCCGAGTTCGGTGAGCCGGCCGTCCTCCATCACGGCCACCCGGTCCGCGTCGTGGGCGGTGTGCAGACGGTGGGCGATGGCGATGACCGTACGGCCTTCGAGTACGGCGGCCAGGGCACGCTCGGTGTGGCGGGCGGTGGTCGGGTCGAGGAGCGCGGTGGCCTCGTCGAGGATCAGGGTGTGCGGGTCGGCCAGGATCACGCGGGCGAGGGCGAGCTGCTGGGCCTGGGAGCCGTCGGTGCGGGTGCCGCCGTCACCGAGCGGGGTGTCCAGCCCGTCCGGCAGTTCGCGCACCCAGTCGTCGGCCCCCACCGCCGTCAGCGCCGCCCACAACTCCCCGTCCGTGGCGGCCGGTTCGGCGATCAGCAGGTTGTCGCGGACCGAGCCGAGGAACACATGGTGCTCCTGCGTGACCAGGACGACCTGGCGGCGCAGCTGCTCGGGCCCGAGGTCGACGACGGGCACCCCGCCGACGGTCACCGTGCCCTCGGTGGGCGCGTCGACACCCGCCAGCAGCCTGCTCAGCGTGGTCTTTCCGGCGCCCGAGGGACCCACCACCGCCAGCCGCTCGCCGGGCCGTACGGTCAGATCGACGCCGTGCAGCACCTCGCCGCCGCGGTCGTAGGCGTACCGCACCCCGGCCACGTCGAAGCGGTCGTCCGCCGGAGCGGGCGCGTCGGCCTGCTGTGCGCGGGGCGCCCGGGCCAGGCCCTCCACACGGGCGAAGGAGGCGCTGCTGTTCTGCAGTTGCTCGACCCGCATCAGGATCTCGTCGAGGGGCCCGCTCAGCCGCTGCAGATACAGGGCCGCCGTCACCACCGCGCCGAGACTCAGCGTGCCGCGTCCGTGCAGCACCCCGCCGACCAGCAGGACCGCGGAGACCGGCACCAGGTAGGAGACCTCCACCGCCGGGAAGAACACGGTACGCAGGAACAGGGTGTACAGCCGGGTGCGCCGTGATGTCTCCAGTGCGTCCCGGCTCGCCGCGATCCGCCGCCCCTCCAGCCGCAGCGCCTCGACCGTGCGGGCGCCGGACGCCGTCGCCGCGAGGATCTCGGCGACCTCGGAGGTGGCGGCCCCCTCGGCGAGGTAGCCGTCGCGGGCCCGGTGCAGATACCAGCGCAGCGCGCACCAGATGCCCACCAGACCGAGCAGGCCGCACCCGCCGAGCAGCGGGTTCAGCCAGAACACCGCGCCGAGCAGGAACAGTGCCTGCACGCCGTTGACGAGCAGCTCGGGCCCCACGTCACGCAGCGTCGTGCCGACGGTGGCCACGTCGGCCGTCCCGCGCGCCGTCAGATCGCCGGTGCCGGCCCGCTCCACGACCGCCGCGGGCAGCGCGAGCGCCCGGTCGGCGAACTCCTCGCGCACCCGGGCCAGGGTCCGCTCCCCGAAGCGGTGTCCCACATACCGGGCCCAGCGGGCGAGTACCAGCTGCGCCAGCGAGCACAGCAGGATCCACAGGGCCAGCCGGTCGACGGCGCCGACGCCGTGGCCGGCCCGCACCTCGTCGATGATCCGGCCGACCAGCCAGGGTCCGGCGAGTCCGGCGCCGGCCGCCAGTGCGTTGAGTGCGAGCACGGTGGCGAAGGCGCGGGCGTCGGCCCGTACGAGGCGCCCCATGGCCCGCCGTACCTCGGAGCGTTCGGCCACGGGGAGGTGGCCCGATCCTGCCGTCATCGGACCGTCTCCTCGGCGTCCCGTGCGACCAGGGCGCGGTAGCCGGGCTCGGTGTCCAGCAGTTCGCGATGGGCTCCGGTGGCCGCCACTTTGCCGTCGACGAGGTAGTGCACGGTGTCCGCGCGGTCCAGTACGAGGGGGGAGGTGGTCGTGACGACCGTTGTACGGCCCCTGCGCGCTGTCTGCAGCCGCTGGGCCACCCGGGCTTCGGTGTGGGCGTCCAGGGCTGACGTCGGCTCGACGGCGAGCAGGACCTCCGGGTCGGCCGCCAGGGCCCTTGCGAGGCGGATGCGTTGTCTTTGGCCGCCGGAGAGGTTGCGGGCCTGGGGGTCCATTGCTGAGGCGAGGTTGTCGGGCAGGCCCTGGACTATGTCGTCTGCGACGGCTGCGTGGATGGCTTTGAACAGGTGCGCCTCCGAAAGTGCCTCGGTTTGTCGCGTGGCGTCTGCGGGTTCGTTGTGGCTTGTCGCGCCCCGCGGCGGAGCCGCATATCGATGCAGCCCCGCGCCCCTGAAAGACGCGCCGCCCAGTACATCGTGCAGGGGGCCTGCGAAGAGGTCCGCCTCGTGGTCGGCCACCAGGATGTGCTGCCTGATCTGCTTGAGCTCGATCTCGTCCAGTGGTAAGTCGCCCCAGGTGGCCCTCGACGGGGTGTACCGGCCCAGGCGGTCCACGACCGTTGCCGCGTCCGCCGGGCGGGCGGCGGCCAGTGCCGTCAGGTGGCCCGGCCGGATCCGTACCCCCGACTCCGGGTCGTGCAGTACCGCCGGCCCCGCGGGGGCGTCCCGGGTGCCGGTGTCGGCCAGTGGCTCCAGTTGCAGGAAGCGTACGACCCGGCGGGCCGAGACCAGGCCGCGGCTGATCTGGTAGCCGCATTCCACCCAGAACGCCACCGGGCCCACCAGGACGGCCACGTAGCCGTACACCGATACCAACTGGCCGATGGTGATGGACCCTTGGGCGGCGAGGCGGGCCGCCAGCCAGGTGACCACCGCCAGGAACAGGGTCGGCAGTCCGATGCCCAGCGCCTGGACCCAGCTGGTGACCGCGCCGACCCGGTAGCCCTGGCGGCGCAGCCGCTGGGAGTCGCGGTGGAAGGCGTCCGCGAACAGGCCCTTGCCGCCGAGGCCGTTGAGGACGCGCAGCCCGCCCGCGAGGTCGGCGATCCGGGCCGTGAGGACGCCCTGCCGGTTGCGGTACTCGGTCTCCGCGCCTTGCAGACGGGTCAGCAGCGGTCCGACGAGGACGACGATCAGGGGGATGCCGAGGAGTACGACCGCCGCGATCAGTGGCGAGACCGAGAGGAGAACGGCCGCGACCGCCAGATAGGCGACGACCGCCCCTACCCCGGGGCCGACCACCGTCAGCGACTGGCTGATCGTCTGCACGTCGCCGACCCCGATGGTGACGACCTCCCCGGCCCCCACCCGGCGCGGCAGCGCGGCGCCCAGCCGGACCGCCTGGCCGACGATCACCTTGACCGTGCGGAAGTTGGCGTCCATCCGCACCCGCGTCATCGTGCGGTGCCGCATGATGCTCAGCCAGGCGTTGAACGCCCCGACCGCGAAGAGCACCGCGGTCCAGCCCGCCAGCGCCGGGTAGTCACCGGGCTCCAGTCCGTCGTCGATCGCCCGGGAGAGCAGATACGGCGTCGCGGCCAGCAGCACCATCCACACACTGCCCAGCACCGCCCCGGCGAGCGACCGGCCGGGCTGGCAGCGCACCAGCCACAGCAGATAGCGGGCGCCCCCGCGATCGTCGGGCTCGCCCGGATCCTCGTACGCGTCGATCATGCTCCCCCGATCCCTGCCGGTCCCTGCCGATCCCCGCCGTCCCTACGCCAGACTGTCCCGCCACGCACGGTGCAGGTCCGCGAACCGCCCGGTGCCTTCGATGAGTTCGGCCGGGCTGCCGTCCTCCACGATCCTCCCGTGCTCCATGACCAGGACTCGGTCCGCGATCTCGACGGTCGACAGCCGGTGCGCGATGACCACGGCCGTACGGCCGCGCAGAACCGTCAACATCGCCCGCTGCACCGCTCGTTCGCCCGGGATGTCGAGTGAGCTGGTCGCCTCGTCGAGGATCAGCACGGCCGGGTCGGCGAGCAGCGCCCGGGCGAAGGCCACGAGCTGGCGCTGGCCCGCGGAGATACGGCCGCCCCGCTTCCGTACGTCCGTGTCGTACCCGTCGGGCAGGGCGCTGATGAACTCGTGCGCACCGATCGCCTTCGCGGCCTGCTCGATCTGCTCACGGGTCGCGTCCGGGCGGCCGATGGCGATGTTCTCGGCGACCGTGCCGGAGAACAGGAACGCCTCCTGCGTCACCATCACCACCCCGCGCCGCAGCTCGGGCACGGCGAGGTCGCGCAGGTCGACGCCGTCCAGCAGGACCCGCCCGGCGGAGGGGTCGTAGAAGCGGGCCAGCAGCTTGGCGAGGGTCGACTTGCCGGCGCCCGTCGAGCCGACGACCGCGACCGTCTGCCCGGCGGGGATCGTCAGATCGAAGACCGGGAGGACCTCGCCGCCGGTGCGGTAGCCGAAGCTGACGCCGTCGAAGACGACCTCGCGGCCTGGGTGCTCGCTCTCCAGTACCGGAAGTTCCACGGGAGTCGACGGCTCCGGCACGGACGGTGTCTGCGCGAGCAGCCCGGCGATCTTCTCCAGGGAGGCCGCCGCCGACTGGTACGAGTTCAGGAACATGCCGAGCCGGTCGATGGGGTCGTACAGACGGCGGAGGTACAGGACCGCGGCCGCCAGCACGCCCAGCTCCAGCGAGCCGCCCGCCACCCGGTAGGCGCCCCACAGCACGATCACCGCCACGGCCGTGTTGGCGACCAGCCGGGAGCCGACGACATAGCGGGCCATCTCCAGCAGCGCGTCGCCGTTGACCCGCTCGTGCCGCCGGTTCAGCTTCAGGAAGTCGGCGTCGTTGGCGGCCTCGCGGCGGAACGCGCGCACCGGCCGGATGCCGTTCATGGTCTCGACGAACTTGACGATGACGGCCGCGATGGCGGTGGACCGCACCCGGTACACCCGTACCGCGCGCCGCTGGTAGAGCCGTACCAGCAGGTACAGCGGCACGAAGGAGGCCACCGCGACGGCGCCGAGCCCCAGGTCCAGCCAGAGCAGCATCGCCGAGATGTAGACGAAGGACAGGATGACCGTGATGAGTTCCTGCAGGCCCTCGTTGAGCAGTTCCCGCAGCGACTCCACGTCCGCCGTGGACCGGGAGATCAGCCGGCCCGAGGTGTAGCGCTCGTGGAAGTCGATGCTCAGCGCCTGCGCGTGCCGGAAGATACGGCCGCGCAGATCGAGCAGTACGTCCTGGTTGACCCGGGCGGAGGCGATGATGAACGCGTACTGCAGCCCGCCGGAGACCAGCGCGCACAGGAGATAGCCCGCGGCCACCGCGAGCAGCGGGCCGTGGTCGTGGTCCCGGAACGCCGGTACGGCCTTGTCGATGGCGTACGCCACCAGCAGCGGGCCCGCCTGCACCGCCGCCTGCTGGAGCAGCAGCAGGAGCGTGGTGACGGCGACACGGGCCTTCATGGGGGCGAGCAGGGAGCGCAGCAGGCCGGCGGTGGCGCCCGGCGGAGTGGGCAGCACATCCCGGTCGAAGGGGTCGCCGGCGTCCTTGGGGCGGGGGAGGTCCGGCTCGTCGTCCGCCGTGGGGACGGAGGTGGTGGGGGCCGTCATCGCTCGTCCTCCGCTTCTGAGGTCCCGGACATCAGATGGGCGTACTCGGCGTTCGTGCGCAGCAGTTCGTGATGCGTGCCGACGGCGGAGATCCGGCCGCCGGACAGCAGCGCGACCCGGTCGGCGAGCAGGACCGTGGACGGGCGGTGCGCCACGATGAGCGCCGTGGTGTCCGCGAGGACGTCCCGCAGGGCGGCCTCGACCGCCGCCTCGGTGTGCACGTCGAGGGCGGACAGGGGGTCGTCCAGCACAAGGAACCTCGGTCTGCCCACGACGGCGCGCGCGAGCGCCAGCCGCTGCCGCTGCCCACCGGAGAGACTGAGGCCCTGCTCGCCGACCTGGGTGTCCGTGCCCTGGGGCAGCGCATGCGCGAACTCGGCCTGCGCGACGGCGAGCGCACGGTTCAGCTCGGCGTCGCCTGCACCGTCCTGGGCGCCCATGAGGACGTTGTCCCCGACGGTCGCGGAGAAGAGGGTGGGTTCCTCGAAGGCGACGGCGACGAGGGCGCGGAGTTCCTCGCGGGACATGGCGGTGATGTCCTCGCCGTCGAGGGTGATGCGACCGGATGTCACCTCGTGGAGGCGGGGCACGAGTGCGGTCAGCGTCGTCTTGCCGCTACCGGTGGCGCCCACCAGGGCCATGGACTCGCCCGGGCGGATGTGGAGGTCGATGCGGTCGAGGACGGGAGGGGAGTCGGAGGGGGCGTCCGGGTAACGGAACCGCACGTTGTGGAACCGGAGGCCGCGCAACCCGGAGGTGCGAGATGCCGCTCTCGGCTCCTCGGACTCAGGTACCGCGTCCATCACCTCGAAGTACCGCTCCGTAGCCGTAGCCGCCTCCTGGCTCATGGCCAGCAGGAACCCGATCGAGTCCACCGGCCACCGCAGCGCGAGCGCCGTCGACAGGAACGCCACCAACGTCCCCGCGGACAGCGAACCGTCGGCCACCTGCACGGTCCCCAGTACCAGCGCGGCCCCGATCGCCACCTCCGGCAGCGTCACGATGACGCCCCAGATCGTGGCGAGCAGCCCCGCCTTGCGCAGTTCCGTCCCCCGCAGTGTCCGCGTCAGCTCGCGGAACGCCCGCGCCTGGCTGCGGTGGCGCCCGAACCCCTTGATGATCCGGATGCCGAGCACGCTCTCCTCGACGACGGTCGTCAGATCGCCGACCTGGTCCTGCGCGAGCCGCGCCACAGCGGCGTACCGCTTCTCGAAGATCACGCAGGTGACGATCACCGGGACGGCCGGCCCCAGGATCACCAGCCCGAGCGTCCAGTCCTGCAGCAGCATGATCACCACGCCGATGAGGATCGTCACGCCGTTGACCAGAAGGAACGTCATCGGAAAGGCGAGGAACATGCGCAGCAGCATCAGGTCCGTCGTGCCGCGCGACAGCAACTGGCCCGAGGCCCAGCGGTCGTGGAAGGCGACCGGCAGCCGCTGCAGATGCCGGTACAGATCCGCCCGCATCCCCGCCTCGATGCCGGCGAGCGGCCGCGCCACCAGCCACCGCCGCAGCCCGAACAGCAGCGCCTCCCCGAGCCCGAGGAGCAGCAGGTACAGCGCCCCGAGCCACACGCCCGCCGGGTCCCGGTCGGCGACCGGCCCGTCCACCATCCACTTCAGCACGAGCGGGATCACGAGGCCCGTACAGGAGGCGAGCACGGCGACGAACGCGGCGGTGAACAGCCGCGCCCGCACGGGCCGTACGTACGGCCACAGGCGCAGCAGGGTGCGCACGGCCGATCGGTCGGTGGTTTCGCCGGGGTCCTTGGTGGTTGCACGTGTCGAGGGCATCGTCTGTGAGCCTACGGATCGGCACTGACAACGCCCACCGAGTTTTGGCCGGACCCGGCTCGGCCCCTGGTCCTACGACCTGCGCGTTCGAGGGGTCGTACAAGAGATCCGGAGGGGTCGTAGGGCGGCATCAACCGATCGGTTGATGCCGCTTCGAGCGTGACGGCCGATGTGGCGGCAGGGCGCTTTTCGCGACTCTGATGCCATGTCCGTCATCGAAGTCACCGAACTGCGCAAGTCCTACGGCGGCCGGACCGTCGTCGACGGCGTCTCCTTCGCCGTCGAGGAGGGCGAGATCTTCGGGATCCTCGGCCCGAACGGCGCCGGCAAGACCACCACCGTCGAGTGCGTCGAGGGACTGCGTGTCCCCGACGCGGGCCGGGTCCGCGTGACCGGCCTCGACCCCGTCGCCGACCACGCGCGCGTGGCCCGCGTCCTGGGCGCCCAGCTCCAGCAGAGCGAGCTGCAGCCCAAGCTCACCGTCCGTGAGGCGCTGGAGCTGTACGCCTCCTTCTACCCCGGCCCGCTCGACTGGGCGCCGCTCGCCGAACGCCTCGGCCTGACCCAGAAGCTGACCACCCGGTTCGGCAAGCTCTCCGGCGGCCAGAAGCAGCGCCTGTTCATCGCGCTCGCCCTGATCGGCAACCCGCGGGTGGTCGTCCTGGACGAGCTGACGACCGGCCTGGACCCGCGGGCCCGCCGGGACACCTGGGCGCTGATCGAGGACGTCCGGGCCAGTGGCGTGACGGTCCTGCTCGTCACCCACTTCATGGAGGAGGCGCAGCGCCTGTGCGACCGGATCGCCGTGATCGACAAGGGCCGGGTGGCCGCGCTGGACACCCCGGCCGGCCTCATCCGGCGCTCGGCGGGGTCCACCGTCATCAGCTTCACGCCGTCCGCCCCGCTGGACGACCGTGACCTCGCCGCACTGCCCGCGCTCGCGTCCGTCGAGCACAAGGACGGCCGTATCACGCTGTCCGGCACGGACGAGACGGTCAACGCCGTCATCACCCTCCTGGCCCGCCACCACATCACCGCCCACCAGCTGCGTGTCGTGGACGCCACCCTTGACGACGCGTTCCTCGACCTGACGAACACCGACGACACCGACACCAAGGAGACAGCGGCATGAGCACCGCCGTACTGAAGGCCGAGGTCCGCCTCTTCCGCCGGGAACCGGGCGCCATCTTCTGGATCCTGCTCTTCCCGACCCTGCTGCTGGTGATCCTCGGCTCCATCCCCTCCTTCCGTGACCACCACACCGACCTCGGCGGTCTGCGCACCATCGACGTCTACGTCCCGGTCGCCGTGCTGCTCGGCATGATCGTCGGTGGTCTGCAGTCGATGCCGCAGACCCTCACCGGCTACCGGGAGCGCGGCATCCTGCGCCGGATGGCCACCACTCCGGTCCGGCCGAGCGCCCTGCTGTCCGCGCAGATGGTGGTGTACGGCGCCGCCGCCCTGGTGTCCGCGCTGCTCGCCCTCACGGTCGGACGCCTCGCCTTCGCCGTACGACTGCCGAAACAGCCCTTCGGATACGTCCTCGCCCTGCTGCTGGCCGTCCTGGCCGCCCTCGCTCTCGGATCGGTGGTGGCGGCCCTGTCCCGCACGACGAAGATCGCGGGTGCGATCGGTTCGGCCGTCTTCTTCCCTTCGATGTTCTGCGCGGGCGTGTGGCTGCCGACGCAGTCCATGCCGCATCTGATGGCCCGTATCGTCGGGTACACGCCCTTCGGAGCGGCCGCGCAGGCCCTCAACCGGGCGGCGGCCGGGCACTGGCCGGGCTGGGCGCACCTGGGTGTGCTGGCGATGTGGATCCTGCTGCTCACGGGTGCGGCGAGCCGCTGGTTCCGTTGGGAGTAGGCGGCGGGCCGTGCACACTGAGGACATGACCGTGGTGGACAGCCAGATCGACCGGCGCTGGGACCAACTGCACACCTGGGGGCCGTACGGGCTGCTCCTCATCGGTCTCGTCCCCGCGCTCGCGACCGCCGACCCGCATGCCTCCCCGGCCAAGTGGTACACCGCCTGGGCCCTGTTCGGCGCCGCGGTCGTGCTCCAGCTGGGGTGGCACGGCGTCCGGGTGCGCCGGCCCGGCCGCGGCCGTACGCCGTCCCGGACCGGGACGGCGTACTACGTCGTCCGCTGGGCCCTCGCCTTCGTCCTCACCTGGATCAACCCGTTCTTCGCGTTCTACGCCGCCGCCGGCTACATGGACGCCGACGAGACGATCCTGGGCAGGCGCCGGCAGCGGCTCGGGCTGCTGGCGAGCGCGGTCACCGTGGCCGGCGCGCAGGCCGGCGGGATGCCGTTCGGGAGCGGAGTGCAGTGGGCCGTCTTCGCCGCGCTCCTGGTCGCCAACTCGGGCCTGCAGATGGTCATCGCCCATCTCACCGAGCAGGAGATGCAGCGGGCCCGGGAACGCACCGCGACCATCACCGAACTCGAACGCACCAACGCCGCCCTGCAGCAGGCGCTCGACGAGAACGCCGCTCTTCACGCCCAACTCCTCGTCCAGGCAAGGGAAGCGGGGGTCGCCGACGAGCGGCGGCGGCTCGCCGCCGAGATCCACGACACCATCGCCCAGGGCCTGACCGGCATCATCGCCCAGCTCCAGGTCGTCGCGGGCACGCCCGGCTCGGAGCCGGCCCGTGAACACCTGGGCCGCGCCATGGACCTGGCCCGGCACAGCCTCGGCGAGGCCCGCCGCTCCGTGCACAACCTGGCGCCGGTGGAACTGGCGGACGCCGGACTGCCCGAGGCGCTGAAGAAAACGGTCGCCGAATGGGGCGAACGCACGGGCGTACGCGCCGAGTTCACGGTGACCGGCACGGCGGAACAGCTCCACGAGGAGGTCTCGGCCACCCTCCTGCGCATCGCCCAGGAGGCCCTGTCCAACGCGGCCCGCCACGCCCGTGCGTCCCGCCTCGGCGTCACCCTCTCCTTCCTGGGCGACGAGGTGATCCTCGACATCCGCGACGACGGCACCGGCTTCGACCCCCTCGCGCTCCCGGCCCGCACCGGCTCCGGCGGCTTCGGCCTCGACGGCATGCGCGCCCGCGCCGAACGCATCGCGGGCTCGCTGACCGTCGAGACGGAACCGGGCCACGGCACGGCACTGTCGGCTCGCGTACCGTTGGTCCGCCATGACAGCTGACCCGACCGGTACCCCGCGGATCTCCCTGCTGATCGTCGACGACCATCCGGTCGTACGGGACGGTCTGCGCGGCATGTTCGAGTCGGCGCCGGGATTCACCGTCCTCGGCGAGGCGTCGAACGGCGTCGAGGCGCTGGAGCGGGCCGCGGCCCTCGACCCCGACGTGATCCTCATGGATCTGCGGATGCCGGGCGGCGGGGGAGTGGACGCGATCGCGGAGCTCACCCGGCGGGGCGCCCGGGCCAAGGTCCTCGTCCTGACCACGTACGACACCGACTCGGACACCCTGCCCGCGATCGAGGCGGGCGCGACCGGCTATCTGCTCAAGGACGCCCCGCGCGACGAGCTCTTCACCGCCGTCCGCGCGGCGGCGGAGGGCCGCACGGTGCTGTCCCCCGCCGTCGCCTCCCGCCTGGTCTCCGCGGTCCGCACCCCCAGGCCGCCCGGGAACGAGCCGCTCTCCGCCCGCGAGCGCGAGGTTCTCGCCCTGGTCGCCAAGGGCACCTCCAACCGCGAGATCGCCCGCGAACTGTTCATCAGCGAGGCCACCGTGAAGACCCATCTCACCCATCTGTACGGCAAGCTGGGCGTCAACGACCGCGCGGCGGCGGTGGCGACGGCGTACGAGCGGGGGATCCTCGGCTAGCTCGTCTGCTGCGGATAGGGGAGCAGACCGGAGGCGGTCTTCTCCCAGGACGCCCTGAGTTCCGCCAGCAACTGCGGCTTGTCGGGTGCCAGATCGGCCTGCTCGCGCAGGTCGGCGCCGAGGTCGTAGAGATGGTCCTTGCCGGTGGAGTCCTGGTAGTACTTCCAGTTCCCGCGCCTGAGCGCCCGGTTGGCGCGCACCCGCCAGAACAGGTCGCGTTCCGGGAGCTCTTCGCCCCTCAGCAGGTATCCCGCCAGGCTGGTGCCGTCCAGCGGGTAGGCCGGGTCGGGGCGGGCGCCCGCCACCTCCAGGAAGGTCGCCGTCCAGTCGGGGGAGAAGTTCGGCTCGTGGCTGACCTGATTGCCGTCGATGCGGTGCGGCCAGCGCACGATGGTCGGGACGCGAATGCCACCCTCCTGCAGCACGAACTTCTCGCCGCTCAGGGGCCACAGGTACGACCAGCGCTCACCGCCGTTGTCGCTGGCGAAGTACACCAGGGTGTGCTCCTCCTGCCCCGAGCGGCGCAGCGCGGCGAGCACCTCGCCGACGGCCGCGTCCAGGCTCTGCACCATCTCCGTGTACTTGGCGACCGAACCGCCGTCGTAGTGGTTGAGGGCGTTGCTGACCTCCGCCTGGCTCTTCGCGGCCCGGATCTTCGCCGCGATCTCGGCGCCGGTCTCCTCGTCGCCCTCCGCCAGCCAGGGCCAGTGCGGGGTGGTGAAGTTGAGGTTGAGCAGCCAGGGCCTGTCGTGGTCGCGGCTGACGTACTCGACGGCCCGCTCGGTCAGGACATTCGTGTAGTACCGCAGGTCCTTGTACTCGGCGTCCCCCTCGTAGAGGTCGTAGTCGCCCAGCTGCCCGAGCTTGGAGAAATACTCCAACACGCCGCCGTGGTTGCCGAAGAACTCGTCCCAGCCGGACTTGGTGGGGCTGTAGTCGGGCAGCCAGCCGCAGTGCCACTTGCCGATCAGAGCGGTGGAGTAGCCGGCCTTCTTCAGGAGGGAGGCCAGCGTGGGGTGGTTCGGGTCCAGCCCCTGCGTCCTGTTCGCGATCGGCTCGGCGAGCCCGCCCTTCGTACGGCCGGGATAGCGCCCGGTGTACAGGCTGAACCGGGTCGGGGAGCAGGTCGCGGATCCGGAGTAGGCGTCCGTGAAGCGCACTCCCTGCCGGGCCAGCCGGTCCAGGTTCGGCGTTTTGATGTGGGGGGCGCCGTAGGAGGAGAGGTCGGCCCAGCCGAGGTCGTCGCCGAGGATGACCAGCAGGTTGGGGCGCTTGCCGGCCACGGAGGCCGTACGGGCCCGGAACGGCCGCTCGGCGGGGGCGGCTTCGGCGGCGCTCGCGGCGCCTGCGGTACCGGCGACGGTGGTCACGGCACCGCCGCCGACGAGACCACCGAAAGTACGACGGGATATTTCAGGCATAAGGGATCCTAGGGATCGGCGCACCCTGCGACACGGCACGCAGAACGAGGGGGGAGAAGGGAGGGGGGAGGGGGCTGCGGCTCAGCGACAGATGGCGCTGGACTGCCGGCACAGATCCACGTGGCGTCGCTCCACGAGCGCGACGCGCGCGCAGCTGTGGTCAGCGGACAGCCTCATGACCATGGACGGTGCCAGTGCGGCCGTTGAGCCGTCAAGGACGTGTTCGCACTGTGGAACACGGTCCGCCGGGCCGGCACCAGCACCTCCCGCAGCGGCCGCACGAAAAGCGCCGGACGGGACGACCGCTCAGCCGACCCGCAGCAACAGCACCGCCCGGGCCGGCACCGTGATCGCCGTCCCCGCCCGGTGCACCACCCCGGGCGCCTCCCCCTGCGCCTCCCGCGACGTGTCGACGACCACCTCGTACTGCTCGGCCCACGGCGGCCCCGGCAGCACGAAGCTCACCGGGCGGTCCCCGGCGTGCAGGACGGCGAGGAAGCTGTCGTCGAGGATCGGGTCCCCGCGCTCGTCACGGCCCGGTATGTCCCGCCCGGAGAGATACATGCCGAGCGTGGCGGCGGGCGCGTACCAGTCCCGTTCCGTCATCTCCGTGCCGCGCGCGGTGAACCAGGCCAGGTCGCGCAGACCGTCGGCGGAGTGCGCCCGCCCCGAGAAGAAGGCCCGGCGGCGCAGCACGGGGTGTTGGTGCCGCAGCTCGATGAGCCGGGCCGTGAGGTCGAACAGGGCCTTCCAGCCCGGCTCCTCCAGCAGCCCCCAGTCCAGCCAGCTGATCTCGTTGTCCTGGCAGTACGCGTTGTTGTTGCCGCGCTGGGTACGCCCGAGCTCGTCGCCGGCCACCAGCATCGGCACGCCCGTCGACAGCAGCAGGGTCGTCAGCAGGTTCCGCAGCTGCCGCCGCCTGAGCCCCCGTACCCGCTCGTCGGCCGTCTCCCCCTCCGCCCCGCAGTTCCACGACCGGTTGTCGTCCGAACCGTCCCGGTTGCCCTCGCCGTTGGCCTCGTTGTGCTTACGCTCGTACGACACCAGGTCGCGCAGGGTGAAACCGTCGTGCGCGGTGATGAAGTTGACCGACGCGTACGGCCGGCGGCCGCCCCACGCGTACAGGTCGCTCGACCCCGACAGCCGGTACCCGAGATCCCGTACGTCCGGCAGCGCGCCCCGCCAGAAGTCCCGTACGGCATTGCGGTACCGGTCGTTCCACTCCGTCCACAGCGGCGGGAAGGACCCCACCTGATAGCCGCCGGACCCGACGTCCCAGGGCTCGGCGATCAGCTTCACCCGCCGCAGCACCGGGTCCTGCGCGATGACCGCGAGGAACGGCGACAGCATGTCCACGTCGTGCATGGACCGGGCGAGGGCGGCGGCCAGATCGAAGCGGAAGCCGTCGACGCCCATCTCCGTCACCCAGTAGCGGAGGGAATCCGTGATCAGGCGTAGCACAGGGGGCTGGACCACGTGGAGCGTGTTGCCGCAGCCCGTGTAGTCGGCGTAGCGCCGCGCGTCCGACTGCAGCCGGTAGTACCCCCGGTTGTCGATCCCCTTCAGCGACAGGGTCGGACCGAGCTCGCCCGCCTCCGCCGTGTGGTTGTACACCACGTCGAGGATGACCTCGATGCCGGCCGCGTGCAGCGCGCGGACCATCCGCTTGAACTCGCCGACCTGCTGGCCCGTCGTACCGGATGCGGCGTACGCGGCGTGCGGCGCGAAGTAGCCGATGGAGTTGTAGCCCCAGTAGTTCTTCAGACCGCGGCGCAGCAGATGGTCCTCGTGCGCGAACTGGTGCACGGGCAGCAGCTCCACAGCCGTGACGCCCAGCTTGACGAGGTGTTCGACGGCGGCGGGGTGCGCCAATCCGGCGTAGGTGCCGCGCAGTTCCTCCGGGATCCCCGGATGCAGGGCGGTGAATCCCCTGACGTGCAGCTCGTAGATGACCGAGTCCGCCCACGGCGTCTTCGGACGGCGGTCGTCGGCCCAGTCGTCGTCATCGTGGACCACGACACCCTTGGGGACGTACGGCGCCGAGTCGCGGTCGTCGCGCACGGTGTCCGCGACCTGCTGCTGAGGCCAGTCGCGCACATGGCCGTACACCTCCGGCGGCAGGCTGAAGTCGCCGTCCACCGCGCGCGCGTACGGGTCGAGGAGCAGCTTCGCCGGGTTCCAGCGGCCGCCGGTCCACGGGTCCCAGCGGCCGTGCACCCGGTAGCCGTACCGCTGTCCGGGCATCACACCCGGCACGAAGCCGTGCCAGATCTCGTGCGTCAGCTCGGTCAGCCGGGCGCGGGTCTCCTTGCCGGCCTCGTCGAACAGGCACAGCTCCACCGCCTCCGCCCCGCCCGCCCACAGCGCGAAGTTGGTGCCCGCGACCCCGTCCGGGCCGACCCGGAACCTGGATCCCAGCGGCATCGGCGCACCCGGCCGCACGGGCACGCCCGGCACCCTGCGGGGCGCGCCGTTGACCGCGCCGGCCGGGCGTTCACCCTCCTCGGCGCGCCCCTCGGCCACCGCCTCCTGCTCGGCTGCGCTGGACACCAGTCCGCCTCCCACGGCTCACGGAACGACCTCCCAGAAGAGCTCCCGGCGTCCCGGCCGCGGCTCCCCGTCGCGTCGTCCTCCTCACTGTTCTGCCCAGAGCTTGGCCAAACGACCCCGGCGTACGGTTCGGCAGAGCCCTCAAGGGGCGCGGGGCACTGTGCGACCAGCCACAACGGCGCCGCAGCTGATCGATGGCTCGGCCCGCGGAGCACACCGCACACACGTTTCCCCGGGGCGGGGCCGGTCGTTGGGAAGATCGTGAGGCATGGACAAGGGCGCGCACGGCGCGCGGGGGCCGCGCTGGCCGCCGTACTGACATGGGCAGGACTGCTGGCCGGAGCCGCCGGCTGTACCGCGGACCCGGCCGACCGCAGCGACATCGGTGAGGCGTTCGGCAAGGCTCCGGCGCCCGAGGACGTCATCCGGGTCTCCCCGGACGACAACAGCAAGGGCGTCCGCCCCGGGCGCAGGCTCCAGGTGGGGGTGCCCAGCGGCCGCCTGGAGTCGGTGAAGGTCGTCAAGTCCCAGGACGCACAGGACTCCGAGGTGCCCGGCCGCATCTCCGAGGACGGCCTGCGCTGGGAACCCGACGAGAGCCGGCTCGCGCTGGCCGCCAAGTACACCGTCGACGCGGTGGCCCTGGACGGCCACGGCCACAGGTCCGCACGGCACACGACGTTCACCACGTTCGTCCCCGACGAGCGGTTCATCGGCTACGTCACCCCGGAGAACCGTTCCACGGTCGGCACCGGAATGATCGTCTCCCTGGAGTTCAACCGGGAGATCGAGCGCCGAGCCGCCGTCGAGCGGGCCATTCACGTCACCGCGCGACCGCCGGTCGAGATCCGTCCGCACTGGTTCGGCAAGGACCGCCTCGACTTCCGCCCCCAGCGGTACTGGAAACCCGGCACCCAGGTCACCGTCTCCCTGCGGCTCCGCGACGTCGAGGGAGCGCCCGGTGTCTACGGGCTGCAGTACAAGACGTTCTCCTTCACCGTCGGCCGCAGCCAGATCTCCGTGGTCGACGCGGCCGCGCACACCATGCAGGTACGGCGGGACGGCGCGCTGCTCGCCACCGTGCCGATCACCGCCGGGGCGCCCAAGCACACGACCTACAACGGAAAGATGGTCGTGATGGAGATGCTGGAGCTGACCCGTATGAACGGCGCCACGGTCGGCTTCAAGAAGCAGAACGGCAAGGGCGAGTACGACATCCCGGACGTCCCGCACGCCCTGCGCCTCACCGACTCGGGCACCTTCCTGCACGGCAACTACTGGGCGCCGAACGCCCCCGGCCACGTCAACGTCAGCCATGGCTGCGTCGGACTCATGGACGTCAAGGGCGGCAGCTCCGACACCCCGGCCGGCTGGTTCTTCGACCGCAGCCTCGTCGGGGACGTCGTCCAGGTCGTCCACAGCAATGACAAAAAGGTCGCTCCCGACAACGGCCTCGGAGGGTGGAATATGGACTGGAAGGCTTGGAAGGCGGGCAGCGCGGTCAAGTAACCCGAAGGGGGACGGGGCTTGGGCCAGGTGCCTGGTCGATGTTGCGACGGAACGGTGACCTTCAACTGACACGATCCCCAAAACCTTGCAGTTAATATGCGCCAATGCGCGCGGCGGGACGCGCCGGGGAGCGGGCCTGACCAGGGCCGGCGAGGGGAGAACAACTTGAACGTGCGGCCGATATCGGGGGCGTCGGTTGACGCGCGCGGGCGACGGGGCAAGGGGCGGCTGGCACTCATATCCGGGGTGCTGCTGCTGGCCGTCACCGCGTGCGGAGGAGGGGGCTCGGGTTCCGGATCCGGTTCCGGCGACGGCAAGGGCAAGGACGCGGACGCGGCGCAGACCAAGCAGTCGACGGCCGTCGTCACCATCGCCCCCAAGGACGGCGCGAAGTCCGTCGAGACCAGCGGCGTCCTCAAGGTCGGCGCGAGCAAGGGCAAGCTGACCGAGGTCGAGGTCAAGGACACCAAGGGCGGGGAGATATCGGGGAAGATCACCGCCGACGGCTCCGGCTGGACGCCGTCCACCCATCTGGCCGCGTCCACCAAGTACACGGTGCACGCGGTCGCGAAGGACTCCGAGGGGCGTGAGGCGGCGGAGGACTCCAGTTTCACCACGCTCACCCCGAAGAACACCTTCATCGGCACCTTCACCCCCGAGGACGGCTCCACCGTCGGCGTCGGGATGCCGTTCTCCGTCCGCTTCACCCGGGGCATCACACACCCCGAGGACGTGAAGAAGGCCATCAGCATCAAGACCGAACCGGCCGTCGACGTCGAGGGCCACTGGTTCGGCAACGACCGCCTCGACTTCCGCCCGGAGCACTACTGGAAGTCCGGTACGAAGGTCACGGTGAGCCTGAACCTCGACGGCGTCGAGGGCCGGCCCGGCGTCTACGGCAAGCAGCACAAGACGGTGAAGTTCACCATCGGCCGCAACCAGGTCTCCATCGTCGACGCCAAGACCCACCAGATGAAGGTCACCCAGGACGGCAAGGTCATCAAGACCATCCCGGTCACCACCGGCAAGCCGGGCTACGACACCTGGAACGGCCAGATGGTGATCAGCGAGAAGCTCCGGGTGACCCGTATGAACAGCGAGACGGTCAACCTCGGCAAGGAGTACGACATCAAGGACGTACCGGACGCGATGCGGCTGACCGACACCGGCACCTTCCTGCACGGCAACTACTGGTCGGGCGACGCCTTCGGCAACTACAACGCCAGCCACGGCTGCATCGGCCTGCGGGACGTGCGGGGCGGCTACGACCGCGGGCTGCCGGCCGGCTGGATGTACGACCACTCCATCGTCGGCGACGTGGTGATCGTCAAGCGCGCCCACGACGACACCGTCTCCCCGGACAACGGACTCAACGGCTGGAACATGTCGTGGGAGCAGTGGAAGTCGTAGACGTGTGGTGAGGTACGGCCCCGGTGTGAGCGATCGCACCGGGGCCGTTGTCGTTAGCGCACGTTAACCTGCCCTCATGACCGTGAATCTCGAAGTCGCCGAAGGCGTCGGCACCATCCGCCTCGACCGCCCGCCCATGAACGCGCTGGACGTCGCCACCCAGGACCGGCTCAAGGAGCTGGCCGAGGAGGCGACCCGTCGTGACGACGTACGGGCCGTGATCGTGTACGGCGGGGAGAAGGTGTTCGCGGCGGGCGCGGACATCAAGGAGATGCAGACCATGGACCACACGGCGATGGTCCTGCGCGCCCGCGCCCTGCAGGACTCTTTCACCGCGGTGGCCCGCATCCCCAAGCCGGTGGTGGCGGCGATCACGGGCTACGCCCTCGGCGGCGGCTGCGAGCTGGCGCTGTGCGCGGACTACCGGATCGCGGCCGAGAACGCCAAGCTGGGCCAGCCGGAGATCCTGCTGGGCCTGATCCCGGGTGCCGGCGGCACCCAGCGGCTGTCCCGGCTGGTCGGTCCGTCGAAGGCGAAGGACCTGATCTTCACCGGCCGGATGGTCAAGGCGGACGAGGCGCTGACGCTGGGTCTGGTGGACCGGGTGGTGCCGGCGGAGGAGGTCTACACGGCCGCGCACGAGTGGGCGGCGAGGCTGGCCCAGGGCCCGGCGCTCGCGCTGCGCGCCGCGAAGGAGTCGATCGACACCGGTCTGGAGACGGACATCGAGACGGGCCTCGCCGTCGAACGGAACTGGTTCGCGGGTCTGTTCGCGACGGAGGACCGTGAGCGCGGGATGCGCAGCTTCGTGGAGGAAGGACCGGGCAAGGCGAAGTTCCTCTGAACCACTTGCAATTGACGCGCTGTCTGATCCGGGGTCCCTCGATGGGGCGGTTTATGGGAGCCTTAAGGCAACCTTAAGTCTGCCTTGTCGAGGGAGACCGTCGATTGCCTCCGAGAGAGCCTTCAGCGCAGGTCGGACGGGCTGCGGAAGCCTCCGAACTGCCCGTGGCATATGTCAACCGGCCCATTCGGAACGACGTATTCCGGGGGGCGTATTCCTCAGGAACGGCCCCGGAGGGCGCTCTGGGCGGCCATGATGGGGGCATGGCGGGGCTGGAGGGCATCGAACAGCCGCGGGGACACGGCCGTGCGACGGCGGCGCGCTGGTCGCCCGCGGTGGAGGACGAACGGGCGCTCAAGGCGCTCGAGTTGTTCGGCAACCCGACCGAGGCGGAGGTGCCGCTGCCGTCCCGCCCGGAGTCCGCCGCCACCGCCCGCCGGCTCACCCAGGTCGTGGTCCTGCGCCAGTGGGGCCTGACGCCCAAGATGACGGAGGACGCCGTCCTGCTCGTCTCCGAACTGGTCGGCAACGCGGTCCGCCACACCGGCGCCCGGGTCTTCGGCCTCCGGATGCGCCGCCGCCGGGGCTGGATCCGCATCGAGGTCCGCGATCCCTCCCGGGGCCTGCCCTGTCTGATGCCGGTCCAGGAGACGGACATCAGCGGCCGGGGCCTGTTCCTGGTCGACAAGCTCTCCGACCGCTGGGGGGTCGACCTCCTGCCGCGCGGCAAGACGACCTGGTTCGAGATGCGGGTCGCCGACCGCTAGGCCGAGCCGTGTCCGGTGCACGTGAGTGGGGGTTGCCGTTCCTGGGGGCTGCGCCCCCAGACCCGCGTCGGCCTGGCGGCCTCGCCCTCAAACGCCGGACGGGCTGGAGGGGGCCGAAGTGGGCTGATTAGGTCGAATTTCTTCTGGCGCGACCCGAAGAATGTCCCCCGATCGGATCAATCGGCCCTTTTCTTACCCTTCCCCACTTAAATGGTGCGGTGACCTCGACCGACCGCCGGACGGCGCTCCGCACGGGTGCCGGCCTCCTTGCCGCAGGCGCCCTCACCGCAGGGTGCGCCCCGAACGGCGCCGGCGCGCACCCCACTTCATCGGCGCACCCGTCGTCCACCCCGTCCACCCCGTCCCCCACGTCATCCTCCGCCCCCGCCCCCCGCCGCCTCCCCGGCCGACCCGCCCAGCTCACCCACGGCCCCCGCACCCACCCCCGGGTCGCCCTCACCTTCCACGGACAGGGCGACCCCGCCATCGCCCACTCCCTCCTCACCGAGGCCGAGAAGCGCGGTGCTCGCCTCACCGTCCTGGCCGTGGGCAGCTGGCTCGACCAGTACCCGGACATGGCCCGCCGCGTCCTGGACGGCGGGCACGACCTCGGCAACCACACCCAGCGCCATCTGGCCGTCAACGCCATGTCGGAGGCCGACGCCCGCAGCGAGATCACCGCCTGCGCCGACCGCCTGGAGCACCTCACCGGCTCGATCGGCACCTGGTTCCGCCCCTCCCGCGCGCCCCTCGCGTCCCCGCTGGTCCTGCGCCTGGCCCGCAGCGCCGGCTATCCGCACGTCCTCTCGTACGACGTCGACTCCCTCGACTACACCCGGCCCGGCGCCGATGCCGTCCAGCGCAAGGTCCTCGACGAGGTCCGCAACGGGTCCGTGGTGAGCATGCATTTCGGGTACCCGGACACGGTCTTGGCCCTCCCCGTCGTACTGGAAGAACTCGCCCGCCGCGGGCTGACCGCGGTGACCACCACGGAGCTGTTCAGCTGATGAACCCCACCCGGCTTGCCCGCGCCCTCATCGCGACCGCTGCCCTCGCCTCGCTCACCACCCTCGCCGCCTGCACCGGCGCCCCCCACCACGAGGACGAGGCCCTCGGCAAGAAGGCCGCCGTCGCCCCGCCGAAGAAGAAGGCCGCCGTACCGGGCCTGGCCGGGATGCCGCCCGTCCTCGACCCGCAGGATGTGTACGCGGCCGACCGGCCGAACCAACTCTCCCCGGTCGTAAGGGACTTCCCGTCCCGCGTCTACGTCCCCAACACCAACTCCAACACCGTCTCCGTCATCGACCCGAAGACGTACAAGGTCATCGAGACGATCCCGGTCGGCAGGCAGCCGCAGCACGTCGTCCCCTCCTGGGACATGAAGACGCTGTGGGTCAACAACGACCGGGGCAACACCCTCACCCCCATCGACCCGAGGACGGGGAAGGCCGGCAGGGCCGTCGACGTCCACGACCCCTACAACCTCTACTTCACGCCCAACGGCAAGTACGCGATCGTCATGGCCTCTCTCGACCGCGCACTCGTCTTCCGTGACGCGCACACCATGAAGGTCGAGAAGACCGTTCCGGTCGGCTGCTACGGCGTCAACCACGCCGACTTCTCCGTCGACGGCCGCTACTTCATCGTCTCCTGCGAGTTCAGCGGTGAGCTGCTCAAGGTCGACACGGCGCAGATGAAGGTGATCGGGCAGCAGAAGCTGCCGTTCCGGGGCGCGATGCCGCAGGACGTCAAGATCTCGCCGGACGGCAAGAAGTTCTACATCGCCGACATGATGGCCGACGGTGTGTGGATCCTGGACGGCGACACGTTCACCCAGCCCACCCTGCTGCCCACCGGCAAGGGCGCCCACGGCCTCTACGTCAGCCGCGACTCGCGCGAGATGTACATCTCCAACCGGGGCGAAGGCACCATCTCCATCTTCGACTTCGCTGAGAACAGGCTCACCAAGAAGTGGCACCTGCCGGACGGCGGCAGCCCCGACATGGGCGGCGTCTCCGCGGACGGCAAGGTCCTGTGGCTGTCGGGGCGCTACAACTCCGAGGTGTACGCCATCGACACCCGCACCGGCGCCCAGCTGGCCCGCATCAAGGTCGGCAGCGGCCCGCACGGCCTCGCGGTGTACCCGCAGCCGGGCCGCTACTCGCTCGGCCACACGGGCATCTTCCGCTGAAACACGGCGAGTTGGGGAACCCGGAACACGCCGCCGAACGGGTGACCTCGCGCATTCCGCCGCCGCGGGCTGGGGATCGTCCACCTCATGATCACAACTCGCCTGCGGCGGCGGGCCGCTGCCGTCGTCCTGTCCCTCGCGGCCCTCCTCGCGACGACGGCCGCGACCGTCCCCACCGCCACGACCGCGAAGGCCGCTGCCCCTGCCTGTCCCCAGTTCGACGACCCGGTCAAGGCGGCCGTCGACCGCCGCGTCGACGTCGACCGCATCACGCCCCAACCGGTCTGGCGCACAACCTGCGGCACGCTCTACCGCAGCGACAGCCGCGCCCCCGCGACCGTCTTCGAGCAGGGCTTCCACCCGAAGGACGTCATCAACGGCCAGTACGACATCGAGCAGTACGTTCTGGTCAACCAGCCCTCCCCGTACGTGTCGACGACGTACGACCACGACCTCTACAAGACCTGGTACAAGTCGGGCTACAACTACTACATCGACGCACCCGGCGGCGTCGACGTCAACAAGACCATCGGCGACACCCACAAATGGGCCGACCAGGTCGAGGTGGCCTTCCCCGGCGGTATCGCGCGGCAGTACATCATCGGGGTGTGCCCGGTCGACAAGAAGACCAAGACCGAGATCATGAGCGACTGCGAGAGCAATCCGTACTACGAGCCGTGGCACTGAGCAGCAGGGCTTCCGAGCCCACAGGGCGGTAGCCCGCAGCCTGGAACGCCCGCATGCTGCGGGCGTTCCCCGGCGACACCTGGGCCCACACCGGCTCCCCGGCCAGGTGCCGCGCCGCCGTCACCAGCAGCCGCCCCAGCCCCCGGTGCCGTACCTCCTCGTCCACTTCGACCGCGACCTCCAGCCGCCCGGCGACCCCGCGCCCCAGCACCACCACGCCGCCCTGCGCCGCCCACAGCCGCACGTCGTCGCGGTGCGTACGGGCCCGGGCGGCCCGGGGATGACCGGCGTCGGTGATCTCCGTCAGGGGGAGGGGAGGCCCGCCCGGCAGCGGATCACCGACCAGGAGCGCGTCGATCGTGTCGCTCCGGCGGCCCGTCCGCTCCAGCAGGGCCGTGAGGAACCGGGCGTTCATGCTCGCGGCCAGTTCGTCGCAGTCGACGGAGCGCAGTGTCTCGTACACCCAGTCCGGATCCTCGTCGGTGAAGACGACCGAGTGCGCGGTGAAGGCGACGACCCCGGCGTCCCGGTGCGAGACCTGCGGCACCACGGTCGTACCGCCGTCCGCCGGCGGGAAGACACCGCGGGCCGCCGCGTCGAGAATGTCCCGCAACGTCTCCATCGCGCTCGCTCCTTGAGTCTCCACCCACTGGAAGGCCCAGACTCACACACATGCTGCGTTATCCGGGGGGAGACCCCCCAGACCCCCTGTACGACGGCACCGGACTTCTCACCATCGGCGAGCTGGCGCGGTCCACCGGACTGACCGTGCGCACCA
The DNA here is from genome assembly GCF_042896045.1 of Streptomyces sp. NPDC001351. Classification (NCBI taxonomy): domain Bacteria; kingdom Bacillati; phylum Actinomycetota; class Actinomycetes; order Kitasatosporales; family Streptomycetaceae; genus Streptomyces; species Streptomyces sp. NPDC001351. The sequence goes on along the minus strand of NZ_JBIAWS010000015.1, from coordinate 220,331 downwards.
TCCGCTACTGGTCCGACGAGGGCGTCCTGACCCCCGTGACCCGCTCCTCGGGCGGCTACCGGCTCTACGACGCCGAGTCCGCCGCCCGTCTGGAGCTGATCCGCACGCTGCGTGAACTGGGCCTCGGCCTGGACGACGTACGCAAGGTGCTGGACGGGGAGCGGACGGTCGCTCAGGTCGCGGCGGCGCACGTGGTCGCGCTGGACGCCCAGATCCGCTCGCTGAAGGTGACCCGTGCGGTGCTGTCGACCGTGGCGCGACGCGGTTCGACCGCAGAGGAGATGACCCTGATGAACAACCTTGCGCGGCTGTCGGCCGCCGAACGTGCCCGTATCGTCGAGGACTTCACGACGGAGATCTTCGACGGGCTCGACACGGCCGATCCCGACATCCGCAAGCGGATGCGGTTCGCCCCGGCGGACCTGCCGGACGAGCCGACCGCCGAGCAGGTCGACGCCTGGGTGGAGCTCGCCGAGATGATGCAGGACCCCGGGTTCCGGACCCTGATGCGCAGGATGATCGAGTTCAACGCGGCGGACCGCGGCCCGGACGTGCCCGCGGGCACCTCGCTGTGGTTCATGAGCCGCCTGGTGCAGCTCGCGGGTCAGGCCCGGGAGCGGGGCGTCGCCCCGGAGGCGCCCGAGGCCGAGGAGCTCCTGAGCGGGCTGCTCGGCGACGCGGACCCCGCCGAGGTGCTGAAGCGGCTGGAGGCGGGCTCCAACGTCCGGGTGGCCCGCTACCGCCAGTTGTGGTCGGTCGTGGCGGGGCTCGGACCGCAGGCGGCGTACGAGCCGGAGTTCGCCTGGGTGGTCGCGGCACTGAAGGCCCGCGTGGCCAGCTAATCTGACCTGCGTCAACACGACAGCAAGACACGCAGTCACGGAGAAAAGGGGCGGATCGGTGGCCGACATCGAAGCAGCGCGCAAGGAGTTCCAGCGGATCGACACCGACGGCGACGGGGTCATCACCGCCGCGGAGTTCAAGACCGCCCTCGCCCAGGGGGGCGACTGGAACGTCACCGAGTCGGTCGCCGAGGTGATCATCAAGACCCGTGACCTGAACGGCGACAAGGTGCTGTCGTTCGACGAGTTCTGGGCGTACCTGAACAAGTAGGACGTGCCGGGGGTGCCTGTCCGCACGGCGGACGGGCACCCCTTCGCCATTCCGCGCCGGCCGGGCTCAGGACACCTGCCTGCGATACTGCCCCGGCGCCACCCCGAACGCCCGCTTGAACGCCTTGGCGAAGGCGAACTCCGAGGTGTAGCCCGCGCGTTGGGCGATCCGGCGCAGCGGGAGGTCCTCCTCGCGCAGGAGGCGGCCCGCGGTCGTCATGCGCCACCAGGTGAGGTAGGCCAGCGGCGGTTCGCCGACCAGCGTGGTGAAGCGGCGGGCGAAGGCGGCGCGGGACAGACCGCTCTCGGCGCCGAGCTCCTCGACCGTCCAGGGGCGGGCCGGGTCGCCGTGGATGGCGCGCAGGGCCGCCGCCACGGCCGGGTCGTCGAGCGCGGCCGACCAGCCGGTGGCCTTGCGGTCGTGCTGCCACCAGGCGCGCAGGATGTACAGCAGCAGGGTGTCGAGCAGCGAGGTGACGATGGCGTCCGAGCCGGGCTGCGGCTCCTCCAGCTCCATGCCGAGCAGCTCCACCGCCGCCCGCAGCGAGCGGTGGGCGCCGACCTGCGCGGGCAGGTGCACCACCTCCGGCAGCTCGGAGACCAGACGGTGGGTGCGGCTGCGGTCCATCTGGTAGGAGCCGCAGAGCAGGACCGCGTCCGGCGTCCCCTCCCTCGGTGCGGGCGGCGGCGCGGGCCACCGGTTGTCCGACCCCGGCCGTATGTGCTCCAGGGGCACGTCGAGCCCGCTGGCCAGCGCGTGCCCCCGCCCGTGCGCCAGGAACACCACGTCCCCGGGCCCGACCGCCACCGGCTCGCCCTTTGCCGGGATCAGCCATGCCGACCCGCGCAGCACGACGTGGAACCCGGCCCCCGGGGATGCCTCGAACCGCATGCCCCAGGGCGCGTACTTGTCCCGGCGCGAGGAGTGCGGCCGCCCGGCGCGCATCGCGCTCACGGCGTCACTGAGTACGTCCATGTCCGAACGGTAGCCGCATGCCGCACCGGAGAGACGATCGGACAGGAAAGAGAGAGCGGCGGACATGGATCGTCTCGCCTCCCGCCGCCTAGCGTGTTCCGTATGCCCACTACCGCACGTACTGTGCTTTTTCATGAAATCGGCGGACCCGAAGTACTCACCGTCGAGGACGTGCCCGTCTCCGACCCGGCCCCCGGCCACGTGCTCGTACGGGTCGAGGCGCTGGGCCTCAACCGCGCCGAGGCCCTTTTCCGGAGCGGCGGTTACTACTACCAGCCCGCCCTCCCCGCCTCCCGTCTCGGCTACGAGGCCGCCGGCGTCGTCGAGGCGGTCGGCGAGGGCGTGACCGAACTCGCCGTCGGCGACCCGGTGATGACCGGTCCCGGCATCGAGATGAGCGCTCAGGGCGTCTACGCCGAGCAGGTCGTCCTCCCCGAGACCGCGGTCCTGCGCCGCCCCGCCTCCGTCGACGCCGTCACCGGCGCCGCGGCCTGGCTGACGTACACGACCGCGTACGGCGCCCTGCTGGAGACCGCCGGCCTCCGGCCCGGCGACCATGTGCTGATCACCGGCGCGTCCAGCGGTGTCGGTACCGCGGCGATCCAGGTCGCCCGCCGCATCGGTGCGATCCCGCTCGCCACCACCCGCACCGAGGAGAAACGGGGGCAGCTGCTCGAACTGGGCGCGGCGGAGGTGATCGTCACCGGGGAGTCGACCCCGGAGGCCGTGGCCAAGGAGGTCAAGCGGCTCACCGGGGGTGACGGCGCCGAAGTGATCTTCGACGCGATCGGCGGCCCCGGCTTCGGCGCGCTCGCCGAGGGCCTGGCACCGGGCGGCTCCGTGGTCGTCTACGGCTGGCTGGACACCCGCCCGGCAGAGATCCCCCGGAACTGGCCCTTCACGCTCCACACCTACGCCAACATGATCCTCACCACCACGCCCGCCGGCCGCCGCCGCTCCACCGCCTTCCTCAACGCCGGCCTCGCCGACGGCGGGTTCCGCCCGGTCGTCGGCGAGGTCCTGGACGGCCTCGACCGCATCCAGGACGCCCACCGCCTGATGGAGTCCAACCGGCACACGGGCAAGATCGTCGTACGGGTCTGAGGGCCCTCACCCGTTTGCCGCAGCCCACGGAATAGGCCGCCGATCTCCGAGGTTGACGGGACCCAGACCTATGCACGTGCATCATCCAGGGAAGGGCCTGTCATGAAGATCGGCATCATCGGCGCGGGCAACATCGGCGGCAACCTCACCCGGCGGCTCACCGCCCTCGGCCACGACGTCTCCGTCGCCAACTCCCGCGGTCCCCACACGCTCACCGAACTGGCCGAGGAGACCGGCGCGACCCCCGTGCCCGTGGAGGAGGCGGCGCGCGGCGCGGAGGTCGTGGTGATCACGATCCCCGTCAAGGCGATCCCGAACCTGCCGGCAGGCCTGCTGGACGGCGCGGCCGAGAACGTCGCCGTGATCGACACCGGCAACTACTACCCCCAGCAGCGGGACGGCAGGATCGCGGCGATCGAGGACGAGGGCCTCACGGAGAGCGCCTGGACGGCACAGCAGATCGGCCACACCGTCATCAAGGCGTTCAACGGAACCTACGCCCAGGACATCCTGGAGCGCCCGCGCCCCGCGGGCGACCCCGACCGGCAGGCGGTCCCGGTCGCGGGCGACGACGAGGCCGCGAAGCGCGTGGTCAGGAACCTGATCGACGAACTCGGCTTCGACACGGTCGACACGGGCACCCTGGCCGACTCCTGGCGCCAGCAGCCGGGCACACCCGTCTACGGTCTGCGCGCGGGCGCGGACGCAGTGGCCAAGGCACTGGCGGAGGCACCCCGGGAACGCACGGCGGACTTCAGGGCGTAACGGCGGGCGCGTGGCCGTCACCCCCTGGCGGCCCACTCCTTCAGCGCGGCCTTGTCGGCGAAGTCCGCGACATCCTTGTCGTGCGGGTCGCTGGTGTACTGGTGGAAGCGCCACTTGGCCTTGATACGGGGCTTGCCCGCCGTGACGTAGTCGGCGATCCAGAGGCCGTCGCCGGCGTACGAGGTGGTGTCGACGTTGAGCCAGAAATCGCGATTGGTGTAGAGGATGACCTGATGGTTCGGCCGCAGCTCCTTCACTGTGCGGATGAACAGGTCCTTCTCTGCGTTGCTCGCGTGCGTTCCGGCGCTGGTCCGCTCCCAGTCCACGGCGAGGATGTCGCCCACCTTCGAGGGGGCGCGCTCGACGAAGTACTCCGCCTGGGCCTGGAGATGGCCCGGCCAGAGGAAGTGGTAGAAGCCGACGACGAGGCCGGCGTCGCGAGCGTGTTGCGCCTGGGCGCTGACTCTCGGGTTGATGTACGAACGGCCCTCCGTCGCCTTGATGAAGGCGAAGGAGAGGCCGTCCGTGCTGTACGAGGAGGACTGGAAGGCGCTCACGTCGATTCCGCGCAGCATGGAGGACTCCCTGAAGTGCCGGTGGGGGGACAGCGGTTGAGTTATCCCCACCTTTGCACGGGTGATCCGTTCCGGATGTGGAAACGACGTGCAAAACGTCAACTCCGGTCGGCAGAGGGGAGCGTCGTCAGGCTTCGCCAGCTCTGCGTTGAACTGAGCGCCGACAAGCAGTGCCAGATTGGACAGCCACAGCCAGACCAGGAAGACCACGACGCCTGCCAGTGAGCCGTACAGATCGTGATAGGTGCTGACATGGGAGGTGTAAACGGCGAATCCGACTGAGACGGTCAACAGCAGCGCTACCGCCAGTACACCGCCGGGAGCCATTTTCCCGACAGGGCGGGAGCGTGCGGGGCCCGAACGGTACAGGATGAGCACCAGTACGACGGCGACCGCGGTCACGACCGGCCACCGCAGTGCGTGCCAGGCGGCCTGCGGTCCCGTTCCGAGATTCAGCGCTCGGCCCAGGCGCCGCGCCAGGCTGCCGGTGAGCAGCAACGCCAGGGTCGACGTGAGAAGCAGGGTGATCAGGGCGAGGGCTGTGGCGATGATGCGCGGAGCGGTGCGCCACACGGGCCGGTGCGAGCTCATCCGGTGCATGGCGTGCAACGCTCGGCGGAAGACGCTCAGATAGCTGGATCCCGACCACAGGGCTCCCGATGCTCCCAAGAAGACCAGCGTCCATTCCGTCGACGGCTGTCCGGCCATCTGCTGAAGGGTGCCGCGCAGCACAGCGCGGGAGGCGGCTGGGGTGGCCTGCACGATATGGGCGATGACCTCCGGCTTGTCCGTGGGCATCGTCAGACCCAGGACCGAGAGGACCACCAGCAGCAGGGGGAACAAGGCCAGGACCGCATAGTAGGTGAGGGCGGCGGCCCAGTCTGTGACGTCGTCGTTCCAGACGGCCGTCGGCGTCCGGCGCAAGGCCGCCCACCAGTGAGCCGTGGGGCCGTCTGCATCATCCATGACGCGGATGCTCTCACCCCCCGGTCCTCGGGCCGCCTCACCCCGGACTGCGTGCGACCGTACGCATGCTGGGCGCGTGCCCGGTGCCGCGTCCGTCAAGGTTCCGGATATCGGCGACGCCTCGAAGAAAGGTTTCCGTGGACCGGCGCCGGGCATGCCCACTTTCGGGCTCCTCATGAGGTCACGAAGGGGCACTGTTCAAACCCTTCCTTGGCTTTTCCTTGGCTTCCCGGGCATTACCCGTATTCTTTCTGCCCGTCTTTCAGGGGCACATGGACGTTCCCGATGGCACGTCCGACGGTTTCCCCGGCCCTGCCCTCGACCTGCTGGGTCCTTGTCTTTGCCTGCTCGTCTGCGTCATGGAGGACATCTCCTGACAGGCCGTGTGCTGCTGACGCGGCACCCGCTTGGGCCCCCGCGTTTTCTTCCCGGACAAGTTTGTCGGTGAATGGCTTCAGAAACGCGGGGAACTTGAGCGTGCAGGAGGTCAATGAACATGGTTCCTTTGCTGCTTGTTCTGCTTCTCGCGCTGGTGCTCTTCGGTGCCGGCTTCGCCCTCAAGGTCCTTTGGTGGGTCGCCGTCGCCGTCCTGGTGCTGTGGCTTCTCGGCTTCGTCATGCGTTCCACCACCGCCGGCGGTGGCAGAGGACGCTGGTACCGATGGTGATCTGACCCAGCGCGCCTTCATCACGGGGTTCGGCCGACCTGTCGGCCGAACCCCGTGCTTGTGCCGGATGTGCGGGCGGATCGGATCGTAGGAAGCGCTGGGACCCGCGCGAACTCCTGCCGCACCCGCGCCCCGGCCGAGGCCGGAACGCCATGTGATCACCGTGCGCACGAGGCCGGGACGTCGACCGGCGACGGGACGACGTCCTCGACGCCGCCTTCATGTCACGGGCGTTGGAGGGTGTGGACGGGTTCTCCTACCTGGTGCACACTCGTCCGCCTCTGATCTGATGCGTGCTCTTGTCCCTTGCCCGGCGATCCTGCGATCAGACGTGTCCCGCTTCGAGGCGAGGCTCACAGTCGGCCGGCGGCGTTCCGGGGTACTCGGAGCCGTGAAGGCCCCCAAGACGTCTATTGCCATTTGACAACAATGACCCCAGGCAACAAAGTAACCGTGTCGTACCGCACGGGGAAGGATTACGGAATGGTCCGGTGGGCGGAGACTGCTCCGCGTGCTGGCCACCGGCGCTTCCGGGCGCCGGGGTGTCCGGCGGCGCAGGCCGCCGTTCAGGCCGTGCGATCGCCGGGCTGCGCGTGTATCTGCAGCGCAGCCGCGTCGCAGAACGCCTCAAGTCCCTCCAGCAGTGCCGCTCGTTTGCTGACGGGCATGAGCCTCAGCACCGCCTGCAGCTCCTGCTCCCTGCGTGCGCGCAGCTCGTCGAGGAAGGTACGGCCCCGGTTGCTGAGGTGCAGCCGGATCTCGCGCCGGTCGGCCTTGCCGATCACGCGCTCGACGAAGCCGGCTGCGACCAGCCGGTCGCAGAGCCGGCTGGTGGCGGGTGGCGTGGAGGAGAGCGCGTCACACAGCGTGCGCAGGTTGATACCGTCCTGGTGCTCCAAGGTCAACAGCACCCGCATCTGCGATGCCGACGCCGGCGCAGTGGAGGCCCGGCCCCACAGGACTTCCAGCAACTCTCCAGCCGTCGCGGTCACTCGGGCGACCTCGACGGGTTCCGGATGGGGGCGGAAGACGGCCACTGTCACACTCTCGCAGGCACTGGGACGGTCGCCAGCGTACTAGGCGGCCGCAGCGGCCAGAGATGGTTCGGACTGCTTGGCGCGGCTTATCGAGCGGCCTCGTCGCGAGCGAGGCCGGTAAGTGTCGGCCGAAGGATTGGTGTGTTTTCCACCGTGAACAGATATGTGACCGCTGAACGGGCTCTGCGTGCAGCGGCACCCCACGAGTTGCTCGGCGCTGTCCGTCGTGTGCTGGTTGAGCAGTACGGGGCGGAGTCCGTCGAGCTGTTGATGGCCGACTACGGTCTGACGGTGCTCCAGCCGGTGTCGGAGCTGCCGTACACCGTGGAGCCGGTTTCCGTGCACAACAGCGTTGTGGGCCGTGCTTTCGGCGCCCAGGAACCGGTCGTCGAATCCGCCTCCCACGGTCGCGTGCGCGTGCACCTTCCGGTCAGCGTGCGCGGGGACCGACTGGGCGTGCTGTCCGTGACCCTGCCGGAGAAGGGCAGCGTTCAGGACCTGCTCGGTGAGCTTTCCGACATCGCGGAGGTGCTCGGGCACGAGGTGGTCGTCGCAGAGCGGGACACCGACATCTATCTGCAGGCACGGCGCAAGGACCGGCTCACGCTTGCCGCCGAGATGCAGTGGCAGTTGCTGCCCGGGCGCTCCTGCTCCCGCCCGGAATACGAACTGGGCGCGCAGTTGGAGCCGGCGTACGCGATTTTTGGTGACAACTTCGACTGGTCCGCAACGGCCGACCACCTGATGCTCTACGTCACCAATGGCATGGGCGAGGGCATAGAAGCCTCCTTGCTGACGAATCTGGCCATCAACGCCTTGCGTAACGCCCGGCGCGCCGGTCTCGCCCTCGACGACCAGGCGGCCCTGGCCGACCAGGCGGTGTACTCCCACTATCAGGGCCGCTGCTACCTGTCGGTGCTGATGCTCGACTTCGACCTCGCGACGGGCCGTGCCAAAGTCGTGGACGCCGGCTCCCCGCAGATGTTGCGGCTGCGAGGCGGGACGGTGGAACGCGTCACCTTCGAAGCGCAGCTTCCGCTGGGCATGTTCGAGGAGACCGACTACGCGGTTCAGGAGTTCCGGGTCGAGCCCGGCGACCGCCTCGTCTTCGTCAGCGACGGGGTGCACGCGGTCGCCGACCGCAAGGGGGAGGCGTACGGCGAAATCGCCCTCGCCCGGGCGATCCAGGCCACCCGGCTGCTGCCGGCCGCCGAGGTTCCGCGTGCCGTGCTGCGGGAGTTGACCGGCCACCGCGGTCGTTCCCTTCCCGACGACGACGCACTCGTCGTCTGCCTCGACTGGCATGGAAGCTGACCGAGGCCTCAAGCGCCACTGCCGCCCCCCAGCATGTGGCGATCCCGTGTTGTTTGTGTCCGGCCCTCGACGCTAACGTTTGCCATCAGGCAATAATCGCGTCTCGGGTGTGGTCGATCGGCGGCCCTGTGCAGAGGAGACGATCAAGGTGTCGGAGCAAGAGGCGGTCGGGTCGACGGCGCGCCGACTGGGAGCTTTCCTGGAACTCCGCCGGGAGCAGATTGCCCAGCGTTGGGCCGATGAGCCTCTCTTCGGGACGATCTTCACCGTGTCGCGCGAAGAAGCTGTCGAAGCGTGTAAGGCCATCGTGGACGCGTTGACCGACGTCGCCTCGTCCGGGCGCTTGGAAGACATCGCCGCGCCCGGCTTCGACAGCGTGCGCGACCAGCTGGGGCGCATGTCCGGTACGCGGCTCCGGGCGGGGTCGAGCACCGCCCGGATCGCCGACGAGGTGGCCGCCTTGCGGTCGCCGGTCGCCGAATTGCTGCGGGCGGAGTTCTCGGATCCCGCCGCTCCTGAGGCGGCCGAGGGGATGCTGGCGTTGACGGTCCTGATGGGCACTCTGCGCCTGGTGGTGATGCAGACGGCGCTGAGCTCGGGCGAGGAGCTGATCGCACGGCAGCGGCAGCAGCTGCTCGAAGTCGCCACCCCGGTCATCAGCCTGTGGGACGGCGTCGTCGCCGTACCGCTGATCGGCACGCTGGACAGCGCCCGCAGCCAGGTCGTCATGGAGTCCCTGCTGGAGGGCATCGTCGGCAAGCGCGCCCGGTACGCCATCCTGGACATCACGGGTGTGCCCACGGTCGACTCACTCGTCGCGCAACACCTGATGAAGACCGTGGCCGCCGCGCGGCTCATGGGTGCCGAGTGCATCGTCTCCGGCATTCGCCCGGCCATCGCACAGACCATCGTGCAACTCGGCATCGATCTCAGCTCCGTCCTCACCCGTGCCTCACTCGCCGACGCCCTGGCCTATGCCCTCAGCCGGCTGGGCATCGAGGTGTCTCCCCGTGAGAGCACGCGATGATCTTTCCTTCCGGGGGTCCCGCGCCTGTGGTGCCCGTCCTGACGCTGCAGGAGACCCTGCTGGTGACCCTTCAGGGGGAGCTGCACGACGGTATGGCCGAGCAACTCCAGGAGGACATAAATCGCCGCATCGCCGACAGTGGGGCGACCGGTGTGATCATCGACATCTCCGGTGTGGAGATCGTCGACTCCTTCCTGGGGCGGATTCTTGCCGAGATCGCGGCGAGCGCCAGTCTGCTGGCGGCCCGCACGGTCGTCGCCGGCATGCGCCCGGCCGTGGCGATCACTCTGGTCGAGCTGGGTCTCACGCTGCCAGGCCTGACCACCGCGCTTGACGTCGATCGCGCACTGGAACTCCTCACTCGGGCGTCCACGCCGAGCACCTCGGACGGACGCGAGAGGGGGACGTGATGCCGGCCTCCGACCCCGCCGTCGAAACAAGCCTGCCGATCGGCTCGGACGCGGACCTCGCGTGGGTCCGCCAGCACGTACGCCAGACCGCAGCCGACCTCGGCTTCGGGCTGGTGCAGCAGACGAAACTGGTCACCGCCGCCAGCGAACTGGCCCGCAACACCCTGGTCCACGGCGGCGGCGGACACGTGGAGATCACGCCCCTGACCCGAGGAGTGAGCCTGGGACTTCGGCTGTCCTTCGTCGACCGTGGCCCCGGCATCCGCGATGTCGAGTTGGCCATGACCGACGGATACACCAGCGGGGGCGGTCTGGGACTCGGGCTCAGCGGCGCCAAACGCCTCGTCGACGAGTTCGAGATCGACACCGAACCCGGCCGGGGCACGACCGTCACCGTCATCGCCTGGACCACAGGCGTACCCGCGGCACGGACGGGGTTGTGATGGCGCGCGTCTGGGACATTCCGGTTCAGGACTCCACGCGCGTACGGGACGTCCGGGTGGCCGTCGAGGCGGCCAGCAGCCATGTCGGTCTCGATCCGCACCGGACTGCGGTCGCCGCCCTGGTCGCCACCGAACTGGCCACCAACCTGGTCAAGCACGCCAGGGGCGGCCGGGTCGTGATCGACCTCGTCGACCAGCCCGGGGCGGTCACGTGCGCTCCCGGGGTGCAGGTGACAGCCATCGACTACGGTCCGGGCATTCGTGACGTCACCGCGGCCATCCGCGACGGATACAGCACGAGCGAGGCGTCGCTGGGCGCCGGTCTGGGTACCTGCATGCGGATATCCAGCGGCTTCGACTTGTACAGCACTCCTCGTGGCACCGTCGCGGTCGCCCGGGTCGACCAGGAGCCCGCGATGTGTCGAGAACGGATGCGGAAGGGCCCGACGTCGGGCGGGATCAACGTACCGCTCGGCCGGGACGATCACTCGGGAGACGCCTGGAGCTGCGCCCGGTCGGGCACCCGCCTGACCCTGATGCTCGCCGACGGCCTCGGCCACGGCACCAAGGCAGCGCACGCGTCCAGCGCCGCCGTCGACGAACTGCATCGCCGGGCACACCTGTCGCCAGAGGAGATCCTGCGCCATATGCACCCGGCCCTTCGGCACACCCGCGGCGCGGCAGTCGCCGTGGCACAAGTGGACACCGACACCGGTGAACTGGCCTTCGCCGGCGTCGGCAACATCGGAGCCCGCCTGCACGCCGGCGACTCCTGGGGGCACCTGATCTCCCACCCCGGTATCGTCGGCGCTCAGTTCCCGGCGACCGTGCCCGTACGTCGTGCGCCCTGGGGGCAGGGCAGCCTGCTTGTTCTGCACAGCGACGGTTTGCCCAGTCGATGGGTGCCGCCGACCGATCCCGACCTCCTCACCCATGACCCGGCGGTGGTCGCGGCGACCATCCTGCGTGATGCCAGCAGCGCCGCCAGTCCCGTGCGCGACGACACCAGCGTGGCCGTCCTGGCCTCCGACCCCAGGGACGGACGCCATGATCCCGCCTGACGTCCGGAAGATCACCACGGCCGCCGAGACCGCCCAGGCCCGGACCTTCGTGGCGCACCTCGCAGCCGCCCTGGGCGCGTCGGAGATCGAACGGGCGCGATTCCTCACCGCACTGACCGCACAGTTGCGGAAGTGTGTCGGCCAAGGCGGGGCGGAACTCACCCTCACCGTCCGGCAACCAGGTCCGGACGGGTGCGTGCGTGTAGAGGCGGTCGTGCGGCCGAACGCGCCGGCCTCGGAACACGCCTCGCTGTGGCACCACGCTCTCTCCTGCCCCGGCCCCGTGACACAGGACCCGCCGCTCCCGGCGCACCCGAACGACGTCGTGTCGGCCGAAGCCCTACTGGCAGCGGACGAGGAGACGGCGGCGGTCCTGCGGAGGCTGGACGAGTCGGAGAACCTGCTGCGGCTCCACCGTGAGGAACTGCACCAGACCAACCAGGGTGTGCTGGCCCTGCACGCCGAACTGGACGCCGCCGCGCTGACCCAACGGGAACTGCTCGACGCCGAACGGGCCGCGCGGGGCGAGGCGGAGAAGGCAAGGCGCCTGCTGACCTTCCTTGCCAACGCCAGTGCGGTCGTCACCGCGTCGCTCGATCACGAGGACATCGTGCGCCGGCTCCCGGAACTCCTCATGCCGGAGTACGCGAGCCAGGTCGACGTGTGGCTCTTCGACGAGGACGAGCGGACAGCCGGCAACGGCGTCCACTCCGCCGCCGCGGTGGCCGCCGCCCGTACCGACCGCCCCCAGCACGCCGGACCGCACCCGGGTGGCCTGCCCGGCACCGACGACTGCCCGCCCTCTGCCCTGTCACCGCATCGGCCGATGCTGTGCATCCCCCTGGCCGTGCGCCGGACCCTGGGCGTGCTGTCCCTCACGGCACCGGGTGACCGCTTCGATGCCGACACCAGCGTCATGCTGCTCGAACTGGCCCGTCGTGTCGCCATCGCCCTGGACAACGCCCTGCGCTACGAGCAGCACCGGGACACCGCCGAAGAGCTGCAGCGCGCCCAGCTCACCGACCTGCCCGCTGCCGATGGCCTGCAGCTGGCGGCCCGGTACCTGCCCGCCACCCGTGGCCTCAACATCGGCGGCGACTGGTACGACGCCTTCTTCCAGCCCGACGGCAGCCTGCTGACCGTCATAGGGGACGTCACCGGGCACGGGCTCCGCGCGGCCGTCATCATGGGCCAGCTGCGCACGGCACTGCGCGCGTACGCGGTCGAGGAGACCAGCCCCGCCCGGATCCTCACACGGCTGCACCGCATGCTCTGCCACCAGCAGCCCAACCTCTACGCGACCGCCATGATCGCGCGCTTCAGACCCGGTGAGCCCCAGGCGACATGGGCCGCGGCCGGCCACCCGCCGGGGGTGGTCCGTGCTCCCGGCGGCGCCGTGCGGGTCCTGGACGAAAAGCCCGGGGTCATGCTGGGCGTGCCGATTCCCTTCGAGTACGTGGACCACACGACCGAGATCGAACCGGGCTCGACGCTGGTGCTCTACACCGACGGCCTGGTCGAACGGCGTACTGAAGGGATCGACGTGGGGATCGGGTTGCTCGCCCAGACCCTGGCGGCACTGCACGAACCCGACCTGGAAAACCTGGACGCGTGTGCCGAGTCCCTCCTCAAACCCCTGGTGCACGAGTCCGAGCGCGACGACGATGTCTGCCTCCTGCTGTGCCGCACCACCCCGCTCCCGAATTCCTGAGGGGGCTTTCGCCGCGATGGCGCGGGGAGGCCGGTTGGGAGAGGGCACAGGCTGTGAATGCCTCTGAACCGTTCTCGTCAGGCGTCCTTCTGCCGGCCGATCACGGCCTCGCAGTCCTGCAGCCGGTCACCCACCGGCCGGCCGCCGGTGACCCGGTCCGCGCCCCCGACGGGCCTGCCGGCACCGCCTTCACCACCCAGAAGCCGGTCGTGGGCACCGGGACTGTGCGCGCGGTCGACGCCGGCTGTCCACTGCCGTACCGCCTTCGCGACACCGGGATGAGTCCGGTCGAGCTGGAAGCACAGCCACGCCTGGACGGGCAGGGGCCGTCGACACGGCACGGCTCACTCCCGAACTCCGCTGAACCAGCCCCGTCACCGGTTGCCAGGGGGCTCTCCCAAGGCGGGCGGCGTCCCGCTCCGGGCGGCGAGAAAGGCCTTCATCCCGCGGCTCAGCGCCGTCCGCTCCGCCGGTTGCATGGCCGTCAACGCGACCGTCAGTGCCTGTTCTCGGCGCAACGCCACATCGTCCAGTACGCGGTGTCCCTGTGGGGTGAGAATCAGCCGGACCTCGCGGCGGTTCTGCGGGTGCAGGGATCGTTCCAGCATTCCCGCCGCCTCCAGCCGGTCACACAGCCTGCTGGCCGTGGGTAGCCCTATGTCCAGCCGCTCGGCCAAAGCGGTCAGGTTCAGTCCGGGTGCCGCCTGAAGCGTCCGCAGCGCCCGCAGCTGGTGCAAGGACAGCCGCAAGGCCGCCTCCTGAGCGGCAAGCGACCACAGGTCGGTGAGACTCTCCACAGCCTCGGCGATCTCCAGGGCGACGACGTCCGGGCCATCACCGGGTCCCTCCACGCGGTCGCCGCCTGGGCCGTCGAGACGGGTCACGAACACATCGCTTTCACTCAGTTTCGGACGCTGTAGAGATAATCCTCATCCCAAAGAGATAATCCTCATCCAGTCGCTGTACCCGAAGGCGAGGGGGTGCAAGCCGGTGCTGGATCGGCCGGACATCGCCAGTGGCGGGCCGGAAACCGGGGCCCGACCGAAGGGGGGCGCCCGGGCTTCGCTCCATGGTAGGAGCGGCCGTGGCCTCGCGCGGCGAGCCCGAGGACCCAGGGCAGACCGGGCATGCACGGTCACCTCTCGACCGGGGCTTCGAGCGGTTCATACGGCTCACCGACGGGAACTCCGGAGGCCAGGCCCTCCGCCCGGAGCGGCGGCATCTGCCCCCGACTGCCAGGCAGCTGCCCGTCATTCCGTGCTGAGCATGCCTTCGCGCAGGTGTGCCAGGAGGCGCGTGATCAGACGGGAGATGTGCATCTGGGAGACGTTCAGACGTTCGCCGATCTGCGCCTGGGTGAGCTCCTCGACGAAGCGCCAGTGAATTATTTTGCGGTCGCGTTCGTCCAGTTCGGCGATCATCGGTGCGAGGGCGTGGAAATCCTCGACCCGTGCCATGGCCTCGTCCTCACCGCCGATGAAGTCCGCGAGCACGGCCTCGCCGTCCTCGCTGGCGTTGATCGCGGCGTCCAGGGACGCCGACTTGTAACCGTTGGAGGCCAGTTGGGCCTCGACGACCTCGTCCTCCGGCAGACTCATCAGCTCGGACAGCTCCCTGACCGTCGGTGTCCGACCCAGTCGGGTGCACAGTTCCTCATTGGCACGCGCGAGCTGGACGCGGGCTTCCTGGAGCCGGCGCGGGACGTGCACGGCCCAGGAGGTGTCCCGGAAGAAGCGCTTGATCTCGCCGACGATGTAGGGGATGGCGAAGGAGGTGAACTCGACCTCACGCGACAGCTCGAAGCGGTCGATGGCCTTGATCAGACCGATCATGCCGACCTGGACGATGTCCTCCATCTCCTCCGGACCCCGGCTGCGGAACCGGCCGGCGGCGTAGCGGACGAGGGACATGTTCATCTCGATCAGAGTGTTGCGCGCGTACTGGTGCTCCGGTGTTCCCTCGTCCGAAACCGCCATCCGGCCGAAGAACAGCTTCGACATCTCCCGTGCGTCCTTCGGCGTCACCTTGGACGGGTCCGCGATCTCCGAAACCTCCACCATCGGCTCGGCAGTCTGCACGGTCGTCGTCGCCATCAAGCACCTCTCCAGTCCGCACGGCGTCCTCCTGCCGGTCCATCGACCGGCAAGCACGCGCATACCCCGGCCGCCGACCGGCATACGTCGAGCGCCGTCACTTCCCGCCCGGCCCTCCATCTGCGCTGCAGGCACGAGCCCACGCACCGGCTTGAACCCGGCGGGCTTGCCATCGGACAACTCGTGCCCGCGGGGAATGAACCGCTCGACTTCGCGCAGGGTGGAGAACACGCGGTGAGAGGGTGGCGGAACGGCCGGCAGCTGCCGCCCCCACCGGTGTCCTGGGCGAAACCCCCTGCCGCAGCATCCCGTTGAGCCCGAGGACCGCGTCGGCGGACAGCGAGCCGGAGCTCATGGCTGTCAACACTCGATGATGTTCACGGCGAGCCCGCCCCGCGCCGTCTCCTTGTACTTCACGCTCATGTCCGCGCCCGTGTCCTTCATCGTCTTGATGACCTTGTCCAGGGACACCTTGTGCGAGCCGTCGCCGCGCATCGCCATCTTCGCCGCCGTGACCGCCTTGACCGCGGCCATGCCGTTGCGCTCGATGCAGGGGATCTGGACGAGGCCGCCGACCGGGTCGCAGGTGAGGCCGAGGTTGTGCTCCATGCCGATCTCGGCCGCGTTCTCGACCTGTTCGGGGGAGCCGCCGAGCACCTCCGCCAGCGCGCCCGCCGCCATCGAGCAGGCCGAGCCGACCTCGCCCTGGCAGCCGACCTCGGCGCCGGAGATGGAGGCGTTCTCCTTGAAGAGCATGCCGATGGCGCCTGCCGCGAGGAGGAAGCGGACGATGCCGTCCTCGTCGGCGCCCGGCACGAAGTTGAGGTAGTAGTGCAGGACGGCCGGGATGATGCCCGCCGCGCCGTTCGTGGGGGCGGTGACCACGCGGCCGCCCGCCGCGTTCTCCTCGTTCACCGCCATCGCGTAGAGGGTGATCCACTCCATGGCGTGCGCCAACGGGTCACCCTCGGCGCGCAGCTGGCGGGCGGAGAGCGCGGCCCGGCGCCGCACCTTCAGACCGCCGGGCAGGATGCCCTCGCGGGACATGCCGCGGGACACGCACGCCTGCATGACCCGCCAGATGTCGAGGAGCCCCGAGCGGATCTCGTCCTCGGTGCGCCAGGCCCGCTCGTTCTCCAGCATCAGGGCGGAGATGGACAGGCCCGTCTCCTTGGTCAGGCGCAGCAGCTCGTCGCCCGTGCGGAAGGGGTACTTCAGCACCGTGTCGTCCAGCTTGATGCGGTCCTGGCCGACCGCGTCCTCGTCGACGACGAAGCCGCCGCCGACCGAGTAGTACGTCTTCGACAGCAGCTCGGTACCCGAGGCGTCGAACGCCCACAGGGTCATGCCGTTCGCGTGGTACGGGAGGGCCTTGCGGCGGTGCAGTTTCAGGTCGTCGTCGAAGGAGAACGGGATCTCGCGCTCGCCGAGGAGCCGGATCCGGCCGGATGACTTGATCTCCGCCACCCGCTCGTCCGCCGTCTCCACGTCCACCGTCCGCGGGGAGGCGCCCTCCAGGCCGAGCAGCACCGCCTTGGGGGTGCCGTGGCCGTGGCCGGTGGCGCCCAGGGAGCCGTACAGCTCGGCGCGGACGGACGCGACGGAGCCCAGCAGCTCCTCGTTGCGCAGACGGCGGGCGAACATGCGGGCCGCACGCATCGGTCCCACCGTGTGGGAGCTCGACGGGCCTATGCCGATCGAGAACAGGTCGAAGACCGAGATGGCCACGGGAACTCCTCCGAAAAAGGGCGGGGGCACACGTCGTCGGGTGCCCCCACCGGGGAACTACTTGTTCAGGCCGGGGTACAGCGGGTGCTTGTCGGCAAGCGCCTTGACCCGGGCCTTGAGCGCCTCGACGTCGTACGACGGCTTCAGCGCCTCGGCGATGACGTCCGCGACCTCGGCGAAGTCCTGCGCCGTGAAGCCGCGGGTGGCCAGCGCCGGGGTGCCGATCCGCAGACCCGAGGTGACCATCGGCGGGCGCGGGTCATTGGGGACGGCGTTGCGGTTGACCGTGATGCCGACCTCGTGCAGCCGGTCCTCGGCCTGCTGCCCGTCCAGCTCCGACTCCCGCAGGTCCACCAGGAGCAGATGCACGTCGGTGCCGCCGGACAGCACGTTCACCCCCGCCTCGCGGGCGTCCGCCGCGGTCAGCCGCTCGGCGAGGATGCGGGCGCCTTCCACCGTACGCCGCTGCCGCTCCTTGAACTCCTCGCTCGCGGCGACCTTGAAGGAGACCGCCTTCGCCGCGATCACATGCTCCAAAGGGCCGCCCTGGAAGCCCGGGAAGACCGAGGAGTTGAGCTTCTTCGCGAACTCCTTCTTCGCGAGGATGATCCCGCCGCGCGGGCCGCCCAGCGTCTTGTGGGTGGTGGAGGTGACCACGTCCGCGTGCTCCACCGGGTTGGGGTGCAGCCCGGCCGCCACCAGGCCGGCGAAGTGCGCCATGTCCACCCACAGGTAGGCGCCGACCTCGTCCGCGATCCGCCGGAATTCGGCGAAGTCCAGCTGCCGCGGATACGCCGACCAGCCCGCGATGATCACCTTGGGGCGGTGCTCCTTGGCCAGCTGCTCCACCTCGGCCATGTCGACCAGACCGGAGTCGTCCACGTGGTAGGCGACCACGTGGAACTGCTTGCCGGAGAAGTTCAGCCGCATCCCATGGGTGAGGTGGCCGCCGTGCGCCAGGTCCAGGCCCAGGATGGTGTCGCCGGGCTGGGCCAGCGCGAACAGCGCGGCCTGGTTGGCGGAGGCACCCGAGTGCGGCTGCACGTTGGCGTACTCGGCGCCGAACAGCTCCTTGAGCCGGTCGATGGCGATCTGCTCGGCGACGTCCACGTGCTCGCAGCCGCCGTAGTAGCGCCGGCCCGGGTAGCCCTCGGCGTACTTGTTGGTCAGCACCGAGCCCTGCGCCTCCATCACCGCCAGCGGCGCGAAGTTCTCCGAGGCGATCATCTCGAGCGTGGACTGCTGGCGGTGCAGTTCGGCGTCGACCGCGGCGGCGATGTCCGGGTCGAGCTCATGCAGGGGCGTGTTCAGTACGGACATGCGTCTACGGCTCCTCAGCCGGCGTTCTGGGCGGTGTACTCGTCGGCGGAGAGCAGGTCGGCCGGCTCCTCCGTGACGCGGACCTTGAAGAGCCAACCGCCCTCGAAGGGGGCCGAGTTGACCAGGGACGGGTCGTTCACCACGTCCTCGTTGATCTCGGTGACCTCACCGGTGACGGGGGAGTACAGGTCGCTGACCGACTTGGTCGACTCCAGCTCGCCGCAGGTCTCGCCCGCGGTCACGGCGGAGCCCACCTCGGGAAGCTGGGCGTAGACGACATCGCCGAGCGCGTTGGCCGCGAACTCCGTGATGCCGACCGTCGAGACGCCGTCCTCGGCGGCCGACAGCCACTCGTGCTCCTTGCTGTAACGCAGCTGCTGGGGGTTGCTCATGGCCTGAATTCTCCTGTACGCGGTGGAGTGCTGATGAAGGGGGGACTACGGAAAACGCGTGTGAGCAGCGAAAATGTGCGCGGGGTCACGTCTTGGACGGCGCCCCCTCGCCCAGTCTCGGTCAGTGTCTACTTCTGGCGCTTGTAGAACGGCAGCGCCACGACCTCGTACGGCTCGTGACTGCCCCGGATGTCCACGCCGACGCCCTCGGTGCCCGGCGCCGCATGCGCCGCGTCGACGTACGCCATCGCGATCGGCTTGCCCAGGGTGGGGGAGGGGGCGCCGGAGGTGACCTCTCCGATCACCTCGCCGCCCGCGACGACGGCGTACCCGGCGCGCGGGACCCGACGGCCCTCGGCGACCAGGCCGACAAGGACGCGCGGCGGGTTCTCCGCAGCCTTGGCGGCCGCCTCCTGGAGCGCCTCGCGCCCCACGAAGTCGCCCTCCTTCTCGAACTTCACCACCCGGCCGAGCCCGGCGTCGAACGGTGTGAGCGAGGTGGACAGCTCATGCCCGTACAGCGGCATGCCGGCCTCCAGGCGCAGGGTGTCCCGGCAGGACAGCCCGCAGGGCACCAGCCCCACGGGCGCTCCGGCGTCGGTCAGCGCCTGCCACAGCTTCTCGGCGTCAGCGGGGGCGACGAACAGCTCGAAGCCGTCCTCGCCGGTGTAGCCGGTGCGCGCGATGAGGGCGGGCACGCCGGCGACGGTGCCGGGCAGGCCGGCGTAGTACTTCAGGCCGTCGAGGTCGGCGTCGGTGAGCGCGGCCAGGATGCCGGGGGACTCGGGGCCCTGCACGGCGATCAGCGCGTAGTGGTCCCGGTCGTCGCGCACCTCGGCGTCGAGGCCGGCCGAACGCTCCACCAGCGCGTCCAGGACCACCTGGGCGTTGGAGGCGTTGGCCACCACCATGTACTCGGTCTCGCCGAGCCGGTAGACGATCAGGTCGTCGAGGATGCCGCCGTCGGCCCGGCAGATCATCGTGTAGCGGGCGCGGCCGACGCCGACGGAGGCGATGTTGCCGACCAGGGCGAAGTTCAGGAGCTGTGCGGCCTGCGGGCCGGTCACGGTGATCTCGCCCATGTGGGAGAGATCGAAGAGCCCGGCCTTCGTCCGCACGGCGAGGTGCTCGTCGCGCTCGGAGCCGTAGCGCAGGGGCATGTCCCAGCCGGCGAAGTCGGTCATCGTCGCGCCGAGCGAGCGATGCAGGGCATCGAGCGCGGTGTGACGGGGTGCGGTGCTGCTCATCGGACGGTCGTCTCCCAGGCAGAGTGCATGACGGGCGAGGTCGTTCCTCCCCATCTGTCATCGGAACCTGAGAGGTTCGCCATGACCACAAGTGTGGTTTCTGGCTTGCACCTTGGGTGGAGCCACCGGATCCGGTGGCCCGCTTTTCAGATGTGCCTCGCCCGCGCGGTAACGGGGCCTGAGAGATTCAAGGGAGGGACTTGCTCCTTCGGCGCCCGGCAGACTCTGCTGCCGGGACTCTCCCGCGCGGATTCAAACGGCCGGTATGCAGTTGCGCGCACATCATTGCACGCGCCCCCTCCTCCTTGGCACCTCCTCTTCGGCACCTCCTGTTTGTGACTGGGCTGTCGCCGGAACCGAACACAACCGCGAGAAGCCGTGCATTACCTTCCCTTTACAAAGAGTGGGGAGAAGCTTTCCTGACCCCCAGGAAGGACGATCACGGTGAACAGGACCACGGTGTACGCCACGACCTCGGCCGTCGCGCTGCCCGAGCAGCCCGCGGCCCCGGCCAAGGATGTGTGCGGTGCCTTCCCGGCACCCGTGGTCCGCGACCTGCGGGACCGCTCGGGGCACAGCCCGCACGCCCTGCTCTTCGGCCCCCGTGACCTGGTGGTGATCACCGGCCTGCCCGGCAGCGGCAAGTCCACGCTGATGGAGCGCGCGGCCCGGGGCATCCGCATCGACTCCCAGGACGCCCGCGACCGCTGGGACGCCCGCACGCCCCGCTTCCTGCCCTACGCGGTCTACCGCCCCCTCGTCCGCCTCGCCCACTACGCCGGACTGCGCCGCGCCCTGCGCAGCGGCGAAGGGGTCGTCGTGCACGACTGCGGTACGCAGGCCTGGGTGCGCGGCTGGCTGGCGCGCGAGGCCCGCCGTCGCGGCGGCACCCTGCATCTGCTGCTGCTCGACGTCACGCCCGGCACGGCCCTGGAGGGGCAGCGCGAGCGCGGCCGCGGCGTCTCGCGCTACGCCTTCCTGCGCCACCGCGCGGCAGCGGCCCGGCTGATCCGCGCGGTCGAGCGGGGCGACCTGCCCGAGGGCGTCGGCTCGGCGGTGCTGCTGGACCGGGACGCGGCGGACGTGCTGCGCAGGATCGGTTTCGCGGGCTGATGCACGGACCAACCCCTTTGTCCGTCCCACCCGCTAGCCTTTCCAGCCACAGCAGTGGTTCTCAGCAGGCGGTCGGACACAGATGGACTTCGCAGCGGATCTCCCCGCGGACTTTCCCTTGCAGGCGCACCCCCATCCGCACGGCGGATGGCCGGGCAACGAGCTGGAGGAGGTGCTGTCGGCCTCCCTCGGCATACCCGCGGCGGGCGGCCGGATCCTCGAGGTGCTCGGCCGCAGCTTCGTCTGGGTGCCGCTGCCGAACGGCGGCGACCTGAACAGCGGCCCCCTCGACCTGCCCACGCTGGAGATCGACGGCCAGGCCTATGTGCCGGTCTTCAGCTCCGAGGAGCAGTTCCGGCAGGTCGTCGGCTCCCACATGTCGTACACGATCGCCCCGGCCGTCGAGTTCGCCCGCGGACTGCCCCCGCAGGTCGGCCTCGCCGTGAACCCGGACGGCGTGGTCGGCATCCCGCTCCCGCCGCCCGCCGTCGCCGAGCTCTGCCGGGTGGGCCGCACCCCGCTGGACGGTCCCGCCTCCGGCGGCCGCGTCAAGCTCTACGAGCCGGACTGGCAGGACGACCCGATCGACTTCCTCGCCGCGGCCTCCGCCGAGTTCGCCGGGACGGGCGTGGTCGTCACGGCCCGCCGCTGCCTCGCCGCCATCGAGACGGCGGACCCGGTGATGTTCGTGGGCGTCGAACTCTCCCAGCGGGAGGGCGACATCAGAGCCCTGCCGCTGGAGGCGCTGGGCCGGGCCATCACCAGAACCCCCACCCCCTGGCCCGTCAACCTGGTCCTCCTGGACGTGACGGACGACCCGGTGGCGACCTGGATGCGCGAGCAGGTACGCCCCTTCTATACGAGGGATCACCTGTAAACGCCGTGGAGGGCAGCCGCCCCAGGGGCGCGGGGAACTCACCGACCAGCCACGACGCACCCGCACTCGCCAACACACAACGAGCCTCGAGTTCCTAGGCGCTTAAGCTTGTGTCCACGCGGGGCAACCATGAGAAGGGGCACACACGTGAGCGCCAGCGGCACCACGACCGGGACGGTCGAGAACATGCTGCGCCAGGTGACGCCGGGGCGCTACGACGCCTACGAGGCACTCCTCCGCGCACTCGCGACCCCCGGCTCCGGCCAGGTCTGGATGCTCCTGTGGCACGGCCAGGCGGGCTCCCCGGACGCCCAGTACGGAAACATGGAGGTCGACGGCTACGGCTACGCCCCGTGCGTCACCTCCGCCCAGGAGCTCTCGGCCAGCGGCTGGAACAGATCGTACGAGGTGGTCGACGGGCTGGACGTCGCCCGCACCCTCTACCCCGACCACTTCGGCCTCTGGCTCAACCCGCACGCCCCGGGCGGTGGCGTGGGCATCCCCTGGCTGGACCTGCGCCGTATCGCCACCGGCCTGGAGCGTCAGGCGGCCGGCCCGCTGCGGATGTCGGAACCCGCGATCGAGATCCCGCAGTTCTACGCCCTGCTCGCGCAGAACGCCCACCGCACCCCGGCCGTCCGCTCGCTGCGCCGCGCCTGGGTGCAGCCGGCGCTCGGGGCGCCGTACCTCGCCATCGGCCTGGACGTGTACGACACCAGCCCGCCCGCGGTGGACTCGGTGCGGGCGATGATGCAGCAGTCCATCGGCGCCGTCCCGGACGGACTGCCGGTGTCGACGGTGGCGATGTCGGACGAGTACGACCCCGTCGCGCTGTGGATGCGCGCGAGCGCCCGCCCCTTCTACGACCGCGAGGCCCACGCGGCCGCTCCGGCCCAGGCCCCGGCGGCCGGGTACGGTTACCCGCCGGTGCATGGCGGATACTGAGGCGCAGGCCTGGTCCGTACCAGGCCGGGAGTCAGTCTGCGCGCGTAGATAGGCCTGGAAGATTCCGTTCTGCGGAGAATGTCCAAATTAATCCGCGTCCGGCCGCCGTTACCCGGCGTCCGGATAACGGAACCCTCCAGCCCGCATCACGTTTACGCATCCTTTCACCGTCAAGTCTGGCAACAGATCGCCAAAGCGTTGAAGACTCCCGCTCCAGGGGGGTTCGCCCCCGTGTACGACGGACTGATCACGCCGCCACCGCGGCAAAGTGCGGGCCGGCTACCGCCGGTTGAGAGGGGTCCCTGCCAGATGACGGCACCATTGCACGAGCCGACCGCAGAAGCGGCCCCGAGCGCGGCCGAAGAAGCGGCGGTCGCCACCGCCGGCGACAAGGCCGTACAGGGGCGTTCCCTGGGCCGGATCGCCTGGGAGCGCCTGAAGAGGGACAAGCTCGCCCTCACAGGCGGCATCGTCGTGCTCGTACTCGTCGTGGTGGCGCTGCTCGCACCGGTGATCACCAGCCTCTACGGGCAGGACCCCGACGTCTACCACGAGACCCTGATCGACCCGCTGTTCAGCACGCCCAAGGGGTCGCTCGGCGGCATCAGCGGCGACCACTGGCTGGGCGTCGAGCCGGTCAACGGCCGCGACATCTTCGCGCGCATCCTCTACGGCGCCCGGATCTCGCTCCTGGTCGGCTTCCTGTCCGCGATCGTCGCCGTGGTGCTCGGCACGATCCTCGGCATCCTGGCCGGCTTCTTCGGCGGCTGGGTCGACTCGGTCATCAGCCGCGTCATGGACGGCCTGCTGGCCTTCCCGCAGTTGCTCTTCATCATCGCGCTGGTCTCCGTCATGCCGAACGAGATGCTCGGCCTGAGCGGTTCCAGCGTGCGCGTGTTCGTGATGATCCTGGTCATCGGCTTCTTCGGCTGGCCCTACATCGGACGCGTGGTGCGCGGCCAGACGCTCTCGCTGCGCGAGCGCGAGTACGTCGAGGCGGCCCGATCGCTGGGTGCCGGGCGGTTCTACATCCTGTTCAAGGAACTGCTGCCCAACCTCGTCGCCCCGATCATCGTCTACACGACGATGATGATCCCCACCAACATCCTCACCGAGGCGGCACTCAGCTTCCTGGGCGTGGGCGTCAAGCCCCCCACGTCCTCCTGGGGGCAGATGCTCTCGACCGCGATCGACTACTACGACTCGGACCCCATGTACATGGTCGTCCCCGGCGTGGCGATCTTCATCACCGTTCTGGCCTTCAACCTCTTCGGCGACGGCGTGCGGGACGCGCTCGACCCGAAGGGATCGCGCTGAACTGCCGTACCCCAAGCGTCCCGTGAGCACTCCCACGGGGTCTCTCATCACAACCGGAGGATCCGAGATCGTGACTACCCAACGCACCTCAGGGCGGCGTAAGCAGGCGTTGGCCGCTGCTGCCGCGGTCGCCGGCATGCTGACCATGGCGGCGTGCGGCGGCGGCAGCGACAGCGGCGGTTCGAAGTCGGGTGCGGCCGGCTTCGACGCGGCGAACAACAAGGTTGCCCAGGCCGATCAGGTCAAGAAGGGCGGCACGCTGAAGTTCGTCACCCCGCAGGACGCCGACTCGTGGGACACCACGCGTGGTTACTACGGCTTCATGTGGGACTTCGCGCGCTACTACAGCCGTCAGCTGCTCACCTACAAGACCGAGCCGGGCGCCGCGGGTGCCGAGCTCACCCCCGACCTCGCCACGGACGCCGGTCAGGTCTCGGCCGACGGCAAGACGTACACCTTCCACCTGCGCGACGGGATCACCTGGGAGGACGGCAAGCCGATCACCTCCCAGGACATCAAGTACGGCATCGAGCGCGTCTGGGCGCAGGACGTCCTGTCCGGCGGTCCGATCTACCTGCAGCAGATGCTCGACCCCAACAACACCTACAAGGGTCCCTACAAGGACACCTCGAAGGACAAGCTCGGCCTGAAGGCGGTCGACACGCCCGACGCCAAGACGATCGTCTTCCACCTGCCCAAGGCCAACTCGGACTTCAAGCAGGTGCTGGCGATGGTCTCGGCCTCGCCGGTCCGCCAGGACCAGGACACCAAGTCCAAGTACGGCCTGAAGCCGTTCTCCTCCGGCCCGTACAAGTTCCAGTCGTACGCCCCGGGCAAGTCGCTGGTGCTGGTGCGCAACACCGCGTGGAAGGCGTCCTCGGACCCGGTCCGCAAGGCGTACCCGGACAAGATCACTCTGGACATCTCCACCAACCAGAGCGACATGGACCAGCGTCTGATCAACGGCGACTACGACATCGACGCCAGCCAGACGGGCCTCGGCCCGCAGGGCCGCACCATCGCCCTGAAGCAGCACAAGGACAACCTGGACAACCCGGTCTCCGGCTTCATCCGCTACGCGGTCTTCCCGCAGAGCGTCAAGCCGTTCGACAACGTCGACTGCCGCAAGGCCGTGATCTACGCAGCCGACCACGTGTCGCTGCAGACCGCGCGCGGTGGCCCGATCGCCGGTGGTGACATCGGCACCAACATGCTCCCGCCGTCGATCCCCGGTGGCGAGGGCCAGAAGTACGACCCGTACAAGATCGCCGGTGCCAACAAGACCGGCAACGACGACCTGGCCAAGCAGGCGCTGAAGGCCTGCGGTCAGCCGAACGGCTTCAAGACCACCATCGCCGTCCGCAACAACAAGACGCAGGAGGTGGCCACGGCCACGTCCCTGCAGGCCGCGCTGAAGAAGGTCGGCATCCAGGCCGACATCTACCAGTACGACGGCTCGCAGAGCGCCGGCATCATCGGCTCCCCGTCGAACGTGGCGAAGAAGAAGCTCGGCATCATCATCATGGGCTGGGGCCCGGACTTCCCGACCGTCCAGGGCTACGGCATCCCGCTGTGGAGCAGCCACTACATCCTGCAGAGCGGCAACAACAACTACGCCCTGATCAAGGACAAGACGATCGACGGGCTGTTCGACCAGTACAACGCCGAACTGAACGAGGCGAAGAAGACGCAGATCGCCACGGAGATCAACCACAAGGTGAGCGACGGCGCGTACTACCTGCCCTTCACCTTCGAGCGGCTCCTGAACTGGCGTTCCTCGCGGATCGGCAACGTGTACACGACGAACGCGTACAGCGGCTACTACGACTTCGTCAACATCGGTCTGAAGTCCTCGAAGTAATCCCGGCACACCCGCCGTACGGCACGAAAGGCAGGTGAAGGCCGGCGCGGCGGGACCGCGGGCCCCGGATGACCTCCGGCGGCCCGCGGGCCCGCGGCGGGCCGTTAGCTGTGCTCGCTTACCTCATCAGGCGGCTGTTCGCCGCCGCAGTGATGCTGGTGGTCACCATCCTGGTGGTCTTCTGCATCTTCTTCCTCGTCCCCAAGTGGGCGGGCGTGGACATCGCCACGAGCTTCGTGGGCAAGCAGGCCGACCCCGCGGCGGTGGAGGCGGTGCGGACGAAGCTGGGTCTGAGCGACCCGATCTTCGTCCAGGTCTGGCACTTCTTCAAGGGCATCTTCGTGGGCCGCACCTACGCGGCCGGCGGCGACATCACCCACTGCTCCGCGCCGTGCTTCGGCTACTCCTTCCGCAGCGAGCAGGCCGTCTGGCCGGTGATGACCGACCGCTTCCCGGTGACCCTGGGTCTCGCGCTCGGTGCCGCCGTCCTGTGGCTGGTCTTCGGTGTCGCGGCCGGTGTGCTCTCCGCGCTCAAGCGGGGCAGCCTGTGGGACCGCGGTGCCATGGTCGTCGCCCTCAGCGGTGTGTCCCTGCCGATCTACTTCACCGGCCTGCTGGCCTCCGCCATCTTCGTCTTCGGACTGAAATGGATGGACGGCAAGTACGTGCCGCTCAGCCAGAGCGTTTCCGGCTACCTCGGCGGCATGATCCTCCCCTGGATCACCCTCGCGTTCCTCTATGCGGCGATGTACGCCCGGATCACCCGTGCCACCATGCTGGAGATCCTCGGTGAGGACTACATCCGCACGGCCCGGGCGAAGGGCCTCAAGGAACAGGTCGTCATCGGCAAGCACGCCATGCGCTCCACGATGACGCCCATCCTGACCATGCTCGGCATGGACCTCGGCGCCCTCATCGGCGGCGCGATCCTGACCGAGACGACGTTCAGCCTGCCGGGCCTCGGCCAGGCGGTGCTGACCGCCATCAAGAACCAGGACCTGCCCATCATTCTGGGCGTCACCCTGATCACTTCTCTCGCGGTGCTTCTCGCCAACCTCGTGGTGGACGTCCTGTACGCCGTGATCGACCCCCGAGTGAGGCTCGCATGACGGAACTGAGCAAGAGCGGAGCGGCCGTGGGCGAACCCACGGTCACCTCGCCCGCCCCGACCTCCTTCCTGGAAGTGCGCGACCTGAAGGTGCACTTCCCGACCGACGACGGCCTGGTCAAGTCCGTCGACGGGCTCTCCTTCAAGCTGGAGAAGGGCAAGACCCTCGGCATCGTGGGCGAGTCGGGTTCCGGCAAGTCGGTGACCTCGCTCGGCATCATGGGTCTGCACACGGCCGGCCAGTACGGCAAGCGCAAGGCGCAGATCTCCGGCGAGATCTGGCTGGACGGCACCGAGCTGCTGACCGCGGACCCGGACGAGGTGCGCAAGCTGCGCGGCCGCCAGATGGCGATGATCTTCCAGGACCCGCTGTCCGCGCTGCACCCGTACTACACGATCGGCCAGCAGATCGTGGAGGCGTACCGCATCCACCACGACGTCGACAAGAAGACCGCGAAGAAGCGCGCGGTCGAGATGCTCGACCGGGTGGGCATCCCCCAGCCGGACAAGCGCGTCGACAGCTACCCGCACGAGTTCTCCGGCGGTATGCGCCAGCGCGCGATGATCGCGATGTCGCTGGTCAACAACCCCGAACTGCTCATCGCGGACGAGCCGACGACCGCCCTGGACGTGACCGTCCAGGCGCAGATCCTCGACCTGATCCGGGATCTGCAGAAGGAGTTCGGCTCCGCGGTCATCATCATCACCCACGACCTGGGCGTCGTCGCCGAACTCGCCGACGACATCCTGGTGATGTACGGCGGCCGCTGCGTCGAGCGCGGTCCGGCGGAGAAGGTGTTCTACGAGCCCCGGCACCCCTACACCTGGGGCCTGCTCGGCTCGATGCCGCGTCTGGACCGGGAGCAGCAGGAACGCCTGATCCCGGTCAAGGGCTCCCCGCCCTCCCTGATCAACGTCCCGTCCGGCTGCGCCTTCAACCCGCGCTGCCCGTACGCCGACATCCCGAAGGACAACGTCACCCGCACGGTCCGCCCCGAGCTGACCGAGGTCGGCGGCCAGCACTGGGCCGCCTGCCACATGACGCAGGAGCAGCGGGAGCGTATCTGGACCGAAGAGATTGCGCCGAAGCTGTGAGCGAGACCCCTAAGGACACAGCCGTGACCCTTCCCGCGCAGAGCGACGGCTCCACCCGCACCAAGGACGCCGCCCCCGGCGAGACCCTGCTGAAGGTGACCGGGCTCCAGAAGCACTTCCCGATCAAGAAGGGCCTGCTCCAGCGGCAGGTCGGGGCCGTGCACGCGGTCGACGGCATCGACTTCGAGGTCAGGGCCGGCGAAACCCTCGGCGTCGTGGGCGAGTCCGGCTGCGGCAAGTCGACGATGGGCCGGCTGATCACCAGGCTGCTCGAACCGACCGGCGGCAAGGTCGAGTTCGAGGGCAAGGACATCACGCACCTCGGTGTGAGCGGCATGCGTCCGCTGCGCCGCGACGTGCAGATGATCTTCCAGGACCCGTACTCCTCGCTGAACCCGCGCCACACCATCGGCACGATCGTCGGCGCCCCCTTCAAGCTGCAGGGCGTCGAGCCCGAGGGCGGCATCAAGAAGGAAGTGCAGCGGCTGCTGTCGGTGGTCGGTCTCAACCCCGAGCACTACAACCGCTATCCGCACGAGTTCTCCGGCGGTCAGCGCCAGCGCATCGGCATCGCCCGCGCGCTCGCCCTGAACCCGAAGCTGGTCGTGGCGGACGAGCCGGTCTCCGCGCTCGACGTGTCGATCCAGGCGCAGGTCGTCAACCTGCTCGACGACCTCCAGCAGGAGCTGGGCCTGACGTACGTGATCATCGCGCACGACCTCTCCGTCGTCCGGCACGTCTCGGACCGGATCGCGGTGATGTACCTCGGCAAGATCGTGGAGCTGGCCGACCGCGAGTCGCTGTACAAGGCGCCGATGCACCCGTACACCAAGGCGCTGATGTCGGCGGTGCCGATCCCGGACCCGCGGCGCAAGAACGCCAAGAGCGAGCGCATCCTGCTCAAGGGTGACGTGCCCTCGCCGATCTCCCCGCCGAGCGGCTGCCGGTTCCACACCCGGTGCTGGAAGGCGACGCAGATCTGCAAGACGACCGAGCCGAAGCTCGTCGAGCTCAAGCCCGGCCAGCAGGTCGCCTGCCACCACCCGGAGAACTTCGAGGACCAGGCCCCGCAGGACACCGTCCTGCTGACGGTCGCCAAGGAGGCGGCCGAGCTCGTCGCGGACGAGGTGCTCGCGGAGTCGGCGGAGACGTCGGCGGCGGTGGCGGCGGTGGTTGCGGCCGAGGATGCGGAGACTTCCGAGGCCACGGTTGAGGAGACCTCTGCCGACGAGGCCTCCGACGAGGCGGGCTCCACAGAGGCGGAAGCGGGCGGTCAGGAGACGACCGACGGGCAGAACTGACCACTTGGTGCCCTGGCCCCAGGCCGACAGGAAGAGCCCCCTGCCCTTGCCGGCAGGGGGCTCTTCCTGTCGGGCACCAGGTGTCCGCGGCCGGCGGAGGCCATCCGGGCCAACCCCGGACCAGCACCCGCCACGACACGGAAGGCTTCACCGTGAGCCGCATGACCCGGTCGATCAGGAGTCAACCGCCGTGTAGCACATGACGAGTTGGCAAAGTCATGTACATGTCGCCATAGGGGAATGCAGAGTCGGGCGTATCCGTCTGATCGGACCACGCACCGAAGGGGTTACGCATGGCACTCTCCAGGTCGGCACGCTTAGGGGCTGTCGCGACCGCGGCGGCCTCGTTCCTGGTCATCGCCGCTTCCTCCGCCCCCACCCCGGGCGCTCCCGGCATCGGCGACACCTACTTCCCCGACCTCGGCAACGGCGGCTTCGACGCCCGCCACTACGCCCTCGACGTGGCGTACAACCCGGACACCGACCGGCTCGACGGCCGTACGACGCTCACCGCCCGTGCCACCCAGACCCTCTCCTCCTTCGACCTCGACCTGCAGAAGCTGGAGGTCACCGGAGTCGAAGTGAACGGCAGACGCGCCGAGTTCACCCGGGACGGCGACGAACTGCGCATCACGCCGAAGGGGGTGCTCCCCAAGGGGCACACCTTCACGGTCACCGTCACCTACGGCGGCGTCCCCGAACCCCTCAACGGCCCCATCGTCTTCGGCTCCGACTACGGCTGGATGAAGACCCCCGACGGCGTCTTCGTCGCCTGCGAACCCAACGCCGCCTCCACCTGGTTCCCGTCCAGCGACCACCCCGACGACAAGGCCACGTACGACATCCGTATCAAGGCGCCCAAGGGCCTGACGGGCGTCTCCAACGGCCGCCTCGTCTCGACGTACGACAAGGACGGCTCGACGTACACCCACTGGCGCGAGTCGAAGCCCATGGCGACCTACCTCGCGACCGCCACCATCGGGAAATTCGACGTCAGGACCGGCACCACGCCGTCCGGGATCCCGATCTACGTCGCCATCGACCCGGTGCTCGCGAACAGCAACAACGTCGACGTGTACGCCGTCACCGCGTCGGCCACCGACTACTGGTCGCAGGTCTTCGGGCCGTATCCCTTCGAGGAGACCGGCGCGATCGTCGACGACATGCCCCAGGCCGGGTTCTCGCTGGAGGTGCAGAGCAAGCCGGCGTACTCGGCCGTGCGCAACGAGACGACGATCGTGCACGAGCTCGCCCACCAGTGGTTCGGCGACTCGGTCTCGGTGGAGCGCTGGAAGGACATCTGGCTCAACGAGGGCTTCGCCACCTACGCCCAGTGGCTGTGGGCCGAGCACCAGGGCACCCGCAGCGCCCACGACTCCTTCCTGGCCGCATACAACTCCCGGGCCGCCGACAACCCCTTCTGGCAGATCACCGTCGCCGACCCGCAGCGCGACACCATGTTCGCCTCCGCGGTCTACCAGCGAGGGGCGATGACCCTCCAGGCACTGCGTGAACGCATCGGCGACAAGGCGTTCTTCGAGCTGCTGCCGACCTGGACGAGGATCCACCGCTACGGCAACGCGAACACCGGGCAGTTCATCGATCTCGCGGAGAAGATCTCCGGGCAGAACCTCGACGACCTGTTCCAGAAGTGGATCTACACCACCGGCAAACCGGCCCTGTGAGGACCGTGCGGACCCCCGAGTAAGAATGTGGGGTGCTCCAGCAACTGTTCAGCCCCTCCGTCCAGCACACGCTCGACCTCGTCGGCATCTTCGTGTTCGCCATCTCCGGCGCGCTGCTGGCGGTCCGCAAGAACTTCGACGTCTTCGGCATCGCCGTGCTCGCCGAGGTCACCGCGCTGGGCGGAGGGTTGTTCCGGGACCTGATCATCGGGGCGGTGCCCCCGGCCGCCTTCACGGACCTGGGCTACTTCATCACCCCGCTCCTGGCCGCCCTCATGGTGATCTTCCTGCACCCGCATGTCGAGCGCATCCAGGTGGCCGTCAACGTTTTCGACGCGGCCGGCCTCGGCCTGTTCTGCGTCGCGGGGACGATCAAGGCGTACGAGTACGGGCTCGGCCTCACCCAGTCCGCGACCCTCGGCCTCGCCACCGCCGTCGGGGGCGGTGTCCTCAGGGACGTCCTCGCCAACGAGGTGCCGTCACTGCTGCGCTGGGACCGCGATCTCTACGCGGTCCCAGCGATCGTCGGCTCCACCATGGCCGTCCTGTGCATCCGCTACGACGCCCTGACCCCCTTCACCAGCGGACTCGCGGTCGTCACCGCCTTCGTGTTGCGCCTGCTCGCGATGAAGTACCACTGGCGAGCGCCGCGTGCGTGGAACCGTCGGTCGACGGTACGGGAGGAGTAGTCCTCCCGTACCGCGCGTGGTGCTGGCCCATCTCCACGGTGAGCCAGCGGAACGACGGGACGACCTGCGGCCGCCACAGCGCCATGGTGTGGCCGCCCGCGCTCTTCGGGATGAAGACGACATGCACGGTCGTCGGCGCCTTCGCGATCTGTTCCAGGCCCACGCCGGCCTCGTAGCCGTCGCGCGGCTGGCCGGAGACGTACAGCGCGATCCGGGGCGGGGTGGGCGACTTCTTCAGCAGCAGGAAGGGGTTGTTCTCGGCCCGGACCGTCGGGTTCTGCGCGGCGAGCGAGTTGCGTTCGCCGATCGGGTCGTTGTAGCCGGACATGCTGATCGCGGCCATGTAGCGGTTCGGGTGCGCGACGGCCAGCTTGACCGCGCAGTGCGCCCCGGCCGAGTACCCGGCGACCGCCCAGCCCTTGGGGGCCGGCTGGGCGCGGAAGTTGTCCATGACCATCTTCGGCACGTCGATGCTGAGCCAGCTGTCGGCGTTGACCTGGCCCGGGATGTTGGCGCAGCCCGTGTCCACGCCGGCCAGCAGGTTGGTGCGCGGGGCGACCAGGATGAACGGCGCGACCTGGCCGCTGCGCATCAGCGGGGCCAGCTGCTGGGTCACCTTCATCGACCCGAACCACGCCTTCGCCGAGCCCGGGTAGCCGGGCAGCAGCTCGACCACGGGGAACTTGTGGTTGCGGTAGCCGGCCTCGTCGTACTGCGGCGGCAGCCACACATAGACCTCGGCGTTCACGCCGGAGACACGGCCCTTGAGCTCGGTCTGGCGTACGCCTCGCATGCCCGGGCCGGTGGCCGGGGTGAAGTCCTGCTTCACCTTGGGCAACCGTTTCAGCGCTATTCCGCCGGTGCCGTCGGCGCCCAGGTTGGCCGCCTGCTGCACATGGTTGCCCGTGCCGAGCAGGTCGGCCCAGTTGTCGTAGAGGTTGTTCGCGTTGTTGATGAAGACGAAGACCAGCGCGACCGCCGTCCCCTGGGCGAAGAGCAGCATCAACATCCGGGCCGCCATGCGCAGGGCTTTTGGCCCGCGCATCCGCGTCCACAGGACGAGCGGCAGTATCAGGGCGATCGCGAACAGCACGATCAGCGTGTAGAGGAACGGAGTCCCGGTGAGGCTCATGTCCCCATAGAGGGGGAGAGGCGCCTCGGGGTTGAGGACGAGTGCGGACACTTACCAAGAAATTGCCGGAACCTCACCCGGGAGGGCGGCGGCCGAACGAATGTGTCATGTGCCCGTAACGCAGAAAGCTACCGCTTAGTAGTTTCTCGTTGTACGGTTCAGGCATGCCAGAAGCAGCTTCCGCGCAGGCCGCCAGGGCCGCCATCGGTGACAGCGAGTTCGACCGGGACACCGCGCTCGTCCCGCGCGCACCCGGCGTGTACGACATCGACCTCTCCGCCGGCTGGACCATCATCACCGCCGTCAACGGCGGCTATCTGCTGGCCGTCCTGGGCCGCGCCCTCGCGGACGCCCTGCCGCACGCCGACCCGTTCACCATCTCGGCGCACTACCTGACGGCGTCCCAGCCGGGGCCGGCGGTCGTCCGCACCGACGTCGTACGCACCGGCCGCACCCTGTCGACCGGCCAGGCCTCGCTCTTCCAGTACGACGACCAGGGCCGCGAGGTGGAACGCATCCGTGTCCTCGCCTCCTACGGCGACCTGGACGCACTGCCGGACGACGTGCGGACGACGGCCGTCCCGCCGGCGTTCCCGCCCATGGACCAGTGCTTCGGTCCTCAAGACGGCCCCGCCCCTGTCTCCGGCAGCTCGGCGATCGCCGACCGCCTGATGATCAAGATCGACCCGGCCACCCTCGGCTGGGCGGTCGGCGCGCCGTCCGGCAAGGGCGAGATGCGCGCCTGGTTCGGCCTGGCGGACGGCCGGGACGCCGACCCGCTCTCCCTCCTCCTGGCGGTGGACGCGCTCCCGCCCACCGCCTTCGAGCTCGGCCTGAAGGGCTGGGTGCCCACGGTGGAGCTCACGGTCCATGTCCGCTCCCGCCCGGCCCCCGGCCCCCTCCGCGTCTCGATCACCACCCGCAACCTGGCCGGCGGCTTCCTGGAGGAGGACGCGGAGGTCTGGGACAGCAGCGACCGCCTGGTGGCCCAGTCCCGCCAACTGGCCCGGGTCAGACTCGGCTGAGCGAGGCGCGCCGCGGGTTGCGTGGGGGACGGGGCGGGGCCGTACCTGGGGGCTGCCGCCCCCAGACCCCCGCTTTCGGCCTGAACGGCCTCGTCCTCAAACGCCGGACGGGCTGAAAGACTCAGGCTCGGCTGAGCGGTGCTCGTCCGAGCCAGGCTGCCAACTGCCGGTAGGTGTCCGCTCCTTCAGGGGCCGGCAGGACGTCGGCGAAGGGGGTCTGTTCGTCGCGCTGCGGGTCGGGCAGGACGCGGCGGGCGGTGGCGAGCGCGAACGCGGCCAGGTCCGGGTCGAGGTCCAGGGGGTGGCCGAGGGACTCGGAGAGGTCCCAGGTGTGGGTCACCAGTTCCATGACGTAGCCCGACAGGGCCGCGCGGCCCGGGACCTCGCCCCAGGGGACGCGCACCGGGGCGTCCATGCGGTCGTCGCCCGCCCAGGCCCTGAGGACCCGGGTGCGGACCTCGTCGTACTCGGCCGTCCAGTCGTCGTCGGCCACACCGTCCGCGAACGGGTGCACCGCGAGCCCGTCGCCGCCCTCGCCGACCACCGCGATGCGCAGGGTGCCGCCGACGATGTGACCGAGCAGGGTCCGCACGTCGAACTCGGTGCACGGGGTCGGGCCGGTCAGCTGCTCGGGACGGACCGTCTTGATGAGAGCCGCCGCCTGCTCGGTGGCGCGGGTGTACACGGGGCGGGGGTCGATGGCGTTCATGGCGTTCACGGGACCTCTCTCTGAAGGGCTTGGGTAAGAGAGTCGCCGCATAACCTGACAGTTTCCGTCAACATTTGCCGGAGACCTTCGCGTGGCGCGATTCTGGTGCCGTGAAGTCCGACCGACTGCTCTCGATCCTGCTGCTCCTGCAGACCCGCGGCCGCGTCCCCGCGCACGAACTCGCCGACCGCCTGGAGGTGTCGGTGCGGACCATCTACCGGGACGTCGAGGCCCTGTCCGCCTCCGGTGTCCCGGTCTACGCCGAGCGCGGGCGGCACGG
Source organism: Streptomyces sp. NPDC001351 (assembly GCF_042896045.1). Lineage (NCBI taxonomy): Bacteria > Bacillati > Actinomycetota > Actinomycetes > Kitasatosporales > Streptomycetaceae > Streptomyces > Streptomyces sp. NPDC001351. Next base: position 185,246 of record NZ_JBIAWS010000015.1, on the reverse strand, counting down.
CGGCATCGAGCTGCTCGCAGGGTTCCGTACGGACGTCACAGGGCTGACCGCCGACGAGTCCCGCGCCCTGTTCATCCTCGCCGCGCAGGGCGCGCACGCCGCGCTCGGCCTGGACGCGGCGCTCGGCTCGGCGCTGCGCAAGGTGATGGCCGCGCTGCCGGCGCCGTACCGCCCCGCCGCCGAGGTGACCTCCCGTCGCATCCTCGTCGACGCCACGCGCTGGAAGGGCGGTCCGCAACCCGCCGTCGACCTGGACACCCTGCAGGACGCCGTCTTCGCCGACCGGCGGCTGCGACTGCGCTACCGGCACAGCGGGGCGCAGGAGGCGCGGACCTACACCGTCGACCCTTACGGGCTCGTGTCGAAGGCGGGCATCTGGTACCTCGTCGCCGACCGGCGCGCGAAACCGCAGCTCTTCCGCGCCGACCGGGTGCGGTCCGCCACCGTCCTGGACGACGGGGTGAAGCGGCGGCCGGGCGTCGAACTCGCCGATGTCTGGGAGGTGCTGCGCCGCCAGGTCGAGGAGCGGCCCGGCGGGCTCGACGTCACCGTCCGCGTCCGCCGCGACCGCCTCGACATGTTCCTGCGCCTGCATGCCGCGCAGCTCGCCGAGCTCCCCGACGACGACGGCGAGGGCGAGTGGGTGACCGCGCGGCTCTCGTACGGCGTCGTCGGCCAGGCGCGCCAGCTGCTGCAGTTCGCCGACCACGTGGAGGTCCTCGCGCCGCCCGAGGTACGTGCGGAGCTGGCCTCCGCGGCCGCTTCTGTCACGGACCTGTACCAGCGAGTAGGCCAGAGCGGTTTGTGACGCCGCAGGTCAGTGCGGTTTCTTGAGGTCCGCTTGACCTGAGTCACAGGCCGGGGACAGACCGCCCCCAAGGTAGCCCTAAGCGCCGTTGATTGAGTTCCCGCACTCGAGGATCCCTCATCTCCTCTCATCTTCCTTGGAGTTGTTTCTCATGAAGCGTGTGCGTCTCGTCTCCGCAGCGGCTCTGCTGGCGCTCTCGCCTCTGGTCCTGGCGGCCTGCGGCTCGGGCGACTCGTCGTCGACCTCGGACAGCGGCACCTCCGGGCAGCAGCAGGCCTGTCGGGCGCCGGCCGGCAACGGATCCGGACGCCCGAGCGGTGCCCCCTCGGGCGCGCCCACGGGCAACGCCACCGCCAGGCCCTCCGGCGCCCCCTCGGGCAGGCCCGGCTGCGGACGCGGCCAGGGCGGCCCCGGCGGCGGTGCCGCACCCAGCGGTGCCCCCACCGCGCGGGCCACGAAGAACTGACCTCGGACGCCGTACGGCGAAGGGGCGGCACTCCCGGTGAACGGGGGGGCCGCCCCTGCGTGCTGCCCGGCTCAGTCGAGCCAGTGGTGCCGCCCGATGCTGATCAACCGCATCTGACGGGTCGCCACCTGCGCCACGTGCTCCCGGTCCTCCTTGGTGCCCTCCAGGGCCTCCAGGAACAGCGAGGCGGTGATCAGCATCTGGTCCACGTACAGATGGGCCAGCATGAGGAGGTCGTCGTCGCTCCAGCCCTCGGACTCCGGGTCCTTGGCGAGCTCGCCCTTCACCTCCTCGGCGAACCGGGCCAGTTGGTCCCGGATGGCCTCCCGCACCGGCTGGACCCCGCCGTGCCGCTCGCGGGCGATAAAACGGACATGGGCGGGGTACCCGGCCACATGGCCGGCGATCAACTCGATGGCGCGCGCTATGCGTTCCTCGCTGGTGTCGGCCGCGGACACCGTCGTCCGGATCATCGGGTGGAGGCTGCCCAGCGCCTCCTCGACCAGGGCTGTGCCGAGATCCGCGATGGAGCGGAAGTGGCGGTAGAAGGCGGTCGGGGCGACGCCGACGGCGCGCGTGACCTCGCGCAGGCCCAGACTGCTCAGGCTCTGCTCCTCCAGCAGGCCGAGCGCCGCGTCCAGGAGCGCCTGACGGGTCTTCTGTTTCTGGGCCTGCCGAATGCCGAGGGTGTGACTCATGTCATCCAGTTAACAACTGTTCTCCGGATTTGGAAAGCCGTCCGACGCGCTAGACTCTCTAGTCAGTGAACAAGTGTTACTACAACCGTTCACCGAAACTTAACCAGAGGCGCCCTCCCGGGGCGCACGGAGGGGGATCGAATCCCATGCTGTTCCTCGTCGCCGCACTCATGCTGCTCGGCGTCGTCCTGGGCACCGTGGCCCACGCGCCGCTGACCGTCACCGCGCTCGTGGCCGTCGGCATCGCCGTCTGGCTCGGCATCTTCGCCGCCCGCGAGCGCCACAGCCGCCGCACTTCGGCCAACTGACCGCCGAGTCGACCGCCCGACCCGCCGTCCGACTTTCCGCTTCCTGGAGCTGAGCACGATGCAACTCACCGCCCCGGCCGCCGGCCGCACCGACACCACCACCCGCAAGCCCGCCCGCGACGCCGACGGCATGGCCGTCGCGTCCTTCATCCTCGGCCTTCTCGGCCTCCTCGTGCTGAACATCTTCCTCGGCCCCGTCGCCATCGTCCTGGCCGCCGTCGCCCTCTGGCGCGGCACCGCCCGCCGCGGTCGCGCATACCTGGGTATGGCCCTGGGCGTGGCCGACCTGGCGGTCCTGGTGATCGCCATGCAGCTGTCCAACACGGTTTCGTGGAGCCTGTGAGCCCGAGGCGCACCATGACGAACGGCCGACCTCCCCGAGGACGACGGGGCCCGGTCGCCGAACAGCACGGCCTTGACGTACGGCCGACGACAGGGGCCCCGTAGAATCGGCCCCACCATGGCTTACCTCGACCACGCCGCGACCACCCCGATGCTCCCCGAGGCAGTCGAGGCGATGACCGCCCAGCTGAGCGTCACGGGCAACGCCTCCTCCCTCCATGCCTCCGGCCGGCAGGCCCGCCGTACCGTCGAGGAGGCCCGCGAGAGTCTTGCGGAAGCGCTCGGCGCCCGCCCCAGCGAGGTCGTTCTCACCTCCGGCGGCACCGAGGCCGACAACCTCGCCGTGAAGGGCCTGTACTGGTCCCGCCGCGACGCCGACCCGGCCCGCACCCGCGTCCTCGCCAGCCCCGTCGAGCACCACGCCGTCCTCGACGCCGTGCACTGGCTCGGCGAACACGAGGGCGCCACCGTCGAGTACCTCCCGGTCGACCCGTACGGACGGGTCCACCCCGAGGCGCTGCGCGAGGCCATTGCCCGCAACCCCGACGACGTGGCCCTGGCCACCGTGATGTGGGCGAACAACGAGATCGGCACGGTCATGCCGGTCCGTGAACTCGCCGATGTGGCACGGGAGTTCGGTATCCCGCTGCACGCCGACGCGGTCCAGGCCTTCGGTCAGGTCCCGGTCGACTTCGCCGCCTCGGGACTCGCCGCGATGACGGTCTCCGGGCACAAGATCGGTGGTCCGTACGGCATCGGCGCGCTGGTCCTCGGCCGTGAGTACACCCCCGTGCCGGTCCTGCACGGCGGCGGCCAGGAGCGCCATGTCCGCTCCGGCACCCTGGACGTCCCCGCCGTCGCCTCCTTCGCGGTGGCCGGACGCCTCGCCGCCGAGCAGCGCGAGTGGTTCGAGCGGGAGATCGGCGCGCTGCGCGACAGCCTGGTCGAGGCGGTCCGTACGGCGGTGCCGGACGCGATCCTGGGCGGGGACCCGGTGGACCGCCTCCCGGCCAACGCCCACTTCACCTTCCCGGGCTGCGAGGGCGACTCCCTGCTGCTGCTCCTCGACGCGCAGGGCATCGAGTGCTCCACCGGCTCCGCCTGCACCGCGGGCGTCGCCCAGCCCAGCCACGTGCTGCTGGCCACCGGCACCGACCCCGACCTGGCCCGCGGCACCCTGCGCTTCTCCCTCGGCCACACCTCCACGGAGGCGGACGTCGAGGCCCTGGCGAAGGCGATCGGCCCGGCGGTCGAGCGGGCTCGGGCCGCCGGCCTCACCTGAGCAGCGCCGCCAGCTCTTCTACGACTTCGGTGTCTTCGCCGACCGCACGAGTCCCATGTACCGGTCCCAGTCCCAGTACCGCCCCGGATCGGTGTGGTCCGTCCCCGGCACCTCCACATGCCCGATGATGTGCTCCCGGTCGACGGGTATGCCGTACCGCCGGCAGATCGCCGCGGTCAGCCGCGCCGAGGAGGCGTACATCGCGTCCGTGAAGGACGATCTGTCCTCCACGAAGCCCTCGTGCTCGATGCCGACACTGCGTTCGTTGTACTCGCGGTTGCCCGTGTGGAACGCCACGTCCAGCTCGCGGATCATCTGTGTGACATGCCCGTCCTTGCGGACTATGTAGTGGGCCGCGGCCTTGTGGTCCGGGTCCTGGAAGGCCTTGACCGCGCTCGCGAAGCCGCCCTGGGTGACATGGATGACCACCCGGTCCACCGAGTAGTCGTCCGGCCGGTCGGCCCGCCGGTAGTTCGCCGGGGAGGCCGCCACCCACTGCGCACCCCGGAAGTCGACCGCACCCGGTGTGCGCGGCTTCTCCACCCCCGGCAGCCGCCACCACAGGTGCGACAGCTCCGCACGCGCCAGCACCGCCGTGCCGACCGCGGCCGCCGCCCCGCCCACCAGCAGAGCGCGGCGCCCGATCCGCCGGTCCGAGTCGCTCCTGCTCGCCCCCATGTGATCACCAACGGATACGCGTGGGCTCCGGTTCCCGCTTCCCCGTACTCTTGAAGGGCTATGACTGACACCTCGCAGCGCCCCCGCCCCCTTCGCGTACTCGCCGCCATGTCCGGCGGAGTGGACTCCGCCGTCGCCGCCGCCCGCGCCGCGGAGGCCGGCCACGACGTGACCGGCGTCCACCTCGCGCTCTCCGCGAACCCGCAATCGTTCCGCACGGGCGCGCGTGGCTGTTGCACCATCGAGGACTCGCGCGACGCCCGCCGCGCCGCGGACGTCATCGGCATCCCGTTCTACGTCTGGGACCTCGCCGACCGCTTCCGCGAGGACGTGGTCGAGGACTTCATCGCCGAGTACGAGGCCGGCCGTACCCCGAACCCGTGTCTGCGCTGCAACGAGAAGATCAAGTTCGCGGCCCTGCTGGACAAGGCCCTCGCGCTCGGCTTCGACGCCGTCTGCACCGGCCACTACGCCCAGGTGATCGTGAACGAGGACGGCACCCGCGAGCTGCACCGCGCCTCCGACATGGCCAAGGACCAGTCGTACGTCCTCGGTGTCCTGGACGAGAAGCAGCTGGCGCACGCCCTCTTCCCGCTCGGCGACACGGTGACGACCAAGGACGAGATCCGCGCCGAGGCCGAGCGCCGCGGTCTCGCGGTCGCCAGGAAGCCCGACTCGCACGACATCTGCTTCATCGCCGACGGCGACACCCAGGGGTTCCTCGCCCATCGGCTGGGGAAGGCGGAGGGCGACATCGTCGACGAGTCCGGCGCCAAGCTGGGCACCCACGAGGGCGCGTACGGCTTCACCATCGGCCAGCGCAAGGGCCTGCGCATCGGCACCCCCGCACCCGACGGCAAGCCGCGCTACGTCCTGGACATCTCGCCGGTGAACAACACGGTGACGGTCGGCCCGGCCGACGCCCTGGACGTGACCGCCCTGACCGCGATCAAGCCCCGCTGGTGCGGCACCGCCCCCTCCGGTCCCGGCAGCTACACGGCCCAGCTGCGTGCCCACGGCGGCGAGACCGAGGTCACCGCCGAACTGGTGGACGGCACCCTGGAGGTGTCCTTCGCGGAGCCCGTCCGCGGTGTCGCCCCCGGCCAGGCGATCGTGCTGTACGACGGCACGCGCGTGGTGGGCTCGGCGACGATCGCGACGACCACGCGGCGGACGACCGCATCTGTATGAGCCGTCCTGTAGTGGGAGTGGTCAACGCGCGCTGACGTCCTCTGGCCACACACGGTTATCCGTCATAAGCTGGCTCGTGCAGGTTACCCGTACGTATAGGCGTGAAGCGACAGGCCTGCGTGACGTTCATGAGCCGGGAGGAGGCCCGCTGTGCTGCTCAGCTTCCGTGTGGCCAACCATCGGTCGATCAAGGACGAGGTCGAACTGTCGCTGGTCGCGACGGAGTTGGACGGGCGATTCGCCCGCAAGGCCGGTGTTCGGTCGCAGGGCAGGGAACTGAAGATCCTTCCGGTGGTCGGGGTCTTCGGCGCCAACGCCTCGGGCAAGTCGAACTTGCTCAAGGCCATGCACTTCATGCACAAAGCCGTCCGTGAGTCCTTCGCCGAGTGGAGCAAGAACCCAGGCGTGCCCAGGGAACCGTTCGCGCTCGATGCCGAGGGGAGACAGGAGACCAGCCTCTTCGAGGTGGAGCTGTTGCTTCCGACGGGTGGTGAACGAGTGCGCTACACGTACGGCTTCGAGCTGTCCGACGAGCGAGTGGAGGCCGAGTGGCTGCACGCTTACCCCAGCGGGCGCCGTCAGGTTTGGTTCGACCGTGATGCAAGCCGTTCCACCGCGGATGGCGGAGAGATCACGTTTCCCGGGCGTGGGCTGCGCGGTGCCAAAGAAGCGTTTGTGGAGTTCACCCGGCCGAACTCCTTGTTCCTGACGGTGGCCGCAGCCATGAACCATCCGCAGCTGTCCGCGATCCACCGGTGGTTCCAGGACAACATGTGGCTCGTCATTCCGGGCGAGGACGTGGAGGAACGCACCCACTGGACTCGCGAGCTGATCAGCGAGGCAGACGACGCTCTGAGGGACCGCTTCGTCACACTGTTGCGATCGGCCGACCTCGGCATCACGGATCTGACCGCTGACCCCGAGACAGGTGATCCGGTACTTCTGCATCACGCACCCGGAGACCGAGACCAACCCCTCGACTTCTGGACCCAGGAGTCACTGGGAACACACGCTTGGTTCGCATTCCTTGGTCCTTTGGTCCAGGTCTTGAAGAGAGGCGGCACGCTCCTCGTCGACGAGCTCGACTCCAGCCTCCATCCGCTCCTCGCGGCCGAGGTCGTACGGATCTTCCAGGACCGGGACGCCAATCCGCGCACCGCACAACTTGTCTTCACCACGCACGACGCCACGCTGCTCGGACCGACAGTCGCCGAGCGGCCCCTGGACCGCGACCAGGTGTGGATCACGCTGAAGCGCCGTACCGGGGAGACGGAGCTCTACCCTCTCACCGCTGCCCGCAAGGTCCGCAACGACGAGAATCTCGTGCGCCGATATCTCCAGGGCGGTTACGGCGGCGTACCCCGCCTCACCAACGGAGAAGTGGCACGCCAGCTTGCCCTGCTGGAAGAGGGACTGAAGGCCACGGCGTGAGCAAGAGAAGACAGCGGTCGACCGGAGGCGCGGTCCGCCGTACTCCGTCCTCCTACCGCGACCCCTCTGAGCGCGTGGTCTACATCGCCACGGAGGGACCCAAGACCGAGCAGGACTACGTCATCCTCCTCAACCAGGTCTACGGCCGTAAGAAGGGCTTCAGGCTGCACTTCTGCCCGCACCCCGACCGCAACGGACTGCGGCCGAAGGAGGTCGTCGAAACGGTCATCGAGGCCGCCCGGGGCAGCGACGCCGAGATGTGGGCCCTCTTCGACCGGGACTCCGGCGACAAGACCCCGCATGACATTCGGGACGCTATGCGGCTCGCCGCCGAGAAGGGCGTGCAGGTCGCCCTGTCGCATCCGTCTTTCGAACTGTGGTTGCTGCTCCACTTCCAGCAGCACAGCAGCCCCGAGGGTGGACTGAACGCCACGGTCATCGACAGACTGCGTCGCCACCCCGACGCCGATGGCTTCGCCGGCTACGACACCCAGTCCGGCGACCGCGGCAAGGGCCTCGGCGGCGCGCGCGGTCAGGCACTCCTGGGCCGAGAGGAGATCGCTGTACGCAACGCGCGCAGCCTGGTCAGGCAGTGTCTGCACCCTCACGGCGGCTGCTCCGCCCGCGACCTCACGGTCGGACGCATCCCGGCGGAAGGGGAGTCGTACGAGGACTGGACTAGGCGCACGGGGCACGCACCCGGCTGTGATCCGGCAGAGCGTGACCCATCAGCCGATGTATGGCGGTTGCTGGTCAGTCTCGGCATCGTGACGGTCAAAGCCTGATACCCGGACGAAGAGTTTCCGCCAGGCTCACCTTCCCCACTAGGCTGTCTTGGTTCCCCCGATCACGACGCCGTACGTACGAAGGACTGGCTTACCTTGGCCCGTATCACCCTGCCCCAGCTGGAGCGGCACCTCTTCTCCGCCGCCGACATCCTGCGTGGCCGGATGGACGCTTCGGAGTACCGGGACTTCATCTTCGGGATGCTCTTCCTCAAGCGGGCCTCGGACGAGTTCGAGCCGGAGTGGAGGCGGGTCTACCAGGAAACGTGGGACAGGAAGAAGGACGAGACGGAGGCTCTGAGACGGGCCGACGACCCGGACAAGTACCCTCGGGTCTTTTACGTCCCGCCACGTGCCCGCTGGTGGAAGGGTCCGCACATCGACCCGAGGACCCCCGACGATCCCGCACCGGGTGTCTCTGCCCTCACGGAAAAGGTCGGGGAAGGCCTCGACCAAGCGCTCGCGGCGATCCAGGAGAGCAACGACAAGCTTGCCGGTATCGCGAGCCACATCAGCTTCAACGAGGTCATCGGGACGAAACCCCGCTTCACCAACCGGGAACTGCGCACCCTCATCCGGCACTTCAGCCTCTACCGTCTGCGCAACGAGGACTTCGAGTTTCCCGACATGCTGGGCGCGGCCTACGAGTACCTGCTCGCCCGGTTCGCGGACAGCGCCGGCCAGCGCGGCGGTGAGTTCTACACTCCCCGCGAGGTTGTCCGCATGATGGTGCGTCTGGTAGATCCGAAGCCGGGAGACAGCGTCTACGACCCCTGCGCGGGCTCCGGCGGCATGCTGATCGCCGCACACGAGTACGTCGAGGAGAGCGGCGGCGGCCCGGACGACCTGTCGGTCAACGGCCAGGACAAGAGCGGTTCGTCCTGGGCCATGGCCAGCATGAACATGGTGCTGCACGGCATCCGCGAGTTCGATCTCCAGCACGGGGACACCCTCACCGAACCCCTGCACCTCACCGGGGGTGAACGGCTGCGCACCTTCACCAAAGTCCTCTCGAACCCCCCCTTCTCCCTGAACTACGACGCCGAACTCGTCGAGAAGGCCGATGAGGACCACGGCCGACGCATGCACTGGGGATACGCCCCCGAGAGCGGCAAAAAGGCCGACCTCATGTTCGTCCAGCACATGGTCTCGGTGCTTGAGGAGAACAGGGATGCCGTGGCCGCCACGGTCATGCCGCACGGCGTCCTCTTCCGGGCGGGCAAGGAACGCGACATCCGCGTCCGCCTCCTGGAGGACGACTGCATCGAGGCCGTCATCGGCCTCGGTCCCAACCTCTTCTATGGCACGGGCATCCCCGGCTGCATTCTCGTGCTGCGCAGACCGGGCCGCAAAGCCCCGAAGCGTGCCGGGCAGGTCCTCTTCATCAACGCAGACCGCGACTTCCGCGCCGCCCGCAACCAGAACGAGCTGGGGGAGGAACATGCGGAAAAACTCGTCGCCGTCTACCGTGAGTGGCGCGAGGAGCCCGGCTACTCCGCCCTCGTCGGCGTCGATGCTCTGCTCGCAGCCGACGCCAACCTCAACATCCGCCGTTGGGTGGACAACTCACCTCCGCCGGAACCCCAGGATGTACGGGCCCACCTGTACGGCGGCGTGCCGGTGGCGGAGATCGAGCCGAAGACGGGCACCTTCCGTGCGTACGGGGTGGAGGTCACCGACCTCTTCGCCCGCCGGGACCACGACCCCGAGTACGTCGACTTCCTCCCCGAGGGTCCGGAGGCGACAGCGGCACGCATCACGACTCTTACGGCGCCGAAGGAAGCGCGGGTCCGGGAGGCCTTTGACGAGTGGTGGAGTCAGCAGGAACCCCACATCACGGCCCTGATCGGGAACCCCAAGCTGCTGCGGCTGCGCGCCCGCTTGGTGCAGGGTTTCACCGAGGCGCAGCGGGGCGTCGGCGTGCTGAAAGACCATGACGCGGCGGGCATCGTCGCCGACTGGTGGATGGCCGTACGGTACGACCTCAAGGCCCTGGCCGCCGGAGGGTACGACCGGGTCCTCGACGGCTGGGTCGACTCCGTCGAGAACATGGTCGACCCGGTCCTGCCGGACGACGACGAGGACGATGACGCGGGCAACGGCGGCACCGGCCGCAAGAAGGGCCGTACGAAGCCGTCGGTGACGGCCACGGACCGGCGCCGGGCACTGGATGAACCGGTGGTTCGGGCGCTGATCCCGGATTTCCTGGCCGAAGTGGTTCGCGCGGATGCCGAACTGGCGCGTGCGGACACGGCGTTGAAGGAGACGCAGGCAGAACTGGCGGGGCTGCAGGCGCCGGTGGGCACTGCCGGTGACGAGGATGACCCAGATGACGCGGCAGCGACGGAGGATCACGACCCGGCCGAGATCGAGCGCCTGGAGAAGAAGGTGGCTCGCCTGCGCAAGGACCGCACGGCTGCCTCCCGCCGCCGTGCGGCTCTCGATGACCGCTTCATGAAAGACCTCAAGGCGGCGGCGGAACTGGTCAAGGCGGAGGAGGGCGGCGCGCGGCGGGTGACCCTGGAGGTCCTCGCCGCCGGCCTGTCCGGCCGCCTGGACGCCGTAGTGGCGGCAGGGCGCCGCGAGCTGGCCGCTGTGATCAGGGGCTGGGCTGCGAAGTACGAGGTCTCGCTGGAGGACCTGGAGGGGGAGAGCGAGGCGGCTGCGGGGGATCTGGGGGGCTGGCTTAAGGAGTTGGGGTATGCGCGGTGACGATGCTCTGCCTGCGCGCTTGATGGAAGCCACGCGTCCCTTGGAGGAGGTCGCAGACTCCATTGGTGCTGGCATCACTCTGGGACCGAACAGAGCACCAAGGGAGAATCCCGCGGGATATCTGCGTGTCGCGAATGTTCAGCGGGGTTGGATTGACTCATCCGATGTCGCGCAGCTTGAGGCGTACTCCCGAGATCGGGACCGGTACGCTTTGGCTGTCCAAGATATTTTGATGGTGGAGGGACATGCTAGCCCTGACCAGATTGGCCGATGTGCCATGGTCTCATCGAGGGAAGGCGGACTTCTCTACCAGAACCACCTGTTTCGCATCCGCTTTTCCAAAGTCGCGCCTGAGTTTGGGCTGATTTGGCTGAACTCTCGCTATATGCAGTCCTATTGGAGGAATCGATGCGCTACTAGTTCGGGTCTCTACACGATCAATTCCGCGATGCTGCGTCAGGTGCCTGTGCCGCTACTGCCCGAGGCGGAGCAGCACCGAATCGTCGCCGCCCATGCCGCGTTCGAGCGGCGGATCGTCAGGCTTGAGTGGATGCTTTCCAAGCTCGGTGTCGCCGAGCAGGCCCTGTCCGCCGAAGCGCTGGCGCTGAAACCGCACTGGGAACGTGTCACCGTAGAGTCGATCGCAGAGGTCGCCGCTGGTGTCACTCTCGGCGCCGAGCTGGTTGGCGAGGGGACCCTGGAGCTACCGTATCTGCGCGTGGCCAATGTCCTGGACGGACGCATCGACACCCAAGATGTGAAGTCCGTACGCATTCTTGGCACGCAGCTTGAGCGCTTCGCCTTGCGGAAGGGAGATCTCCTGCTGACCGAGGGCGGAGACCTGGACAAACTTGGTCGTGGGGCAGTTTGGGACGGTCGTATTGAGCCCTGTCTGCACCAGAACCATGTTTTCCGCGTGCGCTGTGGCAGCAGAATGGACCCTGGCTTCCTGGCTCTGTACACGGGTTCTGCCGAGGGGCGGGCGTACTTTCAGCGCGTAGGCAAGCAGACGACCAACCTCGCGTCGATCAACTCGACCCAAGTGAAAGCCATGGTCGTTCCGGTTCCGCCCATCGAGGAGCAGCGGCGGAACCTCGAACCGATCCGTGCTGTGCGGTCGCGGTGTCGCGCGCTGGAACGGCAGATCTCCAAGCTCCGGACCATCCAACAGGCCGTCGTAGAAGATCTGCTCGCCGGGCGGGTCCGAGCCTCGGCCGCCTGATCTTGGGGGTGGCGGGTCACGAGGGCCGGGGGCCTGGCGGCCCCGCCTTGACGTTGCGTATCAGTGAGGCAAAGGCGTTCGGGCTGAATTCCAGAACCTGAGCGGGCTTCTTGCTGTCTCGTACGGCTACGGCGTTCTCGACGGCGGCGACCTCCACACAGTTGTTGCCCCCTTCGTCCGAGTACGACGACTTGACCCAGCGCAGGCCGGACACGTGTGTCACCCCTCAGAGTTCCTTCATGACGGTACGGATGAGGTCTCGCGACTTGGTGGGAGTCAACGCCACCTTTTCGACCAAGTCCAGTCGAGTGCGGAAGTTGGCCAGTTGGGTGGGGGAGTCGAGGAAGACGGCACCGGTCGGGGAGTCCAGCTGGACTGTGTCCAGGTGAGGGTTTGGGGCCTCTACGTAGAGGACGGACGAGTCGCCGAGCAGTGGGAAGCCACCGGCTCCGAACGGGATGATTCGCAGCACGACGTTCGGACGGTCGCTCGCCTCAACGAGGTGCCGGAGCTGGGCGCGGGTGACCGTCCGGCCACCGATCTCCATCCGGATGGCGGCTTCGTGGATCACTCCGATGTAGGGAACTGGATTGTCTCCGGACACCACGCGTTGACGGGCCAGTCTGTGGGCGACGCGGAGTTCGACCTCCAGCCTCGGAAGTGGCGGAGTCGCGAGGTCGAAGATGGCGCGTGCGTGGTCTTCGGTGTGGAACAGCCCGGGCAGGTGGGCGATTTGGACTGTGCGGAGCCGCACCGCGTAGTCCTCCAGGGCCGACACATCCAAGAAACCCGGCGGAATCTTGCCTCGGTACTCATCCCACCAACCTGACCTGCGACCACCCGTCAACGCTGCCAGAGTGTCGATCAAGGCGGTGTCGTCGCACTCGTAGATGCTGGCGAGTCGACGGAGCCGTTCCTCGCTGATACCGAACCGCCCCGCCTCCACGTTGGAGATGACCGTGCGGTCCGTGTCGAGGTGCTCGGCCGCCGCGGGAACAGACATGCCGGCTGCCTCACGCAACCGCTTGAGTTCGGTGCCGAAGCGGCGTTGCAGGATCGTGGGGGACTGTCGTGGCGCCATGGAATCTCCTTGCTCGGGCACAGTGTGCCGACTCATCTCGTTGCGGTCCACTGGAGGTGAATGAATAACTCTTTTGTGTAACCGAGTAGCACCGTTATGAGTTTTGTCTCTACCTTGTGATGCGTGCCAGTCGCCTCACCTCGGCCGCCGAAGCGCACCGCACCCACCCGGCGCGGCGAAGCCACCGCGAACAGTCGGCGTGAACACCCGATGTCACAAGGCCAGTTGACCCGCCACGAACGCGCACCCAGGAGGTGCCACGTGAGTACATATCAGAGCCCGGACCCGTCTCTCCTCCTCTCCTGCCTCGACCCCCTGTCGGGTCATCCGCATCCCTCGCCCTTGCCCTTCGCCGCTCCCTGGCACTACGAGCTGCACTTCCCCCACGACCCCCGAGGACCCGGTGTCGTCCGCGTCGCCCTCCGGGCGGTCCTCCGTGTGCACGGACTCGGTGAATTCATCGACCGGGCCGAGGTGTTGACCTGCGAGCTGGCCACTAACTCCGTACGGCACACCGAAGGCCCCGCGTCCGTGCGGATGCAGTGGCTGCATCCCGTGCTGCGGGTCAGCGTGTACGACACGTGCCCTGATCTGCCGCTGGCTCCGGGAACCGGACCCGCTGCGACCGCCCCGCACGCGGAAGCCGGGCGCGGGCTGCTGATTCTCGACGCGCTCGCCGACCGCTGGGGCGGCTGTGCGATCGGCCCGGGGCCGTGGGGTGACGAGGGCGGCAAGTCGATCTGGTTCGAGCTGCGCCTTGGGGAGCCGGAGCCTACGCCGTCCGCGCTCGCCGCCTGAACGAGGGGACGAGGCTGTCGGTCCGCGGCGCCACTGTCGGTCCCTGTCACTAGACTCGCTCCTACCCCTGTTTTCGCAAGGGGTGTTCGGAGTGACGACGGGCGGGGAGCGGGAGCATGTCGCAGCCGGAGTACGAGCTGGTCGAGAGGCCGTTGATCGACCAGCTCGTCGCCATGGGGTGGACGCACCTTGAGGGCGCCCCGCCCGGCTCGCCGGCCACCAGTCCCGCCGACTCCGGTCGCGCCTCGTACGGCGATGTCGTGTACGAGCGGCGGTTCTTCGATGCTGTATCCCGCCTCAATCCGGGCCCGGACGGCGAACCCTGGCTATCCGCCGAGCAGTTGGGGCACATCCTCGACCGGCTCATGGGGCGCGGCCAGGGACAGGACCCGCACGCGTCCCGTGGCGTCGCCGGGAATCTCGAAGTGACCCGGATGCTCCGGGAAGGTGTCAACGCCCGTACGCTGCCCGGCTGGCGGAAGGGGCAGCCCGAGCACGTTCGTCTCGTCGACTGGGAGCAGCCCGCCCGCGAGGATGAGGGCGGCCCGTGCAGAAACGATCTGCTGGTGGTCTCGCAGTTCCGTGTCGAGCGTGATGGTCTACGGCGTGCCACACCGGATCTCGTTCTCTTCGTCAACGGTCTGCCCTGGGCCGTCGTCGAGTGCAAGGTGTCCGTCAGCGCGGGCCCCGAAAGCCGGGTCGCCCTGGATGCCGCCATCGGCCAGGTCGTGCGGTACGCGGGCGCGGACGCGCCGGAAGCGATCCCTGAGTTCACGCGGTTCGCCCAGCTCCTTGTGGCGACCGACGGTGCGCACGCCGAGTTGGGCACCGTCACCTCCGAGCCCGTCGGCTTCACCGCCTGGTGGACATACGAACCGGCCACCGAGCAGACCGTCCGTGGGGAACTGGTCGCGGCCGAGGCGCGGCAGTTGACCGCCCAGGAGACCCTCGTCGCGGGAGCCCTGCGCCCCGCGCATCTCCTGACCCTCGTACGGGACTTCACCACCCAGGCCGGGCGCGGTCCCCGTACCGTCAAGGTCGTCGGCCGCTACCAGCAGTTCCGCGCCGTGCACCGGATCGCCGCCGCCCTGCGGGCGCGGCAGGAGGCGCATGCGGCCGGGAAGGACACCGATCACCGCGGCGGCGTCACCTGGCACACCCAGGGTTCCGGCAAGAGCCTCACCATGGCGTTCCTGGTGCGCTATCTGCGTAGCACGCCGGGACTGGCCGGGCACAAGGTTGTCGTTGTCACCGACCGGCGCGACCTCGAGAAACAGATCCGCCGCAGCCTCGCCGCCGCCGACGAACGGATTTACCGGTCGCGCAGCGTGCGGCAGGCCCGCCGTTTCCTCGCAGTCGACGTCCCCGACGTCGTCCTGGTCATGCTGCAGAAGGCGCGCCGCGACGACACCGCGTACGACGGGCGCGAGGAGTTCCTCGCTGACGGGCCCAGTGACGGGGGTTCCGACCACGTCCACAATCATGTGGCGAACGGCGGGCACGACATCGTCGTCCTGGTCGACGAAGCCCACCGCGGCCAGTACGCCTGGCAGCACGCCCGGCTACGCGCCATGCTGCCGAACGCGGTGATGCTCGGCTTCACCGGCACCCCTCTGATCACCCAGGTCCGCAAGACGACAGAGGACGTCTTCGGCCCCTTCCTCGACACCTACACGCTGCGCGACGCCGAACGGGACCGTGCCGTCGTCCCCGTGATGTACGCGGCCGAGAGTGTGCCGATGGAAGTGCTCGACAAGGCCAGGCTCGACGCCGGGTTCGACGAGCGCATCCCCGTCGACCACGCCAAGCGCCTCCGGGTGCTGAGGAGGTTCGGGCAGCGCAGGGAGATCCTGGAGGCCGCGTCCGTCATCGAGGCCAAGGCCGAGCACATGATGTGGCACTGGGCCACCACCGCCATGCGGGACGGTTTCGGCGCCCAGGTCGTCGCGGTGTCCCGGCGGGCGGCTGTCAGCTATCAGCGGGAGCTGACCGCCGCCCGGGACCGGCTCGTCAGCCGCATCGACACCCTCGGCGACGTACGGTACGACCCGGAGGCCGAGGAGCGGGAGACGGACCCCGAACAGCGCGAGCTGATCCGGCTCGCCAACTACCGTGACCTGCTCGCCCGCGTCGAGATCGCCGCGGTGATCTCCGCGAACCGGCAGAAGGACGACGTCAGTTGGAGGCGCTGGACGGACAAGAGCCGCCAGGACGATCACATCGAGCGCTTCAAGAAGGGCGTGCCGGCGCGTGAACCGGGGCTGGGACAGCCCTGGGGCACCGGCATGCGGCGTTCCGGGCGGCGCCGGGCGACGAACGGCGGCGGAGCTTGGAACTACAACTCTCGGCACACCACTGGACGGGCGCGTCCGGGCGCCGCGGGGAGCGGCGCGCCTGTCGCCTTCGTCGTCGTCAACTCCATGCTGCTCACTGGCTTCGATGCCCCGCCCGAGCAGGTGCTCTACTTGGACCGGATGCTGGCGGGTGCCGGACTGCTCCAGGGCATCGCCCGTACCAATAGGCCTTACCCGGTCAAGGAGTTCGGTCTGGTCGTGGACTACGTCGGGGTGGGCCCCGAACTCGCGCGCTCCCTGGCCGCTTACGAGGAGGCCCATCTACGCGCCGTCTTCGGTTACCAGGACATCTCCCTCGACCACCTGGACCCGGAACACACTGGACCCCAGCCCACCCGCGACCGCCTGTGGCTCCAGGCGGACGCGGCAGCGGATGCGCTGCTCGCCGACCGGCACCAGAGCCTCACCGCGTTCCTCGCCGTGCTCGGTACCACCGAGCCCGGTGACGAGAGGCAGCGTGAGGACCTGCTGGCCAGGCTTGCGGACCCGCTGCTGCGAGGTCAGTTCGACGAACGGGTCCGTTCCTTCCTCACCGCTCTGAGCGCCGTCCTGCCGAGGCCGAACGCCCTGCGGTACGAGGCCTTCGCGTGCGATGTGGGCGTCGTCCAGTACCTCGTTCGCGCCCGCCACCTCGATGACCGCGACGAGTTCAGCCCGCGGCGGTACGGAGCCAAGGTGCGCGACCTCATCGCCCGGCACATCACCATCTCGGGCATCGAGGAACGGGTGCCGCCCGTACAGCTCACCGCCGCCGACTTCCTGGAACGCGTCCTGTCGAACCCGGATCCCCGCGCCCGGGTGTCGTACCTGAGCAGCCGTCTGCGGACCCACATCACCGCCCGCCTGAACGCCGATCGTGCCCGCTACGAGAGGTTCAGCGAGCGGCTCGAAGAGGTCATCCGGCGCATGGAGGAGGACTTCGAGCAGGCCGCAGCCTCGCTGGAGAGCCTGGCGCGCGACGTGCGCGAGGCGGAGAGCGAGCGGGCGACCGGGGAGGGAGGCCTCGACCCGTGGACCGAGCAGCCCATTCACGGCCTGCTGTGCCGTGACTACGAGGAGGCCGACGGGTCGGCGGTGCCGGAGTCGGTGGACAGGGTCAAGGCCGCGCGGGACATCGCGGCTTGTGTGGCCGTCCTCGTCAAGTCCCCGAACTTCCAGCGGCTTCCCGAGGCGAGAAACCGGGTGCGCAAGCACCTGCGCAACTTCTTGGAGGACGAGGTACACGTTGACTGGGAGGTGACGGGTCCCTTGGCCAACCTGCTCCTGGAGCTGGCCGTCGAGCGTCACGAGGACTTCCTGCGTTACGGACGGCGGGGTGAGGGCTGGACTCCCCATGATGGTGCCGCCTGAGGGATGCTGCCGGTGGCGAAATGGTAGAAGTGGCCGGTGAGTCATTCCGTCCAGCAGGCCATCGCCGCCCTTTCGCTCCCTCCGGAGTGGCGGTGGCATGTGGACGTGCGGCGCCGGCGCTCGACGCTCGGGATCGAGGTCGCACCGGACGGCCGGGTGCTGTTCGCCGTGCCCGCGGACGCCGACCCGACGGACGTGGCCCTGGCCGTGCGCAAGCGTCTGCCACGCCTCGCGGAGGAGGTCAGACGGCGCGGCGAGAGGCCACCCGAGCCGGTCAAGGAACTGGTCAGCGGCAGCAGCTTCGCGTATCTGGGCCGCCGTTACCGGCTGAGGCTGATCCCGGTGGAGGATGGGCGACGAGTGCGGCTGTACGGCGGATGGCTCGAACTGCCCGACTACGCAAGCCCTGAAAAGAGCGTTCAGGCCATCGCCGCCTGGTACACCGAGCGAGGCACCGCGTGGATGCGTGCAAGACTGCCCTCTCTGCAGTCCCGCGTGGGTGTGACGCCGAAGGCGATCGAGGTCAGGGCGCTGCCGGACCACTGGGGCAGCTGCGGGCCCGACGGTGTGGTCACGCTCCACTGGGCGGTCATGCAGTTGCCGCCACCATTGCTCGATTTCGTGCTGGTGCACGAGCTGTGCCATCTCAAGGTGCCCGGGCACGGCCCCGCGTTCCGGAGGGAGATGCGGCTGGTGCTCCAGGACGCCGACCATCGTGAGAGGTGGTTTGCGGTGGACGAGCCGATGTTGTGGCGCGGGCAGGTCCGGCCACGCATTGGCCGATGACGGCCGACGCGGGGCTTACGTGCCTACTTGTGTGACTTCCCTGCTTGGCTTTGGCTAGCGGTTGCTCTGCGGCGCCCAGAGCTCGAACCGGCTGCTGCCCCCGGCCGTTGCGTAAGGCACCGCCCCGATGAGGCTGTGGTCGGTCGAGTGGACGAGCGCGTCGCGCACGGTCTTGCTCCAGCCTGCCGGGTTGCCCCGGTCGAGCACGATCAGCGTGAAGTGCCGCTCGGCGACGGCGTCTTGAAGCCCGCAGCCCCGGTGGTGTGCCGTCCGGAGCGGCTCGTGCAGTCGATCGTGCAGGTCGTGTTTCCACTGGCGGTACGAGGTGTCCCGGCCCAGCGCGTGGACCGGCACCTCGGAGGTGTCGGCCAGGTATCGGCCGTGCATGCTCAGGTAGGGCCATACGGCAGCGACCAGGCCTCTGGAGTCGGGCCATGCGTACGTTGTCGTACGCCTGCGACATGCCGCTGGAGAACAGCACCATGCCCAGCAAGATCGCCCACTGCGGGTACTTGAAGTGCGTGCCCATCAGCCGGGTGACGCCGACCCCGGCGAGCGATGCCGAGAAGAACAGCCCGTAGTCGAAGTGCTTGTGCAGCGAGACGTCGGTGTGCAGATGCAGCTGGAAGGCGGGCGTGACCAGAGCCGTGCTGACCAGCAGGAGACCGAGTGCAGCCCACCAGCGGGCCCCCGGCAGCGCCCCGCGCCGGTCCGGCATCTCGCTCATCCGGCCGCTGCGGACGAACCTGAGCGCCCCCAGGAGGGCCACCGCGACCGCCAGGTCGCCCCACCGGGGGCAGTGCCCCGGTGGGTTTTCGGCTTCATCAAGTCTTGAGGTGGGAGCCCGCCCATTTAGGTCCCCGTCTAGAGGAACTCCGCCAGTACCGGCGCGAGGACGTTCGGATCCACCATGTGGGTCTGTCCATCCAGGATCCGATACGTTCCCTGGGGTGCGGTTTCGGCCACGGCCCGGGCGGCCTCGCGCATCCAGGCGGGGCTCACGCTGCCGGCAAGGGACAGAACGGGCACATCGATCCCGGCCAGCCGGTCCCGCGGCACCAGACCGTCCCCCATCACGGCGTTGTCGTACGCAAGGCTCGGCGCGATCGCCTCCATGCCGGACCACATGGGGGAGTTGCGGGCGCCCTGGATCATCTCCTCGGCCAGCCCGGTGAGCCTGAGGAACAGCTCGACCGCGTCCCCGCGCCGGCCCTGCCCGAGCGCCTCCTCGAGCCGCTCGGTGTACTCGGCGCGCTCCTTCGCGCCGCCCTCGTACACGGCGAACGGCACCTCGTACACGGCGACCCGACGGACCGGCAGCCCGCTCGCGGCCGCCTCCAGGACCAGCGCGCCGCCCGACGAGATGCCGTACAGCGAGGCCTCGCCGCCCGCCGCGTCGATGAGCGCGGCGAGATCCTCGACCTCGCGGGCCACCGCGTACGGCAGGGTGTCGCCGCTCTCGCCGCGGCCCCGGCGGTCGTAGGAGACGACGCTGAATCGGCCGGCGAGCGGCCCGGCGAGGGGTGCCACCGTGGCGCCCGTCGACATCGCTCCGCTGACCAGGATGACCGCCGGCCCCTGTCCGGTGCGCTGATAGGCGAGAGAGGTGCCGTCGTGCGAAATGGTCTTCTTGTCCATGCCTGTGGAGACTGCCCCAAGGCGGGGAAATAATCGCCCTTACGCGCTGAAGACCTCGCTCACGACACCTCGACTTCGTAGAAGCAGAGGTGGTCCTTGATCTGGGCGACCTCGGGCTTCGGCTCGGGATAGGACCACACCAGGTCCGCCGCGTCCGGCAGCGACCAGTAGCTCGCGGTGCCCTTGAACGGGCAGTAGGTGTGGGTGTCGGACGGGGTCAGCAGCTCGAACCGTACGTCCTCGGCGGGCAGGTAGTACCGCGGCGGACAGCCCGTCTCCCTGAGGACGAGGGCCCGTCCGCTCTCCGCCAGGACCTGCTCGCCGTGCACCACGCGCACGTGCCGGTCACTCTGCTCGATGGTGATCGTGTGTCCTTCGGCCATACCGGAAAAGCACTCGCGGGGGCGCCTTTGTTCCCGCGTACGGTGAGGGCATGCGAATCTGCGTCTTCCTCTCCGCCGCCGACCTCGACGACCGCTACACGCGCCCCGCGCGCGAGTTCGCGAAGCTGCTGGGCAAGGGCGGTCACACTCTGGTGTGGGGCGGTTCGGACGTCGGCCTGATGAAGGTGGTCGCCGACGGAGTGCAGGAGGCCGGAGGACGGCTGTGCGGGGTCTCCGTGGACTTCCTGGCGGCCAAGGCGCGGCAGGGTGCGGACGAGATGGTGATCGCCCGTGACCTGGCCGAGCGGAAGAAGCTGCTCCTGGAGAAGTCCGACGCGGTGGTGGTCATGGTCGGCGGGACGGGAACCCTGGACGAAGCCACCGAGATCCTGGAGCTGAAGAAGCACGGCCACACCGACAAGCCGGTGGTCCTGCTCAACACGGCGGGCTTCTACGACGGTCTCAAGGAGCAGTTCCGGCGCATGGAGGACGAGGGGTTCCTGCCCCGGCCCCTCACCGACCTGGTGTTCTTCGCGGAGGAGCCCGTGGGTGCGCTGGCGTATCTGGAGGAGAGCCAGGGCGTCGAGTGAGGCGCGCATGATGCGGGCTGCGGGACGGGGCGGGGCGTTGCGCGGATGCCCGCGGGTGCGAGCATGGCGGGCATGGCTACCCATGTGATCACCGGAGCGGGCTCCGGCATCGGCGCGGCCGTCGCCCGCCGCCTCCACGCGCGCGGGGACGAACTCGTCCTGCACGCGCGCGACGCGGGCCGCGCGAAGGAGCTCGCGGCGGAGTTTCCCGGCGCGAGGACGCTCGTCGGCGACCTGGCCGACCCGGACAAGCTGTCCTGGGCCTTCTCGCACCAGACGCTGCCGGACCGCGTGGACTCCCTGCTCCACATCGCGGGTGTGGTCGACCTCGGGCCGGTCGGCGAGCTGACGCCCAAGTCCTGGCGCCACCAGCTCAATGTCAACCTGATCGCCCCGGCCGAGCTGACCCGGCACTTCCTGCCCCAACTGCGCGCCGCCCGCGGGCACGTGGTCTTCGTCAACTCCGGGGCGGGCCTGAACGCCCATGCCGACTGGTCCGCCTACGCGGCCTCCAAACACGGCCTGAAGGCACTGGCGGACTCGCTGCGGCACGAGGAGCACGGCAACGGCGTCCGGGTCACGTCGGTCTATCCCGGCCGTACGGCCAGCCCCATGCAGGCGAAGGTCCATCAGCAGGAGGGCAAGGAGTACGACGCGTCGAAGTGGATCGACCCCGAGTCGGTCGCGACGACGATCCTGCTGGCGGTGGACCTGCCGCGGGACGCGGAGGTCAACGACCTGACGGTGCGGCCGGGGCGCTGAGGGACGTTTTCGCCCGCGCTCTTTCGCCGGCCGGGGCTTGATCTTTCAGCCCGTCCCGCGTTTGAGGACGAGGCCGTTCAGGCCGAAGCGGGGGTCTGGGGGCGGCAGCCCCCCGGGACGGGACGGGTAGGGGCGGCGGGGGCGGAAACATAGGCTTCTCGTGTGAACGCAGACCTTTCCTTCGGCCCCGCCACCGGCATCGGATCCATGCCCGGCGGCGACGCCCGCGAGGCGGCCAAGACCGTCACCGGGACCTTCGAGGACTTCCCCTTCCTGCCCGAGCTCCCGGCCCGCGGCCCCGGCGCCGACATGATCGGCAGAACCGCGGGAATGCTCGTCGAGCTGTACGCGCGCGTGGAACCCAGCGGCTGGCGGATCGGGGACCGTCCTGGACGGGACACCAAGCGGGCCAGGTCATGGCTCGGCGAGGACCTCGATGCGATCGAGGAGTTCACGCAGGGGTACGAGGGCCCGCTCAAGGTGCAGGCCGTCGGCCCCTGGACCCTCGCCGCCGCCCTGGAACTGAAGAACGGCGAGGCGGCCCTCTCCGACCCGGGCGCCTGCCGCGACCTCGCCGCGTCACTCACCGAGGGAATCCGCCTGCACCTCGCCGAGGTGCAGCGCCGCATCCCAGGCGCCCGCCTCGTCCTCCAGCTCGACGAACCCTCCCTCACCGCCGTCCTGCGCGGCCGGGTGAAGACCGCCAGCGGCTACCGCACCCACCGCGCCGTCGACCGCCAGCTCGTCGAGGCCACCCTCCGCGACGTCCTCGGGGTTCACGGCGACGGCCCCGCCGTGGTCCACTCCTGCGCACCGGACGTCCCGTTCGCCCTCCTGCGAAGGGCGGGCGCGACGGCGGTCTCCTTCGACTTCTCGCTCCTCACCGAGCGTGACGACGACACGATCGGAGAGGCGGTGGAAGCGGGTACCCGGCTCTTCGCAGGTGTCGTACCGGGCACGGACGGCCCATTGTCAGACCCTGCCGGTAGCGTCATGGGTGTCAGGACGCTGTGGCGCAGGCTGGGGCTGCAACCGGGACTTCTCGCGGAAGCGGTCACCCTCACGCCGACGTGCGGACTCGCGGGGGCCTCCCCGGACTACGCGCGCAAGGCCCTCGCCCACTGCGTCCGGGCGGCGAGATCCCTCGCGGACAACCCAGAGTAACGGGAGGACAACACGGTGGCCGGCGACAAGCAAGCGGAGACGACGGTGCCCGCCGAGGCACGGGAGAAGCACGCGAAGCTCGCTGAGCAGATCGAGGAGCACCGCTTCCGGTACTACGTGAAGGACGCTCCGGTCATCAGCGACGCGGAGTTCGACAAGCTCCTGCGCTCCCTGGAGGCGCTGGAGGAGGAGTACTCCGAGCTGCGCACTCCGGACTCCCCGACCCAGAAGGTCGCAGGGGCGTACGAGACGGAGTTCACCTCCGTCGAGCACCGCTCCCGCATGCTCTCCCTGGACAACGCCTTCAGCGACGAGGAGCTGGCCGCCTGGGCCGAGCGCGTCGCCAGGGACGTCGGCGGCCCGGGCTACCACCTCCTGTGCGAACTCAAGGTCGACGGCCTCGCCGTCAACCTCACCTACGAGCGGGGCCGCCTCACCCGCGCGGCGACCCGCGGCGACGGCCGCACGGGCGAGGACATCACTCCCAATGTCCGTACGATCGCGGAGATTCCGGACAGGCTGGGCGGTGACCGCGTCCCCGACCTCGTGGAGATCCGCGGCGAGGTCTACTTCCCGATGGAGAAGTTCGAGGAGCTCAACGCCCGTCTGGTGGAGGCCGGCGACAAGCCCTTCGCCAACCCGCGCAACGCGGCGGCCGGTTCACTGCGCCAGAAGGACCCCCGCGTCACCGCCACCCGCCCGCTCCACATGGTCGTCCACGGCATCGGCGCCCTGGAGGGCTTCGAGGGCCTCACCCGCCTCTCCCAGGCCTACGACCTCCTCAAGACCTGGGGCCTGCCCACCTCCCGGCACAACAAGGTGGTCGACGACCTCGACGGCGTACGGGAGTTCATCGCCTACTACGGCGAGAACCGCCACTCCGTGGAGCACGAGATCGACGGAGTCGTCGTCAAGCTGGACGAGATCCCGCTCCAGGGACGTCTCGGCTCCACCTCCCGCGCCCCGCGCTGGGCGATCGCGTACAAGTACGCGCCGGAGGAGGTCAACACCAAGCTCATCAACATCCGCGTGGGCGTCGGCCGCACGGGCCGGGTCACTCCGTACGCCCAGGTCGAACCGGTCACGGTGGCCGGCTCCGAGGTCGAGTTCGCCACCCTGCACAACCAGGACGTGGTCAAGTCCAAGGGCGTCCTCATCGGCGACACCGTGGTGCTGCGCAAGGCCGGTGACGTCATCCCGGAGATCCTCGGCCCGGTCGTCGACCTGCGCGACGGCAGCGAGCGCGAGTTCGTGATGCCGGCCGAGTGCCCCGAGTGCGGTACGGCGCTTCGGCCGATGAAGGAGGGCGACGTCGACCTGCGCTGCCCCAACGCCCGCACCTGCCCGGCCCAGTTGCGTGAGCGGCTGTTCTATCTGGCGGGCCGCAAGGCGCTGGACATCGAGCACTTCGGCTATGTCGCCGCGGCCGCGCTCACCAAGCCGCTGGAGCCGAAGGACCCGCCCCTCGTGGACGAGGGCGACCTCTTCGACCTCGCCATCGAGCAGCTGCTGCCCATCAAGGCGTACGTCCTGGACCAGGACAGCGGCCTGCCCAAGCGCGACCCGAAGACCGGCGAGGAGAAGGTCGCCACGGTCTTCGCCAACCAGCAGGGCGAGCCGAAGAAGAACGCGGTTGCCATGCTGGAGAACATCGCCGCGGCCAAGGAGCGCCCGCTCGCGCGCATCCTCACGGGCCTGTCGATCCGTCACGTCGGCCCGGTCGCCGCCGAGGCGCTGGCCCGTGAGTTCCGCTCGATCGAGCGCATCGAGCAGGCCACCGAGGAGGAGCTGGCGAACACCGACGGCGTCGGCGGAATCATCGCCGCCTCCCTCAAGGAGTGGTTCGCCGAGGAGTGGCACCAGGAGATCCTCCGCAAGTGGCGCGCCGCGGGGGTGCGCATGGAGGAGGAGATCTCGGGCGAGGACGAGGGCCCGCGCCCGCTCGAAGGTCTGACCGTCGTGGTCACCGGCACTCTCGAGCACTTCACCCGCGACGGAGCGAAGGAGGCGCTGCAGAGCCGCGGAGCGAAAGTGACCGGTTCTGTTTCGAAGAAGACATCCTTCGTTGTGGTAGGTGACAATCCTGGGTCGAAATATGACAAGGCGATGCAGGTCAAAGTGCCAGTTCTGAACGAGGAGGGCTTCAACGTCCTGCTGGAACAGGGACCGGACGCGGCGGCCGAAGTTGCGCTTCCCGCAGCGGAATAGCGATTGAAGACCACCCGATCGGCGCATACCAGATGCATACGGGTGGCCGGGGTGCATTCGGGCAACCGTCTACGACCGCTGCCCGTGGAAGCCTTCTGCGGCCTACTGTTGAGGTGTGCACCTGCCGTGCCCAGCTGCGGTTGGGGCATCCCCTTGCTCATGACGAGCAAGGGGAAGGGTTTTCCAACGCGGCGCCGTTGATGGATGTCGGGCAACGGGCCGCGTGGCGTGGGCACCGCCGGCTGTGAGAGGGACGGGAATGGAACCGACCGAGAGCGCCGCCCCTGACTCACGGCTGCGCCTGCGCCGGGTCACCGGCGCATGGCGGGCGAGCCGGTGGGCCGGGCGGCCGTCGGAGCGTCCGGGTGCGGAGGGGCGCGCCACCGGACAGTACACCGTGTCGGACGGGCGCGCCCCGCACCTCACCGCCGACCACCCTCCCGGACTGCCGGACCCCGAACACGAACGGCACATGTCCTGGCCGGCGCTGCCCGCGGCGGTCGTCGCGGCGGCGGCCTTCGTCCTCGGCGCCGGCTTCTACCGCGGCTTCACCGGGACCCACGCGCTCTTCCCGGCCGGCACCGTCGGCTGGTCCTTCGCCGTGCTGACCGGGATCATCGTCGGCCACCTGGTCATGCTCGGCCGCTCCCGCTGGTGGGGCGGCACCGGCTCGGGCGCCGCCCTCACCCTCGCCGTCCTGATGCTGTACGGCTGGGTGCCCGCCGGCATGGTCAGCCTCACCGTGGTCGTGCTGGTCGGCATAGCCCGGCGCAACCGCTGGCGCCAGGGCGTGCTGCACGGCTCGGTGGACATCCTCGGCATCGGAGCCGGAGCCCTGGTGCTGGGCGCC
This sequence comes from Streptomyces sp. NPDC001351, assembly GCF_042896045.1. NCBI lineage: Bacteria > Bacillati > Actinomycetota > Actinomycetes > Kitasatosporales > Streptomycetaceae > Streptomyces > Streptomyces sp. NPDC001351. The sequence continues at coordinate 159,359 of NZ_JBIAWS010000015.1, read as the reverse complement.
TTCGGCCGTGTGCCGTCCGTGGAGAAACCCTGGAACCCCGACACCTGGACCCTCTACACGGCGCCCGAGGTGATGCTGGTCGCCGTCGGGTACCTCCTGGTCACCCGCACCCTCCTCTGGTATCTGCACGCCCCGCGCCTCGGCGGGCTGCCCACCGTCGCCCGCACCGCCCTGGCCAGACAGGGCCTGGTCGCGGTCGCGCTGCTCGGCATCGCCCCGCTGGTCTGCGTGGTCGCCGACGCCCAGCCGGTGCTGCTGCCGCTGTTCGCCATCCCGCTGATCGCCCTCGACTCCACCCTGTGGATAGCCCGCGCCCGGGCCGAGGAGCAGCTGCGCGACCCCCTGACCGGGCTGCCCAACCGGCAGTGGCTCCTTGAGCGCATCTGGACCGCGCTGGACGACGCCGAACGCATCGGTGCCCGCGCCGCCCTGATGCTGATCGACCTGGACCGCTTCCGCTCGGTCAACGACACCCTGGGGCATCTCGCCGGTGACCGGCTGCTCCTGCAGATAGCCGACCGGCTGCGCCTGGCGCTCCCGCGAGGAGCGGAGGCCGCGCGGCTCGGCGGTGACGAGTTCGCCGTCTTACTGCCGGTCGCCGACTCCACGACCTCGGCGACCCGGGTCGCCCGGGGCCTCGTCGCCGCGCTCAGCTCCCCGCTCGACCTTGACGGGCTCACCCTCGTCCTGGAGGCCAGCGCGGGGGTCGCCGTCTTCCCGGACCACGCGCTGGACGCGGAGGGGCTGCTGCGGCGGGCGGACGTGGCGATGTACCAGGCGAAGCGGGACCGTACGGGCGTCGAGGTGTACGAGTCCAAGCGGGACTCGAACACACCGGACCGGCTGGGCCTGCTGGGCGATCTGCGCCGGGCGCTGGACGCGCAGGAGGTGCAGCTGCACTACCAGCCCAAGGTCCGCTTCGACGGACAGGTCGCGGGCCTGGAGGCCCTGGTCCGGTGGGTGCACCCCGAGCGCGGGAAGGTGCCGCCGGACGAGTTCATAGCGATCGCCGAGTCCTCGGGGCTGATGCCCCATCTCACGGAGTACGTCCTGGAGACGGCGCTGGCGCAGGTGGCCCGGTGGCGGGCCCAGGGCCTGCATGTGCCGGTCGCGGTCAACGTCTCCCCGCGTGACGTCCACACCCCCGGTTTCGCGGGCTCCGTCGCCGCCCGGCTGGCCCGGCACGGAGTCCCGGCGGGAGCGCTCCAACTGGAGATAACGGAACACGTCCTGCTCGAGGACCCGCAGCGCGCCGCCGACACACTGGCCGGCCTCACCGGACACGGCGTGAAGATGTCCCTGGACGACTTCGGAACCGGTTACTCCTCCCTGGTGCATCTACGGCGGCTTCCGGTGAGCGAGCTGAAGATCGACCGCTCCTTCGTGGCCCGCCTCGCCGTCGACGCGGAGGACGCGGAGATCGTCCGCTGCACCGTCGACCTCGCCCATTCCCTCGGTCTGCTGGTCGTCGCGGAGGGCGTCGAGGACGACGAGACCTGGGAGCGGCTGCGCGACCTCGGTTGCGACGCCGTACAGGGCTGGCTGGTCGCGGCCGCGATGCCGCCGGAGGAGACGACGGCGTGGCTGCGGGCGCGCGGGTCGCGGGGCTGGCAGCGGCCTCGAGCGGCCCTGCCGGCCGCGGCGACCGACGAGTAGCACTCCCACCGGCCCACCGGCCCACCCGTGCGGGCCGGCGGTGCGCTGTGCTGCTCTGCCCGGTTTGATCAGGTCCGTGGCCCGTACCGTCGTCACAAGGGGATTCAGGAATGTCGCTGTTCGTGCCGAAGTTCGATGAGTCCGTGATCGTCCGCGAGGCCGAGGCCGAGGTGGTCCGATTTGCTCCCACCACCATCAGGCTGCTGGCCGACAGCAGTTCGACGGGCGGGGCGCTCTCCACCCAGCGCGTCACCCTCACCGACGGCGCGGACGGCGCCAAACCGCACTGGCACGACAACTCCGCCGAGATGTTCTTCCTGCTCGACGGCGCCGCTGAGATCCTCTCCGGCGAGGACGTCCTCACCGCAGGACCGGGGGACCTCGTCGTCGTCCCGCCGGGCAAGCCGCATGCCTTCGCCGCCGTGCCCGGTGCCGACGCCGACCTCCTCATCGTCCTGACGCCCGGCGTCGAACGCTTCGAGTACTTCCGCCACCTCCAGCGCATCGCCCTCGGTGACGTCACCCCCGAAAGCCTGCTGGAAGTACAGGAGCTGTATGACAACCACTTCATGAAGAGCGAGGCCTGGGAGGGGCGCCGCTGACTGCCGCCGGCCCCTTGGGTGTGGGGTCGGGGAAACCGTTTCACGGTCAGCGGCCCCCGCCCCATAGGATTGGGGCTAGTCGTCACATTCCCGCCTGCCTCGCGACGCCTGGCACGCACGCTCGCCGCGTTGCCGAATCGTCCACGTGGCTCCGCCACGAGGACGCTCCGGCGCCTTGCGATCGCACGCACCAGACGCCGCGAGGCCCGCCCTTCGGGCGGACGACGGGAATGTGACGACTAGCCCCGGCCCAAACCACACACACTCACCCCAGAGGAACGCTGCATGCCTGGCATCACGCGCGAGGAGGTCGCCCACCTCGCCCGGCTGGCGCGTCTGGAGCTGAAGCCCGAAGAACTCGAACACTTCGCAGGCCAGCTGGACGACATCATCGGCGCGGTGGCTCGCGTCAGCGAGGTCGCCGACCAAGACGTACCGCCGACCTCGCACCCGCTCCCGCTGACGAACGTCATGCGCAAGGACGAGGTCCGTCCCTCGCTCACCCCCGAGCAGGCGCTCTCCGGCGCCCCGGCCCAGGAGCAGCAGCGTTTCAAGGTGCCGCAGATCCTGGGGGAGGACTAACCGCCATGACGGAACACGTCAACATCATCAAGCTCACGGCCGCCGAGACCGCCGCGAAGATCGCCTCCGGCGAGCTCACGGCCGTCCAGGTCACCGAGGCCCATCTGGCCCGTATCGAGGCCGTCGACGAGAAGGTGCACGCCTTCCTGCACGTCGACCGCGAGGGCGCGCTGGCCCAGGCCCGTGCCGTCGACGAGAAGCGGGAGCGGGGCGAGAAGCTCGGCCCGCTCGCCGGTGTGCCGCTCGCGCTCAAGGACATCTTCACCACCGAGGGCATCCCGACGACCGTCGGCTCGAAGATCCTCGAGGGCTGGATCCCGCCGTACGACGCGACCCTCACCAAGAAGCTGAAGGCCGCCGACGTCGTCATCCTCGGCAAGACCAACATGGACGAGTTCGCCATGGGGTCGTCGACGGAGAACAGCGCCTTCGGGCCGACCGGCAACCCGTGGGACCTCACCCGCATCCCCGGTGGCTCCGGCGGCGGTTCCTCCGCCGCGCTCGCCTCCTTCCAGGCGCCCCTCGCCATCGGCACCGACACCGGCGGCTCCATCCGCCAGCCGGCCGCCGTCACCGGCACGGTGGGCGTGAAGCCGACGTACGGTGCCGTGTCCCGGTACGGCATGGTCGCCTTCTCCTCCTCCCTCGACCAGGGCGGGCCCTGCGCCCGTACGGTCCTGGACGCGGCGCTGCTGCACGAGGTGATCGCCGGGCACGACCCGCTCGACTCGACGTCCATCGACGCGCCCGTCCCGCCGGTCGTCGAGGCCGCCCGCAACGGCAGCGTCCAGGGCCTGCGCGTCGGCGTCGTCAAGCAGTTCCGCGGCGAGGGCTACCAGGCCGGCGTCATCCAGCGGTTCGACGAGTCCGTCGCGCTGCTGAAGGAACTGGGCGCCGAGATCGTCGAGCTGGACTGCCCGAGCTTCGACCTCGCGCTGTCGGCGTACTACCTGATCGCGCCGAGCGAGTGTTCCTCGAACCTCGCCCGTTTCGACGGCCTGCGCTACGGCCTGCGGACCGGCGACGACGGCACGCACTCCGCCGAGGAGGTCACCTCCCTCACCCGTGAGGCGGGCTTCGGCCCCGAGGTGAAGCGCCGCATCATGCTCGGCACGTACGCCCTGTCGAGCGGCTACTACGACGCCTACTACGGCTCCGCCCAGAAGGTCCGCACGCTCATCACGCGCGACTTCGAGAAGGCCTTCGAGCAGGTCGACGTCATCGTCTCGCCGACGACCCCGACCACCGCCTTCCCGATCGGCGAGCGCGCCGACGACCCGATGGCGATGTACCTCGCCGACCTGTGCACCATCCCCACGAACCTCGCGGGCAACGCGGCCATGTCGCTGCCCTGCGGTCTGGCCCCGGAGGACAACCTCCCGGTCGGTCTGCAGATCATCGCCCCCGCGCTGAAGGACGACCGTCTTTACAAGGTCGGCGCAGCCGTCGAGGCCGCCTTCGTGGAAAGGTGGGGGCACCCGCTCCTCGAGGAGGCTCCGTCGCTGTGACCAAGACACTGACCAAGGCCAAGGACTTCAAGAAGTCCAAGTCCGGTACGTACGTGTCCATCGCCACCACCGCCTTCGGCGCGTTCGGTGTCGCCAAGCGGATCAAGAAGGCACGTTCCGAGCAGGACACGCTGCGGCTGATCGACGCGACCGTGGCCGCCGTCGGGATCGTCACCGGTCTCGCCGTCCTGTACCGCGAGCTGAAGCGGCTGGGCGACGACGACGTCCTGCTGGGCTGAGAGGGAAGTTTCACCGTGACCACCACGACCGACCTGGAGTCGTACGAGGACGCGCTGGCGTCGTACGACCCCGTCATGGGCCTCGAGGTCCATGTCGAACTCGGCACCAAGACCAAGATGTTCTGCGGCTGTTCGACCGAACTCGGTCAGGACGCCAACACGCAGACCTGCCCCACCTGCCTCGGCCTGCCCGGCTCGCTCCCGGTCGTCAACGCGACCGGCGTCGAGTCCGCGATCAAGATCGGTCTCGCGCTGAACTGCGAGATCGCCGAGTGGTGCCGCTTCGCCCGGAAGAACTACTTCTATCCGGACATGCCGAAGAACTTCCAGACCTCCCAGTACGACGAGCCGATCGCCTTCAACGGCTACCTCGACGTACAGCTGGAGGACGGCGAGACCTTCCGTGTGGAGATCGAGCGCGCCCACATGGAGGAGGACACCGGCAAGTCGACCCACGTGGGCGGCGCGACCGGCCGTATCCATGGCGCCTCGCACTCGCTGCTCGACTACAACCGGGCCGGCATCCCGCTCATCGAGATCGTCACCAAGCCGATCGTCGGCGCGGGCGACCGTGCCCCCGAGGTGGCGAAGGCGTACGTCCGTGAGCTGCGCGAGGTCATCAAGGCGCTCGGCGTGTCGGAAGCCCGCATGGAAATGGGGCAGATGCGCTGTGACGTGAACCTCTCGCTGATGCCCAAGGGCAGCGAGAAGTTCGGCACGCGCTCCGAGACGAAGAACGTCAACTCGCTGCGGTCCGTGGAGCGCGCGGCCCGTTTCGAGATCCAGCGGCACGCGGCCGTGCTGAACAGCGGCGGCACGATCATCCAGGAGACCCGCCACTTCCACGAGGACACCGGGTCGACGACCTCGGGCCGGGTCAAGGAAGAGGCCGAGGACTACCGGTACTTCCCCGAGCCGGACCTGGTGCCGGTGGCCCCCTCGCGCGAGTGGGTGGAGGAGATCCGGGCGGCGCTCCCCGAGCTGCCGCTGGCCCGCCGCACCCGGCTGCTCGCCGAGTGGGGCATCTCCGCCACCGACATGCAGGCGATCCTCAACGCCGGTGCGCTGGACCCGATCGTCGCCACGATCGACGCCGGTGCCGACGCGGCCTCCGCCCGCAAGTGGTGGATGGGCGAACTGGCGCGCAGCGCCAACGAGTCGGGCACCTCGCTCGACGAGCTGGCGATCACGCCGGAGCAGGTCGCCCGGGTCACCGCGCTGGTCAACTCCGGTGATCTGAACGACAAGCTGGCCCGCCAGGTCATCGAGGGCGTTCTCGCGGGCGAGGGCACCCCGGACGAGGTCGTCGACAAGCGCGGTCTGAAGGTCGTCTCCGACGACTCGGCGCTGGGTACGGCGGTCGACGAGGCCATCGCCGGCAACCCGGGCATCGCCGACAAGATCCGCGGCGGCAAGGTGGCCGCGGCCGGCGCCCTGGTCGGCGCGGTCATGAAGGCGACCCGCGGTCAGGCCGACGCGGCCCGCGTCAAGGAGCTGATCCTGCAGAAGCTGGGCGTCAGCGAGGGCTGAGCACGCGACTCGGGGGCTGCGCCGGCGTACCGGTGCAGCCCCCGAGGCATGTCACCTCACAGCCGGCGTGCCACGATCCGCGCGAAGCCGAGCAGATGCCCGACGTCGGCGTGCATGAGGTCCACGGACCAGCGCGCCATGTTCGCCATGAACTCGCTGGGGCTCTCCTCGGCGCACACCTCGCTCCACAGCAGCCAGTCGCGCCAGCCGTCCTCGAGCCAGTCGGCCGTCTCGACCTCCACGGCCCTGCTGCGGGTCCACAGCCGGCGCCACCACTCGGGGGTGTGGAACGCCCAGAAACCGGGGTCCTTCTCCCAGTACTCCTTGAGGTGCTCCGGCGGCTCGTCGCCCTCCGGTTCCCGCCGGAGTGCCGGTACGACGATCCCGATCCGGCCGCCCGGCTTCAACAGCCGGGTCAGCGTGGGCAGATACAGGTCGTCGGTGCCGAAGTACTGGTACGCGTCGACGGACACGATCGCGTCGAACGTGCCCTGGCCGAACGGCAGGTCGTGTGCCTCGGCGTACACGGGCAGCACGCGGTCGGCGACGCCGGCCTCGGCGATGCGTACGGCGTTCTCGTCGGGCTTCACCCACAGGTCGGCCGCGGTGACCTGGACGTCGTACTCCCTGGCGAGGAAGACGGAGGTCATCGCGCGGCCGCAGCCGAGGTCGAGGACGCGGGCGCCGGGGCGCAGTTCCTCCAGGCCGAGCGCGGGGGCCAGCCACTCCAGCAGCCACAGTGCGTGCGGGCCCATCTGGTTCTCGACGGTCCAGCGGGCGTCGTAGCGGTTGCTGCGGGACCAGCGGGGGTGGGTGAGGCGGTCAGTCAGGTCGTCGTTCGTGGTCCTGGTGTCGGACATCGGTGAACGGGCTCCTTGTGATCTTCGTAGGGGAAGTCGATGCGCAGGAGCTCGGTCGGACCTTCAAACAATGCACCCTCTTCGGTCGTCGGCGAGGAGCCGGGGACGGTCGACGGGCGGAAGCTAGCAGCCCTCGTGGACACCACGCACCTGGTTTCCATGAGGTGACAGAGTTCTCGTTACTGTCCTGTGATCTGGCTCCCACTCGCGTGAATAACTCCATGATTGGCATAAACGATCACTTCTGCCTGTAAGAGTGTTCTTCGCATTGCTCATGCGTTCTTTGCGGGCTGTTCATCTTGTGAACGACTGTTCCCGGTCAAAGATCCACAAATCCACCTGGGAGCACGTTCGTGGCAGCCCTTGCACGCTGGTGTGTTCGGCACCGCCTGGTCGCGGTACTGCTGTGGCTCCTCGCCTTCGGCGGGGTGAGTGCGGCTGCCGCCGTCACGGGCTCGGCGTACTCGAACGACTACGAGGCTCCCGGCACCGAGTCCGGCCGGGCCATGCGACTGCTGCAGGACGGCTTCCCCGGGTTCGGCGGCGACAGCGACACCGTTGTCTGGCACACCACCTCCGGCACGGTCCGCGCCGCCGACGTCGAACAGACGATGACCGAGACCCTGGACAAGATCGCGGACCTGCCGGGCATCGCGTCCGTCGCCGGTCCCTACGACGGCCAGGGCGCGGGCCGGATCAGCGCCGACGGGCACACCGCGTACGCCACGATCACCTTCGACGACCGGGCCGAGGACATCAAGAAACCCGAGGCCGAGGCCGTCGTACGCACGGCCGAGGCGGCCCGGGCCGACGGTCTCCAGGTGGAGCTGGGCGGCAGCGCCATCGGGCTCACCGAGTCCGCGGGCGGACACCTGGCCGAGGTGGTCGGCGTGGTCGTCGCCGCCGCCGTCCTGTTCCTCGCCTTCGGCTCGCTCGCCGCCTCGATGCTGCCCATCGCGACCGCGCTGGTGAGCGTCGGGACCGCGTACGGCGCGATCGTGCTGCTCGGGCACGCCATGACCGTCGCCGACTTCGCGCCCATGCTCGGCATGCTGATCGGGCTCGGCGTAGGCATCGACTACGCGCTGTTCATCGTCACCAGACACCGGCGCGGACTCAAACGCGGGCTGTCCGTCACCGAGGCGGTCACGGGCGCGGTGGCGACCACGGGACGCGCCGTGGTCTTCGCGGGTGCCACGGTGTGCATCGCCCTGCTGGGAATGCTGATCCTCAGGCTGAGCTTCCTCAACGGCGTCGCGATCGCCGCCTGTCTGACGGTCGTCCTGACGGTCGCGGCCTCCGTCACCCTGCTGCCCGCCCTGCTGTCCTTCATCGGCCCGCGCGCCCTGAGCCGGCGCGAGCGGCGCCACCTGGACGAGCACGGCCCGCAGCCCGAGCTGCCGACCGGCTTCGCCCACCGCTGGTCGGCGTTCGTGGAACGCCACCCCAAGGTGCTCGGCATCGTCGCGCTGGTCGTCATGACCGTCCTCGCGCTGCCCACGCTCTCCCTCCACCTGGGCACCTCCGACCAGGGCAACGACCCTAAGAGGTCCACCACCCGGCAGGCCTACGACCTCCTCGCTGGGGGCACCTCCCGCGCGGAGCGTGGGGGAGGTTTCGGCCCCGGCGTGAACGGCCCGCTGACCGTGGTGACGCGCGTCGACGGCGCCGAGGACAAGCTGGCCCTCGACAACCTCGACGCCACCATCCGCACCACCGAGGGTGTCGCGTCGGTGACTCCGGTGACCTACAACACCGGCGGCGACACCGCGTACTTCACGATCGTCCCCGAGTCGGCACCCCAGTCGCAGAAGACCAGCGACCTGGTCGACCGGCTGCGCACCGAGGTGCTGCCGCGCGCCGAGACCGGCACCTCGCTCGACCTGCACGTCGGCGGTGTGACGGCGAGCTACGACGACTTCGCCGCCGTCATCGTCGGCAAGCTGCCCCTGTTCGTGGGCGTCGTCATCGGCCTCGGCTGTCTGCTCCTGCTGCTCGCCTTCCGGTCCGTCGGCATCCCGGTGAAGGCCGCCGCGATGAACGTCGCTGCCGTCGCCGCCGCCTTCGGAGTCGTCGTCGCGATCTTCCAGTGGGGCTGGGGGAGCGAGCTGCTGGGCCTCGGCCGCGCGGGTCCCATCGAGCCCTTCCTCCCCGTGATCATGGTGTCCGTCCTCTTCGGGCTCTCCATGGACTACCAGGTCTTCCTGGTCAGCCGGATGTACGAGGAGTGGCTGGAGACCGGCGACAACCGGCGCGCCGTCCGTGTCGGCCTCGCCGAGACCAGCCGGGTGATCAACTCCGCCGCGGTCATCATGATCTCGGTCTTCCTCGCCTTCGTCCTCAGCGGCGACCGGGTGATCGCCATGTTCGGCATCGCGCTCGCCTCCGCCGTCGCCCTCGACGCCTTCGTACTGCGCACCCTGCTGGTGCCGGCCCTCATGCACCTGCTCGGCGGCGCCAACTGGTGGCTGCCCCGCTGGCTCGACCAGCGCCTGCCCCGCATCAGCATCGAACCCCCCGAGGCCCGCGCGGCCCATGAGAGGCTGGCCGCGGCGACGGACGCCGAGGTGGCGGACGTACTGGCGAAGGGGCAGGACGAGGATGTACGCGATACCTCTGGGTGACGGCGCCGAACTGCGTCCCCTGGAGCCCTGGCACGCCGAGGAGTTCCTGGCGCATCTGGAGCGCGGACGGGACTTCATCGGGCAGTTCATCGCCTTCGGCTCCCAGGCCGTCGACGTGCCCTCCGCGCGGGAGACGCTCCAGCGCTACGCCGACATGCGCGCCGCCGACACCGGCTCGTACCACGGCATCTGGCTGGACGGAAAGCTCGTGGGCGGCGTGCTCACGCTCAACTTCGACGCGCAGACCGGCAACGCCGAGGTCGGCTGCTGGCTGGAGCCCGCGGCGACGGGCCGCGGACTGATCACCCGGGCGATGCGGGTGCTCATCGACTGGGCGGTCGAGGAGCGCGGCATCCACCGCGTCGAATGGGTCGCCGCCTCGGGGAACGTACCCAGCCTGAACGTCGCCCGGCGCCTCGGAATGACCCGCGACGGTGTACGGCGCCAGGCGCACCCCTATGGTGGGGTGCGGCACGACCTCGAGGTGTGGTCGATCCTCGCCCCGGAGTGGCGCGCAGCACGCGCGCGTGCCGCACACAACGATCAGTGACAATCCGTAAGCAGAGGCCTCCGCGATCGCCTCGACGATCATTAAGAGACTTCTCAGACAGCGTCCGTACGGTGCGAGGTATGGGAACCACCAAGACTGATGACCAGGCCGGCACGACCGAGTCCGCCGAAGTGAAGCCCGACGAGCAGACGGTGGACACCACCGCAGCCGAGGAGACCCCCGAGGAGGCGACCGTCGAGGCGGACCTTGTCGAGAGCGACGGCGGCGACCGGGAGCCCTCCGGCGTCGGCCAGGGCGCCGGGGCCGTCGTCTCCGCCGCGCTCGGTGTCGTCTCGCTGACCGGCAGCTGGGTCGGCACCATCGCCTCCGCGCGCCAGCAGCTCGTCGGGCAGATGCACGCACAGACCGCGCAGTCCTCCAATGTCGCCAAGCTCCTCAAGGAGGGCTACGGCGACGCCTGGAAGGCCACCGCGTTCTGGGGCGGCGCGTTCGCGCTCCTCGCGCTGATCGTCGGCGTCGTGGTGCTCGCCCGGCCCGCGTTCGGTGCCCCCGGCAAGCCGCAGCCGGTCTGGATCAAGTCGGTCGCCTGGGGCGGTGTCGCGCTCGGCGTCATCGGCCTGCTGCTGGCCGTCCTGAAGTACACCGACCTCCTGCTCGGCCTGCCGTCGACCGGCTGAACCACCACCGCATCACCGCAGGTCCTGAGGGGTCTTAGGGCATCCGTGAGCACCTTACGGAGTTCCTGAGGCCCCTCACGCACATCTAAGGCCCCCGGCGGTCTTGAAGATGCGGAACTCTCCCGATGTGGCGCACCCCCCTTGGAGACGAAGGTTGAGGCATCGCAACAAGCGAAGCCCAACCGCCTCTCACAAGGGACACACCATGTACGAGTACGAGATCTCCCAGCTCCGCTCCGCCGAACTGATCCGCCAGGCCGAGCAGGAGCGGCTGGCCCGCGAGGTCGTCCGCGGCCGCCGAGCCGCCCGCCACGAGGCCACCCGCCATGCCGCCGAGGACGAAAGCCATAGCCGGGCTCTTCGCCGGCTCCGGTCCGCCCGCGCGGCGTGAGCGCGGCAAGCGCCGGGCGGCCGCAAGCGGCCCGTCCGGCGCTTGAGGGCGAGGCCTCTTCAGGGCCGAAGCGGGGGTCTGGGGGCGGCAGCCCCGAGACGAAAACCGTTCCCCCGCTGTCGGACCCTCATGCGATGCTCGGCATCGTGGAGACCAGGTCCGTAAGCCCCGTGTTCGTCGGCCGAACAGAAGAACTCGACACCCTGAACGACGCCCTCGCCCAAGCCGCCGCAGGCACCCCTCAGGCCCTCCTGATCGGCGGCGAGGCCGGGGTCGGCAAGACCCGGCTGGTCGAGGAGTTCGCCACCGCGGCCTGCCGTGAGGGCGCCGTCGTCGCGCTCGGCGGCTGTGTCGAGATCGGCGCCGACGGGCTGCCCTTCGCCCCCTTCTCCACCGCCCTGCGCGCCCTGCGCCGCGAACTGCCCGACCAGCTCGCCGCCGCGGCCGCCGGCCAGGAGGAGGAACTCACCCGGCTCCTGCCCGAACTGGGCGAGGCCTCCGGAGGGCGGCACGACGAGGAGGGCATGGCCCGCCTCTTCGAACTCACCGCCCGCGTCCTGGAGCGCGTCGCCGCCGACCGGACCGTCGTCGTCGCCCTCGAGGACCTCCACTGGGCCGACGCCTCCACCCGCCACCTCCTCGCCTACCTCTTCCGCACCCTGCGCACCGGCCGCCTGGTCGTCCTCGCCACCTACCGCGCCGACGACATCCACCGCCGGCACCCGCTGCGCCCCCTGCTCGCGGAACTCGACCGGCTGCGCACCGTCCGCCGCGTCGAACTCGGCCGTTTCAACCGGGAGGAGGTCGGCCGCCAGATCGCCGGCATCCTCGCCACCGAACCGGACCCCGCCCAGGTCGACGACATCTTCGAACGCTCCGACGGCAACGCCTTCTTCGTCGAGGAACTCGCCGTCTGCGCCAGCGAGGGCTGCGGCACCGGCCTCACCGACTCCCTGCGCGACCTGCTCCTGGTCCGTGTCGAGGGCCTGCCGGAGATCGCCCAGCGGGTCGCCCGGATCGTCGCCGAGGGCGGCTCCACCGTCGAGTACCGGCTGCTCGCCGCCGTCGCCCAGCTCGCCGAGGACGACCTCATCGAGGCGCTGCGGGCCGCCGTGAACGCCAACATCCTGCTGGCCACGCCCACCGGCGACGGCTACCGCTTCCGCCACTCCCTGGTCCGCGAGGCGGTCAGCGACGACCTGCTGCCCGGCGAGCGCTCCCGCCTCAACCGCCGCTACGCCGAGGCCCTGGAGGCCGACCCGGCGCTCGTCCCCGCCGACCAGCGCGTCATGCGCCTGGCCAGCTACTGGTACCACGCCCACAGCGCGGCCAAGGCCCTCCCCGCCGTCCTGGACGCCTCCGTCGAGGCCCGCAGCCGCCACGCCTACAGCGAGCAACTGCGGCTCCTGGAACGGGCGATGGAGCTGTGGGACACCGCCCCCGAGGACGTACGGGACCGGCTGCGCCCCATCGACTACACCGAGGTCTACCCGCCCTGCGGCTGCGACCCGGCCACCACACCCCTGCGCTATCTGGACCTGATGGCCGAGGCCGCGGTCGCCGGCCGGCTGTCCGGGGAACGCGAACGCGCCCTGAAGATCACCAAGCGGGCACTGCATCTGCTGGAGGACGAGGGCGATCCCCTGCGCGCGGCCTGGTTCTGGGTCCAGCGTTCCCGCCTCGTGCAGGCCCTGGCCCGGGGCGACGGCTGGAAGGAACTGGCCACCGCGCAGGAGCTGGTCCGCGGCCTGCCGCCCTCCGAGGTCCACGCCGAGGTGCTCTCCACCGCCGCCAACTGGTCGATGCTCCACGAACCCGGCCCCGAAGCCCTCTCGTCGGCCGAGCGTGCCGTCGAGTACGCGCGCATGGTCGGCGCCCGCGAGATCGAGCTCAACGCCCGCCTCACCTACGGCGGCCTGATGGTCGACGCGGGTTCCGTCGAGGCGGGCCTCGCCGAGATGCACGAGGTCAAGGACCGGGCCCTGGAGGAGGGCGTCTCGTACGTCGCCGCTCGCGCCTACGTCAACCTGGCCTCCGAACTGGACGCGGTCGGCCGTACCCGGGAAGCCGTGCCCCTGCTCCAGGAAGGCCTCGTCTACACCAGGAAGTTCGGCCAGCTGGACTCCGAGGCCTGGGTGTGGGCCAACCTCTCCGAGGCGCTCTACTCCCTGGGCCGCTGGGACGAGGCCGCCGACGCGGCGGCCGGCGCCCTGCGCGTGGGGCACGGCGCCAAGCCCCGGGGCAGCGGCGCCAGCTGTCTCGCGCACGTCGCCCTCGGCCGTGGCGACCTGCCCGAGGCCGCCCGCCAACTCGCCGCCGCCCGAAGCTACTTGGGCACCCACGATCCCATGCCGCAGCAGACCCTGCCCCTCTCCCGCATCGAGATCGGCGTGGCCGCCGGCGAGGGTCGCCTCCTCGACGCCCGGGCCGAACTCGCGCGCGCCCTGGTCTCCGACATCCCGCCCGGCACCCAGCGCTACGGCTGGCCCCTGCTGCTGGCCGCCGCCACCGCCGAGGCCGACGCCCGGACCCTGCCCGCGGCGGCACAGGGCCGCGCCGACGCCCTCGAACGGCTCCGCGAGGCCGTCAAGAAGACCACCACCGACACCCCCATCTGGCTCGCCCACGAGCAGTGGGTCCGCGCCGAACTCGCCCGCGCCGAGGGCCGCGACACCACCGACACCTGGTCGGACGTGGTCACCGCCTTCGAAGCCCTGGACCGCCCCTACGACCTCGCCCGCGTCCGCCACCGGCTGGCCGAGGCTCTTCTCGCCTCGGGCGGCGACGACGAGCGCGACCGCGCCGCCGAACTGCTGCGTCTGGCCCACGCCGTGGCCGACCACCTCGGCGCCCGCCCCCTTGCCGACGCCGTCGCCCTGCTGGCCCAGCGGGCCCGCCTCGCCCTGAAGCGCGTCCCCGACCGGAGGCCCGCCGAGCCCGCCGACCCCGCGGAGGCGCTCGGCCTCACCGGACGGGAACGCGACGTCCTGCGCCTGGTCGCCGCCGGCCGCACCAACCGCCAGATAGCCGAGGAACTCTTCATCTCCCCGAAGACCGCCAGCGTCCATGTGTCGAACATTCTGGGCAAGCTCGGCGTCTCAGGAAGAGGAGAGGCGGCGGCGGTGGCGCATCGACGGGGACTCTTCCCGCCGGGGGATGGCGACCGGCTGATCGCCGGATGACGCAGCAGCTGAAGGGAAAGCGATGTTCAACGTCTTCGAGGAACTCTTCGCACCCGGCCGCAAACACACCCGTGACGAGAAGAAGAGGCTGGAACTGACCCGCGAGGACGTCGGTGACAACGACCCCGGACGGGGGCCGATAGACCTCGAGTCCGGGAAGGTCGTCGTACGGCCGCCTCGCCAGGAGGACGGGACGGACGCTGCCGAGGAGTGAACTCTCAGCCGACCCGCAGCTCCAGGATTCGGTCGTCGCCGGACTTCGGGTCTCCTCGTCCGTCCGTGTTGCTCGTCGTCAGCCACAGCTTGTCGCCGCCGGCCGAAACCACGGTGCGCAGACGGCCGTACTCGCCCCGCAGGAACGGCTGCGGATCGGCCGAGGCCGCCGTGCCCTTCAGGGGGATGCGCCACAGGCGCTCGCCCTTCAGAGCCGCCATCCAGATCGAGCCCTCGGCGTAGGCGATGCCGCTGGGGGAGGCGTCGTCCGTATGCCACTGGGCCAGCGGGTCCTGGTACTTGGGGTCGGACGACCTGCCCTCGGCGTTCGGCCAGCCGTAGTTGCCGCCCGGCTTGATCGCGTTCAGCTCGTCCCAGGTGTCCTGGCCGAACTCCGAGGCGAGCAAGCGCTGTTCGGGGTCCCAGGCCAGGCCCTGGACGTTGCGGTGACCGTAGGAGTAGACGGGGGAGCCCGGGAAGGGGTTGCCGGGAGCCGGGTCGCCTTCTGGGGTGAGACGGAGGATCTTGCCGCCCAGGGAGTTCCTGTCCTGGGCCAGGCCCCGGTTCCCGCTCTCGCCCGTGCCCGCGTACAGCATCCTGTCCGGGCCGAAGGCGATCCGGCCGCCGTTGTGGATGTGGCCCTTGGGGATGCCCTTGAAGATCGTGTCCGGCGCGCCCAGCTGTTCGCCGGCCGGCTTCCTCGCGTCGTACAGCAGGCGGACGATGCGGTTGTCCGAGGCCGAGGTGAAGTACGCGTAGATCATGTGGTCCGCGGCGAAGTCCGGGGAGAGCGCGATGCCGAGGAGGCCGCCCTCTCCGGCGGGTGAGACTCCGGAGACCTTGCCCAGCTCCGTCCTGCTGCCGGTCTTCTCGTCGACCTTCGTGATCGTCCCCTCGTCCCGGGAGGAGACGAGCAGGCCCCCGCCGGGCAGCCGGGCGAGGCCCCACGGGGTCTTCAGGCCCGTGGCGACCGTGCGCAGCACCTTGACGGAGCCCTTGGCGGGCGGGGCCTGTTCGGCGGCCTGCTGCGACGAGGACGAGGTCGCGGCAGTGCTCCCCGGCCCCGTACGGTCACCTCCGCCCCCCGGCCCTCCGCCGGAGGAACAGCCCGCCGTCAGCAGGAGCGCGGTCGTGGCCAGCACGGCCGGCACAGCTCGTCGTAGCACGATCTTGGTCCCTTCGGGCGGCGGTCCAGCGGCAGGCTCTCCTTGTCCTACTCCGCCCGCGCCTCACAGGTTCCCGGTCCCCGAATCCCGAATCTCCGTCGCCGCGGCCGCCCGCCCGCTTCCGGTCTCACGACCGCTGCCGTCGGTCCCGGGATCCCCGCGCGCCCGTGGCCGTGGTGAGCTGCGATCTGTTGCAGATCGTGTGCGGTCGGCCGGTTGCCGGTTGCGGTGGGGGCGCCACCGCCGGCTTCAGTCCCAGGACCCCCGCGCCCCCGGCAGTCCCGCCACCTCGGCGAGGTCCTCCGGGCTCAGGCGGAGGGCCGCGGACGCGGCGTTCTCCGTTGCCCAGTGCTCGTGTTTGGTGCCCGGGACCGGGACCACGTGCCGCCCCTGGGCCAGCACCCAGGCCAGGGCCACCTGGGCGGGCGTGACCTCGTCGCCGTGCCGGGCCGCGACCCGGCGCAGGCCGGCCACGATCGGCTGGTTCGCGGCCATCATCTCCGCGGTGAAACGGGGGTGGCGGGCGCGCACGTCGTCCGGCTCGAAGCCCTGTCCCGGGGTGAGCGTGCCGGTCAGGAAGCCGTTGCCGAGCGGCATCGCCGCCAGGAAGCCGACGGCACGCGCCTCGCACCACGGCAGCAGCGACTCCAGCGCCTCCGGCGACCACACCGACAGCTCGGCCTCCACCGCGCTCACCGGGAACACCTGCTGGACGCGCTGGAGTTGCCTGATCGTCGCGTCGTGCAGTCGGCCGCCGGAGCGCCGGCCGCCGCGGGCGCCCACCGCGCACCACCCCAACGCCCGTACCTTTCCGGCCCGGACGAGCTCCGCCATCGCTCCCCACGTCTCCTCCACCGGGACCTCCGGGTCCTCGCGGTGCAGCTGGTAGAGGTCGATGACGTCCGTCTGCAGGCGCCTCAGGGACGCGT
The DNA here is from genome assembly GCF_042896045.1 of Streptomyces sp. NPDC001351. Lineage (NCBI taxonomy): Bacteria > Bacillati > Actinomycetota > Actinomycetes > Kitasatosporales > Streptomycetaceae > Streptomyces > Streptomyces sp. NPDC001351. Next base: position 142,689 of record NZ_JBIAWS010000015.1, on the reverse strand, counting down.
CGCAGGCGCGCTTCACATAGCCGGGGCGGCCGTTGGCCACGATGTGCTGCTCGCCCACCAGCAGGCCGACCTTCGTCGACACGAAGGCGTCCCGGCGGCGCTCCTTCAACACCCGCCCCACCAGCAGCTCGTTGGTGAACGGTCCGTACATGTCGGCCGTGTCCAGGAGCGTCGAGCCCACGTCCAGCGCCCGGTGCACCGCCCTGAGCGACGCGTCGCCCCGCTGCCGCGACCCGCTGTACGCCCAGCTCATCGGCATGCACCCGAGTCCGACGGCCCCCACCGCGAGTGCCCCCGCGCCGATCGTCCTGCGCTCCACCTGCTCGTGACCCTCCCTCTCCTGGCCCCCCAACCTAACCTCTGCACTGCCGTGGCCCTGACATAGCCTCCTGACATGACTGCTGACGTGTGGCTTGCCATCCCGCCCGACACCATCGAGGGGCTTCCCGAAGGCCCCAACTACCGCTTCTGGGACGGCGCCGAGGACTTCCCCGCGGATCCCGCCGACTGCGTCTTCTACGTCGTCCCCTACATGAAGCCCGGTGACGTGGGCGTACGTCCGCTGCCCGCATTGAGCGGCGTACAGGTCGTACAGACCCTCACGGCCGGAATCGACAGCCTGGAGCCTGGGCTGAAGCACCTGCGCCCCGGCGTACAGGTGTGCAACGCGCGCGGGGTGCACGAGACGAGCACCGCGGAGCTCGCGCTCACCCTGATCCTCGCTTCGCTGCGCGGCGTCCCCGACTTCGTGCGCGCCCAGGGCCGCGGGGAGTGGCTCGGCGGTGTCCGGCCCGCGCTGGCCGACAAGAACGTCCTCATCGTCGGTTACGGGGCGATCGGATCCGCCATCGAGGACCGGCTCGTTCCGTTCGAGGTGGCGCGGGTGGCGCGCGTCGCGCGCTCTGAGCGCACCACGGCGCGCGGCCCGGTGCATCCGCTCACCGATCTGCCCGCCCTGCTGCCACAAGCGGACGTCGTCGTCCTCGTCACGCCCCTCACCGAGGCCACTCGCGGCCTGGCCGGCGCCGACTTCCTCGCGCGGATGAAGGACGGCGCTCTCCTGGTGAATGTCTCCCGCGGTCCCGTCGTCGACACCAAGGCCCTCCTCACCGAGGTGGAAACCGGCCGCATCACCGCCGCCCTGGACGTCACGGACCCGGAGCCGCTGCCCCGCGAACACCCCCTGTGGCGCGCGCCCGGCGTCCTGATCAGCCCCCATGTCGGCGGCCCCACGTCCGCGTTCCTGCCCCGCGCCAAGCGACTGCTGGTGGACCAGTTGACCCGGTTCGTGAACCGGGAGCCGCTGCGCAACGTGATCCTTACGACAGGCGCGAACGGCGCGTGATCCCGACGGCTTGAGCATCCCGTGCGCGCCCCGCGTGACGGGCGCAACGGGCGTGTCATCCGCTTCCGGTACCCTCCGCAACCTTGCGGACGCGGTCCGTGCTCACATTCCCGCTGGTCGTCACGGAGCGTAGAGGAACTATGTCCCTGAGTGACGGGACTGGTGTATCGTCCCGAGCAGGGGCTGCGCCGCACCGTTCGGCGCCGGGGATGGACATTCAGACTGTGAGGGGGGCGACGGGCGATGCACGGCCTATGGGCGAGCGATCCGACGCGACGGGGCCGCCGGAGGCGACTCTGGCGTACGGCCGCGCGCAGACGCGGTCACCACGGCAGTCACGGCTGCCGTCACAGCCATCACCACCGCAGGCACAGCCGCCGGGAGCATGCGCACCCAGCGCACCGGGTGCCGCGGGACCTGGGAGCGATGCGGACCGGGTGGGCCCGGTGAGCTCGCCCATGCCCCCCACGACCACCCTCGGCGCAGCGGTGCGGGTGCAGTCCTCGCCGGGGACGCTGCTGCCCCGTCCGCCGGCCGCCGGCCGCGGACCCGGCCTGGTCCCCCAACTCGTTCTGGCCCTCGTCTGCGCGGGATACGCCGTCGGTTCCGCGTTCGGCTGGGGTTCGGAAGAACTCTCGCTGATCATGGGTGACTTCGGACTGAGCGCCGCGGCCGGCACCGCCGCGGTGTCGCTGTTCGTGTACGCCCGTGGCCGCCGTGTCCGCTTTCGACCCGCCTGGCTGCTGTTCGCCCTCTCCTCGGCCATGGCCGCCCTGGGCAACGGCGTCTGGGGGTGGTACGAGGTCGTCCTGGGGGAGCAGGTGCCCACTCCCAGCTATGCCGACCTGTTCTTCCTGTGCTTCGCGCCGCCCGCGATCGTGGGGCTCCTGGTGCTCGCCAAGCGGCCGGTGACCAAGGCCGGCTGGGTGTGCCTCGCGCTCGACGCCTGGCTGATCGGCGGCTCGCTGCTCACGCTGTCGTGGAGCCTCGCGCTCGCCCAGGCGGCCAAGTTCGACGGGCCGAGCGTTGCGCACACCGCGCTGTCGCTCGCCTATCCGCTGCTGGACATCGCCCTGGTCAGCATGGTCCTCGCGCTGCACTTCAGGCGCTCCGCGGTGAACCGCACGGCGGTCAACACCGCCATCGGCGCGCTGGCGCTGACGGTGATGTGCGACGCCCTGTTCACCTCGCCGCTGCTGCACAACAGCTACCACTCGGGCCAGTTGCTCGACGCGGGCTGGTTCGCCGGCTCCCTGCTCCTCGCGTACGCCCCCTGGGCCGCGCCCCGGCAGGGGCAGCAGCCCGGAGCGGACCGCTGCGACCTCGACGGGCACACACGCGTGGTGCACGAACACGTGCCGGGCCAGCGGGGCGGCGCGCACCAGCATCACCCGGCACCGCAGGCAGGTGATCACAGCCGGTATCCGGCCGCCCGGCCCATCGCCGGCTCCCTGGCCGCGCTCACGCCCTATCTCGCGGCAGCCGTGTGCACGCTCGGGATCCTCTACACCGTCCTGAACGGCCACCGGGTCGACCGCGTCGTGCTGCTGACCGGCGGCACGGTGGTGCTCGCCCTCGTGGTGCGCCAGGGCATCATGCTGCTCGACAACATCACCCTCACCCAGGAACTGGCCCAGAAGGAGAACCACTTCCGCTCCCTGGTGCAGGGCTCCAGCGACGTCATCATGATCGCCGCGCCCAACGGCATCCTCCGCTACGTCTCCCCGGCCGCCGCCGGGGTCTACGGACGGCCCGCCGAGGACCTCGTGGGTACGGAACTGGCCAATCTCATCCACCCGGAGGACCTGGGCTGTGTGGTGCACGAGGTGCGCCGCTTCCTCGCCGCCAGCCCGATCGAGGAAGCCACTACGCGCATCGAGTGCCGCTTCCGGTCCGGTGACGGCGGCTGGCTCAACGTCGAGTCCACGGTCAACCGCCACCACGGCGGCCTGATCTTCAACAGCCGGGACGTGACCGAGAGAGTGCGCCTGCAGGCCCAGCTGCAGCACAACGCCGAGCACGACCCGCTCACCGACCTGCCCAACCGCGCCCTGTTCACCAAGCGCGTCCAGCAGGCCCTGTCCGGCCGCCGGGCCGCCGACCGGGTGTCCCTGCGCGGGACGGCCGTCCTCTTCATCGATCTCGACGGCTTCAAGGCCGTCAACGACACGATCGGGCACCAGGCCGGGGACGAGCTGCTCGTCCAGGCCGCCCGCAGACTGCAGGACGCGGTCCGGCACGGGGACACCGCCTCCCGGCTCGGCGGCGACGAGTTCGCGGCCCTGATCGTGGGGGACGGCACCCGGGACCGCTCCGCGCGCGAACGGCACATCCTGGAGCTCGCCGACCGCCTGAGGATCACGCTCTCGCAGCCGTACCTCATCGACGGCAACGATGTCCGGGTGGCGGCCTCCATCGGCGTCGCCTTCGCCGAGTCCGGCCTCGGCGCGGGCGAGCTGCTGCGCAACGCCGACCTCGCCATGTACCGCGCCAAGGCGGCCGGCAAGGGCCGCGTCGAGCTGTACGCCCCGCAGATGCAGCAGGACGTCGTACGCAAGGCGGAGCTGGCCACGCGGCTGCGTGCCGCACTGCACGACGGCGAGTTCACGCTGCTGCACCAGCCCGTCGTCTGTCTGGAGGACGGCCGGATCGCATCGGTCGAGGCCCAGGCGCGCTGGCGGTCCTCGCAGGGGGTGCTGTTCACCCCTGCCGAGTTCCTGCGGGTCGCCGAGGACAGCGACAAGACCGCCGAACTCGGCCGCTGGATGCTGGAGGAGGCCGTGGAACAGGCCGCCGAGCGCACGGGCACGGGGCTGTCGGTGCCCGTCGCGGTCCCGATGAGCGCCCGGCGACTGCTCGACCGCTCGATGCCGCTCGCCTCGATCGAGGCCCTGCTGACCCGGCACGGACTGCCCTCCGGGTCCCTGGTGATCGAGCTGTCCGACACCGACCCACGGGTCTCCCTGGACGAACTGGAGCGACGCCTGGCCGCCCTGCGCAGGCTCGGTGTCCGGATCGCCCTGGACGGCTTCGGCAGCGGCCACGCGGCGATCACGGCGCTGCGCAGACTCCCCGTCGACGTGCTGAAACTCGATCGCGGCCTGGTCGAGGGCGTCGTCGAGTCGGCGCGGCTGCACAAGATCACCAGTGGACTGCTGCGGATCGCGACCGACCTCGGGCTGCAGTCCGTGGCCGAGGGTGTGGACCTGCCCGAACAGGTCGTCGCCCTGCGCGCGATGGGCTGCACCCACGGACAGGGCATGGCCTTCTCCGGCCCGCTGGACGAGTACCGGCTCCGGCGAGCGCTCGGATCCGGCCACTACCCGGTGCCGCACGGCCCGATCGAGCCCGCGTTCGCGGGCGGTGGCGGAGGGGTGTACACCAGTGGTGTACCCGCCGTTCTGGGAGGCGGAAGTGCCCTGCGCTCACATAATGAGACTCCCGTCCCACCCACTTGACACGTGGTGCGTGCCGGGGGGAGGGTCTGTGCCATGCGCACCCGAATTCTCGTACTTGGAAAGCGCGTCGGCTGACGCTGAGCCCACCACCGCTCAGCGATCTCCACCCGGCGCGCTCCCCTCGCTTGCCTTACGGCACGAGGGGTTTTTTGTTGCACAGGCACTTTTCGTGCAGCAGCCGAACACCGTACAAACCTCGCAAAAACCCTCAGCATCGAGAAGAGACTGACGATGACCGAGCAGGCCACCGGGGCCCATCCGCAGCCGCGGCCCCGATCCGGAGGACAGCAGTCCGCACCCGAGCACGTCACGGGTGCGAAGTCCCTCATCCGCTCTCTCGAGGAGGTCGGGGCCGACACGGTATTCGGCATTCCCGGCGGTGCCATCCTTCCCGCGTACGACCCGATGATGGACTCCACCCGGGTGCGCCACGTCCTGGTCCGCCACGAGCAGGGGGCCGGCCACGCGGCCACGGGTTACGCGCAGGCCACCGGCAAGGTCGGCGTCTGCATGGCGACCTCGGGACCGGGCGCCACCAACCTGGTGACCCCGATCGCCGACGCGCACATGGACTCGGTGCCGCTCGTGGCGATCACCGGCCAGGTCGCGTCCAAGGCGATCGGCACGGACGCCTTCCAGGAGGCGGACATCGTCGGCATCACCATGCCGATCACCAAGCACAACTTCCTGGTCACCAAGGCGGAGGACATCCCGCGCGTCATCGCGCAGGCCTTCCACATCGCCTCCACCGGCCGGCCCGGCCCGGTCCTGGTCGACATCGCGAAGGACGCGCTGCAGGCGCAGACGACCTTCTCCTGGCCGCCGGTCATGGATCTGCCCGGCTACCGCCCGGTGACCAAGCCGCACGCCAAGCAGATCCGCGAGGCCGCCAAGCTCATCACCTCCGCGAAGCGGCCCGTCCTCTACGTCGGCGGCGGTGTCATCAAGGCACACGCCACCGCCGAGCTCAAGGTTCTCGCCGAGCTCACCGGAGCGCCCGTCACCACCACACTGATGGCGCTCGGCGCATTCCCCGACAGCCACCCGCTGCACGTGGGAATGCCGGGCATGCACGGTGCGGTCACCGCCGTCACCGCGCTGCAGAAGGCCGACCTGATCGTCGCCCTCGGAGCCCGCTTCGACGACCGCGTCACCGGCAAGCTGGACAGCTTCGCCCCGTACGCCAAGATCGTCCACGCCGACATCGACCCGGCCGAGATCGGCAAGAACCGCGCCGCGGACGTGCCGATCGTCGGGGACGCGCGCGAGGTCCTCGCCGACCTGATCCAGGCGGTCCAGAAGGAGCACAGCGAGGGCCACCAGGGCGACTACAGCGCCTGGTGGAAGGACCTCAACCGCTGGCGCGAGACCTACCCGCTGGGCTACGAGCACCCCGAGAACGGCCAGCTCTCGCCGCAGCAGGTCATCGAGCGCGTCGGACAGCTCGCACCGGAGGGCACGATCTTCGCCGCGGGCGTGGGCCAGCACCAGATGTGGGCCGCGCACTACATCCAGTACGAGAAGCCCGCCACCTGGCTGAACTCCGGCGGCGCCGGAACGATGGGCTACGCGGTCCCGGCCGCGATGGGCGCCAAGGCCGGCGCCCCCGACCGGACGGTCTGGGCGATCGACGGCGACGGCTGCTTCCAGATGACCAATCAGGAGCTCACCACCTGCGCCCTGAACAACATCCCGATCAAGGTCGCCATCATCAACAACGGCGCCCTCGGGATGGTCCGCCAGTGGCAGACCCTCTTCTACAACCAGCGCTACTCCAACACCGTGCTGCACTCCGGCCCCGAGGCCGACGGCAAGCAGCCCAGCGCCGGCACCCGCGTCCCCGACTTCGTGAAGCTGTCGGAGGCCATGGGCTGCTACGCCATCCGCTGCGAGGACCCGGCCGACCTCGACAAGGTCATCGAAGAGGCGAACTCCATCAACGACCGCCCCGTCGTCATCGACTTCATCGTCCATGAGGACGCGATGGTGTGGCCGATGGTCGCCGCCGGCACCTCCAACGACACGATCATGGCCGCACGGGACGTCCGCCCCGACTTCGGCGACAACGAAGACGACTGAGCGAGAGAGACGCAACCAGACCATGTCCAAGCACACGCTCTCCGTCCTGGTGGAGAACACCCCGGGCATCCTGGCCCGGATCGCCGCCCTGTTCTCCCGCCGCGGCTTCAACATCGACTCGCTCGCGGTCGGCGTCACCGAGCACCCCGACATCTCCCGCATCACCATCGTGGTGAACGTCGAGGACCTGCCGCTCGAGCAGGTGACCAAGCAGCTCAACAAGCTCGTCAACGTGCTGAAGATCGTCGAGCTGGAGCCGGCCCAGGCCGTCCAGCGCGAACTCGTCCTGGTGAAGGTGCGCGCCGACAACGAGACGCGCTCCCAGATCGTCGAGATCGTCCAGCTGTTCCGCGCCAAGACCGTCGACGTCTCCCCGGAGGCCGTCACCATCGAGGCCACGGGCAGCAGCGACAAGCTGTCCGCCATGCTCAAGATGCTGGAGCCGTACGGCATCAAGGAGCTCGTCCAGTCCGGCACGATCGCGATCGGCCGCGGCGCCCGCTCGATCACGGACCGGTCGCTGCGCGCTCTCGACCGGTCGGCGTAACGACGTGTTGGGGCGGCCGGGTGACACCGGCCGCCCGTATACCGAGACCCCGGAACTTCACTTCAGCCCGCCGTCATACGGTGGGACGCAACATCTGCACTCAAGGAGAGAACCCAAAGTGGCCGAGCTGTTCTACGACGCCGACGCCGACCTGTCCATCATCCAGGGCCGCAAGGTCGCGGTCATCGGTTACGGCAGCCAGGGCCACGCCCACGCGCTGTCGCTGCGTGACTCGGGTGTCGACGTCCGTGTCGGTCTGCACGAGGGCTCCAAGTCCAAGGCGAAGGCCGAGGAGCAGGGCCTGCGCGTGGTGACGCCGTCGGAGGCCGCCGCTGAGGCCGACGTCATCATGATCCTGGTGCCGGACCCGATCCAGGCCCAGGTCTACGAGGAGTCCATCAAGGACAACCTGAGCGACGGCGACGCGCTGTTCTTCGGCCACGGCCTGAACATCCGCTTCGACTTCATCAAGCCCCCGGCGGGCGTCGACGTCTGCATGGTCGCCCCGAAGGGCCCGGGTCACCTGGTGCGCCGCCAGTACGAGGAGGGCCGCGGCGTCCCGTGCATCGCGGCCGTCGAGCAGGACGCTACCGGAGGCGCCTTCGCGCTGGCGCTGTCGTACGCCAAGGGCATCGGCGGCACCCGCGCCGGCGTCATCAAGACCACCTTCACCGAGGAGACCGAGACCGACCTCTTCGGTGAGCAGGCCGTTCTCTGTGGTGGTACGGCCGCGCTGGTGAAGGCCGGTTTCGAGACGCTGACCGAGGCGGGCTACCAGCCGGAGATCGCGTACTTCGAGTGCCTGCACGAGCTGAAGCTGATCGTGGACCTCATGTACGAGGGTGGCCTGGAGAAGATGCGCTGGTCGGTCTCCGAGACCGCCGAGTGGGGCGACTACGTCACCGGCCCGCGGATCATCACCGACGCCACCAAGGCCGAGATGAAGAAGGTCCTCGCCGAGATCCAGGACGGCACCTTCGCGCGTGAGTGGATGGCCGAGTACCACGGCGGTCTGAAGAAGTACAACGAGTACAAGCAGAAGGATGCCGAGTCCCTGCTGGAGACCACCGGCAAGCAGCTGCGCAAGCTGATGAGCTGGGTCGACGAGGAGGCGTAAGCCTCAGGGGACGGGGCCGGAGCGGACTGCTCCGGCCCCGTTGTCCAGCCCGTCGAATCACGGACGGGTGATCCTTCCGCAGAGGCGCAGGACGACCAGCGCCGCGCCACTACACTGCCGTAGTACATACGCGTCAGGCCCACAGCGTCGTGCGTCTTCCACGCGGCCAGTACCCTCCACCGCCTGCGGCCGTCGGGACGGCCGTCCGCATTGGACTTGTGAGGACTCACGTGAGCTCGAAACCTGTCGTACTCATCGCTGAAGAGCTGTCGCCCGCGACCGTGGACGCGCTTGGCCCCGACTTCGAGATCCGGCACTGCAACGGAGCGGACCGAGCCGAACTGCTCCCGGCCATCGCCGACGTCGACGCGATCCTGATCCGCTCGGCCACCAAGGTGGACGCCGAGGCGATCGCCGCCGCGAACAAGCTGAAGGTCGTCGCACGAGCCGGCGTCGGCCTGGACAACGTGGACGTCTCCGCCGCCACCAAGGCCGGCGTGATGGTCGTCAACGCCCCCACCTCGAACATCGTGACCGCCGCCGAACTCGCCTGCGGTCTCATCGTCGCCACCGCCCGCCACATCCCGCAGGCCAACGCCGCGCTGAAGAACGGCGAGTGGAAGCGCAGCAAGTACACGGGTGTCGAGCTCGCCGAGAAGACCCTCGGTGTCGTCGGTCTCGGCCGGATCGGTGCGCTGGTCGCCCAGCGCATGTCCGGGTTCGGCATGAAGGTCGTCGCCTACGACCCGTACATCCAGCCCGCGCGCGCCGCGCAGATGGGCGTCAAGGTGCTGTCGCTGGACGAGCTGCTCGAGGTCTCCGACTTCATCACCGTCCACCTGCCCAAGACCCCCGAGACCGTCGGCCTCATCGGCGACGAGGCGCTGCGCAAGGTCAAGCCGAGCGTGCGCATCGTCAACGCCGCGCGCGGCGGGATCGTCGACGAGGAGGCGCTGTACTCCGCCCTCAAGGAGGGCCGGGTCGCCGGCGCCGGTCTCGACGTGTACGCGAAGGAGCCCTGCACGGACTCCCCGCTGTTCGAGTTCGACCAGGTCGTCGCCACCCCGCACCTGGGCGCCTCCACCGACGAGGCGCAGGAGAAGGCCGGTATCGCCGTCGCCCGCTCGGTGCGCCTCGCCCTCGCCGGTGAGCTCGTGCCGGACGCGGTGAACGTCCAGGGCGGTGTCATCGCCGAGGACGTCAAGCCGGGCCTCCCGCTCGCGGAGCGCCTCGGCCGCATCTTCACCGCGCTCGCGGGCGAGGTCGCGGTCCGCCTCGACGTCGAGGTGTACGGCGAGATCACCCAGCACGACGTGAAGGTGCTGGAGCTCAGCGCGCTCAAGGGTGTCTTCGAGGACGTCGTCGACGAGACCGTGTCGTACGTCAACGCCCCGCTGTTCGCGCAGGAGCGCGGCGTCGAGGTGCGGCTGACCACCAGCTCGGAGTCGGCCGACCACCGCAATGTCGTCACCGTGCGCGGCACGCTCTCGGGCGGCGACGAGGTGTCGGTGTCCGGCACGCTGGCCGGCCCGAAGCACCTGCAGAAGATCGTGGCCGTGGGCGAGTACGACGTCGACCTCGCCCTTGCCGACCACATGGTCGTGCTGCGGTACGAGGACCGTCCCGGTGTCGTCGGCACGGTGGGCCGCATCTTCGGCGAGGCGGGGATCAACATCGCCGGTATGCAGGTCTCGCGTGCCGTGGCCGGTGGCGAGGCGCTGGCCGTGCTGACCGTCGACGACACGGTACCCCCCGCGGTGCTGGTCGAGGTCGAGGCGGAGATCGGGGCGACGTTCGCCCGTTCCGTGAACCTGGTCTGACAGAGCAGAACGCGAAGGGGCCGGACCGACGTGAGTCGGTCCGGCCCCTTCGCGTCGCCCTACTTGTCGGCCACCTGAATCCCCCGTAGCGCCCGTACCGCCAGCACTGCTGCCCCCGCCAGCAGTACGGTGCCCGCGATCGCCGCGCCCTGCATCCCGCTGGTGAACGCCTCGCGGGCCGCCGTCGCCAGGGCGTCTCCCGCGCGCCCCGGCAGCTGACCGGCGACCGCCAGCGCGCCGCCCAGGGTTTCGTGTGCCGCGGCCGGGGCCGAAGCCGGAATGTCGTGGCGGTAGATCGCCGTACCGATGGAGCCGAGGACCGCCATGCCCAGCGCGCCGCCGAACTCCGCGCCCGTCTCCATCAGGGAGGACGCCGAGCCCGCCCGCTCCACCGGGGCGCTGCTCATCGCCAGGTCCGTGATCTGGGAGATGACCATGACGATGCCGGAGGCGAGGACGCCGCAGGCGATGAGGACCAGGACGAGGGAGTCCGTGTCCGCGAAGGCCAGCAGGGCGTAGCCGGCCGCGCCGATGGCGAAGCCCGCGGTGACGACGTAGGCGCGGTCGACACCCTTCTGGACCAGCGCGGTCGCCATCGGCGCAGCCATGCCGATCGGCACCGAGGGGAGCAGCGCCCACAGGGCCGCCTCCAGCGCGCTCTTGTCGAGCACCGACTGCAGGTACTGCGTGGTGAAGAACGCGGAGCCCAGCATGGCGAACGAGGCGACGAGGTTGAGGACCACGGACGGGGCGAAGCCGCGGCCGCGGAACAGGGCCGGGTCGATCATCGGCGATGCCGCGGTGCGCTGACGGTGCACGAAGAGGGCCGCGAAGAGCAGGCCTGCGGTGATCGAGACGACGTAGCGGACGTTCCAGCCCTCGGACGGGATCTCCTTGAGGCCGTAGATGACGGGGAGCACCGCGGCCATCGACAGCGGGACGCTCAGCCAGTCGAAGCGGCCGGGGTTCGGGTCGCGTGACTCCGGCAGCAGGAACGGGCCGAGGACCAGCAGCAGTGCCATCGCGGGCAGGTTGACCAGGAAGACCGAGCCCCACCAGAAGTACTGGACCAGCACACCGCTCATCACCGAGCCGAGCGCGATGCCGGCCGTCATCACGCCGGACCACATGCCGATCGCCTTCGCGCGCTGGCCGGGGTCGGTGAACATCGTGCGGATCAGCGCCATCGTCGACGGCATCAGGGTCGCGCCGCCGATGCCGAGCACCGCGCGAGCCGCGATCAGGGTCTCGGCGCTGTTCGCGTACGCCGCGACCAGGGAGGCGACGCCGAAGGCCGCCGCGCCGATCAGGAGGAGCTTGCGGCGGCCGATGCGGTCGCCCAGCGAGCCCATCGTCATCAGCAGGCCGGCCAGGACGAAGGCGTAGATGTCGAAGATCCACAGCTGCTGGGTGCCGCTCGGCTCGAGGTCGGCGCTGATCGCCGGGACGGCGAAGTAGAGGACCGAGACGTCCATGGAGACCAGCAGCAGCGGGAGCATCAGCACGCCCAGTGCGGTCCATTCGCGGCGGCCGGCCAGGACGCCGGCCGCAGTGGTGGTGGTGCCCGTCGAGTTCGTCATGGCAGTGACTGTACGAGCGTCTTAAACGGTTGTCTAGAACGATTGTATAATTCATGCGTCTAGGACGGCTGTATGGATCGGCGGTAGGGTGGCGGACATGGGACATCGTGAGGATCTGCTCGAGGGCGCCAAGCGCTGCCTGCTGGAGAAGGGGTTCCTGCGCACGACCGCGCGGGACATCGTCAAGGAGTCGGGGACCAACCTGGCGTCGATCGGCTACCACTACGGGTCGAAGGACGCGCTGCTGGTGCAGGCCTATGTCTCCCTGGTGGAGGGGGCCGGTGACGACTTCGATCCCGGGTGGGGCGCGGGCGGCGAGGTGGCGGCGGCCCCCGGCTCGCTGGAACGCTTCCAGGAGGTGTGGGCGAACATCATCGGCTCGCTGCCCGAGACGCGTGCGATCTGGCTGCTGAGCTTCGAGCTCATCTTCCAGGGGGACCGGCTCCCGGAGGTGCGCAAGCTGCTGGCCGAGGCGCAGGAGCAGGGCCGCTCGGGGATCGTGCCCATGTTCAACGGCGTCCCGGAGGGCGAGCTGGACAAGGAGACCGTCGACACCGAGGGCCGCTTCTACCAGACGCTGCTCAACGGCCTCATGGTGCAGTGGCTCTTCGACCCCGACTCGGCGACCAGCGCCGAGCAGCTCACCGAGGGCCTGCGCCGCGTGATCGCGGGCGTCAAGGAGGGCTGACCCGGTGCCCGACCGGGGTTCACCGTCTTCCCGCAGGGGCACGGCAACAACCGTGCTCTCCTACAACCGCGCTCCCTTCAACGCCATGTGCAGCAGCAGCCGGTCCTCGCCGTCGTCCAGGTCGAGGCCCGTCAGCTTCTCCACGCGGGACAGGCGGTAGTACAGGGTCTGGCGGTGGATGCCCAACTCGGCGGCCGTGCGGGCGGCCTGGCCCGCGCAGTCCAGGTAGATCTCGGCGGTGCGGGCGAGTTCGCGGTGGGCAGGGGAAAGCAGGGTGTGTACGGCGGGGTCGTGGGCCACTTCCGGGGGCAGCGCCGTCAGCAGACGGAACGGGCCGATGTGGGCCCACTCGGCGACCGGGCCGAGCCGGGGCTCCGCCAGCGCGGCCCGCGCCGCCGCCAGGGCCTCGCGCCAGGCCGTCGCCAGCTCCGCGAGCCCGGTGCGCGCGGCCGCGATGCCGCACGCCGCCGTGCCGCCCCGTTCCAGCTGCCGCGCCCGCTCCAGCAGCCGCCCCGCCGCCGAGGTGGCCGGCGTCAGGACGTCCGCCGAGCGCAGCCGTACCAGCAGGGCGAGGGAGTGGGAGGCCGCGCCCCACGGCACCGTGCACAGCGCCGTCGCCCCCGGCACCGTACGCACGGAAGGGGCGTCGTCCGGGTCGGCGGACGGCCAGGGGGTCACGCAGACCACCGTGTGCAGGCCGTCCGCGCGCGGGCCCAGCGCGGTGCGCAGCTCCGCCACCGCCATGTCCTGCGGCCAGCCGCGCTCGGCGGTGAGCACGGCCCGCAGCTCCCGGGTGAGGTCGGCGCCGTGCTGCGCCTCGTCCGCCAGCAGCGCGCCGATGCGGGCCGCCACCTCCATGGCCGCGGTCAGCTGCCGCTCGGTCGGGCCCGGGTCGGAGTCCAGCAGCCAGACATAGCCGAGGACGACACCCCGATGGCGCACCGGAAGGCAGATGCGTCCCCGGTACACGCCCGCCTCGGGCGTCGGCGGGATACGGACCGGGCCCGTCGCCCGGGTGATGCCGAAGCCCTCGAACCACGAACGGACCGCGGACGTGGAGCGCCGCGTCAGGATCGAGCGGGTGCGCACGGGGTCCAGCGCGGAGGCGTCGAGGTCGCCCTCACTGTCGTAGGCACCGAAGGCGATCAGCTCGAAGTCCCGGTTCTCCAGGGTCGCGGGGGCGCCGAGGAGCTCGGAGATCTCGTCGACCAGCTCCTGGTAGTCACCCGCGTGCCTGAAACTTTCGGACGTCACTCGGGCATTCTCCCGCATTTCCGAGCCCGCTTCATACATCTGTCTGAGATCTGCGGCACGGATGCGTGACAGCTGTCGATGGCTGAGGATCGGAGGGATCCTTAGGTTTCACGGTGGTTCTATCTGCTGGTTTGTGGAGGTGCCCCGTGCTGGGTCCCGTGATTCTTGCCGCGTCGCGCAGCGACCGGATGCGACGCCTGATCTCGGCGGCCCCGGTGACCAAGCAGGTCGTCGACCGCTTCATCCCCGGTGAGACCGTCGACGACATCCTGCCGATCATCAAGGACCTCACCGGTCGCGGCCTGGAGCTGACGATGGACGTCGTCGGCGAGGACATCACCACCCCCGAGCAGGCCGCCGCGGCCCGCGACGCCTACCTGACGCTGATCGACCGGCTGAGCGACCTCGGCCTCGGTGAGCGGGTCGAGATGTCCGTCAAACTGTCGATGTTCGGGCAAGCGCTGGACGGCGGCCACGAGCTGGCCCTCGCCAACGTCCGGCCCGTCGTCGAGGCCGCCGCCGCCATCGGTACGACGGTCACGCTCGACGCCGAGGACCACACCACCCTCGACTCGATGTTCGCCATCCACGAGGAGCTGCGGAAGGACTTCCCGCAGACCGGCTGCGTCATCCAGGCCTATCTGTTCCGTACCGAGGCCGACGCCCGCCGTCTCGCCGCGGTCGGCAGCCGGGTGCGGCTGGTGAAGGGCGCGTACAAGGAGCCCGCCGAGGTCGCGTACCAGCAGAAGCAGGAGATCGACAAGGCGTACGTCCGGGTCCTGAGGACTCTGATGCAGGGCGAGGGGTATCCGATGATCGGGTCCCACGACCCGCGCCTCATCTCCATAGCGCAGGAACTCGCCCGCAGGGCCGGGCGCAAGCTCGACGAGTACGAGTTCCAGATGCTCTACGGCATCCGCAGCGACGAGCACCTGCGGCTGGCCGCCGAGGGCCACCGCATGCGCGTCTACACCGCCTATGGCACCGACTGGTACGGCTACTTCATGCGAAGGCTTGCGGAGAAGCCCGCCAACTTGCGGTTCTTCGTGCGAAGCATGATCAGCAAGGGCTGAGCCCGCACCCCCGCTCGCAACACCCGCTCAACATCAAGGAGTTACGGATCCCATGGACGCTGTGACCCAGGTCCCCACCCCCGTCAACGAGCCGGTGCACGGCTACGCCCCCGGTTCGCCCGAGCGCGCCCGGCTCGAGGCCAAGCTCAAGGAGCTGGCCGAGAACCCGGTCGACCTGCCGATGACGATCGGCGGCGAGAAGCGGATGGGCGGCGGCGAGCGGTTCGACGTCGTGCAGCCGCACAACCACAAGGCCCGCCTGGGCACGTACGCCAACGCCACCCAGCAGGACGCGCAGGACGCCATCGACGCGGCCCTCGCCGCCGCGCCCGCCTGGCGCGCGATGTCCTTCGACGACCGTGCCGCGATCATCCTGCGCGCGGCCGAGCTGCTGTCCGGCCCGTGGCGCGAGACCCTCGCGGCGTCCACCATGCTCGGTCAGTCGAAGACCGCCCAGCAGGCCGAGATCGACTGTCCCTGCGAGCTGATCGACTTCTGGCGCTTCAACGTCGCCTACGCCCGCCAGATCCTGGCCGAGCAGCCCCCGGCCAACTCCCCGGGTGTCTGGAACCGCCTCGACCACCGCCCGCTGGAGGGCTTCGTCTACGCGATCACGCCGTTCAACTTCACCGCGATCGCGGGCAATCTGCCCACCGCCCCCGCGCTTATGGGCAACGTCGTCGTCTGGAAGCCGTCCCCGACCCAGACCCACGCGGCCGTCCTGCTGATGCAGCTGCTGGAGGAGGCGGGTCTGCCCAAGGGCGTCATCAACCTCGTCACCGGTGACGGCATCGAGGTCTCCAAGGTGGCGCTCGAGCACCGCGACCTGGCCGGCATCCACTTCACCGGCTCGACCAAGACCTTCCAGTACCTGTGGAAGACGGTCGGCAACAACATCGAGAAGTATCGCTCCTACCCGCGCCTGGTCGGCGAGACCGGCGGCAAGGACTTCCTGGTCGCGCACCCCAGCGCCGACCGCGCGGTCCTGAAGACGGCGCTCACCCGCGGTGCCTTCGAGTACCAGGGCCAGAAGTGCAGCGCGACCTCCCGCGCCTACATCCCCGCCTCCATCTGGAACTCCGGTTTCAAGGAGGAGTTCGCCGCCGAGGTGGACTATCTGACCATGGGTGACGTCACCGACCTCACCAACTTCGTCGGCGCCGTCATCGACGAGCGCTCCTTCGCCAAGAACAAGGCCGCCATCGACCGCGCGAAGTCCGACCCGGCCTGCACGATCGTCGCGGGCGGCAGCTATGACGACTCGGTCGGCTACTTCGTCCGTCCGACGGTCGTCGAGTGCGACGACCCGGAGAACGAGGTCTTCCGCACCGAGTACTTCGGCCCGTTCCTCGCCGTGTACGTCTACGAGGACGACAAGTACGAGGAGATGCTGACCCAGATGGAGTCGGTGTCCGACTACGCGCTGACCGGCTCGGTCATCTCGGGCGACCGCGCGGCGGCCGCGTACACGATGGACAGGCTCCGCTACGCGGCCGGCAACTTCTACATCAACGACAAGTCGACCGGCGCCGTCGTCGGCCAGCAGCCCTTCGGCGGCGGCCGCGCCTCCGGCACCAACGACAAGGCCGGCGCCCCGCAGAACCTGATGCGCTGGACCCTGACCCGCGCGATCAAGGAGACGCTGGTCCCGCCGACGGACTACACGTACCCGCACATGGGCTGACCCGCCGCCGGGGCAGACTGCCCCTCATGACGGTGACGCAGAACGAGAGCCCGACCGTGGTGGCCGACGACGGCGTACGTCTGTGGGCCGCGCGGTCGGGCATTGGCGATCCCCTGGTGCTCTGCCACGGCGGGCCGGGCCTGTGGGACTACTTCGAGGACCTGGCGGAGCTGCTCGCCGACCTGACCCCGGTGGTCCGCTGGGACCAGCGGGGCTGCGGGCGTTCGGAGCGGGAGGTCGCCGGTCCCTGGACGCTCGACCGCTTCGTCGCCGATCTCGACGCCGTACGACGGCACTTCGGTCTGGAGCGGATACGGCTGCTGGGCCACTCGTGGGGCGCGCAGCTCGCGCTGAGCTACGCCCTGGCGCACCCGGAGCGGGTGAGCGCGCTCGTGTACGTGGCCGGCACGGGCATCGGACCGGACTGCGACTGGCACCCCGCCTTCCTGGCCAACCTCCTCGCCCGCCTCGGCGAGCAGCCCGAACGCCTTGCCCGCTGGCGGGAGTTGGACGACCGGCCGGTGCGATCCGACGACGAGGACCGGGAGTCGGCGGTCCTCCAGTGGTCGGCCGAGTTCCAGGACCAGGAGCGGGCGCCGGCGCGCGCCGAACGGATGGCCGACCCCTGGCTCGGGATCAACCACGAGTGCGGCAGGGCCCTCAACCAGGAACGCAGGCGCAGTTGGGGCACGCCGGAGCTCTACGACGCCTGCCGCGCCCTCGACCTGCCGGTCCTGATCCTCGACGGCGCCCGGGACATCCGCCCCCGCTGCGCCGTGGACTCCCTGGAAAGCGCCCTGCCCCGCGTGCGCCGGGTGATCCTGCCGGACGCGGGGCACATGGTGTGGACGGACGACCCGAAAGGCTTCCGGGAGGCGGTCGGGCCGGCGACGGCCTAGCCGGGCATCTCCGTCCGCTCCCACCACTCGTACACCGGCAGGCTGCCTTCCGGGGTGTTCGCGTGACGCGAGGTCACCCTGAAGTGCTCGTAGCCGTTCCGGAGCTCGATCTTCAGGTCCGGTCCGGAGGTGTCGACCGGGACGATCCGTGCGGGCAGATCCTGCGGGCCGCCCTCGAGAAGTGCCTTGACCGTGTCGGGCATGACCTCACCCTTCCCTCGGTTGGAATCCGGCAAAAAACGACATTACACCTGATCAGAGCCGTGTGACCCCATCCACCGTCTCAGATAGTAGGAAGTCCGAGTAATTGTGGAGACAGACCGGGCCCGCTCGCTTACTTTTGTAGGAGCCGAACGTCTCGCTCGACCAAGCGAATGGCGGTCGTGAGTGCGCCCCGTGCAGGCAACCCCTGCGGCGCCGCTCCCCGCCCCATCCGGCGTCTCGTAACCCCTTTCCGCACTCCCGGATGTCGAAGGAGTCGATTTCCCATGGCCGAGACGACCGCACGCCGCCGAGTCCGTCACATCTCCCGTACGAGCGAGTCCGACCGCAAGAACGCCGCAGCCGCCCTCCAGCGCGCCCTGGACCGCAGGGACAACGGTGGTTCGACCGGCCACTGAGCCGGGCATCACCACTGAGCCGGGAGCCGCACCCGTATGAGGTGCGGCGCGGACTCACACCCCGCGCCGCACCTCGAAGTGATCGATGCGCTCGCCGCTGTCCGTGAGCGCCGACACCTTCAGGGTGGGCCTCGCACCGCTCTCCGCCTCCACCGTGAGCAGCGAGAAGCCCCGGTAGCGCACCCGTGACCACTCCACGGTCTCCGCCGCGGAGGCCATCGACTTCGTCCACTGGAAGGTGTCGACGGAGTCGTGGTGCGTGACGTGTCCCTCGTAGCTCTCCTTCACGCCCGCCGGGAAGCCGTACAGATCACGGCCGCCGCCGCCCGCCGTGACGTACACGGTCCCGTCCCGTGTCGGGTCGGTCGACGCGCCGATGGGGACCGGCCTGCCGACCCCGCCGTTCCTGATGGCGTCCGTCCGCTCGTAGACATGGTTGTGGCCGTTGATCACCAGGTCCACCTGGTGCCTGGCGAACACCGGCAGCCACTGAGCCCGTACCCCGCCGTCGGAGGCGTGCGCGGAGGTCGAGTAGGCGCAGTGGTGGAAGAAGACGACGACGAAGTCGACGCCCTTCGCCGACCGCAGCTCGGCCAGCTTCTCGTCCAGCCACTTCGTCTGCCTGCCGCCGCTGTAGCCGAAGTTGGCGGGGATCTCGTACGAGACGTCGTTCGCGTCCAGTGCCACGAAGCCGACGTTGCCGTACGTGAACGCGTACACCCCGGGCGCCGTGCGCGCGTCGAAGCCGCTGTCCGGGAGGGAGAAGCGGGCCAGCTGGCCGCCGTAGCCCTCCGGTGAGTACCAGGCCTCCATGTCGTGGTTGCCGGTCGTCACCATCCACGGCACCGACCTCGCCACCGGCTCGTTCTGCTTGAGGAACAGGTCCCAGAACGCGGGGTCGTAGCCGTCCGACTTCTCGCCCCGGCCATTGGTGTCGGCGTAGCAGATGTCACCCGCGTGCAGGTGGAAGGCGGGCTTCTGGCGCAGGATGACGTGGTCGTTGGCGGCCGCTGCCTGGCTGACCCCCTGGTCACCGAAGGCCGTGAACACGAACTTCTCCGGGGACGCCGGCGCCGTGCGGAAGGTGCCGATCGTCGAGCGGTGCTTCGGATCCGCCGGATCGAAGCCCTCGTGGCCCACGCCGTAGTAGTACGTCGTGCCGGGGCGCAGGCCGTCCAGGGCAGCGTGGAGGTAGTACTGCTCCAGCGCCGCACGCACGCCCGTCACGCCCGGCGTGTGCAGATCGCGGACCTCGGCCTCGATCTTCCGGCTCAGGCCGTCGGGCTCGAGGCCGATGCGGACGTATGGCTTCCGCACCGCCAGCGGGACCTGCCAGGAGACCCGCATCTGTGACTTCGGGTCGGCGCCGAAGGCCAGATGCCGACCGAAGGGCGAGACGACCGAGCCGTGCACCGTCGGGGTCGCGGGCGCCGAGCTCCTCGTGCCCGGCGCTCCCGGTCCGCCGCCGCAGCCGGCCAGCACCCCGCCCGCCGCCACCGCGCCCGCCGTCACCAGCGTGCGGCGCCGCGTCAGCTTCGTACGCAGGTACTCGTGCTGCTCGGCCATGCTCATCCGGCTTGCGAGCTGCGGCGGGATGCCGAAGTCGGGTATCTCCATGAGAGGGAATTTCCCAGCGAATCCCAACGCCCGCCATGCGTACGGGTGAATGGAGGGTGTCGGAACGGCGCCGCCGCCCGATCGGATGTCCGTATGGCGGACTGCCGGTGTCATCCCATGGGACGGGGAGTAGGGTGCCGACATGTCTCGCAGCATCAATCTCGCAGTGATTCCCGGTGACGGCATCGGCCAGGAGGTCGTGGCCGAAGGTCTGAAGGTCCTCTCCGCCGTCCTTCCGCAGGATGTGAAGCTGGAGACCAAGGAGTACGACTTCGGAGCCAAGCGCTACCACGCCACCGGTGAGACCCTCACCGACGCCGACCTCGACGCGCTGAAGAAGCACGACGCCATTCTGCTCGGCGCGATCGGCGACCCGAGTGTCCCCTCCGGCGTCCTGGAGCGCGGCTTCCTGCTCAAGCTCCGCTTCGCCTTCGACCACCACGTCAACCTGCGTCCGTCGAAGCTCCTGCCGGGTGTGGCCACCCCGCTGGCCGGCGAGCCGAGCATCGACTTCGTCGTGGTCCGCGAGGGCACCGAGGGCCCGTACACCGGCAACGGCGGCACCATCCGCAAGGGCACCGAGCACGAGGTCGCCACCGAGGTCTCCGTGAACACGGCCTTCGGTGTCGAGCGCGTGGTCCGCGACGCCTTCGCCCGCGCCCAGGCCCGCCCCCGCAAGAAGCTCACGCTGGTCCACAAGAACAACGTGCTGACCTTCGCGGGTCACCTGTGGACGAACATCTTCAACAAGGTGGCCGAGGAGTTCCCCGAGGTCACCACCGACTACATCCACGTCGACGCGGCGACCATCTACCTGGTCACCGACCCGGCGCGCTTCGACGTGATCGTCACCGACAACCTCTTCGGCGACATCATCACCGACCTCGCCGCGGCCGTCTCCGGCGGCATCGGCGTCGCCGCGAGCGGGAACATCAACCCGTCCGGCGAGTTCCCCTCGATGTTCGAGCCCGTGCACGGTTCGGCTCCCGACATCGCGGGCCAGGGCAAGGCCGACCCCTCCGCCACGGTCCTGTCCGTCGCGCTGCTCCTGCGCCACCTCGGCTACGAGGCCGAGGCCGCCCGCATCGAGGAGGCGGTCTCCGCCGACCTCGCGGAGCGCACCGGCAAGCCCGCGCGCTCCACGTCGGAGATCGGTGACGCGCTGGCCGTACGAGTAGCCGGCTGACCCCGCGCTCCTCGAATCCCCCACTCTCGACTTCGCTCGAGCGGGGGGACCCCCATTCGAAGCCGCCGGGTCGCATCAGCACCCGGCGGCTTCCGCTGTGTCCCCGCCGGGTGCCACCATCATCCCCTGGGCCGCATTTCACGCCGTTTCTTCCACGGTCCCCCGCCTTGCGATAATCGGACGCGGAGCCGCGGATTGAGGGAATGCTCGGACGTCCTAGCACTGGCCACCGGCCGTACGGACGTGAGCGCGGCCCGTCACACACAACCGGTGAAGGACAACCACTCATGACGACGCCCACGATCGAGCTCAAGCCCTCGGCCTCGCCGCTCTCCGACGCGGAGCGCGAGGCGATCCTGGCGAACCCCGGGTTCGGCCGCCACTTCACCGACCACATGGTGACGATCAAGTGGACCGAGGGCCGCGGCTGGCACGACGGCCAGCTCGTCCCGTACGGCCCGCTCTCGCTCGACCCGGCGAACATGACCCTGCACTACGCCCAGGAGATCTTCGAGGGCCTCAAGGCCTACCGCCGCCCGGACGGCTCGGTCGCCACCTTCCGCCCCGAGATGAACGCCCGCCGCTTCCAGCGCTCGGCGCACCGCCTCGGCATGCCCGAGCTTCCGGTCGAGACGTTCATCGAGGCCTGTGACGTCCTCGTCCAGCAGGACAAGGCATGGGTGCCCGCGCACGGCGGCGAGGAGTCCCTCTATCTGCGCCCGTTCATGATCGCGACCGAGGTCGGCCTGGGCGTGAAGCCCGCCAACGAGTACCTCTTCCTGGTCATCGCCTCCCCGGCCGGTGCCTACTTCCCCGGCGGCGTCAGGCCGGTCTCCATCTGGCTCTCCGAGGACCGCGTCCGCGCCGTCCCCGGCGGCATGGGTGACGCGAAGACGGGCGGCAACTACGCGGCCTCCCTGCTCGCCCAGGCCGAGGCCGCCGCCAAGGGCTGCGACCAGGTCTGCTACCTCGACGCGGTCGAGCACAAGTGGGTCGAGGAACTCGGCGGCATGAACCTGTACTTCGTGTACGGAGACAAGATCATCACGCCCTCGCTGACGGGCTCCATCCTGGAGGGCGTCACGCGTGACTCGCTCCTGACCGTCGCCCGCGACCTCGGCTACGAGTCCGAGGAGGGCCGCGTCTCCATCGACCAGTGGCAGCGCGACGCCGAGAACGGCACGCTGACCGAGGTCTTCGCCTGCGGTACCGCCGCCGTGATCACCCCGGTCGGCACCGTCAAGCGCGAGAGCGCCGAGTGGCAGCAGGCGGGTGGCGAGCCGGGCGAGGTGACGCTCCGCCTTCGTGAGGCGCTGCTGAACATCCAGCGTGGGACGGCCGAGGACAAGCACGGTTGGATGCACCCTCTCGCCTAGGGGCCCTACTGGGGGGCTCTGCCCCCCAGGCCCCCCGTTTCGGCCTGAACGGCCTCGTCCTCAAACGCCGGACGGGCTGGGGTGGCCGGCCGGGGCTTGAAAAGCACCCTCGGATGCAGCACCGAGTACGTCACGCCGCCCACCAGCCCCGACAGCACGAAGCTGCAGTCCACCCCGCCCGTCAGCGACAGCAGTGGGCCCTGGTACGACGGCAGTGACACCCCCAGCAGGCCGCACCCGGCGCCCACCGCCCAGGACACCGTCGCGCGCACGTTCCAGCCCGCCCGGTACCAGTAGATCCCGCCCCGGGCGCGGCGGTTGAAGACCTGCAGGGCGTCAGCGTCGTACACCCCGCGGCAGCGCACGAAGCCGATCAGGGTGATGACCGCCCACGGGGTGCCGATGGCCGTCAGGAGGAGGACGAAGGACGTCATCGCGGACTGGGCGTTCCAGGTGTAGTGGCCGATGAAGACGCAGGCCGTGGCGACGATCGCGACGGTGTAGGTGGCCCGGGCGCGGGACGCCCGCGGCAGGATCGCGTCCAGGTCGAGGCCCATGGAGTACAGCATCAGACCCGCGTTGCCGACCGAGCCCGCGGAGGCGGAGAGCAGGAGCGGGATCAGGTACCAGGCGGGGGACGCCGTCACCAGCGGGCCCGCGTAGTCCGCCGCCGCGCGGGCCGCGTACGCCGTGAAGGTGCCGAAGAGCTGGGGGACCAGCAGGCCCAGGATCAGGCCGAGCCAGGTCGCGTGCAGGACCCGGCGGGAGGAGTGGCGGGCCGGGGAGATGTAGCGGGTGTAGTCGCCGAGCAGGGTGATGAAGGCGATCGGGCCGGACAGTCCCGCGGCCACCGTCGCCAGGAACCAGGTCGGCCAGTAGCCGCCCAGCAGATAGCCGCCCGTCTCCGGGATCGCCGAGGTGCTGAAGTGCGGGGCGTAGGCGATGACGCCCAGTGCCAGCAGCGCCGTCATGCCGATCGCCAGGACCCGGGACATGGCCAGCAGCACCCGGTACCCGTACACGGCGCCGGCGACCGTCGCCCCGGCGAGGACGGCGTAGACCAGGGCGTACGCCACTCCGTCCACCGGCAGCCCGAACAGCCGCCTGAGCACGCCGACCATCACGTCCCCGCCGATCCACACGGTCAGCGCCGTGTAGCCGAGGGCGAGGAGCAGACCGACCACCGAGCCGACCAGCCGCCCGCGCACGCCGAACTGGGCGCCGGAGGAGGTGGAGAGGTTCGTCGCGGTGCGCAGCGAGATCAGGGCCAGGGGCGCCGTCAGGGCCGTGCCCGCCACGGTGCCGACCACGATCGAGCTCAGCGACGACCACCAGTCCAGGCCGAACGACGGCGGCAGCCAGCCGAAGATGATCACGCCCAGACAGAGGTTGGAGCCCAGCAGGATCGAGACGAGGTCGCGGGGCCCGCTGGTGCGTTCCTCTTCGGGGATGGTGTCCACTCCGCGCTGTTCTATCGAGATCGGCATGGCGGCCCTTTCGGTTGGTGAGCGGCGGTTAGAGCGGCACTCAATGTGACCCGTGACGCTGTAGGCGTCAAGACCTTCCCCCTTGGCAACCCCGCGTTTAGAGTGTCGCTCTAAATGGAGGGATGGATATGCGGCTGACACCGACCGAACGCGACCGGCTGCTGCTCTTCGGGGCCGCCGAGCTGGCCCGGGCGCGGCGCGCCCGGGGCCTTCGGCTCAACGTGCCCGAGGCCACCGCGCTCATAGCGGACACCGTCTGCGAGGCCGCCCGCGACGGCGCCCGGCTCGCCGAGGCCATCGAGCGCGCCCGGTCCGTCCTCGGCCCGGACGATGTGCTGCCCGGTGTCGCGGACGTCGTCACCGAGGTGCATGTCGAGGCCGTCTTCGACGACGGTTCGCGGCTCGCGGTGGTGAGCGATCCGATCGGCGGGGGCGGGCTGGGGGAGCAGGCGCCGGGCGCGCTGCTGCCCGGGCCCGAGCATGCCGAGCCCGAGGCGGCCGTGCGGCTGACGGTGACCAACACCGCCACCGTGCCCGTCTCGGTCACCTCCCACTTCCACTTCTTCGAGGCCAACCCGCGCCTCGACTTCGTACGCGAACAGGCCTATGGGATGCGGCTCGCCGTGCCCGCCGGGTCGTCGGTGCGGTTCGGGCCGGGGGAGAGCGTCGAGGTCGGGCTGGTGCCGATCGGGGGCGATCGGGTCGCGATCGGGTTCGCGGGGCTCGTCGACGGGGCGCTGGACGCGCCGGGGGCGAAGGAAGAGGCCCTGCGCAGGGCCGCCGCCTGCGGATATCTGGGAGCAGACCGATGAGCAACGATTCCTACGCGAGCATCGACCCCCGGGCCTATGCCGCCACCCACGGGCCCCGCGCCGGCGACCGGGTCCGGCTCGGCGACTCCGGGCTGACCGTCCGCGTGGAGTCCGATTCCCAGCGGTACGGCGACGAGTTCCTCGCCGGCTTCGGCAAGACCGCCCGCGACGGGCTGCACCTCAAGGCGGCGGCCGTCCGGGAGACCTGTGACGTCGTCATCAGCAATGTGGTGGTGATCGATGCCGTGCAGGGGATCCGGAAGGTGTCGATCGGCATCCGGGAGGGACGGATCTGCTCGATCGGGCGCGCCGGGAACCCCGACACCCTCGACGGGGTCGACGTCGTCGTCGGCACGGGCACCTCGATCGTGTCCGGTGAGGGGCTCATCGCCACCGCCGGTGCCGTGGACACGCACGTCCATCTGCTGTCGCCGCGGATCATGGAGGCCTCGCTGGCGTCCGGCGTGACCACGATCATCGGGCAGGAGTTCGGGCCCGTGTGGGGGGTCGGCGTCAACTCGCCGTGGGCGCTGCGGCACGCCTTCAACGCCTTCGACGCCTGGCCGGTCAACATCGGCTTCCTGGGGCGCGGTTCGTCCTCGCACTCCGCGCCCCTGGTGGAGGCGTTGGCCGAGGGCGGCGCGAGCGGCTTCAAGGTGCACGAGGACATGGGCGCCCATACGCGCGCCCTGGACACGGCCTTGCGCGTCGCCGAGGAGCACGACGTCCAAGTGGCCCTGCACAGCGACGGGTTGAACGAGTGCCTGTCGGTGGAGGACACCCTGCGGGTGCTGGAGGGCCGGACCATCCACGCCTTCCACATCGAGGGGTGCGGCGGCGGGCACGTCCCGAACGTCCTGAAGATGGCGGGTGTCCCGAACGTCATCGGCTCCTCCACCAACCCGACCCTCCCCTTCGGGCGGGACGCCGTCGCCGAGCACTACGGCATGATCGTCTCCGTCCACGACCTGAAGACGGACCTGCCGGGCGACGCCGCCATGGCCCGTGACCGCATCCGCGCCGGGACCATGGGCGCCGAGGACGTGCTGCACGACCTGGGCGCCATCGGCATCACCTCGTCCGACGCGCAGGGCATGGGCCGGGCCGGCGAGACCGTCCGCCGTACCTTCGCCATGGCCGGGAAGATGAAGGCCGAGTTCGGCGCCCCGGAGGAGCACGACAACGAGCGCGTCCTGCGCTACATGGCCAAGCTGACCATCAACCCGGCGATCGCCCACGGGCTCTCGCACGAGGTCGGGTCGATCGAGGTGGGCAAGCTCGCCGACATCGTGCTGTGGCGGCCGGAGTACTTCGGGGCGAAGCCGCAGCTCGTCCTCAAGTCCGGCTTCCCGGCGTACGGCGTGGTCGGCGACCCGAACGCGGCGACGGACACCTGTGAACCGCTGGTCCTCGGACCGCAGTTCGGGGCGCACGGGGCGACGCCCGCCGAGATCTCCGTCGCCTTCGTCGCGCAGGCCGCCCTGGACCAGGGCAACGACACCATGCCGACCCGGCGCAGAAGGGTCGCCGTGCGCGGCACCCGCGGCATCGGACCGGCCGACCTGCGGCTCAACTCCCGTACCGGAGCGGTGGACGTCGACCAGCGGACCGGTCTGGTCACCCTCGACGGAGAGCCGGTCCGCTCGCAGCCGGCCGACTCCGTCTCCCTGAACCGCCTCTACTTTCTGTGACACTTCCGCGAAAAGTGACACACTTTTGAAAAGGACTGCCTCCATGGCTGCTACTGCCGACGGCTTCCGCATGCCCGCCGAATGGGCCCCGCACGAGCGCACCTGGATGGCGTGGCCGGGGCCCAACACGACCTTCGACGATCCGGAGGACCTCGCCGCCTCGCGCGCCGCCTGGGCGTCGGTCGCCCGTGCGGTCCGCCGCTTCGAGCCGGTGACGGTGGTGTGCGGGCCGGGGCAGTCGGCGCACGCGCAGGCGCTGCTGGGCCCGGACGTCGACACGGTCGAGCGTGAGCTGGACGACGCGTGGATGCGGGACATCGGGCCCACGTTCCTCACGAACGGACGTGAACTCGCCGCCGTGGACTGGACGTTCAACGGCTGGGGCGCCCAGGGCTGGGCCCGCTGGGAGCACGACGCGAAGATCGCCGCGTATGTCTCGGACCTCGCGGGCGCGAGGACGTACGCCTCGAAGCTGGTCAACGAGGGCGGTGCGATCCACGTCGACGGCGAGGGGACGGTCCTGCTCATAGAGACCGTGCAGCTCGGCCCCGAGCGCAACCCGGACTGGACGAAGCAGCAGGTCGAGGCGGAGATCCACGCCCAGCTCGGCACCCGCAAGGCGATCTGGCTGCCCCGCGGCCTCACCGGCGACTACCCCCCGCACGGCTTCGGCACCCTCGGCCATGTCGACATCGTCGCCGCGTTCGCGCGCCCCGGTGTCGTGGTCGCGCACGCGCAGCCGGACCCGGCGCACCCGGACCACGAGGTGACGAAGGAGGTCATCGGGCTGCTGAGGGCGCAGACGGACGCGCGGGGCCGCAGCCTGGAGGTCGTCGAGGTCCCGGCGCCCACCGTGCTGGAGGCCGACGGGCACTGGGCCGACTACTCCTACATCAACCACTACCTCTGCAACGGCGGCGTCGTGCTCTGCGGCTTCGACGACCCGCGCGACGAGATCGCCGCCGGGATCTTCCGCCGGCTCTTCCCGGAGCGGACGGTGACCCTGGTGGACGCCCGGACCATCTTCGCGGGCGGCGGCGGCATCCACTGCATCACCCAGCAGCAGCCGAAGGTCCGCTGACGGCCCGCGGGGCAGGACCGTCAGGTAGAACGTACGGGTGAACGTGCTGATCTGCGCCGCCTGCGGAAGCCGGCTGACCGAGCCCGTCCGGCAACTGGACGAGATGCCCGAGTACCCCGGCTGGGACGGGCTCCCGGGCCCCGACGGCAGGCGGCACGGCCCGCCGAGCGTCCCCCGCGGGACCTACGTCGTCGACCCGCTGCCCTTCGGGGCGCCGTTCGTACCGGCCGACCCCGCGCAGGAGTACGACGGGGTGGTGCCCGGCGGCAAGTGGATGTCCGACGAGCGGGGCGCCCTGGTCTCCGCCGGGCCGCGCGGCACGTATGTCCTGCACCCGGACGACGTCCTGGGCATCGCGCCCCACTCCGACTACCGGCGCCTCATCGGCTGCTGCGGTCCGACCGGGGAGGACGGGGTCAACCACGTCTGCGGGTGCGGGGCCGAGGTGGCCATCGTGGCCGCCGACTGCTGCAGCCGCTACGAGACACGGCTCGTCCCGGATGCCGTGCGCGTGGAGGCGGCCCCGTGACCACCCGCCGACGCACCCCCGCCCCGCCCCGCGAGGACGTCCTGGCGGCCGCGATGGAGATGATCGCCGAGCGCGGTCTGGAGAAGCTCACCATGGCGGCGCTCGGTCGCGAGGTCGGGATGAGCAGCGGGCACCTCCTCTACTACTTCCGCACCAAGGACGAGCTGCTGCTGCAGGCCCTGGAGTGGAGCGAGGGCCGGCTGGGCGCCGCGCGGGGACGGCTGCTGGCGCGCGGCGGCACGGCCCGCGAGCGGCTCGACGCCTACGTCGACCTGTATGTCCCCGACGGCCACCGCGACCCGCACTGGACCCTCTGGCTCGAGGTCTGGAACCGTTCGCAGAACGCCGACGAGGACGCCCGCGACCGGCAGGCCGCCATCGAGGGCGTCTGGCACCGCGACCTGGTGGCGCTGATCGCGGAGGGGGTGTCGCGCGGGGAGTTCCGCCGCGTCGACCCCGAGCGTTACGCGACCCGGCTGCGGGCCCTGCTGGACGGCTTCTCCATTCATGTGGCGATCGGGCTGCGCGGGACGGACCGGACGCAAGTTCTCGGCCACGTACGGGAGTTCCTGGACGAGAGCCTGCTCGCGGACGTCTGAGCCTGTGCCCCGGTTGTACTCAATTCGGGGGATTGACGCTGTGCCGTGTGGTGCGTTTGCCTCGAAAGGAGCCCTTGGCGCTGGGCCGGGGACAAGCGTCACACGGGGAACACAACGGGGAACACAGGGGGAATCGTGCTCAGAGTCATGCGGGGGATGTCCGTCGCGGTGGTCGCGGGAGCCATGGTCGCGTTGACGGCGACCTCCTCGTCCGGGGCAGCGGCTGCCAGGCCCGCGACCGAGCGGGTCACGCTGTCGGCGACGGGGGAGCAGGCCGACGCGAACGCGTACGGACCGCAGTTCAGCGCGGACGGCCGGTTCGCTCTCTTCACGGCGTACGCCTCCAATCTGGTGCCCGGCGACACCAACCGCAGCGCGGACGTCTTCGTGCGCGACCTGCGCAAGGGGACGGTCGAGCGGGTCGATGTCGCCTCGGACGGCGCCCAGGCGGCCGGCGGCGATTCGGAGGCGCGGGCCATCAGCGCCGACGGCCGGTACGTGCTGTTCAGCTCCAACGCCAGAAACCTGGTCCACTGGGACCACCCGCCCACGAACGAGGCGGCCCAGGACATCTATCTGCACGACCGCCGCACCGGCCGCACCGAGCGGATCAGCGTCGCCCTCGACGGGGGCTCCGCCTTCACCGGCAACGCCACGATGACACCGAACGCCCGCTACATCGCCTTCAACGCCAAGGCCGACCGGATGGAGACCAACCCCCGCGACCTCTTCGGGATCGTCTACCTCCTCGACCGCCGTACCGGAACCGTGGAGCGGATCAGCAACCGGGACCGCCCGGACAACCCCTCCCTGCTGCAGGGCCTGAGCGACAACGGCCGCTATGTGGCGTACACCCAGCTGGTGCCGCGCAGCTCCTACGGCCGCACCTGGGTGCACGACCGCCGCACCGGCACCGAGGAACAGGTCAACGTCAAGCCGGACGGCACCCCTGCCCAGCGGTACGCGCTGCCCGCCTCGCTCTCCGCGGACGGCCGCACCATCGCCTTCTCCTACTGGGGCGACGAGGAACTGGTCCCGGGCGAGGACCCCGGCACCGGCTCCACGGTCTACGTCCGCGACCTGCGCCAGGACGTCACCCGCCGGGTCAAGGCCGGCCCCGCGGGCGAGGACGGGATCAGCGAGCCCGTGCTCAGCCCGGACGGCCGCTACGTGACCTATCAGGCGCAGCCGCGGCCGGCCGGCGGCCGCCTCGGGCCCGACAACGTCTACCTCCGCGACCTGCGCACCGGCTCCACCCGGCTGGTCAGCGAGTCCGTCGCGGGCGGACCAGTCACGGACGCGTCCGTCGCCGTCTACGCGGTGAGCGCGGGCGCCCACCGCATCGGCCTCGGCAGCGAGTCGAGCCAACTCGTCGCGGGCGACACCAACGGCTTCTACGACGGCTTCGTACGACGCCTGCCGTGATCAGCACAGTGCTCGCATCCTGAGACGGACAGTGAACACGGGGGCGGGTTGTGCCAGACTGCCCCCGTGCTCTCGTTCGCCATGATTATTGGCAGCAGGCGCGCCGGTCCGCAGTGACCGCCACGTACGACCAGGTACGGGTGGACACCGTCGTCCTCGACCCGCGCGCAGACCTCTCGCACCCGCGAGAGGTTTTTCGCTTTTCTGGCCCACCTTCAGCCGGGAGCAAAGCGCGAGGGATCATTGGGGACGGTGGAGCCGGTCATTCCGGTAACGACCGTGATCCGACGGGATCCAACAGCAGGAGCCTTGAACACCATGACCGCAACCAGCGAGCTCGACGATTCGTTCCACGTCTTCGACACCACCTTGCGCGACGGCGCGCAGCGCGAGGGAATCAACCTCACCGTCGCGGACAAGCTGGCCATCGCACGGCACCTGGACGACTTCGGCGTGGGCTTCATCGAGGGCGGCTGGCCCGGCGCCAACCCGCGGGACACCGAGTTCTTCGCCCGTGCCCGGCAGGAGATCGACTTCCGGCACGCCCAGCTCGTCGCCTTCGGTGCCACCCGCCGCGCGGGCGCCAAGGCGAGCGAGGACCCGCAGGTCAAGGCGCTCCTGGACTCGGGCGCCGAGGTGATCACCCTGGTCGCGAAGTCCCACGACCGGCATGTGGAACTGGCGCTGCGCACCACGCTGGACGAGAACCTGGAGATGGTCCGCGACACGGTGTCGTACCTGCGTGAGCAGGGCCGCCGGGTCTTCGTCGACTGCGAGCACTTCTTCGACGGCTACCGCGCCAACCCCGAGTACGCGAAGGCCGTCGTACGGGCCGCGTCGGAGGCCGGCGCGTCCGTCGTCATCCTCTGTGACACCAACGGCGGCATGCTGCCCGCCCAGGTCCAGGCCGTCGTCTCCACCGTCCTCGCCGACACCGGCGCCCGGCTCGGCATCCACGCCCAGGACGACACCGGCTGCGCGGTCGCCAACACCCTCGCCGCCGTCGACGCGGGCGCCACCCACGTCCAGTGCACGGCCAACGGCTACGGCGAGCGCGTCGGCAACGCCAACCTCTTCCCGGTCGTCGCCGCCCTGGAACTCAAGTACGGCAAGCAGGTCCTGCCCGAGGGCGCGCTGCGCGAGATGACCCGGATCTCGCACGCCATCGCCGAGGTCGTGAACCTCACCCCCTCCACGCACCAGCCGTACGTCGGTGTCTCGGCCTTCGCCCACAAGGCCGGACTGCACGCCTCCGCGATCAAGGTCGACCCGGACCTGTACCAGCACATCGACCCCGAGCGCGTCGGCAACACCATGCGGATGCTCGTGTCCGACATGGCGGGCCGTGCCTCGATCGAGCTCAAGGGCAAGGAGCTCGGCGTCGACCTCGGCGGCGACCGCGAGCTGGTCGGCCGGGTCGTCGAGCGGGTCAAGGAGCGCGAGCTCAAGGGCTACACCTATGAGGCGGCCGACGCGAGCTTCGAACTGCTCCTGCGCGCCGAGGTCCAGGGCAAGCCCCTGCGCTACTTCGAGGTCGAGTCCTGGCGTGCCATCGTCGAGGACCGCCCCGACGGCACCCACGCCAACGAGGCCACCGTCAAGCTCTACGCCAAGGGCGAGCGCATCGTCGCCACCGCCGAGGGCAACGGCCCGGTCAACGCCCTCGACCGCGCCCTGCGCGTGGCGCTGGAGAAGATCTACCCCCAGCTGGCCAAGCTCGACCTCGTCGACTACAAGGTCCGCATCCTGGAGGGCGTCCACGGCACCCAGTCCACGACCCGGGTCCTCATCTCGACGTCCGACGGCTCCGGCGAGTGGTCCACGGTCGGTGTCGCGGAGAACGTGATCGCCGCATCCTGGCAGGCACTTGAGGACGCCTACACGTACGGACTGCTGCGGGCCGGAGTCGAGCCCGCGGAGTAGGCCGGCCGGTCAGACGGCTACACGTCCCCGTCCCGCCGAGCGAGCCCGACGAAGGCGCCCCAAGCGCCGGGCGCCACGGTGAGGACGGGGCCGGTGTTCTTGGAGTCGCGGATGTGAACGGCGGTGGGTTGCGTGGCGACCTCGATGCAGTCGCCGCCCTCGTTGCTGCTGTAGCTGGACTTGAACCAGTGAAGTGCGGTGCTCATCGGTCTCCTAGCAACTCATGCAAGTAGCGCACGCTCTCGTCGGGAGAGAGGGCCTGTGACCGCAGCATTCCATACTTGTGGTGATAGTCCCTGACCTCGTCGGGATCGTCTACCAGGAAACTGGCCCGCTGCACTTCCAGATAGACAAGGCGCTGGTTGTCGGGGGTCTCCAGCAGCCTCATCGGCCCCGCGAGACCGGCGTGGGGCATCCGGTCCATGGGCATGATCTGGAAGCTCATGTGCACCGGCTCGGTGTACTCCAGGATCCGGCGGAACTGATCCCGCATCACCTCCAGACCACCGACCTGTCGCCGCAGGATGCTCTCCTCCAACACGAAGTGACCCACAGGCGGCTGTTCCCGCTGCCAGACCAACTGCCGTTCCATGCGGGCGGCGACCCACTGTTCGGCCGTTTCGCTGCCGAGCGCCGGATAGCGGGAGTCGAAGGTGGCGCGACAGTATTCCCGGGTCTGCAGGAGCCCCGGGACCAACTGCGTCTCGTACGACAGGAAGCTCACTGCCTCTTGCTCGTGATCCACCAACGACTGCGCGAACTGCACCACCTTCTCGCGCACCGGCATTCGTGCCACAAGGAGCGCCAACGCCCCCTTGGTCTCCAGCAGTTCGTCGAACTGTTCCGCACGGTCCGGCTGGAGAGCCAGCCTCCCTTGCTCGATCGACCCCACCGTGTCGACGTGAATGCTCGCCATCTCGGCGAACTGCTCCTGAGTCAGACGGTTTTCCCTCCGGAAGTGCGCCACCAGCGCACCCACCGCCTGCCACGCACTGACCTTCTTCGACATGGCCAACCACTTCCCCCGTACGCACCGGAATTCCTCGTAGTGAGCTCGTAGTAATCAGGACTACGACCTCACTCACTGCCCAACCATAGTGACTCCCTGTGACAGTCGCCCCATGAACACCCATCCCCAACTCCTCCACGCCCGCACCGCCCTCTACCCCCGCGACCGCAGGTCAGTAGCCGTGGCCAGAGATCTCACCCGCATCACCCTCGCCGACTGGGGTCTCACCCGGCGCAGCGACGACGTACTGCTCTGCGTGAGCGAACTCGCCACCAACGCCCTGCTGCACGGCGTCCCGCCGGGCCGCTGCTTCCGGCTCGATCTGGGGCTCGACACCACCGGCGTACTCCGTGTCGAGGTCCAGGACAGCGGCCCCGGCGAGATCCGCACCCCGGACGTCACGCCGGAGTCGGAGCGCGGTCGCGGGCTGCTGCTGGTCGCCGCGCTGTCCGACGACTGGGGCGTGCGGGGGCGGGAGCCCGGCAAGGTGGTCTGGTGTGAGTTCCGGGACTGTCGGCCGTCTTGACGGCTTCCTGCGCCACTCGTTAACTCACGAGGTGAACTAAGTCGTTTGTGGGACAAGAGAGTTGAGGGAACGCCATGCGAAGAGCCGCCCTGCTCGTCTCCACCGCCTTGCTCACCGCCCTGTTACCCCTCGCCGTCGCTCGGGCGGTCGACGATCCACCCCCGGTCCCCGTCGACCGCTTCGAGGGCGAGGTCCCCTTCGCCTCCCAGCCCGCGGAGGGCATCTTCACCTGGGGCGGCGACAGCGACGACCCGCCCGCGCTGCAGCTGACCGCCAGATCCGACGCCCCCGAGGGCGGAAAAGTACTCACCGGCACCTACGACATCAGCGGCTACGGCGGCTTCACCCACGACTTCGCCGCGAACGAACCCGCCCACGACTGGTCCGCCCACAAGGGCATCCGCTTCTGGTGGGACGGCCAGGACAACAACAAGAAGATCGCCTTCGAGATCAAGGACGGCGGCGCGAACGGCGAGGCCTCCGAACTCTGGACGACCTCCTTCACCGACGACTTCACCGGCTGGAAACAGGTCGAGATCCCCTTCACCGACTTCGTCTACCGCACCGACTACCAGCCGGTCGGCGGCATCGACCACGTCCTCGGGCTGACCCGGATGTGGGGCTACTCCGTCACCCTCCCGGTCGGCGTCAAGGGCCGATTCGCCATGGACGACGTCGAGTTGTACGGCAAGGCGGACCAGTCCCTGCGCGCCTCCGTCACCACGGACGCCGCCGTGTACCCGGTGAAGGAGGGCGGTACGGCCACGGTCCGGGTCACCCTCGCCACCACCGGCTCCGCCCCCGTCGCGGACCCGGTGACCGTCACGTACGAGACCACGGGCGGCACCGCGGACCCCGGCAAGGACTACACACCGGTCACCGGAAACCTCACCTTCCCCGCCGGTACGGCCTCCGGAGCGACGCGGACCATCCACGTACCGACCCTGCGCGACAAGTCCGCCGAGTCCGCGAAGACGATCCCGCTCAAGCTCACGGTCGCCGGCGCCAAGCCTCCCGCCGAGTCCCCTCAGGTCGTCATCGACGCGCACGGACTGCCGTACCTGGACGGCAAGTTGCCGGTCAGGAAGCGGGTCGCCGACCTCGTCTCCCGTATGTCCCTCGCGGAGAAGGCGGGTCAGATGACCCAGGCCGAGCGCGGGGCCGTCGGGGACGGCGGCGACATCGCGACGTACGCCCTCGGCTCGCTCCTGTCCGGCGGCGGCTCCACACCCACGCCCAACACGCCCGAGGCCTGGGCGAAGATGATCGACGGGTTCCAGCTCCGGGCGCAGGCGACCCGCTTCCAGATCCCGCTGATCTACGGAGTCGACGCCGTCCACGGCCACAACAACCTGGTCGGCGCCACGATCATGCCGCACAACATCGGCATCGGGGCGACCCGCGATCCCCACCTCGCGGAGAAGACGGGCGCGGTGACCGCGTCCGAGGTCCGCGCCACCGGCGTCCCCTGGGACTTCGCCCCCTGCCTCTGCGTCTCCCGCGACGAGCGCTGGGGCCGCTCCTACGAGTCATTCGGCGAGGACCCGGCCCTCGTCGAGTCCATGGAGACGATCATCCAAGGGCTCCAAGGCCGTCCGGACGGGCGGGACTTGAAGGACAACGACAAGGTCCTCGCCACCGCCAAGCACTTCGTCGGCGACGGCGGAACCGAGTACGGCTCGTCCACGACCGGCACGTACACCATCGACCAGGGCGTCACCAAGGTCACCCGGCAGCAGCTGGAGGCCGTCCACCTGGCGCCGTACCGGACCGCCGTCGACCGTGGCATCGGTACGGTCATGCCCTCGTACTCCTCGCTCGACATCCTCGGCGACGGACAGGGCCCGGTGAAGATGCACGCCCGCGCCGACATGATCAACGGCGTGCTCAAGGGCCGAATGGGCTTCGACGGCTTCGTGATCAGCGACTGGAACGCCATCGACCAGCTCCCCGGCGACTACTCCTCCCACGTGCGCACATCCGTCAACGCCGGCGTCGACATGATGATGGTGCCGTACTCGTACAAGGACTTCACCGCGCAGCTCGTCGCCGAGGTGCGGGCCGGCCGCATCAGCGAGCGGCGGATCGACGACGCCGTCTCGCGCATCCTCACGCAGAAGTTCCGGCTGGGGCTCTTCGAGAAGCCGTACGCCGACACGAGCGGCGCCGCGGCGATCGGTTCCACCGCGCACCGGGCCGTCGCGAGGCAGGCGGCCGCCGAGTCGCAGGTCCTGCTGAAGAACGCGAACGGCGTGCTGCCCCTGAAGAAGAACCAGAAGGTCTACGTCGCCGGGTCCAACGCCGACGACCTCGGCAACCAGACCGGTGGCTGGACCGTCACCTGGCAGGGCGCGTCCGGCACCCACACCCAGGGCACGACGATCCTGGCCGGGATGCGCAAGGACGGAGACGTCACCTACTCCAAGGACGCCTCCGCGCCCACGGCCGGCTACGACGTCGGCGTGGTCGTCGTCGGCGAGACCCCGTACGCCGAGGGTGTCGGTGACGTCGGCAACGGACACGATCTGCAGCTCTCCGCCGCCGACCGGGCCGCCGTGGACAAGGTGTGCGCGGCCATGAAGTGCGTGGTGCTGATCGTCTCCGGGCGTCCCCAGCTGATCGGTGACCGGCTCGGCGAGATCGACGGCCTGGTCGCCTCCTGGCTGCCGGGCACGGAGGGCGACGGGGTGGCCGACGTGCTGTACGGCAAGCGCCCCTTCACCGGGCAACTGCCGGTCACCTGGCCCAAGTCCGAGGCGCAGCTGCCGATCAACGTCGGCGACCCGGCGTACGACCCGCAGTTCCCCTACGGCTGGGGTCTGACGACCCTGACCAAGGTGCCGGAGGGAGGCGCGGTGACCCTGAAGGCGCTCGCCGTCGCTGCCGACGCCGCCGAGAAGAAGGGTGCGGACGAGATCGGCCGGGCGCTCGTCACCAAGGCCCGGCTGATCGTCCAGCAGAAGGCGGGCGCGGTCATCACGGAGGCGGTGGCGAAACCCTTCGCCGACGCGGACCACCTCTCGCTCACCGGGCGGTACGGGGCAGCCGTGGAGAAGCTGATCACGGCCTACCGGGCCACCTGAGGAGGACGTCATCCGCCTCTTTCACCTGAACGGATGACCAGTTTTGGGAGGCTTCGGGTAGCTTCGAACCATGAAGGCCGTCGTACGGACCCGAAGCCTCCCGGGGCTGCTCCTGGCCCTGCTGCTCGCCGCCCTGACCGTACTGTCGGCGGGCTCCCCGCCGGCCTCCGCCGACACGAGCGTCTCGACGATCGCCGAGGCCCTGCGCAAGGGCCCGGTCTACGTCGATCCGGCGGCGAGCGCCCAGCTGTCGTCCGCCGACGCGCAAGCCCTCGCGAAACAGATCAAGGACGCCGACAAGCCGCTCTTCGTCGCGGTCCTCCCCGCCGGTTACCCCACGAGGGACCTCTTCCGGAACCTGCGCACCGCGACCGGCATCACGGGCCTGTACGCGATCCGTCTCGGTGACCGCTTCGACGCGAGGGCCGACTCCTCCGTCCTGCCGCGCACGGCCGTACAGAACCTCGTCAGCAGCGTCCAGGGCGACAAGGCCGCCAGGACCCAGCTGACCGACTTCACGAACAGCGCCGTCACCAACATGGGCGGCTCCGCCCCGTCGAGCTGGGGCTCCTCCTCCGGCGGCGGGGTGTCGTCCACCGCGCTGGTCACCGCGGGCGCGGTGCTGGTGGCGGGCGGCGCGGGCGCCTACACGCTGGTACGGCGGAGCCGGCGCCGCAGGGCCGCGGAGCAGCAGGCGGCGCTGGACCGGCTGCGGGTCGTGGTCGACGAGGACATCACGGCCTTCGGCGAGGAACTGGACCGCCTCGACTTCCACCCGGCGGAGGCGGGCGCCGACGACGCCATGCGGGCCGACTACGAACGGGCGCTGGACGCCTACGAGCAGGCCAAGTCGGCCATGGCCGAGGCCCGTAGACCCGAGGACGTGCGCGCCGTCACCCAGGCCCTGGAGGACGGCCGCTTCTCGCTGGCCCTGCTCGCCGCCCGCCGCGAGGGCCGCCCGCTGCCCGAACGCCGGCCGCCCTGCTTCTTCGACCCCCGCCACGGCCCGTCCGTCGCCGACGCCGACTGGACGCCCCCGGGCGGCGCCCCGCGCCAGGTCCCCGTCTGCGCGGCCGACGCCACCCGCCTCGCCGACGGCCGCGACCCCGTCGTCCGCGAGGTCGACACCGACCAGGGCCGCCGCCCCTACTGGGACGCGGGCCCGGCCTACGGCCCCTGGGCGGGCGGCTATTTCGGCGGGGGCCTGCTGCCCGGCCTGCTCGTCGGCACCCTGCTGGGCAGCATGATGGCGACCCCGTCGTACGCGGCCGACTACGGCACCGGATACGGGGACTTCGGCGGCGGATACGAGGGCGGCGACACCTCCGGCGCGGACTTCGACCCGGGTGACTTCGGGGGCGGCTTCGGCGACGGCGGGGGAGGGGACTTCGGGGGCGGCGGGGACTTCGGCGGAGGGTTCTGAGGCAACTCCCCGCGCCAGGGCGGTTCAGGCCTCCCGCGCCAGGGCGGTTCAGGCCTCGTCCGCCAGCCGCTCCATCAGCGCCGCCGCCAGCTCCAGCAGGCCCCGCTCCGTCGGGCTCAGCGACGCCAGGGCACCGGACAGCCAGGCGTCCCGCTCGGCCATGTCCCGCTCCAGCGCCCGCCGGCCCGCCTCGGTCAGGGACAGCACGGACTGCCGCCGGTCGACCGTGCCCGGCTCCCGCGCGATCAGCCCCTCCGCCTGCAGCTCCGCGAAGACCCGGGTCAGCGACTGCGGCCGCTGCCGCTCGGCCGCCGCGACCTCGCCGGGGGTGGCCGCTCCGTGCCGGTGCAGGTGGCCGAGCACCAACAACTGGTTGGCGCTGAGACTCCCGTCGCCGCGCTCCTGCCGCAGCCGACGGTTGAGACGCATGACGCCACGGCGGACACGGGCGGCTTCGGAGGGATGGTCCATGACCGAGATCGTACGCGATTGCTTACTAACTTAAGACTCCTCGAGGCGGTAGATGCCCGTAACATCAGGTGAGTGACCGCAAAACTGATACGCAATGCGTACGAAGCGGCTTTGACGATGACCGCGATGCTGCTCTGCTGGGCCGCCGCCCTCGTGCTGGAGGGCGCCGCCGGGCTGCACACCGACGTGCTCGTCCTCGCGGTGGCCCTGTCGCTCACCCTGTCCTCGACCCAGCGCACCGCGGACACCCGGCGTCGGCTCACCGCGCTGGTGGTACTGCCCGTGACGGCCGGTGCGTCGATCTTCCTCGGCCGGCTGATCGCCGCCCACTACGTGATCGGCGCCGCCGTCTTCACGGCGGGCATCTCGCTGGCCATCTGGATCCGCCGCTACGGCCCGGCCGCCACGAAGGCCGGCACCCTGCTGACCCTCCCGCTCATCGCCCTCCTGGTGGTCCCGGGTCCCGCACTGCCGCCCGAGGCGCAGAGCGGGCTGGTGACCTGGTTCTGGGCGGCGCTGATCGGGGCGCTGGCGTGCTGCTCGGTCTGGCTGGTGCAGGGGCTGGGGGACCGCTACGGGCCCTGGCGCGCCGAGCCGGTCCCCGAGCAGCCGCCGCGCCGCTCCCGCCTCCATCCCCGCCCGAGCACACGCATGGCCCTGCAGATGGCGGCCGGAGTCGCCATCGCCTTCGCCCTCGGCCGCCTGCTCTTCGACGGCCACTGGCCCTGGGTGGTCCTCACCGCGTATGTCGCGGCGAGCGGCAACCGCGGCCGGAACGACGTGCTGCGCAAGGGGGCCGAGCGCCTCGCCGGGGCCTGCGTCGGCACGCTGCTGGCGACGGGCGTCGCGACGGCCGGCGTCACCGGCCATGCCTCCGTGGCCCTGATGTTCGCCGTCCTCGCGGTCGCGCTGTGGCTGCGCCCGCTCAGCTACGCCTACTGGGCGGCCGGCATGACCTGCGCCCTCTCCCTCCTCCTCGGCTACTTCGGCCAGAACGCCCAGCACCTGCTGCCGACCCGACTGGAGGGCATCGCCGTCGGCGCGGTGCTCTCGGTGGCGTCGGCGTGGTGGCTGCTGCCGGTGCCGCGCAGGCGGGCGACGGCGGCACAGATTGCTCCGACCGATGTCCAACGGCCGGACGCGACCCTACCCTTGGGAAATGGTGACCCCGCCCGATGAGGGCGAACGGGACGTCGTCGAGGGCTTCGGCGACGATCGGCCGCTGCTCGGTGAGCGATGGCGGGCGTTGTCGCGCAGGGTCCGGGTGACGGTCGTCGGGTCGGTCTGCGCGGCCCTGCTGGGCGTGCTTCTCGGATACGTCGTCGCCACCCGCCCGCCGCCCGACCCGGTCGCCGCCACCAGTGTCCGGATCACCGCGGTGGAGAGGCCGCAGCGCTACACCCTGGACCTCGGCATCACCCTCAGTGTGGCCGCAGCCTCTCCCGTCACCCTCACGGGAACGAGGCAGGGCTACGACGGCTTCCTGCAGACCCTGCCGGTATCCGGCGCCGCGCTCCTGCCCGGTCAGGTCCGCATCCTGCACACCCGCCTGAACGTCTACTGCCAGCTGCCCCTGCCACAGCAGGGAACCCCCCTGCTGTTCGTGACCGTGCGCAACGCCCGCCGCGAGGGCCGGGCACCGGTCGTACCCACCGCGGCGCAGCTCGCCGGCATCGACCGCGCGGTGCAGCAGATCTGCCGGCGGTGACCGCCGCCCTACAGTGGAAGAACCGGCACGGGGGGACCCCACCCCAGGAGGACGCGATGTTGCGGCACACACGACTGGCCGGGGAGACCGCGGAGTACCTCGCCGCCCGCGAAGAGCTGCGCCTGGCCGAGATCGAGCTCATGCGCCGCCGGGAGGCGGTCGCCGCTCAGCGGCGCGCGCTTCCGCCGGGGCCGCCCGTCGACGACTACACCTTCCTCGAAGGCCCCGCCGACCTCGACGCCGGCGACACCCCGGTGCGCGAGGTGAGGCTGAGCGAGCTGTTCAGCGCCCCCGAACGCCCGCTGATCGTCTACCAGTTCATGTACGGCAAGAAGCAGACCGACCCCTGCCCGATGTGCACCCTGTGGATCGACGGCTTCAGCGGCGTCGCCCACCACGTCACCTGCAACGCCGACTTCGTCGTCGCGGCCGCCGCCGACCCGCCCGTCCTGCGGCAGCACGCCCGCAACCGCGGCTGGCACGGGCTGCGCCTGCTGAGCTGCGGCGACAGCACGTTCAAGTACGACACCGGCAGCGAGGACGAGAACGGCGAACAGGACTCCACCGTCTCGGTGTTCACCCGGGACGAGGACGGCACGGTCCGCCACTTCTACTCCACGCACCCCCGCATGGCCGACGACATCAAGGAACGGGGCATCGACCTCCTGGCCCCGGTCTGGCACCTCCTGGACCTGACGCCGCGGGGGCGCGGCGACTGGTACCCGAGCATCGAGTACTGACCCCGCGCCCCGGCTCCGCTTCAGGCGCCGGAATCAGGCGCTCTTGATCGCCGAGATGTCGAAGTTCAGCTTGATCTTGTCGGAGACCAGCACCCCGCCCGTCTCCAGCGCCGCGTTCCACGTCAGCCCCCACTCGGAGCGCAGGATCTCGGCCTTGCCCTCGAAGCCCACGCGCTCGTTGCCGAAGGGGTCCTTCGCGGCGCCGTTGAACTCGAGGTCGATGGTGAGCGGCTTGGTGGTGCCGAGGATGGTGAGGTCACCGGTGATGCGGTAGTCATCACCGCCGAGGGCCTCCGCCGAGGTCGAGCGGAAGGTCATCGTCGGGAACTCGTCGATCTTGAAGAAGTCCGCGCTCTTCAGGTGACCGTCACGGTCGGCCGAGCCCGTGTCGATGCTCTCCATCTTGACGTCGATGGAGGCCGACGACGCGGACGGGTTGCCGCCGTCCAGGTGAAGTGACCCGCTGAAGTCGAGGAACTTGCCCTTGACGTTGGTGACCATGGCGTGGCGGACGGTGAAGCCGATGGTGGAGTGGGCCGTGTCGATCGCGTAGTCGCCGGTCAGTGCGGTCAGGTCGGGGTTCGTCATGGCTGTGCTCCCTGGGTGAGTATGTTGAACGTTGAACTACTCAACGAGAACGACCGTAGACCTATTCCCTTCGGGTTTCAACGTCATCACCAAAGTGTTGGCGTGGTTACGCTGAGGTGGTAGATGCCCATGGCATGACCACCCATCGCAGGGGCTCCATGAGACCCACCCGCAGAGCCGTCTTACTCGCGGCGGCCCTCCTGGCCACGGCCGCACCGCCCGCCCGCGCCGCCGCCCCCGACCCCTACGACGCCCTCCGCCGCCGCTGGCTCGACCTCGCCCTCGGCACGGGCTACGACCCCACGGTGGAGCCATACGCCTCCCGGCTCGCCGAAACCGGCGAACTCGCCCGCGCCGCCCAGGCCACCATGGCCCCCACCCCCACCTCCCTGTGGCCCGGCTACCCCTACGACCCGCCCTCCGGCATCACCCAGAGCTACGGCCGCCTGTGGACGATGACCCAGGCCTACGTCCAGCAGGGCACCGGCTCGACCGGCGACCCCGCCCTCCTCGCGGCCGTCCTGTGCGGCCTCGACCACCTCTCCGCGACGATCTACAACCCCTCCACCACCCGCTACGGCAACTGGTGGGAATGGCAGATCGGCAGCCCCCGCCTGCTGATGGACATCACGGCCGTCCTCTACGACGACCTCACCGAGGGCCGGCGGGCAGCGGCCTGCGCCGCCGTGGACCACTTCATCCCCGACGCGATGCTCACCGACTACTCCGGCACCTCCACCGGCGCCAACCGCGTCGACCTGTGCCGCTCGGTCGCCCTGCGCGGCATCCTCGGCCACGCGGACGCCAAGCTCGCCCTCGCCCGCGACGCCCTCTCCCCGGTCTTCCCGTACGTCACGAAGGGGGACGGGCTGTACGCGGACGGCTCGTTCATCCAGCACACCTGGGTCGCGTACTCGGGGACGTACGGACAGGTCATGCTCGACGGTCTCGGCCGCCTCTTCACGCTCCTGGCCGGGTCCGCCTGGGAGGTGACCGACCCCAACCGGCAGATCGTCCTCGACAGCGTCGAGCATGCCTACGCGCCCCTGATCCACGACGGGTTGGTGATGGACGCCGTCAACGGCCGCGCGATCAGCCGGGGTTTGCTCAAGAGCGACGACCGTCAGGTCATGCGCAGCGACCACTTCCACGGGCAGGGCATCATCGCGGCAGTCGCCCTGCTGGCCGGCGGGGCGAGCGCGGCGGAGCGGGACCGCTGGTACGCGTACATCAAGGGCTGGATCGAACGGGACACCGTGACACCGATCCTGACGGCGCGCCAGTTCGACGTCGCCGACCTGGCCCGGCTGCGCGCGGTCGCCGACGCGCCGGTCCCGGCCGCCCCCGAACCCGCCGGCCACCACCTCTTCCCGGCGATGGACCGCGCCGTGCACCGCGGCCCGGGCTTCACGGCGAGCATCGCCATGTGCAGCGACCGCATCGCGTACTACGAGTGCGGCAACGGCGAGAACCCGCGCGGCTGGCACACGGGCGCCGGAATGCTCTACTGGTGGCCGAAAGGGCCCAGTGGCCGGTCCGATCAGTACACAGACTGGTTCTGGCCGACCGTCGACTGGTACCGCCTCCCCGGCACCACCGTCTCCACCCTTCCGCTGGCCGACAAGGCGGGCGGCGAGTGGGGCGCGCCCAAGCCGGACGTGCGCTGGGTCGGCGGCACGACGGACGGCGAGTACGCGGCCGTCGGCCAGCACCTCAAGGGCCTCGGCTCGACGCTTCAGGCCCGCAAGTCGTGGTTCTGCGTCACGGACGCGGTGATCTGCCTCGGCGCGGGCATCACCTGCACCGACGGCGTCCCGGTCGAGACCGTCGTGGACAACCGCAACCTGGGCGAGGGCGGGACGCAGGAGTTCGTACGGGGGAGGGACTGGGCCCATCTGGAGGGCCACGGCGGCTGGGTCGTCCCCGGCGACGGGCTGCACACCCTCCGCGAGGACCGCACCGGCGCCTGGTCGGACATCAACGCCACCAGCACCACCCAGCGGGCCACCCGCCGCTGGCAGACCCTCTGGCTCGACCACGGCACGGACCCGACCGGCGCCACCTACGTCTACCTGCTCATGCCCGGAGCCTCCCGCCGGGCCGTCGCCTCCCGCGCCGCCGACCGCCACTGGCTGTCGCTCCTCGCCAACGACAGCACCTGCCAGGCCGTCCACATCCCCTCCCTCGGCCTGAAGGCCGCCAACTTCTGGGCGCCTGGCACGGCGGGCCCGCTGACCGCCTCCGCGGCCGCGAGCGTCCTCGTACGCCGTCACCGCCGTACCGCTACCCTCTGTGTGAGCGAGCCCCCTCGAACGGGTGAGCCGTTCGAGATCGCCTGGGACCACCCGGTGCGCGGGGTGGTGCGGGCCGACGACACCGTGGAAGTCCTCCGTACCGGCCGCCGTACGACGCTCCGGATTACCCCAGGCGTGTCATGTGCGACTCATCGATGTGAGCTGGCTCTCAGCTGACGGCTTTGTGTGACCCCTACAAGCCACACGCCCTCTGAGCAGTCGGAAGGCCTGCATGCCGCCCGGGTTCTGTTCAGTGGCACCAGGAAAACGGGCCGGAGACTGTACGGAGTCGACGGCTCGCTTTCTTGGGTGGGCTTCGTAAGGTCACTACATGACCGTTTTGGATGAGGCGCCGGGTGAGCCGACGGACGCGCGCGGGCGAGTGGCCGAACTGCACGAGATCCGTGCGCAGGCACTGGCCGGCCCGAGCGAGAAGGCGACCGAGGCGCAGCACGCCAAGGGCAAGCTGACCGGCCGGGAGCGCATCGAGCTGCTCCTGGACCCGGGCTCCTTCCAGGAGGTCGAGCAGCTGCGCCGGCACCGCGCGGTCGGCTTCGGCCTGGAAGCGAAGAAGCCCTACACGGACGGTGTGATCACCGGCTGGGGCACGGTGGAGGGCCGCACGGTCTTCGTCTACGCCCATGACTTCCGCATCTTCGGCGGCGCGCTGGGCGAGGCCCACGCCACCAAGATCCACAAGATCATGGACATGGCCATCGCGGCCGGTGCCCCCCTGGTCTCCCTCAACGACGGCGCCGGCGCCCGCATCCAGGAGGGCGTCTCGGCGCTGGCCGGCTACGGCGGCATCTTCCAACGCAACACCAAGGCCAGCGGCGTCATCCCGCAGATCTCGGTCATGCTCGGCCCCTGCGCCGGCGGCGCGGCCTACAGCCCCGCCCTCACCGACTTCGTGTTCATGGTCCGCGAGACCTCGCAGATGTTCATCACCG
This sequence comes from Streptomyces sp. NPDC001351, assembly GCF_042896045.1. NCBI lineage: Bacteria > Bacillati > Actinomycetota > Actinomycetes > Kitasatosporales > Streptomycetaceae > Streptomyces > Streptomyces sp. NPDC001351. The sequence continues at coordinate 98,007 of NZ_JBIAWS010000015.1, read as the reverse complement.
GCCCGGACGTGGTCAAGGCCGTGACGGGCGAGGAGATCACCCAGAACGGCCTGGGCGGCGCGGACGTGCACGCCGAGACGAGCGGTGTGTGCCACTTCGCCTACGACGACGAAGAGACCTGCATCGCCGAGGTCCGCTACCTGCTCTCCCTCCTGCCGCAGAACAACCGGGAGAACCCGCCGCGGGTGGAGTCCACGGACGCGGCGGACCGCCGCAGCGACGTGCTGCTCGACCTGGTCCCGGCGGACGGCAACCGGCCCTACGACATGGCCAAGGTGATCGAGGAGATCGTCGACGACGGCGACTACCTCGAGGTCCACGAGCGCTGGGCCCGCAACATCATCTGCGCGCTGGGCCGCCTGGACGGCCAGGTGGTGGGCATCGTCGCCAACCAGCCGCAGACCCTCGCCGGCGTCCTGGACATCGAGGCCTCGGAAAAAGCTGCGCGCTTTGTCCAGATGTGTGACGCTTTTAACATCCCGATCGTCACCTTCCTGGACGTCCCGGGGTTCCTCCCCGGTGTCGACCAGGAGCACGGCGGAATCATCCGCCACGGCGCGAAGCTCCTCTACGCCTACTGCAACGCGACCGTGCCGAGGATTTCGCTGATCCTGCGCAAGGCGTACGGAGGTGCGTACATCGTCATGGACAGCCAGTCCATCGGTGCCGACCTCACCTATGCCTGGCCGACGAACGAGATCGCCGTGATGGGCGCCGAAGGGGCCGCCAACGTCATCTTCCGGCGACAGATCGCAGAGGCCGAGGACCCCGAGGCCATGCGGGCCCGCATGGTCAAGGAGTACAAGTCCGAGCTCATGCACCCGTACTACGCGGCCGAACGCGGCCTGGTCGACGACGTCATCGACCCGACCGAGACCCGCGAGATCCTCATCCGCTCCCTGGCGATGCTGCAGACCAAGCACGCCGACCTGCCCTCCCGCAAGCACGGCAACCCCCCGCAGTAACCCAGCGGACCCTCCGCGACACCCTCGCGGAAACCTCTCTCACGGAGACTGAGACCTATGAGCACCCCTGACATTCGTGTCGAGAAGGGCCACGCCGAGCCCGAGGAAGTCGCCGCCATCACGGCCGTCCTCCTGGCCCGCGCCGCGGCCGCCCCCTCCGAGGCCCAGCCCCACCACCCCCGCCCCAAGGCCGGCTGGCGCCGCCTGGAGCGCGAGGGCGGCTTCCGCGCCCCGCACAGCTGGCACTAGTCGTTTCACGGCCACAGAAGGGCCCCTCCCGGCCGGGAGGGGCCCTTCTGTGATCTCTCTTGCCGGAGACAGCAAACAGGCCCCCTCCGAGGAGGGGGCCCACTTGCAGGGGGGTGCTAGCGCAGTCGTGCCATGAGAGCGTGCTCGACCAGGGTGATCAGCGCGCTCTTGGCGTCGGCCCGGTGCCGGGCATCGGTGGTGATGATCGGGGTGTCCGGACCGATCTGGAGGGCTTCACGGACCTCGTCCGGGTTGTACGGCTGGTTGCCGTCGAAGCCGTTCAGGGCGATCACGAAGGGCAGACCGCTGTTCTCGAAGTAGTCGACCGCGGGGAAGCAGTCGGCGAGACGGCGGGTGTCGACCAGGACGATCGCGCCGATGGCGCCCCGCACCAGGTCGTCCCACATGAACCAGAACCGGTCCTGACCGGGGGTGCCGAACAGGTACAGGATCAGGTCCTGGTCCAGGGTGATACGGCCGAAGTCCATGGCCACCGTGGTGGTGGTCTTGTCCCCGGTGTGGGTGAGGTCGTCGATGCCCGCCGACGCGGACGTCATGACGGCCTCGGTACGCAGCGGGTTGATCTCCGAGACGGCCCCGACGAACGTGGTCTTGCCCACGCCGAAGCCACCCGCCACCACGATCTTCGCCGAGGTGGTGGAGCGGGAAGGACCGCCGCTAGAGCTTGCGAAGTCCACTGAGCACCCTTTCGAGCAGTGTCACGTCTGGCTGGCCGCCGGCGTTCTCGTCGCCGCCGGGCTGATGGATGGCGACCAGTCCCGCCTCCGCCAAGTCGGCGACGAGGATCCTGGCCACGCCGAGAGGGATCGTCAGGAGGGCGGAGATTTCCGCCACCGACTTGATCTCGCGGCAGAGGTTGCAGATCCGCTGATGCTCGGGCAGCTGGCCCTGCATCTGGTGCGGCTGCGCGGTGGTGTGCACCAGCGCCTCGATGGCGAGCTGGTAGCGCGGGCGGGTCCGGCCGCCGGTCATGGCGTACGGACGCACCAAGGGGTTGTTCGACGACCCTGCGGGCGCCGGCTCGGGAGCGCGTCGCTGCGGCTGCACGGGCTGGATGCGCGGCGCCGGCGGCTGGTCGTACGGCGAAGGGCCGGGGCCCTGCGGGCCCTGGGGCGCATACGGGTTCTGACGCCGCTGGCTCGGGGTGGAGGGGAAGTTGTAGCGGTTCGGGTTCTGGGGACCGCCGCCCTGACCCTGGGCAGGGCCGTACGACCAGTTGCCCGAATTCGAACCGCCTGGGGGTGTTGCCACTCTCTTCTCCTCCTCCGAACGTGCCGGGCACCCAATCCCTGTGGAGCCGCGTCCCGAAACCTTACGGCCCCGGGACACCAAAACGCACCGTCTGACTGTCAGTTGAGCAGGCTGCCCTGGAGCTCCGCACGGAGATCCGGTGTCAGGACCGTACCGGCACGGTCGACCAGAAGAGCCATCTCGTACCCGATGAGACCGATGTCCGCCTCGGGGTGGGCCAGCACCGCGAGCGAGGAACCGTCGGAGATGGACATGATGAACAGGAATCCCCGCTCCATCTCCACAACGGTCTGGTTCACGCTGCCGCCCTCGAAGATGCGCGAGGCACCTGCGGTCAGCGAGGTCAGACCGGAGGCGACGGCCGCGAGCTGATCGGCGCGGTCGCGCGGAAACCCTTCGGACATCGCCAGAAGGAGTCCGTCGGCGGAGACCACCACCGTGTGGGACACCCCCGGGGTGTTGTCCACGAAGTTGGTGATCAACCAGTTCAGGTTCTGTGCCGCCTGGCTCATCGGGCTCACACTAACGCTCCTGGTTGTAGGTGCTGTCAGAACCGAAGCCCTGACCGTTCGTTTCACTGCCTGCGCCGGCGTTGCGTCCGCGCTGGACGCCCCGGCGCAGGTTGCTCAGCCTGCCCCGGACGTCCTCCGGGGCGCGGGAGACCTGTGGGCCGCCCTGGGGGGTGGTCTCGGCGGCTCCCTCGACCAGGTTGGCCTTGGGCACCCGCCGCGGCAGGCCGGAGGAGGTGACCCCGCCCGCCTTGGGCTTCCGGAGCTGCGAGGCCTGCTGCCAGCGCTCGTCGTTCGCCGAACGCCAGTCGCCGGTGCCATTGCCGTTGCTCTCCGGCTTGGGGGCCGACGCCTCCTGGCTCACGTGCCGCGTGCCGTTCGAACCGCTCGTGCCGTTCGCACCTCCCGCGAAGGATCCGCGGCGGGGCAGTCCGGCGTCGGTCAGCGCGTGGGCGGCGGGAGAGGCCGGTCCCGGACGGTCGAAGCCTACGCGGTCACGCTCGCTCACGTCATCGGCCTGCGCAGATTCCGTTTCCGGAGCGTAATCAGACGAGTAACCGCTCTGGTAGGTGTCCTGCTGCGGCCAGTCGTCCTGCTGGCGCCGCTCCTGGAAGGCCGGGAAGGACTCCGGGGCGGAGGCGCGCTCCTCGCGGACCGGTTCCGCATACGAGGGCTCGGGGTAGCCGCCGTTCGACGAGAAGGTGTCGTTCTGCGGGAGACCGCCGTTCGGCGCGTAGTACGGCTCGTCGTACGACGGGCGCTGAGCCGGCTCGTCATACGCGGGGCGCTGCTGCTCCTCGTACGGAGTCTGCTGCGGCTCGTCGTAGGCCGGGCGCGGGTCGTAGCCGCCGGGCTGCTGCTCGGGGAAGCCGCCGAGGCCGCTGTCGTAGGACGGCTGGTCGAACGCGTCGGCGTACGGGGTCTCGGGGGACTCCTGGGCCGGCTGGTCCTGCGCCTGGGCCTCCAGGGCCGCACGGCGCTCCTCGCGCATCAGCGAGCGGCCGACGGGGTCCAGCTCGCGTATGTCGTCCGGGATCTCGGAGTAGCGGCTGTCGTCGAAGCCGAGTTCCGCGGCCGTGCGCATCGGCAGGCCGTTGTTGAAGTCCTCACCCTGGTAGCTCTGCTCCGGGATGATCTGCGAGACCGTGAACTCGTCGCGCGGCTGCTGCTCGCCGCCACCGCCGTGGGTGATCGCGTCCGGCAGCATGACCAGCGAGGTGGTGCCGGCCTGCTCGCCGGAGGGGCGCAGCTGCACGCGGATGCCGTGCCGGTCGGACAGCCGGCCGACCACGAACAGGCCCATGCGCTGGGATATCGCGGCGTCGACGGTGGGCGGGTTCGCGAGCTTGTGGTTGATGTCCGCGAAGTCCTCGGCGGTGAGGCCGATGCCCTTGTCGTGGATCTCGATCATGATGCGGCCGTCGGGCAGCCGGGTCGCGGTGACGCGGACCTTGGTCTGCGGGGAGGAGAATGTGGTGGCGTTCTCCAGCAGCTCGGCGAGCAGGTGCACGAGGTCGGTGACCGCGCGGCCGTGGATCTCGGCCTCCGGGACGCCCGACAGCTCGATGCGCTCGTACTGCTCCACCTCGGAGGAGGCGGCGCGCACCACGTCGATGAGCGGGACCGGCTGGTCCCAGCGGCGGCCGGGCTCCTCGCCGGCGAGGACCAGGAGGTTCTCGCCGTTGCGGCGCATACGGGTCGCGAGGTGGTCCAGGCGGAAGAGGTTCTCCAGCTGGTCCGGGTCGGCCTCGTTGTTCTCCAGGTCGGTGATCAGGGTCAGCTGGCCCTCGATCAGCGACTGGTTGCGGCGCGAGAGGTTGGTGAAGATCGCGTTGATGTTGCCCCGCAGCAGGGCCTGCTCGGCGGCGAGCCGGACCGCCTCGCGGTGGACCTGGTCGAAGGCGCGGGCGACCTCGCCGATCTCGTCGCGGGTGTTGATCGGGATGGGCTGCACGCGGGTGTCCACGCGGCCCGGGTCGGTGCGCGAGAGCTGGTCGACCAGCATCGGCAGCCGCTGCTCGGCGATGCCGAAGGCGGCGTTGCGCAGCTGGCGCATCGAGCGGGACATCTGGCGGGCCACGGCACCGGCCAGGATGAACGCCAGGAGCAGGGCGACGACGACGGCGGCACCCGTGATGAGGGCGTCACGCTTGGCGTTGTCGGCGATGTTCGAGGCCTCGTTCACGGCCTTGTCGGCCATGTCCGCCTGGATCTGGCGGTAGACGTTGTACCGGAGGGTGTTGACCGCCCACCAGTTCTCGGCGGTGATGCCCTGCTGGGCGAGCACGGCGCGCGCGCTGGTGTCGGTGCTCTGCAGCGACGACAGGGCCGTGACCATGGCGGTCGGGTCGGCCGGCGGTGGCACGTACGCCTGGTTGTTGGCGGCCGCCTGCGCGGCGGCCTGCTTGGCCTGGGACACGCCCTCGGCCTTGGCCTTCGCCTCCAGGTCGACGAGCTTCTGCGCGTCCGCCTCGGTGCCGCCCGCCTTGTACTCCTCGATGGCGATGCCTTCGAGGTAGGCGTAGGAGGAGAGGGCGATGCGCTGCTTGGCGAAGTCGTCCTTCTTGGGGCCGGGCGCGATCAGCAGATGCATGCCGATCGACCGCTCCAGGGACAGGGCGGCCTGGGTGAGCGAGATGGCGTAGACGGTCCGGCCGTAGCTGGTGATGTTGCCCGTGCCCAGGCCCAGCTCGTTGGCGAACTCCATCAGGGGGTGGGCGATGCCGACGTAGCCCTCCTCGGTCCCCACACCGTGGACCCTGGAGGAGTACGCGGTCGCGCGCAGGGTGGCCAGCTGCGGCTCGGCCTGGCGGAACAGCTTGAGGCGGCGCAGCAGGCCGGACTTCTGCGGCATGTGCTGCGCCGCCGCGTCGAAGGCGTCGGCCGCCTCGTCGGTGACCTTGCGGGCCGCGTCGACCGTCGCCTTGTCCTTGGCGGTCGCGCTCTTGCCCTTGAGCAGCGGTGCCGCGGTGATGTCGCGCTCGTTGTTCACCGCGTTGGCATAGGTCAGGGAGGCCCGCACCAGCCGTGCGGTGTTCTCCGCGTCCTGCGCCTCCTGCCAGGTGTCGATCGAGCTCTTCACCTGGAAGCCGCCCATGACGAGCCCGACCGTCACGGGTATGAGCAGGATCGCGTTCAGCCGGGTCGGCACCCGCCAGTTGCGGGGGGAGAACCGGCCACCGCTCGGAGCGGGTACGGCCGTCGGTTCCGAACCGGGCACAGGGGCGGGCGCCGCTCCGCGCGGCGGCGGGGTGAAGTTGCCCCGGGCCGACGGCTCGGGACCGTTCTTGCTTCGCCTCACTCGACCAACAACCTCTCGGCGGCGGGCACCAACGTTGTGCCGCAGTGTCTCAGAGCCCAGTACGCCATTGAGTACGCAGTACTACCGAGTACGTCTTTGACTATTGGGCAGTTCAGGCATTCCAGCACGACGACCTGCGCTCTTCCAAACAGTGGAAAGCAAGGATTCCGTGTGATGTAAGCCCCAGATAAAACGGTCATAAAGAGCGAGCCCCGTCAAAAGACGGGGCTGATGTGAGCGCAGCGAGACCGTTTGGCAACGACGCGTGGCCGTGCCACCCGATTCCTCTGCCGAAACGTTATGAACATCGGGGCCGACCGTGTCAAAGGCCACAGCCGGCTCCGATGCGTCTACGACAACTGCCGTACGGCATGGCTGATTTGGGTGTTACCGCAGCCGTGCCATGAGAGCGTGCTCGACCAGCGTGATCAGCGCACTCTTGGCATCCGCGCGGTGGCGGGCGTCCGTCGTGATGATCGGGGTGTCAGGCCCGATCTGCAGCGCCTCGCGCACCTCCTCGGGAGCATACGGCTGGTGCCCGTCGAAGCCGTTCAGCGCGACGACGAAGGGCAGGCCGCTGTTCTCGAAGTAGTCGACCGCGGGGAAGCAGTCCGCCAGGCGCCGGGTGTCCACGAGCACCACCGCGCCGATCGCACCGCGTACCAGGTCGTCCCACATGAACCAGAACCGGTCCTGACCGGGCGTACCGAAGAGGTACAGGATCAGGTCCTGGTCCAGGGTGATGCGGCCGAAGTCCATGGCCACCGTGGTGGTGGTCTTGTCCCCGGTGTGGGTGAGGTCGTCGATGCCCGCCGACGCGGAGGTCATGACGGCCTCGGTGCGCAGCGGGTTGATCTCCGAGACGGCGCCGACGAACGTGGTCTTGCCCACGCCGAAGCCGCCCGCCACCACGATCTTGGCGGAAGTGGTGGCACGACTCGGTTCAGAGCTTGCGAAGTCCACTGAGCACCCTTTCGAGCAGGGTCACGTCCGGCGCACCGGTCGTCTCGTCGCCACCAGGCTGGTGGATGGCGACGAGCCCGGCCTCGGCCAGGTCCGCGACAAGGATCCGGGCCACGCCCAGCGGCATGGACAAGAGCGCCGACACCTCCGCCACCGACTTCACCTCACGGCACAGGTGGCAGATGCGCTGGTGCTCCGGGAGCAGCCCCATGAGTGCTGCCGGGTCGGCCGTGGTGCTGATCAGCGCCTCGATGGCGAGCTGATAGCGCGGCCGCGTCCGGCCACCGGTCATCGCGTACGGACGTACCAGTGGCTGGTCGCCCTCGTCCTCGTACGGCTCCGCGTACGGATCATGAGAGGCGGTGGGCGGGGTCATGAATCCTCCGGGCGGGACAGCAAGTCGGTCGGGCTGGCCGTCTTATTGGCCGTGGGGGGATTGTGGCGGCCGGACGGTGATGTGGTGACGGGGGTGGATCCTGAGCGGATCAGTGGAGCAGACTGCCCTGTAGCTCGGCGCGCAGATCCGGCGTGAGGACCGCACCTGCCCGGTCGACGAGCAGCGCCATCTCGTAGCCCACCAGGCCGATGTCGCACTCGGGGTGCGCGAGCACGGCCAGGGACGAGCCGTCCGAGACGGACATCAGGAAGAGGAAACCCCGCTCCATCTCGACGACGGTCTGCGCCACGTTGCCGCCCTCGAAGATCCGGGAGGCCCCGGCCGTCAGCGAGGTCAGCCCGGACGCGACGGCCGCGAGCTGATCGGCGCGGTCGCGGGGGAAGCCTTCCGACATCGCCAGAAGGAGACCGTCGGCGGACACGACGACGGTGTGGGACACACCCGGGGTGTTGTCCACGAAGTTGGTGATCAACCAGTTGAGGTTCTGTGCCGCCTGGCTCATCTGGCTCAACTAACGCTCCTGCTGGTGAGTGGGGCTCGGGAAACTGCCGGTCTGACCGGTACCTGTACCGGCCTGGCGACCCTGCGCGATGCCCCGACGGAGATTGGTCAGCCGGCCGCGTACGTCGTCAGGCGCACGCGAGACCTGCGGACCGGCTTGGTGCTGTTGCTGCTGAGCCGTGCCCGGAACGAGGTTCGCCCGGGGCACCCGGCGCGGCAGGCCGGAGGTGGTGACGCCGCCCGCCGCCGGCTGCCTGACACGCTCTGCCTGCCGGACGAGATCGTCGTTCGGCGAGGTGCGCCAGGAAGAGGTGGCGGGACGCTGTGAGGCCGCAGAGTGCTGCGGGGCCGCGGGAGCGGCCGGAGCCTGCGGCTGCTGCGGGGCCGGTGCGGAGCCGTTGCTCTGCTGACCGCCCTGCTGGCCGTGGAACCAGTTGGTCTCCAGCGTGTCGTACAGCGGCGTACGGCCGTCGCCGGGGCCCGGCGCCGGCGGCAGCGCCTCGGGCTCCTGGCGGACGGGCCGCTGCTGCGGACGCTGCGGAGCCGGCTGCCGGGGAGCACCGAAGTCACCGCCCGGACGCTCGAACTGTCCGGTGCCACCGGGGTTCTGGCCCGGCAGGGAGTGCTGCCCGGTGGAGCCGTTGTCGTAGCCCGGTGCGGCGAACTGGCCCGTGGAGCTGCCGTCGTACGCCTGCGGGACCGCGAACTGGCCCGTGTTGGCGGGGTTGTTCGGGTTGGTGTGGCCGCCTCGCCCGTTCTGGCCGGACGGCGCGCCGAAGACGTCCGAGCGGACGAACTGGCCCGTGTTCTGCGAACCGTTGGTGCTCGGCTGAGGCGCCCCGAAGTCCTGGGCGGCGAACTGCCCGGTGTGCTGCGGGTTGCCCGGCGCCGGAGCACCGAAGTCGGGGCGCGCGAATTCCGAGGTGGAACCGGGACCCTGGCGGTCGTCGGACCGCGGGACCGCGGGCATCTCGGACGTCGCGTCGATGCGCGGCATCCGGGAGGTCTCGTCGTGGCCGCGCGGAGTGTCGAGCGAGGCGCGCGGCACCGGCGGCTGCGCGTTCTCGTCGCTCCAGCTCGGCCGGGGCTGCTGGTTGCCGCCCGGAAGCTCGGCGCGCGGACCGCCACGGCCCGGCAGCTGCGGCTGACGGCCACGCCGGCCGCGGCCCTGCTCATTGCCTGCGTCGGCGTTGTTGGGGGACTGCGGCGGTACGGCGCCACGAGCGCCGCCGAAGCTGTCCTGACCCATGCCCGCGGCCTGCAGGCCCTGCGGCGCACCCGGAGCCTGACCGAACCCGGCGCCCGCACCCGCGGGAGCCGGCCGGCCCTGCTGGGGGGCTGCCGGAGACTGCGGTCCACGCACTCCGCCGGACCCACCCGGACGGCCGTCGCCGGCACCCGGCAGCGCGGCCCGCGGGCCCTGACCGGCACCGAGCAGACCACCACCGGAGGCGGCACCGGCACCGAGGGCGCCGCCACCGGGTGCACCGGCGCCGGCCTGGCGTCGTGCGGCGGCCACGCCGGCGGCTGCCTGCGCGGCGGCGGGACCGCCGGAGGCACCGGCGCCCTGACCCGGCTTGGGCTGCGGCTTCTTGCCGCCCTGGGCGACATCGACGGGCAGCATGACCAGCGCGGTCGTACCACCGGAGTCGGAGGGGCGCAGCTGGATGCGGATGCCGTGGCGCTGCGACAGCCGGCCGACCACGAACAGACCCATGCGGCGGGAGACGGAGACGTCCACGGTGGGCGGCGAGGCGAGCCGCTCGTTGATCGCCGCGAGGTCCTCGGGGGAGAGGCCGATACCGGTGTCGTGGATCTCGATCAGGACGCGGCCGTCGGGCAGCGCGTGACCGGTGACCTTGACCTTGGTCTGCGGCGAGGAGAACGAGGTCGCGTTCTCCAGCAGCTCGGCGAGCAGGTGCACGAGGTCGTTGACCACACGGCCGGCGACCTCGGTCGTCGGCACGGCGGCCAGCTCGATGCGCTCGTACTGCTCCACCTCGGAGGCGGCGGCGCGGAGCACGTCGACCAGCGGGACCGGGCGGGTCCAGCGGCGGCCGGGCTCCTCACCGGCGAGGACGAGGAGGTTCTCACCGTTACGGCGCATACGCGTCGCGAGGTGGTCGAGCTTGAACAGCGAGGACAGCTGGTCCGGGTCGGCCTCGCGGGACTCGAGCTCGGAGATCAGCGACAGCTGACGCTGGATGAGGCCCTGGGAGCGGCGCGAGAGGTTGGTGAACATCGCGTTGACGTTGCCCCGCAGGAGGGCCTGCTCGGCAGCGAGGCGGACCGCCTCGCGGTGCACGTCGTCGAAGGCCGCGGCCACCTGGCCGATCTCGTCCCGGGAGTGCACACCGACCGACTCGACGGAGGTGTCGACGTCCTGCGGGTCCGACTCGGACAGCTGCTTGACCAGCTCGGGCAGGCGGTCCTGGGCGACCTTGTTGGCGGTCTCCTGCAGCCGGCGCAGCGAGCGGATCATGGAGCGGGCGATGACGAAGGCGCCGACCAGGGAGACACCGAGCACGAGCAGGATCAGCGCACCGGAGATGATGGCGTCCTGCTGGGTGGCGCTCTTCAGCTCGCGGGCCTTCTGCTCCATGTCCTCGAGCAGGGTGTGCTCGATCTTCTTCATCTGCTCGATCTTGGTCGAGCTGTCGTCCACCCAGTCCTGGTACGAGCGCTTCGGCAGGTCGTCCAGGGCGTTCTGGGAGGCGAGGGCGCGGCTGGCGTACTTGTCGCTGGCCGTGATCGTCGTGTTGTTCTCCTCGATGGGCTTGAGGAGAGCGGTGGCCTTGTCGCTGCCGTAGATGCTCCGGAAGCTCCGCAGCTCGGACTTCTGGCTCTCCAGGGCCGACTGCGCGTACAGCCGGTCGTTCTCCGACAGGCTGCCGACCGTGGTGTTGTTCGCGGGGAGCGCCGCCGCCAGAACGGCGCGCTGCATCGACGCGTACTCCTTGGCGGAGGAGAAGGAGGCCAGGGCGCGGGTGCGCTGGATCATCTCGGGGTTGCTGGTGGCCTCGGCCATGTCCTGGGAGAGGCTCAGCAGGTGCGTGACGAGACGGTGGTAGGCCTCGACGGTCTGGGTCGAGTTGTCCTTGGCCTGGTAGGCGCTGGAGCGGATCTTCGACAGCTGTTCGAGGTCGCCGACCACGCCGACGAGGCTCTCGCGGACGCCCTGGAGCGATCCGTCCTTGTTGGAGGTGTCGATCTGCTCGGCGGCGTCGATGAAGTTGGTCTTGGCCCGGTCCGTCTTGTCCCGGTAGCCCTTGACCGTGTAGTCGCTCGCCTTCGAGCCGTGCGCCAGCGGACCGGAGGACAGGTCGCGCTCCTTCTGGAGCGCGTCGGCCAGCTCGGTGGCCTGCTTGGTCATGTCCGTCAGCAGCTTCATGTTGTCGAGCTGCTGGATGTCGTTCATGTTGTCGCTGATGCGCAGGGCGCCCAGCGAGGTGGCCGCCACCACGGGAAGCGCGAGCAGCGACACCAGGCGCGTGGAGATGCGCCAGTTGCGCAGGGCCACACGGGACCCTGGGCCGCTCGGACCGCTGGGTGGCTTGACCGCCGGAGCGGCGGAGCCGGGGGACCCGGGGGGTGCCGACGCGCCGGGGCGCCCGGGGCGCTCTCCGCCGTCGCCGGACGGTGCCGGGCCCGGGTTCTGGGCGTGCTGGGGGGAGGGACTGCCGGCATTGGGGCCAGTCCCGCCGTGCGGCTCCGGCTCCGCCGAAGCACTGCCATCCCTCTTGAAACGTCCCTGCACTAGCGTCGCAACCTCTGGACCAGGCGCCCCTCCGGGTGAACGGAAAGACACGGTGTCGGCGTTTTAGGCGGCGCCCTGAATGCGCCCCCTGATGGTCGTGAAGTGACCGGCGCTGGCTCCCCCTTCTCGCCGCAACGCGGCGCTTGTCGCGCCCCCTGTGCGCCGGCTCGATCCTGCGGCGGTCCGTGGAATTCCAGCACAGTGCCGGATCTCCAACAAGGGCCGAGCACTATGCCGTGACCCACGTGACTGCATGTGAGTGCGGGGTCACCGGACGTAGAAAGTGATCTCGTCCATAACGGACTTATGTGAGCGAGTCGCCCAGGTGGGAGCGGTGTCCCAGTCGCCATGATCAGGAGCGGAATGATGGCTTCAGGGGGTCAATGTCCGTTTCGTAGGGGTCACCCACAGGCCGGAATTGACCGTTTTGCCGCTCGGGTCGTGAGCAAACTCACATGCTGATCATGGGGTCTTCGCGTCGTGGGGAGGGAATTGAATGTTTAGCCTGACGCTTTACAGGACGTAACACTTTGACAACCGCGCCTGCGCGAGAGGCCGCTGGCCCCGGCCGGGCGCCCGTAGACGACAAGGTCACGTACAACAGTGAAGACGACGATGATGTTCCGCAACATAGCCAACCCGCGGCGCACGACGCTGGCGCACCTCGAGGACGCCGACGCACTGCAGACGCCGCAGCAGCCGGAGCACTCCGTCGACCTCCCGTCCCAGACGGCCAACCCGCGCCGCACCATCCTGATGGAGGCCCCCGCCACGGCCTCCGTCGCGCAGTAGTACGCACACCGGCCGTAGATCACTCACCGCGGCCGCGCACGGATCAAATGCGCCAAGCGCAGCCCCCTTGCCGCGTTAGCCTGGAGCGTCAGACTCCAGCCGGCTCAAGTGAGGGGCGCAGGATCCCGTGCGCATCGCCAGGTTCTCCATCGACGGGAACGTCGCCTTCGGCGCGGTCGAGGGCGACAAGCCGGACGAGCTCGTCCTCGACATCATCAAGGGCATCCCGTTCGCGGACTTCGAGCTCTCCGGTACGAAGGTGCCGGTCAGCAAGGTCAGGCTGCTCCCGCCGGTGCTCCCCAACAAGGTCGTGGCCTTCGGCCGCAACTACGCGGAGCACGCGAAGGAACTGGGCAACGAGGTGCCCGACGCGCCGTTCGCCTTCTTCAAGCCGTCCACCTCGGTGATCGGCCCCGGCGACGAGATCCAGTACCCCACCTTCACCGAGGACCTCCACCACGAGGCCGAACTGGCCGTGGTCATCGGCCGCATGTGCCGCGAGGTCCCGCGCGAGCGCGTGGCGGACGTCATCTTCGGCTACACCTGCGCCAACGACGTCACCGCCCGCGATGTGCAGAAGCGTGAGAAGCAGTGGGCCCGGGCCAAGGGCTTCGACACCTCCTGCCCGCTCGGCCCCTGGGTGGAGACGGATCTCGACCTCGCCACCGCGTCCGACCTGACCGTCCAGCTCACGGTCAACGGCGAACAACGCCAGCTCGGCCGCACCAGCGAGATGATCCACCCCATCGAGGATCTGATCGTCAACATCTCCGAGGCCATGACGCTGCTCCCCGGCGACGTGATCCTCACGGGCACCCCGGCAGGCGTCGGGCCGCTCACCGTCGGCGACGAGGTCGCCGTCACCATCGAAGGCATCGGCACTCTCACCAACAAGGTTGTCAAGCGTGGCTAGCGCACCCGGCTCCCCCGTACGCGTCCGTTTCTGCCCCTCGCCCACCGGTAACCCCCATGTGGGCCTGGTCCGCACCGCCCTGTTCAACTGGGCGTTCGCCCGGCACCACCAGGGCACTCTGGTCTTCCGCATCGAGGACACCGACGCCGCCCGCGACTCCGAGGAGTCGTACAACCAGCTGCTCGACTCGATGCGCTGGCTGGGCTTCGACTGGGACGAGGGCCCGGAGGTCGGCGGCCCGCACGCGCCGTACCGCCAGTCGCAGCGCATGGACCTCTACGCCGACGTCGCGCAGAAGCTCCTCGCCGCCGGGCACGCCTATCACTGCTACTGCTCCCAGGAGGAGCTGGACACCCGCCGTGAGGCCGCCCGCGCCGCCGGCAAGCCGTCCGGCTACGACGGCCACTGCCGTGACCTCACGGCCGCCCAGGTCGAGGAGTACAAGGCCCAGGGCCGCACCCCGATCGTCCGCTTCCGCATGCCCGACGAGACGATCACCTTCACGGACCTGGTCCGCGGCGAGCTGACGTTCACGCCGGAGAACGTGCCGGACTACGGCATCGTCCGCGCGAACGGCGCCCCGCTGTACACGCTGGTCAACCCGGTCGACGACGCCCTGATGGAGATCACCCACGTCCTGCGCGGCGAGGACCTGCTCTCCTCCACCCCCCGCCAGATCGCCCTCTACAAGGCGCTGATCGAACTCGGCATCGCGAAGCAGATCCCGGCCTTCGGTCATCTGCCCTACGTCATGGGCGAGGGCAACAAGAAGCTGTCCAAGCGCGACCCGCAGTCCTCCCTGAACCTCTACCGCGAGCGCGGCTTCCTCCCGGAGGGCCTGCTCAACTACCTGTCCCTGCTGGGCTGGTCGCTCTCCGCGGACAAGGACATCTTCACCATCGGGGAGATGGTCGCGGCCTTCGACATCGCGGACGTGAACCCCAACCCGGCCCGCTTCGACCTCAAGAAGTGCGAGGCGATCAACGCCGACCACATCCGACTGCTGGATGTGAAGGACTTCACGGAGCGCTGCGCCCCCTGGCTCAGGGCCCCCTTCGCGCCCTGGGCGCCGGAGGACTTCGACGAGGCCAAGTGGCAGGCGGTCGCCCCGCACGCCCAGACCCGTCTGAAGGTCCTCTCGGAGATCACGGACAACGTCGACTTCCTGTTCCTCGCCGAGCCGGTCTTCGACGAGCCGTCCTGGACGAAGGCGATGAAGGAGGGCTCGGACGCTCTCCTGCGTACGGCCCGCGAGAAGCTGGAGTCCGCCGACTGGACCTCCGCCGAGTCCCTCAAGGAGGCCGTCCTGGCCGCCGGTGAGGCCCACGGCCTCAAGCTCGGCAAGGCCCAGGCCCCGGTCCGCGTCGCCGTCACCGGCCGCACGGTCGGCCTGCCCCTGTTCGAGTCCCTGGAGATCCTGGGCAAGGAGAAGACCCTGGCCCGCATCGACGCGGCGCTGGCGAAGCTGGCGGCGTAGCGCACACGCGCGTGCAGAGGCGGCGGCCGTTGCGGCCGCCGCCCCTCGGCGTTGTCAGTGGGGCGCACTAGTGTTCCGGCATCGTTCTCAAGATCCGGAAGGGCACCTGTCATGCCGATGTCTCCTCGTGACTACACCTGGCTGTTCACGCCGGGCAGCACGTTCGCCTACGAGTCCGGGCAGACGGGCGTCATCCACGTGGCCGACGGCGGGATGCTCGACCTGCCCACCGGACGGGTCGTCGCCTGCGACCCGTTCGTCTACCTCGGGTCCGGGGACATGGAGCCGTTCACCGTCACCGTCGCCCCCGGTCGCTACCGCGTCGACGCGGCTGTAGCGACCCTCACCCGTCCCGGCGAGCCCCCGGCCGAGCGCCCCCACCAGCGGGTGGCGGCGGCCCGCCTGGTGATCCGCGACGAGCCCACCGCGACCTGGGAGTTGGCCGTCGGCCCGGAACAGGACCTCGCCGAACTCGGGGACGACGAGTTCTTCGGCTACGGCGTCGACGCCGGCACCGGCTGCTTCTACGACGCCGCGGCCGAGGAGGCCTTCCCCGGGACCGAGGAGGAAGAGGGGCCGCTGTGGGAGGTCTTCGAGAACAGCGACTGGTCGCATGGGCCCCACCTGGTCACCTCCACCTCCACCGGCCACACGCTGGCCGCGTTCACCTCCGGCTGGGGCGACGGGTTCTACCCCACCTGGATCGGCCGCACCGCCGCCGGCGAGGTCACCTGCTACCTCACGGACTTCTTCGTCGCGCCGGCCCCCACCGACGCCCCCGTGTGACAGTCGCCGATCCACGGACACGCCCCCGACCTCCGGGTTACGGTCGGATCATGAGCATTCGCGCCGTGGTCTGGGACGTCGACGACACCCTCTTCGACTACACCAGCGCGGACCGCGAGGGCATGCGGTCCCATCTGTCCGCCGAGGGCCTGTTCACCGGGGACGAGACCGCGGAGCAGGCCCTCGCGCGGTGGCGTGAGATCACCGACCAACAGTGGGCGCGGTTCTCGGCGGGCGAGGTGACCTTCGAAGGCCAGCGCCGCGATCGCGTACGGGTGTTCCTCGGCGAGCAGCTCACCGACGCCCGGGCCGACGCCTGGTTCCGGCGGTACATGGCGCACTACGAGGCCGCCTGGGCCCTCTTCCCGGACGTCCTGCCCGCCCTGGACGCCCTCGCGGCCAGCCACCGGCACGCGGTGCTGTCCAACTCCAGTCTCACCGTCCAGGACCGCAAGCTGCGCACCCTCGGCGTGCACCACCGCTTCGAGGTCATCCTGTGTGCCGCCGAACTCGGCGTCTCCAAGCCCGAGGCCGGCGCCTTCCTGGCAGCCTGCGAGGCCCTGGGACTCGCGCCGCACCAGGTCGCGTACGTCGGCGACCACCCGGAGATCGACGGGCGCGGTGCCGCCGACGCCGGGCTGCTGTCGGTGTGGATCGACCGCAACGGCGCGCACACCAGCGGTGACGCCCCCACGGGCCCGCACCGGATCGCCTCCCTCGCCGAACTCCCCGCCGTCCTCGGCGCCGATACCCGTTTTGGAGCCCCGTCCACCTTCGGGTAATGTTCTTCCTGCGCCGCCGGAGAGCGGGCCGAAAGGTCCGGAACCGGAGGAGCGAACTAGAACAAGAACCCCGCAGGGGCTTGCGTTCCAGTGGCCTATGGTGTAATTGGCAGCACGACTGATTCTGGTTCAGTTAGTCTTGGTTCGAGTCCAGGTAGGCCAGCTCGCGGAGCTCATCCGCACCGCGGATGTCATCCGCTAAGCCCCCGTTGTGTAGCGGCCTAGCACGCTGCCCTCTCAAGGCAGTAGCGCCGGTTCGAATCCGGTCGGGGGTACTGATCTCGATCAACTCGGGATCGCTAGGGCCCCCGTTGTGTAGCGGCCTAGCACGCCGCCCTCTCAAGGCGGTAGCGCCGGTTCGAATCCGGTCGGGGGTACAAACTGGTCTAAACCACATTGGTCTATGGTGTAATTGGCAGCACGACTGATTCTGGTTCAGTTAGTCTTGGTTCGAGTCCAGGTAGACCAGCTCGGATCTGCGGCGGTGCGGTACTGATCGCTTGCAAGATCCTCGCCCCCGTTGTGTAGCGGCCTAGCACGCCGCCCTCTCAAGGCGGTAGCGCCGGTTCGAATCCGGTCGGGGGTACATCATGAAGGCCCTTCGCTTCGGCGGAGGGCCTTCGTCATGCCCGCCGGCGGCTACTCGAAGCCGTACCGCCGCGTCGTCTCCTCCTCCTGCGCCAGCCGGTGCAGCGCCTGGAGCACCGGCTCGTTGAGGATCGCCCCCAGGATCGCGAACTCGATCTGCTCCTCCTGCTGCGAGGAGTGCGCCTCCATGTTGTCCAGGTCCTGGACCGCCGTCCGGTACATCAACTCGGCGTAGGGCGTGAGCATTTCGATCCCGAAGTCGTAGCCGAGCCGGCGCAGCGCGGCCACCCCCACCACCAGCGAACGGTACGCGGGGGAGAGGGAGGTCAGCCGCTTGGCGTTCTGCCAGCCGAGCCGGTCCAGGAGCGCGGTGACCTCCCGGTGGGCGGCCTGGACGAACTCGTCGTCCTCGTCCGGCTCCGGCACCTGCGGCAGCGCCCACACCGCGGCGCCGAGGCGGATCGCCCGTGGCAGGGAGTCGTCGTCGACATGCCCCAGCACCTCCCGGACCGTCGCCACCGGCACCCGGCCCACCTGGATCATCGCCCGCACCAGCCGCAGCCGGCGCAGATGCTCCTCGTCGTACTCGGCCGTCGTGGCGTTGACCTGGACTCCGGGCGGCAACAGACCTTCGCGCAGGTAGTACTTGATCGTCGCGGTGGACACCCCACTGCGCTCGCTGAGCTCGGCCAGCCGCATCTCTTGCGCCTCTCCTTGGGAAGTGCCACTATCCAAGCACCGGACAGAAGGATAGCTCCGCTATCCGAAGAGGGAGGCAGGGGACCGCCATGTTCGCGAAGCCGGTACGAGGTCGCACGACCGCGGATGCGGAAGGTGATGTGGTGGTCCTGCTCATCGGCATGCGGGTGAACCACTTCTGGGCGGTGCACCAGTGGCTGCCGGTCATGCTGGCGATGTTCCGCATGCTTGGGGAGCTTGCGCGGAACCATGACCGGGGGCTGCTGGGGCGCGTACTGCTGACGGCCTCGCCGCGGACGTACTACATCGTCCAGTACTGGGAGTCCAAGGAGAAGTTGTACGCCTACGCGCACTCGCCGGAGATGTTCCACCACCGGGCCTGGTCGATCATCAACGGCAAGGAACGCACGGGCAAGGTGCGCGGCCATGTGGGGCTGTGGCACGAGGCGTACGTGGTTCCCGAGGGGTCCTACGAGGCCGTCTACTTCGACATGCCGGCCTTCGGACTCGCCGGTGCGCACGGGCAGGTGCCGCTGGAGAAGCGGGGGCGGTACGCCAAGGACCGTTTCGCGTACCGGTCGGCGGCCGGGGCCGAGCAGAAGGCGGCCGAGAAGACCGGGTGACGAGGGGGGATCGGGGGAGCGGGGAGGGCCTGCCGCGGCGTTGAGGCGGGCCCTCCCCGCCGACGTTCCTACGGCCCGTGCGTCAGCCGGTGCGGCGCAGTGCCTCGGAGAGGCGGGCGGCGGCGTCGATGACCGCCTGGGCGTGCATACGGCCCGGGTGGCGCGTCAGGCGCTCGATGGGGCCGGAGACGGACACGGCGGCCACCACGCGGTTGGACGGGCCGCGTACGGGCGCGGAGACGGACGCGACGCCCGGTTCCCGCTCGCCGATGGACTGGGCCCAGCCGCGCCGCCGCACGCCCGAGAGGGCGGTGGCCGTGAAGCGGGCGCCCTGCAGGCCCCGGTGCAGGCGCTCCGGCTCTTCCCAGGCCATCAGGATCTGCGCCGAGGAACCGGCCTTCATCGTGAGCGTCGAGCCGACCGGGACGGTGTCCCGAAGTCCGGACAGGCGCTCCGCCGCGGCGACGCAGATGCGCATGTCGCCCTGGCGGCGGTAGAGCTGGGCGCTCTCGCCCGTCACGTCCCGCAGATGCGTGAGCACCGGGCCCGCGGTCGCGAGAAGACGGTCCTCGCCGGCGGCCGCAGCCAGCTCCGCCAGGCGCGGGCCGAGAATGAAACGGCCCTGCATGTCGCGTGCCACCATACGGTGGTGCTCCAGGGCCACGGCCAGTCTGTGGGCCGTCGGTCGTGCCAGTCCGGTGGCCGCCACCAGTCCCGCGAGGGTGGCAGGTCCGGACTCGAGGGCGCTGAGGACAAGGGCTGCCTTGTCCAGAACGCCCACGCCGCTACTGTTGTCCATGAAACGATACTCACGTCTCACTCTGTGAAACGCAAGTTCCTTTTTTCGTGAGACGCGCAACCCTTGTATGCACAGCGGCCCGCTGACCGAACGGGCCGGATGACGGATGCCCGTGAATTGGGGCCGGGCGCCGTCTCCTCAAGATCTCTAGTTGGGCCGGTGGACGTTTGCCGGCCGGAGGGAAAGCGATGGGTAGGACACTCGCGGAGAAGGTCTGGGACGACCACGTCGTCCGGCGCGCCGAGGGCGAGCCCGACCTCCTCTTCATCGATCTCCACCTCCTGCACGAGGTGACCAGCCCGCAGGCCTTCGACGGTCTGCGTCAGAACGGCCGCCCGGTGCGCCGTCTCGACCTCACCATCGCGACCGAGGACCACAACACCCCGACCCTCGACATCGACAAGCCGATCGCGGACCCGGTCTCCCGGGCCCAGCTGGAGACGCTGCGCAAGAACTGCGCCGAGTTCGGCGTCCGGCTGCACCCACTGGGCGACGTCGAGCAGGGCGTCGTGCACGTCGTCGGCCCGCAGCTGGGTCTGACCCAGCCCGGTACGACGGTCGTGTGCGGTGACTCCCACACCTCCACGCACGGCGCGTTCGGCGCGCTGGCGTTCGGCATCGGCACCTCGCAGGTCGAGCACGTGCTGGCCACCCAGACGCTGCCGCTGGCCCGCCCGAAGACCATGGCGATCACGGTCGACGGCGAACTGCCCGAGGGCGTCACGGCCAAGGACCTGATCCTGGCGATCATCGCCAAGATCGGTACCGGCGGCGGCCAGGGCTACATCCTGGAGTACCGCGGCTCCGCCATCGAGAAGCTCTCGATGGAGGCCCGGATGACCATCTGCAACATGTCGATCGAGGCCGGTGCCCGCGCGGGCATGATCGCCCCCGACGAGACCACCTTCGAGTACATCAAGGGCCGCGCCCACGCCCCCGAGGGCGAGGACTGGGACGCCGCCGTCGCGTACTGGAAGACGCTGAGGACGGACGAGGACGCCGAGTTCGACGCCGAGGTCGTCATCGACGCCGCCTCGCTGTCGCCGTTCGTCACCTGGGGCACCAACCCGGGCCAGGGTGCGCCGCTTTCGTCCGCCGTCCCCGACCCGGCTTCGTACGAAGACGCATCGGAGCGCCTCGCCGCCGAAAAGGCCCTGGAATACATGGGGTTGGAGGCCGGACAGTCGCTGCGCTCCATCAAGGTGGACACCGTCTTCGTAGGCTCCTGCACCAACGGCCGCATCGAGGACCTGCGCGCCGCGGCCGCGATCGTCGAGGGCCGCAAAGTCGCCGACGGCGTACGGATGCTGGTCGTCCCCGGCTCCGCGCGGGTCGGTCTGCAGGCCGTCTCGGAGGGCCTGGACGTCGTCTTCAAGGAGGCCGGCGCCGAATGGCGGCACGCGGGCTGCTCGATGTGTCTGGGCATGAACCCCGACCAGCTGGCCCCGGGTGAGCGCTCCGCGTCCACCTCCAACCGCAACTTCGAGGGCCGGCAGGGCAAGGGCGGTCGTACGCACCTGGTGTCGCCGCAGGTCGCCGCCGCGACGGCGGTCCTGGGCCACCTGGCCTCCCCGGCCGACCTGTCCGACGCCGAGACCCGTACGCCCGCTGGAGTCTGAGAGTCATGGAAGCATTCACCACGCACACCGGCCGGGCCGTCCCGCTGCGCCGCTCCAACGTCGACACCGACCAGATCATCCCTGCTCACTGGCTCAAGAAGGTCACGCGGGACGGTTTCGAGGACGGGCTGTTCGAGGCCTGGCGCAAGGACGAGACCTTCATCCTCAACAGCCCCGAGCGACAGGGCGCCACGGTCCTGGTCGCCGGCCCCGACTTCGGCACCGGCTCCTCCCGTGAGCACGCGGTGTGGGCGCTGCAGAACTACGGCTTCAAGGCCGTGATCTCGTCCCGCTTCGCCGACATCTTCCGCGGTAACTCGCTGAAGAACGGCCTGCTCACAGTCGTTCTGGAGCAGAAGATCGTGGACGCGCTGTGGGAGCTCACGGAGCAGGACCCCGAGGCCGAGATCACCGTCGACCTGGAGGCCCGCGAGGTGCGCGCCGAGGGCATCACCGCCTCCTTCGAGCTGGACGAGAACTCCCGCTGGCGGCTGCTGAACGGGCTGGACGACATCTCCATCACCCTCCAGAACGAGGCCGACATCGCCGCGTACGAGGCCAAGCGCCCGTCGTACAAGCCGCAGACGCTCAAGGTCTGATCCCGAGCCCCTCCCCAGGTCGGGTTTCGGCCACCTGAACACCCCCGCTGTACCCCCGATCGGCCCGATCGGGGGTACAGCTGTGTCCGGGCCCGAGCGGCCTCGGACGCGCTCGCGCCCGTTCCCAACTTCCCACGTTACGACGGTTGTTGCCGGGGTAGCCGAGTTGTGAAGGCGCGACTTCCACCGGAGCCCGGAAGGCCGTTTGAGGCATCAGTTGCGACCCCCGCAGGCGACAACTCGCCCCAGATGGCACAATCTGTGCATGGAACACGACGGCCAACTCGAGCTCTATGCGGCAGTCGCGGACCAACTGAAGGAAGCGCACACAAGGGTGCGCGCACTGCAAGTCCCGGAGGGCGTACGGATGGCGCTGACCCGGAAGCTGCTGGTCATTACGGCCGCGGCCAAGCACGATCTCGCCGATGCGGCAAGGCGTCTGGAGGCGTTCACCGTGGACCTCGACGAGGGTCGATTCCCCGAAGAGGACCGCTGAACGCGTTCGAGACAGCCGAGTTCGTTGCGGCGCACGGGTGATTAGCCCGTTTCGTGTTTGATTTGCGGTATATATCTGCCTAACGTGCGAAAAAGCTTGAACACTTTCGTTCTGGCAATGTCTCCGAAGGGGAAGACGTGAACAAGGCGCAGCTCGTAGAAGCGATTGCCGACAAGCTGGGCGGCCGACAGCAGGCCGCCGAGGCTGTCGACGCGGTCCTGGACGCCATCGTCCGCGCGACCGTCGCCGGGGACCGGGTCTCGGTCACCGGCTTCGGCTCGTTCGAGAAGGTCGACCGTCCGGCCCGCTACGCCCGCAACCCGCAGACCGGCGAGCGGGTTCGGGTCAAGAAGACCTCCGTTCCGCGCTTCCGCGCGGGCCAGGGCTTCAAGGACCTGGTGAGCGGCTCGAAGAAGCTCCCGCGCGGCGGCGAGGTCGCCGTCAAGAAGGCGCCCAAGGGCAGCCTGACCGGTGGCGCTTCGGCGACCGTGAAGAAGGCGGCCGCGAAGAAGACCACCAAGGCGGCCGCCGCCAAGAAGACCACGGCGAAGAAGACGACGGCGAAGAAGACGACGGCCGCCGCCAAGAAGACGACCGCGAAGAAGACGACGGCCAAGAAGACCACGGGCGCCGCCAAGACCACCGCGGCGAAGAAGAGCACCGCCAAGACGGCGACCGCGAAGAAGGCCCCGGCGAAGAAGGCGACGGCCAAGAAGGCCCCCGCCAAGAAGTCGACGGCCCGCAAGACCACCACCGCCAAGACGGCCACGGCCCGCAAGAGGTAAGAGGTAAGGGCACAGGGGCACTCACGCGCCGGGCCGGACTCCGCATCGGAGTCCGGCCCGCGGCGTGTTTTCGGGGGCAGAGAGCCTGGTCAGAGGGTCTGGAGCGTCACCAGGGTGATCCGGAGGCTGTCTTTGGCGCCCTCCGTCTCGATACGTACGCGCTGACCGGCGCGGAGCAGTCGCAGGCCGCCCGCGTCGAACGCCGGTGCGTCGAAGGGCACCGGGGTGCCGTCGTCCAGCAGCACGCTGCCGGTCCTTGTCTCGGCGTCGTACGTGTATGCGGTGGCTTGCATGTCGGCCAGCCTAGTGCCTGCGGCGGCTCGCCGTTGGCGTGCGGCTGTCTGCCGACTGCGGATGGGTTGTGGCTGGTCGCGCAGTTCCCCGCGCCCCTTCGGGGCGCTGAGCCCAGCTCAGCCTGCGGGCAATCGTGCCGCCTAGGGCGGCACGGGTGGGCGCAGGCGGCACCTCTCAGCGAGCAGCGCCCAACCCACCTCCGCACCGGCATCTCAGGTACCTGGGATCAGCAGCCCCGCCGACACCAGCGCCGTAAACCCCCCCACCCCCAGCGCCAGCGCCGCGCGCAAGTCGGCGCCCGTGTCGACGTCCTGGCGTACGGAATCCACGTTCCCGAGCATGAGCTCCACGGCTCCGGACTCCCGGTGCCGGGCACGGGAATCCAGGCCGAATGCCGGGAGCAATTCCTGCCCGGGGGTTGCGGCCAGCAACGTGGTACCGATCGCCGCCGCGTCGGCGAGGAAAGCGCGGGGGAATTCCGCGGCCGCGTCCAGCACGCGGGACAATTCCAGGGGCCGCAGCGCCGGAAGATCGGCGTTCAGGGCCGCGACGGGGCTGCCGGGCCGTACGGCGCGTACGGCGGTCACCCCGTGCGTCAGGGCCGCGTTGAGACCCCCTCGGGGCTCGTCGGGAACGATCCGCGCGCCCAGCGCGGCGAGCTCTCGGCCGGCCAGGGCGTCGTCCGTGACGACCGCCACATCCCCGACCGCGGGGCAGGCCAGCGCCGCCGCGACGGTGTCCTGGGCGAAGGCGAGAGCGAGGCCGGGGCGCAGCCCGTCGGCCGCGGTGTCCGAGAGCCTGCTCTTGGCGCGCCTCAGGGGTTTCAGGGGTATGACCAAGGTCCACAGCACCGGCGTTCCGTCCCTCTCTTGTCGCGGCCATTGTCACTCAGCCGTCACCTGGACCATCTGGCGGTCGCGTCGTCGGGGCGTACGGTGTTCTCGACAGACCGGCGGCCTGGGGCGACACTTGTGCGGCCCCCCAAGGCCCTAGAGGAAGGTGTCCGCGTGCCCCGCCGCAGAATCGGCTTCTGGTACCGCTTCGCAGCGGTGCTCTGCAAACCGCCACTGGTGGTTCTGATCAAGCGGGACTGGCGCGGAATGGAGCACATTCCGGCCGAGGGCGGATTTATCACCGCGGTGAACCACAATTCCCATGTGGACCCCTTCGCGTATGCGCACTATCAGTACAACACCGGACGGGTTCCGCGATTCCTGGCGAAGAGCGGCCTTTTCAAGAAGGGATTCGTCGGCGCCGCGATGCGCGGCACCGGACAGATCCCCGTCTACCGCGAGACCACGGACGCGCTGAGCGCATTCCGCGCCGCGATCGACGCCGTGGAGCGCGGCGAGTGCGTGGCCTTCTACCCCGAGGGCACCATCACCCGGGACCCGGACCAGTGGCCCATGACCGGCAAGACCGGTGCCGCGCGCGTCGCCCTGACGACCAAGTGCCCGGTGATTCCCGTGGCTCAGTGGGGCGCCAACGAGCTGCTGCCGCCGTACGCCAAGAAGCCGAACCTCCGGCCGCGCAAGACCCACCACGTGCTCGCTGGGCCGCCCGTCGATCTCTCGCGCTTCTACGACAAGGAGATGACCCCGGACCTCCTGAAGGAGGCGACCGAGGTCATCATGGCCGCCATCACCCGCCAGCTGGAGGAGATCCGCGGCAAGAAGGCGCCCGAGACGCCGTACGACCCGCGCCGTGAGCGGATCGAGCAGCGGCGCAGGACGCACGAGCAGAAGCAGGTCCGGGAGAAGGCCGAGCAGGAAGAGGGGCAGGGTACGTGAGCAAGCCCGTCAAGGCGGCCGTCTTCGGCACGGGTTCGTGGGGCACCGCGTTCGCCATGGTGCTCGCCGACGCGGGGTGCGAGGTCACCCTGTGGGGCCGGCGAGCCGAACTCGCGGAGGCGGTCAACTCCACGCGGACGAACCCCGACTACCTTCCCGGTGTCGAACTCCCGGACAACGTACGGGCGACGGCGGACGCCGCCGAGGCCGCCCGCGGCGCCGACTTCACCGTCCTCGCGATCCCCTCGCAGACGCTGCGGGGCAACCTCGCCGAATGGGCGCCGCTGCTCGCGCCCGACACGACCCTCGTCTCCCTCATGAAGGGCGTCGAACTCGGTTCCGCCATGCGGATGAGCGAGGTGATCGAGGACGTCGCCAAGGTGGGCGCCGACCGGATCGCCGTCGTCACCGGGCCCAACCTCGCGCGGGAGATCGCCGCCCGGATGCCCGCCGCGGCCGTCGTCGCCTGCACCGACGAGGCGGTCGCCCAGCGGCTCCAGGCCGCCTGTCACACGCCGTACTTCCGGCCGTACACGAACACGGACGTGGTCGGCTGCGAACTGGGCGGTGCCGTCAAGAACGTGATCGGCCTCGCCGTCGGCATCGCGGACGGCATGGGCCTCGGCGACAACGCCAAGGGCTCGCTCATAACCCGCGGCCTCGCCGAGACCACCCGGCTCGGCATCGCGCTGGGCGCCGACCCGCTGACCTTCTCCGGACTCGCGGGCCTGGGCGACCTGGTGGCGACCTGCTCCTCGCCGCTGTCGCGCAACCACACCTTCGGCACCAACCTCGGCAAGGGCATGACCCTGCAGGAGACCATCGCGGTCACCAAGCAGACCGCCGAAGGCGTCAAGTCGTGTGAGTCCGTGGCGGATCTGGCCCGCCGGCACGGCGTGGAGATGCCCATCACCGAGACCGTCGTGGACATCGTGCACGAGGGCAAGCCCCCGGTGGTCGCCCTCAAGGAGCTGATGTCGCGCAGCGCGAAGCCCGAACGACGCTGAGCGAACCCGCTGAGTCGACGCTGTATCGGGGCTCTACCAACGGGTACGCTCAACGCGATATGAGCACCGAGAACCTCCCCCAGAGCCCTGAGCAGCCGCCTCGCAAGCCGCGCGTGGCCGTCGTGTTCGGCGGGCGCAGCTCCGAACACGGGATCTCCGTGGTCACCGCAGGCGCCGTCCTCAAGGCCATCGACCGGACCAAGTACGACGTCCTGCCGATCGGCATCACCCGGGAGGGCCGCTGGGCCCTCACCGCCGACGAGCCCGAACGCATGGCGATCACCGACCGCCGTACCCCCGAGGTGGAGGACGTCGCCGAGTCGGGCGAGGGCGGTGTGGTGCTCCCCCTCGACCCCGGCAACCGTGAAGTAGTCGTCAGCGAGCCCGGATCGGTGCCCAAGGCGCTCGGCGAGGTCGACGTCGTCTTCCCCGTCCTGCACGGACCGTACGGCGAGGACGGCACCCTGCAGGGCCTGCTGGAGCTCTCCGGCGTCCCGTACGTGGGTTCGGGCGTGCTCGCCTCGGCCGTCGGCCAGGACAAGGAATACATGAAGCGGGTGTTCACCTCCTTCGGGCTCAAGGTCGGCCCGTACGTGGTGATCAGGCCGCGTGAGTGGGAGCAGGACGAGTCGGCCGCCCGCAAGAAGATCGTCGATTTCGCGGGCGAGCACGGCTGGCCGCTCTTCGTGAAGCCCGCGCGCGCGGGCTCGTCGATCGGCATCACCAAGGTCGACGACATCGCCGGCCTCGGCGACGCGATCGCCGAGGCCCAGCGGCACGACCCGAAGATCCTCGTGGAGGCCGCGCTGCGCGGCCGCGAGATCGAGTGCGGGGTGCTGGAGTTCGCGGACGGTCCGCGGGCGAGCGTGCCCTCCGAGATCCCGCCGCCGGACACGCACGCGTACTACGACTTCGAGGCGAAGTACATCGACTCGACCCCGGGGATCGTCCCGGCGCCGCTGACGCCCGAGGAGACCGCCGAGGTGCAGCGGCTCGCGGTGGACGCCTTCGAGGCCGCGTCCTGCGAGGGCCTGGTGCGCGCGGACTTCTTCCTCACCGAGGACGGCGAGTTCGTGATCAACGAGATCAACACCATGCCCGGCATGACCCCCATCTCGATGTACCCCCAGATGTGGCAGGCGACCGGCATGAGCTACCCCGAGCTGGTGGACAAACTCATCCAGGCGGCACTGCGCAGGTCGACCGGGCTGAGGTGAAGCGCCCCGCAAGGGGCGCGGGGAACTGCGCGAGCAACCAACCACGACTCGCAGTCGACGTATGACCTTTCCGCCGACGGCGATTAGTCGGCAACACCCGCCGGCACCGCTTTCTTGATGGCAGGCGCCAGATCAACCAACGGCGCCATGCCATCCCCGGCCCGCCCCGCAGGGATACTCACCTCGACGTAAGCCCTCCGCAGCGTCGAGGTGAAGCGGAAGGACCCGTCCTTCTGCTTCTGCAGCAGCCACCCGACGCCGTTGACCTCGACCCCGTCGGCCTCCGGATCACTCATCTCCGCGGGCCGCGGAACACCGCAGCGCAGTATGATCGCCGGGTCCCCCCAGCCCGCGGTCAGCGCCGACGCGGGCGTGGGGTCCCGGCGACTCAGACCGTCGACCTTGGCCGGCAGCACCTTGTCCAGGCTCCGGCACAGCGCAGCGACCTTCGCTCCCGGCGAGGGAACCGCCGCCGACGCGCTGTCGTCTGCTGATGAGCAGCCCGCGGTGCCGATCAGCAGTGCGAGTACGGGCAGCCCGGCAACGACAGGGTGCCGGCGACGAAAAAGCTTCACCGGCCAAGGGTAGACGGGGGCTACAGATGGACGACCGGGCAGGTCAGGGTGCGGGTGATGCCGTCCACCTGCTGGACCTTCGCGACCACCATGCGGCCCAGGTCGTCCACGGTGTCGGCCTGGGCCCGCACGATCACGTCATAAGGTCCTGTCACGTCCTCGGCCTGGATGACTCCAGGGATCTTGCTGATCGTCTCGGCGACGGTCGACGCCTTGCCGACCTCCGTCTGGATCAGGATGTACGCCTGTACCACGGAACCTCCAGGGCGGCCACGAGGATCATGTGGGGAAAAGGAACGCCACGGTATCGCGTCGCCGCTCGCCGCGGGGAGACCTGCGGAGGCCGGGGCTTGCGCGCCGGGGTGCAGGCACGGCAAAGGTTGACGGTCACCTCGACCGTATCGAGGACACTGATGACGCGCGACCGGGCACGGCCAGGGACAGAAGGGGAGCAAGGGCAATGAAGGGCACTGTTGGTGAGCTCGGGGAGTTCGGGCTCATCAGGGAGCTCACCTCCCGTCTCACCACCACCCCGGCGGTCCGGGTCGGCCCCGGCGACGACGCCGCGGTGGTGGCCGCGCCCGACCGCCGGGTCGTGGCCAGCACCGACATCCTCCTGGAGGGACGGCACTTCCGCCGCGACTGGTCCACCGCCTACGACGTCGGACGTAAGGCCGCTGCGCAGAACCTCGCGGACATCGCCGCCATGGGTGCCGTACCGACCGCGCTGCTGCTCGGCCTGGTGGTGCCCGCCGAACTCCCGGTGACCTGGCCGAGCGAGCTGATGGACGGCATCCGCGACGAGTGCCAGGTCGCGGGCGCCTCCGTGGTCGGCGGGGATGTCGTACGGGGCGACACGATCGTGGTGTCGATCACCGCGCTCGGCGATCTGCGCAACCAGGAGCCGATCACCCGGGGTGGCGCCCAGCCCGGGGACCTGGTCGCGGTGACGGGCTGGCTCGGCTGGTCCGCGGCCGGTTACGCGGTGCTCTCCCGGGGCTTCCGTTCGCCGCGCGCCTTCGTGGAGGCGCACCGGCGGCCCGAGCCGCCGTACCACGCGGGCCCGGCGGCCGCGGGGCTCGGCGCGACCGCGATGTGCGACGTCAGCGACGGGCTCATCGCCGATCTGGGACACATCGCCGAGGCCAGCAAGGTCCGTATCGACATCCGTTCCGGCGCGATCGACATCCCGTCCCAGATGAACGACATCGGGCAGGCCGTCGGTGTCGACCCCATGCAGTGGGTGCTGACCGGGGGAGAGGACCACGCGATCGTGGCGACCTTCCCGCCGGACGTGAAGCTGCCGGCCCGCTGGAAGGTGATCGGCGAGGTGCTCAACCCCTCGGCGCTGCCCCAGGTGACCGTGGACGGGGCGCCGTGGACCAGCAAGGGCGGCTGGGACCACTTCGGGGACATCGAGTCATGAGCGCCCCGCCCAGGGTGCTGACGGTCGCGGGCTCGGATTCCGGCGGAGGGGCCGGGATCCAGGCCGACTTGAAGACGATGCTCGCGCTCGGCGTGCACGGCATGAGTGTCGTCACGGCGGTCACCGCGCAGAACTCCCTTGGCGTGCAGGGGGCTTGGGAGCTGCCGGTGGAGGCCGTGCGGGCCCAGTACCGCAGTGTGGTCGACGACATCGGCGTACAGGCGGTCAAGACCGGGATGCTGGCCTCGGCGGAACTCGTCGAGACGGTCGCCGAGTTGATCGCCGCGACCGATGCCCCCGCGGTCGTCGACCCGGTCGGCATCTCGAAGCACGGGGACTCGCTGCTGGCCGCCTCCGCGCTGGAGTCCGTACGGACGAAGCTGCTGCCCGCGGCGACCGTCGCGACGCCGAACCTCGACGAGGTGGCCCAACTCGCCGGGGTGCACGTCGGGGCGGAGTCGGATCTGCGCGAGGCCGCCGCGGCCGTGCTGTCGTACGGACCGCGCTGGGTGCTCGTCAAGGGCGGCCATCTCTCCGGTGATGCCGTCGACCTGCTCACCGACGGCTCCGAAGAACACTGGCTGCGCGCCCCGCGGCACGACAACCGGCACACGCACGGCACGGGCTGCACCCTCGCGTCGGCGATCGCCTCGCAGCTCGCGAAGGGGCAGTCCGTGCCTCAGGCGGTGGCGGCGGCCAAGGAGTACGTCACCGGGGCGATCGCGGCCGGCTTCGCACTCGGCGGCGGGATCGGACCCGTGGACCACGCCTGGGCCCTCAGAAGGGGTACTCCCTCAGCTTGATGTCGGTCGCTGCCTTCTCGGTCAGCCGCTTGAAGAAACGGGCCAGCGGGCGGGAGGCGAGGACCCGGTACATGCGGTCCCGGCTGCGGATGCGCCGCTCGGTCGGCGGGGCGAAGAACGGGCCCGCGTTGCCGGAGATCTTCTGGCAGCCCTTCGCGAAGTCCCGGATCCGGGTCTCGTACTCGGCGAAGGCGGTGCGGAAGTCACCGCCCGCGAGGGCGAGTTCACCGGCGAGGACATACGCGCCGACGATCGCCACGCCCGTGCCCATGCCGCCCATGGTCGCCCCGTAACCGGCGTCACCGAGCAGCGCCACGCGCCCCTTGGTGAGGCGGTCGACGTGGATCTGGGCGATCGCGTCGAAGTACACGTCCTCGGTCTCCTCCAGCGCCTTCAGGACGGTCGGGGTCTCCCAGCCCATCCCGGCGAAACGCTCCAGCAGGATCCGCCTGACCGCCGTGACGTCCCGGCGGTCGTACGACAGCTCCTCGGACCGGAAGACCAACAGCGCGCCCGCCCGGTCCGGATCGCCGTCGTAGTTGCCGATCACGAGCGCGCGGCCCGGCTCGCTGTAGACCCGGCCGGTGCGGTCCAGGCCCAGGTGGTTGGGTACGTCGAAGCCGGCCACGTAGTGGTCGAAGAAGCGCAGGTAGCGGGACTCGTCGCCGAAGACGAGGCGGCGGGTGTTGGAGTGCAGCCCGTCGGCGCCGATCACCAGGTCGAAGCGGCGGGCAGCGCCCCGTTCGAAGGTGACGTCCACGCCCTGCGCGTCCTCGGTCAGCGAGGTGACCGAGTCGCCGAAGACGTACTCGACATCGTCCTTGGTGCGCTCGTACATGATCTTCGCGAGCTCGCCGCGGAAGATCTCCACATCGCCGCTCATCAGCTCGGCGGGCAGGTCCACGCGCGGGCTGCCGTCGGCGTCGACGACGGTCTGGCGGCCCATGTGGGTCTGGCGGGCGTGGATCTCGTCCCAGATGCCCATGGAGGTCAGGACGGTGCGGTGGACCTGGCCGCGGAAGTCGACCGCGAAGCCGCCGCCGCGCAGCTCGGGCGCCTTCTCGACGACCGTGACACGGGCGCCGAGGCGGGCGAGGTTGAGGGCGAGGGCGGGTCCGGCGACGCTGGCGCCGGAGATCAGGACACTGAGGTGAGCGAGGTTTTTCGTCATGCGGTGAGCTTCGGCGGGGGCGCTGACCGTTTCCCTACCGTTCGCTGACCGCCGCTGACCGTTGCCGCCGGCCCTCCTCGAAGGCCTGCTCAAAGGCGCCGGGCGAGAGTTTCGCCCGTACGCCCGCCTCGACGCGTACGACGTCCGGGTCGCCCTCGATCCGGCCGCCCCGCAGGCCCGCTGCCGCGCCCAGCAGCACCGCGGCCCGCTCGGCGCAGCCGGCGGCGGACGCCAGCGCCTCGGCCGCGTCGGCGAGCTCCAGGTCACCGGGCCCCTCGACGGCGAGTTCCGCCGCCTGCCGGAACCATTCGCGGGCCTCCTCGTCCTGTCCCTCGGCGAGGGCGGCCCGCCCGAGGCCGATGAGGATGCGGACGGTCTCGCCGACGCTGAACCAGTTGGCGGCACACTCCTGGAGGGCGTTCTCGTAGTGCACGCGCGCGCGTGCCGGATTCCCGGACAGCCGGGCCGCGTCGCCGAGACCGCGCCGGGCGGCCGCCACCTTGTCGGGGAGCCCGGCGCCCCGAGCGAGCGTCAGCGCCTGTTCGAAGTGGGCCTCGGCGCCCGCCGTGTCGCCCTGGTGCAGCAGCACGGTGCCCCGGGTGCGCAGCAGATCGGCGGTCTCCTCCGGCGCGGCCAGTTCCCGCATGTACGCCAGCCCCTCGTCGAGCAGTTCCAGAGCACGCTCGAACTCACCGCGCGCGGCGGCGAACATGCCCAGCGGGTCGAGGCAGTTGGCCATGCCCCAGCGGTCACCGGTGGCCCGGAAGTCCTCCAGCGCCCGCGCGAAGCACTCCTCGGCCTCTCGCGGTCGTCCCGCGAACTGCGCCCGGAAGCCCAGTCCCACGGCGAGCAGGGCACGCGCCCAGGGGGAGTCACCGGCCAGGGTGAGGGCGTGCGCGTCGTCGGCGGGCCGCGGTCCGGCCGC
Source organism: Streptomyces sp. NPDC001351 (assembly GCF_042896045.1). Lineage (NCBI taxonomy): Bacteria > Bacillati > Actinomycetota > Actinomycetes > Kitasatosporales > Streptomycetaceae > Streptomyces > Streptomyces sp. NPDC001351. The sequence goes on along the minus strand of NZ_JBIAWS010000015.1, from coordinate 65,927 downwards.
GACCGCCCACAGCACGAGGACGTACGGCAGCCTGAGCGGCCCCGGGTACGCGTGCAGGACGTCGTCCACGCGCGCGATGAGCTCGGGTTCCTCGCCCGCACCGGAGAGCGCGTTGATCGCGCACAGCACGTACTCCTCCTCGAGGCCGGGCGGTGGCGCGCCCCCGACCGCCGCCAGCAACTCCCTGGCCGTCGCCACCCGTTCGCCGTGCAGTCCGCGAAGGCGCCAGAACCAGGAGAGCGGCCCCATGAGGCGCAGGGCCCGGCCGGTGTCGTGGCGCACGAGATGACGCAGTGCCGTGTCCAGGTTGCCGTGCTCGGCGGCCAGCCGGGCCAGCCAGGGCAGCTGCCCGCCGCCCCGCAGGTGCGGCTCGGCCTCCTCGGCCAGACGCAGGAAGTAGGCGGCGTGGGCGTCCCCGAGATCGGGCGGGTCCTCGCCGGCGAAGGCCCGGATCGTCTCCAGCATCCGGTAACGCCCCTCGGACACCTCCAGGAACGACTTCTCCACCAGCGAGGCCAGCACGTCCTCCGGATACGGCAGCCCGCACACCGCCTCGACCGCCTCCAGCGTCGCACCGCCGGAGAACACCGTCAGCCGCCGCGCCAGCTCCCGCTCCTCCTCGTCCAGCAGGTCCCAGCTCCACTCCACGACCGCGCGCAGGGTCCGGTGCCGGGGGGCCTTCGAGCGGTCGCCCCGGGACAGCAGCCGGAACCGGTCGTCCAGGCGGTCGGCGAGCTCGTCCGGGGTGAGGGTGCGCAGGCGGGCAGCGGCCAGCTCGATGGCGAGCGGGAGGCCGTCCAGTGCGGCGCAGATGTCGGCCACGCGCGCGTGGCCGTCGAAATCCGGCCGCACGGCCCGGGCGCGGTCCAGGAAGAGCCGGCCCGCGGGTTCCGGTTCGAGCGGCGGTATGGGGGCCAGGACTTCACCGGTGATGCCGAGCGACTCCCGGCTGGTGGCGAGGACCCGTACGCCCGGACAGGCGGCGAGCACCAGCGACGCCAGCCGGGCCGCCGCCTCCACGAGATGCTCGCAGTTGTCGAGGACCAGGAGGACTTCGCTCTCCTCCAGAGCGGCCAGCAGCCGGTCGGTGCTGTCCGTCGTGGGCGTACGGAACCCTTCCCGCACACCCAGTGCGGTCAGGACGGCGTACGGGATCTGTGTGCCGTCGGTGAGCGGGGCGAGCTCGACGAAGCAGACGGCGGAGTGCCGCCCCGCCGCCTCGATCGCCAGCCGGGTCTTGCCCGCCCCTCCCGGACCGGTGAGCGTGACCAGGCGGGAGTCGGCCAGGAGGGCCGCGATCCGCGCGAGTTCGGGTTCGCGGCCCACGAAACGGGTGAGCTGGACGGGCAACCGGCGCCACTCGGGCTCCGCGCCCCGGAGCAGCTCCATATGCAGCGCGGACAGCTCCGGCGACGGATCGGCGCCCAGCTCGTCCGCGAGCGTGCGCCGGGCGTCCTCGTACACCGTGAGCGCCTCGGCGGGCCGGCCGCCCGCGTGCAGGGCCCGCATCAGCTGCCCGTACAGCCGCTCGCTCACCGGATGTGCGGACAGCAGCGCCCGCAGCTCCGGTACGAGTTCCGGACCGCCGCCGAGCGCCAGGTCCGCGTCGATCCGGTCCTGCACGGCGGCCAGCCTGAGCTCTTCGAGCCGGGCGGCCTCGGCGTGCGCGTCCGGGAGGTCGGGCAGCGCCGGGCCGCGCCACAGGGCGAGCGCCTCCCTGAGCAGGGGCGCCGCGCGCGCGTGGTCACCGGCGGCGAGAGCGGCCCGCCCCTGCCGGGACAGGCGCTCGAAACGGTGCGCGTCGACGGAGTCGGGCGGGGTGGTGACGCGATAGCCGCCGGGGCCCGCCTCGATGTCCGTGTGCGGAGCCAGGCGCCTGCGCAGCCGCGAGATCTGCGACTGGAGGGCTGCCGCGGCTCCGGCGGGCGGCTCGGCGCCGTACAGACCGTCGGTGAGGCGCTGCGTGGAGACCATGTGGCCGGCGTCGAGGAGCAGCAGGGTGAGCAGTGCGCGGGGGCGGGGGCCTCCGGGGTCCAAGGGGGTGCCGTCGTCGGTGCGTATGTCCAGGGGACCCAGGATGCCGAAGCGCATGCGCCAAGCTTGTCAGGGACAGTGCGTTGTCAGGTACAGCAAAAAGCCGGTCCACCGAGGTGGACCGGCTCAGTGCAGCGAACCAGCGGTGGCCGCGCGCTTAGCTGTGCGTCAGCGCGAGACCTTGCCGGCCTTGATGCACGAGGTGCAAACGTTGAGGCGCTTCGGCGTCCCGCCGACCACAGTACGGACGTGCTGGATGTTCGGGTTCCAGCGACGGGACGTACGGCGGTGCGAAAACGACACGCTGTTGCCGAAGCCCGGCCCCTTGCCGCAGACGTCGCAGTTGGCAGCCACGGGTCACTCCAAAGACTTCAGATGCACTTACGGTTGATCCCGGCATGCCGGGATCAAGATCGCAGGATCAGAGATCTGAGTGGCGGTGCCAGGGGAAGAGCCCGATGCGGATCGGGCAACCGGAGCAGCATACAACGACTGCGCCAGTACAACGAAACTACCATGGCTCATCAGGGCCCCGCTCCCGGCCCTCTTCCGGTGGTCACCCGCTCTGGGTCTACGCTGCGACCAGTCCGGATCCTGAGGAGGCGCAGGTGGCGCAGGTGCCGCAGACATTCTTCGATGCTCTCGCGGTGCGCACCTGGTGCGGCCTCGCGCTGGAGGCGCTCGGCCGTGCCCGCGAGGAGATCGACGCGATCAACGTCTACCCCGTGGCCGACGGGGACACCGGCACCAACCTGTATCTGACCGTGGAGTCCGCCGCCGGGGCGGTGGAGGCCGTTTTCGCCGCCCATGAGGTGGATTCAGGGGTCGCCGGGAAGCCGTTGCTGGCCGACGCCGTGCGCGCGATGGCCCACGGGGCGCTGATAGGCGCCCAGGGGAACTCCGGGACGATCCTCGCCCAGCTGCTGCGCGGCATGGCGGAGGTGGTGGCCACCGAGAGTGAGACGACTCACACCGACGGCTCCGGCCTCCGGCTCGCCCTGCGGCACGCGGCCGACTCCGCCCGCCGGGCCGTCGCGCACCCCGTCGAGGGCACCGTCCTGTCGGTCGCCGCCGCCGCCGCCGACGCGGCCATGGGAGCCGAGGGCGACTGCGGGGCGGTCGCCCGGGCCGCATACGAGGGAGCGCGCGCGGCCCTGGCCGCGACCCCGGGGCAGCTCGCCGTGCTGGGGCGGGCCGGGGTGGTCGACGCCGGCGGGCGGGGGCTGGTGGCGGTGCTCGCGGCGCTGGTGGAGACGTTCACGGGGGAGGCGCCGGCGGCCGTCGCGGCTTCCGGCGGGCACGCGCGCGTGCAGATCGATGCGGCCGCGGCCGCCGGCACCCTCGTCGCCGAGGACTGTGCCTCCCCTCCGGAGGGCGGTCCCGCCTTCGAGGTGATCTACCTGCTGGAGGCCGAGGACGCGGCCGTGGACCGGCTGCGGGCGCGTCTCGACGCCCTGGGGGACTCCCTCGTGGTGGTCGGGGGCGACGGGCTGTGGAACGTGCACGTCCACGTGGACGATGCGGGCGCCGCCGTGGAGGCGGGTGTCGAGGCGGGGCGGCCGTACCGGATCCGGATCACCCACTTCGGCGTCGGCGACGTGCACACCACGGGTGGGCAGCGGCCGCCCAGGGAGCGGGTGCAGCGGGCGGTCGTGGCCGTCGTGCCGGGGGAGGGCCTGGCCGGGCTGTACAGCGAGGCCGGCGCGACCACCGTGCTCGCGCGCCCCGGGGAGCCGCCTGCCAGCGGTGAGCTCGTCGACGCCGTACGGCGCGCCCACGCGCGCGAGGTCGTGCTGCTGCCCAACGACGCCGACCTGCGCCACACCGCCGCCGCGGCCGCCGAGCAGGCCCGGACCGAGGGCATCCGGGTGGCCCTGATCCCGACCCGCTCCGCGGTCCAGGGGATCGCCGCGCTCGCCGTGCACGAGCCGGAGCGCCGCTTCGACGAGGACGTCGTGTCGATGACCTCGGCGGCCGGCGCGACCCGCTACGCCGAGGTCGCCGTCGCCGAGCGCCAGTCCTGGACCATGGCCGGAATCTGCCAGGCCGGGGACGTCCTCGGCCTCATCGACGGCGACGTGGCCGTGATCGGCTCCGACGTCACCCTCACCGCCGAAACCGTCCTCGACCGCATGCTCCAGGCCGGCGGCGAACTGGTCACCCTCGTCCTGGGCGACGAGGCCTCCGACGCCGTCGCGGACCGCCTGCAGACCCGCGTCCGCGAGTCGTACCTCGCCGTGGACACGGTGGTGTACCGCGGCGGCCGCCAGGGAGCGCTGCTCCTGATCGGCGTCGAATAGCCCGACCGGGCCCGCCGTCGCTGACGTCAACCGGCCCGGCGGCCGCGAACTCCTGCCCCTGAGGCCCGTCCGCCTCCGCCCCGGGCCGACCGCGAGGCCCTCGGGCGGGGCCTCGGGGCTTCTGGCTTCAGCGGCCTGGGTTTCTGGCGTCTTGGGTCAGGTCCTTCTCCTTGGGCTCGAGCGGGTTCTGGGTTTCTGGTTTCGGCCGGTTCGGGGTCGCTGAGCGCTACGGGGGTCGGAGTTCCTGCCTTTGCCGCCTTTTCGCTGCGTGCCTGGGCCGGTCGCGAGGCCCTCGGGCGGTGGCGTCTGGGGTCCTTCCCCCTGGGCTGCAGACGGCTCTGGGGCTTCTGGTCTCTGCGGTCTGACGTTCCTGGTCTCGGCCGGTTCGGGGGCCGCTGACCGCTGCCAGGGCCGGAGCTCCTCCCTCTGCGGCCTGTTCGCTGCGTGCCTGGGCCCGGTCGCGAGGTTCCTGGGCTCGGGCGGGCATCGAGGCTCCTGGCCTCTGCCGACCGGGAGTTCCCGGCCGCAGCCGGCCCCCGAGCTCCCGGCCTGCGTCGGACCCGGAGCCACCGGCGTGGCCGGCACCGGGGCTCCCGGCTTTGGGCGGCCCGCCTCCTGCCCTCAGTCCGCCCCCTGTTCCTCCACCACCTGCAGCATCTGTTCCGCCTCCGCCTGTCGGCCCTGGGCCGTTTCGTCTTCGGGGGCGGCGCCGTCGTATGCGGCGAGGACCGCACGTGCGCGTGCCGCTGCACGGGCGGGGCGGGCGAGGTCGGCCTCCAGCCAGCCTGCGGCGAGTTCGGCGCCGGTGCGGCTGTGCAGGGCGTCGTCGCCGAGGGACGCGAACACCGCGATCGCCTCGGTGACCTGGCACAGCGCGTCCTCGAGTGCCGCCCGGATCGAGTCGTCGTCGGCGTCCTCCGTGGCGGAGCGGGCGAGCAGGTCGCCGAACTGGCGGTGGGTGTGCCCGAGTTCGGCGACGAGCCGCTGCCGGGCCTCCTCGTCGGTCCCGGCGGCGCTCAGCGCCGCCTCGCACTCCCGGACCGCGCCCGCCATCAGCTCCCGTGCCGCGCCCGTCCCGTCCTCCGCGCGCAGCGCGAGCCAGGCGCGGGCGCGCAGGGAGCGTACGAGGCCGTGGACGTTGCCGAGCGAGCGCCACAGGTCGCCCGCGCGCGCGTACGCCTGGTCCGCCTCGGCGGGCAGCCCGGCGGCGCCGAGCGATTCGGCGGCGAGGTGGGCCAGTGTCGCGTGGTCGTGCTGCTCGGGCCACTCCTTGGCGATCTCCGCGGCCTGCAGGCGCCGTTCGGCCGCCTCGCGGTGCTCGCCGAGTTCGCTCAGACAGTCGCCGAGCCACCACTGCGTCTGGACGACGGCGCCGTCCCCGTGCGTCTCGGCGCTGAGGTCGGGCAGCGCCGACTCCAGCACCTCCGCGGCCTCGGCCCACCGCTCCTGCCGCAGCAGGAACCCGCCGAGTTGCTGCCGCGCCCAGGCGCCGAGCGTCGGACCCTCGCCCGCCTCGTCGGCCCAGTGCGCCGCCTCCAGGGCGTGCTCGGCCGCCTCCACGGACAGCCCCCGGCCGCCCAGCACCTCGGCGAGCTGCAGATGCAGCTGAGCCCGCCCGACCGCCTCCAGATGCGCCCCGCCGTGCTCCAGGGCCGCCCGCAGCGCCCGCTCCGCCCCCGAGATGTCGCCCAGGTGATGCGCCAGCCCGGCCAGCCGCGCCTCGTACTCCACCGCGAACCACGGAAGCCCGGCCCCGACGAACCCGGCCGTGGCCCGACCGAACAGTTCCACGGCCGTCTCCAGGTCACCGCCGCGCACCGCCAGATCCGCGAGCATGGCCTGAGCCTCGGCCTCCCGCGAGGCGATCCGCACATCGTCCCCGGTGTAACCGCCGACCAGCGCCAGCAGTTCACGTACGGCGCTCTCGGCGTCGGCGAGAACCGTTTCCCCAGCCGGCTCGCCCGCCTCCAGCACCCGCCGCATCAGGATCCGCGCCCGTCCCATCAGCACGGACGCCGTCTGCCGTACGCCGGTGGCGTCGTCGGCGTACAGCGCGAGAACCTGGTCGTACGGCTCGGTGACCGCCGCCAGCGCTTCGTCCACCCGGCCGGACAGGGCGCGTACGTACGCCGCACGCGTGCGTGCCGCCAGCGCCTCACCGGGGTCGCCGGCCTCCGCGTACAGCTCGGCAGCCCGTTCGAAGAGCGCGGCGCCCTCCGGGCCCCGGTCCATCGCCTCGTGGTCGGCGATCTCCGCGCGGTCACGGGCGTCCAGCTCGACGCCCTCCGCGGCGCGCGAGACGGCCGCCCAGGCGTCCATGGCGTTCGGCTGCAGGGTGTGCGAGAGCCGGCGTGCCGCGGCCAGCAGGGCGGGCAGGTCCGGCGCGTCCGCGGTCACGGCGGCCGGCGGCGTCACCGCAGGCGCGGAGACCGGGCGCATCGCCCGCACCCCGAGCGGCAGCCGCTCGACCAGCGGCCGCTGCGCCATACGCGCGCGTGCCCGCTCGCTGACGTACGCGTTGCCGTTGCGCTCGTCGAAACGCGCCGCCAGGGCGAGCGCCTCGGCACGCGCGTGCGTGGCGAGTTCGCGCGCCGTCCACGTCCGGCCGGCCGGCCCGGGCACCTCACGGTCGCCGAGCCCCGCCTCGTCCAGACGCTCCATGAGCAGCGTCACCACGCTCAGGAAGTCCAGCCTGCTGCGCGGATGCCCGGTGTCCGTGAAGTACGCCGGCCGCTCCGCGAGCAGTTCCAGGCCGCGCGCCTCGTTCCCGGTCAGCGCGCAGAACTCGACGTGGTCCGCGTACGCGCCCCGCATGCTCTCCATGCCCCGCACCAGCCGGAAGCCCCGCAGATGATTGGCGCGCGCCTCGTCCGTGCGGCCCAGCCGCAGCAGGGGCACCAGGGACGACGCAAGCACCGTGTGCGGCTCGTGCGCGCACGTGAACTCGCCCTCGAGGACCGGCCGCCACAGCAGCAGCGCCTGAGCGTCCCGCCCCTGCTCCGCCTGCCACCAGCCCTGCCCGTGCAGCTCGCACGCATGGCAGTCGGCCATGCTGTCCCGGTCGGCGGCCAGCCACGCCGCGTACGCCCGCTCCGCGCGCGCGATGTCCCCGATGTGCGCGGCCACGCTGAACTCGGCACTGCGCACGGCCCGCTCGGAGTGACCGGCCAGCCGGTAGCGGTGCTCCATCTCGCCCAGCCACTTCTCGATCGAGGCGAGCGGCACATGCGGCTGGTCGAGCATGCCGGACGACATCCACTTGAACACCCAGTGCAGCGAGTGCGTCTCGTACTCGTCGAAGTCCCCGGGCCGCTCGTCCCACATGCGCAGCAGACGCGCGAAGGGGACGAACATCTTGTCCTTCTCGGAGCTGTAGTTGTAGACCTTCAGCTGGTGCCCGAGCGCCTCGATCACGGCGAGCGGGATGCCCAGCCTCTCGGCCTCCACGAGCAGCTGCTCCGCGCGCGCGTTGCGCGCCGGGCCCTCCGGCTGTTCCGAGTTCTCCGCCATCGCGCGGCGCAGGGAGTCGAAGTCCGTGATCCCGCTCATCAGTTGCCGTCCTCCCCATGGGTCGCCCATTCCAACAGGCCGATGAACGCCCGGTTCAGCAGCGCCGTGTCCGCCGGCCGCAGCGGGCGCTGCGCCATGAGCAGTGCCTGCCCGTACAGGGACTCGGTGGCGGTGCCGATCAGTTCCGGGTCGCCGAGCGAACTGATCCGCCGGATCAGCGGGCTGAGGTGGTTGAGCACGAGACGCGCGCGTGGAGCGCTGCCACGGAGCGAACCCAGGATGCCCGCCCAGAGGTCGTCGGCCTGCTCCTCCGCCTCTGCGCGTGCCTGCTCGTGGCGGGCCGCCCGGTCGTCCAGGTGCAGCGCGGGAACGGACAGCGGGTGGAAGGCACGCAGCACCACATCGCACCCCAGGGGATCGAGTTTCGCCCGCGCGGCCGCCAGGAAGCCGGACAGGGCCAGCTCCTCGGCCGGGTCGACCGCGTCCAGATGCGCGGTCACCGTGTCGGCGTCCAGCTCCGCGACCACCGTCCCCGGCCGCACCGACGGCAGCGCCTCGACCAGCTCGCTGTCGTACGTGTAACCGCCGTTGACCACCCCGACGCCCTGCGCGGACGCGATGGGCGCGACCTGCCGGTACTCCTCCACGGTCCGCGTGAAGTGCACCACCGGGTGCCGCTGCGCGAACTCCTCGAGCGACAGCTGCCCGTCGGTGGTCTCGAAGGGCAGCCACGGCAGCATCGTCCGCAGCATCTCCTTGTCGTGCCGCGCCAGGGACTTCACACCCAGGTGGTGCACGGACAGGAAGGCCGCCAGCCGCTGCGGATCGCCGGCCGCGAGCCCGGTCAGCCAGGACCGGATCCTTGTCCCCAGTGCTTCCCGTACGGCGGCCAGCGTCTCGTCCTCGTACAGCGACTCGCGCGAGGCCGTGGGCCGCAGACTGTCGGTGTCCAGCACGCACCGCACGAAGAACGCCCAGTCCGGCAGCAGCTGTTCGGCCCGCTCGGTCAGCAGCATGCCCTTCAGGTGCACACGATGCGTCGCCCGCTGGGCGGGGCTCACGGCCGCCGGAAGGACGTACGCCACACCGCGGATCCCGGCGAGCGGCACGTTCAGCTCGATCGAGTCGAGCGGGGTGAAGCCGAACAACTCGTGACAGTGCCGAGCCAGCGCCACCCGCCGGTTGGCGGGGGAGGGGTACGACCGGTCCCAGGGCGCCGGGAGGTCGGTGACCGCCTCGTCGTCGACCCGGACGTCGTACGGGAGCAGGGACCCGAAGTCCCGCGCCAGCGTGAGCACCCGCTCCGGCGCGAGCCACTCCCCGGCCCCCGCCCGCGCCACCAGGTGCACGGTGGTGCCCGGTTCGGGCCGCGCCTCGTGCGGCAGCGTCCGCACGGTGTACGAACCGTCGTCGCTCGCCGTCCACTCCACGACCGCCGCGTCCGGTGTGCGGGCGCTGCGGCTGACGACCCGGATCCGCTCGGCGACCACGAAGCAGGCCAGCAGGCCGATGCCGAACTGCCCGAGGAAGTCGGAGCGGACCTCCTGGATCCCGTCGGCGAGCGCGTCGGTCCGCTTGGAGCTGCGCCCGATCGTGGCCAACAGGGTGTGCACGTCGGCCTCGGTGAGCCCGACTCCTGTGTCCTCGACCCGAAGGGCACCCGTCTCCGCGTACAGCCGCACCCGCGCCGGGGCGTCGGGCTGCTCGGCGCGCCGGGCGGTGATGGCGTCGACGGCGTTCTGCAGCAGTTCCCGCAGATAGACCTTGGGGCTGGAGTAGAGGTGATGGGAGAGCAGGTCCACCAGCCCACGCAGGTCGACCTGGAACGTATGAGGTGACTGGGGTGACTGGGACGGCTGGGATGACTTCGAGGTCTGGGAGTCCATCGTCGCAGCGCCGGTGGGGGGAGGTTCGCGACGGCGCGGGGTCGGGCGGTCCCTGGTGGGGCGGTGACCGCGGGGGATGGCCGGAGCGCGCCATCCTAAGGCCGGAACGAGCCGTCTGACCAGGGGTTTCGCGGGACGTATACGGGATTGTCAGTGGCGTGGTGTGCAATGGATCTCGTGCCCGCACTGGAAGAACCACTGAAGCAACCACTGAAGTCAGTGCTCGGCCCCGCCACCGCGAAGGTGATGGCCGAGCACCTCGGCCTGCACTCCGTCGGCGACCTCCTCCACCACTACCCGCGCAGATACGAGGAGCGCGGCCAGCTCACCCACCTCGCCGACCTCCCGATGGACGAGCACGTCACGGTGGTCGCGATGGTCGCCGACGCCCGCCTGCACACCTTCGCCTCCGCCAAGGCCCCCCGCGGCAAGGGGCAGCGCCTCGAGGTCACCATCACCGACGGCAGCGGCCGCCTCCAACTGGTCTTCTTCGGCAACGGCGTCCACAAGCCCCACAAGGAGCTCCTGCCGGGCACACGCGCGATGTTCGCGGGCAAGGTCTCCGTCTTCAACCGCCGCCTCCAACTGGCCCACCCGGCCTACGAGTTGCTACGGGGTGACAGCGACGAAACGGTCGAGACCTGGGCCGGCGCCCTCATCCCCATCTACCCGGCCACGGCCAAACTGGAGTCCTGGAAGATCGGCAAGGCGCTCCAGACGGTCCTGCCCACCGCCCAGGAGGCTGTCGACCCGCTGCCGGAGGGACTCCGCGAGGGCCGCGGCCTGGTCTCCCTCCCCGAGGCCCTGCTCAAGATCCACCGCCCGCACACCAAGGCCGACATCGAGGACGCCCGCTCCCGCCTCAAGTGGGACGAGGCCTTCGTCCTCCAGGTGGCCCTCGCCCGCCGCAGGCACGCCGACGCCCAACTCCCGGCGGTCGCCCGCAAACCCAAGCCCGACGGCCTGCTCACCGCCTTCGACGACCGCCTCCCCTTCACCCTCACCGAAGGCCAGCAGAAGGTCTCCAAGGAGATCTTCGACGACCTGGCGACCGAGCATCCGATGCACCGGTTGCTGCAGGGGGAGGTCGGATCGGGGAAGACCATGGTGGCCCTCCGCGCCATGCTCGCCACGGTCGACGCCGGCGGCCAGGCCGCCATGCTCGCCCCCACCGAGGTCCTCGCCCAGCAGCACCACCGCTCCGTCGTCGAGATGATGGGTGAGCTGGCCGAGGGCGGGATGCTGGGCGGTGCCGAGCACTCCACCAAGGTGGTGCTGCTCACGGGTTCCATGGGCGCCGCCGCCCGCCGCCAGGCCCTGCTCGACCTGGTCACCGGCGAGGCCGGCATCGTGATCGGCACCCACGCCCTGATCGAGGACAAGGTCCAGTTCCACGACCTGGGCCTGGTCGTCGTCGACGAACAGCACCGCTTCGGCGTCGAACAGCGCGACGCCCTGCGCGGCAAGGGCAAACAGCCCCCGCACCTCCTCGTCATGACAGCCACCCCCATCCCGCGCACGGTCGCCATGACCGTCTTCGGCGACCTGGAGACCTCGGTCCTCGACCAACTCCCCGCAGGCCGCTCGCCCATCGCCTCGCACGTCGTCCCGGCCGCCGACAAGCCCCACTTCCTCTCCCGCGCCTGGGAGCGGGTCCGCGAGGAGGTCGAGGGCGGCCACCAGGCGTACGTCGTCTGCCCCCGCATCGGCGACGAGGAGGACGACCCGAAGAAGTCCGGCAAGAAGAAGTCCCCGGAGGACGAGGCCGAGAAGCGCCCCCCGCTCGCCGTCCTCGACGTGGCCGACCAGCTCGCCAAGGGCCCGCTGCAGGGGCTGAGCGTCGAGGTCCTGCACGGCAGGATGCACCCCGACGACAAGGACGCGGTCATGCGCCGCTTCGCGGCCGGGGACACCGACGTCCTGGTCGCCACCACGGTCATCGAGGTCGGCGTCAACGTCCCGAACGCCACCGCCATGGTGATCATGGACGCCGACCGCTTCGGCGTCTCCCAGCTCCACCAGCTGCGCGGCCGCGTCGGCCGCGGCTCGGCCCCGGGCCTCTGCCTCCTGGTCACCGAGATGCCGGAAGCGAGCGCGGCCCGCCAGCGCCTGACCGCGGTCGCCTCCACCCTCGACGGCTTCGAACTCTCCCGCATCGACCTGGAACAGCGCCGCGAGGGCGACGTCCTGGGCCAGGCCCAGTCGGGCGCCCGCACCAGCCTCCGCGTCCTGGCGGTCATCGAGGACGAGGAGGTCATCGCGGAGGCGAGGGAGGAGGCGGCGGCAGTCGTGGCGGCGGATCCGGAGCTGACGGGGCTTCCGGGCCTCCGGACAGCCCTCGACGCCCTTTTGGACGAGGAAAGGGAGCAGTACCTGGAAAAGGGCTAGACGGGAGCCGCCCTGCTTTTAGGGGCGCGGGGCTGTGTCGATATGCGGCTATCGCCGCGCGAGCACGAGCAACCACGACGTGCCTGGTGCCAGACTGAATCCGCAACCACCCCCGACCAAGGACCAAAGATGACCCGCGTGATCGCCGGCGCCGCCGGTGGACGCCGCCTGGCCGTGCCGCCAGGCACCGGCACCCGCCCCACCTCCGACCGCGCACGCGAGGGCCTCTTCTCCACCTGGCAGTCCCTCCTGGGCAGCCCCCTGGACGGCGAACGCGTCCTCGACCTGTACGCCGGCTCGGGCGCCGTAGGCCTGGAAGCCCTCTCCCGTGGCGCAAGCCACACCCTCCTCGTCGAGGCGGACGCCCGCGCGGCCCGCGTCATCCGCGAGAACGTGACATCACTCGGCCTCCCCGGCGCCGAAGTGAGGGCAGGCAAAGCGGAACAGATCATCCAGACCCCGGCGCCGACACCGCCGTACGACCTGGTCTTCCTCGACCCCCCGTACCGAGTCACAGATCACGATCTTCGGGAGATTCTCCTCACACTCCGCTCGGGAGGCTGGCTCGCGCCGGAGGCGATCGTCACCGTGGAGCGCAGCACCAGAGGCGGCGAATTCAGGTGGCCCGAGGGTTTCGACGCGGTCAAGGCCCGTCGCTACGGCGAGGGAACGTTTTGGTACGGTCGCGCCGCCTCTACGTGCGAAGACGCACGATGACCGGACCGGAGAGCGAGGGATCACTAGTGCGCCGCGCCGTCTGTCCCGGGTCGTTCGACCCCATCACCAACGGACACCTCGACATCATTTCCCGCGCCTCTCGTCTCTACGACGAGGTCTATGTCGCGGTCATGATCAACAAGTCCAAGAAGGGCCTGTTCGAGATCGACGAGCGGATCGACCTGATCCGTCAGGTCACCGCCGAGTACGGCAACGTGATCGTCGAGGCCTTCCACGGGCTCCTCGTCGACTACTGCAAGGAACGGGACATCCCGGCCATCGTCAAGGGCCTCAGGGCGGTCAGCGACTTCGACTACGAGCTGCAGATGGCCCAGATGAACAACGGCCTCTCGGGCGTCGAGACACTCTTCGTGCCGACCAACCCCACCTACAGCTTCCTGTCCTCCTCGCTCGTCAAGGAGGTCGCGACCTGGGGCGGAGACGTCTCCCACCTGGTGCCGCCGATCGTCCTGGAGGCCCTCAACGAACGCCTGCGCAAGGACTGATGGGGCTACAGTCGTCCCGTCCGTCTCCAACACATCGGTAGAGAGTGGCGAGCACACGGTGGACGTGCAGAAGAAGCTCGACGAGATCGTCGCCGCGGTCTCCGGCGCCCGGTCGATGCCCATGTCGGCCTCGTGCGTGGTCAACCGCGCCGACCTGCTCTCGATGCTCGAAGAGCTGCGCGAGGCGCTGCCCGGCTCCCTCGCCCAGGCCCAGGAGCTGATCGGCGACCGCGAGCAGATGGTCGAGCAGGCCCGCCAGGAGGCCGACCGGATCATCGGGCAGGCGCACGCCGAGCGCGGCTCCCTCATCTCCGACACCGAGGTCGCCCGCCGCTCCCAGGCCGAGGCCGAGCGCATCCTCGCCGAGGCCCGCGAGGAGGCCGAGGAGGTCCGCGCGGAGGCCGACGACTACGTCGACTCCAAGCTCGCCAACTTCGAGGTCGTCCTCACCAAGACCCTCGGCTCCGTCGGCCGCGGCCGCGAGAAGCTCCTCGGCACCGGCCCGGGCGTCGACGAGCAGGGCTACGAGGACGAGGACGCCCCCGAGCGCAGCCACGACCCCGAGACCCTGCGCAAGGACGCCGACGCCTACGTCGACGCCAAGCTCGGCGCCTTCGAGGCGGTCCTCGCCAAGACCCTGGAGGCCGTCGGCCGCGGCCGCCAGAAGCTGCACGGCCGTATCGCCACCGACGACCTCGGCGCCCTCGCCGACGACACCACGTCCTTCCAGCACTCCAGCGACGCCGACTACCTGGCCGACCTCGCCGCCGTCGCGGAGCCGAAGGCCCCGGCCGAGCAGCCCGCCCAGCAGCAGGACTACGCGCAGCCGCAGCCGGCGTACGGCTATCAGCAGCAGACCGATCCGTACGGCGGCGCCTACCAGCAGCAGGCGTACGGCCAGCAGGACGCCTACGGCTACCAGCAGGCCGATCCGTATGCCTACCAGGGCTACGACACCGGCCAGCAGCCGGTGTACGACCCGAACCAGATGCAGCAGGCGCACCAGCAGCCCCAGGCGCACCAGTCGTACGCCCTCGACGAGACCAGCCTCTTCGACACCGGCATGATCACGCCCGAGCAGCTGAGAGCCTACGAACAGGGGCGCGGCCAGTAAGGAGCCACCGGATTGGGCCGTGAGCGAAAGGTCCAGTATCCTGGCTCTTCGGTCGCGTGCACGTCCGCGATCAGCGCTGCCCGGGGACACCGAAGGGCAGCGTTCCCCCTGAGCTGGAAGACCGAAAGCAGGAATGGCTCTGAACGCCCGCCTCGACCACCGCAAGCCTCTCGTGTTCGACACACACGAGCTGGGGCGGCGGCCCGGTGCGCTGCAGCGCCTGACCCGCACGGTCGACGCTCCCAAGGACCTCGGTATCGCGGGAGTCGTCGGAGTGCCGCAAGGCGCCCCGGTGGAGCTCGAACTCCGCCTTGAGTCGGTCATGGAAGGGGTGCTTGTCACAGGCACCGCCCGTGCACAGGCCGAGGGGGAGTGCGTAAGGTGTCTGGAGCCGCTTCAGCTGGACGTCGAAGCGGAATTCCAGGAGATGTTCTCGTACCCTGACGCCGATGACCGGGGCCGCCCCAAAGCGGAGCCGGCCGACGACGCCGAGGAAGACGAGGACAGGCTCTTCATCGAGGACGGCCTGTTCGACCTCGAGCCCGTGCTGCGCGATGCGGTGGTGCTCGCACTGCCGATGCAGCCGGTGTGCCAGGAAGACTGTCCCGGTCTGTGCTCCGAGTGCGGAGCCCGGCTGGCGGACGACCCGGACCACCACCATGACGCCGTCGACATCCGTTGGGCGGCACTGCAGGGACTCGCCGGTTCACTCGGAGACGGCGAGAAGGACGAGATGAGCGGCGCCGAAGCGGGCGTCGACGAGAAGCAGGAGAAGTAGCCGTGGCTGTTCCGAAGCGGAAGATGTCGCGCAGCAACACGCGCCACCGCCGGTCGCAGTGGAAGGCTGCGGTCCCCACCCTGGTTGCGTGCGAGCGCTGCCACGAGCCCAAGCAGCAGCACATCGCGTGCCCGTCTTGCGGCACCTACAACAAGCGCCAGGTCCTCGAGGTCTGAGCGGCTGGTGAGAGGCACCGTGTCCACTGCCAAGAAGGCGGATGACGCCAAGGCGGACCCAACCGCCAGGAAAAAGTCGGACAACACAGCCTCGTCCCACACGCTTCTGGAAGGGCGGCTCGGGTACAAGCTCGAGTCCGCCCTTCTGGTGCGCGCGCTGACCCACCGTTCGTACGCGTACGAGAACGGCGGTCTGCCGACCAACGAGCGGCTGGAGTTCCTCGGGGACTCCGTGCTCGGTCTCGTGGTCACGGACACGCTGTACCGCACCCACCCCGACCTGCCCGAAGGCCAGCTGGCCAAGCTGCGGGCCGCGGTGGTCAACTCGCGTGCGCTGGCGGAGGTGGGCCGCGGGCTCGACCTGGGCTCCTTCATCCGGCTCGGCCGGGGCGAAGAGGGCACGGGTGGCCGGGACAAGGCGTCCATCCTCGCCGACACCCTTGAAGCGGTGATCGGCGCTGTCTATCTCGACCAGGGTCTGGAAGCGGCGGGCGAACTCGTCCACCGGCTCTTCGACCCGCTGATCGAGAAGTCCTCCAACCTCGGAGCCGGCCTGGACTGGAAGACCAGCCTCCAGGAGCTCACCGCGACCGAGAGCCTCGGCGTGCCCGAGTACCTGGTCACGGAGACCGGCCCCGACCACGAGAAGACCTTCACTGCTGCCGCCCGCGTCGGAGGCGTCTCGTACGGCACCGGCACCGGCCGCAGCAAGAAAGAGGCGGAGCAGCAGGCCGCGGAATCCGCGTGGCGGTCCATCCGGACCGCGGCGGACGAGCGCGCCAGGGCGGCGGCCGAGAAGGCCGCAGCCGAACAGGCTGCCCAGGACGGTGAAGGACCGTCGTCCGTCTCGGCCTGACCGACGTCTCACCGGCGGAAGTCTCCTTCTGACGAACACCGACCCGAGCGTCCGTCCCTCCCCGGGGCGGGCGCTCGGCTCATCCTCAGCCCGTACGGGGGTCCCGATGCCCGAGTTGCCCGAGGTCGAGGTCGTCCGGCGCGGTCTGGAGCGGTGGGTCGCCCACCGAGTCGTCGCCGACGCCGAGGTGCTGCACCCGCGTGCCGTACGCCGTCATGTGGCCGGCGCCGACGACTTCGCACACCGTCTCAAAGGCCATCGCATCGGCGTCCCCAGCCGCCGCGGCAAGTACCTGTGGCTGCCCCTGGAGGACACCCACCAGTCGGCCCTCGCCCACCTCGGCATGAGCGGCCAGCTGCTGGTCCAGCCGAACGCGGCCCCCGACGAGAAGCACCTCAGGATCCGCGTGAGATTCGCGGACGACTTGAAGACCGAACTCCGCTTCGTCGACCAACGCACCTTCGGCGGCCTGTCGTTGCACGACAACACCCCCGAGGGCCTGCCCGATGTCATCGCCCACATCGCGCGCGACCCACTCGACCCGCTGTTCGACGACGAGGCCTTCCACCAGGCGCTGCGCCGCAAGCGGACCACCATCAAACGGGCTCTGCTCGACCAGTCGTTGATCAGCGGAGTCGGCAACATCTATGCGGACGAGGCCCTTTGGCGCGCCCGCATCCACTACGAACGCCCCACCGCGAACTTCACCCGCCCGCGCACCGCCGAACTCCTCGGTCACACAAGGGATGTGATGAACCAGGCGCTCGCCGTGGGCGGCACCAGCTTCGACAGCCTGTACGTCAACGTCAACGGGGAGTCGGGCTACTTCGACCGGTCGCTGGACGCGTACGGCCGGGAGGGTCTGCCCTGCAGGAGGTGCGCCACACCGATGCGGCGGCGCCCCTGGATGAACCGGTCCAGCTACTTCTGCCCGAAGTGTCAGAGGCCGCCGCGCGTGGTGTCGTAGCGCTCGCGGGCCGCGAGGACGTCGTCCATGCGGCCCTCCAGCAGATGGACGAGGGCCAGCAGCCGCTCGGCGACCTCACGGCCGAGCGGGGTCAGTTCGTAGTCCACGCGGGGCGGGTTCGTCGGCTGGGCCTCGCGGTGCACCAGGCCGTCGCGCTCCAGCGCGTGCAGGGTCTGGGAGAGCATCTTCTCGCTCACGCCGTCGACACGACGGCGCAGCTCGTTGAAGCGCAGGGAACCCTCGAACAGGGCGCAGAGCGTCAGGCCGCCCCAGCGGCCCGTGACGTGCTCCAGCGTGCCGCGCGAGGGACAGGCCTTGGCGAACACGTTGTACGGGAGGTCGTCCGCCTCCAGGAGCTCCTGCGTGGTGTCCATACCTCAAGCGTACTTCAGCGCAGCGCTAACCGGCAGGTTGCACTAACCATGAGTTAGTGCAACCGCTGTTGTCCTCGCTAGTAGCCGAAGTCCTGCGTCCACCAGGGGCCACCCGACCCGAAGTGCACACCGACGCCCAGCGTCTTGAAGTCGCAGTTCAGGATGTTGGCCCGGTGGCCGGGGCTGTTCATCCAGGCCTCCATCACGGCGGCCGCGTCGGCCTGGCCCCGGGCTATATTCTCGCCGCCGAGGTTGGATATGCCGAGCTTCGCCGCCCGGTCCCACGGCGAGGCGCCGCTGGGGTCGGTGTGGTCGAAGAAGCCCTCGGCGGCCATGGCGTCGCTGAACTTCTCCGCCAGCTGGGACAGGGTGCTGTTGGCGGAGACCGCGCTGCAGCCGACCTTGGCCCGCTCCTCGTTGACCAGCTTGAGCACCTCCGCCTCCGCGGCGGCCGCCGCGGAGACCGTTACCGGAGCGGTGGTCTGCTTGGGCGGCTTGGCCTTCTGCGGAGGCGTCGTCTGCGGCGTCTTCGTGGGCGTGGCCTGCGGCTTCTTCGGCGGCGCCTGGGTCGGCGCGGCCGAGGAGGTCGACGGGCCCGGTGACGGCGAGGACGAGCGGTCGGCGCCGCGGCTCGTCGAGGAGCCCTCGTCGCGGCCGGAAGCGCTGCCGGACGTGCCGCCCTGCTCGGACGCCGAGTTGGTCGGCGTCGGCGTGTTCGCTGCCTGCACCTTGTCGGAGCTGCCGCTGCCGCCCAGCCTGTAGTTGTCGAGGCCGGGCATCGCGCCCGTGGCGACCGCGACCGTACCGATGGCGACGGCAGCGGAGACCCCGAGCAGACCGGTGCGCACCGGCGTCACGGCCTTCTTCCGGCGGCGGCGCGCCCCGCCGCGCCGGGAGCCCTTGCCGGGCGCGAGCGCGTGCTCCGGGAACACCGTCGCGTAGTCGTCCTCGGTGGCGAACAGATACGCGGCGCTCCTCGCGGAGGCTTCGGCGTACTCCGTGGAATGCAGATACGGGGCAGTGCCCAGGGTGGGCCGCTCGTCGCCCGCGCCGGTCTCCGGAGGGTCGTAGCTGTACGAGTACTGCTGGGGGTCGTAGCTGCTCGCGTACGAGCCGTCCCTACCTGTGACCCCCGTGGCGCGGCCCGTGGCGGCGCGGCCGGCGGCGGAGCGTCGGTGGCGTCCCATGTCTTGGCCTTCCTCGTCTTGCGGTCAACGTGTCCCATATGATCTTGAGGAGTGATCCAATTCACTCCATCGAGTGAGTTTCATATGAGATTCATTGGGTGGGGACGGTACCGCATGGCGTCAGAGGAGGATGTGTCCCGAGAGACATTGGCCGGTTAGGTTGCACCCATGAGCGAGGATGTGCGACTGGTCGCCTGGGTGCGGGGACGCGTCCAAGGTGTGGGTTTCCGCTGGTTCACGCGGGCCAAGGCCCTTGAGCTCGGGGGCCTGAGTGGTTTTGCTCTCAATTTGGGCGACGGACGGGTCCAGGTGGTCGCCGAGGGCCCCCGGGAGCGGTGCGAGGGACTCCTCGGCTGGCTCCAGGGCGACGACACGCCCGGCCGCGTCGAGGGTGTCACCGAGATCTGGGACACACCTCGCGGGGGGTACGACGGCTTCGCCATCCGCTGAGCCGATTCTGTAAAGCGGCCCGGGTGGCGGCGGACGGACATGCCGCCGACAGGTGCCCGGAGCAGAAATTGCCTGGTGGTTGCCAAGAAGCGCTTGTCGTGGCAGGCTGCGCACCCAAGAATGATCGCCACGCCCTGAGGGCCCCGCAGGAGTCGCAGCGCCGCCGCCTCAGGCCGCGCGCCCCCGGGTTGCCCGCCAATACAGGGCGTGATCGTGTTGACCGTCAAACTTTTTGGTGAGACGCTGAAAGCACCCCGCGCACCTTAGCTGTTTGGCATGGATGAACGGCAGCATGAACTCAATAGTGTCAAGCACCGCGGGTGCGATTCCCTCACGACCCACACCGCTTCGGTCGGTCACTCAGTGTGGAGGACCATCCATCATGGCAAAGGCGCTTCTCGGTTACGTCGGCGGCTCCGACCCTCGACTCCTCGCCGAGATGCGACGGCTCCAGCAGCGCGTCCAGGACCTGGAATCCGAGCTCGTACGGATCCAGGCGGAGAACGACGCGCTCGCGGCTGCCGCTTCTCACGACAGGATCATGGAGAGCATCGACGCACACCAGGCGGAGCCTGCGCTCACCTGATCACTGCATCGCACCACGACAGCAGTGGTTGGGCCGCCCGTATCAACCGCTAAGTTGTCAGAGCTCAGAGTTTGCAAGGGACGCTTCGGCGTCCCTTCTTTCTTTCCCCCGCACATCCTTTCACCCTCTTTAACGTTTGGTGTGCCCTGCACGTTCAAGGGTGAAACCGCGGGGTTGCCAGGCTTCATCATGTGAGATACCGGCGGAAGGTAGAGTCCAGCGGCGTGCACCTCAAGGCCCTGACCCTCCGCGGGTTCAAGTCGTTCGCCTCGGCGACCACGCTCCGGTTCGAACCGGGCATCACGTGTGTCGTGGGACCGAACGGCTCGGGCAAGTCCAACGTCGTGGACGCCCTGAGCTGGGTGATGGGCGAGCAGGGTGCCAAGTCGCTGCGCGGCGGCAAGATGGAGGACGTCATCTTCGCCGGCACCACCGGCCGCCCGCCGCTCGGCCGCGCCGAGGTGTCCCTCACCATCGACAACTCCGACGGGGCCCTGCCCATCGAGTATGCCGAGGTCACCATCACGCGGATCATGTTCCGCAACGGCGGCAGCGAGTACCAGATCAACGGTGACACCTGCCGTCTCCTCGACATCCAGGAACTCCTCTCCGACTCCGGCATCGGCCGCGAGATGCACGTCATCGTCGGCCAGGGCCAGTTGGACTCCGTCCTGCACGCGGATCCGATGGGCCGCAGGGCCTTCATCGAAGAGGCCGCCGGCGTGCTGAAGCACCGCAAGCGCAAGGAGAAGGCCCTGCGCAAGCTCGACGCGATGCAGGCCAACCTCGCGCGGGTGCAGGACCTGACGGACGAACTGCGCAGACAGCTCAAGCCGCTGGGCCGGCAGGCGGCGGTGGCCCGCCGGGCGGCCGTGATCCAGGCGGATCTGCGGGATGCGCGCCTGAGGCTGCTGGCGGACGATCTCGTACGACTGCGGGAGGCGCTGAAGGCCGAGGTCGCGGACGAGGCCGCGCTCAAGGAACGCAAGGAAGCCGCCGAGCAGGAGCTGAAGAAGGCGCTGCAGCGCGAGGCGCTCCTGGAGGACGAGGTACGACAGCTCGCTCCCCGGCTCCAGCGGGCCCAGCAGACCTGGTACGAGCTGTCGCAGCTGGCCGAGCGGGTGCGCGGCACGATCTCGCTGGCCGACGCGCGGGTCAAGAGCGCGACGTCGGCGCCGCCGGAGGAGCGGCGGGGCCGCGACCCCGAGGACATGGAGCGCGAGGCCGCCCGTATCCGTGAGCAGGAGGCCGAGCTCGAGGCGGCTCTGGAGGCGGCCGAGCGGGCTCTGGAGGACACGGTCGCGCACCGGGCCGAGCTGGAGCGCGAACTCACGCAGGAAGAACGGCGCCTGAAGGACGTCGCCCGCGCCATCGCCGACCGCCGCGAGGGCCTCGCCCGGCTGAACGGGCAGGTGGGCGCGGCCCGTTCGCGCGCCGCGTCCGCACAGGCGGAGATCGACCGCCTGGCCGCGGCCCGGGACGAGGCGCAGGAGCGGGCCGTCGCCGCCCAGGAGGAGTACGAGGCGCTCAAGGCCGAGGTCGACGGCCTCGACGCGGGCGACGCGGAACTGGGCGAGCAGCACGCGGCGGCGAAACAGCAGCTGGCCGTGGCGGAGGCCGCCCTGACCGCCGCCCGCGAGGCGGCCACCGCGGCGGAGCGCACACGAGCCGCGACCCAGGCACGGCATGAAGCCCTGGCGATGGGGCTGCGGCGCAAGGACGGCACGGGTGCGCTCCTGGGCGCGAAGGATCGTCTCTCCGGGCTGCTCGGTCCGGCGGCCGAGCTGCTGACGATCACTCCTGGCTACGAGGTCCCCTTGGCAGCGGCTTTCGGCGCGGCGGCGGACGCCCTGGCGGTGACCTCGCCGTCCGCCGCGGCGGACGCGATCCGGTTGCTGCGGAAGCAGGACGGCGGACGTGCGTCGCTGATGCTGGCGGGTGCGCCTGAGGAGAGCGGTTCGGCAGCTGGCGTAAGGGGCGCGGGGCTGTATCAAGCTGCGGCTCCGCCGCGGGGCGCGACCAGCCACGACGAACCCGCAGACGCCCAACAACCTCACGCGGCAGATTTCGTCCGTGGCCCTTCCGACCTCATGCCCGCCGTCCGCCGCCTCCTCCACGGAGTGGTCGTCGTGGCCACCCTCGAAGACGCAGAAGAGCTCGTCTACAGACGACCGGACCTCACCGCCGTAACGGCAGAAGGCGACCTGCTGGGGGCGCACTTCGCACACGGCGGCTCCGCCGGTGCACCCAGCCTCCTGGAGGTGCAGGCCTCCGTCGACGAGGCCGCAGCCGAGCTGGAAGAGCTGGCCGTGCGCTGCGAGGAACTCACCGAGGCACAGCACGCGGCGCAGGAGCGGCGCAAGGAGTGTGCCGCGACCGTGGAGGAGCTGGGGGAGAAGCGCAGGGCCGCCGACCGGGAGAAGTCCGCCGTCGCCCAGCAGCTCGGACGGCTCGCCGGACAGGCACGGGGCGCGGCGGGCGAAGCGGAGCGCACCGTCGCCGCTGCCGCGCGGGCGCAGGACGCGCTGGACAAGGCTCTGGAAGAGGTCGAGGTCCTCGCCGAACGCCTCGCGGTCGCCGAGGAGATGCCCGTCGAGGAGGAGCCGGACACCTCGGTGCGGGACCGTCTCGCCGCCGATGGCGCCAACGCCCGCCAGACCGAGATGGAGGCCCGGCTCCAGGTCCGTACACACGAGGAGCGCGTCAAAGGACTCGCGGGCCGGGCCGACTCCCTCGACCGCGCCGCGCGAGCGGAACGCGAGGCACGCGCGCGTGCCGAGCAGCGCCGGGCGCGCCTCAGGCACGAGGCGTCCGTGGCGGAAGCCGTCGCCTCCGGCGCACGGCAGCTGCTCGCGCACGTCGAGGTCTCCCTCGCCCGCGCCGAGGAGGAACGCACCGCGGCCGACGCCGCCAAGGCCCGCCGGGAGCAGGAGCTGACCGCCGCGCGTAACACCGGCCGCGATCTGAAGGCGGAGTTGGACAAGCTCACCGACTCCGTCCACCGTGGCGAGGTGCTCGGTGCCGAGAAGCGCATGCGGATCGAGCAGCTGGAGACCAAGGCGCTGGAGGAACTGGGCGTGGAGCCGGCCGGGCTCGTGTCCGAGTACGGCCCGCACCAGCTGGTGCCGCCCTCCCCGCCCGCCGAGGGCGAGGAGCTGCCGGAGGATCCCGAGCATCCGCGCAACCAGCCGAGGACCTTCCACCGCGCCGAGCAGGAGAGGCGGCTCAAGGCCGCCGAGCGGGCCTACCAGCAGCTCGGCAAGGTCAATCCGCTCGCCCTGGAGGAGTTCGCCGCACTGGAGGAACGCCACAAGTTCCTCAGCGAGCAGCTCGAAGACCTGAAGAAGACCCGCGCCGACCTGCTCCAGGTCGTCAAGGAGGTCGACGAACGCGTCGAGCAGGTCTTCACCGAGGCCTACCGGGACACGGCCCGCGAGTTCGAGGGCGTCTTCAGCCGGCTGTTCCCGGGCGGTGAGGGGCGGCTGATCCTGACCGACCCCGACAACATGCTCACCACGGGCGTCGACGTCGAGGCCCGTCCACCGGGCAAGAAGGTCAAGCGGCTGTCGCTGCTCTCGGGCGGTGAGCGCTCACTCACGGCCGTCGCGCTGCTGGTGTCCATCTTCAAGGCCCGGCCGAGCCCGTTCTACGTCATGGATGAGGTCGAGGCCGCGCTCGACGACACCAACCTGCAGCGACTGATCCGCATCATGCAGGAGCTGCAGGAAGCCTCGCAGCTGATCGTGATCACCCACCAGAAGCGGACCATGGAGGTCGCCGACGCGCTGTACGGCGTCTCCATGCAGGGCGACGGTGTGTCGAAGGTCATCAGCCAGCGGCTGCGCTGAGCGATCTCTTCAAGAGTTGAACACATTCCCGTCACAGGTGCACTGAAAAGTCACAGGCATGACCTCTTGACTTCGAAACTTGAAGGCATAGTCTCGGCAACGTTGCTTTTACCTTCAGGTAATACCTACCAAGAAGGGTCCCCCCACCCGGCAGCGCTGCCGGTGGCCCGAGGAGTTGAACGTGACCAGCACAGTGCAGGCACAGAAGTCAGGAGCCAGAACGGCTCGCCCCGAGCACCTCGGGCGCGTCACCTTCATCGCGGCGGCGGCCGCGATGGGCGGTTTCCTGTTCGGCTACGACAGCTCCGTGATCAACGGCGCCGTCGAGGCCATCCGGGACCGCTACGGGATCGGCTCCGCGGCCCTGGCCCAGGTCATCGCCATCGCCCTGATCGGCTGCGCCATCGGTGCGGCGACCGCCGGCCGCATCGCCGACCGGATCGGCCGCATCCGGGTCATGCAGATCGCCGCCGTGCTGTTCACCGTCAGCGCCGTCGGCTCGGCGCTGCCCTTCGCGCTGTGGGACTTCGCTCTCTGGCGCGTGGTCGGCGGCTTCGCCATCGGCATGGCCTCCGTGATCGGCCCCGCCTATATCGCCGAGGTCGCCCCGCCCGCGTACCGCGGCCGTCTCGGCTCCTTCCAGCAGGCCGCGATCGTCATCGGCATCGCGATCTCACAGCTGGTCAACTGGGGTCTGCTCAACGCCGCCGACGGCGACCAGCGTGGCAAGCTGATGGGCCTGGAGGCCTGGCAGGTCATGCTCGGCGTCATGGTGGTCCCGGCCGTCCTCTACGGCCTGCTCTCCTTCGCCATCCCCGAGTCGCCCCGCTTCCTCATCTCCGTCGGCAGGCATGAGCGCGCCCGCGAGATCCTCGCCGAGGTCGAGGGCGAGCACGGCAACCTGGACGCCCGCGTGAACGAGATCGAGCACGCGATGAAGAGCGAGCACAAGTCCGCCTTCAAGGACCTGCTCGGCGGCGGCTTCTTCTTCAAGCCGGTCGTCTGGGTCGGCATCGGCCTCTCGGTCTTCCAGCAGTTCGTCGGCATCAACGTCGCGTTCTACTACTCCTCGACCCTGTGGCAGTCGGTCGGCGTCGACCCGACGGACTCGTTCTTCTACTCCTTCACGACGTCGATCATCAACATCGTCGGCACCGTGATCGCCATGGTCTTCGTGGACCGGATCGGCCGTAAGCCGCTGGCCCTGATCGGTTCGATCGGCATGGTCGTCGGTCTCGCGCTGGAGGCCTGGGCCTTCTCGTACCACCTGGTCGACGGCAAGCTGCCGGCCGCGCAGGGCTGGACCGCCCTGATCGCCGCGCATGTCTTCGTGCTCTTCTTCGCCCTGTCCTGGGGTGTGGTCGTCTGGGTCATGCTCGGCGAGATGTTCCCGAACAAGATCCGCGCCGCCGCCCTGGGCGTGGCCGCCTCCGCGCAGTGGATCGCCAACTGGGCCATCACCGCGAGCTTCCCGTCGCTGTCCGACTGGAACCTCTCCGCGACCTATGTGATCTACACGGTCTTCGCGGCGCTCTCCGTCCCGTTCGTCCTGAGGTTCGTGAAGGAGACGAAGGGCAAGGCGCTGGAGGAGATGGGCTGAGCCTCCTGAACAGGCGGCCCCTGAACTCGAGGAGCCGGGCCAAGTCCCCGCTGCCCGCTCCTCGACACCCGTAAGACGTACTGCCCCGGCTCATCCACCGAGCCGGGGCAGTACGTCTTCGCACAGCAGCCGCAGACTCCGCCACCCCTCGTCCACCGGCATCCCGCCGGCCAGTGGATGCAGCACGAGGCTGTCCAGCCCCTGCTCCACACACTGGTCCGGCGTCAGGATCCGGTAGACGCCCTCGGCGCGCAGCTCGTCCACGCTCGTGGCCGCCGACCTCACCGCCGAGCGGATGTCACCGGACTGCCAGGAGGCGTACGTCCGCGCCTCGTGCAGGAAGTGCTCGCCGTACTCGGCCCAAGCCCGGTCGGGGTCCTCCGCGAGATGCAGCAGCGGGGTCTCGGCGGCGGGCATCATGGTCCAGCCCTCGGTGCCGTACTCGACGAGCCGCTCCTTGTAGTACGCCTCCAGCTCCGGCAGATGCGCGCTCGGGAAGAAGGGGAGACCGAGGCGCGCCGCGCGACGGGCTGCGGCCTTGGACGAGCCGCCGACCAGCAGCAGGGGGTGCGGCTCGGTGAAGGGGCGCGGGGTGACCCGTACCGTTCGGCCCCGGTATGCGAACTCCTCCCCGGTCCAGGCCTTCAGCACCGTCTCCAGCAGCTCGTCCTGCAGCCTGCCGCGCCGCTTCCAGTCCACGTCGAACTGGGCGTATTCCTCCGGCCGGTACCCGATCCCGGCGACGGTTACCAGCCGTCCGCCGCTCAGCAGATCCAGTACGGCGATGTCCTCGGCCAGCCGCAGGGGGTCGTGCAGCGGGCCGATCACCGCCGAGACGGTTACCGCGATACGCCGGGTGGCCCCGAAGACCGCGCCCGCGAAGGCGAACGGCGATGGCAGCCAGTTGTTGTCGACGCCGTGGTGCTCCTCCGTCTGGACGGTGGTGATCCCGTGGTCGTCGGCGTACGCGGCCATTTCCAGGGCGGCCCGGTAGCGGGCGCCGAGCGAGGCGGGGGTGGCACCGGGTTCGACGAGGTTGAAACGTACGACGGAGACGGACATGGGGTCCCCCTTCACCGGGCGGGTGTGGAGGGGGACGTTAGCTGACGGTGTGTCAGACATCCAGAGGGGTGTCGCAGGACTCCATGACTGATACTGGACGAGTTATGGAAACCGTCATCCTTGCTGTAGTCATCGCCGTGGTCGTGCTCGGCGCGCTCGGCGGGCTCGTCATCGGCAGCCGACGGAAGAAGTCGCTGCCCCCGCCGCCGCCCGCCGCGCCCGACATCACCGCCCCTCCGGCCGAGCCGCACGTCGGCGACGAGGCCGAGACACCCCGCGACGAACCGCGCCGGACCATAGAGGAGGTGGATCTTCCGGACGGCTCGGCGCCGGTCGCCGTCGAGGAGCCGCCCGTCCTCGAAATCCCCGAGATCGAGGTCCCCGAGCCGACCGCCGGACGCCTGGTCCGGCTGCGCGCCCGCCTCTCCCGCTCCCAGAACGCGCTCGGCAAGGGGCTGCTCACGCTCCTGTCCCGCGAGCACCTCGACGACGAGACCTGGGAGGAGATCGAGGACACGCTGCTCACCGCCGACGTCGGCGTGGCCCCCACCCAGGAGCTGGTCGAGGGTCTGCGCGCGCGGGTGAAGGTGCTCGGCACCCGCACCCCCGCCGAGCTGCGCGGCCTGCTGCGCGAGGAACTCCTCAAGCTGGTCGGCACCGACTTCGACCGCACGGTCAAGACCGAGCCCGCCACCAGCAAGCCCGGCATCGTGATGGTCGTCGGTGTCAACGGCACGGGCAAGACCACCACCACCGGCAAGCTCGCCCGCGTCCTGGTCGCCGACGGCCGCAGCGTCGTCCTCGGCGCCGCCGACACCTTCCGTGCCGCCGCCGCGGACCAGCTGCAGACCTGGGGCGAGCGGGTCGGCGCCCACACCGTGCGCGGGCCGGAGGGCGGCGACCCCGCCTCCGTCGCCTTCGACGCGGTGAAGGAGGGCAAGGAGATGGGCTCCGACGTCGTCCTCATCGACACCGCCGGGCGCCTGCACACCAAGACCGGGCTCATGGACGAGCTCGGCAAGGTCAAGCGCGTCGTCGAGAAGCACGCCCCGCTGGACGAGATCCTGCTCGTCCTCGACGCGACGACCGGGCAGAACGGCCTGGTGCAGGCCCGGGTGTTCGCCGAGGTCGTCGACATCACCGGCATCGTGCTCACCAAGCTCGACGGTACGGCGAAGGGCGGCATCGTGGTCGCGGTCCAGCGCGAGCTGGGCGTGCCGGTCAAGCTGGTGGGTCTCGGCGAGGGCGCCGACGATCTGGCGCCGTTCGAGCCGGAGGCGTTCGTGGATGCGCTTATCGGCGACTGAGCGCCGGGTGGCTGGTAAATTCACTACCCGCCCGGAATGCCTGAAATGCAATGAAGCGCCCGCCCCCAAGGTGCAGTTGGGGCCGGGCGCTTCGCTGTGTACGACTGGGTGTACGGCTGGGGGCCTACGCCCGCGACCGATGCGCCGCATAAGCCAGCGTCCCCAGCAGCAGCCGTGCCGCCGGCGGTTTCGTGGCCGAGTCCAGAGCGGGCGGCCGCAGCCAGCGCACCGGGCCCAGGCCGCCGCGGTCGGAGGGCGGCGCCGTGATGTAGGTGCCGGGGCCCAGGCCGCGCAGGTCGAGGGAGGTCGGGTCGTCCCAGCCCATGCGGTAGAGCAGCTCGGGGAGCTCGGCGGCGGCTTTGGGGGCGACGAAGAACTGGGCGCGGCCCTCGGGGGTCGCGGTGACCGGCCCGACCGGCAGACCCATGCGCTCCAGGCGGACCAGGGCGCGCAGGCCCGCGGGCTCGGCCACCTCGATGACGTCGAACGCCCGGCCGACCGCGAGCATGACCGACGCCCCGGGGAACTCGCCCCACGCCTTGGTCACTTCGTCGAGCGTGGCGCCGGCCGGGACCTGGGGCGCGAACTCCAGGGGGTGCGCCCCCGGTGCGCCGCAGTCCGCCCGGCCGCAGGAACAGTCGCCCGCTGCGGTCCGGGCTCCCGGGACCGCGTCCCAGCCCCAGAGCCCCGTGAACTCGGCGACGGCGGTGCACTCCGAGGAGCGGCCGCGCCGACGCGAGCCGGAGCGGATCTCCCGGATGCCGCCGATCGTGAAGCCCATGCCCCCTCCAACGGGTCCGACGCGTCGGTGGTTACGACGCGGATGCGGATCGTGACCCTGTGTTCCGGATGCATCGGCCCCGCGTGGTCCGGGCGGCGCTCGAAGTGCCCCGGGTGGTGAACTCGGCGGCGCACGCCCCTGAGTGCATCGCTCCGCCTACTCCGGGTTGGTCTATGTCAAGTGAATCGCGCCGAGGCGACACTGAGTTCATTCGAAGGGGTGGCGAATGGTGGCGTTTCCGGGATCGCCATGGCTGGACCGGTGATCGTAGGATTACTGTAAGTGCACGAGTCCTGGGGGCACATGCACTCGTGGGTATGCCGGAGGCAAGTAGGCATCCCGTTCGAAGGGTGAGAACCGGCGGACGGGCGGCTGTATTTACCGGCATTCTGAATAGGGCTTGGCGCACTCAGCGACAAGTGGTCTCAGGGATGGGGGCGTTCCAGTGAGCGGCAACGGCGGAAGCGGGACGACCGCGACCAGCACGGACAAGCGCCCCAATGAGCTGCTCGCGTCCTGGTTCGTGCGCAGCGGCTGGTCGAAGGGCGAACTCGCCCGTCAAGTCAACCGCAGGGCACGCCAGTTGGGCGCCAACCACATCTCCACGGACACCTCCCGGGTGCGCCGCTGGCTGGACGGCGAGAACCCTCGCGAGCCGATCCCCAGGATCCTGTCCGAGCTGTTCTCCGAGCGCTTCGGCTGTGTGGTCTCCGTCGAGGACCTCGGCCTGCGCGCCGCCCGTCAGTCACCCTCCGTGTCCGGCGTCGACCTGCCCTGGACGGGCCCGCAGACGGTGGCGTTGCTCGGTGAGTTCTCGCGCAGCGACCTGATGCTGGCGCGGCGCGGCTTCCTCGGGACCTCGCTGGCCCTGTCCGCGGGCCCGTCCCTCATCGAGCCGATGCAGCGCTGGCTGGTGCCCTCGCCCCAGGCCCCGCAGCCGGAGCCGGAGCCGCCGGCCGCGTCCCGTCGGCCCGGCCGGCTCTCCAAGCCCGAGCTGGACCTCCTGGAGTCCACGACGGTGATGTTCCGGCAGTGGGACGCCCAGTGCGGCGGCGGCCTGCGCCGCAAGGCGGTCGTCGGCCAGCTGCACGAGGTGACGGACCTGCTTCAGGAGCCCCAGCCCGAGGCCACCACCAGGAAGCTGTTCAAGGTCGCCGGGGAGCTGGCGGAGCTGGCCGGCTGGATGTCGTACGACGTCGGGCTCCAGCCGACCGCCCAGAAGTACTTCGTCCTCGCCCTGCACGCGGCCAAGGAGGCGGGCGACAAACCGCTCGGCTCGTACATCCTCTCCAGCATGAGCCGCCAGATGATCCACCTCGGCCGGCCGGACGACGCGCTGGAACTGATCCACCTCGCGCAGTACGGCAGCCGGGACTGCGCGAGCCCCCGCACCCAGTCGATGCTGTATGCGATGGAGGCCCGCGCCTACGCGAACATGGGGCAGCCCGGCAAGTGCAAGCGGGCGGTCCGGATGGCCGAGGACACCTTCGCGGACGCGGACGAGTGGGACGAGCCGGACCCCGACTGGATCCGCTTCTTCTCCGAGGCCGAGCTGCACGGCGAGAACTCCCACTCCTACCGCGACCTCGCCTATGTCGCGGGCCGCAGCCCCACCTACGCGTCCCTGGCCGAGCCCGTGATGCAGCAGGCCGTCGAGCTGTTCTCCCGGGACACCGAGCACCAGCGCTCGTATGCACTGAACCTGATCGGCTTGGCCACGGTGCATCTGCTGCAGCGTGAGCCCGAGCGCAGCGCGGTGCTGGCCGAGAAGGCCATGCACATCGCCAAGAAGGTCCGCTCCGAGCGCGTGAACACTCGTATCCGAAAGACGGTCGACACGGCCGTACGCGATTTCGGTGACGTCGCCGAGGTCGTGGACCTCACCGAGAAGCTCGCCGTCGAACTACCGGAGACCGCCGAGGCGGTCTGAAAACCCTTGGCCCCGGCCGCGGCCGGCCCTCCCGAACTGCCCGACTCGGCTCCCCCCATGCCAGGTCATCGGAAGGCCGCCCGTGGCCGGTTCTTTCCTTCGGTGAAGGTTGCGCCACGATAACGATGGACGCGCCTGACATCCGGCAGTTCATCGAGGCGTAACACGCAGGGTGCCTTCGTCACGGCGGTGAAACAACGAGGGGCTTCCAACGAAACCGCGCTGCGCCAATCTCATGGCGCATAACCGGCCCACCCCTCATGACCGCTTCAGGCTTCGCCCGCACGGGGCCGTACCAACGACGAGGAGACGCCGATGGCACCAGCCATCACGCTTGCCGCGGAGGCACCCAAGCTGTCCTCCGCGAACACAGGCTTCATGCTCATTGCTTCCGCCCTGGTGCTGATCATGACGCCGGGCCTCGCCTTCTTCTACGGAGGCATGGTCCGCGTCAAGAGCACTCTCAACATGCTGATGATGAGCTTCATCAGCATCGGCATCGTCACCATTCTGTGGGTGCTCTACGGCTTCTCCCTCGCCTTCGGTACGAACAACAGCCTCATCGGCTGGGACACCGACTGGTTCGGTCTCCACAAGATCGGTCTGACGGAGCTGTGGCCCGGCTACACCATCCCGATCTTCGTCTTCATGGTCTTCCAGATGATGTTCGCCATCATCACTCCGGCCCTGATAAGCGGCGCCCTCGCGGACCGCGTCAAGTTCTCGGCCTGGTCGCTGTTCGTCGCGCTGTGGCTGACGGTCGTCTACGTCCCGGTCGCCCACTGGGTGTGGGGCGCCGACGGCTGGGCCTTCAAGCTCGGTGTGATCGACTTCGCCGGTGGTACCGCGGTCCACATCAACGCCGGTGCGGGCGCTCTCGGCGTCATCCTCGTCATCGGCAAGCGCGTCGGCTTCAAGAAGGACCCGATGCGCCCGCACAGCCTCCCGCTGGTCATGCTCGGCGCCGGTCTGCTGTGGTTCGGCTGGTTCGGATTCAACGCCGGTTCATGGCTCGGCAACGACGACGGCGTCGGCGCGCTGATGTTCGTCAACACGCAGGTCGCCACCGCCGCCGCCATGCTGGCCTGGCTCGCCTACGAGAAGATCCGCCACGGCGCGTTCACCACGCTGGGCGCCGCCTCCGGCGCGGTCGCCGGTCTGGTCGCGATCACCCCGTCCGGTGGTGCGGTCTCCCCGCTCGGCGCGATCGCCGTCGGTGCCATCGCCGGTGTCGCCTGCGCCGCGGCCGTGGGCCTGAAGTACAAGTTCGGCTACGACGACTCCCTCGACGTCGTCGGCGTCCACATGGTCGGCGGCATCATCGGCTCCCTGCTCATCGGCTTCTTCGCCACCGGCAAGGGCCAGTCCACCGCGACCGGCGTCTTCTACGGTGACCACTCCTTCACCCAGCTGTGGAAGCAGTGCGCCGGTGTCGGCGCGGTCCTCGCCTACTCCCTGATCGCCTCCGCGGTCCTCGCCTTCCTCCTCGACAAGACCATCGGGATGCGGGTCACCGAGGACGAGGAGATCTCCGGTATCGACCAGGCCGAGCACGCCGAGACCGCATACGACTTCAGCGGCGCGGGCGGCGGCATCGCCGGATCCGCCGCTTCGGTCCTGGCAGCCACGGAGAGCAAGAAGGTGGACGCATGAAGCTCATCACCGCCGTCGTGAAGCCCCACCGGCTCGACGAGATCAAGGAGGCCCTGCAGGCCTTCGGAGTCCATGGCCTGACGGTCACCGAGGCGAGCGGTTACGGTCGTCAGCGGGGCCACACCGAGGTCTACCGCGGTGCCGAGTACACCGTCGACCTGGTCCCCAAGATCCGTATAGAGGTACTGGCCGAGGACGACGACGCCGAGCAGCTGATCGACGTCATCGTCAAGGCGGCCCGAACCGGCAAGATCGGTGACGGCAAGGTCTGGTCCCTCCCGGTCGAGACGGCCGTACGGGTCCGGACCGGCGAGCGCGGCCCGGACGCGCTCTAAGCGAAGCAGAAGGACAGGAGCTGCTGGGTGTCGAGCACGGACGTGCACAAGGAAGCGGAAGACTCGGGACCCAGCGGCTACGCGGCGGCCCGGCTGCACCTCCTCACCGAGGGGGCGCAGTCCGGGCCGCCGCGCCGTACCGCCCTGTCCGAGCTGACGGACGACTGGCTGACGGGCCTGTTCGCCGCGGGCGCCGAGGGGCTGCGCGGGGTCTCCCTGGTCGCCGTCGGCGGCTACGGCCGCGGTGAGCTCTCCCCACGCAGCGACCTGGACCTGCTCCTCCTGCACGACGGCAGCGACCCCAAGGCGGTCGCCGCTCTGGCCGACCGCATCTGGTACCCCGTCTGGGACCTCGGCCTGGCCCTCGACCACTCGGTCCGCACCCCCGCCGAGGCCCGCAAGACGGCCGGGGAGGATCTGAAGGTCCAGCTCGGCCTCCTGGACGCCCGCCACATCGTCGGCGACCTGGGCCTGACGGCCGGTCTGCGGACGGCCGTCCTCGCCGACTGGCGCAACCAGGCGCCGAAACGTCTCCCCGAACTCCAGGAACTCTGCGCCGAGCGCGCCGAACGCCAGGGCGAGCTGCAGTACCTCCTGGAGCCGGACCTGAAGGAGGCCCGCGGCGGTCTGCGTGACGCCACCACCCTGCGTGCCGTCGCCGCCTCCTGGCTGGCCGACGCCCCGCGCGAGGGCCTCGACGACGCCCGGCGCCGGCTGCTCGACGTACGCGACGCCCTGCATCTGACGACCGGACGTGCGACCGACCGGCTCGCGCTGCAGGAGCAGGACCAGGTCGCCGCCGAGCTCGGACTGCTGGATGCCGACACACTGCTGCGGCAGGTCTACGAGGCCGCACGCGTCATCTCGTATGCCAGTGACGTCACCTGGCGCGAAGTGGCGCGCGTGCTGCGGTCGCGCGCCGTACGGCCGCGGCTGCGCGCCATGCTCGGCGGCGGAAAGCCCGTCCCCGAGCGCTCCCCGCTGGCCGAGGGCGTGGTCGAGCAGGACGGCGAGGTGGTGCTCGCCCGGGCCGCGCGCCCCGAGCGCGACCCCGTCCTCCCGCTGCGCGCCGCGGCCGCCGCCGCGCAGGCCGGCCTCCCGCTCTCCCTGCACGCCGTACGGCGTCTGGCGGCGACCGTGCGCCCCCTGCCCACGCCCTGGCCCGCCGAGGCCCGTGAACAGCTGGTCACCCTGCTCGGCTCCGGGCACCCCACCATCGACGTCTGGGAGGCGCTGGAGGCGGAAGGCCTGATCACGCGGCTGCTTCCGGACTGGGAGCGGGTGCGCTGCCGCCCGCAGCGCAACGCCGTGCACATCTGGACCGTCGACCGGCACCTGATCGAGACCGCCGTACGCGCCTCCGAGTTCACCCGCCGCGTCCACCGCCCCGACCTGCTCCTGGTCGCCGCGCTGCTGCACGACATCGGCAAGGGCTGGCCCGGCGACCACTCGGTGGCAGGCGAGATCATCGCCAAGGACGTGGCCGCCCGTATCGGCTTCGACCGCGACGAGGTGGCCGTGCTCTCCACCCTCGTACGCCACCATCTGCTGCTGGTCGAGACGGCCACCCGCCGCGACCTGGAGGACCCGGCCACGGTCCGCTCGGTCGCCGAGGCGGTCGGTTCGCAGCACACCCTGGAGCTGCTGCACGCGCTGACCGAGGCGGACGCCCTGGCCACCGGGCCGGCCGCCTGGTCCTCCTGGCGCGGTTCGCTCGTCGCCGACCTGGTCAAGCGGGTCGCCGCCGTCCTCGCCGGGGACGTCCCCGACGAGCCCGAGGCAGCCGCGCCCACCGCCGAGCAGGAACGGCTCGCCATCGAGGCGGTCGCCACCGGCAGCCCGGTGCTGTCCCTGCGCGCCCAGACCGAACCGCCGGCGGAGGACCAGCCCTCCGGCGACCCGGAGCCGCTCGGCGTCGAACTGCTCATCGCCGTACCGGACCAGGAGGGAGTGCTGCCCGCGGTGGCAGGCGTCCTCGCCATGCACCGGCTGACCGTGCGCACCGCCGAGCTGCGCACCCTGGACCTGCCGGACGGCGTCGAGGGCTCGGTCCTGCTGCTGAACTGGCGGGTCGCCGCCGAGTACGGCTCGCTGCCCCAGGCGGCCAGGCTGCGCGCCGATCTCGTACGGGCCCTGGACGGGTCCCTGGACATCGCCGGGCGCCTCGCCGAGCGCGACGCCGCGTATCCGCGCCGCCGGGGTGTCGTGGCCCCTCCGGCGCGGGTGACGGTCGCCTCGGCGGCGTCCCGGCTGGCCACGGTGATCGAGGTGCGGGCGCAGGACGCCCCCGGCCTGCTGTTCCGGATCGGGCGGGCCCTGGAGGACGCGAGCGTACGGGTGCGCAGCGCGCACGTCTCCACGCTGGGCGCCAACGCCGTGGACGCCTTCTATGTGACCGGGCCCGAGGGCGCGCCCCTGCCGGGCGACGAGGCGTCTGCCGTGGCGCGGAAGCTGGAGGAGACATTGCGGGGGTGACCGCGCTGTAGGAGCGGGCGGGGACGATTGTCTTGCGCGGCCCGATATCCTGGAAGACGCTCACACTGCCCCCGACTCCGAGGACCGACGCCGCCGTGTTCGACACTCTCTCCGATCGCCTCTCAGCGACCTTCAAGAATCTGCGCGGCAAGGGGCGTCTGAGCGAGGCGGACATCGACGCCACCGCGCGCGAGATCCGTATCGCGCTGCTCGAAGCGGACGTGGCCCTGCCCGTCGTCCGCGCGTTCATCAAGAACGTCAAGGAGCGCGCCCTCGGCCCCGAGCTCTCCGGTACGCAGTACCCGGCCCAGCGGGTCCTGGACATCGTCAACGACGAGCTGGTCACCGTCCTGGGCGGCCAGACCCGCCGCCTGCGGTTCGCCAAGCAGCCGCCGACCGTGATCATGCTCGCGGGTCTGCAGGGTGCCGGTAAGACCACCCTCGCGGGCAAGCTCGCCAAGCACCTCAAGGAAGAGGGCCACTCGCCGCTCCTGGTCGCCGCCGACCTCCAGCGCCCGAACGCGGTCACCCAGCTCAGCGTCGTCGCCGAGCGCGCGGGCGTGGCCGTCTTCGCCCCGGAGCCGGGCAACGGCGTGGGCGACCCGGTCCAGGTCGCCAAGGACTCGATCCAGCACGCGAAGACCAAGGTCCACGACATCGTCATCGTGGACACCGCCGGCCGCCTCGGCATCGACCAGGAGATGATGCAGCAGGCCGCGGACATCCGGGACGCGATCTCGCCGGACGAGATCCTCTTCGTCGTCGACGCGATGATCGGTCAGGACGCCGTCACCACGGCGGAGGCCTTCCGCGACGGCGTCGGCTTCGACGGCGTTGTCCTCTCCAAGCTCGACGGTGACGCCCGCGGTGGTGCGGCCCTGTCGATCGCCTCGGTCACCGGCAAGCCGATCATGTTCGCGTCGAACGGCGAGAAGCTGGACGACTTCGACGTCTTCCACCCCGACCGGATGGCCGGCCGCATCCTCGACATGGGTGACCTCGCCACCCTGTTCGAGAAGGCGCAGAAGGAGTTCAGCGAGGAAGAGGCCGCCAAGATGGCCTCCAAGCTCGCCTCCAAGAAGGGCCAGGACTTCACCCTGGACGACTTCCTGGCCCAGATGGAGCAGGTCAGGAAGATGGGCAGCATCTCCAAGCTGCTCGGCATGATGCCCGGCATGGGCCAGATCAAGGAACAGATCAACAACATCGACGAGCGGGACGTCGACCGCACCGCCGCCATCATCAAGTCGATGACCCCGGCCGAGCGTGCCGACGCCACGATCATCAACGGCTCCCGCCGCGCCCGTATCGCCAAGGGCTCCGGCGTCGAGGTCAGCGCGGTCAAGAACCTCGTCGAGCGGTTCTTCGAGGCCCGCAAGATGATGTCCCGCATGGCCCAGGGCGGCGGCATGCCGGGTATGCCCGGGATCCCGGGCATGGGCGGCGGTCCGGGCCGCGCCAGGAAGCAGCCGAAGAAGGCCAAGGGCAAGCAGCGTTCCGGCAACCCGATGAAGCGCAAGCAGCAGGAGCAGGAGGAGGCCGCCCGCCGGGCCGCCGCCGCTCAGGGCGGTAACGCCTTCGGCGTGCCGGGTCAGCAGGCGCCTCAGGACTTCGAGCTCCCGGACGAGTTCAAGAAGTTCATGGGCTGAGTTCACCCCGTACGCGTGCCGGTGGCGGGGCGTTGTCGTAACGTCCGCGTATGACCAACCCCGCCCCGCCGCGCAAGTCGCCCGACCAGCCCTGGCGTACCGAGGGCACTCCCGAGCAGCCGCCCAGGCCGCCGGACGGGCGGAAGATGCGCGGCGGCTGGTGGAGCCTGATCCTGACCGCGCTGGTCGTGTATCTGATCGCGAATCTGATCCTGTCGTTCTTCAACGAGGGCAACGAGCCGACGATTTCGTACACCGAGTTCAGCAAGCAGGTCGACGCGGGCAACGTCAGCAAGATCTACGCCAAGGGCAACGCGATCCAGGGCCAGCTCAAGAAGGGGCTGAAGAGCCCGCACGGCGGCGGCAAGTACACCAAGTTCAGCACCGAGCGCCCGACGTTCGCGAGCGACAAGATCTGGGACGACCTGACCAAGCACAACGTCACCGTCACCGCGGAACCGGTCGTCCAGCACCGCAGCTTTCTGGCCAATCTGCTGATCTCGCTGGCCCCGATGCTGCTGCTGATCGCGGTGTGGGTCTTCGTCGCGCGGCGGACGAACGCGGGCCTGGGCGGCGCGGGCGGGATGCTCGGCCGCAAGACGCCGCCCAGGCCGGTCGAACTGCAGCCGGGCGCCAAGCGCACGACCTTCGAGGACGTGGCGGGCATCGACGAGGTCGAGGGCGAGCTCAACGACGTCGTCGACTTCCTGAAGAACCCGGACGCCTACCGCAGGATGGGCGCGAAGATGCCCCGGGGTGTCCTGCTCGCCGGCCCGCCCGGCACCGGAAAGACCCTCCTCGCGCGAGCCGTCGCCGGTGAGGCCGGCGTGCCGTTCTTCTCGGCGTCCGCCTCCGAGTTCATCGAGATGATCGTCGGCGTCGGCGCCTCACGTGTGCGTGAACTGTTCGCGGAGGCCCGCAAGGTGGCCCCGTCGATCATCTTCATCGACGAGATCGACACCATCGGACGGGCCCGCGGCGGCGGCTCCGGCATGGGCGGCCACGACGAACGCGAACAGACGCTGAACCAGATCCTCACCGAGATGGACGGCTTCTCCGGCTCGGAGGGCGTCATCGTCATCGCGGCCACCAACCGCGCCGACGTCCTGGACCCGGCCCTGACCCGCCCCGGCCGCTTCGACCGGGTGGTCATGGTCTCGCCCCCGGACCGCGGCGGCCGCGAGGCCATCCTGCGGATCCACACCCGCGAGATCCCGCTCGCGAAGGACGTCGACCTCGGCCAGGTCGCCCGTACGACCCCGGGCATGACCGGCGCCGAACTGGCCAACCTCGCCAACGAGGCCGCCCTGCTCGCCGTCAAGCGCAAACAGGAGCGGGTCACGCAGACCGACCTCTCCGAGGCCCTGGAGAAGGTCCAACTGGGCGCCGAACGGCCGCTGGTGATGCCCGAGGAGGAGCGCCGCCGCACCGCCTACCACGAGAGCGGCCACGCCCTGCTCGGCATGCTCCAGCCCGGCGCCGACCCCGTCCGCAAGATCACCATCGTCCCGCGCGGCCGGGCCCTCGGCGTCACGCTCTCCACGCCGGAGTCCGACAAGTACGCGTACACCGAGGAGTACCTGCGCGGCCGGATCATCGGCGCGCTCGGCGGCATGGCGGCGGAACAGGTCGTCTACGGGGTCGTCACCACCGGCGCGGAGAACGACCTGGAGCAGGTCACCGGCATCGCCCGCGGCATGGTGGCCCGCTGGGGCATGAGCGAGCGCGTCGGCCGCCTGTCCGCCCTGCCCGGCGACGCCCAGCAGGCGTACGGCCTGGCCGCCGCCCCGCGGACCCTCGACGTGATCGACGGCGAGATGCGCCGGATCGTCGACGAGTGCTACGAGGAGGCGTGCCGCAAGCTGAGCGACCACCGCGGCCAACTGGACGCCCTGGCCCAGGCCCTGCTGGAGCGGGAGACCCTGGAGGAGGCGGACGCCTACCGGATCGCAGGGATCGCACGTCTGGAGAAGGCGGAGGCGCCTGACGCGTCCGGGGTCTAAGGGGTACGAGCGATCAGGTACCGGAACACGTTCGGCATCCACACCGTCCCGTCCCGGCGCTGATACGGGTGCAGGGCCTCCGCCAGCTCCTTGTCCACCTGCGCCTGGTCCGTCGCGGAGATCGCCGCGTCGAACAGGCCCGTCGACAGCAGGCCCCGCACCGCGCTGTCCACGCCCGCGTATCCGAACGGGCAGGAGACGCGCCCCGAGCCGTCCGGCTTCAGACCCGCCCGCTGCGCGACCTCCTCCAGGTCGTCGCGAAGGGCGGGGCGCCAACTGCCCGTGCCGCGCTGGGGGTACCCCCAGGTCGAGCGAAGTCGAGAAACAGGGGGAGGATCCGCCAGCCTGGTGGCCACCCGCAGCACGGACGACGTGGTGCAACGTTCCGGCGGACCCCAGCCGGCGAGCACCACGGGCGCCCCGTGCCCGGCGAGCGGTGTCGCTGCCTGCAGCAGCCCGCCGAGCCCCTCCGAGTCGCCCGCCAGACACCCGATCGGCTCGAAAGCCGTCACCAGGGTGAACGCGGGCGTCTCCGCGTCGCCCGCGGCCACGACGTCTGCGGGCGAGCCGTCGACGATCCGGGTGCCTGCACGCGCGCGCGTGCCCCATGCGTCCGGGAGCAGCCGCTCCCGCGCGAGAGCCAGTCGTTCGGGGGAGGAGTGGTCGACACCGGTGACCGCGGCGCCTCTGGAGGCCGCCATCAAAAGGGCCAGCCCGCTGCCGCAGCCGAGGCCCAGCATCCGTGTGCCGGGGCCCACCTCCAGTCGCTCGTACACGGCCTCGTAGAGCGGCACCAGCATCCGCTCCTGGATCTCGGACCAGTCACGCGCGCGTGCACACAGGTCCACACGGGGCGCCCGGCCCGTAGGGGACGGCTGCTGCCGCACGAGCGTAGGTGTCATGTAAAGCGCCCCAATCCGCCGAGAGTTGCCGCTGTGCCCGATTCCATGGCCCCCGTGACGTGCGCTCGCACTCCCCCCGTATGCCAGATAACTCCGCACTCGACCGGACGTCCAGGGGTCGTGGGGTCCGGTTTGCGGGTTGCCTGTGCTGGCGAAAAGAATTCACATCCCGGCAACGTGGGCCCCTACCATCGCGCCCATGGCAAAGACTCCCGTTCTCACCCCGCGGGCGGACGACTTCCCGCGCTGGTACCAGGATCTGATCACCAAGGCCGAGCTGGCCGACAACGGGCCGGTGCGCGGCACCATGGTGATCCGACCGTACGGGTACGGGCTGTGGGAGCGGATGCAGGCCGAGATGGACGCCCGGATCAAGGAGACGGGCACCCAGAACGCGTACTTCCCGCTGCTGATCCCGCAGTCGTACTTCGCCAGGGAGGCCGACCACGTCGAGGGCTTCGCGCCCGAACTGGCCGTGGTCACCCATGGCGGCGGCAAGGAACTGGAGGAGCCCGCGGTCGTCCGCCCCACCTCCGAGATGATCATCAACGACTACTTCTCGAAGTGGGTGCAGAGCTACCGCGACCTGCCCCTGAAGATCAACCAGTGGGCGAACGTGGTCCGTTGGGAACTGCGGCCCCGTCTCTTCCTCCGTACGACCGAGTTCCTGTGGCAGGAGGGCCACACCGCGCACGCCACGTACGAGGAGGCGCGGGACTTCGCCGCGCACATCCAGCAGCACGTCTACGGGGACTTCCTGACCGAGGTCCTCGCGACGGACTTCGTCTCCGGCCGCAAGACGGCCAAGGAACGCTTCGCCGGCGCCGTGAACACCCTCACGCTCGAAAGCATGATGGGCGACGGCAAGGCCCTCCAGATGGTCACCAGTCACGAACTGGGCCAGAACTTCGCCAAGGCCTTCAACACCCGGTACCTGTCCAGGGAAGGCAGACAGGAACTGGTCTGGCAGACCTCCTGGGGCTCGACCACCCGCATGATCGGCGCCCTGGTGATGACTCACGGAGATGACAACGGCCTCAGGGTCCCGCCGCGGCTCGCGCAGATCCAGGTCGTCGTCCTCGCGATCAAGGGAGAGGAGGCGGTTTTGGCCAAGGTCCGCGAGCTCGGTGACCGGCTGAAGGCGGCGGGCCTCCGTGTCCACGTCGACGACCGCACCGACACTCCCTTCGGGCGCCGCGCCGTCGACTGGGAGCTGAAAGGCGTGCCCGTACGCATCGAGGTAGGGCCCCGTGACCTGGAGAACGGCACGGCGATGGTGGCCCGCCGCATCCCCGGAGGCAAGGAGCCGATGCCGGTCGACTCCCTCGTACGGCTTCTGCCCGCGATCCTCGAGGAGGACCAGGCGCTCCTGCTCGCCCAGTCCCGCGAGCGCCGCGAGTCCCGTACGGCCGACGTGTCGACGATCGAGGAAGCCGTCGAGGCGGTCGCCGCCGGCGGCTGGGCGCGCATCCCCTGGGCGGACCTCGGCGAAGAAGGCGAGGCCTCACTGGCCGAGCACGCGGTGACCGTACGGTGTCTGGTCGCTGCCGACGGGTCGGTGCCCGAGGCCGACGACGCGCCCGGTAACGTCGCGGTCGTCGCGCGCGCTTACTGATTCAGGGCCGTTCCGCCGCGAGAGCGACCGAAACGCCTCTTGCGCATCTGCGGATCACACCCGCACCGGCGCGTGGACATCGTCTACGCGCCGGGTCGTAGCGCGGGCTACGTACCGGCTTGGGACGAGCTGTGAGGTTTCTGCGCAGATCAGCGCACCCGCCCTCGTCGGGACGCATCAGTGGCAACTGACGGGTACGTGCAAATTATTTGGGATGGCCCGGAATAGGAACACATTCGAGGCCCCGCTCGTTGTCATTACGTGAGCACGACACAGACACCACCTGTTCTCGCCGCAGAGCTGGCAGAGGCGTGGGCCGACATTCAGCGGTACCACCCCGAGCTGCCGGACCTTGCCGCGCCAGAGTCCCTGATCGGAGAGTCGTCGTCCGCGTGCGGTCACGAGCTCTCCTTCGAGCGACTGCTCCATGAGGCAGTCCATGGCATCGCCGCCGCGCGCGGCGTACGCGACACGTCCCGCGCCGGCCGGTACCACAACCGCAGATTCCTCGCGATCGCCGAGGAGCTGGGCCTGGACCACCCCGAGGAACCGCACCCCAGCAGCGGCTTCTCACTGGTCACGCTCAACCCCGAGGCCAAGCGCCGCTACCGCCCGACCATCGAGCGGCTGCAGCGCGCCCTCAAGGCCCACACGGCAGCCACCTCGGCCGACACCCCGAAGAGCTTCCGCGGCCCGGCGGCCCGGCACGGCTCGTCCGGGGGCGGAGTGCGAGTGAAGGCGGTGTGCGACTGCGGCCGTAACGTACGGGTCGTCCCGTCGGTACTGGCCCAGGCGCCGATCGTCTGCGGCGGCTGCGGCAAGCCGTTCCGGATCCCGGAGGTCGTGGGGGCCGCATAGGCGCGGGCCCTGGAGCACCGGCATCTCGTGGCTGCCGGAATCCGGAGCACCGCGCGCGGGGAGCCGACGCCGTCTGCGGGCAGTCGTGCCGCTTGGGGCGGCACGGGTGGCGCAGGCGGCACCCCGTAGCGCTGGGCCGCGCGACCACCCCGAGGGCACCTGCAGCGCCGGGTGCCCCTCAGCCATGCCCAGGCGAGGCTCGCACCCCTCGGCCAAAAGCGACCCGCAGGGTGTGGCACAATGGCTAGCTGTACTCGACAGCCGCACAGGAACCCTCTCGCCTCCGGCTGACGCGTCCATCGGGCACTCGGGTACCGCAACCCCACGCGGCAATCTCGCCGTGCCCAACCACGTCAAATCCAGGAGAACCCACTCCCGTGGCAGTCAAGATCAAGCTGAAGCGTCTGGGCAAGATCCGTTCGCCTCACTACCGCATCGTCGTCGCCGACTCCCGCACCCGTCGTGACGGCCGTGCGATCGAGGAGATCGGTCTGTACCACCCGGTGCAGAACCCCTCGCGCATCGAGGTCGACTCGGAGCGCGCGCAGTACTGGCTGGGTGTCGGCGCGCAGCCGACCGAGCCCGTTCTCGCCATCCTGAAGCTGACCGGCGACTGGCAGAAGTTCAAGGGCCTGCCGGCCCCGGCTCCGCTGCTCGTGGCCGAGCCGAAGGCTGCTCGCCCGGTGTTCGACGCCCTCGGTGGCGACGACGAGGGCAAGGGTGAGGCCATCACCCAGAAGAAGAAGGCTGAGAAGAAGGACGAGGCTGCCGCCGAGTCCGCGTCCACCGAGGCCTGAGCATGCTCGAGGAGGCTCTCGAGCACCTCGTGAAGGGCATCGTCGACAACCCTGACGATGTGCAGGTCGCCTCGCGCAACCTGCGCCGCGGCCGTGTGCTCGAGGTCCGGGTCCACCCCGACGACCTCGGCAAGGTGATCGGCCGCAACGGCCGCACCGCGCGCGCTCTGCGTACCGTCGTGGGCGCCATCGGCGGCCGCGGTGTCCGCGTCGACCTCGTCGACGTGGACCACGTCCGCTGACGCCAAACGCAACACCGGCTCGGGCCGGGGAGGGCCACTGCGCCGTCCCCGGCCCGTAGTCGTTACCAGTCGTTACGACAGGAGATCCTGGGAAGTGCAGCTCGTAGTCGCACGGATCGGCCGTGCCCACGGCATCAAGGGCGAGGTCACCGTCGAGGTCCGTACCGACGAGCCCGAACTGCGGCTCGCACCCGGCGCCGTACTGGCCACCGACCCCGCCTCGGCGGGTCCGCTCACCATCGAGACGGGCCGCGTCCACAGCGGCCGCCTGCTCCTGCGCTTCGAGGGCGTGCGCGACCGCAACGCGGCCGAGGCACTGCGCAACACCCTCCTGATCGCCGAGGTGGACCCGGAGGTGCTCCCCGAGGAGGAGGACGAGTACTACGACCACCAGCTGATGGACCTGGACGTGGTCACCAAGGACGGCGCCGAGGTCGGCCGTATCACCGAGATCTCGCACCTGCCCTCCCAGGACCTGTTCATCGTGGAGCGCCCGGACGGCAGCGAGGTACTGATCCCCTTCGTCGAGGAGATCGTCACGGAGATCGACCTCGAGGAGCAGAAAGCGGTCATCGACCCGCCGCCCGGCCTGATCGACGACCAGGCTGCCCGCGACGAAGTCGCTGATGGACGCAGTGTGCCCGCGCGGGAAGAGTCGTAAGACATGCGCCTCGACGTCGTCACGATCTTCCCCGAGTACCTGGACCCCCTGAACGTCTCTCTCGTCGGCAAGGCACGCGCGCGTGGCCAGCTGAACGTCCATGTGCACGATCTGCGCGACTGGACCTACGACCGCCACAACACCGTCGACGACACCCCCTACGGCGGCGGCCCGGGCATGGTCATGAAGACCGACCCCTGGGGCGACGCCCTGGACTCCGCCCTCGCCGACGGCTACGAAACCGGCTCGCACGCGCCCGCGCTGATCGTCCCCACCCCGAGCGGCCGCCCCTTCACCCAGGAACTCGCCGTCGAACTCTCCGAGCGCCCCTGGCTGATCTTCACGCCCGCGCGCTACGAGGGCATCGACCGCCGGGTGATCGACGAGTACGCCACCCGGATGCCGGTCCACGAGGTGTCCATCGGCGACTACGTCCTCGCCGGCGGCGAGGCGGCCGTCCTGGTGATCACGGAGGCCGTGGCCCGCCTGCTGCCCGGGGTCCTCGGCAACGCCGAGTCCCACCGCGACGACTCCTTCGCCCCCGGCGCCATGGCCAACCTCCTGGAAGGCCCCGTCTA
Source organism: Streptomyces sp. NPDC001351 (assembly GCF_042896045.1). Classification (NCBI taxonomy): domain Bacteria; kingdom Bacillati; phylum Actinomycetota; class Actinomycetes; order Kitasatosporales; family Streptomycetaceae; genus Streptomyces; species Streptomyces sp. NPDC001351. Next base: position 21,802 of record NZ_JBIAWS010000015.1, on the reverse strand, counting down.
CACCAAGCCGCCCGAGTGGCGCGGCCGCGGCATCCCCGACGTGCTGCTCAGCGGCCACCACGGCAAGATCGCCCGCTGGCGCCGCGACGAGGCCCTCAGGCGTACGACGGCCAACCGGCCCGATCTGATCGAGCGCTGCGACCCCAAGGCCTTCGACAAGAAGGACCGCGAGATGCTCTCCATCCTGGGCTGGGCCCCGGACCCCGAGGGGGAGCCGTACGGCCGATTTTGGCGCAGGACCGAGGGCGTGGAAGAATAGACCGCTGTTGTGCGTCGTCCGGCGTGCGCCCCTGCCACAGGGGGACACGACGCCCGCCCCGACACGGACAGCATCCTCTTGGAAAACCTAGTTCCCGCCTATGACCTGTGGCATGGGCGAAGAAAGCAGACGAAATGTCTCACCTGCTCGACTCCGTCGACAGCGCGTCGCTGCGCAGCGACGTCCCGGCCTTCCGCCCGGGTGACACCGTCAACGTCCACGTCCGCGTCATCGAGGGCAACCGCTCCCGTGTGCAGCAGTTCAAGGGCGTTGTGATCCGCCGCCAGGGCGCCGGTGTCCGCGAGACCTTCACGGTCCGCAAGGTCTCCTTCTCCGTCGGCGTCGAGCGCACCTTCCCGGTGCACACCCCGATCGTCGAGAAGATCGAGCTCGTCACCCGCGGTGACGTGCGTCGCGCCAAGCTGTACTACCTGCGCGAGCTGCGCGGTAAGGCCGCGAAGATCAAGGAGAAGCGCGACAGCTGAGCTCGCGCAGGCGTTCTTGCGGAGGCCGGATAGCATCTGGCCTCGATGGACACCGAAGCACAGCCGACGGAGCGCGACCGCTCCTCCCGCCCTGCCGTATCCGACGAGAGCTCCCAGGAGACTTCGGACACAGCAGGACCGGAGGGACGGTCGCGTTTCTCGTTGGTGTCGCGGGTCGCCGACTGGCTGCCCGGTGGGCGGATCAGCCTGACGCTCCTCGTCTGCCTGGTGTTTTTGCTGCTCCTCAACACTTTCGTGGTCCAACCATTCCAGATTCCCAGCGGATCCATGGAAAACGGATTGAGGATCGGCGACCGCGTTCTCGTAAATAAGTTGGCGTACCGTTTCGGTGCCGAGCCGCGGCGCGGCGATGTCGTCGTGTTCGACGGCACCGGGTACTTCGGGAACGCCGACTACATCAAACGCGTCGTGGGCGTAGGGGGAGACCACGTGGTCTGCTGCGACAAGGAGGGGAGGATCGAGGTGAACGGCCGGTCGGTCGACGAGTCGACGTTCCTCCACCCCGGTGACAGCCCCTCCACGGTTCCCTTCACCGTCGTCGTGCCCGACGGCACCCTCTTCGTCCTTGGCGACCACCGCAGCGACTCCAGCGACTCCCGCGACCACCTGGGCTCACCCGGCGGCGGCATGATCCCCGTCTCGGACGTCATCGGACGCGCCGACTGGATCGTCTGGCCCACCGCCCACTGGACCCGCCTGCAGCGTCCCGGCGCCTACGCGCGCGTGCCCGCCGCGGACGGTGCGCATGGGTAACCGTGGCAAACCGCGCGGTGCCGCGAGCGGCCCGGCCGACGGTCTGCTGCCCACCGGCTCCCGCCGCGCCTCCGGCCCGGTGGCCGGGGGCGGCGGCCGCACCCGCGCCGAACGGCGCAAGCTGCAGCGCAAGGTCAAACGAAAGCGCCGGCGCAGCGCGGTCAAGGAGATACCCCTCCTCGTCGGCGTCGCGGTCCTCATAGCACTGGTCCTGAAGACGTTCCTCGTCCAGGCGTTCGTGATCCCGTCCGGCTCCATGGAGCAGACGATCCGGATCGGCGACCGTGTCCTCGTCGACAAGTTCACCCCGTGGTTCGGCTCGAAGCCCAAGCGCGGGGACGTCGTCGTGTTCAAGGACCCGGGCGGCTGGCTCGCGGGCGAGCAGACCACGGCCAAGAAGAGCGACCCCGTCGTCGTCAAGCAGGTCAAGGAGGGACTCACCTTCATCGGCCTGCTGCCGTCCGACAACGAGAAGGACCTCATCAAGCGGGTCATCGGCGTCGGCGGCGACCACGTCAAGTGCTGTGACACACAGGGGCGGGTGACCGTCAACGGCGTTCCCCTGACCGAGGGCGACTATCTGTATCCCGGAAACGCCCCCTCCACACAGCCGTTCGACATCACCGTCCCCAAGGGACGGTTGTGGGTGATGGGCGACCACCGGGGCAACTCCGCGGACTCCCGCGCGCATCAGAACACGCCCTACGGCGGCACGGTCTCCGAGGATTCCGTGGTGGGACGGGCGATGGTGATCGCCTGGCCGTTCGGGCACTGGACTTCCTTGAAAGAACCTAAAACTTTCTCCTCCGTCTCCAACTCCGTGTCGGGGACGACCGCGTCCCCGCGGCTGTCGCATAGGGTTGCTCCTGACTATTTCAACGGAACGGTCCAGCTCCCGACCCCTGCGGAACTCCCGCTCGTTATGGGAGTAGTGGGCCTGCACCGCGTCTGGGGCAGGCAGCGGCACAGAGTAAGGAGTTGGCGTGGGGGATGTGGCGGTTGGCGCACGATCCGGACACGACGGCGAGGAGCACCGCGGACAGCCCGGCCAAGGGGTTTCCGCAGCTGTCCCGGCCGCGGACGGCGCCGTGACCTCCGGGAGTGACTCCGGGGCGACCGACGACGGCACCGCGCCGGGCGAGCGGAACCGGACCGAGGAAAAGGGGTCGGACGGTTCACCCCCCAAGTCCAAGAAGCAACGCTCCTTCTTGAAGGAGCTGCCCATCCTGATCGGCATCGCGCTCGTGCTGGCGCTGCTGATCAAGACGTTCCTGGTGCAGGCGTTCTCGATCCCTTCGGACTCGATGCAGAACACCCTTCAGCAGGGCGACCGGGTACTGGTCGACAAACTCACCCCCTGGTTCGGCTCGAAGCCGGAGCGCGGCGAGGTCGTCGTCTTCCACGACCCGGACAACTGGCTGGCGGGCGAGCCCACGGCCAATCCGAACCCGCTGCAGAAGGCCCTCAGCTGGATCGGCCTGATGCCGTCCGCCGAGGAGAAGGACCTCATCAAGCGCGTCATCGGCGTCGGCGGCGACACCGTCTCCTGCAAGGGCTCCGGCCCGCTCAGGGTCAACGGCAAGGCGCTCAACGACGTGTCGTTCGTGTACGCGGGCAACACCCCGTGCAGCGTCGACGACCAGGGCGGCCAGTTCACGGTGAAGGTCCCCAAGGGCTACATCTGGGTCATGGGCGACCACCGTCAGAACTCGCGGGACTCGCGCTACAACCAGAGCGACAAGCACAACGGCATGGTTCCGGTGAGCAAGGTCGTCGGACGCGCCATCGTCATCGCCTGGCCCATCACCCGCTGGGACACCCTCCCGATCCCGGACACCTTCGACCAGCCGGGACTGAACGACCAGTCCTCGGCGTCCGCCGCCCTGACGGGCGCTCCGAACGCGCTCGCCCTGACCGGGGTGGTGCCGGTGGCCCTGTGGCGTCGTAGGAAGATCGCGGCGGTCGAGACCCGCACAGCGAGTGCGGAGCACTCCGCCTGACCGTGCCTTGGTGAAGCCCTGGTGCAGCTGTGACCTCGGTCTGCCATGAGGGGCTGACCGGGTCAGGTACTGCCGGGTAGGGTGCGGACCCATGGGTGGCGAGAGCACTACGCGTACGGCCCCGCGCAGCGGTGGCAAGAGCACGGGCCCGGTGGGCAGCAGGACCGGACAGCGACTGTCCGGACTGGCGGTGGCACTGGGCATTGTGCTGTTCCTCGGCGGATTCGGCTGGGCAGCGGTGGTGTACCGGCCGTACACCGTGCCGACCACCTCGATGACGCCGACGATCGACGCCGGCGACCGGGTCCTGGCCCAGCGCGTCGACGGCAGTGAGATCCACCGGGGCGACGTCGTCGTCTTCAACGACAAGTCCTGGGTGACCAACGCCTCCGTGGTCAAGCGCGTGGTCGCGGTCGGCGGTGACACGGTCTCCTGCTGCACCAACGGCAAGCTGACCGTCAACGGCAAGCAGATCGACGAGGGCTATCTCAAGGGCAGCGTCGTCGAGGACAAGAACATCCCCACCGTGAAGGTCCCCCAGGGCCGCCTGTTCCTGCTCGGCGACGAGCGCCAGGGGTCGCTGGACTCCTCCGCCCACCTCAGTGACGCCGCCCAGGGCACCGTCGCGCGCTCCGCCGTGACGGCCCGCGTGGACGCCGTCGTCTGGCCCATGAAGGGCATGCTGCAACGCCCCACCGGCTTCGAGACCCTCGGTGTGCTCTCCCAGCCGGGCCCGCTGCGGATCATCGTCGCCCTGATCGTGGCCGGAGCCGTCCTCGTCCTCGGCGGCGGCGCGTACGGCCCCATCGCCAAGCGGATGGGCGGGCGCCGCGCCCGGGCGCGGACGGAGCCCGTGGGTGCACGCTGAGACTGCCGACGGGTACGAGGACTCCTACCGGGGCGGGCTGCGCAAGGTGGCCCGGGTGGTTCTGCTCGACCCCGAGGACCGCATCCTGCTCCTGCACGGCCATGAGCCGGACGATCCGGCCGACGACTGGTGGTTCACGCCCGGCGGCGGACTGGAGGGCGAGGAGAGTCGTGAGGAGGCCGCCCTCAGGGAACTCGCCGAGGAGACCGGCATCACCGATGTCGAACTCGGCCCGGTGCTGTGGCGGCGGATGTGCTCCTTCCCGTTCGCGGGCCGCCGCTGGGACCAGGACGAGTGGTACTACCTGGCCCGTACGACGGACACGTCCAGGGTGGTGCCCGGGGCCACGGGCCTCACGGAACTGGAGCGGCGCAGCGTCGCCGGAGCACGCTGGTGGACGTGTCGGGAACTTGCCCGGGCGCATGAGACCGTGTATCCGACCAGACTCGCCGAGCTGCTCCGCAGACTGCTCGACGAAGGTCCCCCGGCCGGGCCCGTGACCCTTGACCCCGAAATCGTCTAGGGGCTGACGGGACTGGCGCACAATGGTGGGATCGCACGGCTGAAGGGGAAGCTGCCATGAGCGCCGAGGACCTCGAGAAGTACGAGACCGAGATGGAGCTGAAGCTCTACCGGGAGTACCGCGATGTCGTCGGTCTGTTCAAATACGTGATCGAGACCGAGCGGCGCTTCTACCTGACCAACGACTACGAGATGCAGGTGCACTCGGTCCAGGGCGAGGTGTTCTTCGAAGTGTCGATGGCGGACGCCTGGGTCTGGGACATGTACCGGCCGGCTCGGTTCGTGAAGCAGGTGCGGGTACTCACGTTCAAGGACGTGAACATCGAGGAGCTGAACAAGAGCGATCTCGAGCTGCCGGGCGGCTGACGGCGACGGTAGGTCGCTCGTGCGGGTGACGAGTTTGTCCACAACCGCCGAGTAGTCCACCAAGATCCACTTGGTGGGAGCGGATGCGTGACGGTTGGCGCCGGAGGTGGTGCCGACATGAGGACACGCAACGCACAACGCAGTGCCATGGGCAGGTACGGCGAGGATCTGGCCGCGCGGCGGCTGACGGACGCCGGCATGACGGTCCTGGAGCGCAACTGGCGCTCCGGCAGGACGGGTGAGATCGACATCGTGGCCCGGGACGGCGACGTCCTGGTGGTCTGCGAGGTGAAGACCCGCAGGGCGGGCATCTTCCAGCACCCGATGGCCGCGGTCACGCCGACCAAGGCGCAGCGCCTGCGCGGTCTGGCGGAACGCTGGGCGCAGCAACACGGCGGGGCCCCGCCGGGCGGCGTCCGTATCGACCTGGTGGGCGTCGTGCTCCCCGACCGCGGCGCACCCGTGGTCGAACACGCGCGGGGGGTGGCCTGATGGGGTTCGCGCGTACGTGCTCGGTGGCGCTCGTCGGCGTCGAGGGCGTGGTGGTCGAGGTCCAGGCGGATCTGGAGCCGGGGGTGGCGGCGTTCACTCTGGTGGGGCTGCCGGACAAGAGTCTGAGCGAGAGCCGGGACCGGGTGCGGGCGGCGGTCGTCAACTCGGGCGGCGAGTGGCCGCAGAAGAAGCTGACGGTGGGGCTGAGCCCGGCCTCGGTGCCGAAGGCCGGCAGCGGCTTCGACCTGGCCGTCGCCTGCGCAGTCCTCGGCGCCTGCGAGCGCATCGACCCGCGGGTGCTGGCTGACATCGTCATGGTCGGGGAGCTGGGCCTGGACGGCCGCGTCCGCCCCGTGCGGGGCATTCTGCCGGCGGTGCTGGCCGCGGCGGACGCGGGCTACGAGCAGGTGGTCGTGCCCGAGTGCGCGGCCGCCGAGGCCTCGCTGGTGCCCGGTGTCTCCGTCCTGGGGGTGCGCAGCCTGCGCCAGCTGATCGCGGTCCTGGCGGACGAGCCGGTACCCGAGGAGGAACCGGACGAGCAGGGCCGTCCCGACCCACTGCTGGCCGGCCTGCGGGTGCCCGGTACGGGCGCGGCCACGGGGATGCACAGCCTGGGCGCCGCCCAGCACGACCAGGGTCATGACCTCGCCGACGTGGTGGGCCAGATCTCCGCGCGGACGGCGGTGGAGGTCGCCGCGGCGGGAGGCCACCACCTGTTCCTGGAGGGCCCGCCCGGCGCCGGGAAGACCATGCTCGCCGAGCGGCTCCCTGCGATCCTCCCGCTGCTCAGCCGACAGGAGTCGCTGGAGGTCACGGCGGTGCACTCGGTGGCGGGGCTGCTGCCCCCGGGCAAACCCCTGATCGATGTCGCTCCGTACTGCGCCCCGCACCATTCGGCCACCATGCAGGCGCTCGTGGGCGGCGGCCCGAGCATCGCGCGGCCCGGCGCGGTCTCGCTCTCCCACCGGGGCGTCCTCTTCCTCGACGAGACGCCCGAGTTCAGCAGCCACGCCCTCGACGCGCTGCGGCAGCCCCTGGAGGCGGGGCACGTGGTGATCGCACGCAGCGCGGGTGTCGTGCGGTTCCCGGCGAAATTCCTGATGGTGCTCGCGGCGAACCCCTGCCCCTGCGGCCGCTTCTCGCAGCTGGACGACTTCTGCGAGTGCCCGCCCTCGGCGATCCGCCGCTACCAGGCGCGGCTGTCCGGCCCGCTGCTCGACCGGGTCGACCTGCGGGTCGAGGTCGACCGGGTCACCCGCGGCCAGCTGACCCAGCGGGGCGCCGGGGGCGAGTCCACCACGATCGTCGCCGACCGGGTACGGGCGGCCAGGGAGCGGGCGGGGGCGCGGCTCGCGGGCACGCCGTGGCGGACCAACAGCGAGGTCCCCGGGCGGGAGCTGCGCAGCCGCTGGCACGCCGCGGCCGGGGCGATGGACGAGGCGGAACGGAATCTGGAGCGGGGCGTGCTGACCGCCCGCGGGCTCGACCGCGTGCTGCGTGTCGCCTGGACCGTCGCGGACCTCGTCGGCCACGACCGGCCCGACGCGACGGACGTCGCCTTGGCGCTGCAACTGCGAACCGGCGTGCCGCGGGGTGTGCCCATGGCCATCGGGGCGCTGACATGAGCCTCGGTGACGACCCGGCCGGCGAGCTGTTCGCCCGTGTCTTTCTCAGCCGTGTTCTCGAACCGGGCGACGAAGTCGGCGGGCGGTGGCTGCGGGAGCTCGGCGCGGTGGAAGTGGTGCGACGGCTGCGCGAGGGCGGGCCGCAGCTCGTCGGGGTCACCGACAAGCGGTGGGCCGGGCTGCTGGACCGGGCCGGGCAGGCCGAGCCCGAGCGGGATCTCGCCGCCGCCCAGGAGGCCGATATGCGGTTCGTGATGCCCGGGGACGGCGAATGGCCCGGGCAGCTCGACGACCTGGGGGACGCGCGGCCGGTGGGGCTGTGGGTGCGGGGGCGGCCCAGTCTGCGGATGTGGGCGCTCAGATCCGTCGCCGTCGTCGGGGCACGGGCGTGCACCGAGTACGGGGCGCACATGGCGGCCACGCTCGGCGCCGGGCTCGCCGAGCACGGGTGGGTGGTGGTGTCAGGCGGTGCCTACGGGGTCGACGGCGCCGCACACAGGGGCGCGCTCGGCGCCGGGGGTGCCACCGTCGCCGTGCTGGCCTGCGGGGCCGACCGGGCCTACCCGCGCGGACACACCGAGTTGCTCGGCAGGATCGCGGAACAGGGACTGGTGATCGGGGAGTTGCCGCCCGGCGATCATCCGACGCCGAGCAGGTTCATCGTCCGCAACCGGGTGATCGCCGCCCTGACCAGGGGCACCGTGGTCGTCGAGGCCGCGCACCGCAGCGGCTCACTGGTCACGGCGCGGGCCGCGCAGCGGATGGGGCGCCACACGATGGGCGTGCCCGGGCCGGCCACCAGCGGTCTGTCCGCCGGAGTGCACGAGCTCCTGCGGGGCGACGCCGTGCTCGTCACCGACGCGGCGGAAGTCGTCGAGCTGGTCGGAGACATGGGCGAACTGGCCCCGGACCGGCGCGGACCGGTGCTGCCCCGCGATCTGCTGGAGCCCGCCGCCCGCCGGGTCCTGGCAGCGTTGCCCGGACGCGGGGCGGCGCCGCCCGGTGACATCGCGCGGGGTGCGCAGACCACGCAGGACGACGCGATCGCGAGACTGTACGAACTCCGATCACTCGGTTACGTCGAACGACACGGCGACGGCTGGAAGTTGACACGCCAGGCGATGATCTCCGTCCGCGGGGGTCGCAGTCCCTGCTGACCGAGCGTGTTCGGCCGTCCGGGGGAAGCCTGACACCTGTGCAAATGCGCGTAGTTGGCGTCCCCCGGCGGTCACGCACAGCGATCGCCGTGACTCTGTGGGGCGTCCTGCGGAACGTATCTGCGCACCCGATCCGCGCCGGTCTTCGCGCACCGCGACACTTCAGTCACGCTACGCTCACGAGGATTCCGGCACAGACCGGCATCTCGACACCAGACCGACAGCTCCCCCAGGCACCCCCACTTCACTGCAGAACGGCACAAGGCGACGAATGCCCCAGCACACCTCCGGGTCCGACCGGGCGGCGATCCCCCCAGCCGCCCGTGACGGTGGCAGCGTGCGGCCGCCCGCTCCCTCGACGCTCGACGAGCTGTGGCGGTCGTACAAGGACACGGGCGACGAGCGGCTGCGGGAGCAGCTGATCCTGCACTACTCGCCGCTGGTGAAATACGTGGCGGGCCGGGTGAGCGTCGGTCTGCCACCGAACGTGGAGCAGGCCGACTTCGTCTCCTCCGGGGTGTTCGGGCTCATCGACGCGATCGAGAAGTTCGACATCGACCGGGAGATCAAGTTCGAGACGTACGCGATCACCCGCATCCGGGGCGCGATGATCGACGAGCTGAGGGCGCTGGACTGGATCCCGCGGTCGGTGCGGCAGAAGGCGCGGAACGTGGAGCGGGCGTACGCGACCCTGGAGGCGCGTCTGAGGCGGACACCGTCGGAGGGCGAGGTGGCCGTGGAGATGGGCATCCCCGTCGATGAACTCCACGCCGTGTTCAGCCAGTTGTCCCTGGCCAACGTGGTGGCCCTGGAAGAGCTGCTGCATGTGGGGGGTGAGGGCGGCGACCGGCTCAGTCTCATGGACACGCTGGAGGACACCGCCGCCGACAACCCCGTGGAGGTGGCCGAGGACCGGGAGCTCAGGCGGTTCCTGGCCCGGGCGATCAACACCCTGCCCGAGCGGGAGAAGACCGTCGTCACGCTGTACTACTACGAGGGCCTCACGCTCGCCGAGATCGGGAACGTGCTCGGCGTGACCGAGAGCCGGGTGAGTCAGATCCACACCAAGTCGGTGCTGCAGCTGCGGGCGAAGCTGGCGAGCTTCGGACGCTGAGCGGCCCGACTCACTCCCGTCGGGGGTGGTCCGTCCGTAAAGTGGTTGACGTGCCAAGGATTCGAGCGGCCTCCGTGGCCGAACACCGGTCGATGCAGCGAGCCGCCCTGCTGGACGCGGCCCGGTCTCTGCTGTCCGAGGGTGGGACGGAGGCGCTGACGTTCCCGGCCCTCGCCGAGCGGACGGGGCTCGCGCGGTCGTCCGTGTACGAGTACTTCCGCTCCCGGGCGGCCGTCGTCGAGGAACTGTGCGCGGTCGACTTCCCGGTGTGGGCCGCGGAGGTCTCGGCGGCGATGGAGCGGGCGGGGTCGGCCGAAGGCAAGGTCGAGGCATATGTGCGGCAGCAGTTGGTGCTGGTCGGGGACCGGCGGCACCGGGCTGTCGTGGCGATCTCCGCGAGTGAGCTGGATGCGGGGGCCCGGGAGAAGATCCGGGCCGCGCACGGGGGGCTGGTCGCGATGATCGTCGAGGCGCTCGGGGAGATGGGGCATTCCTCGCCCCGGTTGGCCGCGATGCTGGTGCAGGGGGTTGTGGACGCGGCTGTGCGGCGGATCGAGCTGGGGGCGGCGGAGGAGCCTTCGGCGATCACTGAGGCTGCGGTGGCCATGGCTTTGCGGGGCGTTCGCGGCTGACCGCCGGTGGGGCTGCCGTCGGGAGCCGCCCCGGACGGCACGACTGCCCGCAGGCCACGGCGGCTACGAGGGCAGCGGTACCCCGAGTACCGGCAGCAGCCTGGAGGGGCCCCGGTGCAGCAGCCACGGTGGGAGCAGGGACAGCGGATCCACGTAGGTGTCGCCGCTGAGCAAGCCCCAGTGCACGCACGTGACCGGGCAGTGGCCGGATCCCGGTTCCACCGTGCCCACCACCTCGCCCGGCGTCACCTCGTCGCCCTTCTGCACCGACGCCCTCACCGGTTCGTATGTCGTTCGCAGGTTCGTGGCCGTCAGCTGTACGGAGATCACGCCGCGGCCCGCCACTCGGCCCGCGAAGGAGACGCGGCCGGCTGCCACCGCTCTCACCGGCGTTCCGGCCGGGGCTGCCAGGTCCACGCCCCGGTGGCCACGGCCGTAGACCGTCGCCGGCGGTTCCCAGCCTCGCAGGACGGTGGGACGGGTTCCCACCGGCCAGGCGCGGCCGACGGCGGGGACCGGTGGGTCCGGGGCCGGGGCCGGCGGCGGCTCGTCCGCCCAGGCCCAGGGGGACAGGGCGGTCAACGCCAGTCCCAGCAGTGCCGCCCACGTCATCTGCACGTATCGCCTCGCTCGCATGCGAGAAGCCTCCCGCGCCGCCCCGGATCATGGCCGGGAGCTGTGGACTACTCCCCGGTTGTGGACAGCGGCGTCACCCGGTGCCTCGCGGGTCCCGTACACTTCTTCTGGCGATCCGGGTCACCGGGTCGACTTCGCACGCCCCGACACCAGGCCGTCAAACGGTCGGTGTCAGCGCCTCTCGGTCCTCAGCGGCAAGGCGCGTCGCGGGCGTCAGGCGCGGGAGCCGTCCGGTCCCCGCGGCACAACCGAGAAACTCAAGGAGAACGGCCATGGCCGTCGTCACGATGCGGGAGCTGCTGGAGAGCGGCGTCCACTTCGGTCACCAGACCCGTCGCTGGAACCCGAAGATGAAGCGCTTCATCTTCACCGAGCGCAACGGCATCTACATCATCGACCTGCTCCAGTCGCTGTCGTACATCGACCGCGCCTACGAGTTCGTCAAGGAGACCGTCGCCCACGGCGGCACGGTCATGTTCGTCGGCACGAAGAAGCAGGCGCAGGAGGCCATCGCCGAGCAGGCCACCCGCGTCGGCATGCCCTACGTCAACCAGCGCTGGCTGGGCGGCATGCTCACCAACTTCTCCACCGTCTACAAGCGTCTGCAGCGCCTCAAGGAGCTCGAGCAGATCGACTTCGAGGACGTCGCCGCCTCGGGTCTGACCAAGAAGGAGCTTCTCGTGCTCTCGCGCGAGAAGGCCAAGCTGGAGAAGACCCTCGGTGGTATCCGCGAGATGCAGAAGGTGCCCAGCGCCGTCTGGATCGTGGACACCAAGAAGGAGCACATCGCGGTCGGTGAGGCCCGGAAGCTCAACATCCCGGTCGTCGCGATCCTCGACACCAACTGCGACCCGGACGAGGTCGACTACAAGATTCCGGGCAACGACGACGCGATCCGCTCCGTCACCCTGCTCACCCGTGTGATCGCCGACGCGGTCGCCGAGGGCCTCATCTCCCGCTCTCGTGTCGCCACCGGCGACAAGGGCGAGAAGGCCGCCGGCGAGCCGCTCGCCGAGTGGGAGCGCGACCTGCTCGAGGGCGAGAAGAAGGCCGACTCCGAGGAAGCCGCCGAGAAGCCGGCCGAGGCCGCTGCTGAGGCCCCCGCGGCTGAGGCTCCGGCCGCCGAGGCTCCGGCCGCGGACGCCGAGCAGGCCTGACCCGTCAGCGTCTTCAGTTGACGGCGGGGGCGGTGTGAAATCCGCCCCCGCCGTTCACCCGTAGGTCGGCGGAGAGTCAGCGGCCCCCGGCTACATGGGGGCCGTAGACCCCGTAGATCTTCGATCTTCCAGACTTCGAGAAAGATTCACAGACTCATGGCGAACTACACCGCCGCCGACGTCAAGAAGCTTCGTGAGCTCACCGGCGCCGGCATGATGGACTGCAAGAAGGCGCTGGACGAGGCCGAGGGCAACGTCGACAAGGCCGTCGAGGCGCTCCGTATCAAGGGCCAGAAGGGCGTCGCCAAGCGCGAGGGCCGCTCCGCCGAGAACGGCGCCGTGGTCTCCCTCATCGCCGACGACAACACCTCCGGTGTCCTGGTCGAGCTGAAGTGCGAGACGGACTTCGTCGCCAAGGGCGAGAAGTTCCAGGCCGTCGCGAACGCGATCGCCGAGCACGTCGCCAAGACCTCCCCGGCCGACCTCGAGGCCCTGCTCGCCTCCGAGATCGAGGCCGGCAAGACCGTCCAGGCGTTCGTGGACGAGGCCAACGCCAACCTCGGCGAGAAGATCGTCCTGGACCGCTTCGCGCAGTTCGCCGACGGTTTCGTCTTCTCCTACATGCACCGCACCATGCCCGACCTGCCCCCGCAGATCGGTGTCCTGGTCGAGCTGGACAAGGCCGACGCCGAGCTGGCCAAGGGCGTCGCCCAGCACATCGCCGCCTTCGCGCCGAAGTACCTCTCCAAGGAGGACGTGCCGGCCGAGGTCATCGAGTCCGAGCGCCGTGTCGCCGAGGAGACCACCCGCGCCGAGGGCAAGCCCGAGGCCGCCCTGCCGAAGATCGTCGAGGGTCGCCTCAACGGCTTCTTCAAGGACGCCACGCTGCTCGGCCAGCCGTACGCGCTCGACAACAAGAAGTCCGTCCAGAAGGTCCTGGACGAGGCCGGTGTCACCCTGAAGCGCTTCACGCGCATCAAGGTCGGCATCTGAGTCCGTGCCGCGACCGGCGTCTCGGCCCGATAGGGTCGAGTGCAGCCGTCCGGCCGTCCGGCACGCACGCGCGTGACGGACGACAGCAGATCTGACGAGGAGGCCATTGCCGAGCATGGGATGCCAACACCCCAGCGGCAATGGCCTTCTTCGTATGTGCAACACGTGAAAGAGGCGGGATCTCCATGACCACCACCAAGCCCCAGAAGAGCGACGACGGCAAAGTACGCGGCCGGTTTCTGCTGAAGCTGTCCGGTGAGGCCTTCTCCGGTGGCGGGGGCCTGGGAGTGGACCCCGACGTGGTGCACAAGATCGCCCGCGAGATCGCGGCCGTCGTGCGGGACGGGGCGCAGGTCGCGGTCGTCATCGGTGGCGGCAACTTCTTCCGCGGCGCGGAGCTCCAGCAGCGCGGCATGGACCGGGCCCGCTCCGACTACATGGGCATGCTCGGCACCGTGATGAACTGCCTCGCCCTCCAGGACTTCCTGGAGAAGGAGGGCATCGACTCGCGGGTGCAGACCGCCATCACCATGGGCCAGGTCGCCGAGCCGTACATCCCGCTGCGCGCGGTGCGCCACCTGGAGAAGGGCCGGGTCGTCATCTTCGGCGCCGGTATGGGCATGCCGTACTTCTCCACCGACACCACCGCCGCCCAGCGCGCCCTGGAGATCGACGCCGAGGCGCTGCTGATGGGCAAGAACGGCGTGGACGGGGTGTACGACTCCGACCCGAAGACCAACCCCGACGCGGTCAAGTTCGACGCCCTGGGCTACGGCGAGGTCATCACCCGCGACCTCAAGGTCGCCGACGCCACCGCGATCACGCTGTGCCGCGACAACAAGCTCCCGATCCTCGTCTTCGAGCTCCTCGCGGAGGGCAATATCGCCCGCGCCGTCAAGGGTGAGAAGATCGGCACGCTTGTGGGTGACCACGGCAGCCGGGACTGACCAGCAACACCCATGGACCCTGACCGGGGGATGGACAATGTCCTGCCGGTCGGGAACCGTGCAGGAAGAAGACGCGACGCAGCCGGCCGCCGCCCCCACGCCTATGGAACAGCAGCCGGGCCTACTCAAGACACGCAGGAGCAAGTGGTGATCGAAGAGACCCTCCTCGAGGCCGAGGAGAAGATGGAGAAGGCCGTCGTGGTCGCCAAGGAGGACTTCGCCGCGATCCGCACCGGTCGTGCGCACCCGGCGATGTTCAACAAGATCGTGGCCGACTACTACGGCGCGCCGACGCCGATCAACCAGCTGGCTTCGTTCTCCGTGCCGGAGCCGCGCATGGCGGTAGTGACCCCGTTCGACAAGACGGCGCTGCGCAACATCGAGCAGGCGATCCGCGACTCCGACCTGGGCGTCAACCCGAGCAACGACGGCAACATCATCCGGGTGGTGTTCCCGGAGCTCACCGAGGAGCGCCGTCGCGACTACATCAAGGTCGCCAAGGGCAAGGCCGAGGACGCGCGCGTGTCCATCCGCTCCGTGCGCCGCAAGGCCAAGGACGCCATCGACAAGCTGATCAAGGACGGCGAGGTCGGCGAGGACGAGGGCCGCCGCGCCGAGAAGGAACTCGACGACGCCACCCACAAGTACGTGGCCCAGGTGGACGAGCTCCTGAAGCACAAGGAAGCGGAGCTGCTCGAGGTCTGATGAACGACTCTTCCTGGGGATCGCCGCCCCACACCGGGTCGCAGGCGGGGTACTGGGGGCCGTCCGACCAGGGACCTGTCCAGGGGGCTGCCCCGGCGGGTCCCGCGTACGATGCGCCCAAGGCGCAGCAGACTCGCCCCATGCCCATCGTGCCCGAGGTACCCGCGTACGGCGGTGACCAGGATGACGACCGGGGGGCCGCTCGGCTGAGCGGCCCCTTGTTCCGCGACGAACCCCCTCAGTCGCCGCCCTACCCGGCGGCGCAGCAGAATCCGGAGCCCATGCCCGACGCCCCGCAGCCGGCGCCCCGCCCGCAGAAGAAGAGCGCGGGCCGCGACCTGGGCGCGGCCATAGGAGTCGGTGTCGCGCTCGGTGTGGTGATCATCGCGTCGCTGTTCATCGTCAAGGCGGTGTTCGTCGGTGTGGTCGCGGTCGCGGTCGTGGTCGGCCTGTGGGAGCTGACCAGCCGTCTCCAGGAGCGCAAGGGCATCAAGGCGCCCCTGGTCCCGCTGGCACTCGGCGGCGGAGCGATGGTCGTCGCCGGCTATGTGCGGGGCGCGGAGGGCGCATGGGTCGCCATGGCACTCACGGCGCTCGCCGTCCTCGTATGGCGCATGACGGAGCCGCCGGAGGGCTACCTCAAGGACGTCACGGCGGGCGTCTTCGCAGCCTTCTACGTGCCCTTCCTGGCGACGTTCGTGGCCATGATGCTGACGGCCCAGGACGGCCCCTGGCGTGTGTTGACCTTCCTGCTCCTCACCGTGGTCAGTGACACGGGCGCGTACGCCGTCGGCTGGCGCTTCGGCAGCCACAAGCTCGCCCCGCGCATCAGCCCCGGCAAGACCCGCGAGGGCCTGCTCGGCGCGGTCACGTTCGCGATGGTGGCGGGCGCGCTGTGTATGCAGTTCCTGATCGACGACGGCGCCTGGTGGCAGGGCCTGATCCTCGGCCTCGCGGTCGCGGCCAGCGCCACGCTGGGCGACCTCGGCGAGTCGATGATCAAGCGGGACCTGGGCATCAAGGACATGGGCACGCTGCTGCCGGGGCACGGCGGCATCATGGACCGGCTGGACTCGCTGCTGCCGACGGCGCCGGTGGTGTGGCTGCTGATGGTGCTGTTCGTGGGATCCGGCTGACCGGGCGTGACGCGTGGAGCCCCTGCCCTTCCGAGGGCGGGGGCTCCATGCTTTCCGGACGATGGCGGACCGGTCGGCCGAGTGGGACGATTCCGATATAAGCCCTCAAAGGGGATCTCCCGAAGAGGAGGCGCCATGTCCGCCATCCATGAAGAGTTCGACGTGGACCGCCGTCCCGAGGATGTCTGGGCGTACATGATCGATCCCTCGCACCTGCCGGAGTGGCAACTGAGCGCGGTCGCCACCGAACAGCTCGACGACCGCCCCTTCGGCCTCGGATCCCGGGTCCGCGTCACCCGGCACGTCGGCCGCCGCGACATCCCGATGACCATGGAGTGCACCCAGTACGAACCGCAGCGCTCCTGGACCGTGCGCGGGATCGACGGCCCGGTCAGGGGCAACTTCCACGGCGAGATCACACCCCTCGACGACGGCCGCCGTGCCCACGTCACCATGGACATGGACTTCGAGGGACACGGCATCGGCAGGGTCCTGCTCCCCCTGCTCGTCCGCCCGCAGGTCCGCAAGGAGATGCCGCGCAACGAACAGCTGCTCAAGGACAAGCTGGAACACACCACTGCCTAGGCAGCCCTCGTAGTCGTCGCAGGTCGCAGGCCACCTGGAGGCCTCACCTTCACCCGCATTCATGGTGGAGCGGGCCACACCGCGGATCTGCGACACTGGTACAGCCATGCCTAAGCCCGGAGAACTCGTTTTCCCATCGCACCGAGTTGGCCGTTGACCAGGTCTTACCCTCGTCTGGGTTGCAGCTCCTGGTACGCCCGGGCCGTGCCCGGGCCGTGCGTGCGGGAAGCCTGAAGGCCCTCCCCATGAAGTCCCCATGGTGACTTCCGGAGAGGGCCTTCAGGGTGTTGGCTCAGGCGCGGCGGCGATGCCGCAGCATCCAGAAGCACATGGCTGGCAGCGCGGCCGCAAGGGCGAGTAGCACTGTCTGTACCTGCCATGGCATTCCGGCGCCGATGGACTCCAGCGCCTTGGCCATCGTGTACGGGCCGATCACGGTTCCGCCGATGCTGGAGGTGAACTCGATGGTCGCCAGCATTCGCCCTGCTTGCTTCCCAGGCACGGAAGCCGTGGCGGTGGGGCCGTCCGGAGTGGTCGTGATCTTTACGAAAGCTGCCGAGGTCGGTTCTGGTTCCGACTTCTTGCCGCCGTTGGGGGTACCCATAGGGGCCCCTTTCTGGCCCGTCCTCTGTGACTAGGCACTCTGCCTAGGTCGGGACGGGCTCCCGCAGGCGCGTGGTCATGACTTCACCTCCTCGCTGTCGCCTGTCTCTCCGTCAGTGCCGCAACTGCCGCTCGATGAAGAGCGGACTTTGGCCGGCGCTATGCAGGTGACCTTGCACTCCCGCCGTTTCGTTTCTCTTTCAACATCTCCCCTCCTTTCGTCTCCTGCTCGTCGGCGCCGGTTGGGCCGACGGGGGTACCCTAGCACCAAACTGGTGTGTTTTTGCACCAGTCATGGCATCATGAGGTGCGCGAAGGGTTGGGAAAGTAAGATCAGATGCAAATCAGAAGAAGTAGGAGGGTGTCCGCATGGCTTCAGCAGGAAGCGAGCAGTCGGCGAGTGAGCGTTTCTCGGTGACCTTTGTGCCTCCGGCGGCTCAGGCCGTTAGAGAACTGATGGAGGCCACAGGACTGAACAAGGCCGATGTGATCAATCGGGCGGTTCAGATCTATGCCTTCCTCGAAGACAGCCGGAGGAAGGGAAACGACCTGCTTCTGCGAGGCCCAGATGGAGAGACCGAGCGTGTTCACATCGTGTAGCGGCCGGTTGGTTGGATGCCCGGCTGGTCTGGGCTGTGGTTTGACGAATGGGCGGCGCCCCGTGTGGGGGGCGTCGCCCATTCGTCAAACCACAGCCGTCACAACGGGGTTCCCTAGCGCCGGAAGACCGTGTCGATAGCGCGTTTGGTGCGTTCCTTGCTCGTGGGCATGAGGTGCGCGTACACGCGCAGTGTCAGGGCTGGGTCGGTGTGCCCCAGGTACTGGCTGACGGCCTTGACGCTCTCCCCGGCGTCCAGCAGAACGGACGCGTAGAAGTGCCTCAGCGCATGCATGCCGTGCTCGCGCGCCGATTCGTACTTGCCGTCCGGCCCGGCGTCCGGGATGAGGCCAGCGACGGCGAGCGCGGGCTTCCACTCCTGGATGTTGAAGTTGCTGCGCCACACGACCCCGCTTGCAGTGTTCGTGAACAGCAGTCGGGTCGTCACCTTGGGGCCGTCCGGCTTCCGCCACGGCAGCGTGATCTCAACCGGCTTGAAGGCGTCCATGTGGACACGCAAGGCTTCAGCAACCGACGACGGCAGCGGTACGTCCCGTTCCTTGTTGCACTTCGGCGGGGCGAACACGGCCTTACCTCGGATGAGCTTCACCTGCCGGACCACTCGCAGAATGCCACCCTCGAAGTCGATAGCGTCCTCAGCCAGGCCCACGATCTCTCCTTGCCGGAGTCCACACCCCGCTCCCGTGTCCACCATGGCCCGGTATCGCTCCGGGAGCGCCGTGCGAACGGCGTGCACCTGAGTGGGCAGCCACGGCACGACGCGGCGCCGCTCGGCGGTCGGCGGGCGGACGGACTTTGCGGAGCACGGGTTACGAGGCAACAGGCCGTCGTCCACGGCCGCACTCAGCACTGCCCGAACGTCGCCGTATATGTTGCGCGCATACGCGTCGCTCACGGCAGGGTTCGCCTCCAGGGCGCTGATGAGTTCGCGGATGTGCTCGGGGCGGAAGGAGTCGAGCGGGCGCGTCCCGAGGACTGGGAACGCATGCAGGCGCAGCCGTTGTTCGGTCACGATCCTGCTGGATACGTCGGCGGTGTGGGCCTTGAGCCACCTCTCGGCGTAGCTCTTGAAGGTGGTCCGGGCCGCGCGAGGGTCGATGTACTGGCCGCGTGTCATGTCCGACGCGATGTCGATGAGCCACTGTTCGGCGAGGCGCTTCTGCCGGTCCGGGAAGCTCTTGGACTTCTCCGTACCGTCCGGGCCGATGTATCGGGCGCGGTAGCGCATGCCCGTGCCGTAACGCTCGGTCTTGACCTTGACCGTCTTGCCGTCCGGCCCAGTCTCGGTCTTGTACCACCGGTCTTGGATGTGTCCGGCCATCAGGCAGCCTCTCCCATCTGGGAGTCCACCCAGGCGCGAACGGCTTCCGGGTCGAAGCGGAGGTGCCGGCCGACGCGGAAGCCGCGGGGACCGGTGCGCTTGCGACGCCATTGGTAGACCGTCTCGACGCTGGGGAGCTTGAACATCACGACCAGGTCGTCAGGGGTCAGGAAGCCGTCCGGCAGCTCCGATGCCATGGTCACCACTCCCTCTCGTCGGCCAGCGCGCGCAGCTCCTCGCGGGCGGTTTCGCGGTTGAGCTGGAGGTTGCGGGCGATGGTGGCGGCGAGGGCGGATTCGCCGGGGGTGTGGCCGTGTCCGGCGTATTGCCAGTCGGCCAGGACGAGGACGGTGTCCGGCTCACGCTCGTCGAGGCCGAGGGCTTCGCGTTCCTGGGTGGCGCGGTAGTCGGCGCGGGCCTGGCGGAGTGTGCCGAGGGTGGTGGAGTAGCGGCGGGACTTGGAGGAGAAGTGGCCGCGGAAGCCGAGCATGTGCGCCCAGGCCCACAGGCGCCGGTTCGGGTACAGCTTGTCGAGGTCGCGGCATGCGGTGATCAGGCGGCGGGCGTGGTCGGGGACGCCGTGGCGGTCGAGTTCGGCGAGTTCGCCGATCCGGCGGTCGAGGGTTCCGGTGTTCTCCGCGGCCTTGGTGGCGTACTTGGCGACGTAGGAGGCGACGGCCTGTTCGGTCAGCTCTGAGCCGTCCCCGAAGGCCTTGACGGGCCGGACGTCGAGCTGTCGGCCCCAGCAGAAGGTGCGGGCGGGCTGGCCCCCGGCGGCCGGGACCGAGACCGACGTGTACGAGTGCCGGACGGCGGCGCGGATCGCCTTGGTGAGCAGGTTGGTGCTGGCCCAGGAGGGCGGAGGGGAGTCGGGTCCGTCCGGGCCGTCGAGGCGGATCACGGCATGGAAGTGGATCGCGCCCCGCTTCTGGAACTCCGCGACCTTGCCGTAGGAGACCCGGCAGACTTCCTTGAGTTCGCGCTGGGGCAGTCCGGCGCGGGCGGCGATCTCGCGGCGGAGCCGGTTGGTGAAGCGCATCCACAGCTCTCCGGCGTGGTTGTTGAAGAGCACGGCGGCCGCGTAGTCGTACGAGGCGGGATCGAGGGCCGTGCCGAGGGCGGGGTCATCCTCGCGGTGGCGGTGGCCGCAGCGGCAGGCGCCGTGGTCGGGCCGGTTGTGGACCGGGCCGAACGACGGGGCGGTGAAGGTGGCAAAGACCCGGGGGTGATCCCTGACGGTGGCCGGGATGTCCTTGGCCTCATCTCCGGCGAGCCCGGCTCGCATGAGGTGGTAGGTGTCTCCGGCGTAGGTCCAGGCGCAGGACGGGCAGCGAGAGGCCCGGCGGTTGCCGCAGGCCACGCGGAGGCGCCCGCCCGGCTCGCCCTCGGTGCTGTAGTGGTGCAGGGTCTGGCCGGTGGTCTTGTCTTTGTGCAGGACCCAGCCGGTCAGGTGGATGGGGTCGGCGCAGCCGCCGGTGCGCCTGATCTGGTCTTGCCAGCGGTCGAAGCCCGGAAGCCCGGCCACCCGCAGCGCGTCGCCGAGGGTGATGGGGTCCAGGCCCGCGAAGGTCGCGGTGTCCATCAGGCGGCGACCTCCACATCCGCGGCGGTCAGACGCGGACGCAGCGGCACGGTGCCGTTGCCGTGGCAGGCCGCGCAGTTGACCGCGAGGGTGGGTAGCTGGCCGGAGGCCTCGCGAGGGCCGGAGGTGACGGCGGCAGTGGCGAAGCCGTCGCAGTCCGGGCAGATCCGCGCGTTCGTGGTGGTGGCCGGGGTCGGGCCGGTCATGATGGAGGTTCCTTCCGGTTGAGAGATCGGGTAGGGACGGCGCCCGGAGCGGACGAGACTTGGCGGTTGACGCCGCTCCGGGGGCCGGTCAGCGGTGCTTCGCCTCGGAGGCGAGCAGGGAGCGCAGCACGACCGCGACCACGGCGACCGAGACGCCCGTAATGGCCACAGCAAGGAGCATCGAGACAAGGACGGCGCCGACGACCAGGACGACGGCGGTGCCGCCGCCGACGAGGGCGATCACGGTGCCGGGGGTGAGCTGGACGACCGGCCGGGATGGCGCCGGGGCCAACGGAGCGGGCGGCGGCGGGGTCTGGGTGGCCGGGACGACGGCGGTGGGCTCCACGACCGCGGGCGGGGTGGCCGTGCCGGTCGGGGTCGGCATGGTCGGGATCTTCGGGCGGAGCATCGGTGAACTCCCTTCCAGGTATGGCTACTTGACGAACGGGTTGAAGAGCGGGGCGAACAGGCTGTTGGCGGCGAGGTATCCGCCGATCAGCAGGACGATCACCAGCCAGAGGGGCGGGCGGAGGGTTTTGACGCCGACGGCGGCGAGGCAGGCGATGAAGAACCACAGCGGCACGGACACGGGTCAGCCCTTCCGGTTCTCGTACTTGCTCTTGATCTGGCAGCGGTGGCCCTTGGCCGCGATGCAGACGGCGCCGTAGCTGCTGTATTCGGCCGACCAGCCGCACTGGTCCGCGGTGCAGGAGGCGATGTAGCCCTTGTCGCCGTTCTTGTTGAGGGCGCGGCCGATCTCCACGGGGCCGTAGCGCACGAGGCGCTGGAAGAGGAATCCCATGGCTTCAAGTCCTTTCCGTGTCAGGCGAGTTGGGTGGCGATGGCGTCGGCCATGGCGGGCGGGACGCCGAGGCGGGCGCGCAGCGCATCGAGGTCGATCTCCTGGCCGGTGCGGGCGCGGTGTGTCGGCGTACAAGCGAACGTGCGCCACCTCGTACGGATGAAAGTGCACCATTTTTGATGCGGTGACGGGGCGTCGGCCGTGAGTCTGCTGCTG